>CAZJQQ010000016.1:0-139804 GCA_964548075.1 uncultured Clostridia bacterium | reverse complement strand
AGTACCTTGCAAGGAAGTAATCCAGTCCCGATTCATTATCTCTTTCTTTTTGGGTGAACTTCTGGCGAATGCCGTCCGCAGCGCCGTATCCTGCAATCCCTGTCCGCGCCACTAACGCCGGCATCTCCTCGCCATAGGGCAAGTAGTCGTGCCGCGCCACCACCGCGCCAGTCCCGTTCGTCACTACTCGCGTGCTGCTGAGGTGATCTGCTGTCAGGTAGCTCACCTTAAAGTTAGGCATCGATGGTCCTACAAATGATGTATACTCCGCTACCATCTGCCCCGCTGTGCTGTAGACGAACACCGTGATCGCTGGCTCACCATCATCATTGTTCTTCTCGACCCGCCGACCCTCTCCGTCATACTTGTACGTAAACGCTATCGGTTCCCGCGCCGTCACCAGCCGATTCTCCGCGTCATAGGTTAGAAACTGCGTCTGCGGGCCGCTCAACGCATTCCCTGCCGCGTCGTAAGAGACCCCAGCGAGCCGATTCGTCGCGCTATCCACCGGCGGAGTGCTTTGCGTCGGCAAGAATGCCGCCTTCGCGCCGCTGTTGATCAGGCTCGTGCGGTTGCCCCACCGGTCAAACCCGTAGTTCTGCGTCCAAATCGACTTGCCGTTGTATTTCTCGGTCACGCTGCCCAGACGGTTCACGGAATCGTAAACGTAGCTCTGTACGAAGGTTGCCCCTGGGACCGTGATCGTCTGGCTCTGGATATTGGCGTTGTTCTTCGTCGCATCGAGAGAACCGCTCACCAGGACCCCATACGTGTAGTCCAGTCCCACAACGCTCGAACTGGTCTGGCTGGTCCCGAGCCCAATCTGTGTCGGCTGAAGCCGGGAATTGAAGTTCGTATGTTCCCACAGACTCGTCCCCGTGTTGCCAAGTTTCATTGCAGTCATCGCGCCGTGAGCCGAGTACTGAACTCGATTCAGTGCGTCGTTCGCATCCGAGCCTGCATAGTAGAAGGTGTTTGTGGTCTTCCTGACGCCGGCGGGTCGGCCTGCGCCGTCGTACTCGGTGTGCATGACTTTGTTCGACGGGTATGTCTCGTCCACCATCATGCTGGCTTTGTTGTACGTGCAACTCATCGAGTAAGTCTGCCCTTCGGTCGCCTGATTATACGCCGTTGGCCTTCCCAGCGCATCATATGTCGTGTAGTTGTAGGCTGAGACTCCACTGGCGGTAACCGAACGCAGCCGGCCCACTCCGTTCGTCGCGGTGTCATAAACATAGTCCACCTGAGGCGTGCCATCATTGTAGCTGCGCTGCAAGACTCGGTTGAGCAGGTCGTAGGTGTAGTGAACGTTGACGAACCCGGCGCCGACAGGCCGGGTGTCGGTCTTGTCCGTGAGGTTCGACGCCACATCATAAACGTATTTGACGGCCCATTGCTGACCGTTGTAGGTGAACAGCGAATTACTGCTCGTGTTTTGCTCTGGGTTGGCCGCGAACAACAATCTAGACAACGCGTCGTAGGCGAAACGGCGAGTTTGCGTTGTCGCGCCGGCCGCTTGAGTTGTGGTTAAGAGATTTCCTCGCGCGTCATAGGAGTAGTTTGTCGCGGCGTAAAGCGAACCGTCTTCGTTCAGCTCGTCGACCTGTACGAGCTGTCCTAACGAGTTCGCCGTGCTGCGTCGTTTCTTTCCTGCTTGATCGGTAACCGTTGCCTGGTCGCCATTGTAAATCGTCATCACGCTGCCCGTCCAGGTAACGCCGCTTCCGGTGGTGGCCGGATAGTCGGGTGGCGGCGTCGTCGGCGATCCTGAAAAAGTCGCGACATCGATCACCCGGCCCGCAACGTCGAAAGCTGTGCGCGTCCAGCCGTCGGTTGAATCAGGTCCGGAGCGGTAAGGGTTTGTCACCTTAACCGCGCGCCCGAGTCCGTCATAGAGAGTCTTGCTGTGAATTGTGAAGCTAGCCGAATTGAAGTGCGCGCCGTCTTCCGCCTGGCTCGCGAGAATCGTTCTTCCGAAGCCGTCGTACTGGGCGCGCGACGAAAGCCAGCGAGTCGAGTCAAGCTGGCGGCTGACCTTCGATTCGTTTGCACCTACGGAAGGATAGCTCATCTCGGTGATAGTTGTATCCGCGGTAGGCGTCGCCGCGTAGGCCGCCGTCACTCTTACAACCCGGTCGTAGATATCAAACTCGCTCTTCGCAATCGTTCCGTTTGGATCTTTGACGCCTGACGCGATACCGCGAGTGTAGTCGTATTGAGTCTTCGCCTGTTGATTGAGCGCGTTCATCACGAGCGTCGGCAGCGCAAAGGTTGGTGACGCCGGCGTGAACTGAGCTACATCCGGGTTGCTGCCGTCACCGAAGTTGTCCGCATAGGAGACGGTGGTTCCGCGTCCAAGCGGATCGATCGTCTTGACCACAATTCCCGAGCCGACCAGATCGACGCGTCCCCGGGGAGGATGCACGGGGAAACGAAGCCGCTGCCTTATCGCGAGGGTAACAGAGACTCCTTGATTTTTTTCGCCGCCCGGTCTGCCTCCTTAATACAATCACCGGTTGAGACTCCGTGCAGGTAGTTTCCAATGATCGTGAGCCCAGTAAGATCGCCAAGCAGAAGCTCGATCCTCTTTACGCGCGCGAAGTGACCGAGGTTGTACTGCGGTATCGACCGTTCATATCGGGTGATGGCGACGACTCGAGGATTGCTTGAGATGCCGAGCACCTTCTGGAGTTCGTTGTGCACTGTTGAAACCAAGTCGGCGTCGGCCGCTCTCGCGGCGCTGGGATTGCGCGCACCGCCGATGAATGCGGTGACCAGAGCTTTGCCTTTCGGGGCGCGGTCTTTGAACAGGCTCGAGTTCCACACACAACCGAGAATGTTCAATCCTTCGCTTGGAGGGACTAGAAAGCCAAAGCCGTCGAGCTGAGTGGTGATAGTCGATTGATCGTAGGCGAGGCTGACGATCGAAAGCGGCGGGTAGTCGATTTCGCCGAGCAGGCTGCTCAGCTCATTCGAGAGCGGAGCAACAAGCGAGGACGCGATGTTCGCGGGAGTCGCGATGATGATGCGCTCGCATATCAGCTTGTGGTGAATACCTCCGCGCTCGAACCCGACCTCGAACCCATGTGAGTCGGCCGGCCGCTCAACCCGCAGATCCCCGCAGCCGGTCAACAGGTCTTCACCGATCTTCGAGGCCAGCGTTTTGGGCAGGAACCCCATGCCGCTTTGAAACGAGCACAGCCGCCGGCGCGTGGGCGCCGCCTTGTCGAGCACTGCACTGGCGGCCTTCTTGGCGCGGCGCGCCTCGCGGGCTTTTGCGAATGTACCTCGAAACAGGCCTCCATAGCCGGTTTCAAGGTTTGCCAGTTTCGGGAAAGCCGCTTGAACGCTGAGCCGGTCCGCGTTCCCGGCATAGATGCCCGAGACGAACGGCGCGACCATCCGCTCTGCCGCCTCCCGGCCGATTCGCCGCCGCGCGAATGACGCAACGCTCTCTTCTGAATCAGCGTGGCGTACCGGAACGAAGGGCTCTTTGAAGATCCGGAGTTTGCCGCTGAGACTCAGAAGATCACTCTTGATGAATGCGCCGGCGCCAGACGGAACGGGATGAAGCCGGCCGTTGAAGTAGACGTAAGCCGGGGCCTTTGGGTCGCCTTCTGCCAGCTCGCCGGTGATCCCCAGTTCCTCCACCAGCGCCAACAGTTCCTCGGTACCTTGTGAACTGTTGGGTCCGCGCTCGATCAGGAAGCCGTCGATACGCTCGCTATGAATCACGCCGCCTGCGCGATCGGACTTCTCGAGCAAGGCGACGTCGATACCAAGCGCCTTAAGCCGAAAGGCGCAGACCAGCCCCGATATCCCGGCTCCGATCACGACGACTGCGCGATGGTTTTGCATAAGGCCTAACCCTTCGCTCGCTCGCAAGCGCAGGACGGAGCGGCGGCGCCGGCTGCAACAGGAGAGTGAATGCAGATCGAGGGTGACGCGCCGTCGGTGCGATAGGGCAGTGCGCGTTCGACGATAGTCGCCAATGCCTCGATGAAGTCGGCTCTGCAATTCATCGTGGGCACGCGCCGGTAGATGGCGATGCCGGCCTGCGCGGCGGCGTCACGATAAAGGATATCCATCTCATAGAGCGTCTCGCTGTGTTCGGACACAAAACTGACCGGCACAAGCATAAGCTGCGACACGCCTTCGCGCGCAAGTTTGGGAATCGTTTCATTCGTCGCCGGCGTGAGCCATTCGACAGGGCCGACTTTGCTCTGAAACGAGAGCGTGTGTGGACGATGCGCTCCGAGGCGTTCCATCACAAGCTCGACCGTGCGTTTGGTCTGATCCAGATAGGGGTCGCCCTCGTCGATGTAGCGCACCGGCACGCTGTGCGCACTGAATAGTATGTGCGTTTGCGACGGGTCTTGATCAGGGAAGAGAGCAAGTTCTTCACGCGCGGCGGCAGCCATCGCTTCGATGTAATTCGCGTCAGCCTCCCAGCTACAGACCACCGAAGTTGGTGGCAAGCGATGGCCTGTCTCTTCGGCGATTGCATGCATGCGATTCAGGCTCGAGCCGGTCGTCGAAACCGAGAACTGCGGATAGAGCGGCAGGATCACCAGATGATCGACTTGATCGCGCCGGATTTGATCGAGCGCTTCCTCGATGAACGGGTTCCAGTATCGCATGCCGACGTAGGCCCGCGCGTTGATGTTGCGGCTTGCGAGCGCTTGCTCGAGCGCGCGGGCCTGCTCTTCGGTGATGCGGCGAAGCGGCGAACCTCCGCCGATCTGCTCATAATAGCCTCGCGATTTCTTGTGGCGCTGCGTCGAGATCAGCCAGGCGAGCGGTTTTTGCAGACCGCGCCAGGGAAGACGAATGATGTCGGGATCGACGAAGATATTGAACAGGAAGGGGCGAACGTCTTCGAGGGTCTCCGGCCCGCCGAGGTTGAAGAGGAGGACTCCGATACGCTGGTTGGTTGAGGTCAGTTCGGCCATGGTTCTTCAGCGCGTTACCGGGTTTCGAGTGCGGCGCATTAAGGATTGTCTTCGGATATCACGGTGAGGCCATCGACGCCAACGAAGTGTTTCCGGTTGTTTGTGACGACCGGAATGTCATGGAGCAATGCGGTCGCGGCAACCCAGGCGTCGGCGGTCTGGATCGGCCGTCCATTGCGGCGAGCGTCCTCCATCACGCGGGCCCACTTGAGACAAAGATCTTCATCCGAATGAAAGACAGTAATCGGCTTCCGATACGCATCTAGCTTCCGCTTCCTCGACGCGCCCCAGTTTCTGCGGATGGCCCACTGATTCAACTCTGCGAGTGTCATGAACGAGATGATAATCTCCTTGCCTGCGAGATGAGGCTTGTATGCCGCGCCTCGGGAATCGTGCTTGAAAATGAAAGACAAAACGTCGGTATCAACCACAACGAGATCCATCAGGGAAGTCTCCTGTCTTTCTCCTCTTTGCGCATCTGTTCGCGCCACTCCAGGAAATCATCCACGCATTCATCTTCCGGCCACAGGTCACCCATCGCGTTCAACTCGTCAATCGTTAGAGGCTTTACGCCACTCTCTGCTATTTGCTTTTCTAGCTTTGCGCGCGCGGCGGCTTGTTGTGCCGTCGGCGTACGGCCGATTGTGTCAAGATCACCAATTGCCATCTGATACCTCCGATTCGTGGGATCAAGAGTTGTGCATTCTCAACCAGGCATCTCCCTCTCGCCCTCTTCGTCACGCCAGCGCCGAACGGTCGCAACGAAGTCATCGATGCTCTCGTCCTGCGGCCAGAACCTGCCAAGCCTTCTAGCCCTGGCGAAGTCCAACGGCCCGACACCCTGCCGCTTTGCGAGCGTCTCGACCTCAACGGCCTCGAAGAAGTCATCAGTCGCAGTGTTGTGGACATCGAATTCTTGCTTTGCCATTTCGACTCCTCTTCGCCCGGTTCAGCGAATTATTCTAGGGCGTCTTGGCTGCCTCTATGAACGCCCGTGCATTTTCTACCGGCGTCATAGGAAGAATACCATGACCGAGATTCAGAATGTGACGTTGGCCGCCTCCCGCCCGTATGATCTCGCGAGCTTTCTCCGTGACGATCTCAGGATTTGAAAGCAGTACACACGGATCGAGATTCCCTTGAAGCGTCAACTGCGGACCAACTCGAGCGCGGGCGTCTTCCAGATTCACCCGCCAGTCGATGCTCAACACGTCGGCTCCGCAGGTGGCCATCTGCTCCAGAAAAGTCCCGCTGCCGTTGATGTAAATAATCGCCGGCGCTGCATTACGGTTTACCGACTCGAATATCTTCCGTTCGTACGGCAGAGCAAACTCGGTGTAATCCTTCGGCGAAAGTTCTCCCGCCCACGAGTCGAACAACTGAATGACCTGTGCGCCGGCTTCGATCTGCGCATTCAGATACAAGATGATCGTGTCCGCAATCTTGTCGAGCAGTGCGTGAAACGTCACTGGCTCGGTGTACATCATGCGCTTTACCTGCGCGTAGGTTTTCGATCCTCCGCCTTCGATCATGTAAGCAGCAAGCGTCCACGGCGCCCCCGCGAACCCGATAAGCGGAACCGCGCCGTCAAGCTCTCGTCGCAGCGTTCGTATGATTTCCATCACGAAGCCGGTCTTCTCGATCGGGTCGGGGACGATTAACCGATCGACTTGTTGCCGCGAGCGGATGGGATCGGGAAGCTCCGGGCCTTTCTGTTCGGTGAGTCTAACTTCCTGACCCATCGCTTCGACAGGGATCAGGATATCGCTGAACATGATCACTGCATCGACGCCGAGGATTCGATACGGCTGAAGTGAAACTTCGACGGCGAGTTCCGGCGTCTTGCACAGCGTTAAAAAGTCGGTGTCTTTACGAATCGCGCGGTACTCAGGAAGATAACGTCCCGCCTGGCGCATCATCCACACCGGAGTTCTTTCGACTGATTCGCCGCGCGCTGCGCGGACTAGTAAATCGTTCTTCATTTTCTTTCGCAGGATCGGAGCTGTTGTCACTGGCCCGCTCTGTTAAAGCGGAATTCTAACAACCCACGCTACTGGTCTCAACTCACCTGCTCACGAATGGACTACTGCGTTCATAGAATCGCCACTCAAGGTGCGTCGCTCGGGAGATGCCGATGCGCTTGCTGCGGGCGATCTCCGGCGTCGTGTTTCGCGTTTTGATTTTTATGCGACGGCCTATACGCTCTGCGTTGAAGCTCAAGTCAATCCCGAATGCCTGACACAACCGCCCAGGTCCGCTTGTCAGTTTTCTGATGACGCCAGTTCCGCGCCTCTCGCGCATCAGATCGAGACCTTGTGTCGGTTCAGCCGCGCGTATCAGCACCGCGCCCGCGCCTTCGCGATCGGTCGTGAAGTTGAGACAGTAGTACATCCCGTAGATGAAGTACACGTACACGTGGCCGAAGGTCTGTTGCATCACGACCGATTGATTGGGACGCCTCACCGAATGCGACGCGTCATCGGTGGTGTATGCCTCCGTCTCGACAATCCGTCCCTCGCAGCTTCCTACGACCAGCGCGGTTCCGATGAGGTCACGCGCTACCTCGAGCGTATCGCGAGCGAAGAATTCAGAATCCAGGAAGGCCATAGTCTGCTTCGTCTGCTTCGTGATGCGTGATGTCGCCAACGCTTGCGAGTCACGGTCGAGGATTCTAACCAACGGTGTTTCCTTGCGCCACTTTTGCGCCCCTTTTTTCTTTTGCCGCGACTGCTCGCTGTGCTATAAAGGCTTTGGGTTCAATCAGCAGCGGTAAATGGACAGTTACACTTCAAATCTTATGTCACGAACCGGAGACGATTGGGATGCAGGAGCAGCGGCTAAATTTAATGCTGGACTCCGTCGGCCGTCTGGCTCGCCGCGGCGCCATGTCGAATGCCGCGAACTTGCTCACCAAGCTCCGTCCCGTTGACATCGCCCAGATACTCGGTCAACTCCCGCAACGCGATAGTGAAATAGTATTCGAAGCCTTCGTGCATCACGACCTTGGCAAAGCTGCCGAGGCGCTCGCTGAGATGGAGACGAGCCGCTCGGTAGCGTTGTTGACGACGCTCAATCGCGAAGACGTTTCCCGGCTGCTGCAAGAGCTGCCTTCCGACGACGCCACCCTTATCGTCTCTGAACTGCCCGAGGAATTGCGCGATGAGTTTCTGGATGCGATGAAACTCGAGCACTCGACAGTCGTCAACGAGCTGTTGGGATTCGCCGATGAAACCGCCGGGCGAATAATGACGCCCGAGTATTTTGCGCTCGACGAAGATGTCACAGTCGCCGAAGCGATAAGCGAGTTGCAACGTCGCTCGGAAGAGTTTGAGATGGCGTTTTATCTTTATGTCGTCGACTCGCGCAACCATTTGCTCGGTGTCGTCAGCCTGCGCCAGTTGTTGTTGAATTCGCCGTCAACACCGCTGCGCAAGATCATGATCGGCGACGCGATCAAGGTGACGACTGACACCGACCAGGAAGAAGTCGCGCGAATAGTCGCAACTTACAATCTGCTTGCAGTGCCGGTGGTTGACGAAGAGAACAAGCTGGTCGGGATCATAACGGTAGACGACGTGCTCGACGTGATGCGCGAAGAGGCCACCGAGGATATATACGCGCTGGCAGGCGTCGAAGCTGACGACCGCGCGCTCGGCTCGGCGATCAACTCGGTGCGGCGGAGGCTTCCGTGGCTATTGCTTTCGCTTGGCGCGGCGCTGATTGCCGTGGCCATAGTCCAGTACTACGTAACGACGATCGAAAGATCGATATGGCTCGCGGTGCTGATTCCCGTCGTCGCAACGATGGGAAGCAACGCGGCTACGCAGACGATGACTGTCGTCGTTCGCGGCATCGGGCTGGGCGAAGTGGGATGGGAAACCACCCGCCGAGTGGTGACCAAAGAAGCTCTCGTCGGATTGATCAACGGTTTAATAATAGGCGTCATCGTGTGCGTGATAGTCTCGGTGTGGTTCGGCGCCAAGCTTGGGTCGATGTGGTTTGGTTTGAAGCTCGGCGGAATCCTCGGCGTGACCATGGTATTGAGTCTTGTCGTAGCCGGCGCGCTGGGAACGTTGGTTCCGGTGTTGTTGAAACGCTTCAGAGTCGATCCGGCGCTGGCGTCGTCGATGTTCGTGGTAACCTTCACCGACGTGATCACTTTTTTCTTCTATCTGGGGATAGCCACGCTTCTGCTCAGTCAGTTCAAAGTCTAGCTGCCCCTGGGAGCACAGGCGGGGTTCAGAGTTCAAGCTTCAGCTTGCGTGATTCGATCGGGTAAAGCCCTGGAAGCAAGCTGAAGCTTGAACTCTGAACCCCGCCTGCGCTCCCGGGGCGGCCAATTACGAATGTTCAATCGACAACAAGATGACTCAGGGGACGAGCGGCTGTTTTCCTGGCGGCGGATTAGAACGCTGATTCTCGGGACAGCGCTGGCGCTTGTCGCCGGACTCGTCGCAGTGAACACGTTTACGTACTTCCAGTATGGCGGCACGATGTTCGACCGCTACTTCGAGAAGAATGAGAAGAAGAGCCCGATGGCGGGAAAACTCGCCTTCGACAAAGGGACGAAGTATTACATCGGGATCATCAGAGGCGAAGGACACACAGCGAGGCGCGGGAACGTGTACTTCATAGAGCAAGCTGGCGGAAACATGATCGACGTGTCGAGAGAAAACGTTGAAGTCCGCGAGCCCGAGAGAATCGACAAGTGAATCCCCAAGGCGGGCCCGCATTTCTCAACAACTGCTTGTTACTGGTCACGGCCTTTAGTAGTATCACGCGGGTCTGTCAGGTTTCGCCTTCAACATCAAACACAAAGAGGAGATGAAAGTATGAGCAGTCAACCACCGTATGGGTA
This sequence comes from uncultured Clostridia bacterium, assembly GCA_964548075.1. Taxonomy (GTDB): domain Bacteria; phylum Acidobacteriota; class Blastocatellia; order UBA7656; family UBA7656; genus Onstottus_A. Next base: position 129,994 of record CAZJQQ010000016.1, on the reverse strand, counting down.
CCCGCAGGGTGGATATCAGCAGCAGGGTGGATATCCTCCGCCGCCTCCGGCTCCGGCGTACAGCGATATTGCGGACTTCTTGACCTTCCGCAAGATGATCACTCCAGTCATCATCCAGATAGTCTTCTGGGTTGGAGTGGTCATATGCATCATTATGGGCCTGATTTCTATAGCCGCCGGCATCTCACTGTCGGGCAGCGGAGCGCTGGTTATTGTCGGGCTGCTATACATATTCATTGGCCCTGTCGTCGTGAGGATCTATTGCGAACTGTTGATACTGTTCTTCCGGATGAATGAGAGCCTTTCCGAGATCAAGAACGATTTGAAGCGGAGAGACTAAGGGATCGGCCGGATCAAGATAGTCTTTCGCCTCTACAGTAACTGCCGGGACAATCATCGTTGTCCGAAGGGTTGCTTCCAGGTTGTCAGACGCGTGCGGTGCTCCTTGCAGTCATCGCTGACCTCACACTTATTCGCTTGTCAGCCGCAGCCCGTTTTCAGTAGTATTGCCCGTCGATGGACAAGCGTTCCAAATCTCGATAGACGGGGAGGGGAAATCAAATGAGCAGTCAGCCGCCCTATGGTTATCCGGGGGGTCCTCAAGGTTATCAAGGAGGAGGCTACCCGCCGCCAGGCCCGCCTACAGGAAAGACGAAGACTCTTAACCTTGACTACAACACAGCCGGGCTCCTGTGCTACATCCCCACCTGCTTCTGTTTGGCCAACGTGATACCTTGTGTCCTGTGGCTCGCGACTGAGCCAAGAGAGAACAGGCTCTTGAGGTTTCATTCGGTGCAGGGATTGTTATTGGCTGGCGTTTGGATTATCGTCTGGATACTTTTCACCATTCTTTCAATCGTATTCGGTACGGGAATGTCGTTAATGCCTGGCACGGGGTTGGCAGGAGCAGGCGGCGCCTTGATCCTGCTGTTGATCCGCTTGGTGGTGGGTATTGGCTTACTGGCGGTACACATCATCGCGATGGTCAAGGCCAATCAGGGCCAGATGTGGAAGCTCCCGATCATCGGCGACATAGCCGAAAAGAACGCTTAAGAACAACTGATTGACCTTCCGTTGTTCCCAACGCCCGCCGCGCGGCTACATCCAGCCGCGCGCGCGTCCCTTGAGCCCTCCTCATCGCGGCTTGTATCTTACTCTTGCTCCGGACCGCGCAGGTCGGGTGCGGGCTCCAGCGGTTCTTGTCTCTCCGGAGTAATGCTGACGAAAGCCGGTTCGCGTTTGCCGTGTTTGATTGCGACGAGCATTTCTTCCGAAGCCATAAACAGCCCGCTTTTCCAAATCGCTAACGTGGAGAGGATCAATGCTACAGTTGCCGCCACACCGGCCTCGGGTCCGTATCCCCCACCTGATATCCACATCGGTTCACCTATTTGGCCTTTGAGCCACGCCAGTTCGCCAAGCGTAGTCAACCCGCTGACCGGCAGACCAAAGATGAACACCATCGCGAGATTCCACGACCAATGAAGTGCCGTCGCCAGCCAGAGGCTTCGCGTCATCAGGTAGGCTAGTCCGAGCCAGATCCCCGCAAGGATCGTATTGATGGTTGAGAAGATCGATGCGTTTGGATTCGAGCCGTGAGCTAGCCCAAAGATCAGCGAGGTGATGGCGACCGCTCTTGCTCCACCCAGGTTGTGAACGAGAGCCTGAAACGGGAAGCCCCGGAAGATCAATTCTTCGGTTGCACCGGCAAGGACAAAGAACACAGACGCGATCATGAACCCGCGCACCAAAGGCGCCCACTCTCTCGTCTGCACGTCGAAGGTGAGAGCCCCGACGCTTGCGGCGATTCCCACAGCGATCGCCAGGGACGCGGCTCCCATCATCGAACCTAAAGCGAAGTCCCGAGGCCAGCCTCGATGTAGCCTGAAGCCCACCGACCCGAGTCGCCGACGCTCAAGTACTCGCGCGCATACTGCCGAGGCGATCACGGCGGCTGCGAGATCCCTCACGTTACTGGCGCCAAGATGGATCAACTCCTGGGGGCTCAGGTGTTCGAGTGATGGAAACAACGTAACGAAGGCTTTGGTCAAGCCGAGAAGGAGCGACTCGACGATGATGAAGCAGATAACGAAAGCGAGCACGCGCCAACCGGAGCGCAACTCGCTTTCGTCGTTCACGAAAACGTTTCGGGCGACATCATACGGGTCGCTCATAGCGAGCGACTCTATCGGCGGGTCAGAGGAGTGTCAAGGAATCGTGCCGAGCGGGCCCGTTCTGAACGCGGCGGCACTGCCCTACACCGATTCACTTGGTAGATCGACCGGTGTTCGTTGCCGAGTCCTTCGCCGCGACGTAACCGCGCTTTGTCTTCACCACAAGCCTGTCCTCGCTCTTTGTGGGCGGGCGTGCCAGCTCGATCTTTAGCTTGCGGAAGCTCCCGTCGCGTTTCTTGTTCGTGGACACAAAGCCAAGGGTGTATCGAGTGCGAAGGTGATCGATCAGATCGTTGAAGGTGTGATCCAGGTTTTCCGGCTTATCGGTGAGGACTTCGCCGCCCGTCTCCTCGGCGAGCTTATTGAGGCTCGAGGACTTTGCCTTGAACAAACCTCCGATGCCGGCCGCTGCAATCATGACTCCGTTCTCGATTCGCTGGCCGGCGGTCTTCGGTATGATCCCGCACACGACGCTGCCTGACTCGAGAATCGCCATCCGCGCGTCTTCTGGTGAGGGTCCTGTGCAGTCGAAGAAAGTCGTGATGGTGCTGATCACTATGATCACGCGCCTGCCGTCCGGATTTCCTGCCTGGCGCATGTAATCCGCTGATTCGTAGAGAGCACGGTTGAAACAGTGTTCGGCCTCCTCGTCATGTGGAGGCAGGTGATCCAGACCTGCGAGTATCCGATCTTTGCCGCGGCCGAAACCTTCGATTAGCTCGGTGGTGTTGGAAAAAGACATCAGAGCTACGTCGTCCTGCGGCCTAAGCCGCTGAAGCGCTTCCAGCGTGGCGTGCCGGACCTTTTCGCTGAATGGATCGAGACAACCGCCCCGGTCGATGAGCAGAATCACCGAAAGCGGAAGTGTGTCCTGGCTGAAGTGAGTTATCTGCTGCCTGACTCCGTCCTCTGCAACCAGAAAGTCATCCTGCCTCAGATTGCCGGCAACGCGACCGGTTTTCTGCTGGATAACCTGTGCGTCGAGCACGACGAGGTCAACAGCCAGACGGACATTTTCGCCGTCGCCTCGAGGCGAATCGCTCGAAACCGGTTGAAGGCCGCCGGTTCCTGGAGGTGATGTCAGAGAGCGGTCGTGTTCAACGGTTTTGATCGGCAGGCTTTCAGACTTCTGTGGTGGAAGGCCTTCATGTTTGGGTGCTTCGAGCTTCCGTTCCTGCGCGCTCCCGTTCTTGCCGCGGACGGGAGTGTTGTTCCCAGACTGCGCTGCCGCTGAGACAGAGGCGGCCAGAGTGAAGATGACCGAGAGTGAGAGCACGACGTTTCTGTGAGGGTTCATAGGCGCCTCCTTCCAGAGCTTGATAATTGAATAACGAGTAAGCGGCCGGCATCAGGTGCAAGAAGAACTGAGAGTCAGGGTTTTTGTTTGGTGGCGCCGACCAGGCGGAGGAAGGCGAAGGAGGATGAAGCAGATGGGGTGTCTTTTACTGAGTTTCGCTTTTCATCCGCCCAGTCCGCGCCACCAAACTAAGTGATGCGTGGCGTAGTACCGATCGCTTGTCACGCGTCACGCATCACTCATCACGTTCTTCAGGGCCTCTTGCGCGGCTCCTGTTGCTGCTGGCGTTCCTGGCGCTGTTCCTTTTCTTGATGCCGTTCTTGCCGCGCCTGATTATCAGAATTAGGCCGGTCCTGCTTCGGTTCTACTCGCGGGGCAGGCGCGCCACGGTCGTGAGGCCTGTCCTCGGCTCTGCTTCGCTGCTGCGCATCTTCGCGAGGCTTAGGATCACTGGTTGGAGGCCGTCTCTCTCGAGCGCGAGTCTCGCTATCGCGTTGCTGATCTGCCGACGGATTGCTTTCTCTCGGTTTAGGAGTCAGCGGCTGTTCTTGTCGAGCCCGCCGCCGCTCTTCTTTGGCCGCGTTGTTGCCGCCGTCAGGTCCTGAAGCTGGGGGTTCAGCAACAGAGTTTCCCTCACGGGCGCGCTTTCGCTCGCGAGCTGAGGCGTCGCCGTCTCCCTTTTCTGTCGGAGCTGGAAGCGGAACCCGGATCTTTGATGACGGGCGGCCACCAGAATCAGCACCGGCATTCGGATCGGCCGATGGAACCGGCGGTTTTGGTCTTCGATCAAAGCCGCGTTCTGCGCCCCGCTCCCTCAGTACCGGTCCCTGCGTGACGGCTTCAGGGTTCCGCGGCGAGATCACGCGTCGCTCGCGCGGCGCGCCGAGCTGTGCCGACGCATCAGCCTTTGGATTGCGAGTCACGACCGGTCGTCTGATGATCTCGTTTGCCGGCAAAGCAATGCGATGCGATCTCCTTCGGTCGTTCTCGGCCAGCTCGGGTGCGGCCGCTACAGGAGATGGCTTCATATCAGGCAGGCCGGAGCGCGCTCCCTTGTTGATCCAGTCCGAAAGCTCCCGGCTCGGCGCCACGGGTCGCACACCGGAGCGATTTCCTCTGGCGAATCCATCAGCGGGAAGAATTGTTACGCCGTGATGCAACTGCGGAGGCCGGTCAGATTTACTATTGCCCGGTCTTATCCCGCCGTCTCGCGGAGACGGGAGTCTCAAATGTGCGCGGTCATTGTCTCGCCGGTTATCGTGCCGGCGCCAGCGCTCTCCCGGCGCAAGCGGGTACCATCCAACGTAGTTGCCACGAGGCGTCGGACTATTGAAGAAGCAAACAAGAGCGGGACGCCAGTGGTAATCCCTATAGCCATACCCGCGATAAGCCGATCCAAAGCCTGGTATCCACGCCCATCCGAGTCCCGACAGGTGTGACCATCGCCCGTAATGATAAGGCGCCCACCCCCAACGTTCGCTTGCAAGCCACGTCCAACCGGCTGCCGGTATCCAGAGCCATTGACCTGATCGATAGGGCGCCCAATCCGAACCTACGCGCGGTATCCAACATTGACCATAAGAAGAGTAGTTCGTCCAAGTGCCGTAACTCGAGAGATCGCTCACTCCATAAAAGTCATTGTTGTCGGTCTCGTAGGTGGTGACATAGTCAGGCGCGGCGTCGACACTGGTGCGAGCGATTGTCGTGTCTCGATCGTAGCTCCACTGGTCCCAGTCATCTCTCGAGTTGTCGGCGGCGAGTTCGAGCCTGCCGGCGGTCGCGGTATCGACGAGCAGCTTTTGACCCTCGCGCACTTTGAAGCTTCCTTCTTCGGTCGATACCTCCGCTTCACCGCGGCGAACGATCAGTTCTGAGTTCTTTTCGCCACGGACCTCGATTCTATAAAGCCCGTCTTGCTGAACCAGAACCGCAGTGTTGGGTGTGTCCACCTCGAAGCGGCGGAAGACTGTAGCCAGGCGTTCGATTCGAATGATTGCCGTACCTTCGGTTATTTCAAACTGCGCCGCAGAGTCCGACAGCTCAGCGATGGTCAACTCGGTGCTTTCCGAGAGCCTGATGTAGTTACCGCGAGCAAGCTGAACTTCCGCGCGCGCTCCCGGCCCGGTGTATATCTGATCGCCTGCGAGTAATGGCAGGTTTTCAACTGCGGGCGCCCATTCGGTCACCCCGGCTCGAAGGAACGAAACGTCGCCGTCAACAAAACTCAATCGAGCTACTCGGGAGACGGGCGCTGTGTCGTCTACATCGGCCGACTGATACTCCGATGAGATGTTTGTCTGGGCGAACGCGGCGCCAGAAATGAGTAGGATCAAGAGAAGGCGAGATAGCGTGAGGAGTGTCGGGAGAGTGCGCTTCATGGTTTTCCTCTCAAAGACTTACTTCAGTCCACTGACTGGGCGCCGATTGATCGGCAACCCTTGTGCCCAAAGTGAAACTTATGGCGAGGCTGCGGCCAAGTTATTCAAGCCAAGGAGAGATTGGCTCTCTGACGGCGCGCACGCTGGGCCGGTTCGAGGCAGATTGTCGGCTCGTGTACACGAATTAGTGTAGGAGTCGTTTGATAACGGTCAGAGGAGGGAAAGAGAATCGCTCATCAATGGGTTTGATCAGTGGCGCGGTAGCCAGGCCGCGCGCGTACGTCGACGCCTTTTCGGGCCAGCTCGAGTTTGATCTTGTGATACTTGCCATCGCGTTTGCTCGTCGAGTAGTAGCCGATTAGATACTGGTTGCGCAGCTCTTCCGCAATGGCTGTGAAAGCCGCGCTGGTGCCGTCGAAGGTGTCCGCGAGATAGACTCTACCCCCGGTCCGCGTGGTGATCGTTAGCAGATAGGAATCAGCCTCTCCGTACAGCTTGTCGAGCGTAGATGTTATCTGGTCCGGAGCCTCCGCGCCGGGTATCCGTTGGGTGCGTGTGCCCGTTCCATCCGGGTCGTAAACCACCGGCGGCTTCGGCCGTTGACCGATCTCGATTCGGGGCGCGTTAGGCCTTGGAATGCCAGTCGGAAGAGGATCGGGCCCGCCGAAGTCCGGTGGGAGCGGTATGCGTCCGTCGATGTCGAACGGAGTCTTACTCTTCGGATGCTCGGCTTCCTGGCGCCGCGCATCGGCTTCGATCCACCACCGGGTGTCGAAGCGCACAACGTAGATCACAGCGCCGGCCTCTTCAGCCATACTGGTAGTGCCTTCTGACGATGCTTCGATGCTGCGCATATCGACGCCGTCGCTGAATAGAATGACGGCTCGGCGGCCTTCGACGTTCTTCAACTGTTCGAGCGCTCGGGCAACCGCTTCGTAGAGCAACTTCCCGAAACCAGATTCTGTGCCTCTGATCGCGTTCTCCAACTCTTGGCGATCCTGAGAGAAGTCGGTCAACTGTCGGACTTCGTTGTCGAAAGAGATAGCCATCATCCGGTCACCCGGTCTGATCTGCTTGGTGAAATCAACTGCCGCGCTCTGGATCACTTTGAGTCTGTCCTGCGCGCTGTTTGATGTGTCTAATACAAGGACCGCATTGAATGGTTGCTTCACCGCGGCGAAGACGGAAATGTCCTGCCGCTTGCCGTCCTCTGAAACGGTGAAGTCATTTCGCGAAAGGTCCGAAACGAACTTCCCGCTGCGGTCCGTGACTACGGCCGGAACTTGAACGAGAGATGCGCTGAGACGCACGGGTTCCTCGACGGTAGGCTTCTGCTGATTTTGCGACGGCTCCGTGCGAGCGCCCGCCGCGAACTCGTGGCCGGCAACGGCCACTAGGAGAACCGACACATAGACCATCGAGCTACGCTGAATCATTCTTTGCATTCTCTCCACCAATACCTCGAAAGACGTGTCTATATTTGCTGAACGCTGTCTTGGAGGATTATTGCAGCGCGAGGAATCAGAAATCTAGCTCGCGCAGGTTCGGCACTCGCGGCGGTCACTTTTCGCCGATTGATTCTACAATGGACTCGACGAGCGCCGCGGCGTCGTAGATCTTTGGCTGGATGACTCTCTTTAGACCGTGGCTCGCGGCGGTCTCTGCGGTGACGGGGCCAATGCACGCAACGAGCGTAGTCGCCAGGAGAACAGAGAGATCAGTTAATCCAGCTAATTCAGCGAAGTTCGAGACTGTAGACGAGCTGGTAAAGGTGATTGCGTCAATCGGGTTCTCCCTGAAGAGGCGGGTGATAGCTCCCGCGTGGACGTCGGGCTTGACGGTTTGATACGTCTCGACCGCGTCCACGTGAGCACCCAGGTTGCGCAGGCCCGAAGGCAGAATCTCCCTTGCTACTCGCGCGCGCGGTATGAGAAATCTTAGTCCTCTGACATTCTCCTCGCCGCCAACGTGATCGATGATTGCTGTCAACGCACCTTCCGCCTTTGAGTCAGAGGCGATGACGTGCGCGAGGGCTCCGGCCGCTTCGACGGCGCGCGCCGTCGCCGGGCCTATTGCGCAGACGACGTGAGGGGCTAGCACGCCGACACCTTCGCTGCGCGTTTCGCTTAGACGGCGGAAGAAGAATTGCGCGCCGTTTGCGCTGGTGAACACGATCCAGTCGTACTCCCTGATTCTCTCAATCGAGGCGTCCAGTGGCGCCCAACTGTTGGGAGGGACAACCTCTATGGTTGGGCAATGGACTACCGCCGCCCCGAGCGCTTCAAGTAGTCCAGTGATCTCCTCCGACTGAGCCCGTGGCCTTGTGACCAGGATGGTCTTCCCTAGCAACGGAGCGTACCCTGAACTCGGCTGATCGTGCCCTGCCGAATCAAATTTATTCATTCAGTTCACCGTAAGGAAGTAAACTCGGGTCTTAGTTCGGTTAAACGTGGCAAATTATACGTTTATCGCCTCCGAACTTGCAAGGTGGGGATACCGGTCGCACTCTAAGTGGAGGAATAGCGGAGTCTCTCCCCCTTGCGCTGCCGGCAAACACGCATGCGATCGTCACAGCCCCCTAAGTCTGTGCGTTTCGACAGTTAGGTTACCTTTGCTGACCTATACCCCTACCTTAACCCCAATGTCTGGTCAAATCTTCGTCCGGCTGACGCCGAGGTATTTTCTTGACTTGCCGATTAATTGTTGATATAAAACAAGCCATAAACTGGCGTATGCGCAGGATTTAAACGTGGAGCTGGTTCATTCTCAACTCCGAGGTGACTGATGAGCAGCCTTATTACGAAAGCGACTAAGAGGGGCTTGTCGGCGTCAAAAAGAATCCGCGCGACGAAGGGCAAGAAGGCCCCTTCGAGAAAGCCGAAACGACCCGGAAGAATCACTGCCGCTCCGAAGGCGAAGAAACCCGCAATCGGGAAGAAGCTTCCACAGGCCAAGAAGAGCAAGCACCTAGCGGCTGCCAAGAAACCGAGTAGCCGTACAATCAAGAAAGTTGTGCCGAAGAAGAAAAGCATGACTGTTGCTCCGGCCAAAAGGAGCAAGGTGCCCATCGCAAAGAGGCCCTCATCCAAGAAGCTCTCTCCCAAGAAGCCACCGGCGAAGTTGACAGCGCTTAAGAAGTTGACTGCACTTAAGAAGTTGACTGGACTAAAAAGGCGACCAGCAAGGCCGCAATCGCGAAAGGCAATGCTGGCGAGACGAAGAGCTTTAGTTCCGAAGCCGCTCCCCGCTCCACCCAAGAAGCCACCGTCCCCCGGCACTCTGGCCGCCGTTCGCGCATTTGAACAGGCGCTGCGGGTGTTCAATCGTCAGGACTTCGGTACAGCAAAGGCGGCGTTCCTGAGCCTGCTCGGCAAGTTTGCAGAACAGGCTGAGATTGTAGCTCGAGCCCGCACCTACCTCGCGATCTGCGAACAGCGCCTCGCGCGCTCTCCGTCGGTGCCCCGCAATCCGGACGCTCTATACAACCAGGGCGTGTTCCAACTCAACAGGGGCAACACTGCCGAAGCCATTGAGCTGTTCGAGAAGGCGCTGAAGGTCGAACCTCGCGCCGATCACGTCTACTACTCTCTCGCTGCTGCTTATGCCCGCCTCAACGATACTCCAAAGGCGATGGACGCGTTGCGTCGCGCGATAGGGATTCGTCCGGTCCATCGATCGCACGCACGGCGTGATTTTGATTTTGCCGGCCTCCGCAGCAACGAAGATTTCCAACAGCTAACAGGGTTTGGCTTCGACCTTCTCGATGAATAGAGTGGCTCGGTCGAACGCCAGTTGTTCTACCATGAAAGAAATAGCATCAGGGTCGAAGATTGTCTCCGTCGGAGGCGGGACGGGACTCTCGACGCTTCTTTCCGGACTGAAGGCGTTCGTAGGGAAGGATTCCCTTTCGAGCGCCGATCGCGATGCCAGTTGGATTGAGACTCTAACGGCGGTGGTGACGGTCACGGATGATGGCGGCAGCTCGGGCCGACTGCGCGAGGAATTCCAGATACTTCCGCCTGGAGACATTCGCAACTGCATTGCCGCGCTTGCGGAAGACGAGCACCTCTTGACCCGGCTCTTCCAGTATCGCTTCGAGTCCGAAGGCGATCTGTCCGGCCACAGCTTCGGCAACCTTTTCCTGGCGGCGCTCGCGGGTGTCACGGGCGATTTTCTCGAGGCCATTAAGGTCAGTAGCGAGGTGCTGGCGATAAAAGGCAGGATCTTTCCTTCCACGGTTGAGGACGTCGCGCTGATTGCCGAACTTGAAGACGGCCGCGTGATTCAGGGCGAGACCAACATAGTTGAATCGCGCTCGCCCATTAGGCGACTGCGATTGTCGAGCGATAGCTGCCGGCCTTTGCCTGAAACATTGGACGCGATCAAGCACGCCGACATTATCACGATCGGTCCCGGCTCTCTCTACACTTCCATACTCCCCAACCTGCTCGTCGATGGCATCGTCGACGCCATGAGCGGCTCGGACGCGCTGAAGTTATACATCTGCAACATAATGACGCAGCCTGGCGAGACCGACTATTTTGACGTCGAAGATCACCTTCGCGTTCTGTTTGAGTACAGCCCGAATCTGGAGATCGACTACGTGATCGTGAACACGGCTCCAATCAGCGCCGCGCTCCGAGAGAAATATCTGGCTGATGGCGCGGCTCAAGTCGAATTCGATTCGCTTGCGCGAAAGGGGTTCGATGACGAGCTACACGCCGCATTCATAGAGACGCCGGAACGAGTTCATGCCTTTCAACTGATATGCCGCGACGTGCTCCACGAAGATGGCCTGGTGCGCCACGATCCGGATAAGTTAGCGCACCTGGTTCTGGAGATTCGTCAAGCTGAGAAGGTTGCGCTGAGATGAGCGGCGCGCTCACAGATCGCCTGACCATCGCTCTGGTTGAACCCCTTTCCGACTCGGCCACTGCTCAAACAAACCTCTCGCGCCAACCCGCAGCGTGAGAGTAGAATCAAATTTATGACGGACGTTATGATTCTGGCGGCCGGGTTAGGGACCCGCATGAAGTCGCGGCGCGCAAAGGTCTTGCACGAGCTTGCAGGCCGCCCGTTAGTCGCTCACGTTCTGCGCGCGGCCATTGAACTGGCTCCGGAAGCCATTTTCACGGTGGTCGGCCATCAAGCAGAGGAGGTGGAACGCGCGGTATGCGATCAAGCCGCGCGCCTCATCGAGGCCAATCCAACGGCTTCGCCGGAGCTTCAATTTGTCACTCAGGCCGAGCAAAAGGGTACCGGGCACGCGGTGATGGCTGCGCGAGACCGGCTCGCAGGCCGCCGCGGTCCGCTGGTGATAGTCCCAGGAGACGCCCCTCTGATTGAAGGTGCGACGTTGAAGCACCTGGTGGAGATTCATCAAGCCGAAAAGAACGACGCGACGATGCTGACAGTGGTGATGGACGATCCCACCGGCTACGGCCGAATCATTCGGAATAAGGACGGCAGCCTTTTTCGATGCGTCGAGCAGAGAGACGCCTCGCCCGAAGAGCTTATCGTTCGCGAGGTGGGAGTCAGTATTTATTGCTTTGACGTCCCAGCGCTGCTCGGAGCGCTTGATCTCCTGACCACTGATAACGCCCAGGCTGAGTACTACCTCACCGATGTGCCGCGGATAATGCAACAGCAGGGAAAGAACGTCGGGCTGCTGTGCCACTCGAGTGCCGAAGAGGTGCTCGGTATTAACACTCGGATCGAGCTTGCGGATCTGGACCGCAAGCTTCGCGATAGAAAACTTCGCGAGTTGATGCTTTCCGGAGTGACGATCATCGATCCGGCGACGACTTACATTCATCAAGACGTCGAAATCGGCCAGGACTCGGTGATCCATCCGCAAGTCATCATCGAAGGCGCGAGCCGAATCGGCTCGGAATGTACTGTTCATTCGTGGACGCGTCTGAAGAGCGTCGAGATCGGCGATGGTGTGACTGTCCGTAACTCTTGCGTCATCGAAGACAGTACGATTCGCGACGGGGCGGCCATCGGCCCATTCGCCCGGCTCCGCGCCGGAGCTGAGATCGGGGAAAAGGCGCGTATTGGCAATTTCGTTGAAGTGAAAAAGTCTAAAATCGGGCGAGGCACAAAAGCGTCGCATCTGACCTATTTGGGCGACGCGACGCTAGGCGAACGCGTCAACATAGGCGCGGGCACGGTGACTTGCAACTATGACGGTGTTCGCAAGAACGAAACGATCATCGAGGATGACGTAAAGATCGGAAGCGATACGATGCTGGTGGCCCCGGTCCGTGTCGGGCGCGGCTCGGTAACCGGCGCGGGCAGCGTCGTCACAAAAGATGTGCCGCCAGATTCGCTGGCTGTCGGCGTTCCTGCGGTTGTCAAGAAGAAGCTGAGGTGATCAGAGCATGGAGTTCAGGCTTTAGCCTGCTTTCTGATCGACGAGGACAAAGACCAGGCCAATCCTGAACTCCATGCTTTGTCAAAGGAAGGAAGAAGCAGATGTGCGGAATAGTCGGTTACGTCGGTGATAAGCAAGTCGTCGGAGTGATCCTCGACGGGCTCAAGAAGCTTGAGTATCGGGGTTACGATTCGGCGGGTATCGCGGTGGTGGACGAGAAAGGAGTCCTGACGATTCGCCGCGCGGAGGGCAAGCTGCGAAATCTCGAAGAATTGATTCGCCTGAGACCGCTCGACGGCACCTATGGGATCGGGCATACGCGATGGGCCACGCACGGGCGGCCTACTGAAGAGAACGCGCATCCGCATCGTGACTGCTCGGGCCGGGTGGTTGTAGTTCACAACGGGATCATAGAGAACTTTCTTCCGCTCAAGCGCAAGCTCCAATCCGAAGATCACACCTTTGTCACTGAGACCGACACCGAGGTGATCGCGCATCTGATCGAGAAGTATCTCAACGAAGGAGAGCCCAATCTCGAGTCAGGCGTACGGCGAGCCGTTGCCGATCTGCGTGGCATCTACGCGCTGGCGATCATGTCGTCGGACGAGCCCGAGAAGATCGTCGCGGTGAGGCAGGGACCACCGATAGTGATTGGTCTCGGACAGAACGAATACTTCGTCGCCTCCGACGTTCCGCCGCTGTTGTATCACACGCGCGATGTGTTCTTTCTTGGCGACAGTGAGATGGCCGTGCTCACGCGCGAAGGCGTAACCGTCACCGACTTTGAGGGCAACGCTGTTTCCCCCGATGTGCAGCGAATCACCTGGGATCCGATCGCGGCGGAAAAGGGCGGATTCAAGCACTACATGTTAAAAGAGGTTTACGAGCAGCCCCGCGCTGTTCGCGACACAATCATCGGCCGGGTTTCGCAGACGACTGGCCACGTCTATCTCGACGAGATGGAAATCAGCGAAGCCGAGTTCCGTCAATTCACTAATATCAAAGCGATCGCTTGCGGCACCAGCTTGCACGCGGCCATGGCCGGCAAGTACATGCTCGAAGAGCTGGCGCGGATTCCGGTCGAGGTCGATTATGCTTCGGAGTTCCGTTATCGCGATCCGATTATCGACGACAAGACCTTGATGATTGCAATCTCACAATCGGGTGAGACCGCCGACACGCTTGCGGCCGTGCGTGAGTCGAGGGAAAAGGGAGCGAGGATTCTTTCAATCTGCAATGTGCAAGGCTCGATGCTCACGCGCGAGTCGCACGGTACTGTGTTGACTCACGCCGGCCCCGAGATTGGTGTTGCTTCGACCAAGGCTTTCACCAGCCAGATGACGGTGCTGTACCTGCTGGCGCTTCACCTCGGACAGCAGCGCGGCGTGTTGAGCGACGAAGAATCGCTCGAACACATACACGCGCTCAACGGGCTGCCGGTAAAAATGGAAACGCTGCTCGGCTGCGACGATCTGGTTGAGAAGCTTGCCCGAGAATTTCATCGCGCCCAGGATTTTCTCTATTTGGGCCGCGGGATCAACTATCCGATCGCACTGGAAGGCGCGTTGAAGCTCAAGGAGATTTCCTACATTCACGCGGAAGGCTATCCCGCGGGCGAGATGAAGCACGGCCCTAACGCGCTGATCGATGAAGACCTGCCGGTGGTCGTGATCTGCACCCGTGATGAAACGAGCGAGGCGTCGAAACTGCGCTACGAGAAGACGCTTTCAAACATGGTCGAGGTGAAAGCGCGGGATGGCGTCGTTATAGCCGTGGTGACCGAAGGCGACACCGAGCCTGGTGAGATCGCCGATCGAGTGATCGAGATACCGCGCGCGAGCGATCTGATTTCGCCGATCCTCTCGATCATCCCGCTCCAGTTGCTGGCTTATCACATCGGAGTGCGCCGAGGCTGCGACGTCGATCAACCTCGCAACCTCGCGAAGTCGGTGACCGTGGAGTGATCTCTTCGCTGTTGCCTATCGATATCCCGGAGCGTCAGCCACCAAAACTGACGCCAGGGATGCTTTGAAGGATTGCCGGGAAGTTCGCCGCTTCGCCCGTCGAGCGCTCGGATTGCCTTTGTGAGCAAGCATTCCATGCAACCTCAACGATCATTCAAGCTGCCTCCCCTCAAGCTGCACACCAGGACAACTCTCGTGACATCAGGTGTGCTGGTTGTAGTCTTCGCGGTCATCGCCATTTTTTCTGATCTTGCGATAACGAAGTTGAGCGATCAACAGGAGCGCCAGCAGGCTCAACTGCTCGCGACCCGAGTAGCGGACACCGTCGAGCATCACATCAAACGGCTGAAGATTCGGATCGAACGCCGAAAGAAAACCGCGCCGGTACAGGAAGAGGCCGAAGCAACCATCACCATCCCGGACTGGGCTGATGTGCAGGAGGAGATCGAAGACACGATTGCCAAGAGTAATCCGCAACTCACCGAGGTCCGAGTGTTTCAGAGGGGCGCGGCCGGCCAATGGAGTGAACCCATCAGAATCCCGCCCTACGCTGAGCCCCTGGCCCCGGAGGAGGAAAGGGCCGCTTCTCAGCAGATCGAAAGCTCGCAGGTCGTTTCGGTCCGCCAACAAGGCACGAACCGATTGATAGCTGCCAGAGCGGGAATCAACGTCCTCGAGGCTGGCGGCCCAACGCATTTTGGAACCGTAAGCGTGCTTCTCACATTCGATGCGAACCAAAGCTCGGCCGCGGAGCTTCGGCGGTTGATGTGGCCGCTAATGTTGCTTGCGATCATCTCGATCACGTTGATGACTTATTTTCTGTTTCGTCACATGGTCTACAAGCCGATTGACAGCCTGCTGCTGGCGATGTCGAAAGCCGAAAAAGGCGACCTGGCCGTCGAGGTTGAGCCCGCCGCCCCTGATGAAATCGGGCTTCTCACTTCGCGGTTCAATCGCATGCTGGGCCGCATACGGCAGATGACCGAACAGTTGAACCTGGAGCAGCGCCGGCTCGAAGACCGGGTTCACGAAGCCACCGCCGAGATTGCCGACCGCACCGGACAGCTTGAAGAGGCGAACCTCCGCTTGTTCGAAATGCAGCGGCAGTTGACCCAGCTCGAACGACTGGCCGCGGCGGGTCAACTTGCGGCGCAGTTTGCTCACGAGGTTGGCACGCCGCTCAACCTGATCTCGGGTCACGTTCAGTTGCTTCGCGCGCGGGCGCGAGATGAGCGCGTGATGATGCGGCTCGACATCATCGCCGGTCAGATCGAGAGGATTACAAATATAGTTCGGTCAATGCTTGACTCAACGCGAAGGCCCGTCCCTCAGCTCGAGACTGTAGACGTCAACTCGCTGCTCGCCCTGATACTAGACGCAACGCAACCGACGCTCGCATCGCGCAACGTCGAACTTCACACTGAAATGAGCGAGACGCTTCCCCCAATCGAGGCCGACGCGGATCAGCTCCAACAGGTCTTTATCAACCTGATAAACAACAGCCTGGATGCGATGCCGCTTGGCGGAAAGCTGAGTGTGTCAACCGCGCCCGGCGTCGACTCGGTAGTAATCGTGCTGGCCGATAGCGGCGAAGGGATCGCCAAAGATGAACTCGATCTGATCTTCGATCCGTTGTTTTCGACCAAGCAAGGGCGAGGCACAGGTCTCGGTCTGACGATAGTGAAACAGATAATCTCCGAGCACGACGGAGATGTCGAAGTAGAAAGCGAGCCCGGCCAGCAGACTCTGTTTCGAATTACGTTACCGCTTCATGTGACCAGAGTTTGCGCCGCGGAAAGCACCGGGGCATCAACCGGCGACCCGAACGTTGAAGCCATCGAGGACGTGGAACTGGTTATCAAGGGCTCGGCACTGGTGAATGAATGAAGCGAATCCTCGTCATAGACGATGACCTCGAGACCTGCAACTTCCTCACCGAGATTTTCGCCGAGGAAAGCTGGCAGGTTGCTTCCAGTCAAACCGCGGAAGCCGCTCGCGATGCAGTCGAGCGGACTCACTTCGACCTCATCGTCTCCGACATAAACCTTGGTGGGCGCACAACCGGCGTCGCACTGCTCAAAGAGTTCAAGGCCGCCTCTCCGGCTTCAGAAGTGATTCTCATCAGCGGATTCGGCACGCTCGAAACGGCCGTTGAAGCCGTTCGCGAGGGAGCGTTTGACTACATAAGCAAGCCGTTCAACGTTAATGAAGTGATTGCGACCGCGCGCCGCGCGGTCAAGGGGCGAGACGCGGGCGCACCCGCAGCCGTGCTGCTCAAAGAGTACAGCGAAGCCTCCGGTCTGGTCGGTCACAGTCACAAAATGATCGAGCTGTACAAGCAGATCGCGCTTGTCGCGCCCTCGCGCTCGACGGTCCTGATAACTGGCGAGTCAGGAACCGGAAAGGAACTAGTCGCGCGCGCGTTGCATCGCAACGGCCCCAGATCTCAAGCGGCCTTCGTGGCTGTTAACTGCGGCGCGATCACCGAAACGCTGCTCGAGTCTGAGTTGTTCGGGCATATCAAAGGCAGCTTTACTGGCGCGACGGCTGACAAACGCGGACTCTTTGAAGAAGCAAATGCCGGAACTATTTTTCTGGACGAGATCGGCGAGACGAGTCTGGCAGTGCAGGTGAAGCTGCTTCGGGTCCTGCAGGAAGGCGAGATGCGAAGGGTCGGGAGCGCCCGTCCGGTTCGAGTCGACGTGCGCGTGCTTGCGGCTACAAACCGCGACCTCGAGCGCGAGGTGAAAGAAGGCCGATTCCGAGAAGACCTCTACTATCGCCTGAGCGTCGTCGCCCTCCGCGTTCCTGCTCTGCGTGAGCGGACTGAAGACTTGCCGCTTTTGGCGGCGAACGCTCTCAGGCAAGCGCGGGAAGCCGGCGCGCGGGCGACGACCATTTCCGAAGAAGCGCTGGCCGTGCTGAACCAGTATGAATGGCCGGGCAATGTACGAGAGCTCGAGAACACGATCGCGCACGCCGCGCTTTATGCGCGCGGCAATGTGATAACTCCCGAGGACCTCCCTGCAAAGATTCGAAAGGAACCTCGCACGCTTGAGCCGGAGAACAAGGCCCAATCAATGTTCAAAGATCTGCCGTCGCTTGATGAACTGGAGCGGCGCTACGTTATCCACGTGCTGCAGGCGGTGGGCGGCAGCCGGACTCGCGCGGCCGAAGTGCTTGGCATCGACCGCCGCACTCTTTATCGCATGGCTGAACGCTTTGGCATCAATCTGAAGGAGAGCGGCGAGTAGCATAGACGCGAGTAGCATAGACTCTATAGTCTGTGTCTGGCGATTGTTCGTGTAGCTAAGTTACCGGGGCACAGACTAAAGTCTATGCTGCCTTGTGGCTCTTTTGTTGGCTCACACAAAACGGCCACAGCAAAACCCACGCCTGTCACTGCCAAGAAACTCAGACTCCGAACACTAAAGCCGCCTGGTCTTGGACTTAGCTGAACGGGGCGTTGCCCAGGGACGCTGGCACGGACCTTGCGGTTTAGATTCGTGACTTGCCCCGGCGAGAGTAGCTCCAGGCTATTATCTATCGAGTCCGGCGGCAGGAAAAAATCTACGGAGGACAATGATGAGAAGGATCCTGATCAGTGCTGTTTTAGCTTTGGCTCTCGCCGGGACAACTGCGTTCGCGGCTCAGAACAAGAACGCTCCTGCGAAGAAGCCTGCCGCGAAGACCGCGGCTCCGGCGAAGACCGCGGCTCCGGCGAAGACCGCGGCTCCGGCTACGATGTCAAACACCGGGGCGAAGAAGTCTACCACCAGGCGCAAGAAGAAGAGTACCAAGAAAGGCAACGCAAACAGCGGTGCCTCCATGACCGGCACGGCGAAGAAGGGCAACTCGAACACCAAGAAGTAGTTTCTTGGAATAGCACCACTCGTTTACTTTGTCGAGCGGGTTGGCGCCTGTGCCGACCCGCTCTAGTTTTTTTGAAGTTGGACCGCCGGCCGTATGAAGCGCGCTTGCCGGGGACGTTATAACGCGCAGCGGAACGGCAATCGGGCGGGGGTAGAATCGTGAGTAAGTTGGTCCGCATCCTGAGCGTCATTCTCATAGGCTTCGCTTTGTCGAGTCTGGTCTTGTACCGGGTTCGGCTCTCCAGCACGCTGCGTCCCTCAAGGCAGGCTGCGCCAGCGCCCGGCCTCGTCGAAGAGACAAGGATCATCGAGGGAGAGATTCAGTCAGTCGATCCGGGCTCAAGGACCTTTACGCTGATCAACGAAGGTGAGGAAGTGATGCTGGCTTTTGATGAGAGAACGTCGATCTTAGAATCGGGTCGACCCGTCCAACCTGCATCAATCACTTCGGGCACTCCTGCGACAGTCAAGTACGCGCAGCGGGGAGGGAAGAAGTGGGCTCGCAGAATAGAGCTGGCCCCCGCCGAACCTCCCGAATCGACCGATTCATATTGACCTCGCCAATCGATCCTCGCGAGCGAGCCGCCTTCTCTTTCCGCAAGGTTGTACCCGTCATGATCGCGCTGCTATATTGACTGAGCCCGCCTCGAAAGAACTTCAAGAGAGTTCTTCAACGCGGACGCTTCTCAAGGATCACCCTATGAACCACATTAGCCAGCTGTCCCGTGAGACGGCCGCGCTGGCGGTCATCGATATGCAGGAAGCCTTTCGGCTGGTGATGCCGGACTTCGCCGAGGTAGCTTCGCGGATTGCAATAGCGGTCGAGGGCGCGCGACTCCTCGAAGTTCCAGTGATCGTTACCGAGCAGTATCCGAAGGGCCTCAAGCACACCGCCGAAGAGATCATCGCGCGGCTGCCGGTGGAACTGAAGCCGATCGAGAAGTCTTGTTTCAGCTCGTGCGGTGCGGAAGCCTTTCTCTCGCAGCTCACAAGCCGCGACGTCAAACAAGTGCTGGTCTGCGGCATCGAAGCGCACATCTGTGTCCTGCAGACATCGCTCGATTTGCTAGCCAGGGGCTTTGAGGTTTATCTGCTTGTCGATTGCATCACGTCTCGCAAACCAGAAAACAAGCAGGCGGCGCTGGCACGTTTGACGCAAGCGGGGGCGATTCATAGCACACTCGAGATGGCGCTGTTCGAGATGATGCGTACGGCGGATTCGCCGCAGTTCAAGGCAATCCAAGCGCTGATCAAGTGAGGCAAGAAATAAAATGAAAAATGACAAATGGAAAATGGAAAATTGGAGTGAAACACCTTCAGCATTGCGCGGAGATTTTCCAGTTTCCATTTTCCATTTGTCATTTTTCATTTCGGATCCAGCCGGCAGCTATCTATGAAGGATCTCAACTCTCGGCAGCTGGAAGCCGTACAAACAATCGAAGGCCCGCTGCTGGTTCTGGCAGGCGCGGGCTCGGGTAAGACTCGCGTAATCACCTGCCGAATCGCCCACCTCATCGAGCAGGCCGCTGTGCCACCCTGGCAAATACTGGCCGTCACCTTCACCAATAAAGCCGCCGGGGAGATGAAGTCCCGCGTTGGAGCCGAGCTTAGTTCGGATCTGCGCACCTCGTCGCCGCTGATCTCGACGTTCCATTCGCTTTGCGTGCGGATTCTCAGGCGCAACATCGAGGCGTTGAACGCGGGCTATACGCGAAACTTCACCATCTACGATCAGGACGACCAGGTTCGGGTGGTACGCCAGATCATGAAGGACCTGGATATCGACGACAAAGCTCTGCCTGCGCGGCAGGCGCTGGGCGCAATAAGCGGCGCGAAGAACCGCGGGACATCACCAGCCGGTCTTGCTAATCAAGGCGAGTATGTGACTGATCGCAATGAAAAGATCGCGCGGATCTTCATGCTCTACGAGGAACGGCTCAGGAAGGCGAACGCTCTGGACTTCGATGACCTGTTGATCAAAGCAGTCGAGCTCCTTCGCCGGGTGGCCGAGATCCGCCGGCAATATCACAATCGCTACCGGCACGTGATGATCGATGAGTTTCAAGACACCAACGGGATCCAGTATGAGCTTGCGCGTCTGATCGCGGTCGGCTCCACAAAAGTCAACGGCGCGGTTGACGCGGGAGGTCTGTGGCAGGAACGCAGCCTCTGCGTTGTAGGCGACATCGACCAGAGCATTTATTCTTTCAGAGGGTCCGACTTCAACATCATCCTCGGGTTTCAGAACGACTTTGTTGGCACGAAGATCATAAAGCTCGAACAGAACTATCGCTCGACTCAGACGATCCTCGAAGCCGCGAACAAGGTGATCGAGCGCAACCGTCAGCGCTTGCCCAAGACGCTCTTCGCCACGCCCGCACTGGGTCAGGGTGAGAAGATCCGGTACTACCAGGCCTACGACGCCGAGGCCGAAGCGGCGTTTGTGGCCGACAGGATCGTCGATCATCAGCGCCAATCGTATGACCTGCGATCGGTGGTGCTCTATCGAACAAACGCGCAGTCGCGGTTGTTCGAAGAAGCTCTGAGGCGTCGAGGCATTGCTTACAACATCGTCGGAGGATTCTCGTTTTACGATCGCGCTGAAGTGAAGGACATCATCGCGTATCTGAAACTCGCGATGAACCCGCAAGACGACATCGCTATGGCGCGGGTGATCAACGCACCGCCGCGCGGTATCGGTAAGACTACGATAGACATCCTTCAAAACAAACAGCGCGATCTTGGCTTTTCGATGTGGGAAACCATCGACCTGGCCGTTTCGAATCGAGCGGTTGGCCCGCGCGCGACTACCGCGCTTGAAGGCTTCACGCGCATCATCAAAGCCCTGCGTGATAGTGTGAGTGACGATCAGCCGCTCTCTGAGATAGTTCGGGCGGCGACGCTGGACACTGGTTACGTGCGCTCGCTTGAAGAGGAGAAAAGCGTTGAAGCCGAGGGACGGCTGCGGAACATCGAAGAGCTTGTGACGGCGGCGGTCGAAGCGGAAGGGCAGGGCGAGTCCTTGCAGGACTTCATCGATCACGCGGCGCTGGTGGCGGACACCGATCAATACAAGGCTGATGCTTGCGTCACGTTGATGACGATGCACTCGGCGAAGGGGCTCGAGTTTCCGCTGGTGTTCATCGTCGGGTTGGAGGAAGGCCTGTTCCCTCACTCGCGCGCCTCGGCCAGCGAAGAAGATCTGGAAGAAGAGCGACGGCTCTGCTACGTGGCAATCACGCGAGCACAGAAGGACCTCTACATTACGCATGCGATGCAACGGCGTATCTTTGGAGAGGAAGATGTAACTGAGCCGTCACGGTTTTTGAATGAGCTGCCGCTCGAGCTTATGCAGAACCTCTCGCAAGGACCATCGTGGCTGGGATTTGCCGAGCGTTCTGAGACGCGGCACAATCGCGAAGCAGCGGCCGCGGTGAGAAGCGAGCCCGCGCGCGCGGTGAAGAAGACTTCAAACTACGCGGGCAAGACTTACAACTCAGTCGATGGGGTGCGCGAGTTCTTCAAAAGCCGGACCGCGTCAGGAGGCGGGCAGCACGCAAGAGCCGATGAGCGGAAGGGCAGAGGAGCAGAGGGGCGGAGGAGCAGGGGCGGAGACTCTGCCTCCGGTTCAGCCGCTTCGGATTCGCAGGGGGAGTTTCGGGTGGGCGTGCGAGTCAAGCACGCCAAGTATGGAACTGGCGTCGTGCTCCGCTCAGAAGGAGCCGGGGATGATGCGAAGCTCACGGTGAGCTTCCCCGGTTACGGGCAAAAGAAATTCATCGCAAAGTTCGCCGCGCTTGAGAAGGAGTAGCATAAACTTTTAGTCTGTGTCTTCTGGGATGGATTCTGAAATACCGGACACAAGACTAGGTAAGAGTTTGCCAGGCGCGCCGTAAACAGACCTTCCCCGGTGAAAACGTGGTATCCGCGCAAATCCGTCGAATCCGTTTCATCCGTGATGGTCTATGCGGCACCAGCAAAGCGACTCTGTTCGGAACGCATAGACCACGGATGACACTGATTCGACGGATTTGCACGGATTGATTACCGATTTGATTAATAGCGAAATACCCGATACAAGCGGCTAGTTTCGAAGGTCAAGATCTCATGATCGTCAAAGTCGCGGCAGTGCAAGCAGCTCCGGTCTACATGGATCTGGCGCGCTCGGTTGAAAAGGCCATCGGGCTAGTGGCCGAAGCCGCCGCTCTCGGCGCGAAGTTGATCGTCTTTCCAGAAACGTGGCTGCCGGGTTATCCGGCGTGGCTCGATTGCTGCCGCGACGTTGCGTTGTGGGACCACGAACCGACCAAGAGAGTATTTGCTCGGTTGATGGACAACAGCGTCGTAGTGCCCGGACCCGTCACCGAAGTTCTCGGTCAAACGGCGCGCGAACACGGAATCGTCCTCAACATTAGCGCTCACGAGCGGGTAGTCGAAGGCCCCGGCCGCGGCACGCTCTACAACACGATGCTCACGTTCGGACAGGACGGCGCGTTGCTCAACCGGCATCGCAAAATTATGCCGACTTACACCGAGCGGATGATCTGGGGTCAAGGCGACGGTTCCAGCTTGCGAGCGGTCACAACCGAGCTTGGACGAATCGGCGGATTGATTTGCTGGGAGCACTGGATGCCGCTTGCGCGCCAGGTGCTACATCAGTCCGCCGAGGACATTCACGTCGCCGCGTGGCCGCAGGTGAAAGAGATGAACCTCGTTGCAAGCCGTCACTATGCGTTTGAAGGTCGCTGCTTCGTGATCGCTTGCGGAGCGGTGATGAGAGCCGGCGAGCTTCCTGCCGAGCTTGAGCCGATCGATTCGCTGAAGCAGACGCCCGATTCATTCGTGCTCAACGGCGGCAGCGCGATCATTGCGCCGGATGGTTCGCTGCTTGCGGGCCCGGTGTTCGACGAAGAAGTGCTTCTGACTTCCGACCTTGATCTCTCACGCATCGCCGAAGAGAGCCTCGCGCTCGACGTCGCGGGACACTATTCGCGCCCGGACATTTTTGAGGTGAAGTTGAGGAGTTAGTCCCTCGTGAACTCGACGGCGACGGCATCGCCTGCGAACTTCGATTGCCCAGGCATCGGTTTGAAGTAAATGAACGCGATCTTGTTGACGCTCCCGCAATTCACTTTTCCCTCAAACTGCGGATCCTGACTGTAAAACTCCAACTTGTCCTTGTCGCTGACCGAGAAACGCACGAGATCGTCTTTCGTGTTGACGACCAGCGTCCACTTTCCGGCCTTGCACTCGATGGAAACAAGCACGCCGCGAATCGTCTGCGTGCCTTCGCGCTTTAACGACGGTCGTCTGACGAGCCGGGGCGGATCCTGCTGACCGGGAGCACTCGTTGCCGGTTCGGTGTTCCTGTCGGCGTCACTCGCGGATCGGGTCAGCTCGGAAAGTGCCGGGGCCGGCCGCGTAGAGTATTCGATCATCTTCATTGTCGACTCCGCGGAGGCTTTCAACCCCGGATCGGCATCTGCGGCAAGCAGCGGTTCAAGCGTCTTCTTCGCCGCCTCGTACTCCTTCATTAGCGCCTGAAGGTGCGCGAGGTTCAGAAGGAGGTGCTTGTTTTGCGGCGCAAGTCTAATTGCAATCTTCAGGCTGTCAGCTCCCTCCTTAAAGTTTTGGCCTGTAGCCAGCGACAAGAACCCAAGAGCCGCATGCGAGTACGCAAAGCCAGGCATAAGCTTAATCGAAGTGTGCAGCTCGTCCGAGATCGTTTGCGCAAGCGCCGGCGTTATACCGCCTGCCGCCTGCCGCTGGAGCGACTCAGCGTAGTAGTAATGCGCGAGGTGATTCTTGGACCCGCGCGTTGCAGCTTGCTTGAAGTGCTCCAACGCTTCGGTGAAGTTGTTGCGGCGCATCGCGACAAAGCCAAGCCCTTCGTACGGGCGCGGCAGTTCGGGCTCGAGCGCGACGGCTTGTTTGAAGAGAACCTCAGCCTCGTCCAGGCGCTTGGTTCGCGCGAGAAGGTTGCCAAGATAGAACTGAGCCTCACCCTCTGAAATCGGTCTTACGGCAATCTCCTTTTCGCCTTCAGTGCTCGCGAGCGTATAGACGTTGATCGTGTAAGAGCTCCTGCCGATGTACGACCGGATCTGCTTTTCCATTTCTGGCGGGCTCAACTTGAACGCCTGGGTGAACGCGCGATCGCCGGCGACGTCCTGGTTGATCAGCTTGGCGAACTCGGCCATTTGGGGTTGGCGGACGTTCTTGTCGCCGAACATCAGATAATGGCAAAGCGCCCACGATTCGGCGTAGAAGATGCCTTGTTTGTCGCGCTCGTTGTAAATCGGCGAACCGTGGCGAACGCTCAACAGATCTTGAAGCGGTATGAAAGTTTTGTCACGCAGCAGCATGACATGCCGTGAGATTGGCGCGCCAAGTGTCACCTTGTTGTCGTCGACGTCGAAGCTCGAGTAGAGTTCTGCGAGGCCTTCCTGCAACCACACCGGCCACTGACGCGGGGTAGAGCTTGTGAGCAGGTGGGTGTACTCGTGGTAGATGACGGACATTGGGCTTTCCTGGTTAGCGCTGATGTCCATCGCGATGATGTTCTCGTCCTGGCCCGACTGGAAATAACCCGCAAGGTTGGCGGGCTTCCCGTTGTACAGCGGCTTGTAGGGCTTGAAGGAGGCGTCGTGCTTGAACACCATCACGGTCGTCGGGACCGCGCGTTCCAGAGGCAGATTGAAGAGTTTTGAGAAGACGAAATGAAACTGCTCGAGCTTGAGCGCAAGCCTGCGAGTTCCGCCCTCGTCAGCATTGCTGATGATGTTGAAGTTCTTGGTGGTCAGGTTGATCCATTTGTCTTTGGCTTGAACCGGCGTCGCCAACAGCGCAAGCACCACGCAGGCCACAAGGACCGCTGCTTTAAGGCGTATGCGTTTCATAAAGTACTCCAGGACACGATTCGAAAGAAGTCAGTTGACTATCCCGAGTTGTTACCGAGCGAGGGTTGACCAATGGTTGTGTGAACTACTCGTTGCCAGAGTGAAGAGTTTTACCGCCGCTCGATGGAGAAGTCAACAAGATGCATAGCCATCCGAGTCTGAGCATTGGGCCTACGGCGCGAACGACGGATTGACTTCAACGAAGAGCGCCTCTGCCTGCTTCGAAGGTTGGGCTCCTGGAGATCTGTTGACCTTCCTGAACAGCGAGATTAGCCTAATCATGTGGAAGAATCAGGCCAGCACCAAGTGGACGAGCCCTCCCGCGACAACGCTGACGTGGGGCGGGTGCTCCGGCAGATCGCCGAGATGCTCGAGTTCAGGAACGAGAACCCATTCAAGATCCGCTCGTATCAGATGGCTGCCGAGACTATCGGTTCCATGGGCACGCCGGTGACCGACATCGTCGTGCGAGGCGGCGCCGTCGAGCTTCAAAAGATTCCCGGCATCGGCAAGGCAATCAGTGGGCAGATTCTCGAGATCGTACAGACAGGGAAGTCTTCATACTTTGAAGAACTGACCGTTGATGTGCCTGCTACCGTGCTCGATCTGCGGCGAGTGTCGGGCATCGGATTGAAGACCGCGCAGTTGCTTTACCGGGATCTTGGCGTCAAGAGTCTCGAGGAATTGAAGACGCTTGCCGAAGGCGGCGGCCTGGTATCTGTTCCCGGCCTCGGTGAGAAGACCCTTGCCCGCATCACAAAGTCACTCGCGCGACTGCTGGACCCGCCGACTGGGAGTGAATAAGAGCGCGCAGAGTCTCCGCCAAACTTGTGATGGTGGGGTCTCGACTGACAGGCTAGACATGGGTCAGCTCGGGATGCTATCTCCACCGACCCGGGTCGGTGGAGTCGCGCCTCCTAGCTAAGCCTCAAGTCCCGTCCACGCCGCATAGCCTTCCAATCGTGCCTCCACCGACACAGGGTCGGTGGAGGGCCTCAGGTTCCGTCCACGCCGCATAGCCTTCTAATCGTGCCTCCACCGACACAGGGTCGGGGGAGGGCCTTAGGTTCCGTCCACGCCGCATAGCCTTCCAATCGTGCCCCCACCGACACAGGGTCGGCGGATACTATCGCTCGCCCTACTGACTCAAATCTCTGTCCCAGGCGGATAAGCGAAACCACAGCCGGCGATCTGCCAGCCTTCCGGTTTGCGAACAAGTTCCAGGTTGATTATGTAGCCGGCTTCCAGAAGCGCCGCGACCTCGCTTGGAAAAGCGATCGGCCACACTCGCTCTTCAGAAATCAGCTCCTCGGCTTCAACCGATGAACCTTCCACTCGGATTACGCGAAAGTAGCCGTCGATGGCGCCGACATTTCCGGGAACATCGATGTCATACTGGCTGCTGCCCCCCTCTTCGAACGACGTCAAGAACTCCGGGAAGTGGAACGCACCCCCACGTTCTCGAAGCGTTCTCGATAGTGTGTTGGTTATTTCGAAGGCGCGGGGCAGGCTGCCACGCAGCTCGATCAGGATGGATGAGATTTCTGCCGCCTGATTGGCGCCGGCTTGCTGGTTAGCCCATTTGAAGAACTCCTCAAGCGAGTCCAACAGATCGAGTGGCTCGGGGACTTGATCAGTCGCTTGCGTGTTCAGAGCGTGGGGAATTCGACTGGCTGTTGAGGGTCCGTCCTGTTCAACTGACTTCGGGTCGTTCGGCTTCGAAGCACAAGCTCTCTCCACGTACCATCGAGAGAGGAAGTCGCGCAGGCTCGAGGGAGTGATTTCGCTCAGTGCCGCATTGGCAGAGAAGTAGGTGGTGAGAAGCAACACTGCCTGGTCGTGAACGGTTGACTGACGCTGCGGCTGGACACTCGTGTCGTTCTGTCTGGCTTCGTCGAGAAAGCGTGCTGTCGCCTCAGCGAGCGTCATCGTTTCTTGGCCGATGTACTCTTAGGCGAGCGCTTTTTTGCGGACGGGGCCGCGCGCCTGCCTTTGCTTTTGCTCGCGGCGCTCAGCTTTGCGGCTGGTTTCCGTCTGACGCCCGAAACGCGAGCGGCGGAACTACGCTTGGTTGCCGCAGTCTTCTTCGCGGCTTGTTTCGCGATCGGTTTAGATCGAGGCTTCTTCGGCGCAGCGCTGGCCCGGGCGCGCGGCTTCGGTATCTGGCCGGTGCCTTTGCGAGGCTTGCCAGGCGGGGTGTTCCCGTTGAACAAGTCCCAAAGATGCTGATCGTCTTTCAGGTCTTCGAGCCCGTCCACCGGTTGCTTGTAATGCAGCAACACCGCGTACATGTGCTCTAGCGAAAAATCTTTGTCGCCAATCAGCAAGCGGAGTACCTTCTCAACGCGGAGAGGGAACTGCTCGGCCACGCGCTCGAACGCGACTATCGGGATGTCGGGATTCTTGATGTAGGTCCACACCAGGTCACGCCACTCGGGCACTTGCCGGTCGGGCTCGTGACTCTCAAAGACGCGCTTGAACCTGTTGAAATCCGGGAGCAGAACGATGCCATCGAAGTCGTCGCAGAGAATTGTAACTTCGCCCGCGCCCGCAACCGGCTCGGGGAGCGGCGGCAGATCGGGGACGGTCAGGTCTTGACCAAGTTCCTTACGAAACCGCTCCGCCGGAGTCATCCCCGTCTCCGGATCGCGCCGCTCGGTTATCAGATAGCGCTGAAACCTTTCAAGAGTTGAGTTGAGCTTGCTTGACGCAACCGTTAGCTCATCGCAACCGAACAGCTCGCAGAACGCCGCGACCTGTTCACGCTGCGCCTTTTCGACGGCCTCCGGTGAGTCGAAAGCGTCAAACGCGCGGCGCATCTCGAGCCACGCAAGAGCCGACTCGCGGTCCGGCATCAGAAACTGAAGCCCCGAAAAAATCAGATCGTCGCCAAGCGGTAGAAGCCGCGCGATGACAAACTGGCCGCGCTTGAAGGGCGTGTGATCCAGGCGGGTTCTTACGCCGTAGAGGTCGCCACTGTCCAGCTCGCTAAGCTGCAGAGAATTCTTGCTTGTCGAGCGAATCTCGAAAACGCTGTTGATCGAATCCTGCCAATCCAGCAGAATCTCGCGGTCGGGTTCGTCGAGGCTCGGTTGAGTGTCCAGGTAGCGGACGATCGCACCCTCGCCATTTTCGTCGAACCAATCGAACAGGAACCAGTCGAGGACGCTTTCGTGTTCGTGTTCGTCATCGGGTTCAGCGGCTTCGAAGAAGAGCTTATGCTGAAGCTCGTATTCATCCTTGAGTTCACCTTTTGTGGCAAACTCCACCAACTCGATCTTGAGGCGCTCGGCGCGGTCGAACCGAATGGCTGAGCTTGTTGATCTCGAGACTGATGACATCACGTTCTCCTGGTTCGATCGGAACACTGCGATGGACTAGGAATTCTATTCCCCAGTTTCGAAGAACGTCAATGAGAGGAAGTAGCATCGTTCGTAGTTCGGCCTTCAGGCGGAAGTTTGTATTTTAATGACGAACTCCCTTACGAGCTTCCGCCTGAAGGCCGAACTACGAACGGTGCTACTTCCTCTCGATCATTCTTATTGAATCGCGCGCGGCCTGGACAAGATAAGGGTCGCTGTCGCGGCTGGCTCGCTCAAGCGCCGGAAGCGCCGAACGATCGCCTATCGACCCGAGTGCGGTGGCCGCCTGACGCTTGACCTCACCGTCCTGGTCTGACGCCAGCAGCCTGATAAGCGTAGAAACCGCCTGCGTAGCCGCGCTTCCGTTGACCCCCAGAGCGTGAGCTGCTCGCGCGCGGACGAAAGCGCTCTTGTCGGAAAGCGCAGCCGCAAGCGGCGCAATTGCGGCTGCATCCGCGTGATCCCCGAGCGACACCGCCGCAGCTCCGCGCACTTCGGGGTCCTTGTCCTTGAGCGCGGCGATGAGCGCTGTGGTTCGCTCTGTTCCTGAGAAGCTGCCGAGCGCATACGCCGCGGTTTTTCGCACGAATGCGTCCTTGTCTGATGTCAGCCGAGCAGCAACAAGAGGCACAACCGCTGTGTCCGAGCGCTCGCCGAGACCGGCGATCACAATCGCCCGCACGCCTGGAGAAGCGTCGGTCAAAGCAGATACGAGTGCTGAAGCGGCAGCATCGCCGTCCAGCCGCGACAGCGCCATTGCAGCTTCGCGGCGTTCTTCCTGGTCTGATGACTTGAGCTGAGCCGCCCAGTGCGCGACTTCCGCCTCAACCTCGCGGGAATGTCGCTGATTGACTTGGGGTTGCGACTGAGCAATGGAGAGAAAGCTCGATCCGACGATTCGAGCAAAAAAGATTGCGACCAACAACCCTGTGATTATGCGCGTGTGTTGCATGACCGGCGCCATCCTGGTTCGATCCAGCTACATCAGCTTTCGTGACGATACGAACGTAGAGGCGCGGTTGTCTGCCCTGCGCCTGACTCGATCCCACTCAGTTACGACACGCGCGCGCCGATTCTCGAGCGCATCCGCCAGCAGGTTCATGAGTTCGTCATCGAACAGGTCGGGCTTGCTAGCCTGCTCGCGCAACGACTCCATGATGTTGATGTAGTCGAGGACTTCGGCGATCTCGGGTTCCGAGAGGCTCTCGGCCTTGTGTTTGAGCACCTGGCGATTGGTGATCC
This sequence comes from uncultured Clostridia bacterium, assembly GCA_964548075.1. GTDB lineage: Bacteria > Acidobacteriota > Blastocatellia > UBA7656 > UBA7656 > Onstottus_A. The sequence goes on along the minus strand of CAZJQQ010000016.1, from coordinate 100,430 downwards.
GATCTCCCATCGTGCACCTCCTTGGAGCTACGCGGGAGATCAGCCACGCTCAGGTGTGAATCACCCCGCTGGAGGACTTGCGCTGATTGTTCGTGAGACGCCGCCCACGAGTCTTATCATATTCCTCGCTCGGTCCTGCCTGTGTTGCCGTTTGATGGGGTCATCATAGCCCAGGCAATTTGCCAAAATCAAGAAGTCATTTCTGAAGACGCGCGAACGTTAGCTCGATGGTGAATCGGTTGACACTCTCTCAGACCGCCACCTAGAATTGACTGCTTAGCTTTAGAAGAAGGAGTGCCCATTGCAACCGAGAGACGCACTGACCGAGAACCTCGCGACCCATTTCACCGACCGCAGCATAGCATTCGATGAGCCCAGGCAATTCCCTCTTGCGCGACGGACCGTTGCGGTCATAGCGGCATGGCTGGTGCCCGGGGCCGGTCATCTGGTGCTCGGCAAACGCGGACGCGCGCTACTTTTTTTCCTCACCATCGGTGGAGCCTTCATTTTCGGATTGATCTTGAACGGTCATCTGTATTGGCCGACTCCAGATTCAACCGCAACCTTTCGCTTCGACTTGATCACGGTGCTGTGGTTCTTTGCACAGGTCGGTTCCGGCCTTTGTTATGTCGCGTCTTTCGCGCTGGGGCTGGGCATGGCGGCGATTCCACAGGCGGCTGCGTCACCGACGTTCGAGTACGGCAACACGTTCATGTTTCTGGCGGGACTGCTCAACTATCTTGTGATCCACGACGCATTCGACATAGCGGCAGGGAGGAAGCGCTGATGCACCTGTTGATGATGTCAATGTATGCGGCAATGGCTGCGGTAGTCCTCGCCGCCGTGGACCCGAAGTCTGACACTACGCGGCAGCGAGTCGTTCACGGGTTGAAAATCTTCGGCTCGTTCCTGGGCATTGGTTTGTTGCTGTCGTGGATTCTGTTTCCCATCCCCTGGTGAAGCAGGCCGGCATCTACTGTCTTGCTTTTGAGATTTAGGTAGGCATAGAATTCGCCTGAACTTGGCAGCATCCTTTGCAAGGGTTTCTCAGCAATCACGTCCCCAAGAACCGACTATCCCGTGGGCCTCTGTTCAGTAGGTTCTCGCGTTAGCCGGGGAGGATCAGCAAAGATGCTCGAACCGAAGTTGCGGCACGGCCGGGTTGGTCAGACACTGTGCCTGCGGCCCGGAGCAAGCGGTACCATAGTTCACAAACAGGAAGGCGGGATTCCTCACAGGCGACGGTGCCCGCTTCCTTGACACTCGGCCCTGAATCTTAACTTTCTAAAAGGAGACCAGCATGGAGCGCATAGTTCTTAGACATCTGAGTGGCTCGAAGGCAAACCAGGTGGAGGAGTTCCCCTTATCTCACTTCAGAGAACTTATCTTCGGACGCGATCCTTCAGCTTCGGTCAAATATGATCCCAACAGGGATGATCTCGTCGGCCGTCAGCATGCCAAAATCATACAAGACCCGGCCGATCCCAATCAGTTTGTCATTACCGATCTCAACAGCCGCAATGGTACGTTCGTCAACCGGCAAAGAATCGGGGGCTCAGTGAGGATCTCGCCCGGCGACACGGTTCAGTTCGGCGCCGGCGGACCGGAGTTTCAGTTTGATGTCGAGCCGCGGCCGCAGGCGGACATGCGTCCGACTCGTATGGAAGGATCCACGGCAGGTTTTGGCTCGAGTCCTGTCACAACGCCTCCAACGCGGATGGGTTCGGGGCCTTCGCCCATGCCGCCGGCAGGATCGATGCCGATGGGACCGGGACCGACGATGCCGGCGTCCGGCACGATCGGCAAGGCTACGGTCGAGCGCATGATCTCGCAAAACAAGAGCGACAGTCGCAAGTTTGTTCTCATAGGCGGAGCTGCCCTGATCTTCATCGTTGTCATAGTGGCCGGCGTCTTGATTTATCACCAGATCTCCTCGAATAAGGAACTGGCAAGCGACACGAAGGCTGCCTTGAACGCGGCCGCCGCCAGCGCCCCGATGACCCCTGCGGATATTGCCAAGGCTTACACCAATTCTGTTGTTTACATCGAGGCCGGATGGAAGCTCATTTACACCTCGAACGGCGGACAGGTGTATCACAAGTTCATTCCGAATCAGTGGAGGGATCAACAAGGCGCCTTGCACTACATCGTGAACGACGGCCGTTCTGTTGTTGCCGCCTACGTGCTTGTGGGACAGAACACGGTTGAGCCGTTGCTCACACTTGATAACAGAGCCGGCCCGCCAATCGGCGGCGAGCATAGTGGAACTGGCTTCGCGGTGACCGGTGACGGCTTCATATTAACGAACCGTCACGTCGGAGCCACCTGGCGGACAAGCTACCACTTCCCGGACTCCGCAACGCCTGGCGTCGTGATTGCCAACGGAGGGATTTCGCTTAAGCCCGATGGCACGCCACTACTGGTTGCAGCCCCGGGCGATTGGGTCCCATCGGAAACCAAACAGGCGGGGCAGACGCTTCAGGGAGGATTCGACGGCCGTAACGACTATCTGAACGTCACCTTCGCCAAAAACGAGCTGCGCATACCCGGAAAGCTCGCGCGTACATCTGATCGTCATGATGTTGCGATGCTCAAGATTGACGTTCCGGACTCGGTGCCCAAAGTGGAGCTTAACGACAACTATGACACGATCAAACCTGGCGACGCTTCTATCGTACTAGGCTACCCGGGAGTGTCGCCGGCGGTCTATGGCGTCATCAGGTCTCAGGACGTTTTCAATCGGGAAGCTCAGCTCAAGATTATTCCCGATCCAACCATAAGCGTTGGGAACATCGGCAGGGTGATTCGCGGGCAGGATTCTAGCAGCGGCAAAGATATGATCTACAGTGGATTCGGCGACGCCTATCAGTTGACAATAAACTCGACCGGGGCCGGGAACAGCGGAGGTCCTGTGTTTGATGATCGCGGCAAGGTCACCGGAATCTTCTTTGCCGGAGGCAGCCTCGGAGGAGCTTCCGTCACCTACGCCGTCCCAATTCGCTACGGCAAGGAACTGATGAGCGTAAGCGCCCCGAGATAAACCTGGCGCCGTAAACCTGAAGACTGTTTGGAATTGAGGAGTGCTGTACGGCGTTCCTCGGCGAAATGATATGAGCAGGTCAACCCTCATCAATTCAACTATCGGTGAATATCGCCTGGTAGAAAAGCTCGGCGAAGGGGGCATGGGCGAGGTCTACCAGGGTGTTCATTCAAAGATAGGCAGGGTGGTTGCAGTCAAGATCTTGAGCCAGGCCGCCCACGGTCCTGAGTTCGTCGAGCGGTTCTTGAATGAAGCTCGCATCCAGGGCGGGCTTCAGCATAACAACATCGTCACGCTTTATGACTTTCTTGAGTACAACGGTCAGCCTTGCATCATCATGGAGTACATAGAAGGGCAAACGTTGACCGATTGCGTCAGAGCGTGGGGTGGCCTGCCGCTGGCGGATGCAATTCGCTACTTTCAATCGATAGTCGAAGCCATCGACTATGTTCACAGCCGGGGAATAGTCCACCGGGACATCAAATCCAACAACGTCAAGATCACGCCATCCGGACAAGTGAAGCTACTGGATTTCGGCATCGCCAAGTCCGGAGCAAGCCCGGCCCTGACGGTGACAGGCGCGTTCGTAGGCACGCTTCAGTATCTCTCGCCTGAGCAGTTGGTTGGCGGGGTCGCAGACGCGCGCTCAGACATCTGGTCGCTGGGCGTATTGTTGTACGAAATGACGACGAGCCACTTGCCGTTTGACGCGAATACGATAGGCGAGCTTTGCCAGAAGATCACCAAAGCGAGCTATACCCCTCCTTCGGTAATGAACCAGAGCGTGCCGCGCGAAGTGCAAAACATCATCTCCCGATGCTTGAAGAAAAATCCGGCAGACCGATATCAATCGGCGCGCGAGCTTCTTCAAGACGTGAACTACGCCGCGGGGGGGCTCTCGTTGCCGGCCACCCGGCGCGCCAGCCCTGCTCCCATAACACCTCCGTCATATTCTGATCCAACATCCCCCGTTCAGCGACAGAGCAGTGGTGCAGGAGCAGTTACTGCAAAACCCAAATCCGCAGTTCCGCTGCTTGCCGCCATAGCCGGAGTTGTTTTGTTGGTGGTTGTCGTCGGTCTCTACTTTTTGTTGAGGGGCGATTCAGATTCAACGTCTGCTGCGAGGCCTTCGCAACAATCCGGCGTTCAGCCCTCTCCGGCGCAGAAGCCGGCGGCAGCACCATCTCAGCAGGAGACCTTCACCGTAGATGCCGCTGAAGGCCGGGCCGACGTTTATAGGAATGGCAACCTTGTGGGAACGACGCCGTACCAGTTCCAGGCAAAGGCCGGAGAGCAGCAAGTTGAACTTGTGCTGAAGCGCGAAGGTTATTTGGATAAGTCCGTGCGTCTGTCTACGACTGAGACCAAGAAAACGTACACATACATGCTGGAAAAGAAGTATTGATCGGCCGCGTCAGTCTCATTATTGCGGTCAGCGGGAGTCATCATCTTTTATGTTCAAAACAAGAAAGAAGTCGAAGAAGGAAAAGGAAAGTGTCAAAGAGACGGTAGCCCTGGTTCAGCCCGGAAAGTTTGACCTGGCTGTCGGCATGTTGAGCGATGTAGGCTGCGTGCGTGAATTGAACGAGGACTCAGGCACTTACATTCAGCCTGATGATCCGGAGTTGTTGCGCAGCAAGGGACTCCTCATTGTAGTCGCGGATGGAATGGGCGGGCATTCCGCCGGTGAAGTGGCAAGTCGCCTCGCGGTTGATGTCATAACCCGCGCTTACTATGAACACGAGGGCGATCCCCGATCGGCATTGGAGAAGGCTTTCCACGAAGCCAACCACGAGATTCACAAGGCTGCAGAAAAGGACGCCAGCAAGAATGGCATGGGCACGACCTGCACGGCCCTGGTGCTGCAAAACGGGACGGCGATTTCGGCTCACGTCGGTGACAGCCGGCTTTACCTCGTGCGCGAAGGAGCGATTTACTTGATGACAGAAGACCATTCAGCTGTGATGGAAATGGTCAAAGCAGGTTTGATAACGCTCGAACAAGCGCGGCATCATCCTGAGAAGAACGTCATACTCCGTGCCATGGGCAGTCACGCTGAAGTGGAAGTGACGACCTGGCAGGAGCCTTTTCCGGTCAGAGCAGGCGATCGTTTTCTGTTGTGCTCGGACGGCCTCTACGATCTTGTCGAAGACGAAGAGATCAAGCAGGTTGTCATATCAGCCGATCCTCACTCGGCGTGTGAGAGCCTCATAGCACTCGCAAAAGAGCGCGGGGGACACGATAACATCACAGTTGGAATTGTAAGCCTCAGACCCGAGGGGGAAGCCGATACCAGGCCTGTGCCCGAAACGCGACAGGTGGAGGCATTTCAATGATAGGCAATGTAGTCGGGAGCTATAAGGTCACCGAAAAAATAGGCGAAGGCGGAATGGGCGCCGTGTTCAAAGGCATAGACCTGATGCTTGAACGCGAGGTAGCCATAAAGATGCTTCGCCCGGAGCTGGCAAGCCAGCCACAGGTGGTCGAGCGATTTCGCTCGGAAGCCGTGACATTGGCGAAGCTGAATCATCCCAACATTGCCACCCTCTTCAGCTTCCTGCGTCAGGGCGAGGACTTTTTCATGGTGATGGAATTCGTCCGCGGCGAGACGCTCGACAGCTTGATCCGCCGGTCGGGCGCGATGCCCTGCGACAACGCCATCGCGCTGTTCTGTCAGGCCCTCGAGGGAATCGACCACGCTCACAGGATGGGAATCATTCATCGAGACATCAAGCCGGCGAACATGATGCTGACCGAGACCGGCACGCTCAAGGTGATGGACTTTGGCATCGCTCGCGTTCTGGGCACTTCTCGAATGACCAAGCAGGGCAACATCGTGGGCACGATTGAATACATGTCGCCCGAGCAGGTTCGCGGACAGGAGACCGACGCCCGCTCCGATATTTACTCGCTTGGAATTCTTCTCTACGAAATGTTGACGGGCCGCGTGCCGTTCTCGTCCGAGAGTGAATACGACTTGATGCAGATGCAAATCGAAAGCGCGCCCCAACCGCCTCGCGTGTTTTCGGCGCGAATCCCTCAGGGCGTCGAGCAGGCAATAATGCGAGCGCTCGCTAAGAGAGCCGAAGCTCGATTTCAGGGCGCGGCCGAGTTTCGCAACGCTCTTTTGAGCGCCCTGGGCACGGCCCCTGCTCCTATGGTCGGTGTTCCATCGGTAGCTTCGCCGCAACCAACTCGCATCGGCGGTGTCCCGGTCGCTGCGCCGCCGATGCCGGGCGTCGCACCCAGAGAGACCAGGCTCGCGCCGGAAGGCTCACCCGGTTCGCCCGGGGATCCGATCAGGCAAACGCGGCTGGCCGGGGAAGGGAACCCGCCCTTCGGATATGGTGCGAACCAATCAGCGGGTGGTATGTATCAGCCGGCTCCGATGCCTCCGCCAGCAAAGTCCAATGTGCAACTGTTCATCGGCATTGCGGTAACATTGTTCGTCTTAATCGTCGGAGCAGCAGTCGTTTTGCTCAGCGTCGTAAAGAAGCCAGCCGCTCCGCCGACTACTCCAGCGGGTAAGCCCGTTCAGTCGGCGTCTCCTTCGCCTCCTCCTTCAGCCGGCGCGGGTCAGCCTTCGATTCCCGTGCAGACGCCACCTCGATCGACCCCTCAGGTAGAGCTGCCCAAGCCCACAGGCGACAGGTTGTCCGGAGGTGCGGTGCCGGCAGTTGAGAATGCGAACGCGGGCAAGGGGTCGAAATCCGCTCGTAAGGAAAGCAACGCCGAGGCTGCCGCTCGCAAGGAGAAAGAGCGAAAGGCTGCCGAGGCGAGGAGGCTGCTAAATCAGTAAGGCGGTAACCAGGCGCGCGATGAGGTATTATTGCGGTCACGGAGATTCAGCGATGACGACTCAATCTAAGAACCTGACTTGCTTCTCGGCTACCCGGGTGATCTTCGCGGCTGCCGCGGCGATCGTAATCGCAGTGATGACGGCGAGCGTTGCTGAAATGCAGGCCAAGCAGCCTTACGACAAGGACAAGTTGTTAAGGGTCGTACAACTGAACGCGTTGCCCACCAGCGAGGTCGTTCAGGCAATTCAGCAGCGCGGAGTTGATTTTCGAATGACCTCCGATATCGAGTCGCAGTTTCGCACGGCGGGCGCGCGCCCGGAGGTGATCGACGCTATTCGGGGAAACTATCATGGCGCACCACCCAGCAGTCCGCCTCCTGGCAATCCACCGAGCAATCCGAGGCCACCCTCTAACAATGTGCCCGCGGGCCCGCCTCTGGCCAAGAACGAGATCATCACTCTCTTGCAGAGCGGCGTGCCAACGACTAGGGTCGAACAGTTCGTCGAAGTGCGCGGCGTCAACTTCAGCATCACTCCTCAGATCGCGCGAGAGATCAAAGAAGCCGGCGGCAACAACGCGCTGATCGGTGCCATAACGGCAAAGGCAAGTGAGCCTCCCCCAACGTCGCCCTCGCGGCCTGGTCCGACCAGCCGTCCAGTGCCCGCCGGGCCGGACTACGACGATCTGACCGACAAGGCGGTGGCCGCTATGCAAGCGAACAACACGAATGCGGCGATCAGGCTGTTGCAGCAGGCGGTTGCTGTTGATTCTTCGAAACCGCAAGCGTATGGACTGCTCGGGTTCGCCCAGCTCTACGGGAGTCACGACATCCTTGCGGCCGAGCGCTCGATGCGCGCGGCAATCGAGCGCGGCGGCGGCGCCCCCTTTCGCGTCTATCACGATCACGATAAGTTCTTCAACACGTTTTGCCTGGGATCGTTGTTTGTATCGAAGAGCAACGTCACCTTCAGAGCGGATGATGGAAATCACACGTTCGAAGCGACCCGCCAGGACATCAAAGAGGCGAAGCTCAACGGGTTCGTGGGAGCGCAGTACGGCGCGTTCCACCTGAAGGTAGGAGCCAGGAAAGGAGAGACCTACGACTTTGCTCCTTTTAACAAGCAGAAGTCGGAGGCTAACCTGGTCATAAGCTTGATCCAGAGCTATCAGTAGAATTGGGGTTGTGTGGAGAATCCGCGCGGAAGTAAGCGGTGGAATAATGATAGGCAGTGTAGTTGGCAACTATAAGATCATCGACAAAATCGGCGAAGGCGGGATGGGCGCGGTCTTCAAAGGCGTAGACCTTATGCTCGAACGCGAGGTCGCCATCAAAATGCTGCGGCCGGAGCTGGCGCAACAGCCCAACGTCGTCGAACGGTTCCGCACTGAAGCCGTGACGCTCGCGAAACTGAATCACTCCAACGTAGCCACCCTGCACAGTTTCTTTCGCCAGGGCGAAGACTTCTTCATGGTGATGGAGTTCGTGCGCGGCAAGACGCTTGGTGACGTTATAAGCGAGCAAGGCGCAATGCAATGCGATCGGGCCATAGAGTTGTTTTGCATGGCGCTCGAGGGAATCGATCACGCTCACAAGATGGGAATAGTTCACCGCGATATCAAGCCCGCGAACATGATGCTGACCGAGACCGGCGAGATAAAGGTCATGGACTTCGGCATCGCGCGTGTGCTTGGCACCGATCGCATGACCAAAGCCGGGCATCTGATCGGCACGGTCGAATACATGTCTCCGGAGCAAGTTCGCGGGGAAGAGACCGACGCGCGCTCGGATATTTATTCGCTTGGCATTCTTTTTTACGAGATGCTTACCGCGCGCGTGCCGTTCAACAGCTCGAGCGAGTACGAGTTGATGCGATCTCAGATCGAAGACCCGCCTACTCCACCCAGAGTCCTTGCGCCCCAGATGCCGGTTGCGGTCGAGCAAGCCATCCTGTGCGCACTCGCGAAGAAGCCGGAAGCCAGGTATCAGAGCGCAAGCGAGTTTCGCACGATGCTCATTCAGAAGACGACCGGATCGGTCACAAAAGTTGATACCTCGCCGGCAAGCTACGTAACGCGCGCAAGCGAATCGATCAGCGCGCCGTCTTCTGGACAAGTGATAAAAGAAACCAGGCTGGCGAGCGATCCGGACGCGGCCGTCGCATTGGGCGTCGAACTCAAAGATACGCGGCTTGCGCAGACCGTCGGTCTGCCTATTGGGTACCAGGAGAGACCGCCGCAGCATGTTGCGGCGCAGCCGCAAGCGGGCGCGTCTCTTGCTTCGCTGCTCCGCAAGCTTAGTTGGAAGCATTACGCGGGGGCCGCGCTTGCGCTCGTCGTGCTCATGAGCCTGCCATTCTTGCTGATCGGTGGCGGGGATAGGTCCACAACCACCCAGCCTCCCGGTCAATCATCGCCAACTGCCCCGCCAACCACGCCTGCGCAAGGTGTAGTGACGGATCCCAACCAGCCAATTGTTCAGCCCGGGGCTTCGCCCGCCGCGGCGCAACCGGATGATCAAGCGGGCGGTTCGAGAGACGCTAAGTCCAGGCGCGCGCGCAGCGCCAACAGCAACGCCACTCAAGGTGAGTCCAATAAAACTCCCCAAGAGAAGTCGACCTCCGCAGCCAAGAAAGCGGGGACTGTGGCTGAGAAGAGCAAGACGGAGAAAGTTAGGACTGCTGTGGGAGGAGTCATCAAAGGAATCGGCGGTGTTCTCAGTAGGAAAAAGAAACCTGCCAACCAGCAACCTTAGAACCGCAACGAGAATTCAGGCCGGCTCCCGGTAGCTTTGAGCAATCCGCGTTCGGCGAGCTAGAAGTTCATATCATGAGGTTTGAAAAATGATAGGCAGTGTAGTCGGCAATTATAAGATCATAGACAAAATCGGCGAAGGCGGAATGGGCGCAGTCTTCAAAGGCGTCGACCTGATGCTCGAACGCGAGGTCGCCATAAAAATGCTGCGGCCCGAGTTGGCCCGGCAGCAGAACGTCGTCGAACGGTTCCGCACCGAAGCTGTGACGCTCGCGAAACTGAATCATTCCAACGTAGCTACTCTGCATAGTTTCTTCCGTCAGGGCGAAGACTTCTTCATGGTGATGGAATTCGTGCGCGGCAAGACCCTGGATGAGGTGATAAGAGCGCAAGGCGCAATGCAATGCAACCAGGCGATTGAAATGTTTTGCATGGCTCTCGAGGGAATCGACCACGCTCACAAGATGGGAATAGTCCACCGCGATATCAAGCCCGCGAACATGATGTTGACCGAGACCGGCTCGATCAAGGTTATGGACTTTGGCATCGCGCGAGTGCTTGGCACCGATCGCTTGACCAAGGCCGGACATCTGATCGGCACGGTCGAGTACATGTCGCCTGAGCAAGTTCGCGGTGAAGAGACCGACGCTCGCTCGGATATTTATTCGCTTGGCATTTTGCTTTACGAAATGCTGACTGGCCGTGTGCCGTTCAACAGCACGAGCGAGTACGAGTTGATGCGATGCCAGATCGAAGACGCCCCCACGCCGCCGCGAACTCATGCGCCTCACATACCGCTGTTCGTCGAGCAAGCCATCATGCGCTCGCTGGCGAAAAAGCGTGAGGCCAGGTATCAGAGCGCGAGCGAGTTTCGGGCGATGCTGAAGCAGAGGAGCACCGGTGCGGTGACGAGACCTCTCGCTGATCCAGCCCCGCGCACTGGCGGTTATGCCACGCCCGCAACACACCTGGACCAGGCGATGCTGATGGCTCCGCCTTCCGGCGATGTGCTGAAAGCGACCAGGCTTGCGGGTGATCAGAACTTTGCGCCGGCGGCGGCTGGCGGCGAAGTCAAAGCCACACGGCTTGGCCAACCCGATGCAGCGGTCGCTTACTCGCAAGGCGCGCACGGCCATTACACTCCGCCTCCAGTTGTGCAGAGCGCTTCCGGACAAGCTTCCTTCTTGAGCACCCTCAACTGGAGACATTACGCGGGAGCTGGCGCAGTGGTACTCGTAGCCCTGGCCGTAACGTTCGTGCTGGTGGCTGGCGGCGCCAAGCCCGTCACGCCTCAGCCTCCGACGACCGCAGCACCTTCCGCTGCTCAGACTCCCAGCGCGCCTCCCCCTCAGAGCGAGCCTGCAGCGGTCCCGGCGCAGAACATTCAGCCGGTTCCGGCGCAGCCGGCTCCTTTGGTTAATCAACCGCCGGTTGGCGCCTCCGGTGTGCCTGGTCCCGGGAACGCGCGTACCGGGGCCGGACGCAGTCCGACGACGCCTCGGGGACCGGAAGTTTCACAGCAAGCCCCGCCCGCACAGACGCCGCCGCACGCACAGCAGCCCGCGCCTAAGCCGGACAAGGTCGCGGCCACAAAGCCTGAGCCCGAAAAGAAAGAACCTGAGAAGAAACCGGAGGAGAAAAAGAAAGGCATATTTGGAAAGCTAAAGGATGCGATCACGGGCGGCGACAAGAAGGACAAGAAGAAGCCTTAGCCGGTCTTCCCGCAGAGGCGTCGCTCCGTGCGCTTCTCTTTTTCCTTCGAAAAGTGTCGTCCTCAGGCGTTGACGCTCTCTACGCCATCCTCTTCGGACTGCGATGGTTCAAGCAGTCGTTGGCTGTATCGCTTTTGAAGTTCGACGTAGTAGGCCACCACCTTCTCCGGATCGTGGTTGTGCTCCTCAGATATCTGGTGGCGCGCCTCTCTGATTCTTTCGATCACCGGATCATTCATCTCCACCTTCCTTTCCCCCCAATAGTTCAAAGCTCGTCACGAGCGAGTACTCATGGCTGCAGTTGTCCCACCAGTCCCGGGTCCACTGTTGACGCGCGAGCATTTCGGGCTCTTCGCGTGTTTGATAATAAAAACTCGGTATGGATGTCTCGACGTAGACTCTCGACTTCATCTCGCGGCAATTATATTCCACTGCCTTGGCATTGACCTAATGGCTTAGTCATAGGCTGGGGCGCACACCTTGAGTGAGACAAAGGTTAAGACACTAGCCCACCGGGGTCGAAAGCTCCAACCCTGAAAGGGTGGAGGCATAAAGCCACGGATGAGTCCTCGAACCCGTGGACCAAGGGAAAAGGGGCGGCTCTAAACCGCGAAGCGGGTGGCGCCCAAGGTTTCGCGAAAACGCGGCGGAGAACAGCGCTCGTGAGGCTTCGATTGACGGATCAAATCTCAAACGATAATGTGAATTAGCTTGATAAGAGGCGTATCAGGAAGCTGAACAATCCAAACTGCCGCACCACTGGAAAGAAGGAGACGCTCTATGAATTCACGTACGCGCAAGCCGCTCGCCGCCCTGCTGCTGATAATTTTTGTCGCGCTCTCGGCTCAACTGGCTCGGGCGCAGAGCGACATTGACATACCATATCAAAAGTTCGTTTTGAAGAACGGCTTGACGCTGATCGTTCACGAGGATCACAAAGCGCCGATTGTCGCCGTCAACATCTGGTATCACGTAGGCTCGAAAAACGAAAAACCTGGCCGCACCGGCTTTGCTCACCTGTTCGAGCATCTGATGTTCAACGGCAGCGAGAACTTCAACAAAGATTACTTCGAGCCGTTCGAGCGAATCGGCACCACCGATCAAAACGGCACTACCAACGAAGACCGCACCAATTACTTCGAAAACATTCCGTCGTCGGCGCTCGACGTTGCTCTGTGGATGGAGTCCGACCGCATGGGTCATTTGCTCGGAGCGATCGACAAGCCAAGACTCGACGAGCAGCGCGGCGTCGTGCAGAACGAAAAGCGGCAGGGCGAAAACGAGCCCTACGGGAAGGTGTTTTCCGTCGCCACGCCGAATCTTTATCCGGCGGGCCATCCTTACTCGTGGGAAGTAATCGGCTCGATGGAAGACCTCAACGCCGCGAGCCTCGAAGACGTGCGCGAGTGGTTCCGCAGCTACTACGGCGCGGCCAACGCGATCATCGTCATCGCCGGGGACGTCGACGTCAAAACCGCCAAAGAAAAAGTCGAGAAATACTTCGGCGATGTTCCTTCGGGGCCGCCGGTCGCGAAACACAATGTGTGGATCGCCAAGCGCACCGGCGAGCACCGCCAGCAGATGGAAGACCGCGTGCCCCAGGCTCGCATATACAAATTCTGGAACGTGCCCCAATGGGGTTCGGCGGACGGCGACTATATCAATCTGGTTGGCCAGGTGCTTTCATCCGGCAAATCTTCCCGGCTGTACAAGCGGCTGGTCTATGACGATCAGATCGCCACGGATGTGAGTGCGTCCGCTTCGCTGTCGGAGATCGGCGGGATATTCTTCATTGAAGCGTCTGCGCGCGCCGGCCAGTCGTTGGCAAAAGTCGAGAAGGCGATCGACGAAGAGTTGTCGAGATTCCTGGCCGAAGGCCCGACTGCCGCCGAGTTGCAGCGCGTCAAGACTCAGTATCGCGCGCGGTTCATTCGCGGCATCGAGCGGATCGGCGGATTCGGCGGCAAATCCGACGTGCTGGCGAAGAATCTGGTATATGCCGGAGCTCCCGATCACTACAAGACAGCGCTCAAGCGCGTTGCCGATGCGACCGCTGCCGATCTTAAGATGACCGCGATTCGCTGGCTCTCCGACGGAGTGTACGCGCTCGAGGTGCATCCGTTCCCCGAGTACGCGACGGCGCAAACCAGCGTTGACCGAAAGAAGCTGCCGGACGCGGGCCCGCCGCCCGAAGCGAAGTTTCCGGACCTTCAGCGCGCGACGCTTGCGAACGGTTTGAAGATAGTGCTCGCCGAGCGCCATTCGATTCCGCAAGTCAACTTTCAAATGGTGCTCGACGCCGGCTACGCCGCTGACCAGTTTGGCCTTCCTGGAACCGGTGGCATGACTCTTGGCTTGTTGGACGGAGGAACGAAGCGACGCAACGCGCTTCAAATCAGCGACGAGTTGATGAGGCTCGGAGCAAACCTCAACGCAGGCTCGGACCTGGACACGTCAACTGTGTCGCTGTCTGCGTTGAAAGAAAACCTCGACCCTTCACTCGACGTTTTTGCGGACGTGATCTTGAACCCGTCGTTCCCTCAGGAAGACTTTGCGCGGTTGCAGAAGCAGCGGCTCGCGGAGATTCAACAGGAGAAAGTTCAGCCCATAGGCATCGCGTTGCGCGTGTTCGCCGGGCTGCTTTACGGCCCGGGCCACGCCTACAGCAATCCGCTCACAGGCACCGGCACAGGAGAATCCGTATCGAAGCTCAAGCGCGAAGACCTGATCAAGTATCATCAATCGTGGTTCAAGCCGAACACCGCCACGCTCATCGTTGTCGGCGACACAACGATGGCTGAGATAAAACCGAAACTGGAAAGGCTGTTCCAGGGCTGGCAGCGCGGCGACGTCCCGTCGAAGAACATCGGTACTGTCGCGCTACCGCAAAAACAGGTTGTCTATATGGTAGACCGGCCCGGCTCGGAGCAGTCAGTGATTCTCGCGAGCAACCTCGCGCCGCCGAAAGCAAATAAAGACGAGAGCGCGATTGAAACGATGAACACACTGCTTGGCGGCAACTTCACTTCGCGAATCAACATGAATCTGCGCGAAGACAAGCACTGGTCTTATGGGGCTGGCAGCTTCGTGTTCGACGCGCGCGGTCAGCGGCCGTTCATAGCATACGCGCCGGTGCAGACCGACAAGACTAAAGAGTCGATCGCGGAGCTGGTGAAAGAACTGAACGGCATCATGGGCGGCAGGCCGGTTGCTGCTGAAGAATTAGTAAAGGCGCAGGCGTCATTGACGCTGACGCTTCCGGGATCGTGGGAGACGATGAACGCGGTGGGCTTTTCAATCAGCAACATCGTGCGCTACGGACTGGATGATCGCTATTACGACACTTACGCGGGCAAGATTCGCGCGCTAAAGATCGCGGACATGGTTCCCGCCGCCAAAGTGGCGATTCAGCCTGACAAGCTTGTGTGGGTGATCGTAGGCGACCGCGCCAAGATCGAAGCAGGCATTCGCGAGTTAGGGCTCGGCGAGATACGCGTGATCGACGCCGACGGCAAGCCTGTGAAGTAACGACAGCGGTAGCGGCGCTCATACCCACTTTCGTTGGAGACCGGGCGAAGAGGGACAATTCCCCCAGTCTGACGTGCGCCCCAATGCGTCCGACCTATTGGTTGCTTCAAGAAGCTGCGCTATAATGACGCTCCGAGGTACTGACAATGGTGTTCAACATATCTCTTCTCGCGTCTCTTGCCCGCAAGACATCGCTTGCAGTTTTGCTGGTGTTGGCTTTAGCAACTGCCGGCTTCGCTCAGGATCCGACGGGGCGGCCCGACCCGAAAGGCAAGAAGCCTCCTGTGACTCCTACTAAGAAGCCGCCGGTCAAGGCCGAGCCCGTGCCCATCACGGTTACGCTCACCATTTTAACTACCCCGCCCCAGAGCGCCGTGTTCATCAACGGCGAAGAGCGCGGAGTCACAAATGGCGAGGGCAAGGTCCAGTTTGAAAAGCTTCCGCTGGGTCACTACAGCATAGAGGTGCGTAAGGACGGCTATGGTCCGATGCTCAAAGGCTTCGAGGCCGGTACTGAATCGCCAACCCTCGTCTTCAAGCTCGAACCAAAGCTTGATGACTACATCAGAGAATTTAACGGGCTGATTGCTTCGGGAAAACTCGCCGGGCCTGCGAGCCCCAACGCATTTGAACTGCTTGAGAAGCTTGCAATGACCTATGGCGATCGCGCAGAAGTCACCACACTCAAGAGCGTGCTCGCGGCGAAACTCAGCGAGACGATCACGCCGGTGATTACACAGACGGTTACGAGTTGGCGAACTGTGACTCGCGATCACATTGTGCGCGCGCTTGACGCTTCGACAAACGCGCTTGCGTTGAAGAAGGACGATGCTCGCGTACAGGCCCAGGCCGCGTATCTCAGAGGAGCGATCGCTTTGCGCAACTGGCAGGCTGCGGGCGCGGTGCCGGCGAAGGTCGATAGCGGTGGGCAGGGCGACGCCGGTGGGAGCGTCAGCGGCCCGGCCGCAGCCCGCGCCGAGTTTGAGACCGCACTGAAGCTGGACGACTCACTGACTGCCGCGCGCTACCAGTTGGGCTTTGTTTTGCTCACTTCCAGCGACACGGCGGGCGCGGAAGCCGCTCTGGTAAAGGTCACCCAGCAGGAACCTCGATGGGCTTCGGCGCATACGGCGCTTGGGCTGGCCTACTACGGCCGAGGTAAGTTCAAGGAAGCGATTGATGCCTACCGCAAGGCGAGCGAGATCGAGCCAAACAACGCTGCTCCGGTTGCGGGGCTTGGGCTCGCGCGCGTTATGAAAGGCGAGAAGGACGGTCTCAAAGACATCGAGCGCGCGGCGAGGCTCGATCCTAACAGCGCGCTGCCGCATCTAAACCTCGCGATTTATTATTCGCAGTCGAAGAACAAGAAAGACTTGACTCGCGCTGAGGATGAATTCAAGAAGGCGATTCAATTGAACTCACAGAATCTCGAGTTCCAGAACGGCGCCGCCGAGCGAATGCTCTCAGAGGTGCAGAAGCGGAAGAAGTAAGCCGGCGAGAGCGTACCGTGGACTGCCGAGTCTGCGGCGTTCAGCTTCGACCTACGAATCAGGCCTCAAAGATTCTCCGGACTTCACCGGCTTCAGCCGTGTGGTGCTTCAACTTCGCCCTAGCGGAGGCGTCCCACGCCACCTTGGCGGCAATTGAAACTCCACGCGGCTGAAGCGAAAATGCCAGAGCAAAGCGGGCGTTGTCGAACCTCAGCACAATAACAGGTAGGGAAGGTGGGCTTGCCCCCGCTCCTTGTGATTCTCGGGAGACCATACCGGGCTCAGGTGTGCCAATCGTCGACACTATCAAGCAGCGGGGGCAAGCCCACCTACCTGTCATCGCTTCAAGTCAACCTCGCCACCTAAATCGGTTTTCACACCGTCTCCGAGGCCGGTGGTATCGGCGGGCGACGCAGGCGTTCGCTTTGACTGCGGACCTGCTTCGTGATACATACTTCCTTCATTCCTTGAACTACTAATTCGTCGGGAGGCAAAACCATGTCAAAGCGTATCGTTCTCGGTGTGCTTCGCTGTCGCACCAGTCTCATACTCGCGGGTCTGATTCTTGCCGGGCTTGCCACACTCACCGCAACCAGAGTCGCAACGGCAAACGGAGGAGTGACGCGTCTGTTGCGCTCCCCTACGGTGAGCGCCACGCACATCGCGTTCGCCTACGCTAATAATATCTGGGTAGTCGAACGCGCGGGCGGCACGGCTCGCCGGATCACCAGCTTCCAGGGCCAGACCTTGAGCCCCCATTTCTCGCCTGACGGGAAGTGGATCGCGTTCAGCGGCGAGTACGCCGGAAACAACGACGTCTACGTCGTGCCGTCGGAAGGCGGTGAGCCAAAGCGTTTGACGTGGCATCCCGGCAGCGATGTCGTTCAGGGTTGGACTCCTGACGGAAAAGCGGTGATGTTCGCATCCTCGCGCGCGACCTGGGCTCCGAGCGGGGCGCCGCGCTTCTGGACTGTGCCAGCTTCGGGCGGCGTCGAGGCGCCGATGGCGTTGCCTCGCGCTTATCAAGGCAAGATCTCGCCCGACGGATCCCGAGTAGCTTACCGGATGAACAACTCGTGGGACGAAGAGCGGCGCAACTACCGTGGGGGTCAGAATCGCCCGATCTGGATAGTCGATTTGAAGAGCTACGATCTGGTGTCGCCGCCGTGGACCGACTCGAAAGACGTCGATCCGGCGTGGGTGGGCGACACGGTTTATTTCATCTCGGATCGCGACGGTGTTGCCAACGTGTGGGCGTATGACACTAAGTCGAAGCGGCTGACGCAGGTCACCAGGTTCAACGATTTCGACGTGAAGGCGCTCGACGCAAGCGCGGGCGCGGTCGTGTTCGAGCAGGCCGGCTACATCCACGAGCTCGATCCCAGAAGCGGCAAAGAGCACATCGTGAATATCACCGCGGCCGGCGACTTCCCGTGGATGATGCCGCGATGGGAGGACGTTTCCAGGTCGATGACCAACATCGTCCTTTCGCCTACCGGCAAGCGAGTGGTGCTGGAATCACGCGGTGAGATTTTCACGATTCCCGCCGAAAAGGGTGACGTCAGAAATCTCACTAACTCGAGCGGCTCGGCTGAACGCGATCCGGCGTGGTCGCCTGATGGAAAATACGTCTCGTATTTCAGCGACAAGTCCGGCGAGTACAAGCTTGTGATAGAAGCGCAGGATGGAATCGCGCCGCCTCGCGAGATTGCGCTCGAGAATCCGACCCACTACTACACGCCGTCGTGGTCTCCGGACTCGAAGAAGCTCTTGTACTCGGACACCAACCTGCACGTCTGGGTTCTCGATGTCGAGACGGGCAAGGCGAAAATTGTGGGCAACGATCCGTGGATGGTTCCGCAGCGCACGCTCAACCCGGTGTGGGCTCCCGATTCGAAGTGGGTTGCTTATTCGAGCAGGTTGAAGTCGATGTATCACGCGATCTTCATAAGCAACGTCGAGACGGGCGAGACGAAGCAGATCACCGACGGGTTGGCCGACTCGACCTGGCCCGCGTTCGATGCGAGTGGGAAGTATCTCTGGTTTTTAGCGTCGACTGATTTCGGGCTGCGGTCGCAATGGCTCGACATGACTTCGTACGATCACGACGAGACGTTCGGGCTCTATTGCGCGCTTCTCAAGAAAGGCGAGCCGAGCCCGCTGCTTCCCGAAAGCGATGAGGACAGGGGCGTCGGAAGCGCGCCAGCTCCCGGTGGTGGTGGCGGCGGCTTCAGAGGCGGCCGAGGTGGAGCGCCTGGAGCAGGCGGAGCAGCGGCGGATCCCGCCGCGGCGGACGCCGATCAGGCTTCGCAAGCGCCCAGGGGACCGCGAACGCCGGTGACTGTACAGATCGACTTTGAAGGACTGCAGCAGCGTATCATTTCGGTCCCGGGCATTCCTGAGCGCCAGTATTCGGAGCTGAAAGCTGGCGTAGCAGGAACCGTTTACTATCTTGAGGCGGCCGCCGGGGGTGGAGGCCGCGGTGGTGGCGGCGGCTTTGGCGGCGGCGGCAGCACGTTGAACCGCTACCGGCTGAGCGATCGACGGGCAACGCCGTTCGTCACCGGAGTCGCGAGCTACGACGTGAGCGCGGACGGTCACAAGTTGGTCTACCGAGCCGGTGGTGGCGGAGGAGGCGGCGGACGAGGTCCCGGCGGTCAAGGCGGGCCCGCGCCTGCTCCTTCACTTTTCCTCGTTGATGCCGATCGCAATCCACCGCAGGCCGGCCAGGGACGACTGACCGCGACGTTGCGCATGTACCTCGAGCCGAAAGAGGAATTCAAACAGATCTTCAACGAGGGATGGCGCAATCAGCGAGACTATCTCTACGTGCCGAACACTCACGGCGCCGACTGGCCGAAGATGAGAGAGATGTACGGCCAGTTGTTGCCCTACGTTAATCATCGCGCCGACCTGAACTACTTGCTCGACAACATGGGCGCGGAGATCGCGATCGGGCACTCGTATGTACGCGGCGGAGACATGCCTGATGTGCCTCCGTCACCGGGCGGGTTGTTGGGCGCGGACTTTGCGATCGAGGGCGACCGCTACAAGATCACGCGGATCTACGACAACGAGAGCTGGAACCCTGATCTTCGCGCGCCGCTCGCGGCGCCGGGCATCGACGTTTCGGTCGGAGACTACGTCGTCGCGGTCAACGGGATCGAGCTGAAAGCGCCTGACAACATCTATCGTTTGCTGGATGGCTCGGCAAACAGACAGACCGTGCTCACCGTAAATAATCGGCCCGTGATGGACGGCGCGCGGCAAGTGACGGTCATTCCGGCCGCCAACGAGCAAGGGCTTCGCACGCGAGCATGGGTTGAGGCTAACCGCCGGCTGGTCGATAAACTCTCGGGCGGCCAGCTCGCGTACGTTTATTTGCCCAACACCGGGCAGCCGGGCTACACAAGCTTCAATCGGTATTATTTCGCACAGCAAGAAAAGAAGGGCGCGATCATCGATGAACGGTTCAACGGCGGCGGTTCGGCGGCCGATTACATCATCGACGTGTTGCAGCGCGACTTTGACGGCTACTTCAACAACGTTGCGGGGGAGCGATATCCGTTCACGAGTCCTTCGGCGGGCATTTGGGGTCCCAAGGTCATGATCGTCAACGAGATGGCGGGTTCCGGCGGCGATCTTATGCCGTGGATGTTCAAATACCGCAAGATCGGATTACTGGTCGGCAAGCGCACGTGGGGCGGGCTTGTGCACACGGCCGACACGCCTGCGTTCATCGACGGCGGATCGATGATCGCGCCACGCGGGGGCTTCTTCACACGCGAAGGAAAGTGGGCCGTCGAAAACGAAGGCACCGCGCCGGACATAGATGTCGAGAATTGGCCGAAAGAGGTGATTGGCGGACGCGATCCACAGCTCGAACGTGCCGTACAAGAAGCTATGCGGCTGATGAAAGAACGCCCGGTCGATCGAGCGACAAAGGAGCCTCCGCCACCGACGTGGGGTAAGCGACGCGCTACGCCATAAGCTGAGTCGATGGGCCCGCTCCGCCGAACTGATGCTCGCAGGGGCGCAGAAGAGAAGTAAGGGATGCAGCCATGATGAGGAATCACACGAAGGTTCTTGCGTTGATGATGGTTCTTTGGCTCACGGCTGCTGTGCGCGGTCAAAGCGCGCGCGAGATCGCTAAGCAAGCTGCTCCTTCGGTTGTGCTCATACTCGCCGAAGGGAAGAATGGGAAGTCCTTAACGCTCGGCAGCGGTTTCTTCATCGCCGAAGACATCGTAGCGACCAGCAGCCACGTGATACGCGGCGCTGTACGTCTCTACGCCAAGCTTTCCGGCCGTAAAGGACTACACCCATTTGACACTGTCATCGCCAACGACCGCCAGTAGGATTTAGCCCTTCTCAGATTGCGTTCGGTCAAAGGCTCACCATTGAACATCGGCGATGAAAGCGAAATCGGCGTAGGCGATCTAATCTACGTATTGGGCAGTCCGGAAGGACTTGAGAGCACGTTTTCGCAAGGAAACATCAGCGGCACCCGGCGGTTGGACGGCAGGAGTCTCATTCAGATAACCGCACCAATATCCCACGGCAGCAGCGGAGGTCCAGTACTGAACTCAGCAGGCGAAGTCATAGGTATCGCGGTCGGAGCGTTAAGGGCGGGCCAGAATCTAAACTTTGCTATACCAGTTTCAGACCTGATCTCTCTTACGTCCGCGCTGTCGAGCGATCGAAAAGCGAGGGAGAACTACAACCAGGGCATTGACCTCCAACATAACGGCCGAAGTGCAGAGGCAGTCGCAGCGTTCAAGCAAGCAATACACTTGAAACCCGACTATCCCGAGGCCCATGTAGGCCTGGCGTGGTCCTACCACGACCCCAAACTTGCGGGTGTCTGCATGTGGTTAGGGCAGTCCTTGAAAAACTGGACCAATATCAAGAAGCAATTAAACCCTACAAGGAAGCAATAGACGACTGGCCGTATGGTACAGATGGTCGGAAGGCTCTGGCTGCTGTGTATGTTAAGCTCCGCGATTATGCCGAGGCTGCGATGGTCTACAAGGACTGGATCAGGATGCTTCCCAAAGACGCCGACGCGCATTACGGCTTGGGTTCAGCCTATTTGCTTTTGGGCGACAAGGAATCCGCGCTAAAAGAGCACGCCATACTTAAGCAACTCAAACCCGACCAGGCAAGCAGATTATTTGAGCAGATCTCTCGCTGAAAGAGAATCTTTGAGCGGACGGTGCATTCGGCGAGCCAGCAAGGTGGATGCTCCGTTGAGGATCGCTAGCAACTCCATTCTATCCCTTTCCGTACGCCTCTAGTTCTCAACCAGGCTGAAAGGCCTGCCTTTGTGCCAGTCTCCACCGGTCCGTTCAGGAGTGTTAGCTCACCCTTACCCTGTCAGCGGAATTCTGGTGCTTCTGGACTAGTCGCCGGATAGCCTGAGATTTCTGCGAAGCGTATACGTCGAACTCAACCGATCTAACCGTGCGACGATTTATTTCCTTTCCCTCTGTGCCTTATGGGCTTTTTCTTTTTCATCGTCCTTAGAAACTATAGCACAGGCTTCTGTTTATTTTTTGACGCGGCCAAGCGTCCAAAGTCATCGGCCCTTCCTCTCAAGCCCTCCCGCTGTTTCCGGCATCAGGCGAGTGCGTATATCAGCATTGTCAGCCGCGCAGTACTAATTCGGCTATGGGCTGATGCATATACACCGATACTACGCTAAACTTCATTCACGCTGCGAAGTCCAAACGGAGGGATTTCAATGACCGCACTGGAGGCGCTGCAATCTGTTCAGTTCGTCAGGGTAAAGGGCAAACGCTTTGCTCTTGTAAATGTAGACGACTGGGAAGCTCTCATCGAGTGGTTAGAGACGCTGGAAGACGTGGACATCGCAAAGCAAGCAATGGCCGAGTTGAGAGCTGCCGGCGGGGATCGTGAAAAAGCGGGCTGGTTGGAATGGGATGCTGCGGAGGCTGAACTGAGGTGAGCCTTTAC
The DNA here is from genome assembly GCA_964548075.1 of uncultured Clostridia bacterium. GTDB lineage: Bacteria > Acidobacteriota > Blastocatellia > UBA7656 > UBA7656 > Onstottus_A. The sequence goes on along the minus strand of CAZJQQ010000016.1, from coordinate 78,133 downwards.
AAGGTCTACGTTACTCCGCAAGCCTTCAAAGAAATCAAAGCCTTGCCGGGAAATGTCAGGCAGCGAATTAGACGCGCTATCGGAGAGCTTGCCGATGATCCCCGGTCTTCGCAGAGCAAGGCTTTGAACGCTTCCGACATAGATCGCGAGTTGTTCCGGCTGCGCCTCGATAGATGGCGGATCGTGTACACGGTTTCCGAAGCGGATATGACTGTTGACGTGTTAGCTGTCCGTAAGCGCCCACCGTACGACTACGGAGACCTGGAAGCACTACTGAAAGACATCGGCTAGTTTTGCAATCGTACTTCAACCAAACGACCGCTCGAGCCAACTACTGTCGCCCTTTACAAATCGGCCCATGCCGCATCCTCTTCTGGCGTGTCCCAATCTCGCCGCAAGACTTGCTCTGAAGCGAGCATCGTTTGGAAGGACTCTGAAACGCCTTGCCGCTCGACAAGGTAAGAAACGAAATCGAAGACGGTGGCTAGCTTGTCCGGAGACAGCTTTCGTAGTTGAACTTTGATTCGCGAGACTGTCGTTGATTCTGTCTCAGAATCTGTTTGCTGCATCTCATAACCTCCTGAAGCCCGTATCCGATCGCGCTGGACACCTTTGCTTCCGCTTGAGAACGCGCGGACGCAATTGCCAGATAACTCGAAAGCCGGATTCGTCCCCAATGCTACCACAGCATGCGAACTCGCGCATCGCCGAACAGCCGAACAATCAGTTGCACGGTAATAGGCCCAGAGCCCCTTATTTCGCACGGTATCGTATGGACAGGCCGGTTTTCGTATAGGGTTCGTGCCTTCGAGTCCTCTCTTCTCTAGTCTTTCACTCAAACAGAGGCGCCTGAAGAATCAGCATTCTGTTTCAAGCCGTAGTATCGATGATGCTCCTGCTGGGGTGCGGCGCTGCGTCGAGCGCCCTGGCGCAAGAGATTCAGTTCGGAATAGATGTCACAACGGTCATTCCCACCGGCGACTTCAGCAAGAACAGTCACTAACAATGGTTACGGGGTTGGCGTCCAGTTTCTTCACAGTCTTGGCCGGAAGCCGCTTCTGCTGTTATTTGAGAGGCGCTCGCGCTGAGTATTTGAAAGGAGGCTCTGTGGGGAGAGAGAACGGTTCGGTGTTTTTCGACGTGCTGTCGTCGCGAACAGATGTAGTGACCGTGCAGATAGGCGTCACGTTTCGGTTTTGAGCGACGCAGTGGAATTCACTCGCGATTCGCGTCCTGAAGCTCAGTCGAGTTGCTGCGGTAGGGCTGGAAGCCTCGGCCCCAATCGACTCCTATGATCTCGAGCCGGATTCGATCGCCGTCCACTTGCACCAGCAGGAAATGATATGGGTTATCGCCGGGGTTCATGCCGGGTCGCACGATGTGATCCAGCGACACCTTCTCGGCTGCATACGCCTTCAAATACTCTCGAAGATCAGGCTCGCCGCGATAGGGATAGAGCGGCGCGCCGCCTCCGCCGGTGACGATGTGATCGAGCCGGTGCTTGCCTCCGGAGTCTTCGTAACGTTCGACCCAGTGCTCGAACAGGTGCTCGTGTCCGGTGAACAGAATCGCCACGCGGTGACGGCGGAACAAGGGCATGTACCTGGCTCTCAACGCTGCTGAAGGCGACTCGACTACCGCCCCGCCGTGCGGGCCTGACGAGAAAGCCGGGTGATGAAAGAAAGCGACGATGTGGCGATACCGCCTGCGGTCCAATCCTTCGAGTTGAGACTTTACCCACTCGAACTGTTTGTCGTCGGTTGCTATGTTTGAATCGAGCGCGATGAAGAACGCGTTGCCATACCCGAGCGCATACGTCGGATAGCCATCCAACCGCCGGGCCGCTCCATTGGGCGGGATCAGATTGCCGATGGCTGCGAGATAGTTCTTAAGTCCCTCCTTTCGCATTGGCGATTCGAGCTCGGCGGCGCCGGTCACATCGTGATTGCCCGGCGCGAGGTAGTAGGGAACGCCGCCTTCGGTCGTGATTCGATTGATCAGATCCACAAAGCTCTTGTTCCACTGCCGCGCGTCGCGTCCATTCACTACGGCATCGCCAGTCTGCAAAACGAATCGCACAGGAAACGGACTGCTCTCGAGCCGCTTTATTGCGGCCAACGCCGAATCGACGATTAGCGAATGCTCGTATTGCTCCTGAGCGCCGTCGCGCCGTCCTCGCGTGTCACCGTAGACGATGAATGAGAAGCGAGCCACGTCAGTGGAAGCCGCTTCTGCGGGAAGCGGATTTCGAGGAGACGCGATCGCGCGCACCTGCTCGGGAGGTGGCGTCGTCTGCGCGGAGGCGGCGGGCTGTTGGCTTGCTTGTTCTTCAATCGGTAGGTAGGCTCGCGCGGGTTGCAGCGAGAAGACAACAACGACCAATAGCAAAATCGTTAGGCGGCGAAGCATCGGGTTCTCCTTTGAAATGTACGACAAACTTCACAGTTTGTCGTCAATAGTGGGTCTCTCGGTCAGCCACCCGGCAAACCGAAGTTTGTCGGACAGCGAGCGCCAAGAGGTTACTGCGCCGGGGAGAAGCTGGCAAGCGAGAAGCCCCTCATGTGCTCTTCTGGGGCTCGTCTGCAAACCAATTAGTTCAACTTTGCCTGGCTCTGCCGGATGGACTTTATCTGCTCGCGGATCGTGTCAGCGTCGGGGGCGTCGAGAGCCAGCTCAAGGTATCGCTCTAGCTGTGTGATCGCGGTCGTTCGGTCGCCGATCGCTGCAAGCAGCAACCCGCAGTCTCGGATGTGAGGCGCTGAGTCCGGATTAATCAGCAAGATGCGATCGATTGCTGCCAGCGCTCTTCGAAGGTCGCTCGCCGAGTGGACGCCGAGGAGGTTTGACAACATCCGTGTCAGGATTTGTTTGTTGGTTACCGCTTCGAGATGCTCGGGTCGCAGCTCGAGTCTGCCGCCGCTCATCTGCGTTATCAACTCGTCGCACCCGGCCGAGCCTAGCAGCCCGCCTGCATTAAACGGATCGATAAAAACGTCGCCGCCTTCAGCCTCGTGCTTTGCAATGAAGTGGAACGGCAAGCCCACGCCTTTGATTGGAAACCCGATTCGCTTCGCGACTTCTATATACACGACTGTCAGCGTGATGGGTATGCCGGTTCGGCGGTCGATCACCTCGTTCAGATAGCTGTTGCGTGGATCGTAGTAGCTTTCGCGGTTGCCCCGGAATCCGAGCTGGTCAAACAGCGTCGCGTTCAACGCTGTGATTATGTCGATTCCGTCGCGCGCCACCGCTGCCCGCTCGCGAGCGAGATCGGCGAAGTAGTCGAGCCTGTCGAGGTAGAGCTCAACATCGAGACGCGGATACTCCTCGGCCGCTATGAGCAACGCCGCCTCGGCGAGGTTGATCGCGGCATCCTCGCGCGAGACGATCTCCGCGAATCGGCTTCGCACGTTCCTTGCCGGACCGGATGACATAGGAGTGCCCCAAAAATCGAAAGGGCTGACGGTAACCTATCAGCCCTCGGCAAGCGCGAATTGAAAAGACGGAAAGTTCGTAGTCCGGCCTGAAGTAGCATAGACTCTAGTCTGTGTCCTTTGCGACAAGCCGATTCGGCCCAGATCCCATCACAGACTAAAGTCTATGCTACTTCCAGGCCGATCTACGAACATCAATCGCCGGCGCGCGAGCGAACGGGCCCGGCGGGCTTCGCGTCTGTCTTGAAGCCGGCCCACAAGAATGTGTACGAGTGGTCCGCGACCGAGATCATGTACTCCCAGCCGTGGCCGCCGGGATACATATGAAACTCGTGCACGAGGCCGAGCTTCGTGAGCTTCTCGTCGAAGACCTTGTTGGGCTCCTGAAATCCATACCGATCCTGCTCGCCGCAATCGAAATAGATCTTGATGCCCGATTTCTTGATCGCGGCCAGGTTCTGCTCGACTACGAACACCGGATTCGCCGCACGGAAGTATTCCTCGTCTGGCGGATCTCCAAAGATCTTCCCGACGAGTCGAGCCATGAACATCGAGCGCTGGTCGCCGCCCGTTGGACGCGGCATCTCCAGGACGAGCGCGGCGCAGTGAGCGGTCACGGTTGAGAACATTTCGGGGTGCTTAAACGCCAGGTACAACGCGCCCCAGCCTCCCATCGAGATGCCTTGAATCGAGCGCGTCGCCGGCGTGCCGATGACGCGGTAGGTCTTCTCGATATATGGGATCAGATCTTTGATGATCGCGTCTTCGTACTGCGCGCCGTTCTTCGCGTTCAAGTAGAAGCTGTTCTCGCCGGCTGGAGAAACGATTATGAACTCGCCGATCTTGCCTTCTTCGCGCATCTTGCTGATAGCGGCTGCGACGCCGCGTTTCTCGAACTCTCGCTCGTTGCCGTTCATTCCGTGAAGGAAGTAGAGCACGGGATATCGCCGTTTAACGTCGCTCTGGTAGGTCGGAGGGAGCTGAACAGCGAACTTCAGCTCCTTGCCAAGCGACGGCGATGGAAGCGAGCCGTACTCCACTCCGGGGCCCGGAGTAGCTTGCGCGGCTGAAGTCTGCGGCGCAGCGGCGGTCTGTCGCGGCATCAAGTTCGCGGCGACGTTAGCCACTAGAGTGATCATCACCGACAGTATTCCGATGGCGAGTTGCATGAGCATGTCCATTGATTAACCTCTGAAGCGCGGCCCGTCGCTTGGAAAGTTGTTGATGTTGAGATTGGCAGCAGCGACGTCGGTGAGATCGATGATCGCCGCGGCGTTGATGGCGGCGGCGATGGAGAGCGTCTCGCTGATCTCCTCAGGTGTTGCGCCCGCCTGGATCGCTTTCTTTAGATGACCTTCGATGCAGCCCTGACACTTGGCGATCAGCGACGCGGCGATCGAGATCAACTCCTGGGTTTTGGTGTCGAGCTGTTTCTTTTCTGAGAAGTAGATCTCGCGGTAGAACTCGCCGTAGATGCGGCGCATCTTCGGCTCCATCATCGAGTACGATGACGGCTGCCCGTCCTTCTTTTCTTGAGGATTGGAACTAGGGATTTCGGGTTCGGCTGCTGTCTGGGGTGCCTCAGCCTGCGGCGCCAACTTGCTGTCCATACTGATCACTTCTCCTTCGCTTCTAGATTTCAGGGCGGGGACGGTGAGCGCCCACCTCAGCGCTGCCGGCCGTCTTAGCGCTTATACGCGCTGGCCTTAATAAAGGTCTCACAAAAAAACCGGCCTCCAGCAGACCTGACGAGCGCCTTTGACACAGCATGTTTATCACATCGAAACTCGTGATTTCAACGCTGTGTATTGTTTTGATTCCGTGAGTGATAACCTCGGCCGCGCATCGCCATCGCTGCGGCTATCGCGGCGCGAGGGTTCACCATTCCCCAACCCTGACGATCGACGTCGATGTGAGCCATCCTTACCGCGGTTCTTATCAACGCCAGCTTTACTTCGTGAGGCTTCAAGTCCGGAACCGCTTCCAGTATCTGAGCCGCTATTGACGAAGCGATCGGCGCGGCGAAGCTCGTGCCATCGACGTGTTTGTAGTGACCGCTGATAACGTTGTTATCGCGGATCTTGATCCACACGACCTGACGCAGCAGATAAGGCGCGAGTTCGGTTGCGTGGTCCAGATCTTCGTCGACGCCTCGATGCCGCTTTATTATATCGAGCAACTCTGAGTCGGGGGCGTTCTCGAGTTCCGACAACAGCACCGCTTGTTCCGCGGTTGGCGTCCCCGGCAATATCGGCGCGGCTATCCATATCCCGGGCGCTATTATCTCGGGCTTTTGCAGCCCGTCAATCGTCGGGCCGTAACTCGACCGATACATGAGGTTGTCTGAAAAGTCGAGATTGTTCCTGTCGTCGAGCCCTCCAACCGCAACCACCGAAGGCGCGGACGCCGGTGGCAGCACCGGATGATCGCGCAGATGCCCCGAGTTGCCGGCGGCTGCAATAACAAGCAAGCCCGCGCGGCTGGCGTCCTCCGCCGCCTGCGAGAGTTCGTCTGTCAGATAGCTCGCTTCGTAGTCGCCCCCGGCTGAGATGTTGATGATTCGAATATTGAACTCTTTGCGATGCCGAATGACCCAGCGGATCCCGCGCTCTATGTCTTGATGCCGCACGCGCGAGGACATCCCAACTTTCACCAGCACAAGGTTCGCTTCGGACGCGATGCCGCGATAGAGCCCATCGGACAAAAACCCGTTTCCGGCTGCAACCACCGAGGTCATCATCCCGTGCCACGAAGATGCTTGCGGAGTAATCAAGTCGCTGTGCTTCGCGCGCTCGACAAGGTTCACATATTTCAGTATTCGATTGCGCGGCTTGGCGAGATCGGGATGCGCATAGAAGCCCGAGTCGAGGAACGCGATCGTGGCGCCTCGTCCGCGAAACTCATCGGGTGCGTCGAGCCGCATAGGAGTTGGCACAACTTTGAGCTCCTGTTCGGCGAAATGGGGAAAGGCGGCGATAAGCTCATCGTGAACCTGCGAGTATCGGCGAATACAGTCCGTGCAGATTGGCTTTCCCGGCTCCCAGGCGTGCATGTTGACAGCTAGCAGCGGGTGAAGCGATTCGTCGACCGCGTCTGAGCCGGCGATCATGCGGCTATCGACTTCGCGGCGGCAGACTGGGCAGAAAACTGCGTATGATTCCATGTAATAACCTTGAGGTGAAAGTGATCGGGTATTCTAGCGGCGAGGGTGACAAGCTGCAAACACGAACAACCAAACCTAGCTGCGTGGTGGAAGGGTTACCGTAGGCCGCAACCCCCTCAGTCGGGATTTTCCATTTTCCATTTTCCATTTGTCATTTGCTATTTCCTCCGGATACGCGCGGTTCTGAGCGACGATCCAATGAACAGGAAGGTGAAGGTGCCAAATGGTCAATGACAGATGGAAGATTATGGAAGATGACAAATGGAAAATGACAAGTGGAGAATAACACGCGTCTAAGTGTGAAATCCCGTTTTGGCTCGTGATATCATGCGCGGTCGACACTCATGAGCGATGCCAAAGAACTAGCATTCCGTTACGATTTATTTATCACGCCGGACTGGCGCGATCGCTTCGATACGTTGATCAACGGGAGCATTAAGTTACCGCTCGAGGGGCGGATTCTCGACGTTAACTGCGGCACTGGGGCGCACGCAATTGAGCTAGCCGCGCGAATGCATGGGAAGGGAGAAGTCATCGGAATCGACCCGAGCGCTGAACGCATCGCGATTGCACGCGCGAAGGCCCTGGTCAAGAAAGCGAAGGATGTGAAGTTCGAGCAGGGCATCGCTTCGGACCTTCCGTTTGATAGCCACGAATTCGAAGTGGTAATTGGGGACGCCTCAATGCTGCGCGCGTTTGAGATCGAGGACGTGCTTGCCGAAATGGTGCGAGTGGCTCGACCCGAAGGCCGGGTGATCCTGAAGCTGACCATCCGCGGAAGCTTCGATGAGTTCTTTTCGGTTTACTGGGAAGCGCTGCACACCGGGATGGAGGATGAAGTGTGGACATCGCTCGAACGTTTGATCAACGAGCGGCGCACTGTGTCCGAAGCAGAGCTTATGGCTCAGCGTTCGGGACTGCACCACGTCGAGAGCTTTGTCAGCAGAGAGGAATTCCGCTACGAGACCGCTGAGAACTTTCTGGAGGCGCCGTTGATCACTGATTCTTTCCTGTTCGAGTGGCTTGAGATTCTGCCCGTTGAATGCCGCGGCGAAGTGCTCGGTCACCTCGCTTCGATCATCGAACGCGAGAGGAACAACGCGCCGTTCGATGTGTCACTCAAAGCGGCAGTAGTCGCGGGAGTGAAGTAGGAATGGGCGCGTGCTGGAGAGCTTGCGCGACGAGGCGGATGGCAGATTACCCGGCAAAAGGAAGATTACCCGATTTCATTACGTAAACGACGTAGCCAGCTTGAGCGATCAATGCCAACGAGCCGATGATCAAGCCCGCCGCCGCCGATCCGCGCCCGTCTTCGACGTTTTCCGCTTTCAATGTGCGCGAGGCCATCACAGCGAGAACAATTGCGGCCACCCCCATGAAGAAACCTATGAACGGGAAGAAACCGGTTAGACCAAGTAGGAGCGCCTTGTTCGCCCTCTCCTTCGCCTTCTCAACCTTGTCGTAGTAATCGATGTGCTCGTTGACATTAATTCTACGCTTGGCTTTAGCGGTGACGGCAGGCGCGCTGGCTTCAGAGAACAGCGTACCAACCGTCGCCCCGCAATGGGAGCAGTTCGCCACGCCCGCGCTGAGCGGCATCCCACACTCGTGGCAGCTTTTTTTGAGTGATGACATAGAGACTTTGGGGCTAGCGATTGAATTGCTTCGAGGCTCTTTTTAGCACAACCTGCCCCCCGCTTCAAGCATCGGTTCATGTGAAGCCGGGTATTGTCAGGCAGTTTCGCTCTTAATTCCACACTGTGAACTCTAATCGGGCGCCGCGGTTTTGACTGTGAACCGACGGCGTGCGGTCGTTGATGGCTCTGTTCAAGCGCGCGATGACCATGCTGCGAAGAAGCGCGGCGCGTGGCGGGGAAGCTCCCTTGCGAGCAGCGCCTCGACTTCGTTTGATGAGGTCAACCTCATTGCATCCTTCATAAGCGAGCGCACGCGTTGAAGCTCGACCGAGCGGATCGCGTTCTTGACCAGCGGAATGGATCCCGGCACGAGGCTCAAAGTTCGTATGCCCAGCCCGATCACAGCGATTGCTTGCAGCGGATCGGCTGCCATTTCGCCGCACAGTTCAAGCGGCACTTGCTGCGATTCGGCTACTCGAACCAGGTGCGCGATCGTGCGCAGTATCGCGGGATGCAGCGGTTGATAAAGATGCGCGACGTTTTCGTTAGCGCGATCCACGGCGAGGATGTATTGGATCAAATCGTTCGTGCCCACGCTCAAAAAATCAGCTTCGCGAGCGAACACGTCGGCCATCAACGCGGCAGCGGGAACTTCTATCATCACGCCTATCGGGAGCTCGGCGTTGTGCTCGACTCGAGCCTCGGCCAGTTCCTGTTTCACATCCTCGATGATGCGCTTTGCTTCGCGCAACTCCGTTATGGTGCTGATCAACGGCAGCACGACGCGCAGACGACCGTGCAGGTTTGCTCGCAGGATGGCTCGAAGCTGAGTGCGGAAGACATGTTCCACTTTGAGCGAGAGCCTTATCGCTCGAAGGCCGAGCGCCGGATTCTGTTCAGCCTCGAAGCCTTCAAGCGTCAGCTTGTCTCCGCCGAGATCAAATACGCGAATGTTAGCGCCTGCGTCTCCGGTTGCCGCCGCAAGCTTGCGATAGACCTCGTATTGTTCGTCTTCGCCAGGAAGCTCGGGCAGCCGGGTCAGAAAAAGAAACTCTGACCGATACAGCCCGACGCCCTCGGCCCCAAAAAGCGCGAGAGACTCGATCTCAGTCGGAAGCTCGACGTTGGCGCGCAAGGTCATCCGCACGCCGTCGGTCGTCTCCGCCGCTTGCGCGGTGTCCGCTGCCGGCTGCGCGCGATGGCTGGCTTCGCGCTTGCGCTTCGCTATATAAGCGGTCAAGACGGGCTTCGTCGGCCGCAGAATGATACTGCCTTCGGAGCCGTCAATGATGATGCTGTTGCCGGTCTTAGCCAGCCGGGTGACGTCGTGAAGCCCGACGACCGCCGGTATGCCGAGCGAGCGCGCGATAATTGCGGAGTGCGAGGTCAAACCGCCGGTGTTGGTTGCAAATCCCAAAACGCGCTTGAAATCGAGCTCGGCTACGGTCGAAGGCCAGATGTTCTTTGCGACTATGATGACGTCCTGGTCGAGCTTCGACAGATCGAATTTGTCGTGGCCCGAGAGGATTGTGAGAAGCCGCGTGGCCACGTCTTCCAGGTCGGACGTGCGCTCGCGAAGGTAGACGTCGTTTACTTGTTTGTACGCATCGATGGCGCGGTCGGTCACCGAGCGAACCGCCCATTCGGCGTTAACTCGCCGCGTGCGGATATCGTGTTCGAGTTCCTCAATCAGCCGGGCGTCTTCGAGCATCAGCAGATGCGCGTCGAGTATGAACGAGTGCTCGTAGCCCAGCTCTTTGGCGAGGCGGACCTTGATTTCCTGCAACTGCGCACCCGCTTCTTGGAGGGCCTCGCGCAAGCGGCGCACTTCCATTCGCGCTTGCGCAGCGGACACGCCGATATAGTAGAACTGATGGCGGCCGCGCTCATCGAGCCTGAGAACGCGCCCGACCGCGATGCCGGGGGAAGCGGGGACACCTTGCAGCTTTACGTCGCGCGAGCGAGTCACGCTAGAAGACACCATCCGATAGTTCCTCTCCGAATTTCTGTTCGACCAATTCCACGAGCGCATTCATCGCGCGCTCTTCATCGTCGCCTTCGGTCTTGATTATAAGGCTTGTACCGCGCGAAGCGGCAAGCAACAGAACGCTGAGGATCGACTTGCCGTCCGCCGTTTCGCCGGTGTCTTCGCGTAGAAGGGCGACGCTGCTGTTGAATTGCGAGGCTCGGCGAACCATCTGCGCAGCCGCGCGAGCGTGAAGGCCGAGCCGGTTGGAGATTGTTACGGTTCGTTCTTGCAAGCCAGTTACATTCTGGATGACGCGCCGAGCATTCAGATTGTGTTATGCGACACCGAATACGCAGCGATTAAGATAGCCTCTTCCCAGAGATTGCGGAGCAAGAAGGATTGGAGCTCCGAGCAGTACTCGAGAGTTTCCTTCCGTTCCGCCCGCTTCGTCCAGTTCATCGGAAAGTCACAGTAGACTACACTAACGCGGTCGTCGGTTACCCGATTGTACTGAGAAAGGTAGTACCCGCCGGCGTTTTCGATTACCGTACATCCTCCACGCAACTCGGTGAATTGTTGAATGACCCAGGCAAGAGTGTCCTGATAGGCAGGTTCGTAACGGACAGGCAAATACACTTCAACGCGAATTCTTGGAGCGAAGCTCGGCAAGGCGATCTTTCCTCCACTCGAGGGTTCTCTCTTTTAGCCGACGACGAAATTCAGCGTCCGAGATTATTTGCCTCGGAGGTTTCCTTGGAGTGATAGGGTTAGGTGTAAATTCTCGCTTGTTCTTCATACTCTTTCCAAAGTCGGATTATCACACCGGAGTGAGTTTTAGATCAACAGGATTCTCTTCGGCTCTGCGCTTCGGCAAGCGTGATCATACTTTGCGCCAACTCACTCATGTTGTGCCTCAGCGTTGCCATCGTGTCCGGGCGTTCATTCGTCCGTCGGACCAATTCGACTAGCATTTTGAAGGACTTTTCAAGCCTTGCGAGCCGCGACTCGTCTCTCTCGAATCTAGCCGCATACTGCGCCTCGTCTCTATCGATTCTAGCGGCATACTGCGCCTGCTGCTGGATGATGAACTCCATCGCTCTGTGCATTTCTTCGTTAGTCAATTCCGAAGCCTCCCGCTTTAGAACTCACCCAGGATGATGCGTCCAGTCTAGCCGAACCGGCTATGTAAGCCAATCCCCGCTAGCTCAATGTTCTCGGATCAGCCGCGTCTCGCAGCCCGTCTCCCAAAAAGTTCCACGCCATCACTGCCAGGAAGATGAACACGCCAGGAATCAGCACCCACGGAAAGTCGATGAGTTGCCGATTGTTCTGAGCGGCTACCAGCATGTTTCCCCAACTCGCTTCCGGCTCTTGTATCCCAACTCCGAGAAACGAAAGCGCGACCTCACCCAATATGAAGAAGGGCACGGAAAGCGTCGCGGTCACGATTACAAACGAAAGAGTGTTTGGTAGTATGTGGCGAATGATGATCCTCGAGTTGCTGAAGCCCATCGCTCGAGCCGCGATCACGTATTCCTTCTCCTTCAGCGACATCACCATTCCTCGAATCACTCGCGCTTCCGTCGCCCATCCAATGAACGCCAGGATGATCACAATGATGAAGTAGATTTGAGTCGAGCTCATCCCCATCCCGAAGAGCTGGCGGAGGATCAGAATGAAGTACAAACTCGGGAGCGCAAGCAGTACTTCGACTGTGCGCATCAGCACGAAGTCGGTCGCGCCACCGAAGTATCCCGCGATGCCTCCAACTATCATCCCGATGATCGTCGAGATCAAGATGCCGATGATTCCGATCGATAGCGAGATTTGAGCCCCGTACAGAATGCGCGAGAAGATGTCCCGGCCGAGGTTGTCCGAACCAAACAAGAAGATGTGTCCCGGCTCGTCGACTCCAAACAGGTGTATGTTCGTGCTGATGAGCCGAAGTACCTGGTAGCTTTGCCCGCTTGCAAAGAATCTGATCGGATACTTCCTGGAAGCATCGTCACGATAACTCGCAAGCTGAGGATCGACAGGAACGAGGTGGTAGACAAAGGGGCGGCTCAACCGGCCTTGTTCATCGAAGATGTGAATCCGCCCGATCATCGGCGGATGAAACGGCAGATCGTGCCGGGTGTTGTCGTACTTGTAAGGCGCGAGGAACCCCGCCAAAATGGCGGCCGCGTACATAGCCGCAAGAGTGTAGAGCCCAACCATCGCGGTCCGGTTGCGGCGCAGCTTGAGCCAGAGTATCTGTGAGGGCGAACGGCCACTAACGAAAGCAGCAGAACCACCGTGTATGATGTTGTCGGTTGGCTGCGCCGGCACGGCGTCTTCCTGCGAGGCTATCTCAGCCGTTTCATCGTGTTCGATCATGCGTTCGCTCACGGCGCCCCTGAAACAAAAGCGGAACAACCAAAGCGCCGCCGATGACTTGTCTGACAACGCCCATAGTAGAGGTCGGCGCAGTCCAAATTATCACTCGAGCCGTATGCGCGGATCGATGATCGCCAGCAGCACGTCCGCGATCAAATTGCCGATCACCAGCATCAACACCAGCATCACCACCGAAGCCATCACCAGGGGCTCGTCCTTGTTTGTGAGCGCGTCGAAGATCAGCGTACCCAACCCCGGCCACCCGAACACGAACTCGGTCAGCAGCGCGCCCGCGAGCAAAGTCGCGAGCGAGAATCCGAAGATCGTCACGAGCGGATTGATCGCGTTCCCGAGCGCGTGTCTTGTCAGCACACGCCACTGGCTCAGTCCCTTTGCACGCGCGGTGCGGATGTAGTCCTGCGACAGGGTTTCTATCATCTCGCTACGCATCTGGCGAACGTACTGAGCCAGTCCGATAGTCCCCAGCACGATCGTCGGCAGCACCAGGTGCCAGAGAGTGTCGACGAACTTCTCCCAGGATGTCATCACATCCCACATCACTTGATTGTGAATGCCACCCGCCGGGAACAGGCCGGTCTTCGCTGCGAACAGAATCAACAACAGCGAGAAAAAGATGCTGGGAATAGAGAGCCCGAAAAACGATATGAAACCGATCAGCTTATCGACCCAGCGATTGCGGTAGACAGCAGCCAGCATCCCGAGCGGAATTGCAAACAGCCACGAGAACACCAGCGCCGCGCCCGTAAGCAAGAGCGTGTTCGGCACTCGCTCTGCGATCAGCGACGAGACCGGCGCGCTCTTGACGAACGAGTATCCGAGGTCGCCCTGTAGCGCCGGCCATACCCAATACCAGTAGCGCTCGAATACGTTGTTGCTGTCGAGGTGATACATTCGCTCCATCTGATCGAGGTAGTCGCGGGTGATCGAGGGGTTGAGCCTCAGAGAATCGAGGAAGTTGCCCGGTGAGGCGACCAGCAGCGCCTTCGTGATAAAGGTGACCGCGATTATCAACGGGATGACAGCCAGCAAGCGCCTTATGAGGAAAGTCTTCATTAGTCCGTAGTCCGTGGTCCGTGGCCGAAAAACGAGCTGCTGACTACGGACATCTTCTTCATTTCTTTACATAAATCTCTTCGGCGTTCCACGTGGCGCGAGGCGGCAGAGCGGAAGGGCGGAGGTTGCCGAATTTGCTCTTGTAGGCTACAGCCTCGATCGCCGCCACCAGGTTTATCTCAGGCAAGTAATCCGACCAAATTCTTTGCACTTGAGCCCACAGCCTGTAACGCTCCGCGTGATCTGGTGACGACTCGACCTGTTGCACGAGCTGGTCCACTCGGGCTTCCCATTCAGTGGAGGGTTTTTTCTGTCTCGCGAAGGACACGTGGTTCAGCCCCGAAGACAAGATGATGTTCTTGGAGCCATTCGGGCCAGGAGGGGGGTTGATTTGCCAACCGAGCACCATCGCGTCGAAGTCAAAAGCCGACTGCATTTTGTCGACCAGGACACCCGTCGCAATTGCAACCGAGTTCGCCTTTACGCCGACATCTTGCAAGCTCTTGGCGATGAAGCCCGCGGTCTCGACGCGCTGGCTGTTGCTTGCGTTAGTGATGATGTTGATCTCTACCGTGTGACCCTCCGAGTCCTCGAGAAAGCCGTCGCCGTTGGCGTCCTTGAGCCCCACTTCCCCAAGCATCTGCCGCGCGCGCTGCGGATCGTAGGGATACTTCACTATGTCATCGCTAAACCAGGCCTTGTCTCCGGGGGTAACGAATGAATAGATCGGCACGCCTCGCGCCGAGAATACGGTGTTGGCGAGCGCCTCGCGATTGATGGCGTACGAGACGGCCTGCCGGAATTTTTGGTCGCGAAACAGCCGAAGCTTCCACGGCTCGACGAACGGCTTGTGAGTCTTCGGATCGCTGCCGGTGTTCTGATTAAATGCGATCCAGTTGGTGTCATACGATACGCCGATGTCATCAACTTTGATGTCCGGGCTTTCCATTCTCTTGACCAGCGCATAATCCTGCGGACGAACGCGCGGCATCACGTCGATCTCACCCGCCTGGAACTTGGACTGAACCGTATTGAAGTCCTTGACGATCACGAAAACCATGCGGTCGAGATAAGGGAGCCGTTCACCACGGCTATCGACCTTCCAAAAAAACGGGTTGCGCTCCAACACGACTCGCTGCCCGCTGACGTATTCTTTCACACGGAATGGTCCCAATCCGACGATGCTGCCCGGGTCATCGCTCAGCTTCATCGTCTCGGCGAACCTCCCGGTCCGCCAGGGCTGCTCCCACTTGTGCCGGGGTATGAGCCAGAGATTGTAGATCGCGTCGAGGAAGCTCCCGTTTGGTTGATGCAGCTTGAAGCGGACGGTGTAGTCATCAAGCTTCTCAAGCTCAGGATAGATAGAGGCGTCGTTTTCGTCCCTCCCTTCGATGAATACATCGCGGGCCGCGGTGTCGACGTTCTTGTCAAGGATCACGTTGTAGGTGAATACCAGATCGTCCGCATTGAATGGCTCGCCGTCGGACCATCTCACGCCGCGCCGCAAGTAAAACGTCCATGTTCTCGCGTCTGGAGACGTTTCCCACTTTGTGCAAAGGCCCGGGTCGAAGTCAGGTGGATCGCCACCGTTACGATAATCAACCGGGCAGCGGAAGACGTTGAACCACAGCACATCTGCGGATGTATTATCAGTAGCGCGAATGATGTTAAACGTCTTTGGGTCGTCCGGCGTCGACAGCACCATCGTGCCGCCATAAACGCCCGGCTCACCCGTGTATTTGTATGCGTCTTGCGGCGGGTCGCCTTGAAAAGGTGGATTGGGTGTGCCGCTTGCAACACGCGGGGCGCCTCCCTGGCAGCCGGCGGCAACGATCATCGCGGTCATCACGACGGCGGCGACGATGTTCCTCATTCTTTTTGCTCCTTCGGGGGACGACCAGAAGTGATACCTGCCGCAAGAGAAAGTATCGTAGACTCAAGTGCGTGTCAAACTTTTCGCCTGTTGGCGGTGCGCGTAAAGGCGATCGCAGATGCCGACGCGTCGTTCAGGGTTCAACATCCGCACCCACTTCCAGCCGTAGATGCGTATTAACTACAGGCTTCGCGGGAGGTAGCAAAATGCTCAGAGACCTCAGATACGCGCTTCGAGTGTTGAGTTCCAAAGCCGGGTTCACTGCAGCGGCGGTGATCTCGTTGGCGTTGGGTATCGGCGCCTGCGCGGCGATCTTCAGCGTCGTGGATGGTGTGCTGCTGCGTTCGCTCCCGTATCCGGATGCGGACCGAATCGTGCAGCTTCGAGAGGTGAGCGAAAAGGGCGCGCTCGTGCCGGTCACCGAGCCGAACTATCTGGACGCTCGCGCGCGCAGCAACAGCCTTGAAGCGCTCGCTCAGTACTCCGGCAGCCTGACGACTGTGACCGGCGGTAGCGAACCCGTGCGCACCCGCGCGTTTGGAGTTTCGGGTGATTTCTTTCGCGTACTTGGGGTGCAGCCGGTGGTTGGACGCCTGTTTCTTCCCGAAGAAAGTCAGCCCGGCGGCCGCACGGTGGCTGTTGTCAGCTACGGCTTTTGGCAGCGGCTTCTCGGTGGAAAAACTGACCTCGCGAACACGACTTTGAGTCTATTCGATCAGAGCTTCAATGTCATAGGAGTCATGCCGCCGGGATTCAGCTTTCCAAGAGAGACTGAAGTGTGGATTCCCCGCGAACTGTTCCCGGCCCAGACCTCTCGCACCGCGCACAACTGGAGTGTCATTGGGCGGGTGCGGTCCGGCGTTCCAGTCGAGCAAGCACGCGCGGATGTAAGCGCGATCGGCAAACAACTCAGAGTTGAGCACGGCGCCCAAACAGATGCCGTCGATTTTGCGCTGATCCCGCTGCAGGAATACATGGTTGGAAGAGTGCGCAGCGGTCTGCTGATTTTGGTGGGCGCGGTCGGATTCTTACTGCTCATCGCATGCGCCAACGTAGCTAACCTGATGCTCGCGCAGGTGACCGCGCGCCAAAAGGAGTTGGCGGTTCGTGCCGCGCTGGGAGCTACGCGCTGGAGGCTGGCGCGCCAGTTCATCACCGAGAGCTTGCTGCTTGCGATGATCGCCGGCTTGTTGGGAGTGCTTCTCTCGTTTTGGGGTGTCAAGCTGTTGATCGGCGTGGATCAGAAGGTCTTGCCGCGACTGGATGAGATCGGCGTTGACGCGCGAGCGCTGATGTTTACGCTCGGCCTGTCATTTCTCGTTGCCGTGATTCTAGGGCTCGTGCCCGCGCTTCGAAGCTCGGGGACGGATCTGGTTTCCAATCTCAAGGAGGCGGGCCGAGGGCAATCCGCCGGCGCAGCCAGCTCGCGCCTGCGTAGCCTGCTGGTCGTTTCGCAGGTGGCGTTGACGTTAGTGTTGTTGATTGGCGCTGGACTTCTGGGAAAGAGCTTTCTGAGGCTACTCCGGATTGATCCTGGCTTTCGCATCGAGAGCGCGGTTGCAATGGACCTGTCGCTGGCATCGGCCGAGGATGAAAAACTACACAAGCAGCTCGCGCGCTTCAATCAGCAACTGCTCGAGCGCTTGAGTCAGCTTCCGGGAGTCGTTGCAGTGGGCGGCGTGAACAGTCTCCCAATGACCGGAACCGGGAGCAACGGCACATTTCTGATCGACAACAATCCGGCCGCAACAGGCTATGCCGAGTATCGCGTCGCGAGCCCGGGCTACTTCGCGGCGATGGGGATTCCGCTTCTGCGAGGACGGCTCTTCGAGCAAACCGACACGGCCGATTCGATTCACGTCGCCCTCATCAGCGAGTCGCTCGCTCACAAAGTGTGGCCTGACGAAGACCCGATCGGGAAGCGAATTCAGTTCGGGAACATGGATGGCGATCTGCGATTGCTGAACGTGATCGGCATCGTCGGCGACGTGCACGAAAAGCTGGATTCCGATGTGCGCCCGACTGTCTATGCTGATTCGTTTCAGCGGCCTCAGTTCCCGAGCGTCTCAATCGTAGCGCGAGCAAACGCCGGCACCGCGCCGCTGATCACGGCAATGCGAAGCGAGCTTCGCGCGCTTGACCCGCAGCTTCCGGCGAACTTCCGCACGCTCGATCAGGTGTTCGCGTCGTCGCTCGACGACCGGCGTTTCAATCTGGTTCTGTTCGCCGTGTTCGCGGTCGTCGCCTTGATGCTGGCGATCACCGGGATCTACGGAGTGATGTCGTATTCGGTCACCCAGCGCACCAACGAAATCGGAATTCGCATGGCTCTTGGGGCTAAGGCGAGCGACGTGCTGAAGCTTGTAGTTGGACAGGGCATGGTCCTCGCAGCCATTGGTTTGGTGACGGGTTTGGCGGGCGCGTTTGCGTTGACGCGGCTGATGTCGAGCCTGTTGTTTGCTGTTAGCACGACCGATTTGGCGACCTTCGCAGGTGTCTCGGCGCTGCTTGCCAGTGTCGCGTTGTTGGCCTGCTATGTTCCGGCGCGGCGTGCGATGAAGGTCGATCCGATGGTGGCCTTGCGATACGAATAGGTTTCTAGTTTCTGGTTTCTGGTTTCTAGGTTCTGGTTCATGGTTCTGTTGACCAAACTGACTCTGTACGTCAACCAGAAGTAGAAACCCGAAACCAGAAACCAAAAACTAGAAACCAGAAACCCAAACCCGAAACCGCAAGTCGCCATTGATATTGAAGCGGGCAAACACATTGTGCTATCTTCGCCGCGTCCTCAGAAGCTTTTTGGAAATCACCCTTCTCGTTCAAACCGGAGGAAAAATGCGCAATCGCATTCCGCTTTCAGGAGCTGTGGTACTTGCTCTTGTTTTCGCCGCGCTCCCGATCGGGGCAAGGCAAACGGCGGCTGGCTCTATCAGCGGCACAGTTAAGGATCCGGCCGGCGCCGTGATAGTAGGCGCCCAGGTCTCGATTCGAAACGACGCGACCGGTGAGGCGCGCAGCGCATCAACCAACAGTGAGGGGCGGTTCAAGTTTGATAACCTGGCGCCCGGCGGCTACACGATAAGCGTCTCACAGACAGGCTTCAAGCCGGCCGAACGCGCCGCGGTTATCGACCCAAGGCGCCCGGCGACTGTGGAGATTCGCCTTGAAGTCGCCGCGCCACGCGAGAAGGTTGAGGTTGGCGCGAAGGGCGGCGTTGCTCCGAACGCCGAACCAAATTATCGGCAGTTGCGAGACGGTGGAACGCTGGAGACTTACACGGTGAATAACCTGGCGCTCAAGCGCGACGCCGGAACAATCACCCTTCGCAGCGGGCGTGTAAGTTTTCTCCCGCCGGTGATGGGACGCGTCGTCAAAGCCGTGTTCGTGGGAGACGGGCAATTCACGCTCACGCCGGCGATTGCGTTGGAACGCGACTACCTGCGTCGCATCACCGAAAGGGAGACTGTTGATGAAGCGTTCGAAAAGGCAGTCTTTTGCTTCACCGACGAAACCTTCGAGGAGATCAAGCGACAGGCTCAGCCCGGAGGCGATGAGCCTCGCGCGGGCGATGTGGTCAACGAGTTTCAAAAGCGCGTTCGCTTCCGCCCCGAAAGCCCGCGTAGCTTCGTCGAGTACCTGCTTGCATACCAGGGCGAGAACTTGGATGCAGAGATCCTGGGTGATGTTTACAACCCGAAGCGACCGGGGTTCTTCACCGCGTACTTGTTCGGACGCAAATACGATGACCTTCGGTACTATGTCCGGCCCCGCGGCGCGTTGCCACAGATGCTCGCGCCGGAGGAGGTCGCGCTGATCAACTTAGATCCGGGCGGCGAGAGGGAAGGCATATGGTACCTCGCGCATCTTGCAAGCGAATACAAGAACGGCACAGCCAGCTCCGACGAGGACAAGCGAATCATCGATGTCGAGCACTATCGCATCGAAACAGCGATTGACAATGGTGAAAAGCTGACAGCCGTGGCTGAGTTGACGTTCTTGCCGATGGGCGACGGCGATCGCCTGCTCAGGTTCGGACTGCTTCCGAACTTGCGCGTGACGCGTGTGACGGCGAGTGAGCGTGAGATCGACTTCATTCAAGAGCAGCGGAAAGAGGACGCTTCATTCTACGTGGTCTGGCCCGAACCGCTGGCCAAAGGACGGCGGTACAAACTGAGCATCGAGTATCAAGGGAACAAGGTGATTGAAGACGCGGGCGGCGGGAACTTTGCCGTCGGCGCTCGCACGAGCTGGTACCCAAGCGCTAACGCATTCAACGACCGCGCGACGTTCGACCTTACTTTCAAAGTGCCTAACAGGTACACACTCGTCGGGGTAGGCAAGCCGGTCAAGAGTTGGCGTGAGGGTGACTACGCCGCGTCGCAATGGGTGTCCGATGTTCCCCTTGCGGTTGCGGGATTCAACTACGGCGTGTTCAAGAAAAAGGAGATCGACGATCCTGACACGAAGTATCAGATCGAAGGCTACGCAACGGTTGAGCTCCCCGATTACATGCGCGGAGCGGCTGAACGCGCCGGCGGAGCGATGACGCCGGCTAGCTTGAATCAGAATGCAATGGTCGATGCCCAGAACTCAATGCGCATCTTCACGCACTGGTTCGGCGAAGCGCCTTACGGGCGGATCGCCATAACACAGCAGCCTCAGTTCAATTTTGGGCAGTCGTGGCCGACGTTGGTCTACTTGCCAATAAGCGCCTACCTCGATTCAACGCAGCGGTGGATGCTGCTGGGCCGCATCTCTACAGGCTTTACGGAGTTCATACAGGAGGTGACGCCTCACGAGGTGTCGCATCAGTGGTGGGGACACATTGTTGGATGGGCTTCCTTTCACGATCAGTGGCTCTCGGAGGGATTCGCGGACTTCTCTGCCGGGCTCTTCCTTCAAGCAACGGAGAAAAATGCCGACAAGTACCTCAAGTATTGGGACCGCCAGCGTCAGCACATAGTCGAAAAGAACCAATGGGGCAATCGCGCAAATGACGCCGGGCCGATTTGGATGGGCCTCAGGCTGAATACCTTTAAGACGCAAGGCGCGTACAGCCGGCTGGTGTATCCGAAGGGAGGATATGTCTTGCACATGCTGCGAGCGATCATGTACGACCGCAACACCGGCGATCAACGGTTCATCGATATGATGCACGACTTCGTCAAGACTTATTTCAACCAGAACGCTTCGACTGAGGGCTTCAAGCGCATCGTTGAAAAGCATATGACTCCGGCGATGGACCTCGATGGGAACAAGCGAATGGATTGGTTCTTCAGCGAGTGGGTATACGGCACGG
This sequence comes from uncultured Clostridia bacterium, assembly GCA_964548075.1. Taxonomy (GTDB): domain Bacteria; phylum Acidobacteriota; class Blastocatellia; order UBA7656; family UBA7656; genus Onstottus_A. The sequence continues at coordinate 57,308 of CAZJQQ010000016.1, read as the reverse complement.
AGCTGCCGCGCTACAAGCTCGAGTACACTCTTGCTACGGAAGCCGATGGAAAGGTGACGCTCAAGTTCACGGTCTCGCAGAGTGGGGTGTCCGAGCGCTTCAAGATGCTCGTGCCTGTGTATCTGGATTTCGATGGCAAGTGGACGCGGCTAGGCGAAGCGACGCTCATTGGGAATGCCGCGACGCCGGAGTTCAAAGTGAAATTGGCGCAGCGGCCGAAACGCGTCGCAATAAATGCGTTTCATGACATCCTCGCCTTGGAAAGCGTGAGCGAACAGAAGTGATCGGGAAAGTAGCTAGGGCAGGATCACAGGTCGGGAAGGGAGGCTTGCCCCCGCCCTCCTTGATGAAACCGAGTCTCCGGCAAAAGCGGGGGCGAGCCTCCCTTCCCGACCTGTGATCCTGCCCCACTCTCCTTCGTTCTCAATGTGGCACTAGGCTCGGAAACAAATAAGCGTACGCCATCACGATCAACCCCACTATCGAAGCAAGCGCGATCGAGTGCCACAACACGAACCTGAAGATCACGCCTTCGTTGCCAACCTGATTCGTGGCTGCGGTGGCCACGACAATAGATTGAGCGTCCACCATCTTTCCCATAACTCCGCCCGCGCTGTTGGCCGCGCACATCAGAACGGGACTCAGATTGAGCTGCTCGGCGGTGATTCGTTGCAAGCCTCCAAACAACGCATTCGAGGAGGTGTCGCTGCCGGTCAGCGCTACGCCGAGCCATCCAAGAAACGTCCCAAAGAACGGGAACAGCCATCCAGTGCGCGTGAACGCAAGCCCGAGCACCGCGTCCATCCCCGAGTAGCGAGTCACGAACCCAAGCCCTAGCATGAATGAGATCGCCACCACCGCGAATCTCATTCGAACCAGCGTCCGCCAGAAGATTCTCGCAAGCTCAGCAGGCGCGACACCGAGCAATACTCCTGCGAAGATCGCCGCGAGGAAGCAAGCCGAGCCGGTCGCCGAGAGCCAGTTGAAATCGAACTTCGCTTTTTCGGGTTCGGGCTTTGAAACCACCGGGGCGGCGCGGGTCACCGCCAGATGCAACACCGGCACGTCCCAGCCGCCTCGCTCAAACGCGGGCGTGGTTATCTGATTGAGAGCCGCTTTGATCGCCGGCAGCCCCCACAACAACACGAAGACTGTGAGCACCACGAATGGCATCCAGGCTCGCGCGACTTGCGCCGGCCGGCGTGAAACTGGGCTGCGGCCGGTCGCGACGGGTGAGGGCACAGTCTCATCGTCGGTGTTTGCGGCCTCTGCTTCGTGTGCGGGATCGTCATCGAATCGCCAGATGCGACGAGGCTGCCAGAAGCGAAGAAAGATTACGGTTGAGACCAACGACACTAATCCGCCCGCGATGTCTACCAGGTTGCTGTCGATGAAGTTCGACCATACAAACTGAGTCACTCCGAATGAAACCCCGACGACCAGTATCGCCGGCAGCACCTCGAAGGTCTCGCGCCAGCCGACCATCGCGCGCACCAGCCAGAACGGGACGATGATCGCGGTGATGGGAAGAATGCGGCCGATCATCGAATTCAAGTCCGCCTCCGGCAGCCCGGAAACGGCCGCGAGCGTATGCACCGGGGTGCCTATTGCTCCCCAGGCCACAGGCGCCGTGTTAGCGATCAGGTTGAGCGCAGCCGCGTGAAAGGGCTTGAATCCGAGCCCGATCATGAAAGCGCCGGCTATCGCGACCGGCGCGCCGAATCCCGCCGCGCCTTCGATCACCGCGCCGAAACAAAAGGCGACGAGAAGCGCTTGCAGCCTGCGATCGGGAGTGATCGCCGCGACCGATTGCTTCATGATTTCAAACTGGCCGGTGTGAACGGATATGTCGTAGAGGAAGACTGCGGCGACGACGATCCAGGCGATCTTCAGCAGTCCGAAGCCGGCGCCGTAAAGGAGGCTCGCACTGGAGAGCGACCACGGCATATGAAACACAGCGCTCGCGGCGATGAGCGCGGCTGCGGCTCCGGCCATCGCGGCCCAATGCGGTTTGACTCGAAAGACGGCGAGCAAGCCTAACAACACCACAACCGGCAGCGCGGCTACGAGAGTCGATAGCCACCACACGCCAAACGGGTCATACACCTGTGTCCACGTCATGGGTTTCTCAATCGAGACTGCTGGATTTGTCGAGGGATCATCTACGCCGCGCGATAGGATATATCATGTCTGGGTGCAGCGCTATTGCCGAACCCGCGTAGTGCTGCGGGTTGATGACTGGAGCGCAACTGCGTAAGATCGGGTCATACCAGTTCACAACAATTGGTTAGTTGCTTTTATGGGAAGAAGCGATATATCTCTTTGCGGTGCAGCACTCTCTCAAAACTCACTTTGTCATCTTCCAATTTCAGGCCGACACGGTAAGACCCAAACCGAACCTTATAGAAAGACTTATAGCCTTTCAGTCGCTCGATTTTCCCGCTTTCGCCAACTGAGTTCAGCCCGGGAACTTCTTCAAATGCGAATTTCTCTATCGCTTTCCTGTCGGTGGAGGGAATTCTCGCCAGTCAGTTAAGAACTTCTTCCGATACTTCACCGTCACTCGGCCTTCTCCAGACTCTGGTAGTAAGCAAGCGCTTCGTGAAGCTCCAACGCGTCTTCATCGCCATGCTCTTCCATCAACCGAGCGAGGGCGTAATTCTCGAGGATTTCTTCAATCTTATTGAAAGTCTCAATATCAAGCTGCACGGCAACCTTGCGGTTTTGTTCGTCAACGATATAACTCTTCTTTAGTTCTTCCATCTCCATTCTCCTGCTCCGGGATTTTACGCTAAACTTTTTTCAAAAGCGACGGAAGGTCGTTAATCAACGAGGCTGGAAGTTTTCAACGAACTGTTGCACTGATGGGCTATCGATTCTGCGAGTACTGCGCGCTACGAGGCGCGCAATAAGGCACGTTCAACCGCAGGCGGAAAGTCAAAAAGAAGAAAGTAGTCCGCAGGGTAGAGATAATCCTCCCCCTCGTTGTCTATTACTCGAATGTAGTTTGACTTTGCTGCGCTTTCGTCGGGCAAGACTTGGTAGATCATGCGTGGGGTCAGCAAATCAGGATCCTCGCTACTGATGCAGATAGCGAATTGCGGTGTGGAATTCTTGTGCTTTGTCATAGCGTTAATCCAAGAATCGCTTGATTCTCATTTTCTTCTTGCCTATTCCGTGCGTCTGAAACCGATGTAATTCAGCTAGACGCATAGTACCATCGAACAGGCGCACAGTTGCCATACCTTTCAGCTTTCGCCAGCGTCCTCTGCCGTATCTTTTTCGCAGAAGTGGGAGTATCCGAATTCGGCTGCCTACAGCAATAATTTCGATTTCGGTAATCTCGCCAATTGAGCACGGACACTCCGTGCGAAAACTTTGGATGCCACCGGCTTGCCCGGTGGAGGTTCACGTTTGTCGCGACTTCGGGATAACCAAGGCATCTCAGGATGCCACGGGCTCGTCCCGTGGATGTTCACGTTCATTGGTACTGGAACCTGTTGGCTGAGAGCAACGAACGTGACACTCCACCGGGCAAGCCGGTGGCATCTCTTTGGCGAGCGACGGGCTTAAGTAGCGGCGAGCGTGAGACTCCACGGGGCAAGCCCGTGGCATCACCACGTAATGGTCGATCCTCCGGGGTTCGGCGAGTTTGGGCGCAGGTGCCTGAAGCCAACCCGGAATCCTCCAGGTACAGCTCCACTCTGCGGAGCGAGATATCATCCCTCGTCTCAACTCCCATCGCCGACAGGTTGACGACGTGGCGGACGCCTTGCCGCTTCATCTCGTCGATGAGCGGTGAGGCGACGCCGTCCGGGTGCTCGTCTCCGGGCCTTGCGATGAGGAACACACGATCGACGCTGTTCAGGGCCGGCGCAAAGGTTAGTGGCCGCTCGAAATCGAACTCTACGAACTCGGCTGCGCTGACTGAGCCTTGCCGACCGGCCGCCGGTTCGCGGGTCGCCGCCCGCACTTTCTCGCCGCTGGGATCGAGTAGGGTAACCAACTCGCTGCCGACTGAACCGGTCGCTCCCATTATTGGTCAGCTCTTGGTTGGGAATGGCCGAGCCGGAAACAAGGAGTTCAGAGTTCAGCCTTCAGGCTGCCAATTCCTCGCACGCGCAACCAGGCAAGCTAAAGCTTGAACTCTGAACCTATCTTTCACGGGAGATAAGCTGAATGCACCTCGATGAGTCACGCATCGAACCCCTGCGTGAGTGGCAGTGTTCGAATTGGCAAAGTGCGCGCCTGGCCCTGCCCCGTGTGATGGAGCAGCGCTAACATAAAGTGCCCTATGAAGCGATAGCTATTTTTTCTGCTGGGCCTTAATGAACTGCAACGCCGGCGGTATCGGCCCCCGCAGCTTGTCTTTCAGCTCAGGGTAGCGCTTTAACCATTCCTGTAGTGCCTCCTCAGACCTGAAGAGGTTTGTAACTCCTCAGCCGCCGCCGGCAAATACTGGTTGAGGTCGGTTCAACGCTGACGAGCTTACCCTTGTCAAATACTACGCGTATGCGAGCAGTGCTCTCTGGTGAGGAATCATCTACGATTACTTTTTCATCGGCAAGTTTGCTGCTGACCAGCAGCATGAAATCAACCGCTCAGTTAGTGTTGAACTTGCGCCCGCTGGCTAACGTGACGGTGTGAAAAGAGAGTCGTGGCGAGGCTCCCACTTCAGATCACGTGACTCGACCCTGAAGCCGGCGACCCCCTCTGATTGGTACTTAGTCACAACGCTCACACTGCAACCATCAACAGCGTCAAGCCCCCCTGATCACGGTGGTCAACACCGATTTGCCTGAGGTGGAAGATATACGCGTCGCCACCATGCGCTCCGGACAGATTCGCCGTGAAGGTAAACCTGGTGAACTGCCCGGCGCCCAGCTTGATCTTCGCTTCATAGCTTTGCGGTAGACCCGGGATCGTACCAGGCAATCCCGGATGACTGTGATCGATAACCTGCGCATTCGGAAAGTCGGGAAGCACAAATTTAAAGCTCCGCGGCGGCACGGTTCCCATCCTGCTAAAGCCGTTTGCGCTTTTGAGCCTTGGCGATACAACTTTCTGAACGAACCTGTTGGGTTTGAGATCGACCACAGCGCGAAGCGTCACATTCTGCGAGTTGACACGGTCAGGATTGACAGTGGCTACCGGAGAACTCTGTGTACCTGGTGGAACAGGCGGAGTAAGTGTGATTCCGCCGCTGCCGGAAGCAACCAGGCAGAGATTGCGCTGCGCGACGTGCGGGTCGGAGGGCGCGAAAAAGTTCTGAGCGCTCGGCGTAAGGGAATCAGGGTAGCACCTCGCAACCAGGCACACGTCACGAGGATGATGCGGATCAGAGGGATCCAATCCAAGGGGCGGATTCAAGACCATTGTCTGAGTAGCGGTGGCGCCCTCGGCAGGGAAAGGCGTGCCGATGTTTTGGACGTTTCTCGCGCTCGCGTGATTGTCCGGGATCATGGCGAGAGAAGGACCGGCCGCCCACAATTCGACAGTAACGCTTTCGGAAAAGGGCGTCGTACAACCGCTGCCGGCCGCTTTCCGGTGCAGCTTCACCGTTGCGGTGTTGTTCTGTCCCGATGAACCGCCAAGGCTGATTTCAGGGCTGAGCCACCAGGTGTCGCCGCTGTTATGTGCTCCACCATCGCCTGGGATGGCCTCCATGAATATGCAAGTGTCTGCTGTAAGACCGGGGTCGTTCGGCATGGTTGCTCCTTTCGGTGAGTCCTAAGTTATGTCGGTGAAGTTGACGTCGATATTCAATAAGGACCGTCCCCACCAAGTAGGAAATGGGTCGACGTAGGTCAAAGCGGCCGTATTGAATGACTCTGATCTCACAGCTTTTCACCTTCGCAGAGCTTCCCGTATTCGCTGGTGTAATGGAGAGGGACTTCTCGGTACTCACTGGTCTCGCAGCAATAGACCAGGCATCGGTCGAAGGGCCGCGAGTAGATGTGCAAGCTCACGGCGCGCTGATTGAACTCGGGCAGGTTCAGCACCTGGTGCACGGGTTCTTCCGGGTTTACTTCGGCCGGCAGGAGCCGGTGAATGTCGAACGCGTTTGTCGGTTCCAGCTGGCAATACCAGGTCGCGGCATTTTGATCGAGGACACGAAAGTTCTGCACGCGAAGCCTGCCAGTCGGAATTGTCATCCAGCAGTTTTGATTGTGGTGGTTGTGGATTTGCGAGGCCTGGCCCACCTCCCAGCAGATCGCGATCAGCTCGAAAAGCTCGTTCTTGAAAATCAGGTTTCGCGTGTAGTGGTTCTTGCTGAAGGAGACGTACGGCTCTAGAGAGCGTTCGTCGACGGGATGTCTCGTGAGGTAGTCGTAGACGGAGCCGACGCGAAAGTCTTCCTCGGGAATCGCACACAGCCCGGTGACGAACTGCTCAATAGGCACGGCCTGGACGGTTGTTCCAATGCTCATGGTTCATGTACCTCGCGACGGCGCCAGGACACACCCCACGCTCGGCATGTTTGTGTCTCCGTGTGTTGAACGGTTCTTTAAGAGCAAGCGCACAGACTAAAGTCTGTGCTACTTCTTTGCGAAAGACCGAATCCGGGCTACTACCGCGGTTATCTCTTCGTCGGACATCTTGGCCTTGAACGCAGGCATGAATTTGCCTTTTCCGTTCTTGGTCGCTTCGGCGATCTGGGGGTCGGTTCGCGACTTTTGCCATTTCGCATCGGTGAAATCCGGCTGCCCCTTCGAGCGCCAGTTTGGAATTCCGCGGCCGTCCTTGCCGTGGCACGTCGTGCACTTTGCGGCGTAGAGCGCGTTGCCGTCAGCGACCGTACTCGTGGCATTGAGATTTGCTGATCCGCCGATCGCCAGAGCATACGATGAGACGATGATGGCTGCTAGAAAAAATAATCGCTTAAGCTTGATCCCGTTATTCATCCGGCTGTTGTTTCTCCTTAGGTTCATGGTTGTCGTGTTCTTGGATGAGATCTGACACAGAACAAAGTCGATGCTGGTTCGTCGTTCTTAGACTGCGGATGATACCAAGTCGGAGAGCAAAAACCAAACAGCAAGACGGACGGCGCCGGGTCAGGTGCAGGCCCGCGCGACACAGTCCCCGGCGCGCATCACCGAGCGTTCAACGCGCAACGCAAGGTCTTTCGCGCGATGCCGCTATTTCGCACCGGCTTTGGCGAGCAGCTCGGCTACGTTCGGATGGCTCTCGCGCTTGGCATACATCATGGCGGAGTAGCCGTACTTGTCCTTCGCGTTGACGTTCGCGCCTTTGTCGATCAAGGTCTGCGCCGCTTCGGCGTGACCCCAGTACGCAGCCATGATAAGGCCCGTCCGGCCCTCTTTATCCTTGTCATCGACGTTCGCGTTCTTGTCGATCAACGCTTTGACAACCTCAGCGCGGTTGTTCGAAGCCGCCTCGATCAACGCAGTGGAGCCTTCCTTGTTCTTGGCCTTCGGATCGGCGCCCTTTTCCAGCAGCGCCAGCACGACTTGAATGTGCCCGTTTCCAGCCGCGTCAATCAAAGCGGTGTGATCCTCCTTGTCTTTGGCATTGGCGTCGGCGCCTTTTTCGAGGAAGAGCTTCGCGGCGTCAACCCTGCCCCAGTAGGCCGCTTCCATCAAAGCTGTTCTGCCGTTTGCGTTTTTCGCGTTGACGTCGCCGCCCTTGTTTAGGATTGAGCGCAAGGCGTCGACGTCTCCCTTCTTCGCTGCCTCCAACAGTTCCGAAGCGGCGTCCTGCGCGTAAGCTTGCAGCGGAATTAGCAGCGCGAGTAGCAATGTAGCGAGCAACCTGCCGTGTCGCGCTGTCCTGATTGTGAACCGATGCACGCGATCAACTTGAGAAGGAAGGGCAGTGGCTATCGCGAATAGTGGATCCTGATTCATGACCTTACCCCCACCTTGCAGGGCAGCAAATTCAGTCTTTGACTGAACGGCTGCGTCACGACAGTGAAAGCGCCAGCTCGGAGTCGCTCACGCGAGCACGGGGCCATTCCCGGCGTGACACTCCCGCAAGATCCTAGACTTGATTCGAGCCGGTATGTGTTAGAACCAGCATTGGCTCGTCAGACGGCTCTCTTTTACATCTAAACGTTTTTCGTGTCAATCGTCTGACTAGACGGTAGCCTTGTGGATCATCCGCTTCAGATAGTGAATTCTTCGGCGAACGGTCCTGAGCTCGTCGTGGTCGTGAGTCTCAAGCGCCTTGTCACGCTTGGTCTTGAGCTCTTTGATCTGCGCCTTAATGGCGGCTTTGTTGAGTCCGACGACCTCGTGGTGCTCGTGCATCTCGATGCCCAGCGCGTTGCAGAGCGCTGTGACAAGTTGTTCCTTGTGCATCACGCTGTAGCCCTTCACCGATTCGTGCTCGATACCCTTGGCGATCTCGCGAAGCTGGGCTACAGTCTTGCTCTTCAGTTCATGATGGGTGTAAGCCATACTAGTTCCCCCTTCGATGAATCATAACGGTTTCCATTTTCTATTCTCTATTTGCCATTTGCCATTTGCCATTTGCCATTTGTCATTCATTCACTCGGCTCTCCGCGAATGACAAATGACAAATGGAAAATGACAAATGGAAAATGCTCCGTCCTCATACACGAAATCCATTAGACTCAAAATCAACGCCGCCACTCGTCTATCAACGATGCGACCAGACCGCTCCAGCCCGTCTGGTGCGAAGCGCCGATGCCCGCGCCGTTGTCTCCGTGAAAGTATTCGTAGAACAAAATGTAGTCGCGCCAGTGAGGGTCTTCCTGAAACTTCTTCGACCCGCCGTAGACCGGACGCTTGCCTTCCTCATTCCTCGTGAAGATGCGGATCAGGCGATTGGCAATTTCTCCCGCCATTTCAGTCAAAGTCACTCGTCGGCCCGATCCATCGGGGAGCGCTACGCTGAAATGCGGCCCATATGCCTTGCCTAGTTTTCTCAGCGACTCGATCATCAAGAACGAAGTCGGGAACCAGACCGGGCCACGCCAGTTTGAGTTGCCGCCCTTGATTTTGTTGTCAGACTCGGCGGGCTCGTAGCGCACCTCGCTGTTGCCGAAGACGTACGGGTGGTGCTCGTGATACTTCGACAAGCTGCGGATGCCGTAGTCGGATAGAAACTCGTCCGGATCAATCAGGCGTTCGAGAATGCGCTTGGTCTGGTCTTCATCGACGACCGCCAGAATATGCACGTCGACCCCTTCGTGGGTTACGCGGTAGCATGCTCGCTGCACGAGGTCTTGTCTGTTCTCAGTGAACCATTCGAGGTTTGCAGTGAATTCAGGAAAGGACCGAATCCAATCGACCTCGAGTCTCTCGATCGCGTACAGCGGGATGATGCCGACCAGCGAGCGCACGCGGAACTTGTGAAAGCTGCCTTCAGGATAACGCAGCACGTCGTAAAAGAAGCCGTCCTTCTCGTCCCACAGCGAATAATCGCGCCCGCCTCGGCGCTTCATCGCGGCGCCCACGTAGATGTAATGCTGGAAGAACTTCGTCGCCAGACCCTCGTATTGCTCGTTCTCTTTGGCAAGCTCGAGCGCGATGCGCATCAGGTTCAAGCAGAACATTCCCATCCACCCGGTTGCGTCACTCTGTTCGAGCACGACACCCCCCTGAAGTTTTTCGCTGCGATCGATCACCGTTATGTTGTCGAGCCCAAGGAACCCTCCTTCAAACAGGTTGTTCCCTTCGCTGTCGACTTTGTTCACCCACCATGTGAAATTGATCAGCAGTTTGTGGAAACACTTCTCCAGCCAAGCGCGATCGGCGCGCCCGGTCCTTATGCGGTCCATGTTATAGACTCGCCAGCAAGCCCACGCGTGGACCGGCGGATTAAGGTCCGAGAATTCCCATTCGTATGCCGGCAACTGACCGTTCGGATGCTGGAACTGTTCAAAGAGCATCAGCCACAACTGTTCCTTCGCGAACTCGGCGTCGATCAGCGCGAACGCCACGGTGTGAAACGCCAGGTCCCAAGCCGCGAACCACGGATACTCCCACTTGTCGGGCATCAAGAGAATGCGCATCGAGTTCAAATGCTGCCAGTGGGCGTTGCGAGCCGAGGAGCGCGAGTCGGGCGGCGGGTTGTTGGGGTCGTCGCCGTCCACCCATTTGTGTACATCGTACAGATAGATTTGCTTGGTCCACAGCAATCCCGCGAACGCCTGCCGCTGAATCCTGCATTCATCGTCACTCGCGTTGGGCGGGTGAATGAAGCTGTAAAACTCATCCGCCTCGGCACGACGCTGCACGATAATTTGATCGACGTCTTTGAGCGGCGCGTCCGATCGCTCTGGCGTGAGCCGCAACCTCAAAACGATCGAGCCGCCGGGCGGAACCATCCGCTCGTAGTGCAAGCAGGCCTTCGTTCCCACACGCGTGGGGTTAACGGCGCCTTCTTCACCGTTGATGATGTATCGATGGAAGGCGTCCTTATGGTAGGGCTCGGCGCTGGGCGTTCCCGATACGCGCGAGCGCGCCGGGTTCGTTTCGTTATTCGTGAACAGCAAATCGCCGCCGGCGTCTGCATACAGATGGCGGCTGCCGGCGCTGTACTTGAAGGGGAGATTCTTCAGTACGTGAGCCGAGGCGTCGCTTGCAATCAGGCTCTGGTAACCGTCGCCCGCCCGCCCCGGACATATTGACGGCTCGGTATCCCGGACATCCGTCCATCCCCAGGTGTTTCGAAACCACAGATGCGGGATGACGTGAAGCGGCGCGGCTTCGGGTCCACGATTGAAGGCTTCGATCTTGATGCATATGTCTTCAGACGAAGCTTTCGCGTACTCGACGAAGATGTCGAAGTACCTGTCACGATCGAACACGCCGGTATCCAGCAGCTCGTATTCAAGACCGCGGCCGCCCCGGCGGCGATTCTCTTCGATCAAATCCCGGTACGGGAATTCAGCCTGCGGGTACTTATACAGATACTTCATGTAGCTGTGCGATGGGGTGTTGTCGAGATAAAAGTAGTATTCCTTAACGTCCTCGCCGTGGTTGCCTTCGGAGGGTACGAGGCCGAATGCGCGCTCTTTCAGGATCGGATCGCGCCCGTTCCAGAACGCGAGCGCGAAGACAAGCAACTGGTATCGATCGCAGATTCCCGCCAGCCCGTCTTCGCCCCATCGATACGCGCGGCTGCGAGCCATGTCGTGAGTGAAGTAGTCCCACGCGTTGCCGTTGGCGCTGTAGTCTTCACGGACGGTCCCCCACGCGCGCTCGGCTACGTAGGGTCCCCAGCGGCGCCAGAGCGGGATAAGTCCGACATTCTCTTTGAGCCTCGCGTGCTCTTTAGTTGGCGCAGGAGTCTCTTCGTCGGGATTGTTTTTCATCGGTCCTTGGAATCCGAAAGAGGTGATGCGTGACGGGAACGGAGAAAAATTGAAAATTGAAGAGAACTGAAAAATGGAAATTGACTAGCGCCGCAGATTTTCAATTCTCAATGTTCAATGTTTCTTCTATTCCACTCACCCATCACTACGGCTGCGGCTCAACGTCTGCCGGAGGCGGTTTTGATTTTAAGTATATCGAGTAAACGAAGAACCCGGTCGCGCCAAGCAGAAGAAGAGAGATCAGAGCGATAATCAGAATGACAACATATCCCGGCTTTCTGTGCTCTGTCTGAAAGGCAACTTGCTCGCCCGGCGCATCCTCGAGCGCGAGCCTTTCTGCCGTCGGCCGGGTGCTGAAGTCATCGTCCTCGAAAGCGGGTCTTTCGGCGGCCGGCCGCGTGCTGAAGTCACCGTCATCGTCTGCCGCCGCCGGCGGAGCAGGGGCCTCGAACTGTGCGGTATCCGCCGCCGGTGGAGCCGCGGAGCCAAACCGAGCGAGATCGGCTACGTTGAGCATTTTGGTAATCTGTTTTTGTCCAATCTCGGGCGGCTCGTCTTCAGCAGTTGGAGCAGCCTGGGCACGGTCGCTCCCTGAAAAATACTCCGATGAGTAACCCTGGTTGAGTGCGCGAAAACTTCCGGTGATCGAACTGGTCTCGCTTGCCGAATACAGGGCCTCTCCATCGAAGCGCGCAATGATGACGGTGATGTTGTCTTCTCCGCCGCGCTCGTTGGCCTTGTCGATCAGCAGGCGGCACGCATCGGTCAGGTCTCCAACGTCTTGAATCATCTCGCGCAGTTCGTTTGGAGGGATCTTGTTCGATAACCCATCGCTGCAGATCACCAGGCAGTCGTTGCGGAAAAGCTGAACTGCGGTCATTGCTACCTTGACCGCGGGCTGCGTCCCCATAGCCTGCATGATCACGTTCTGAGGCACAGAGTCCATCTGGTCCGGTTTGATGGCGCCCGAATCAACCAGCATCTGCGCGAGCGATTGGTCCTTTGTGAGTTGTTTGATCTGTTCGCGGCGAATGAGGTAAGCGCGCGAGTCACCCACTTGAGCGATGTAGGCAGTTGTCCCTTGCACCAGCACGGCCGTGAGCGTCGCGCCCATTCCCGAGAGTTCAGGATTGTCCTGGGAGCGATTCCAGATCCGCTCGTTGGCGATCTCGGCGGCAGCTTTCAACTGCTCGGAAATCTCCGTCGAAGAGGTGTTCTCCGAGAGCGACTCGCGCATCGTCGTCACTGTCATCTCACTGGCTATCTCGCCCGCTGCCGCGCCGCCCATTCCATCGGACACGATCATCAAGCTGCCGCGCTCGCCGAGTTGGTGGGTGCTAACGTCCGGGCCGAGACCGATCTTGCCCGCCGTCAGATCAGCGACCAGGAACGAGTCCTCGTTGCCGCTTCGGTGCATTCCTACATCCGTGCGGGCAAAGACTGAGACTTGAACGTCACTCATAAGGGAGTCCGTAGTCGGTAGTCCGTAGTCCGTAGTCCGTGGTCCGCTGTCTACGGACTACGGACTACTGACTCCTTCTACACTTCGAACCGAAAGAGCTGCTTGCCTACAAGGATCATGTCGCCCGGTTCGAGTTCAACCTCTCCTTTGGTCTTTATAAACGTGCCGTTGCGGCTGCCTTCATCAGTCAGTATGAAGCTGCTGCCTCGCCGCTCGATTCGCGCGTGCCGTCCGGACATGAAGCCATCGTGCGGGAACGTAATCTCACCATTGGTTCGGCCGATCACCGTATCGCCTTCCAACTCGTAGACCTCACCCGGCTGGCCTCCTTCCATAACCAGATGCAGGCTGCCTTTTGGCGGCGGGGGAGCGGGCTGCGAAGATATCACCATAGTCTTTCCAAATGTCATCGGCGCGCCGCAGCTCGCGCAAAACGCGCTTCCGACGCTATTGGACTGTCCACATTGAGTGCACAACGGGCCCGACATCGATTGACCTTGTGCAGTCGCCGGCTCCGGCAGGCTTGCTGGAGGCGTGCTGGGCGGAGGGGGAATGCTGGGCTTGGGTATGGACGGCGGCGGAGTCGGAGCTACTGGCTTCTCCTGAACCGAAAGCGGCGGAGTTGGACCGGTGGGCTTCGGTGCGGCCGGCGTCTCAACGGTGCGGATTGCGGAATCATCCCGGTCGGTCGCGAGTGGCGCAGGTGGCTGGGCGACGACGGCCGGCGGCCCGGCCGGAAGCGGATGCTTCGGAATGACTTTGGGCTCGACTGGAGGCGGATGGTCTGCGACGGTCTTGAGCGGCGGCTCGCCTTGCGGCGGCTGCGGGACGACCGTCTTCAGCTCGTGCTCGGCAGGCTGCGGTTCCGGGTTGGTCTTTAGCGCCTGGACGAGGGGATCGACCACAGCGTGTTGCTCAGGGATGGTCCTGAGGTCGACTGGCATTCTCGGCGCCGCTGGCGCCTGAGGCGGCGGCGCGGCCGCCGGTTGAGTTAGCCTCTTGCCGCACTGCTGACAAAAAGACCAACCAGGCTCGTTCATCGTGTTGCACTCGGCACAGACGATACCTTCTTGTTCCACTGGTGGTTTTACCTCCTCTCGATGATGGCTGTCTGACTGGGGCGCATTGTGCGAGCTTTTGCCGGGCGGTTGTACTCGTGCGGCCAGTGCTTCGACGCTGCCTTCGAGCGAGGCCGCGCACATGCGGCAGGCAGACGACCCCGGCTTGTTACCTGCTCCACAGTTTGGACAAGTGATCATTTTTTCTTTCTTGAGTCTTGGCTTTATGGATATTGCTCGGTTGATTCCCGCCGCTCATTATACGCAAAGGCTATTTTAGTTGGAAACAGAAAAGCGATGAGATGGGAAGGACGAGCGGCTCTCGTTTTACGCGGCAAGTGGATCGACGAGAGCCAAGGAGTTCGTAGTAAGGCATCTGTGCGGAAGTTCGCAGTCTTGAGCGAGAGTCTATTATCCTGCAGAAATGCAGAACCACGCTCTCTGTTTTAAGAGACAGATGCTCAGGGATACCGCTATTGGATGCCGAATTCGGTGCGAATGAATTCTTTGACTCCCTCGCGCCCTCTCAGTCGCAACCAGGCGGGCCCTCCCTCTCGCTCTACTACCATCTCCAGATCAAAGAACGGGCAGCACAAGCGTTCGTAGGCAATGAACTCGCCTAGATCTTGAATGGTCGATGCCTCTGCTAAGAAGCGAAAGGCATACCCATCCGCCAGTTCGCGCACCTCTTGCTTTGCGCTGACGAGCTTCTTGGCCAGGGCGACATAGCGCGGCCTTTGCTCGGCGCTTATCCCTGCCACGTTACAGGCAAAGGGCGATTCCTTCCTGGCGACATCTTTCATCTTTGTCATAGCTTGGTCTTGAGACTTTGGGGTTGTCTTGCCGGCCTTGCTCTGAAGCGCCGCGATTGGGCCGGCTGTGAAAACAATCAGGCTCAAAAGCGAAAGTGTCATAACCGCACGAAGCGTTTTTCTTTGGTGCATTATTTCCTCCATTCCGGTCGTTTTAGTTTCGGCTCTCGAACACGCCGAGCAGTCAACTGTCGTTGTAACGTTAGACGGCTGGATCAAAAGCGGCCTGTATTCACATCGCGTATGAATTGGATGAGACCGCCGAAGTAGATCTTCTGATCATCGTAGAGCGCCATGTGACTTCCATTGGGGCAGTACAGGTATCGTCCTTTTCCGACCGCTCCGGCCATCCATTCCATATGTTTCGGATCCATCGTGTCGTGCTGAGCGCCGATGACCAGCGTTGGGACGGTTATCTTACCCAGGTCGGCGGTTCGGTCCCACCTCACCAGTTTACCGCTGGCTCCAAGTTCGCTTGGCCCCTGCATCGGCACATAGATCGCCGGGTTGAGGCGCTTGAACGCACGGTTGGCCGGCTCAGGCCAATCCTCGGGCGGCATGCGCAGAAAGTGATGGACGTAGTGGTGTGGAATCAAAAGCTCCATGTACCGCGGGTTTTCAAAATCTCCCTTCGCCTCGATTTGTTTGATCTCCGCAAGCGCGGTCTGATCCATGGCAGGCATCAGTACTTTCTGAGCGTACTCGTTATAAGCCGGGATGCTGGCCATCATGTTAGAAATGACCAACCCCGCGAGGTGCTGCTGATACTTCAACGCGTACTCCATCGCCAGGATTCCGCCCCAGGAATGGCCGAGAAGATAGAAGTTCTCGTGACCCAGTTTGAGCGCTTGTCGCACCTGCTCCACTTCCTCGACGAAACGCGGCAGTTCCCACAAATCCGGCTCGGAGGGTTGATCGCTAAAGGCCGAACCGAGTTGATCGTAGTAGTAGTACTCGATTTCCGCGGCGGGAAAGTAGCTGTCGAACGCTTCGAAATACTCGTGGGTAGCGCCTGGCCCTCCATGGAGAAGAAGTACCTTGATCTTCGGATTGTTACCCACCCGCTTGGTCCAAACGCGGAATGTCCCCTTTGGAGTGCTGATCGGGATCATCTTCACACCGCCGCTGAGCGCGTCGTCGCGTTCAGAGTAGTCCAGATATCCCGCTGACGCAGCTTTGTTCGGTGAGGGCTCCTTTGCGCAAGCCCCGAAAGCAAGCGCGACGACTATGAGAAGCATTCTCTTCATGGGCTCTCCTATCAAGGAGTTCGTAGTCCGGCCTTCAGCCGGAGGTAGCATAGACTAAAATTTAGTCTGTGTCTGCAACCCCGATAGAAGAGATCTCCATCGGACACTAAAGTAGAGTCTATCTTATTGACTCGAACGGCAAACTTTAGTACTCTTTGCGCGCCTCGCGAAAGACTTAAAGGCTGGTCCTGAGAGTTGCGACCGCCGCATCCTTCTCGCTTCAGCCTGGAAGGCCAAGGCGTCATAGTAGTGGCTTACGCTGACAGCGTTTACCTGAGTCTTTCACCCAAGCTGCATACTCATCCAGGGTAACAGCTAAGGGTATTCGGGAGGGTCACCGCTGAAAGCGAGGCTCGTAGCGTCCTGAGACCTCAGGTCAAGGATTGACTCGGAGCCGGGCCCGCCACTCCTTCACGATTCTTGATCACAGAACATTGCTTCGAAACGTCAATCCACTTCGACACTCCCAAGAGTGGTGACGGACGGCTGCTTTTGCTAACGGCTCACTAGCCGATTATGGAGGGCAAAATGAAAAAGATCACAATGCTGCTTTTACTGATTCTGTTTCTTCCCACATTTGCGTTCGCGGGGCAAATCTATGGGAGTTTGAAAATTGACAACAAGTCCGTCGGCGAAGGAGTGGAAATAAAAATCAAATGTGGCGAGGCGCCTTACTCCGGGAGGACCGATCCTTATGGCTCTTATAGCGTGTATTTGCGACAAGCAGGGAGATGCACGTTAACGGTAACTTACGGGGGACAGGAGTCGCAGCCATTTGGAATTGAGTCGTACGAGGATCCTGTCCGATACGATTTTGATTTGGTGAGACAAGATGGAACGCTTGTCCTAAGAAGGAGGTAGCTGTGCCGGACCAAAAGAAGGATCGATGGGACAAATTTAACATTTTTCTCACACCGGTGGGTGGGTTCCTGACTGCCTTAGCGGTAGGCCTGGTGGGATATTTTGGGACCCATGCTTTGAACAGCAGACAAGCTGAGGATGCCAAAATGTTGGACCGCAGACAAGCCGCGGATACCAATGCGCGACTTTACGCGCAGTTGATGAGCCAAAGAGAAGATGCCGAAACCTCTCTTCGGAAAGACATGTTCAACTCTATTATCGGCAGCTTTCTAAAGCCCGGAAAGAAGGGGTACGAACAACAAGTCCTCAATTTGGAACTCTTGACATACAATTTCCACGAAGCCCTCGATCTGGCGCCACTTTTTCAACACGTCTACGCGCAAATCGGCGATTCCCAAGAACCACGGGCCAGGGAATACTTGCGCCGTCTGGAGAAGGCTGCCAACGAGGGGAAGAATAAGCAAATTGCTGCCTTGGAAGTTGCTGGGGGGAAACTGGATGGGACTGTCTATCTTAAGAAAGTGGAAGGAAAGGAACCAATCACGGTGATAGATCGCACCCTCGGGACAGACGCGCTGGACCCAGATCTCCGAGAGACGCACTTTAAAGTAGAGGTGCAAAAAAAAGATCTAATCAAGAAAGAGTTACAAATAAAACTGACGGTCAAGACACCACAGAAAAACAATGCTGGCGCGAAGGCAGATGAAGCAGAGACAATCGCGACCTTCTGGATCACCCCGTTCGACTTTCCGATGATTGACAACACTCGCCTCCCGCACGGCCAACGCTGCGCCATAGTGTTGCGCAGTTTTCCAGACCCAAGGGCGAAGCCTACCTCAGACCCAAGCGCGCAGATTACTCTGGTCTATTTCCCTGGATCGCGTGCCAGCCTTAAGGAGAAACCTTTCTTGGATGAAGTTATTCTCCAGCTTTTGAACACGCAAGACCTTCTTGAAAGGAGGCAGAAGTAGTCTTAGTTGCCGGCGGCGGACGTCGCAAACTCAGACCGATGAAGGAACAGACGAGGGCAAGCTCCATGGAAGTCTCTTACAGGAAGTGGTCCTCATCATTCAGATTCCTGTAAAGGCAGTATGACTGTTTAGATTACCGTTAAATACACACTTATCTGTATTCCAGCGAGGGCTCAAACAATCTTCTCGCCGCCTAGTGCTTTCCCAAAGGTTTCCTTTGGAAGCAGGCCCAGCTGGCTGAACAAGCTCAAGAAGTCCCAGTGATTATACGCCTCTGTCAACTTACCATCCTCGATCCTAACCATCACGCTGCCCGTCATTTCAACTGGGCCTCCTGATTGGCGCGATTTAGCGCGGAGAGTGCAAACTGCTGAGATCCAATCTCCTGATTCAACGCTCTTATCAATCGTTATCACGAAATTGCATAGCAGCCCGCGGAGAGCCGAGTGGAATTGCTTGAACCCTTCGGGGCCGATCAGGACGTTGGCGCCCAGACCTCGAGCCTCGCCATCCGGGACGAAAAGCTCTTCGATTGCAGTAGAATCCTCTTCGGTCCAAACGCGACGAAACCAGGTCTCCATCACTTCGCGAAATGTGCTCATAGTTCCTCCATTTCAGATTTGCGCCTGACCGGCGCACCCGCGCGGCGAGCCCGTGTGTGCGCCGACTGCGGTGCAACGCTAGTTCGGCGGCGCCGCTAATCGGTTCTCCAATTGTACGGATGTTTCCCGGTGACCATAGATGCATTAAGTCGTGCTCTGAAGTTGTGGGCGACGCACCTGGATCGAGTTACTATTCTTCTGGCGCAAACAGCTTAAGCTCAGACTTGTCCTCGAACAACCTGATCATACGCTCGAACCTTAGACCGAGCTTTTCGAGAACTCTGATTGAACTACTATTATCTGGAGAAACGATCGCTACTATACGGCTGATCCTCAACGCATCTCTCCCATAGGCGATGACGGCGGAAGCAGCCTCAAAGGCATAGCCCCTCGACCAGTACGACGGCAGCAAGGCAAAGCCAACATCGACATCTGTGAATGACTCTCTCTTGATCAATCCGCAAAGCCCAATCGAAGCGCCGGTTTCTTTCAACTCTACCCGTTAGCTGGCGAGATCGTCGGCGTCCGGCTCTGGGCGAAGGATTTCCGGCCTCAGAATCAAAACCGCTGCTGCTTGTCTATCTCGTCGAGTGAATGCACTTGCTAACCTCGTCCGCGATCAGCGCTGATTCTCAAAGCTCTTGAACTCTTGCTCAAGCTGCCACTGCAGACGCGCCTTCTCGCTGGCCGCCAGGTACTGCTTACAAGCACTTGATGCTTCACTCGTCGTTGAAATATCTTTCGCGCATTGAGGTACCGGGATGAACTTTCGCCCATCAGCCCACAGGCTTCCGCCCGGCAGGAATGCGTGTTCGAGGCTGGTACGCGCCATCGCTTTGAGTTGGATGTATCCAAGCCCGTGTTCGTCGGCGGCCCTCAAATACTCACGCGAAATCTCCGATCGAGCAACGCCCTCGTCGTCAGTCGCAATCGCTACCGGCACGCCATACTGCAAGTAAATGGCGAGCGGATGCTGTTCCTTCCTGATCCCTAAGATCGCATCGGTGCTGGTCAGACAAACTTCAATCATCACATTCCGCCGCGCCAGTTCCTTGAGCAGGCCGTACGGATCATCCTCATGCATGATGTCGACGCCGTGCCCGATTCGTTCGGCGTGCCCCTTCATGACCGAATCGCGAATGTGAAAAGACAATCCTTCAGGCGGGACCATTCCAGGAGCGAGTTCGCCCGCGTGAAGCGTAATGTGCACCTTCGGATACCGAGGCCGAAGGAAATTCAACATCTCCATTTGCACGGTGAAGTTCTGCATCGAGAGCAGCCAGTCCTCAGGCTGCACCAAATTCAACGCTACCACTTTCGAGTTCGGATCATTAGCCAGCGCGAATCCTGTGACCATCTGTGCGAAGACTTGCCCGAGCGCAGCCCCACGCAACACCTGCGAGACGTATCGAATCGTCACCGAGCATCCGGCGTCGGCTTGCGCTGTCCCGCATTTCAGCAAGCTGTTTTTCTCCGCTTCGGCATCTTGCAAGGCCTTAACGCCGGCGACAGCCGCGTCGTCGATGGCACTCCTCTTGAGTTTATTGAGCGTACCTTCAAAGTCACCATCCCAACCAACCTGCTGCCCCATGAGACTCGACCTCCCGCCATCGGGTGTCAGCATCAATTCAAGATAAGAGACGCGCCCTTTCGCGGCGCGCGACGACACTTCGGCGATCATCTGTCCGAAGGTCGCTCCCCCGAATTTGCCGAACGAGTCAAAGAAGTGGTCGTGTCCGTTCTGTCCTGAGTACTGCCAGTAACGCATCGACCACGCATCGATCAGTTGCCGGTACAAAACAGGATTCGTAAGAGCGTCGCTCGCGGGCCGCTTTCCGGTGGCTGGATCGCACGGCGGCGGTGATAGGGCCATCGTCGCCTGATTCACGCACGATCCCCTGGTAGCCGCCCATTGAATGTATGACTCGGCGTAAACGGCGCCTGAAAGATGACTGTGAAGATCGCCGCCCTTTGGCATTGCCTTGAGGAAAGCGAACATTTGCGGTGGTGACTTGCGGATCGACTCGAAGTAGCGCGCCGCTTTTTGTTCTGACGTTATGGCGGCGCTTCTGCTGCCGGCGGACTGTGCCTGCACCGCGAGGGCGCAAAACAGAACCAGCACACCAGCGCTCAGGAACATCGATCGGGATGAGTTGACTCTGCGCATATTCCTCCTTTAAATCGGCCAGGAATCCGTGCAAATCCGTCGAATCCGTTTGATCAGTGGTCTATGCGTTCCGAAGAATCGCGTTGCTAGTGCATAGAGCACGGATGAAACGGATGCGACGGATTTGCACTGACGGCTACTCGCTTGCTCTCGAAATGAACAGGAACCTGCTACTCTACTCTTCGTCCCTGCGCGGATTCTTCGATGAGCTTCGCCAGCCGCTTGAGTCTTGTCTCTTCTTTCTTTGCGCTCACCACCCATCAATCCAACCGAAGCAAAGCGCTTGATCGACGGACTCCGGCCAGGTGATGCTCGGATGCCCTGAGCCTTTCTTGTAATAGCCGACCCATAGTTCCTGAGTGGAAGCATGATTCTTCTCAAGCCACTTACGAAAATCGCCGGGTGATTTGAAGAACTTGATCGGCATCTTGAGGAAAGCCATTCGAGCATCTGTCCCCAATATTGAAATACGCGGCGGCTTGCTGCTAACGTAATTCGGCATCATTTCCCGAGTAACAGTTCAATTCCCTTGTCCGAAACGTAATCATTACTCTCATATCGCCGATGACATTCGATACAGGTCCTACTGGAAGGATTAGCTCGCTGTTTGGAAACGTCTATCTCTGCCCATTTCTTAGTGTCGTACATCTTATATTCCCAGGAATCTTCGGAGCGTCCAGACCGGACTTTTCTCATCACTGTGATGATCTGCACACTGTCCTCTGTCTTTCGTTCCTGTTTTTCTTTCACGATGATTGATCCGACCGGAAACAGTTTGTTGTCTGAGTATGTCTTTAGTCCCTGCCTTGCGATTTCATTGATGTAATACACCACTCCGGGATCATAATGCGGGCCATACGCCAATGAAGGAGGGGCACACATCATTTTTGTTTCCTCAACCATGTCAACAGGCTTCTCGTTGACGCGGAACATTTTTCGGTAGTCCCTGATCTCGCTAACGGAAATTCCATTTCTGCCGGTTTCGCTTTTCTGACTGTTTTGCTCTTGAGCAACAACAACCGTGGCAAGACAAACCGCCAGGAAAGTGTATGACTTGAGTCCTTTAGTATTCACGCCCTTCTCCTCATTGTTGCGGCATACGAGTGATAAATGGTTTTCTCATCTTGAGTAGCGTCGTCGAGACAGCATGATACAACGAACGCACGGCTCAGTCATCGGCAAGTGAGAGAGCGGTCATGCCCCACCCGATGGATGATGATCACAGCGTTCCCCACGGTTTCGACTGTTGAGCGGAGCCAGTGCCGGTGGCGTCAGACGCAAGTATTGCTGCAGATGATAGGTCCTAGCGGGAACTCAGGGTCTAGTGGCGTGTAATAGACATGTGATATCCGCGCAAATCCGCCGAATCAGTGCCATCCGTGGTCTATGCTTTCGGAGGAATCGCGTTGTGAGTGCCTCATAGACCATCACGGATGACGCAGATTCGGCGGATCTGCACGGATCTGATCGCCAAAGCGATGCTCAGTTCTTCGCCGCAATCGAAGGTTTCGCCGGCTGGTTGTCCAATGTGTAATCCATCCAGCCGATCATCATCTCGTCGTAGGTCGGTTCTCCGTAACGCACCACCTTCGTCGCATCGGGGTTGTATTTGTTCTTGGTCGAATTGTCGAAGTACCCCGTGACCATGATGCGCGTGCCTTTCGGGAGCGCCTTCGGCTCCTTGAAGTAGTAAACCGTTTGCCACGAGAAATCGTACCTCGGCACGTTCAGCAGAATCTCGCTGCGGCCATCAGGATAGAAAGCCCGATATTCAACGGCCTTGCCGCGAAGGTGAAGGTGCGGCATGAAGTTGATGATGTGAACGTCTTCGTTGGCTGTCCAGCATGCGGTGACCCGATGATTGTCCGCCCCCGGCGGGATCAGAAACGCGTTGTTTGAAATACCGTAGGTACGCACCAGGTTTTTGGGGGCAGTCTTAGAAAAGATGAGCCCCACACTCGAGCGATCCGTCTGCACGGAACCGGCGGCCTTCGAGTAGTGCAACTGGAAGAGTATCTTCGAGCCCGCTGGAATCCGCTTAACCGTGCCGGGTTCCCAGATCGCTTGATTCATTCCCGGCGCATAGCCGGCTAACAACTGGCCGTTTTCCATGTCCTGGCCCCGGTCCAATCGATTGAGCCTTCCGCCGTTTGGCGCGGAGCAGCCATCATCAAACACCGGCGCATCCGCCTTCGTGCGAACCAGAAAGCCTTCGCGATAGGTGGGCGAATCCTTTTCCATCTTCGAGCGCAGCTTCTCGATTTCTTCTTTGCTCAGATTGGGCCGCTGTCTTGAGCTGGCATTCGGAGACTGGATGAAAGCGATGATGTGGTGAACGATCTTACGATTGCCTGGCCGGGCCTCCGCTCTTTGCACATAGACGTCTTCCTTGAAGCCTGGGTCAACGACGAAGTACTGATACTCATCGGGGCCGCTTGCTTCGAGCGTGAACTGCTCGGGCATTTGGATGACGATATCAGGCTTTCCAATGCTCCAGCCTTCCGGGAACTGGGGCGCAGCGGGCAGGTCCTTCGGATTGCCTTCCTTGGCGCCGCCGTCCACCCAGCGGACGATCGTGTCGATCTCGGGTTGGGTCAGGTGCCGGTCGTTGGCCCAGACGCCGTAATGCGGATCGGCGTGCCAAGGCGGCATTGACTGAACCAAAACCTTTTCACGGATGGCTTTGGCCCACGGGCGCACGCCGGCGAAGGTCAGCGTCGAAAAAGGCGCGGCCTCGCCCGGACGGTGGCATTCCGAGCAGCTCTTGTTGAGGATCGGCGCAACGTCCTTGGCGAAGGTGATCTCCTTACCAGATGGGCCTCCCGCGCTAGTGACTTGAGATGAGAGGACGAATGCCGCTGCTGCAATGACACAGACAAGAAGAATGTAAGTTGTGCGTTTCATGAAGTCTCTCCCTCCTGAGTTGTTTGACCGAAGTCCGGTTGATAGTTCGACTGCGCGGCTACCGTTTCGGACGGCCTCGCGTCAATCGGTTTGCTTGTGCGCTCTGCCTGTCTGAAAAAAAACTATGAATGATGACAAATCAGAAGAGCAGGCTAACTGGCGCACTCCCAACCGAGAGATCTTCCCCAATTGGCTGCGGAAATCCTCTCAACGAGCGGAAGAATTACGCTCCGCCGTCTACCTTCACGGGCCCTCTGTCACAGCGATCGACCTGCAGAAACTTCGGTAAGCCCCTGCGTATGCAACAGAACTCGAGCATGGGCTTGATTCGGTCTGTTCGCTCGGGCCGGCCGCCTGTGTTTCCGCGTGCCGGACATCGCAACGAGAGGGCAAGCTGAGTGCCGGACCGATCCAGCGATCACTTTTCTCTGGGAGCGGCCTGCCGGAGTTTTGAGGAACTGCGCGCCAGGATCGCGGTTAGATATTGTGTCGCGTGGCAGGACTCGATATCTTGATTCCAGGAGAAATGATGAGACATCTTTCACTGATGCTGCTCGCACTGCTGATTGTTCCTTGCTCGAACGCCCAGAACATCGGGGCTCGCCGAGCGGTCGCTTTGACGTTTGATGATCTGCCCGAGGTCTTCAGCCGCGACGTTGCCACGATGAGACGCAACACGACCGAGTTGCTGCGCGTGCTCAAGCTTCACCGCGCTCCGGCCATCGGATTCGTCAACGAAGGCAAGCTGCACGTGCCGGGTCAGCTTGACACCCGCACCGAAGTACTCAAGCAATGGGTCGATGCGGGCATGACGCTTGGCAACCACGGGTTCTCACATTTGCGACTGCTCAACACCCCGTTGCTCAAGTATGAGGATGACCTTATCAAGGGCGAAGTTATCACCCGGCGGTTGATGAACGAGCGGCAGCCGTATCAGCTCTACTTCCGGCATCCTTACACCAGCACCGGGCCGAACAAGGAAGTGAAGGCGGCGTTCGAGAGTTTCCTGCGAGAACGAGGCTACAAGGTGGCGCCGTTCACCATCGAAAATTCGGATTACATCTTCAATCAGATGTACTCTGACGCCCGGCGCAACAAGGATACGGCGTTGATGGAGCGGCTTCGTAAGACTTACCTGGACTACAACGACGGCCAGTTCGAATTCATCGAGCGGCTATCAAGCGAGATGTTTGGGCGAGAGATCAGCCAGATCCTTTTGATTCACGCGAACGACATCAACGCAGATTGCCTCGACGAGATGTTGAATCGATTGAGGGCTCGAGGGTATCGCTTCGTCACGCTTGACGAGGCGTTGGAAGACAAGGCCTATCAGACGAGAGACGATTACATCGGTTTGCACGGACCGTCCTGGCTGCACCGTTGGACGGTGAGTCTTGGCTTGAAGATGAAAATCGACCAGGAACCCGATCCGCCGAAGTGGGTCTTAGATGCGTTCCAAAAGCGGAATTGAGAATCAAGGCATTGAAAATTGAGAATTGAAAATTAGAAATTGAAAA
Source organism: uncultured Clostridia bacterium (assembly GCA_964548075.1). Taxonomy (GTDB): domain Bacteria; phylum Acidobacteriota; class Blastocatellia; order UBA7656; family UBA7656; genus Onstottus_A. Next base: position 32,402 of record CAZJQQ010000016.1, on the reverse strand, counting down.
TTGAACGAGGCTGTGGCGACAGTCCGTGCTCGATTTTCAATTTTCAATTTTCAATTTTCAATTTTCAATTTTCAATTCTCAATGCTTCTAGTTCTTCCCTCGATCTAGCACTCAAGCACAAACTCTGAAAGCGCGTCCTTCCAGTGCCGTAGCGGCAAAAGTCCCAGCTTCTCGGATACGAGGCAGCGCATCGCGGAGTTGTGCGGACGCGGCGCGACCTGATTCAACTCGGCTCGCGTAACCGGCTCGATCCTCACTTCCGGCAGTCCTGCCAGATCAAGCGCAAGCCTGGCAAACTCGAACCACGTAGTCGGCCCGGTCGATGTGACTTGATAGAGTCCGTGTGCCCCGAGATTGATGATCTCTTCGATGCGGCCAGCAAGGTCGGGCGCGTAGGTTGGAATCGAAGTCTGATCGATCACGCCCTTTAGGGGTCCGCCCTTGCGCGCGTACTCGATGACGCGGCTGCCGAAATTCTTGCCGCCCAGGCCGAACAGCCAGGACGTGCGCACGATGTAAAACCGCTCCGCTTCTTCAAGCACTGCAAACTCGCCCGCGAGCTTCGACTTGCCGTAGACGCTGGGCGAGTTGGGCTCGTCCTCCTGTGTGTAGAAGCCTTGCTTCGAACCGTCAAACACGTAATCGGTACTGACGTGAACGATGTCCGCTCCAACCTCGCGGCACGCGCGAGCTAGAAACCCGGGGCCGGTCGCGTTGACCGAGTAGGCCCAGTCGGGGTCAACTTCGCAGCGGTCAACATCGGCAGTAGCGACACAGTTGATCAAAACATCGGGACGAACGTTTTCGACCGCGCTCCGCACCTCTTCTTCGCTGGTGATGTCCAGTTCCGCGTGTGGCAATGCGAGGACTCGCCAGCCCGAGTCGGCAAGGCGCACCCGCATCGATCGCCCTAACAGGCCGCCCGCCCCGGTGATCATTGCGATCCGCGGTTCGGACAACATGAGCTCGCTCGAAGCGAGTGCGCTGATCTCCGGGTCGCTCGCGCTTTCTATTTCAATGAGCGCCGACTCGCTCGCGACTGGTGATGGCGTCGCGCCAGGTAGGGCGGAGTTACCTCCACTAAGGAGAGAAAAAACAAAGGGGGACCGGCGGCACTCTTTGTAGGCTGGGCTTGAACGATCCCCACGCTGCCGTGTGGGGTATTCGGGAGTCTTTACACAGTCTCTAGAGTCTAAGATTCGATGCTCGGTTTTCATCTTCCGCCGTAGGTGCGTTCGTAGTACTCGAGGTATTCGCCCGATCGCGCGCGTGCAACCCACTCGGCGTTCTTCTGGTACCAGCGCACGGTCTTTTCTATGCCGCTATCGAAAGTCTCTTGAGGGCGCCATCCGAGTTCGGTCTCGATCTTCGTGGGATCGGTCGCGTAGCGGCGGTCGTGACCGGGGCGATCGGTGACAAACTTGATCAGCGAATGTGGCTTGCCCAGCAAGTCCAGAAGCGTGTGCACAATCTCGAGATTGGTTTTCTCGGCTCGCGAACCGATGTTGTAAACCTCGCCGCTTTGCCCCGCGTGCAGTACCGCGTCAATGGCCCGGCAACAGTCTTCAACGTAGAGCCAGTCGCGAACGTTGAGGCCGTCGCCGTACACAGGAAGCCGCTTGCCCTCGATCGCGTTTGTGATCATCAACGGAATGAGTTTCTCCGGGAATTGATATGGACCGTAGTTGTTCGATGCCCGTGTTGTGACAACGTCGAGCCCGAAAGTGATGTGGGCCGCGCGCACCAGGTGTTCAGCGGCAGCCTTTGATGCCGCGTACGGGCTGTTGGGCTGCATCGGCGAGGCTTCGGTGAAGTAGCCTCCATCGGAGCAGGAGCCCATCACCTCATCGGTTGAAATCTGAACGAAGCGCGTGACTCCCGCGCTTCTCGCGGCATCGAGCAGCGTCTGCGTCCCGAGCACGTTGGTCTGGATGAAATCGGCCGCGCTTTCGATCGAGCGGTCCACGTGTGACTCGGCGGCAAAGTTCATCACCGCGTTAGTGCCCGCGATGGCTGTGTCCACCGCCTCGCGATCACCGATGTCGCCGCGGACAAACGCATAGTTGGCGTGACCCTCGACGTCGCGAAGATTGTCGAGGTTCCCGGCGTAGGTGAGCTTATCAAAGTTGACGATCGTGTAGCCGGGATGACCGGCAAGCACGTACCGGATGAAGTTTGAGCCTATGAATCCTGCGCCGCCCGTTATGAAAAGCCGCATCAGTTACCTCTTAGTCGGATGATCGCAGATTGTAGGCGCGCTGTTCGGCTTTTATCAACTTATCGTTGTTGCGCCTGGTGCCTTACAGACCCGGACCGTGTGGTAAATTATTCGCGTAATGCCGAAGAACCAGCCGGAAAACATCGAGGCCTTCATCGACACGCTGCCCGACCCGGCTGGCGCCCGCGTATTCATGCGTCGACTCGAGGCCCTCGATCCCGCGCTCTCACAGGACTGTAAAAGGAATCCGCTCTTGTTATCCCGCATGCTGACGCTTGCCGGTCATAGTCCGTTCCTCGCGGAAACTCTGCTGCGTCATCCGGAACACATAGGCTGGCTTAAGGCGGAAACCGAACGCGGCTTCGACCGAGTGAAATCAACCGAGCAGTTGTCGGAAGAACTCGCGCGATTCGTAACCCGGATGATCGACGCAGACGACCCGACACGGCTGGCGCGCTTCAAACGGAGGGAGTTGCTCAGAATCTATCTGCGCGACTGTCTGCGGATCGCGACGCTGTCGGAAGTGACCGAGGAGCTTTCAAACCTCGCGGACGTGATACTTGATTACGGCCTCGCGCGCGCGAACCAGGAGATGGTCAACCTTCACGGTTCGCCGTTGACCCACGATGAGCGAGGGCGCATCCAAAAAGCGGAATTCGCAATCGTCGCGCTGGGCAAGCTCGGCTGCCGAGAGTTGAACTATGCTTCGGACATCGACCTCTTCTTTCTGTTTTCTGGAAACGGAGAAACCTCTGGGGATGGCCGGAACCGCGAATCAGCGATCAACAATAAGGAGTTCTTTGCCGCAGTCGCCGAGCGCGTGGTTCAGTTGATCGGGCACAACTCGAGTTCCGGCGCGGTGTTTCGCATTGACCTGCGGCTGAGACCATATGGCCGCGATGGCGAGATAGTCTCCGAGATCGAACGCGCCGCCGACTACTATCGCAACCGCGCCCACAACTGGGAGCGGCAGGCGCTCATTCGCGCGCGTGCCTCGGCAGGCAGCGAACAGGTCGTAGCGCACTTCCTCGATTTGGTGCGCGACGTTATCTTCACGCGGGATGCGTTGCCCGACACGCTCGAGGGGGTGCGCCGGGCTAAAGAAAAGATCGACCGGAAAGAGGCGGCGCGGATGCGCGGGTTCAACGTCAAGCTGGGACCGGGCGGCATTCGCGAGATCGAGTTCATCGCTCAAGCGCTTCAACTCAAGCACGGCGGGCGGGAACCGTGGGTGCGTTCAGCTCAAACACTGATCGTGCTCGCGCGACTTGCAGAAAAGCATTATCTGAGCGAGCCCGAGCGCGCAAGGTTGTCCGCGGCGTATACATTCCTGCGAACGGCCGAGCATCGATTGCAGATGGAGCACGGCGCGCAGACCCACACCCTGTCCGCTTCGCGGCAGAAATTAGAACTGCTGGCCCGGCGTTGCGGCTACGTTCAAGAGAACGATCCGGCCACCCGCTTCGTGGGCGACCTCGAAAGACACACGGCTGCCGTGCGTGCTGTCTATGATCGAGTCTTTATCGAAGGCGCCGAGTCGCAACCTCCAGTGGATGTTCATCGCCAGATGCCGCGACCAGACGACGTCGACGACGAGACCGTGCGGCTCATCAAGCAAGCCGCCGCCCGCTTGAAAAAAATGATCGCGATGGGCGCCGCGGAAGTTACGAACTTTGGGCGTGATGCTGACAGCATAGAACGTGTGCTCGCGTCCGCGCTCCCGCGTTCGATCAACGCATCGAGGGCGCTGCGACATCTGACAGCCTGGGCCGAGTCATTAGCGACTTACACCGATGAACATATTCGCACAACGGGCTGGGCCGTTCGCACCGGCGATTGGGGGACCCTGCTCGAGCGGTTGATTCTGGTGCTCAGTAGCCAGTACCTGGCACATCTGCTGGTCTCGCGCCCGCTGCTCGCAAGCGCGCTTGTCGCGGATGACGCAGCGCGTACTCCGGCGGATTTCATTCGAGTAATGCGCGATGCCGTCGGCAACGAAAGCGACCAGGCTTCGAAGACGGACGCATTGCGCAGGGCGTGGTATCGACTGGTGATCGAGATAGGCTATAGGGATATGTGCGAGGTCAACGTAGCAGGGGGGCAGGGGAGCGGTGGGGCGGAGGAGCAGAGGAGCGGAGGAGCAGAGGAGCAGAGGAGCGGAGGGGCGGCGGAGGAGCAGGGGCGCTCTGCTCCTCCGCCCCTCAGCTCCTCAGCCCCTCAGCCCCTCTGCCCCACTACTCCTCTGCCCCTCCGCACCTTTGCTCCTCCGCCCCTCAGCTCCTCAGCCCCTCAGCCCCTCTTCCCCACTACTCCTCTGCCCGGAACCGACCATCTTCGCGCAATCAACCTGGCTCAGACCGCCCTTGCCGAGGCCGCGCTGCAAATCGCTTCCGAGATCGCGCTCGAGTCACTCGGAATAACAGGGGTGGAACCGAACCGGTTGCCGTTCACGATCCTGGGGCTTGGGAGGCTCGGCCACGCGGGGATGGATTACGGCTCGGACCTCGATCTGCTAGTCGTGTTTGACGACGATTTGGCGTGGCCGCCGGCGGTTCTGGCTGGGTCGATCGCGAGCGGTGCGGAAGGCTGGAACACGCCCCACGAGTTTTATGCCAGGCTTACCGCCAAGCTCGTTCTGGTGCTGTCATCGATCACCCGCGAAGGCCTCCTTTATCGCAGCGACCTCCGGCTCAGACCTGAAGGAAAGAGCGGCCCGGTTGCATTGGGACTCGTGGGGCTGGTTGCTTACATCCAGAATCGAGCTTCGGCGTGGGAGCACTCGGCTTACCTCAAGGCTCGCGAGGTCGCAGGTGACTCGCAGTTCGGCGGGCGGGCGCGAATCGCGATCTGCGAAGCGAGCTTTGACGCTGCGTTGCTCAACGAGTCGCTTCGCGAAGAGCTGCGTGACATGCGCGCCCGGCAGGAGCGGGAGAAAGCGCGCGGCCCTCGCCCAAATATCAAGTGGGGACGCGGCGGAATGAGCGACGTTTATTTCGTGACCCGCTACTTGCAGCTTCGCGACCGCATCTACTTTCCTCCCGAGCAAGGCACGGCTGCGCTGATTGGGCATCTGGGCGAGTTGGGCGCTCTCGACGACGAGTCTGCAAGGGCGCTCTTCGAGGGGTACACTTTTTTGAGACGACTGGATCACTGGATGCGGCTGCTTCTGGAGCGGCCGAGCCCAATGCTGCCGGCTTCGTCAGTTGCGCTGCGAGACATTACTCGCGCACTGAGCCTGTCGTCGGTTGAGGAGTTCGAGCGAGTGTTTGCACAGCACACAAATGAGATACGTGAGGTTTATGACCGGGTTTTTGAGGATGATCGCTTCCCGAGAGCTGAAGGCCTGCCAGCCTAACCCGGCGCGCCGACCAGGAGGGTCTGCGCTGCAACGTAGACGTCATCTACTTCAACGCGAGTCATGCAACGATGATCAATCGGGCACTCGCGCAGCATGCACGGCGAGCACTCAACATCGTGGCGAACGACTGCCGCGCGCTGCGACAGCGGACGAGTTGAAACGTGCTCGGTTGGACCGAACACGACGACTGTCGGAACCCCGAGCGCTGCTGAAACGTGGGATGTTCCAGTGTCATTTGAAATCACAAGCCTTGCGCAAGCGAGCACGCCTTTCAGCTCCCCGATGGAAGTCTCTCCCGCAATCACTGCTGCGTGAGTGCGCATCTGCCGGGCAACTTCTTCGGCTACTGGCTTGTCCTCCGCAGTTCCGACTATGACGGTTTGAAAGCCCTGACGCTCGTTTAATCGGTCTGCCGTCTTTGCGAACCGCTCGGCGGGCCATCGCTTTGCGCTGCTGTTAGTAGCGCCCGGATTGATCGCGAGAATGCTGCCCTGACCTGCGGCGGCGCCGACTCCGAATCGTTCAAGCAGCGACCGCGCGTGTTGTCTCTGCTCTTCGTCCACCTCAAGTCGCGGCTCGCAGTGCTCAAAGTCCGCGGTGCTCGTGCCGGTGATCCGGGTTTCGATTTGTGCAGCGATGTTCAAGTAGTAGCGTACTTGATGGAGTGTCTTGTAGCCGGGCTCGAAGGGAATCACTTGATCGAGCAGGAGCCGCCTTGCGTCGGTCGCGTAGCCGGCAATTGTCTTGGCGCCGCCCGCGCGAGCCGCCAGTGCCGTCCCGAACGAGTTTGTAAGCAGCACTGCGAAATCGAATCGTTCGCGGCGAAAGCGACCTGCCTCGCTGATGAAAAGAGCGGCGCGGCCAAGGGGACCGCGCGCGTCGGCAACTGTAATGAGATTGTCGGCGAGTCCTTCGCCGTCAAAGAGCCCCTGGACCCAGGGTCGCGCGGCGAGCGTGATCTGCGAGTCGGCGAAGATGCGCCGTAGCTCTCGAAGCGCCGGGAGCGCCATCACCGCATCGCCCACCCAGTTCGGCACGCGGACCATTATTGTCCGTAGTCCGTGGTCAGTAGTCCGTGGTTGGCGGCTCTTCGTCATACGACAATCAGTCGAGGCGGCTCGCATGGGGAAATGGGGCTACGGGCTACGAACTAAGGACTAAGGACTAAGGACTACGGACTACGGACTACGGACCAACCTGGCTGTAGTCAGTCATAACCGACTTGTCGCCTAGCATGGCGCCCTTGATTTCGACCGCACGTCCGATGTGACAGCCCTTTCCGATTACCGCGCCTTGAACGGTCGAGCCGGCGCCGATGCGTGTGCCACCGCGCACGACCGAGTTCTCTATTCGCGCGCGCTCTTCGATGTAGCAGTTTCGACTCACGACGGAGTTGATGATTTGCGCGCCTGCTTTCAAGGTGCAACTCGGGTCTACTGCTGAAGGCGCTTCGATCTCGGCGGTCGCGTCAAACTTCTCGCCTCGCCTGGCGGAGGGCGGCTCTAACAACTTCACTCGGCCGGCGATCACATCCAGGTTTGCCTGGAGATAGCTCGAAGCCGTCCCGATGTCTCTCCAGTAACCGCGCCAGGTGTAGGCGAAGAACGGTTCCTTGCGCTCGAGCAGTTGGGGGAAGACTCCGTACTCGAACATGAACGGCTCGCCTTCGGGAACATAATCCAGCACGCGCGGCTCGAGGATGTATATGCCTGCGTTGATCGTGTCGCAGGTCACCTCTTCGGGTTTGGGCTTCTCGAGGAAGCGGCGCACCCGGCCGTCTTTTTCGGTTTCAACCAGACCATACGCAGTTGGATTCGGCACGGGCGCGAGCACGATTGTAGCTGCAGCTTGACGCTCGCGATGGAAGCGAATCACCTCGTTCATGTCGATGTCGGTCAGCACATCCCCGTTGAACACGACGGTCGTCTCGCTTATCAAACTTGCGGCGTTGCGATAGGCGCCGGCTGTCCCGAGCGGCGACGCTTCGACGGCGTAGCTGACCCGAACGTTGAAGTCAGTGCCATCGCCGATCTTGTCCTCGATTTTCTGCGGCTGATATGAAAGCGACAGAATCACATCGCGCACGTCGGCGCGTTTAAGCAGTTCGAGTTGATAAAGCAAAAACGGCTGATTGGCGATTGGAACTATCGGCTTGGGGGTGTGCATCGTGAGCGGCCGGAGGCGAGTGCCTTTGCCGCCCGCCAGTATTAATGCCTGCATCTGAGACCACTGCTCCTAATGAATTGTATGTGGCGGCTCAACAGTTCTCGAAGTCTATCACCGGCCAGCGTGATCTGACAAACGACGGCACTTTGGGGCCGGAGCGGAGGAGCGGAGGAGCGGAGGAGCGGAGGAGCGGAGGAGCGGAGGAGCGGAGGAGCAGAGGAGCGGAGGAGCAGAGGGGCAGAGGAGCAGAGGGGCCTGAGGAGCGGAGGGGGGAGGAGCGGAGGAGCAGAGGGGCTGAGAAGCAGAAGCCGAGTTGAGTCGTCGGGGCGTGCCCTCCGCCCCTCCGCCCCTCCGCCCCTCCGCTCCTCTGCTCCTCCGCTCCTCTGCTCCCGTGCTCAGAAGTGGTCGGCCAGCGAATGAAATCTTGATCGAGGGCGGCGCGCACCAAGATCGCGCTGTGGTAGAATTCCGTTCATCAAATCGCTGGATGTGACGATCCTATTCAGAAGGAAGAAACAATGACAGATGCACTCATACTATCAGGCGCCAGGACGCCCGTCGGGAAGCTGCTCGGCTCGTTGAAGGATTTCAGCGCGGTCGATTTGGGAGTGATCGCCGCGCGGGCTGCGATCGAACGCGCGGGCATCGATCCTAACCTCGTTGACGAAGTCATAATGGGCAACGTCGTCCAGGCCGGCAACGGACAGAACCCCGCTCGGCAAGTCGCCTTGCGAGCAGGCATTCCCAACAGCGTCGCGGCTCTTACGATCAACAAAGTCTGCGGTTCCGGATTGAAATCAGTGATGCTTGCGGCGAATGGAATCAGGTTGGACGAGATCGACGTCGCGGTCGCCGGCGGGATGGAGTCGATGACCGCCGCGCCTTACTTGCTGAAGGCGGCGCGGCAGGGTTACAGGCTGGGCAACGGCGAGTTGATCGACTCGATGATTCACGACGGCCTGTGGTGCGCGTTTGACGATTGGCACATGGGCTGCACGGGTGAAGTCGTCGCCGAGCGTTATCACGTCACCCGCGAAGAACAAGACGAGTACGCGCTGAACTCGCATCGCAAAGCTGTGGCCGCAATAAAGGACGGCCGCTTCGATCAAGAGATTGTTCCGGTAGCGATCCCGCAGAAGAAAGGTCCGGCGCTGGTCATTCGAACGGATGAAGGCCCGCGTGAGGATACCTCGATCGAGGCCCTCGCGAGATTGACGCCGGCATTCAAAGAGGGCGGAACCGTGACTGCCGGCAACGCACCCGGAGTGAACGACGGCGCTGCGGCCATCGTGGTTGCGTCGGCTGAGGTTGCGCGCAAACTTGGGCGCAAGCCGCTGGCTCGAATCGTTGCGCAAGCTACGAGCGGCGTCGAACCGAGGCTGGTGATGATGGCCCCGGTGACAGCTATTCAGAAAACTCTCGAGCGCGCGGGGTGGGACCTGGCGGAGGTCGATCTGATCGAATTGAACGAAGCGTTCTCGGTTCAAGCCGTCGCGATCACTCGCGAGCTCGGGATCGACCCGGCAAAGCTGAACGTCAACGGAGGAGCAGTCGCGCTTGGGCACCCGATCGGCGCAAGTGGCGCGCGCTTACTCGTGACTCTGCTTCACGAGATGCAGCGGCGCGACGTGAAGCGCGGGCTTGTGGCGTTGTGTCTGGGTGGCGGCAACGCAGTTGCGATGGCGATCGAGAGATAGATCAGCCTAAACACAAAGGCACGAAGACACGAAGGGGATAGCAGGAGTTCGTAGTTCGGCCTTCAGGCGGAAGTTCGTAGCGCTCGCTCGGAGAGACTTACAAACTTCCGCCTGAAGGCCGAACTACGAACTTACGAACTCTTTTTGGCAGGAGAAGACGATGCGCAGACGAATGATCACGTCGATAATGCAGGTGTTAATGATCGTCGCGGTGCTCGCGCCGCTCGGAGCTTCGAGCAGGACCGTCAAAACCACTCCGCCGGAGCCGCTGTCGGCAGGACCGTTTCCGGTGGGCGTTACTACCACGGTGTTCGTCGATACAAAACGCACCGACAGCTTCACCAGGCAACCTCGTACGCTGGTCACTGAGATTTGGTACCCGGCGGCCAACGAAGCGCGGAGAATGCCAAAGAACAAGTACTCGGATTTCATTCCTGGCGGCGTGACTCCGCAAATCGACGAGTTGATCACCAAGACCTACAAGTTGAGCGCGGCACAGATGGATAAGGTCTATTGGAACGAGGCTCGTAGAAACGCGCCGGTGCGCAAGGGGCGATTCCCGTTGGTGGTTTTCTCGCACGGCAACGGAGGCTCGCGGAATCAGAACACGTTCTGGTGCGATTATCTCGCCAGCCACGGCTACATCATCGTCTCGGCCGATCACACGGGCAACGCCAGATGGACGATCATCGACGGCAAGCCGGTCGTGTTCCAGGGCGGGGAACGGAACAACTCTGCGAAAGACCGGCCGATCGATGTGAGTTTCCTGCTCGACCAGATGATTGAATGGGACAAGGGAGCGGATAAGCGTTTCAAAGGCCGCATCGACACCGAACACGCGGCAGTCACCGGCATGTCGTTTGGCTCATTCACCGCGCACTGGGCATCCGATCAGGATCCGCGATTCAAAGCGGTGATCGCGATGTCAGGCGCTCCAGCCTCTCACACGAATTTGACCGTGCCTTCTTTGCGAATGCTTGGGACTGAGGACCGAACGCTGGGCGTTGCGGGAAACACCGCGATTCGCGACAACCACGCGAAGCACACCGGCCCGTCTTACTTGCTCGAGCTGAAAAACGGAGGCCACTATTCGTTCACCGACATGTTCAAGATCAACAAGAGCTTTGGTGACGGGGTGGGAGCAGGGAAGCGGCGAGACACGAACGAGCCGTTCGAGTTCACTTCGATGGAGACCACATACAAGATCATCAACTCGTACAGCGTTGCGTTTTTGGGCTACTACTATGAAAGGCGAAAAGGAGTACGCGAGCTTTCTCGGCGAGAACAACTCACCCGATGTGATGATCTGGGACGTGAAGGGTGTTCCGGGAGAGGCGAGAGCCGCGGCTGCCGCCAAGCGATGACCTGGGAGCGCAGGCATCCCTGCCTGCTCCGTTGCGTTGCCGCGAAGGGACTAGCGTTCAGTGCGAAGAGGCAGGCAGGGATGCCTGCGCTCCCAGGTCTTCGAAGATCAAGCTCGTACAAGTCACGCCTGCTTCAGCTTTCTGCAGCTCAGACATGTCGATTGACCTTACGCGAAACCCTCGCCGCTCGAGTAGCGCACGTGTCTTAGGAAACGACGCAGGAAGAATGACTACGTCATTCACCAGCAGAGCGTTTGCCGCGGCTGATTCTTCATCAGGGACGTCGATCAATTCAAACCGATGGAGTGGTTCCGAGCCTATCCACGACCGATTCACGAGAACGGTGTCGTTGCCGACGCACGAGCACGCGCTCTTGAAGTGAAGGCAGCCTCTAACCTCGACAGGCTTCACCTCATAATCATAGCGACCAAGCAGGTTGGTCAATTGCTCGATACCTTCGCGATTGGTTCGCGCCGACACGCCGACGTACAGGGTTCGCCCGATGCGCATCACGTCGCCGCCGTCCAACGTGGCAGGCTCGGTCAGGAACTCGAGCGGTCGATAAAGCGAGAGCATAGCCGCGAGACTCTTAGCCTCGGGCCGCCTGCTTATCGCTCCCATCCGAGAGATCACCGCGACCTCATCAACCACCACGGCAGGGTCTTCCACAAAGACCGCGTCCGGAAGATCGGGCTCGGCCACGAGCTGCACGACGCGGACGCCAAGTTCTGAAAGGAGTTGTTCGTAGGCTCTGTGCTGATCGATCGCCCTCTTGATGTCGATCGGCTGCCTTTCATGAAACGACAGCTCGCACTGATTAATGCTCGGGCTGACCTGACGTGTGATTGCAGTTAGCATATGTTAGGAAGAAGTCGTTTCGAGTGTCAGGAAGAAGTCGTTTCGCGCAAAGCACGCAAGGACTCGCAAAGACGCAAAGCAGTCTACTTGAAAGCAGGTCTACTTGAAAACAGGTCTACTTGCAGGCGGCCGCGTCCGGCGTCTTCCCTTGTAGTAGCGCGGCGGCCACGCATGCCCACCGAGGCGCAAGCTGCGAGCTTGCGGAATTCGTTTCGTGATAATGATCTGGGGCGCCGGCCGGCTTGCACGGGTCCTGTGCCTGGCGAAGGCCCCGCACCGGGTCGGGCGACGGCGCGAGAAAATCATAACCCGGCACGATGTAGCCGAACTCGTCAGGGCACAGCCCAAACACAAACTTGTACTTCTTCGTCATTCGGTCGCGGACGCCGGGTTCGGCGGGACGCTTGGTGTCGGCCTCGTTGCAGTCGCGCCGGCGGTACTTTTCTACGCCGTAATAAACTTCCGGAAACAACTCTCCCGGAGTAGTGATGATCTGCGCGTCGCCGATCGTGATGGCATAAACCGTCGTTTCGAGTTCAGGCTGCTCGCCTTCGCGGGGCATAGGCATCGTATCAAGCACGCCTTTGCTCGTGAGGAACACGTAGCCTGCGTTGTCCATCGGCGCTCGAAGCGCAGCTTTCTTCATATCGATTCCCGATGTTGCGCTCCACTCGCCGCGGCCCAAAGCGTCGAATACGGCTTTTGCCACGTCGCGGCCGATGGCTTCAGTCCGCTCAAAGGTGTATTCGGGACGTTTGCTGTTGGGCTTCTGTGGAAACTCCGTCCCGTCAAATCGAACGCGATCAGTAAGCTTGTTGTTCGAGTCGCCGATGATCTCGACGGCGCCGATGGCGCCGCTGATGTAGATGGCTGTGCCCCCGTACTTCTTCTCGACGGCGTCGCGCACCGCGTGAGGGAAGTCCGATGTGATCAGCGTGTTTCCGCTTTCCATCGACTCCGGGTGAGTGTTCCAGTTGATGAGGGTGGCGATGACACTGCCGGGCCTGCTGCGAGAGCCGTCGAAGAACTGCATCACGCGCAGCTCCTGATCAAAGAAGTCCGGAGGCCGCCCGTGCGTGCGAGTCTGCATCCCCGCGATTGACGGAGATACTTGCGGGTCGGTGCGCCCGAGCTTCATAACTGCGGGCACGGTTGAGCTAGCCGCCTTGTTGACCGCCTTCGCGATCTGCCGATCCACGAATCGAAGGTACTTGGGGTACTTTCCGTCGCTAAGCGCGTTTGGTCCCCAGGCGCCGATGGTATCGGGAGCCTCGTGGTTGTGAGTGCTGGCGATCAGGATTTCGCTGACGCCGAGCCTGGGATCGACGAGCTTCTTGATTTCGCCGAGCCCGTAGTAGTTTGCCTTCGAGTAATAGCCGATGACATCGATTGAAACGATCGCGATCCTGGTCGTCCCGTATTCGAGCACGATTGCGCGGGCCCAAAGGTCATCGTGTTTGCCCGTCGCCAGCCGGTTGTTGCCGAAGCCCGCGAGAAAAACCCCGTCGTATTTGGCCTTCGAGCTTGGGTCGATCACGTCATTGCCGGGATCATCGTCAAAGGGCTCGCCGGCGTCCCAGCGGCCGTTGTGATTTGAATCGGTGAACTTCTCGCCCCACACGCCCGATTCGGTGATGGTTCCGTCCCAGTCACGATCAGGTCCGAATGGCGTGATTGCCAGGGCGGCGACTCCGATCTTCAAGCCGCGCTTTTCGACGCGCGCGGCGGGAGCGACAAGGCTGTGTTGGGTGAACAGGAATAAGCACGCTAGCGCCAAGACAAGCGATTTTGACATTGTTCCTCCGTGCAGTTCGCACGAGCCTGCGGCCCGGCTAAAGAGCGCGCATATGATAGCGTTTGTTTACCCGCGCGCTCAAGGTAGCGTGCACGCGACGAAGTCGACCTCCGAACTAGCAAATGTCTGGCGTTAGCCGGGTCCGATATCGCCTCGCGACGAGGTGGACGGCACTGTCGAAAATCGGCTTGACAATCTGGCTCGAAAAAACAATCATATGCGCGTCTATTAGGCTTCCTAGTTCTAATCCACAGTTGGATCTCAGACAGACGGGTGCGTTACAGCATCGCCCGTTTCGGTAGTCATCATATCTGGCCTTATACGCACGACTGAATAGGGCGAATGGTGTCCACTGCTCCCGTGCCGCTATTCACCACTTCAGGCTAAGGCTCTGGCTCGCTCCGCAAATTGGACCGAGTGTGGATTGAAACAAAACCCTTACGCTCACAGGGAGTTGAAAGGAGACAAAGCATGTACATCAAGCTTAGACTTTTGCTGCTGACGGTCGCGCTGTTGACATTAGTGGCAAGGATGTCCTTTCCGGTCATGGCGCAAAACCCGACTGGTTCGATCAGTGGTGTAGTTAAGGATCAGCAGGGCGCCGTGATACAAAACGCCAGCGTCACGGTAACCAATAAGGCGACGGGCGCTGTGAGAACAGCCAATACCGGCGGCGATGGTATCTACGGAGTTGACAACCTTCCGGCCGGTGATTATGAAATAAAGTTAGAAGCTCAGGGGTTCGCCACTCAGAACGTCACAACGGTCGTTCAGGTTGGCCGCACCACCTCCGGCGACGCCAGCTTGCGCGCGGGCGCTAAAAACGAGGTCGTTGATGTGGTGGCCGAAGCCCCGATCATCGACAAACTGAACTTTAGAATCGACGGCGTAATTAACCGTACGCAGGTTGACAAACTGCCGCTCAACGGGCGCAACTTCCTGCAACTCGCCTCGATCGAACCGGGGGTGAGCGTCGCGGCTGTCGACAATCCGGGGTCTTCGCCGAACAACTTCTTCCGCGTCTCGATCGCCGGCGCTTCGCAAGCGTTGACGCGCATCTCGGTTGATGGCGCGACGATCAATGATCGAGTCACTGGAGGCACCTCGCAGAACTTCTCGCTGGAGACGGTGGAGGAGTTCCAGATCTCGACCTTCAACTACGATCTTTCGACCAGCACCACCAGCGCCGGTTCGGTCAATGTCGTCTCGCGCAGCGGCTCGAACGCCTTTCACGGGTCGGCGTTCATGTATTATCGCGATCACAACCTCTCGGCGTACCCGCTGCTTAAGCGTGATGCGCGAACTGCGGATCCGTTCTTTGCGCGACGGCAGATGGGCGGCAGCATCGGCGGCCCGATCAAGAAGGACCGGGCATTCTTCTTCTTCAACGGCGAGTATAACAACCAGGACAGCGTGGTGCTGGTGAACAACAACCATCCGATCTGGTCCAAGTTTGATGGCGCCTTCACGCAACCGCTCACCTTCAAAACGACGAACATCAAGTTGGATGGCAAGCTGAATGACAAACAGAACGCCTTCGTCCGCTTTAGCACGGACAACAATCACAACGTCAACGCGGACGGCACCACCATGCCTTCGTACTGGGTTCCGACCCGCAACGTCTCGACGCAGATACTGGGCAGCCTGATCTCTGTCTTCACCCCGAGTTTGGTCAACGACTTCCGCTACTCCTATAGCTTTTACAGCGGACGGCTGAAAATTCCCACGACCCAGGATTGCCCCGACCCGGTGGCCTGCGTCGGTCTGGGGGGACCGCAAACCTTCACTACGCTGGCGCCGCAATTCATCATTGGCAACAACATCAACGTGCCTCAAAACCGCGTGCTGCGCACCTATCAGATGACCGACACGTTGAATTGGCAGAAGGGCTCGCACCGGCTGCGCTTCGGCGGCGACTGGGAGCATTTCTACGGCGTCGGACTCTGGGCGTTCTTGGAGCCGTCGCTGAACGTACCTTACGACCCGCTTCACCTGTTGGCGCTCGTCGCGGGCACGACCGGCCCGGTTCAAGCGGCGGTGCTGGGGTACTACAACAGCTTGCCGGCCAGCGTGAGGCTAAACGCGACGGGCACGGCGCCGCTGAATTCCACCATCCCGACCTACGCGGATATTCTGCAGCTCCCCATCTACACATTCGTTACCGGCATCGGGGAGCCGGGCCAGCCGCAGCCCTTCAACCTGCAAACGGCGTCGCACAACAACCGGATCCGGGCGTTCTTCGCCGATCAATGGCGCGTCTCGTCGCGCTTCACGCTGGATTACGGGGTCGCTTACTCCATCGAGACCAACATTCTCAATCACGACCTCGACCGGCCAAAGATTCTGGCGCCGTTGCTGGGCGGCGATCTGAGCGCGCCGAAGCGTGACAAGAACAACTTCGATCCGAGTCTCGGCTTTGCGTGGGACGTGAAGGGCGATGGCAAGACGGTGATTCGCGGCGGGGCGGGCGTCTATCACGACGCGAACCTCTTCTGGACGCGGCTGAACGAACGCGCCTACGTGGGGCCGTCGGGGAACGGACGCTCGATTCTTCCCGCCTCGTTTTACGGACTCGATCGCCAAAATCCGAGTACGTTCATTACCAGCATATTCACCAACACTGTGCTCACCGGAGCCAAACTCAATGCGATCCTCCCGGCATTGCGCGCCGCGACGCTGGCGCAGTTGGGCAACGGGAAGGACCTCTCGGTTCGGGGTGTCGAACTCTTCAAGACGACCGGCAACAAGGAATTCGGCGGTATCTTCTCGCCGGATACGGTGAGTCCCTACGCGATTAGCGTCAGCGCCGGCCTTCAACGTCAACTGGCGTCGAATTTGGTTGTATCGGGAGACTTCGTGATGCGCCGCTCGCTCCATTTTGGCGGGTTGCACAACACGATGATCGTTGATCAGAACCACTTCTTTGCCGTCGGCGGGCCGGTCATACCGGCATGTGTTGGCGCTCAGGCTGCGGACCCGAAGACGCTCTGCTCGACCGGGCCGATTGCCGTCTCGCACGGCGCCGCGAACTATCGCTACACGGGGCTGCACGTCAAGGTGAACAAGCGGTTCAGTGACCGCTATTCCTTCACCGCCTCCTATGCGCTGTCGAAGTACACCGGTTTCAACTCCGTCGGTAACGGCCCGATCAACACAAACAATTTCCATGAGGGCGACGACTATCAAGGTGCCGATCGTCGCCACCGCTTAACCTTCAGCGGGTTTGTTGATCTGCCGACTTACAAAGGCGATAGCGGATTCGCGCGCGGGGCGTTGAATGGCTGGCAGCTTGGTCTGATCATGCCGTGGATCAGCTCGCCGCCGCTCGCAAACCTGATAAACAATGTGGATCTCGACGGTGATGGGATTAACACGCTCATCCTGCCGGGCGGAACCTTCAACGGCTTTGGCACTCGTTACGGCGCCGACGGGTTGCGCGACCTCGTGAAACAGTTCAACTCGAACTTCGCGGGCAAGTTGACCTCACGCCTCCAGCCCATCCCGGTGATCACGCTGCCGGCAGTCATCGATAACGGCGACACGTTCATGTCGCAGGACGTGCGGCTGACACGGAACATCAGCTTCACAGAGAAGCTGAAGTTGCAGTTGATCGGCGAGGTATTCAATGTCCTCAACATCTCGAACCTCGCTGGTTACAGCGGCCTCCTTAACGGAGCGGTGAACACGTACGGCGTCCCGACCACCCGGGCTGGTGGAACGTTCGGCACGGGCGGTCCTCGCGCATTCCAGTTTGCGGCTCGGCTTCAGTTCTAGGGCAGAGCCATCCATTAGCTTGCGACGCGGTGAGAGGCACTCCTCTCACCGCGTCTTCGTTTTCGGCAATTCAGAACAACCTTTGCGATCATCCGACGCAGGGAGAGTTGACCTCCGAATATAACCAATGCTTGCCCTTCGGCCGAGTCCGATGCTCCCCTTGAGCGAGGAAAGGTGTTGGAAATCCGCTTGACAATCCGGCCCAAAAAAAATAATCATATGCGCGTCTACTAAGCTTCCTAGCTTTAAATTCATAGTATCGTTAGCAGGTTTGCGGGCGCGTGTCGGGGCGCCCTTAGAGGTGGTCGTCATATCTGGCTTTATGCGCACGACTGAGATTAACCGACTGTGGTCTGCCGTTCCCGTGCGACCATTGGCCGAATCAGGTTGGGTCTTTGGCCCACTCCGTCTATTGAACGGAGCCTGGATTGAAACTACCCGCTCACAGGAATTCGAAAGGAGACAAGCATGCACAATAAGTTTAGACTCCTGCTGCTAGCAGTTGCGCTGTTGACATTAGCGGTAAGGACGACCATACCGGTGCTGGCGCAGAACCCAACTGGTTCGATCAAAGGCACAGTTACTGACCAGCAGGGTGCTGTGATCCAGAACGCCAGCATCACGGTTACCAACAAGGCGACCGGAGCCGTGAGAACCGCTACGAGCGGCGGCGACGGCATCTACCTGGTTAGTACGCTCTTACCTGGCGAGTACGAAGTCAAGATCGAAGCTCAGGGCTTCGCTACTCAGGTTTCTACGCTGACCGTACAGGTCGGCGGTACAACATCGGGCGACGGGGCGCTACGCGCAGGCTCCAAGGGTGAAGTGGTCGACGTTGTGGCCGAAAGCCCGATCATCGACAAGCAAAACTTCAAGATAGACGGCGTCGTCACCCGGCAGAAAATAGAAGCGCTGCCACTCAATGGGCGCAACTTTTTGCAGCTTGCGCTGCTCGAGCCGGGCGTCTCGGTCAGTGCAAGCAGCGTTGGCAATGCCAATAATCTGTTTAATGTTTCTATCGGCGGAGCGTCGGCGGCTTTGACTAGAATAACCGTCGATGGCGGCAGCATACTGGATCCGGTAACCGGGGGAGCGGCGCAAAACTTCTCCACCGAGACGATTCAGGAGTTTCAGATATCGACGTTCAGCTTCGATCTTTCGACTGGCGTCACCTCGGTAGGCGCTGTGAACATTGTTTCGCGAACGGGGACCAACGACCTGCACGGCAGCGGTTTTGTTTACTTCCGCGACAACAGCATAGCGGCCCTTCCGACGTTTGTGCGGCCTAACAGGAACTTCGATCCGGATTTCCGCCGCTACCAGTACGGCGGCTCTGTCGGTGGGCCGATCAAAAAGGACAAGGCGTTCTTCTTCGGCAACGCGGAGAAGTTGCACCAGCGTTCGGTGCTCACATTCTTCAACACCGGCGCGCCGGTTTTCGATCAATTCACATCGACGTTCAACTCTCCCTATGACGGGCTGCTGGTGAATGTGCGAACCGACGTAAAGCTCAACGAAAAGCACAATATGTTCGTTCGCTATAGCTGGGACAACAACGAGGCGTTTGCCCCGGTTGGGGACAACAGGCTGCCTTCGAATTGGCGAGCCAATCAGAATAACGACCACAACATTCAGTTTGGACTCACGACGATTCTCAAGCCGAATCTGGTGAACGATGCGCGTTTCAACTATCAGCGCATCAACAACATCAGCGATCCGCCTACTGCAGCGGATTGTCCTTCGACTTTCATCGGCTGCCTGAATGCCGGTGGAGCGCAGATCAATATTGGCGGTTTGGGCCTCAACACGATGGGCAATCACGACCAGGCCCCTCAAGCGCGCCACCTCGACCGCTACCAGACTCGTGATGACATGAATTGGCAGAAGGGGAGTCACCGCGTTCGCTTCGGCTTCGAGTGGGAGCATAACTATGGCAAGGGCTTGTGGGATTTCTTCGACCCCGCCCTGATTGTGCTGCACGACCCGCGCAGCATAGAATCGACAAACTCTGCCTTCCTTGCGGCGATCAATGGTGCGCCGTTGCCGGCAGCTCTTAAGCCGGTGTTGATAGCGGCGTTCAACATTCCGATTCCTGCGTCGCTTCGTTCTGGCGCAACCCTCCCAATCAGCTTGAATGATATTTTGCAGCTTTCGTTTATTGCCGGCGCGGTCGGCGTAGGCGATCCCGTACAGCCGCCGCCCTTCCGAACGAGCATAGCTCGGCAGAGCAATCGGTATCGCGGTTACCTGCAAGATTCGTGGCTGGTGAAACCGGGCTTTACGTTCTCGTACGGCGCCTCGTATCAGTACGAGACCAACCTTGCCAATCACGACCTGACGAGGCCCGTGCTTCTCAAACCAATAGTTGGCGAGCTGGGTGAGGCTCCGAAGGACAAGAACAATATCGCGCCTTCGTTGGGCTTTGCCTGGGACGTCAAGAACGACGGTAAGACGGTCATCCGTGGTGGCGCCGGGATCTACTACGATACAGTGTTGTTCGTCACGCGACTTCTGGAGCGTCCGCTGCTGGGCCCGGCTGGTGACGGCCGTCTGTCGGTTCCCACTGCGTTCTTCGTCAACCCCTTCCAATTCGCGCCAATTCCACCTGGACTTGGCCTTTTGTCAATTGTCGGCAACATCATCAATCCGCCGGTGGGTGCGTCGCTGAACTTCCTCAACAACGCACCGGGAATAGGGGCCGGGACGCTTCCGACCAAGTTCACCGGAGCGAATGCGCTGTCTGCGTTCAACTCGCAGGTTCCAACGCTTCAATCGCAATTGGCCGCCGGCGCGAGCCAGGGCTTCAGCAGCATACAGTATGTGAAGTCGGCGTCGCTTCCTGGGACGCTGCTGGATCCGAACCTGGAATCGCCTTACTCCGAGCAAATGAGCCTGGGCTTCCAACGCCAGCTTCCCTCGAACATGGCGCTTTCTGTTGATTTTGTCGTGCGCAAGCGCGTCAATGAAATAAGCGGCGCTATCGGAGTCGGTTCTGCGATCGATCTCAATCACTTCAACCGCATTGCGTCCAAAGGCGGACCGGTGCTTCCCAAGTGCACCGCCGCACAATCTGCGGACCCGACCGCGATATGTTCGAATGGTCCAATCCCGGTTATTCAGAGCATACTCCGGAGCAGCTACAAGGCGTTGTTGATGAAACTGGATAAGCGGTTCTCGAATCGTTACCAGTTCACCGCATCGTACGCGATGTCGAGTTCGAGGGGCTTCTTCCTTCGAGGCGGGCTGCCAGAGGATCAGGACAACTGGTTCGGAAATCCAGGCCCGCAGGATAACGACTCGACGCATCGCTTTACGTTCAGCGGCGTCGCAAACCTGCCGTGGGGGATTCAGGGTTCGTTGATTGCAGTTTATGCCAGCCGGGGCCCGTTCAATGCCCGCATCCCCGGCGACGTTGACCTCAACGGCGACGGCGTGGGCGGCGATACCTTGCCCGGGTTGAAGATCAACGACCTTGGCCGCGGCACTGGCACGGACCAGTTGTTCAAGCTCGTCAGCGAGTACAATGCCAACGTCGCCAAGCCGAGCCTCGGCTTGATCCGTCCGTTGGTGATTGCGCCGGATGCCAGGTTCGGCGATGCCTTCCACTCGCAGGATCTGCGATTCTCGAAGGACATTCGTTTCAAGGAGCGATATGCGATCCAGGGACTGGTCGAGATCTTCAATGTCTTCAACGTCGCGAATCTGACCGGTTACAGCACGGGGTTGGATGTGGCGAACTTCACGAATCCAACCACCCCTGGTGACTTGGGCATAACACTGCCGAGTACCTTCCGGTTTGGACGGCCCTCCGGAAGGGCAGGTCAGGCCTTCGGCACAGGTGGACCGCGAGCAATTCAGTTCGGCGCGCGTTTCACGTTCTAAGCCGACTCGGGAAAGCGTGCGAGAGAGCAAACCGCTCTCTCGCACGCTTTTTTCTTTTCCTGCTCACCGAAGCACGTTCCTCAACCCTAATCGCAAATGCCTCACGTCCGGATGTGCATGTGCTACAAAAGAATGAAGCGAATTGAAAACAACCAATTGTTACTCTCGAGAGAGCAGCCGTTTTGTGATCATGTGATCGCATCGCCGCGAGTCCAGGACTTTGGGCCGCGTCGCTTGCGCACCGGCCTCTCGCTCTCGCTGGTTCTGATCCTTTTGCTCGGCTCGCTCATCACCGCCGTTTCGCAGCAAACTGCTCCCGCTTCTTCGCAGCAGCCGGCCCAGTCGACAAAGCCAACCGAGCAGATGGTCCCAATGCGCGACGGGGTCAAGCTCGCAACCAGTATTTTCCTTCCTCAAGGCAAGGGGCCGTGGCCCGCCGTGCTGGTGCGAACGCCTTACGGCAAAGACCTGCAAGCGACCGGAAACACTCTGTGGACCAATCGCGAGTTCGCGCTTGTGGTTCAGGACTGCCGCGGCAGCTTCAAGAGCGAAGGTGAATACCGGCCGTTCATGACCGATCACGTTGACGGCTACGACACCATCGAATGGATCGCAAAGCAGCCGTGGTCCAACGGTAAGGTCGGAATGTACGGCGCCTCGGCGATGGGAATCGCGGCGAATCTCGCCTCGATGATGAACCCGCCACATCTTGTCGCGAACTTCGTGATGGTCGCGCGCGCAAGCCTCTACAATCAATCGGCGTTTGTGGGCGGGGTCTATCGAAAGGAGCTCAACGACCCGTGGTTGAAACGCCAAAAAGCAGAATGGGTGATCGCGGAGACTATCAAGCACAACGTCTACGACGGCTTCTTTGACCTGGCGGAAATGCCCAAGCACTGGCACGAGATTCACGTGCCGGTCTACAACTACGGCGGCTGGTACGACATCTTTGGGCAAGGCAACATCGATAACTTCGTGGGCTTGCAATCGGAAGGCGGAGGTCTCGCCGCAGGGAATCAAAAGCTGATCATGGGTCCCTGGGGCCACGGAAAAGTCGAAGAGGTAAAATACCCCACCGACTCAGTGGTCAATGCCACCGAAGAAGCGATGCGCTGGTTTGACTACTGGCTCAAGGGAAAAGACAACGGACTTATGGAAGAACCGCCGGTCCGATACTACGTTATGGGCGACGTCGCTAACACCCAGGCTCCGGGTAACGAGTGGCGAACCGCGCTAGCCTGGCCCGTTCCCGCGAAGCCGACCTCTTACTTCCTCAAGCCAGGCGGTGCGCTCAGTGAGAAGATGGCTGTCGAACCTGAGAGCGCCGACACCTACACCTACGATCCCAAGAACCCGGTTCCTACCATCGGCGGAGCGAACCTGAGCATCAAGAAAGGTCCGATGGACCAGCGGGCGACCGGTGATCGAAAAGACATCCTTAAATTTGTCACGCCCGTTCTAACGTCGCCGATCGAGGTGACCGGCCGCGTGAATGTCGAGCTGTGGGCTGAGAGCGATGCGCCGGATACCGACTGGATGGCGAAACTGGTCGATGTATATCCGGATGGCACCGAGCGATTAGTGCTTGACTCGGCGGTGCGCGCCCGATTCCGCGACGGGTTCGATCGCGAAGTCTTCATGAAAAAGGGCGAGGTGCACAAGTTCTCGATTGACCTGTGGTCAACAAGCATCGTCTTCAACAAAGGCCATCGAATTGCAATTCACGTAACCAGCTCAAACGATCCACGCTTCGATCCGAACCCCAACACCGGGAAAGCGTTGAGGGCGGATGACGAGACGCGCGTCGCCAGGAACACGGTCCATCACGACCGAGCGCACCCGTCCCGAGTGTTGTTGCCGATCGTGCCGTCTTTCAACGGAAAGCGCCCCTGAACAAATCCGTTCTTCCTGTCGTAACCAAAAGCGATCACGCCCAGAAACATTCAGGAGGCCTTATGACAAACTGTCAGGGTTGTGGCGCGGATATTCTGAGCCAGGATCGCTTCTGTAAGAACTGTGGTGCTCCGGTCGCCGCCTCTGTCGAAGACCTGGCGGACACTCGGCCCTTCGATCCTTCTGCCCCGGTCGTAGCAACCGCGCACACCGGGTCGCTTGATCCAAACAGTCCGCGCTACGCACCGGCCTCTGCCACTTACCCGATGGCGCACGGTTCGGCACCATTACATCAGACACAGTCGTTCATCAAGAACCTGCTGCAGCGGAAACTTGTCTGGCTGCTGGCTCTTCTTTTGCTATTCCTTTTCATTGGTACGGGCGTCACCATTGGTAGAGAGGCCGTGCGCGCCCGCCGGTCCCATCGCGCCGAACAGGCCCGAGAGGCCGAGCGCTCCCGGCAGTCAAAGCAGCTCAGGCAAGCCGAGATTGCTCGCCGCTCCTTCGAGGAAGCGATTCAAAACGCGATGGGCATTGTCCCAGGCAATCTTCTGGACGTGGAGTATCCGGACATTCAGGGAGTGTTTGTTACCAGCCTGACCAGCGACGATAGCCCCGCCGCTGTGGCCCGTATTCAAGCCGGCGACGTGCTGATCGATCTTGCCGACCAACCGGTCCGCAACAGCGGAGAGCTTGCGCGCGTCTTGAATTCAGTCAAGCCCGGCTCGGAAGTTGGAGTGAAGCTCTATCGGGATGACGAACAAGTCTCCGCGCGCATCCGGCTCGGGAGCCCAACCCTTACCCCGTTTCAGCCGAAGACGGAACCGAGGGACCAGGGCTTTCTCGGGGTGGGAGATGTCGGCCGCCGCTGCTGCGTCGCAGGCACAAAGAGATGGGGATTAGAGGTTCATCGGATAATCGACAACAGCCCGGCTGATCTCGCCGGGTTGCAACCAGGCGACATTATCACCGAGTTTGATAAGCAGACGATCCGGACACCGGACGAACTCGCCCGCCGCATCCGCGCAGTCAAGCCCCGTAGCAAAGTTAAGGTAAAGTTCTATCGCGGCAACGCTGAGCAAACGGTTGAGCTGATCATGGGTCATGGGTGGGATTAACACAACTCACCGGTGAAGTCCTCGACGAGAAATACCGCATCGAGAAAGAACTCGGCAAGGGCGGGATGGGCTCGGTCTATCTCGCGACCCATCTGGGCACCGGCAGGCCCGTCGCAGTCAAAGTCATTACGCCGCAGTTCATGATGAACGACGAGTTCGTCGAACGCTTCAAACGCGAGGCAAAAGCTGCCGGCCGTCTGCATCATCCAAACGTGGTAAATGTGACTGACTTCGGCTTTGCGCGTGTTGACGGCGAGCGAATCGCATACCTGGTGATGGAGTACCTCGACGGCTGCACGCTCGCTGAAGTGCTGGCCGAGGAGTCTCAGCTTCCAATCGACTGGGTCGTCGACATCATCGAACAAACTTCCTCGGCCGTCGATGAAGCGCATCAACAGGGCATCATTCATCGCGACCTCAAGCCCGATAATATTTGGCTCGAGCCCAATCGGCGCGGCGGATACACCGTTAAGGTGCTCGACTTCGGTCTCGCAAAGCTTGGCGATGTTCAAGTCGGCGCCGCCGCCGAGGAGGCGCCATCCGGGTCTTCGTCTTCTGGGGATACAAAGAGGCTACAGGCCGGTTTGACGACTGTGACGAACCAGCCGCTCAAGACGGGAGTCCTCGACACTAAGACCTACGCGCACGCGGCTGAGCTTTCAGAAAGCGCAACTCAAATACAGCGGCCGTCTGTTGATGACGATTCAACGCTGATCCTCGTTGAAGAAGCGGAGGCCAACAAGCCGGTCACGAGTGAAGCGGCAACGCAACTCTTCACAGCGGGATCCTCCGAAGCGGCGACCCGGGTGCAACCTGCGCGGGTGTCGGAGGAAGAGCGAACTCGGGTGTTCGACCATACTACTGCTGAGAATCTGGCTCGGCAGACCGTTCCGGCCGACGGACTGACGCGAGTCGGGTCTATTCTCGGCACACCGATATATATGTCGCCGGAGCAATGTCGCAGCGAGGCGCTTGACGCGCGGAGCGACATATACAGCCTCGGAGTCATTGCGTATCAGATGCTCGCGGGTGAGCCGCCATTCACCGGTCCGGCATACGAGCTGATGAGGCTTCACATGGAAGCTCCGCCGCCCCCTCTTAGGGAAAAGCGCCGGAAGATGCCGAAGCGAATGGCTGCGATTGTGATGGGGGCGCTGGCGAAGAACCCTTCAGATCGTCCTGCAAGCGCCGCCGGCTTCGCAAGCGCGGTGCGAGCGACCTCTGAAGGAACGGGCGCAATGCTGCGCCGCTCCTTCGCGCTCTACATCGAGCACTTCCCGAAGTTCTTCCGCGTCACGTTCCTGATGTACCTTCCGCTGATCGTGTTGCACGGCGCGCTACTCGTCAGCGCCGCGCTCAGGCCGGACGCACCCAGTGCTCCGGCTGAAGCTGGCGGCGGGAGGATCGTTTTCAGTATGTCGGCCACCGGCGCGGTCGAAATCGTACTCTCGATTCTCATGTTCTTCGCCAACTTTTTCATTAATGCGGTAATCGTCGGTGTCACGATCCGACTGGTGACGCAGCTCTTCCTGTCGCCGTTGAGACCGCTACAACTTCGCACCGCTTATGCAGCAGTCAGGAAGAGATTGAAGGCGCTTCTGGTTACCATTGCGATATCCTCAATCCGATGGTTCCTCGGATTGATGTTGCTGGTCCCTGGCGTGATCATGTTCATCAACTACTCCCTCGCCGCGCCGGTGGTCATGATGGAAGGGCTGAAAGGGCGCGCAGCGTTGAAGCGATCAAAGGCCCTGGTCAGGCGCTGTTGGCGCTCGGTTATTGTGATTCTCCTCTGCCAGTGGGCCATACCCGGCATAGCGGCATCAGTCGTAGCGATTCCAGTCGCCGTCGCTCTCAAGCTGTCAAAGACTCCACAGGCCCCGGCGCTGACCGGGCGCATTACGTCGATCATTGTGGTGATGCTTAACGCGATCATCGTGCCGCTCATCGCTACTCTGACGGCGTTGCTCTATTTGAAGGCGCGGCAGATCGGCGGCGAGACGCTCAAGGAAGCACTTAGCCAGTTTGAAGAAGAGGACACGCCCCGGACAAAGTGGCAGATGCGCATGAGGGAGCGTCTGCAGGCGACATCGAAGGGTTGAATCCCCGAAAGAACGTTGGGGATTCAGTCAGCCCCCTGATCGGTTGAACCAGTCTCAACGTAACAAAGGGAACAAACTCTGAATCCACCACGCGCAATCCAAGACCAACCCTCGGCACTTGATCCAGATACCGCCCCGAAACTGGCGCGGAGGATTGGCCTGTTCGACGGAACGATGATCGTGATGGGAGGGATCATCGGGTCCGGGATCTTCATGAATCCGCACGTCGTCGCCGAAGTTGTTCACACGCCCGAATTGATTCTGGGCGCCTGGGTGGTCGGCGGCTTGATCGCGCTCGCCGGCGCGTTCATCTACGCCGAACTGGCAGCCTTGCGTCCTCACGTTGGCGGCCAGTACGCGTACATCCGCGAAGCGTTTCATCCGGGAGTGGCATTTATCTACGGCTGGACGCTTCTGCTCGTGGTTCAAAGCGGGGGAATGGCTGCGGTAGCGGTAACCTTCGCGCGCTACTTCATCGATCTGACTCGCGTGGGAACCCCAGACTGGGTCGTGGGCGCCATAGCCCTTGGGGCTTTGACCATCATCAACTGCCTTGGCGTGCGCGCGGGCGCTACAGTCCAGAGCGCCCTGATGGTGTTGAAGATTCTTGCGATCGTTGCTCTGATCGGCGTCGGGCTATGGGCAGGCCCTCGACACAACGTAAGCGTTGGCCCGATACAGCCGCCATCGTCGGCGCCCGAAAACTGGTCGATGATCGGAACATTCGGAGCAGCGTTAGTACCAGTCTTGTTCGCTTACGGTGGATGGCAAACGGCGAGCTTCGTCGCAGGCGAGATGCGTGAGCCGCGAAAAAACTTGCCGCGAGCGTTGCTGATCGGAGTGGTGGGAGTCATTGTACTGTACCTGGCGGTGAACTTCGTTTGCGTCAGCGTGTTGGGAGTGGGAGGCCTTGCGGCGACAACTACGCCGGCATCCGAGGTGATGCGATCGGTCTTAGGTGAGAAAGGCAAAACGATAATCGCTATAGGCATTGCGATCTCGACGCTCGGCTTCTTGAGTCAGAGCATGCTCACCGCGCCGCGAGTTTACTTTGCGATGGCGGACGACGGGCTGTTCTTCAAAGGCGTCGCGCGCCTCCATCCGCGCACGCGCGTGCCTGCGGCGGCGATCGCTTTACAGGGCTTTGGCGCGATTGTGATTGCGGCGTCCGGCAGGTACGAGCAGATTCTAAACTACGTCGTTTCGATCGATTCGATCTTCTTCGGGCTGACAGCGGCTTGTTTATTTGCGCTTCGCAAACGCGGACCGCTCACAGATGTAACCTTCAAAGGCAGGAGCTACGCGCTCAAGGTAAGCGTAGTGGTGATCATCTTGTTTATCGCAGCGGAGTGGTTGGTCGCCGCCAGCGCGATTTACAAGGCTCCAAGGAACAGCTTGATCGGAGTGGCGATACTAGTCGCCGGGATACCGGTTTATTTCTTTTGGCGAGGAAGACGCAAGAGTGGCTGAAACGAAACGAGTGAAACGATCTGAGTACATCGAGTGGGCAAAGACACGCTCGCAGGCTAGATTCAATCTGGCAACGAGCGGGGTCGTTCATTATCCGATCGCCGAGCTGGGGGCGACAATCGAAGACATCGAGCTGAGCGGCCCGAGCTGGTATGGCTACGAGCCTCTTCAGCAGGCACTCGCGACTAAGTGCGGCGTAGCGACTGAAAACATCGTAGCCGCGACGGGTACTTCGATGGCCAACTACCTTGCGATGGCCGCGATACTCGAGCCTGGCGATGAAGTGCTGATCGAGCGCCCTGCTTACGATCCACTTGTGTCGGCGGCAGCTTTTCTCGGCGCTCAAGTGAAGCGATTCGAGCGGCGGTTCGAAGACGAGTTTCGCGTTGACCCGAGCGAGGTGGAACGCGCCGTAACAAATCGCACGCGACTCATCGTGATCACAAATATGCACAACCCCAGCAGCGTTCTTGTCGACGACGATACGCTCCGACAGGTTGGAGAAATCGCGAGGCGAGCCGGGGCGCGCGTGCTGGTCGATGAAGTTTATCTCGAAGCCCTGTTCGATCGATCCCCGCGCTCGGCCTTTCACCTTGGGCCCGAATTCGTCACGACCAGCAGTCTGACGAAGGCTTACGGGCTAAGCGGGCTGCGATGCGGGTGGATACTTGCGGAGCCCGAACTTGCGAGAAGGATCTGGCGATTGAATGATCTGTTCGGCAACATTCCCGCGCATCCGGCTGAGCGGCTGAGTGTGATCGCGCTGAAGAATCTCGATGCGATCGGCGCTCGAGCGCGTGCGCTGCTTGAAGGGAACCGCCCGTTGCTCGATCGGTTTCTTGATTCGCGTGACGATCTCGACACGGTCCGGCCGCGGTTCGGAACAGTCGTCGCTCCGAGAGTGCGGCGGGGCCGGGTCGATGAGTTGTGCGCGCTGCTTCGAGAGAAGTACGAGACTTCAGTTGTGCCGGGAACGTTCTTCGAGATGCCCGATCATATTCGAATCGGGATCGCCTGCGATTCGGAGATGCTGGCCGGTGGACTAGAACGACTGGGCGCGGCGCTCGACGAGCATGGGCGGTGAAGTTTGAGGTTTTGACAGAGCCTCTCCGTTGGTGGTATTCATCGCTTGCCTAAGCGAGTTCGTTGCGAGTGAATTCTGAACGTGAAGCAGGTAACCGCATTCGACAGAGCCGGACTTACTCTCCAAAAGCGCACGCGCTTGATCGGGGCATTAACCGCCCTCGCCGCTATCTCCGCAGCCATCGACATCGGAGCCCAATACTTCGGGCCTCGAACAATCGTCTACATCTTCAAGCCGCTGACCATGGTCTTCATAATAGTCATAGCGTTGATCAGGGTCTCCGAGGTCAAAAGCTATCGCAATCTCGTTGTTGCAGCGCTTTGCTGTTCGTTGGGTGGCGATGTCTTCCTGATGTTGCCCTCGGACCAGTTTGTTTCCGGTTTGTTTAGTTTCTTGATCGCGCATCTCTTCTACATCGGCGCATTCAGGACGCCGCCTTCTGGATTGTCTTCAGCGTGGTGGGGCGTGGTGTGCGTCGCCTACGGGGGATTCATGCTGTGGGTTCTGTTCCCGAATCTGGGCGATATGAAACTGCCGGTGTCGATCTACCTTGTCGTGATCCTCGCGATGGTCTGGCAAGCGGTGAGCAGGTGGGCTACAAATCGACGGGCCGGCGCCGGCCTCGCCGCGCTTGGAGCGGTCTTGTTCGCCGCTTCGGATTCGCTGATTGCGATCAACCGCTTCTATGCCCGCCTTCGCCTGGCTGAGCTTTTGATCCTTGCGACGTATTTCACCGGGCAATGCCTGATAGCGCTGTCGATACGTTCCTGCGATACGAAGTCAGTCGGTGCAGTTGGGGCCTAAGGTCCAGCCCGTACGAAGAAGTCCTTATAAGGAGCGGCCGCAGACGAACGACCGTTTTTGTCGCCCTTATTGCGAGTCCGTCTATTTCGAAGCGAAGACGACGGTAACCTGTGTTTGGCCCTTTTCAGCGATCGCGCTAATAAAGGCCGTGCGCTTCTTACCCTCGTCTTCGCCGGTCAGTGAGCCCATACTAACCACGCCGTTTTGCTGTACAGTGTTCGTAGTAACCTTCAATCCCGCCTGCTTGAGGTTGTCTTCGTAGAACTTCACAACCTGCCCTATCGAATCGGTCGTGCTGAAACCGAAGCTGCCGCCTTCGCCGTCTTTACCTTGGGCTGAGACGGTGACTTGGACGTTGGCTCCCGGGTATGATGGAAACCAGTTGGGCAACGTCGCAGCAGAGCCCGCGACGAACTTGGCGGACCCCTCTTTGGTTTTCACCTCAAGCGATCCGGTTTCACCCTCGCCCTTCGCTTCGAGCGTAACCTCTTCGTCCTTGCCCTCGCCCTTGAACGTGATCTTTCCGCTCTTGGCCTCGTCCAGGTTGACGGTGATGGTCTTCCCGGTTTTCTTGTCCTTGATGGTGATCAGACCCTTTTCCTCATCCACCGAGACAAGCTCAACGTCGGGGTTCGTAGCGACCATCATTTTGGCAACGGCGAGGGCGGGCTTCTTTTGCATGAGTTCGGGATCGAGGCCAGCCTCTTTCGCCTTGTTCCAGACGAAGTATCCGCCGAGAAACACGGCGATTACCCCGATCACGATGAACGTGCCGCACCCGGCAAGCACCCACACCCAAACGTTTGATTTCTTCTGCGGTGGCGGCGGGAATGACTGCTGAGGCGGAAACGGCTGCCCGGCGGGCCCTCCAATCGGCGTTGTCGGCGGTACGTAGTTTGACATCGTTTTGGTCCTTTCCTGGTTGAGAAGTACTCCGGCCTTCGCGCGGGCTCACTCGCGCTTAAGAGGCCGGCCCATTAGTTCGTTTGCGGCTTCGTTCGCCGGCTTGTCCTGATAAAGCAAAGCGTAAATGCTCGCGGTGATCGGCATTTCTATTCCCAACCGGCTGCCGAGTTCGTAGATCGAACAAGTCGTCTTCACCCCCTCGGCAACCTCGCGCATCTCACCAAGTATCTCCGCAAGCTTGCGACCCCGGCCCAGCTCGACCCCAACGTGGCGGTTGCGCGAAAGCTCGCCAGTGCACGTGAGCACCAGATCGCCAAGCCCCGCAAGACCGGCCATCGTTTCGGCTCGCGCGCCTTGCGCCAGCGCGAGCCGCGTCATCTCCGCGAGCCCCCGCGTTATGATAGCCGCCACCGCGTTCGTTCCGAAGCCCAAGCCGCGCACAACGCCTGCCGCAATAGCTACAACGTTCTTGACCGCGCCGCCAAGCTCGACGCCTGCCACGTCGGTGTTTGTGTAAACGCGAAACGAACTCGAGCTCAAAGAATGCTGGATCATCTCGCTCGACTCGCGGTTGCGGCTTGCGGCGACGATCGCCGTCGGATCGCCTTTCGCTACTTCAAGCGCAAAGCTCGGTCCTGACAGCGCCACGTATCGCGGCTCGAAGCGTTCGCGCAAAACGTCGGCGATCACTTCTTCCATTCGCATCAGTGTGCTGTTCTCGACGCCCTTTGCGGCGCTGACCAGCACCGTCTCCCTTCTCAAGTGCGGGCTTAGGCGTATGACCATCTCACGCATCGCGTGCGAAGGCACCACCAGTAGCGCAAAGTCGGCTCCCTCGATCGCGTCCTCCACGGCTGTCGTCGCGCGGATGTTCTCAGGGAGCTCGAAGCCCGAAAGGTAAAACGGATTTCTGCGAGTGCGATTGATCTCGCGGGCGACTTCGGGCTCGCGCGCCCACAGCTTCACCTCGAGCTGATTCCGAGCCGCGACCATAGCCAACGCAGTGCCCCAGCTTCCCGCCCCGATGACGGCGACACGATTGCCTGCCCCAGCAACGGGATCGGCAATCATCAGCTTCGCCCTCCGCTGACCGCGCTTCCGCCGGGGCCGACCTCAGGGCTGCCGGGTTTGACACGCACGCCTATCTTGTTTTCTGTCCCGTGGATCAGCCGGTTGATGTTCTCGTGATGCGTAGCCACGATCAGCGCGCATCCGGCGATCGCGACGATGACTAGTGCCTTCAAGTGCGGGCTGGGTTGGAGCAACCCGTAATAGAGCAAGGTCCAAAGTGGCACCGCAGCCGTAGCGATGATCGAGCCCAGCGACACATAGCGGCTGAAGTAGACAATCGCCGCCCACAGAACCAGCGCTGTGAGAACCGAGTACGGAGCGAGCGCAAGATAAACACCGACGCCGGTGGCGACGCCTTTGCCTCCTCGGAATCCGAGAAAGATCGGGAAGATGTGACCGACGATTGCGAAGATCGCAGCAGCACCGATCCAGAAGTAATCATCGTCGGCTACCAGGCGCATCAGCATCACTGCGGCCACACCTTTCGCAACGTCAAAGACGTAGGTGAGCAATCCACCCTTGACGCCAGCGCGGCGCGTCACGTTGGTCGCGCCAATTCCACCGGAACCAATCTCGCGAACGTCTTCCCCGCTCGTGAACAGGTACTTGACGAATAGATAGCCGAACGGGATAGACCCAAGCAGGTATGCGATCGCAACGAAGATGATCTTGGGGACCATGGCGGGAGAATATCAAACTACGAGTTAGTTGTCAGTGCTCAGAAGGCGGAAGGCAGAAAGCAGAAGGCAGAAGGCAGAAGGCAGAAGGCAGAAGGCAGAAGGCAGAAGGCAGAAAGCAGAAGGCAGAAGGCAGAAGGCAGAAGGCAGAAGGCAGAAGGCAGA
>CAZJQQ010000015.1:0-141595 GCA_964548075.1 uncultured Clostridia bacterium | reverse complement strand
CGCGTGCTCGTCCCTGAATACGTCAAGGACTACGTCTCCTTGAACCAGTTCGCCGGATAGGGGGATTAGTGAGCAAAACCAGAAAATCCAGCATCGAGGTTCAGGGAACCGCCATTACTGTTCTCACCCAAGCTGTTGACGACTATATTTCCCTGACGGACATCGCCAAGCACAAAGAACCGAATCGATCGGATCATGTCATCCAGAACTGGATGAGAAACCGCAATACCATTGAGTTTTTAGGCGTATGGGAGAGGTTGAATAACGCCAGTTTTAAACCCCTCGAATTCGAGGGGTTTAAAACCAGGGCAGGGCTCAATAGCTTTGTATTAACACCAAGACAATGGATAGATGCTACCCATGCCATCGGGCTGGTCTCCAAGTCGGGGCGTTACGGCGGCACCTACGCACACAAGGACATCGCCTTTGAATTCGCCTCCTGGATATCGGTCGAATTCAAACTCTACCTCATCAAGGAGTTTCAGCGCCTCAAGGAAGATGAAAGCCGCCGCCTGTCACTCGCCTGGAACCTGAATCGCACGCTTTCCAAGCTCAACTACCGCATCCACACCGATGCGATCAAGGCCCATATCATTCCGGCTGCTGTCACGCCCGCACAGGCCGCCGTGGTCTATGCCAACGAGGCCGATCTGCTCAACGTCGCGCTCTTCGGCAGGACCGCTAAGCAGTGGCGCGATGCCAACCCAACACTCGAAGGTAACATGCGCGAGTACGCCACTGTCGAACAATTGCTGGTGATGGCTAATATAGAGGGCATGAACGCAGAACTCATTTACATGGGGCTGTCACAAGGGGACCGTCTCAAACGCTTGAACGAAATTGCCATTCGCCAGATGCAGGTGCTCACCTCCGCGTCGGTGATCAAGCAACTCAAGGGATAGTCCATGCTCGACACCGATACTAAACGCCGCATCGACACCGCCCGCGATATCCTCGTAGGCAAAGTTCCCGACCCCAAATCCCAGGTCGAGCAGATCACCATCGCGCTCATCTACAAGTTCATGGATGACATGGACGCCGAGTCCGAGGAACTCGGCGGCAAGCGCAAGTTCTTCACCAAGGAATTCGCCCGCTACGGCTGGGCCAAGCTAATGAGTCCAGGGTTGGGCGGCCACGAGATGCTCGCCCTCTACGCCGAAGGCACCACTAAGATGCCACAGAATCCCGGCATCCCGCCGCTCTTCCGCGACATCTTCAAGAACGCCTATCTGCCTTACCGCGACCCCGAGACGCTCAAGGCCTTCCTCAAGATCATCGACGAGTTCAGCTACGACCACAGCGAGCGCCTCGGCGACGCCTTCGAGTATCTCCTCAGCGTCCTCGGCTCGCAGGGCGATGCCGGCCAGTTCCGCACCCCGCGCCACATCATTGATTTCATGGTCGAGGTCCTCGCCCCGCAGAAAAATGAAACCATCCTCGACCCCGCCTGCGGCACCGCCGGCTTCCTCATCTCCGCCTACAAGCACATCCTCCGCACCAACACCGACGCCAAGGGCCACAGCAAACTCACCCCCGACGAAAAAGGCCGCCTCGCCAAAAACTTCAAGGGCTACGACATCTCGCCCGACATGGTGCGCCTCTCCCTGGTGAACCTCTACCTCCACGGCTTCACCGATCCCCACATCTACGAATACGACACCCTCACCTCCGAGGAGCGCTGGAACGAATTCGCCGACGTCATCCTCGCCAACCCGCCCTTCATGTCCCCGAAAGGCGGCATCAAGCCCCACAAGCGTTTCTCCATCCAGGCCAAGCGCAGCGAAGTCCTCTTCGTGGACTACATGGCCGAGCACCTCACGCCCACCGGCCGCGCCGGCATCATCGTTCCCGAGGGCATCATCTTCCAGAGCCAGACCGCCTACAAAGACCTGCGGAAGATGCTCGTCGAAAACTCCCTCGTCGCCGTCGTCTCCCTCCCGGCGGGCTGTTTCAATCCCTACTCCGGGGTGAAGACCTCCATCCTCATCCTCGACAAATCCCTCGCCCGGCAGAGCGACACCATCGCCTTCTTCAAAGTCGAAAACGACGGCTTCGGCCTCGGCGCCCAGCGCCGCGCCATCGAGAAAAACGATCTCCCGCAGGTCAAAGCCGAACTAGACGCCTACCTCCAAGCCCTGCGCAGCCAACAACCCACCGCCGACCTCCAGCCTACCTGCGGCCTGATCGTGCCGAAGGAAAGGATCGCCGCAAATGGCGACTACAACCTCAGCGGGGAGCGGTATCGGGAGGGCGCAGCGAAGACGCACACATTCCCGTTGGTAAGAATCGCCGATGTCTGCACCGTCAATCCGCGAAAGAGCCAGTTGGCCGATCTCAAACCGGACACACGCATCTCGTTCGTTCCGATGGCCGACCTCGACGAGCATCGCATCGCATTTCAGCCCAGTGAGGAGAAGCTACTCTCAGAGGTTTCGGCGAGCTACACCTACTTTGAGGACAACGATGTCCTCCTCGCCAAGGTCACTCCCTGCTTCGAGAACGGCAAAGCTGGCATCGCACGCGGTCTCTTGAATGGAATCGGATTTGGCTCAAGCGAGTTCTATGTGCTGCGAAGCAGCGCACAGGTCTTGCCCGCATGGATTTACTTCTGCGTCATGCACCCGCTTTTTCGGGATGCCGCTGTCGCTCAAATGACCGGCACAGGTGGACTTCAACGCGTGCCCCGCGACTACGTGGAGAACTTCCAAATCCCGCTGCCGCCGCTGGAGGTGCAGAAGGAGATCGTGGCGGAGATCGAGGGCTACCAGAAAGTCATCAGCGGCGCCCGCGCAGTCCTCGACCACTACCGCCCCCACATTCCCATCCACGCCGACTGGCCGATGTTGCCCATTAGCGATGTCAGCATCAGGATCACCAAGGGTTCATCTCCTAGATGGCAGGGAATTGAATACACCTCAGCGGAAAGCGGCGTTATGTTTGTCACGAGCGAGAACGTTGGACTGGGCCAGCTGATATTGGAGAAGCCTAAATACGTCGAACGCCGGTTTAACGAAATTGAACCGAAGTCGATTCTCCAAAAGGGGGATGTGCTGACCAACATTGTAGGGGCATCGATTGGCAGAACGGCAATCTTCAACCTCGATATCGAGGCCAACGTCAATCAGGCGGTCTGCGTCATCCGACCAAACAGCGCATTGGTGAATTCAACGTATCTGATGACTCTGTTGAATTCGCCTCTCTTCATTCAGAAATTACTCGGCAACTCAGTTGAGAACGCTCGGGCAAATGTCAGCATGGGTGTTCTCGGCAGCCTAACGATCCCCCTCCCACCCCTCACCACGCAGCAAGCCATCGTCGCCGAGATCGAAGCCGAGCAAGCGCTGGTCGCCGCCAACCGCGAACTGATTTCGCGCTTCGAGAAAAAGATCCAGGTCACCCTCGCCCGCATCTGGGGGGAACAGAAGGGAGAGGATGAATGATGAATGATGAAGCGAAAGGGCAGGAACCCACCAAGCGCCAAGGCCAGTTCCTGGCCTACATCTTTCAATACAGCCTGGTGAACGGCTGCGCTCCGGCGGAAGCGGACATGGAGCGGTATTTCCAGATCACACCGCCGAGCGTGCATTCGATGGTGCTCACGCTGGAACGGCGGGGCTTCATCCAGCGCGTGCCCGGGCAGGCGCGGAGCATCACCCTGATCATTCCACCCTGATCATTCCACCCGAATCCTTGCCCCCCTTGAAACGCATCCAACGCTAACTCCTTCAACCAATGCCTAACAAAACCAAGAAACCCACCAGGAAGCCCGGCGGCTGGAGTGCCGCCCGCCGACACCTCACCACCTTGGACAAGCCCGCGCTGCTGGCCCTGGTGAAAGATCTTTACGATTCCGCCGCCGAAAACCGCGACTTCATCCAAGCCCGCTGTCACGCCGCAGATAGTGGCGGCGAGGTTCTTGAGACGTATCGAAAAAGGATCGTCGAACAATTCTTTTCCAAACGCGCTGATGGCATAGGTGCGCTGAAACTGGGAGAGGCGCGCAAGGCCATCCGCGATTACCGCAAAGCCACGAGCAATCTCTCCGGCACGGCGGAACTGCTGATGACCTATGTGGAAAACGGGGCGGAGTTTACCCATGATTACGGGGACATCGACGAGCGGTTCTACAACAGCGTCGAGTCGGCACTGGAGGAACTGGCCGGCCTGCTGCGCGGCGAGGCCCAGGAGATGTATCCACAGTTCAGTGAGCGGCTGGCGCGAGTTGAGCAGATAACCGAGGGCATCGGCTGGGGCTTCGGCGATTTCGTCGCCGATGTTGTCTGGCAATTGGAGGAAGAACTCGCTGGACCGTGACGGGACGTCAGATGGACCACCTCCATCCCCATCATCCATTCATGCTCCAGCCACTTCGTATGTCGCTTGCTGCTCACGCACCGCGAGTGCCCGTTCCCGTTCGATCTCTATGCGCAGTTCTTCTTCGGTCGGTAGATACAGCCGGTATTTGGAAGCGAAGAGTTGGCGACTTTCGTTCAGCACCGAGTACTTGACCACCGTATGATCCTTGTCGGTGCAGAGGATCAGACCAACGGTGGGATTGTCGTCCTTGCCTTTCACTGTGTCTTCGAACAGCCGAACATACATATCCATTTTCCCGATGTCCTCGTGGGTTAGCTCGCTGGTCTTCAGGTCGATCAAGATGAAGAATTTGAGTATGTAGTTGTAAAAGACCAGATCAATAAAGAAGTCCTTCGTCTCGGTGCTTATGCGCTGCTGACGGGCGACGAAGGCGAAGCCCTTGCCCAGTTCGAGCATGAAGGCCTGGAGTTTTCCGATGATGGCCTGTTCGAGGTCTGCCTCGCGGAATTGGTGTGCGTCAGGCATTCCGAGAAACTCCAGGACGTACGGATCTTTGATGAAGTCCTCCGGGAGCGGCGCGAGGGGCTCGGTCTTCTCCCGCATCTCCTCGGTGACCGGCGTCTTGTCTCGACTCATCAACAGGCGTTCGTAGTAGAGCGAGTTGATCTGGCGTTCCAACGCTCGGGTGCTCCAGTTCTGATCGGCAGCTTCATTCATGTACCATTCGCGAGCTTCGGGTTTTTCCACGCGGATCAGAAGGCGGTAGTGTGTCCAGGTCAATTGTGTACGCAGTGCGTGCGGAATTGTTTTCGGATTATCTGGGGCGCGAGCGGCACCTAGGAAGGATTCGTGACGCGGTGCGTCACGAATTGCGAGCGGACTCTCGCCATCCGAGCCGTCGTCCGCAGAAGATTGGTCACGCAGTGCGTGACCAATTGGAGACTGATTCTCTAGATTCGGATCATCACCCGCAGATATTCCGCGCACTGCGCGGAATATTGGAAACGCGAGGTAGAACTGCCTAAATGAGAACAAGTTGGAGATACTAAAGCCCGTCCCGAAATCCTGCCGCAATCGCGTAGACAACCCTCGCATCAGTGACTCCCCATAACCTGCCCGCTCCTTACCCTGCTGCTCCTCTTCGACGATCATCCGCCCGATATTCCAATAAGCTTCCACCATCACGAAGTTCACCGCGCGGTAGGCGTTGGAGCGGGCGGTCCGCAGGACTTCGGCGATAGAGTCGTAGAATTCTCCGCGCACTGCGCGGAATATCTGGTCGCTGGATTCTCCCGGATCGGGCAACCTAGAGGTTGAACTCTGAACTAATGTTGAACTCGGAACTTTCGGGGATTTCTTCTTCGTCATACACCAAGCCTCGCGAGGATGCTTTTCAGCGCGGCATCCGTCTCCCGGCTCTCGGCTTCCAGCGCTTCCAACTCTTCGACGATTTCCGCGATGGGCCGATACTCCTCACCTGCGCCGGTGTGGATGTACCGGCTGGGTGAGATGTTGAAGTCATTCTTGGCGATCTCCTCGCGGGTGACGATGCGGCTATATTTCTCAACCTCGTGCCAGGCCTTGAAGGTGTCGGCGATGCGAGCAATGGCTTCCTCTGGGATGTAGTTCTTTGGATCGCCCTTGGCGAATTCGGTTGCGGCGTTGAGCAGGAAGAGTTTTCCCTGGCGGTCCTTCGCCGTCGCCTTGTTCAGGAACAGAATGATGCCGGGCGCGCTGGTGTTGTAGAAAAGATTCTCCGGCAGGTAGATGACGCCCTCGATAAGGTTCTGCTCGACGAACCAGCGGCGCACGTCTCTTTCCTTGTTGGTGTTCGCATTGCCGGAACCGCGTGAGGCGGCGCCCGTGTCGAGCACGATGGCGGCGCGTCCCTTGTCGCCGAGGCTGGCAAGGATGTGCTGCACCCATCCCCAGTCGGCCTTGTTGCCGGGGAAGCCTGCGCCCTTGGGGAAGCGGTCGAACTCGTCGGCGTCGTAGTCCTTCTCAGTGAACTCGGTCTGGTTCCACATCGGATTCGCCACCGCGCGGTCGAAGGTCTGGAGGCGGTTGCCCTTGCGGAATTTCGGATGGCGGAAGGTGTCGCCGATCTCGATCTGGCCCTCCATGTCATGGATGATCATGTTCATGTTGGCCATGGCCCAGGTGGTGGGCGTGGATTCCTGGCCGTAAAGCTTCAGCGGGGCGAAGCTCTTGCGGGAGCGGAGCGCCATCTTTTTCTCAAGCGCGAGTTCGCATTTGATGAGCAGACCGACGGAGCCGCAGGTGGGGTCGTAGCACGACATGCCCGGTTCCGGGTCCATGATCAGAGCCATGATCTCACCCACTGCGTCCGGCGTGTAGAACTCGCCCGCGCTTTGCCCGCCGCCCTCGGCGAACTTGCGGATAAGATACATGTAGCTGCACCAGATGATGTCCGGCTCCACGTCGCCGAGACCGAGGCGCTTCTCGCTGATGCGTTCGATGAGATTGGAGAGGCGGTTGTCGTCAATGTCGCGCACGCCGTGAGTGGTGGCGTTGAAGTCCACTCGATCGATGATGCCCTTTAGCAACGCGTTTTCATCCGCGATGGCGCGAAGGTGCGAGGTGAGTCGCTCGCCGATCTTGTCGGCGAGCGTGCGGATGACGGACCAGACTGTGTCGTCGGGATTGGCCGGTTGCAACGGCAAGTAGAAGCGAACGAGTTTCTTGTCGCGCTTCACGAGCTTGAACGCCTTGGCCCGCGAGCCGACTTCCTTGGCGATGCGATTCACTTCGTCATCGAACACATCGCAGAGTCGCTTGGTGAAGATAAGCGGGAGAATGTAATCCTTGAACTTGGGAGCATCCTTCGCGCCGCGAATGGAACATGCGGCATCCCATATCCAGGATTCGAGAGACTTGTCGTTACCATTTTTCATTCAGGGTTCCTGGCTTGGGGATCAGTGTGGTCTTGCACCACGATGTTGAATTATTCGGAAGCCGTGATGAATTATACGGCGTGAGGCTGGAATTACAACAGCCGTGGTACAGTATCGTAATTCCAATCGTTATCGAATGAAAGTAATCGGGCAGACGCCGAGCACGGCGAGTGGATCGAGTTCGTGATGGTCTGAGGAAAGCAGTGTTCCGCCGACGCGTTTGGTTAGCGCAATCGCGCAGCAATCGGCTAGCGAAACACGCCGGTGCGTACCCTTGAGGGTGCCAGCTTCTCGCCAGAACGTCTCATCGAGATCGTTTCGCTCAACCACCCCGAGCCACCTAAGGTCTTCTATCGCTTCACTGGCAGCAGCCTCGCCAGAGTCGCGATAGAAGTCATAGAAAACCTCGCAAAGGTTTACCGAATGCGCGACGCAACTAGCGTCCTTCTCCAGAAGGTGGACCCAAACCACTTCCTCGCCCGGTTCGCCGAGTAGAAGCGCGATCATCGCACACGCATCGAGGACGTAGATCATCGGCGCCGTCGACCTTCCAGTTCAATCTCCTCAGCCTTCCGAGCAGCGAAAGCATCGCTGCTTGTCTTCATTCCTGCATACTTGCCCTGAATGCGTCTGAGGTCAGCCGTCCGCTCGTCTCTCTCGAGGTGTGCGAGGAGTTCCCGCCGCTCCTCGGTTGTCAGGGTGTTCACTTCTTCGATGATGTGCTCTAATGCCTGACTCGACATGGTCTACTTCCTCCGCTAGTCACGTTTTTACCACGAACTGCTAGCTCTTCGGAAGCGGTAACTCGGCATGTTCATAGCCGAACCAGCCAGATTCGCTACTTGGAACCTGAACATGCACCCATAAGCCATTCATCTTCCAATCACCTCCTCACGGCCAGTGCCCGCTGCCGTTCGATCTCTATGCGCAGTTCTTCTTCGGTCGGAGTTGGCGGCTTTCGTTCAGCACCGAGTACTTGACCACCGTATGATCCTTACTGATCGACCTGAAAACCAGCGAGCTGACCCATGAGGACATCGGGAAGATGGATATGTATGTTCGGCTGTTCGAGGATACTGTGAAAGGCACGGACGACATTCCCGCCGTTGGCCTGATCTTTTGCACCGACAAGAGTGGTAGCGTTGAAGTCCACGCGATCAATGATGCCCTTTAGCAACGCGTTCTCATCCGCGATGGCGCGAAGGTGCGTGGTGAGTCGCTCGCCAATTCTGTCCGCAAGCGTGCGGATGACAGACCAGACGGCGTCGCCGGGATTGGCCGGTATGTAGTCCTTAAACTTGGGCGCGTCCTTCGCGCCACGAATGTGAACACGCGGCATCCCAATACGGCATGGAAGCGCAGGGCTGTATGGGGAAACTTAAGCGAACACGGATCGGCCCACGCGAAGCCCCTCTTCACATATTCCGATAGTTCGGGCCGCCGCCGCCTTCGGGAGGCACCCAGTCGATGATCTGGTAGGGATCCATGATGTCGCAGGTCTTGCAGTGGACGCAGTTTGAAAAGTTGATCTGGAGACGCTTCTTCTCTTCTCCGGCTTCAACCATCTCATACACATTCGCCGGGCAGAAATTCTGACAAGGGTTGCCGTACTCCTCGACGCAACGGCCGACGCAGATATTGAAGTCGAGAACCTTGAGGTGCGCGGGCTGGTCTTCGTCATGATGAGTGCTCGAGTGGTAAACATCGGTGAGTTTGTCGAATGTGAGCTGATTGTCGTACTTCAACCCGGCGTACCGATCCTCGCGGCCATCATCCTTCAGCTTCTGCATGTGCTCATGGCCCGCTTTGATCGGGAGCTTCGAAGGAAATCGCCCGCCGGTGATTGTTGAGACTCCAGCAGTCATCAGGCCAAACATTCGCCCTCGATCGAACGCCTGATGGAAGTTGCGGGCCTTGTAGAGCTCGCGGCCGATGTAGCTCTCTTTGAAGTTCTTGTCGAATGCGCCCAGTGTGCTTCGTGTGAAATCATTTTTGATCAGAGCATCAAGAATCGTCTCAGCAGCCAGAATCCCCGCCTTGATCGCGGTGTGAATACCCTTCAGCCGCTCGCCGTTGAGCATACCCGCGCAGTCGCCGATGATCATCACGCCGTCTGAGGTCAACTGCGGCATCGTGTACCATCCGCCAACCGGCATGGCCTTTGCCCCGTAGCGGACCAGCTTGCCGCCTTTGAGCAGATCGCTGATCAGCAGATGCGTCTTGAAGCGTTGAAACTCGTGATGAGGATCGATGCTCGGATCGCGATAGTCGAGCCCAACCGCCAGTCCGATGTCGATGATCCGGTCGCGCATTCCGTAGACCCACGATCCGCCGAAGGTGTGCGAATCAAGCGGCCAGCCCATCGTGTGAATCACCGAGCCGGGCGCGAAGCGATCGTCGGGCATCTCCCACAGTTCTTTGATGCCTACGGAATAAACTTGTGGATCACTTTCGCGATCGAGCTTCAGGCGATCAATCATCTGCTTCGCCAACGAGCCGCGCACGCCCTCTCCCAGCACCGTAACTTTTGCCGCGATATCGACTCCGGGTTCGAAATTAGGCTTCGGTTTGCCGGTCTTATCTATGCCCTTATCGCCCGTGCGAACGCCGATGACCGCATCGCCATCGTAGAGCATCTCCGCGCCGGGGAAGTCCGGGAAGATGTTGACGCCCGCGGCTTCACACTTCTCGCCAAGCCAGCGCACGAGCTTGTTGAGCGACACAACGTAGTTGCCGTGATTGCGAAGCGGAGGCGGCAGTATCGGCATCGGGATCTTGCCGCGCCCTGAAAGGAAATAGACGTGCTCTTCACCTACCGGTGCTTCGAAAGGCGCACCTTCGTTTTCGAAATCGGGGATAAGTTCGCTCAGACTGATCGGATCGAGCACGGCTCCGGAGAGCTGATGCGCGCCGATCTCGGAAGCCTTCTCGATAACAGCGATGTTTATTTCGTCCAGTGGCTTCGCGCCTGATTGGTTCGCGCGTTCGTTGTGAGCGGCGATCAGCTTGCTGAGTTGAAGCGCGCACGCGAGGTTCGCCGGCCCCGCTCCTACGAGCAGGATGTCCATTTCGAGCGTTTCCCTTTCTATCGCCATAGACAACAGGAATAGACCACGGATCGGACGGATGCGACGGATGTCCGCGGATCTGATCCGTGCAAATCCGCTCGATCCGTCCCATCCGTGGTCTATTCTTACCCTTCGCTTTTCACTTTCTTGATCTCGGCGGTCAACGCGGGCACGATCTCAAAGAGATCGCCGACGATGCCGTAGTCCGCGATGTCGAAGATCGGCGCTTCGGCATCTTTGTTGATCGCCACAATCGTCTGCGCGTTCTTCATGCCCACCACATGTTGAATCGCACCCGAGATGCCTACGGCGATGTAGAGCTTCGGCGAAACCGTTTGCCCTGAGCTGCCGATCTGGCGGTCCATAGGCAGCCACTCGTTGTCGCATATGGGCCGCGACGCGGCGATTTCGGCTCCCATTGCATCGGCGAGTTTCTGGACGATCTCGATGTTCTCCTGGCTTTTGATCCCGCGGCCAACAGCTACGATCAGCGGGGCCTGGCTCAGATCAACAGCTTGTTTTGCTTCCTGGAACTTCGGCTCAGCCTGAGTTCTGATCTGCACCTCTGTCATGCTGATTTCAAGCGGCGTGACGGGCGCAGGCGACTCGGCCGCTTCGGCCTTGTCAGCTCGATAGGAGCCGGCTTGAAACGACGCAAGGATCGGAGGCGCGCCAGTCACTCGCACATCCGTGGTGATCTTCCCCTGAAAGATCTGACGCGTGAAGACAACATCGCTTCCGTCAACGCGATAGCCTACGCAGTCGGTGACGAA
Organism: uncultured Clostridia bacterium; assembly: GCA_964548075.1. GTDB lineage: Bacteria > Acidobacteriota > Blastocatellia > UBA7656 > UBA7656 > Onstottus_A. Next base: position 130,522 of record CAZJQQ010000015.1, on the reverse strand, counting down.
GGTTTTTCCGAGCGTCGCTGCCAACTTCGGAGCGAAGTCACGGACTTGATAGGTATGACTGAGAATAACCAAGCGCGGATCGAGCTTTTCGATCACCTGTTTCGACGCTGCAACGTAACCATCAGACGTGTATTCGGCAAGCTTGTCGTCTTCGACCGTATAGACAGCTTCGAGTTTCTTCGCGGCCACCTCAGCAGCTACTGGGGCGATCGATTTTCCAAACACCACCGCTGAGAGTTTTTCGCCCGTCGCCGAAGCGATCCGCTGCGCCGCAACCATTGCTTCAAACGAAGTGCGGTTGAGCACCCCGTCCCGCTGCTCTATGAAAAGAAGTATTCCTTGGCTCATTAGTCCCCCAATAAGATTGCCGATTGCCGATTGCCGATTTGAATTTCGCCGTGAATCACCGTCTGAATCCGCAATCGCCAATCGCCAATCGGCAATCGCCAATCTAAATCACTCTCGCATCGAAGCGCAGTTTCTCAACCAGCTTCGCCGCGGCATCCGCCGGTTTGCCTTCGATAAACTCGGTGCGTTTCGTCTTCTCTGGAAGATAGGCGCGCTCGATCACCTGGGCTGGTTTCAAATTATCGGCGGTCAGCCCGGTATCGGCCGCCTTCACTTCGCGAATCTCTTTTTTCTTGGCGGCCATGATTCCCTTGAGAGTCGCATAGCGAAGCTGATTTATGCCCGATTGGATGGTCAACAGGGCGGGCATCGGTAGCCGCACCCACTGAAACCAACCGCTCTCGAGCTCTCGCTTCACGCGCACCGCGCTTTCCTCGGGCTGCACTTCCATGACGATCGTCGCGCTCGGCAGACCCAATTGCTCGGCAAGGATCAATCCGACTTGTGCGAACCCATAATCGTCGGACTGCAAGCCGGTGAATATCAGATCGCACTTCTCATCCTTGAGCGCCGCCGCAAGCGACCGCGCAATCGCCGCCGCGTCGGTCGCGGTGTCGAAAATCGGATCGTGCAGATGAATCGCGCGGTCCGCGCCTTTTGCCAGCGCCTCCTTGATCGACTGGCGCACGCGTTCAGGACCAAGAGAGATGACGATGACTTCGCCGCCGTGCTTCTCTTTCTGGCGAAGCGCTTCCTCGAGCGCGTACGCGTCCGCCTCGCTCATCTCGTAGCTGATGTCGCGCTCATCGATCCACTTTTTATCGGGCCCGATTCGCAAGATCGAATCTTTCTTTGGCACCTGTTTCAAACAGACGACTATGTTCATACGAGTCCCTTTTGTGAGATGTGAGAGCGGGGCGGCGCCCGCCCGCATGATGTGTTACGGTCCAGCGTGATGTGGCGTGATGAATCTTCTGCCCGGCCCACCGGCGATACAACCGACCTCAGCCCGTTCTTCTAGTCCCCGTCATACCGCTTCATGAGCAGCGCCGCGTTTGTTCCGCCGAACCCGAAGGAGTTCGAGAGCGCGTACCGCATTGGCCTTCGCCGCGCGCCGTTCGGCACATAGTCGAGGTCACAGTCAGGGTCTGGCTTCTCGTAGTTGGCAGTCGGCGGAACGATCTGATCCTGTAGCGCCAGCGCGATGATTCCTGCCTCGACACCCCCGGCCGCTCCGAGCAAGTGCCCCATCATCGACTTCGTCGAGCTGACTGGAATCGAATAAGCCGAATCACCGAACACTTTCTTGATGGCCATCGTCTCGAGCTTGTCGTTGTAGTGGGTCGACGTGCCGTGAGCGTTGATGTAGTCAACGTCCTGCGGCTGAACGCCCGCGTCCTTGATCGCATTCGTCATGACGCGAATCGCTCCGTCTCCGTTCTCCGACGGTTGAGTGATGTGGAACGCGTCGCTCGACATGCCGTAGCCGACCAGCTCGGCGTAGATCTTTGCCCCGCGCCCGCGTGCTCTCTCAAGCTCTTCAAGGAGCAAGACCCCCGCACCTTCGCCGATTACGAATCCGTCGCGGCCGGCATCAAACGGGCGGCTCGCGTGGCCGGGATCATCGTTGCGAGTAGACAGCGCGCGCATCGCGGCGAATCCGCCCACACCCATCGGCGTGATCGCGGCCTCGGCGCCTCCGCACAGCATCGCGTCGGCGTCCCCTCGCTGAATGATCTTGAAGCTGTCGCCAACCGCATGAGACCCAGTCGAACACGCTGTGCACGTCGCCGAGTTCGGCCCCTTGAGCCCGAACCGAATCGAGACCTGTCCCGCCGCCAGGTTGACGATGGCCGCAGGAATAAAGAAGGGCGATATCTTTCCGGGTCCGCCCTTGAGAAACTTCTCGTGCTCGCGCTCGATTACACCGAACCCACCGATCCCCGATCCAATGAAGACTCCGATCCGCGTGGCATCGTCGTCCCCATTTACCCGTAAGCCGGAGTCGTCCATCGCTTCTTGCGATGCCGCAACCGCGTAGTGAATGAAGGGGTCCATCTTCTTGACTTCTTTTTTCTCGATGAACTTCAAGGGATCGAAGTTCTTCACCTCGCTAGCTATGCGGACTGGAAAAGCGGAGACGTCGAAACGAGTGATGGGTCCTACGGCCGGGCGGCCGGCGAGAAGGGTCGACCACACTTCTTCCCTGGTGTTGCCTGAGCCGCAGATGAGGCCCATGCCTGTAATTACGACACGACGGTTCAATCCTTACCTCCAGGACTAAGAAAGACGGGGGCGCACGGCTTACTTAGAGTGTTTCTCTATGTAGTCGATCGCGTCACGCACGCTTTGAATCTTCTCGGCGTCTTCATCAGGAATCTCGATGTTGAATTCTTCCTCGAATCGCATCACCAGTTCAACGGTATCGAGCGAGTCGGCGCCGAGGTCATCGATAAAGCGCGCGTTTGGAGTCACTTCGCCTTCGTCCACACCGAGCTCGTCGACGATTATTGTCTTCACCCTCTCTTCAACGGAACCTTCAGCCATTTCGTAGCCCCTCCTATTAAGATGTCCGACAAACTTCAGTTTGTCGTTGTTTCCAATGCGGCGTATCGACGAGTCAGCAAACAAACTGATATTCGTCGGACCGCAGTTTTCAGAATCACTCTTGATTATGAACGATGAATCGGGAATGCCCAAGCTCACCATTCATCTTTCCCTCAGAGTCCCAGGGCAGCCGCCGTCGCATCAAGCGACTGAACGTCCTCGATACTCAGTATCTGACACTGACGGCTGATCTGCCTCACCAGCCCCGACAGGACCTTGCCAGGCCCCACCTCAATGAACCGAGTCACGCCCTCATCAAGTAGTAGCTTGATAGATTCGCTCCAGCGGACGGGAGATGCGACCTGACGAAGCAAAGCGTCTCGCGCTCCGGCGCCGCAGGTTATCATTTCGGCGTCGACGTTCGTGACAAGCGGTACTTTCAAATCAGAGAATACAGTTTCGTCGAACAAAGCGGCGAGCCTCTCGGCGGCAGGTTTCATCAGCTCGCAGTGAAACGGCGCGCTCACCGCAAGCATTACCGCGCGCTTTGCGCCCTTAGCTTTCGCCGATTCAACAGCGCGTTCGACCGCTGGTCTGTGTCCGGCGATGACCGTCTGATTTGGCGAGTTGATATTCGCCGGAGCACAAACGCCGCGACTCGAGGCTTCGGCGCAGATCGAGCGGACTGTCTCAAGATCTATGCCGATCAGCGCAGCCATTGCGCCCTCGCCGGGCGGCACGGCCTCCTGCATATACAACCCGCGCTTTCGGACTGCTCCGAGCGCGTCATCAAACTCCAAGGATCCTGCGGCGACTAACGCAGTGTACTCGCCAAGCGAATGGCCGGCTACAAAATCGGCGCGCGCCCCTCTGGCTTCTAGCGCTCTCAAAGCCGCGATCGAACTAGTCAGAATCGCCGGCTGCGTGTTCACCGTCAGCCTCAACTCTTCATCAGGACCTTCGAAGCACAGGCTAGACAACCTGAGGCCGAGTACGCGATCCGCTTCCTCAAAGACCTGCCGGGCAACTGGCTGCGTCTCTGCCAGTTCCTTGCCCATTCCGACCTGTTGCGAGCCCTGGCCTGGAAATATGAACGCTGTCCTCATAATCGGTAGGCAGTAGGCAGAAGGCAGAAGGCAGTAGGCAGAAGGCAGTAGGCAGAAGGCAGAAGGCAGAAGGCAGTACGCAGAAGGCAGTAGGCAGTTGCTCTCGTGGTGGCCAATTGACAAGACCCTCTCATATGTTCACCGCTCATGCCGACTGCCTTCTGCCTACTGCCTTCTGCCTACTGCCTTCTGCCTTCTGCCTTCTGCCTTCTGCCTTCTGCCTTCTGCCTTCTGCCTACTGCCTACTGCCTTCTGCCTACTGACCTACTGCCTACTGCCTTCTGCCTTCTGCCTACTGCCTTCTGCCGGCTGCCTTCTGTCTACTCTTATCTGTGGCCGTCGTGGCTCGCCACAATCGCCGCGCCCAACTGAGCTTCGATTCTGCCATTGACCTCCCCAAGACAATAGGTGCGGGCGACAGCGATCGCATTACGAATAGCCTTGGCGTTCGACCGGCCGTGACATAAGACCGCGACACCCTTTATGCCCAGCAGTGGCGCTCCGCCGTATTCGGCATAGTCGAGCCTCTCTTTGAATTTCTGAAACGCTGGCCGCGTCAACATCGCCCCGGCTTTCGTTTGAAGAGACGCTTTCAGCTCGTGCTTGAGCAACCGCATTATGAACTCGAATACGCCCTCGCTGACTTTGAGCGCGACGTTGCCAGTGAAACCGTCGCATACGACAACGTCGACCTGACCCGTATACATGTCGCGTCCTTCGACGTTGCCAACAAAGTTGAGCGATGAATTCTTGAGCAACTTGAAAGCTTCTTTGGTAAGGTCGTTGCCTTTGATCTCTTCTTCACCGATCGACAGCAAACCCACGCGCGGGTTAGTCACGCCGACAACGACGCTCGAGTATAGCGAGCCCATCACGGCAAAGTCATAAAGGTGCGCGGGCTTGCATTCTGCGTTTGCGCCAACATCCAGGATCACCGTCCCGTGTCCGGTCAGGGTAGGAAGCACCGCCGCAAGAGCCGGACGATCTACTTTGGGAAGCGCGCCGATGACAAGCTTCGATGTCATCATGACTGCGCCTGTGTTGCCCGCACTAACCAGAGCCTGCGCTTGTCCATCGCGGACGAGTTTGGCAGCGACGCGGATCGAGCTGTTCTTCTTGCGCCTCACAGAGACCGCAACAGGGTCATCCATTGTGATGACCTCCTGGGCATCGACTATCTCGATGCTCGAACTCCGCCAGGAGCGAGTCGTGCCACCCAGAGCGCGGCTTCTGCGATGCTTGTCGAGTTCGGCTTGAATCTGTTCAGATCGCCCGACCAGGATTACGCCGACGCCCAGGTCCCGCGCCGCCTCAATGGCGCCCTCGACCTCGCTTGCGGGAGCGTAATCGCCCCCCATTGCGTCCACAGCGATCTTAAGCATAGCCGTGTTGAGGATAGAAGATCGAAGATCGAGGATCGAAGCGAAGGACCGCCATTCTCGATCTTCGATCTTCTATCCTCAAGTCCTTACTCTTCTTCTTTCATTTCGATGGCAATGCGGCCGCGGTAAAAGCCACACTTTGGGCACACGCGATGCGGCGGGCGAGGCTCTCCGCAATGGGGACAGCTCCCCACCGCGGCCGGAGTCAGATGATCGTGCGCCCTGCGCTTGCCGGTGCGTGACTTTGAATGTTTCCGTTTCGGATTTGGCATTATGTACTCCTGGTTATCAGTTCAGTTTGGATTTCAATTCCTTCAGCGCGGCCCAACGTATATCTACTTGATCTTCGCTGCAAACACACTCGCCAAGGTTCAGGTTCGCGCCGCACTCGGGGCACAGGCCGCGGCACTCGTCAGAGCACAACCGAGCCATCGGCAAAGCCAGCTCTATCTGTTCGCGCGCGAGATCGTCGACATTGATGATACCGTCCTGATAGAAGCCTAACGAGAGATCGTCCTCACCCAGTTCGTGCTCTTCCTCCGTTCCGAGCGGAGGCACGTAAACGAGATCAAACGATGCCTCAACTGCAATGGACAAAGCGGCGAGACAGCGGTCGCACTCAAACGCCACAACCACGCTCACACCGCCGTTCAGCTCCACCTTGTTGTCGGCACGGGTGGCCCGCAGAGTCAACTCGCATTGCCCAATCAGATGACCCTCCCCGCCTGCCAGACCCGGGTCGCCCTCCGGATAAAGATGGTGGACACTCAGTCCCTCATCCTCGCTGATCTGAGCCACTACTATGTTCATCCCCGAATCTGGATCGAGCCAGGACTCGCGCGGCCTGACCTTACTACCATAATCACAAAGAATGCTGCTCTGCGCAAAAGATATTCATTATATAGGTGGCATCTTGGTTGTCAACCAACGCTTCGAGCGGCCCTCACGCCTTCAAATGTTCTTATTGTGAACATTTCGGAACTTTGTGCTTACTCAGACGTGATCTATCTGGGTATAATTATGGAGCCGTAATAAGACCCCAAGAGGAAGATACGGGCCGAATGGCAGCAGTCACTCACCAGGCGCAGGCGATTGAACTAGGCGGCAGCCGATCAATAGAAGCAGCAAGCGATCACGAACTGCTAGCCGCAATTCGCGACGGCGATGAAGTCGCGTTTCAGGAGTTAGTGCGCCGGTACCGCAATCCGATAACCAATTTCGTCTACCGGATGCTTGACGACTACGACAGGTCCGTGGAACTAGCACAAGAAACATTCATACGCGTGTACACTAGCGCCTCGCGCTACCAGGCAAACTACAGCTTTTCGACTTACATCTACCGCATCGCGACAAACCTGGCGATCAGCGAACTGCGAAGGCGCAAGCGGCGGAAGACCGTCTCGCTATTCTCGCCCTTCACGAACGATGATGGTGAGGCTATTGAGATCGATCCTCCCGACCTGAACATGCTTCAGGACGAGACGCTGATTCAAAACGAGCGCCGCCGCGCCGTCGCCCGCGCGATCACTTCGTTACCGCAGAAATACCGGGCGGCCATCGTCCTGCGAGACGTTGAAGGGTTGAGCTATGACCAGATAGCTCAGACGTTGAAATTATCCGAGGGAACGGTGAAGTCCAGAATCAATCGCGCTCGCAATCTTTTGAAGGAAAAACTGAGCGCCTACATCTGAAGAAAAGGTGAAAACATGAACGGTTGTAAGTACATTAAGGAACGCATCGACGAAGCCGAAAAGCCTGATCTGCTTCCGTTCGATGTGTCTGAGCACATTGGCCGATGCGATGACTGCGAACGCTTCGCTAACGAGCGGACCGCACTTAGAGAGCTTGTGGCCGCGGGCACGCGCGTCAAGGCCCCGATTAACTTCGACGCAATGCTGAAGGCAAGGCTCGCGGAAGTCAAAGTTCGACGCTCGTTATGGTGGCTTGGTGCACCCGGCTTCCTTCGATTCGGTGCGGCAACCGCGGGCTTGGTTGTTATGATCTTTGCGGCGCAGTACGCGGGGTTGCTTTCAAAACATGATCAGAGTGCTGCCGTGGCGACCCCACCTAGTAGTCCTCAATCGAAGGCGCCTCAATTGGGCGAGCTTGAATCGCGAGCGCTTCAATTGCGCGAGCTTGAAGACCGTATCGCGAATGGCGGTCCGCGGGTGATAAGAGCGCCGAGAAGGGATGCTTCTGTCGGTAAGCGAATTGTCCCTGATGACTACTTGACGGCCGAAGATGGCGGAGTCGTTTTGGTGCGTGGAGGGAATGGAGATATGGATGTTCAGATGCCTACCGTAAGCGTTGGAGCGCAGCCGCTCTTGTACGTGACCGCCGGCCAGCGGACCGTTCGCAATGTGGGTACGTCCTTTTGAATTGACGTTGGTGGGAACAAGCTTGATGAGTAGAAGTGCAGCAGCAGTCATTGTCCTGATCTTCGCGTCCGCCGCGCTGGCGCAGACGCCGCAGCCTCCTCACGCGGCGGTCAATCAGTCGAGTGTGCCCTGGGCGGTCTCCGTGGTTCACACGATCGACCTTCAAAAGATGGTCGCGCTCATGCGTGAAGAACAAAAGCTGAGGGTTGGTGTAGCGGGGACGGCTCCGCCCTACATTTACCACATCACAACCGGCATCATCGTAGATGACCAGGGCCACGTAGTCACACGGCTCGCGAATCTGGACTCGCAGGGCAAGGAGCACAAGCTAACCGTCACGACCAGCGACGGAACAACCGTGGCAGCAAGATTGATCGGGGTTGATTTCGCTACCGGATTCGCGGTCCTCGACGTAGCGTTTCTCAAAGGCATAACACCAAAGACGGCCGCCCCGGGCAGCCTTTTGAATGGTGCGGCCGTGAAGATATTAAGCAGCGATGTCGTAGCAAAATCGGTCGTCGGAAAAGTCTACCTGGCGCCGTCGATCGCGGTTTCGCAAGGTCACGTGATGGTCGGCAGCTTATATTCGAGAGCGCGCGGCGCGTTAACATTGCGATCCGACAGCTTGCTGGCTCGCAGCGACGGCAGTGTTGTCGTCACTCCCGACAATCTGGTTGTAGGGATTGCGCAATACGCTGGATTCGGGCGAGCTTATCTCTACCCAATCGAGTTCGTACGGGATACGGTCGCGAAGCGCGTGATCGAGAAAAACGACAATGTGCCCGCCGGATGGCTCGGTGTAAACGGCAGGAGCATTGCGGAGCTTCCAGGCGCGGACATCATCGTCTTAGGTCTCGATCGTAGAGCAGGTGTGATCGTGCGTGAGGTTACGCCGGAAAGCGCTGCGGCTCGAGCCGGCATCGTCACGGGTGATGTAATCACGCGTGTGGACGATTTCGATATCGCGGGCACTGCTGACCTTGGCGCGTTGCTCTCGTCATTACCAGCCGGACAAGCGATCAAGCTGCGCGCGATCAGAGACCATCAAACTGTAGAACTCAACGCCGTGCTGGGTCCGCGGCCGAACACGGAGCCCCGGGACCTGATGGCTCCGTTTACCCTGCAACCCGAACTCTCCGAGCGCGCTCAGCTTGAAAAGCGGCTTGGCGAACTCATAGTCAGTATCCGTGGCTACCAAAAGAGCCCGCCCTCCAGGGAGACCAGCGAAGCGATCCGGGAACTGGAGATTGAAATAAGGCGGATCTACGATGACTTGCGAGCGCTCGGGCCCGAGAACACCGGTCCACCGCCCCGAGAGCTCGCTTCTCGACCCGACTACCCGCCGAGCAACTTGACTGGTGAGGCGCCAATCCGAGAGATCAGTTTTCAGCTCGGATTCACTGCGCGCGAGTTGACGCCTCAGCTCGCGGCTATCCTTCATGCGAGCGCTGGCGTACTTGTGTCGAAGATCGCCAAAGACAGCCCGGCAGAGCGCGCAGGGCTAAAGGCCGGCGACGTAATAATTGGTACGCAGGAGCGAGTGCTGCTTAACGTGTCGCAACTCCAAGCGTTTCTCGCCACTCAGCATGGTACGGTCACGCTTAAGGTCGTGCGCACCAGGGAACCGATTGTTGTGAGCCTCAATCTCCAGTAGGGAAGCAAAGGGCTAAGGGCAACGAGCAAAGGCCGACACGGCGCTCTTCACTCTTTCGCCTCGCACTTTGCTCTTTGCCCTTTTCTCTTTGCCCTTTGCTCTTTTCCCCTCCCTATGATACTTACCTTCACTCGCCGATGAAAACCTCGCTAACCCGCACCCAGTGGGTGTTGATAGTTGTCCTGGCTCTTGCCGCAGCGCCTTACTTCGTCCGGCTAGGGGCCTCCTCATTGTGGGACTCGAACGAAGCCTTCTATGCGGAGACTCCTCGCGAGATGATCGAGTCTCACGACTACATCAATCCCACGTTCAACTATCGCGCGCGTCTCAACAAGCCGCCTCTCAGTTACTGGATTGTCGCTCCGTTTTACAAGCTGCTGGGAGGATCAGAGGCGGCCGAGCGGCTGCCGATAGTGCTGGGAGCGATGATCATGATTGCCACAGCTTACGGATTAGGCCGCGTTGTGTTCTCGAGCGACGCAGGACTGCTGGCGGCAATTGGGTTGGCGGCAGCTCCGCGGTTTCTGATGTTTTCCCGGCGCATAATGATCGATGTTTACCTGGCCGTGTTCATGGCGTTGGCGCTGTTGATGTTCGTCCTTGCGGAGAGAAGGCCCGAGCGGCGCCGGCTTTATCTGATTCTCATGTACGCATCGATAGGTCTCGGCGTGATTACAAAAGGGCCGGTAGCGGCCGCGTTGCCGGCAGCGGCGCTTGTTATCTATCTCGCGGTCTATCGCCGGCTTGGCAAGCTTCGCGAGGTGATGCTGCCAACAGGGTTCGTTATCGTCGCGGCGATCGTCTTGCCGTGGTACATCGCGATCTACTCTCAACACGGCTGGAGTCACATTGAGACTTTCATCCTTCAAGACAATCTGTCGCGATACACGCAATCGGTTTGGGGTCCGAGCCGGGGGTTCTTCTTTTATTTTCCGGCCTTGATCGGCGACTTCTTTCCGTGGTCGCTATTCATGATTCCTCTCGCATGGTTCGGGGTAAGGCGACTGTGGTTTATCTACCGCGCCAAGAATCATTCGACCTCAGATCTAAGCGGTTCCGCTGTGCTCGCAATTTGGATTGTCGTGATCGTGCTGTTTTTCTCAATCTCCAAGAGCAAAGAGGACCTTTACATTCTGCCGATCTATCCGGCCGCCGCAGCCCTGGTAGGAGGGTTGCTCGCCCGATTCATCGGCGACCAACGGTCCGGGCGGCAAGGCGTGATGCGGTTGACCACCCTTGTGGTAGCGGCAGGCATTGCTGCGTCCGGGGCGGTCATCCTTTTTTTCTTTGGCAAGGGAACGCAACCTTACGAGATAGCGGGTGCAAACCTGATCGGCTACGCTGCGATTGTTGGGGGAGTGACAGCCGCAACCGCCGCGATTCTTAGGAGAATGCGATCAGCGATTCTGGCCACGGCCTTGAGTGTCGCTGCCTGCAACTGGGTGTTCGTGCTGTGGGCGCTTCCGGACTTTGAACGCTTTAAGCCTGTTCGCCCGCTGTGTGAAGTAATAGCCTCGGAGGCCGGCCCTGATGCTCTCGTGGGCTACTACCGGACAGCTTATCCGAGCATGGTGTTTTATCTACGTAGGCCGATCTTCGAGTACTATCATCAGGGCGAAATCGAAGCCGCCTTCTCGTCGGGCAAAGAGGTCTTCTGCTTAATGACCGAGAGCGAGTATGAGGCGATTAAGACACGGGTTCCAGCCGAAACTCGTGTGCTTGCCAGTCATCCGATCTTTCAAGTAAAGTTGAACGGCATTCTTGATAGAGTTGCGCTTCCCCGCGTGGTGCTTATATCCAACAAAGGCGGAACAAACGTCATACAATGAAGAAGAGTGCCCTTCTACTTCTGAAAGTCGTCTTCAGCGTCGGGATTCTGGTCTACATCTTCACCCGGGTCGTTGACCTCGGCGATCTTTGGGCGAACTTGAGAGAGGCCAGAGTCTCATACCTGGTCGCGGCCGTTACCGTTTATTTCGTGGTGCAGACTCTCAGCGCCTACCGCTGGTATCTTCTGCTGAAGCCTCTGGATATCGAGACCGGGTTTCCCAGGATCCTATCCTTGTACTACCTCGGAATGTACTTCAACTTCTTTCTGCCTTCAGCCATTGGCGGAGATGTGTTCAAAGTCTATTACCTGAACAAGGAAACTGGGCGCCTGAGCGCCTCAACTGCTTCTGTGTTCCTGGATCGTGACGTCGGCATGGGTGGGCTTTTGATTGCGGCTACGTTGGTGGCAGCGTACGGCGGTACGCGGATTCCGCCGGAGAACGGCGTTTTGCTGGCTCCGATGTTTGCCTTGATCGGAGTTGCATTCATCGCGGCCAATCTCGCGCTTTTCTATCGCCCGTCTTACGACCTGCTTCACCGTTTGCTGAGCCTGTTCAGAATGAAGCGGGCCGACGAAAAGGTGGAGCGCTTGTTCGAGTCGGTCAATTCGTATCGCGGGCAGTGGGGACTGTTCGCGGTGACTCTGATCATCTCCTTGGGAGTGCAGGTCGGCTGCGCGGTTGTCAACATTCTTGCCGCCACCGCTATCGGACTTCACACAAATCACGGCTGGATAGACTACCTGGTGTTCATACCGGCGATAGGGCTTATTGGGATGATCCCGTTATCAGTGAACGGAGCCGGCTGGCGCGAGGCATCCTACATTCTCTTGTTTAAGTCCGTCGGCGCTGAGGCGCACCAGGCGGCGACTCTGTCCCTTCTGTGGCTCGGGATTATGGTTGTAACGAGTTTGCCGGGCGGGATCATCTATATAGCGCGAGGCGGCCGCAAACGAGAGAGCCAGGGGTTGAGCAGCGGGCCGGCCGGCGAACCGCGCAACATCGCTGCACCAATGAATTCGTCGCGCGAGAAAGAACCGATCTCGACGATATGAACGAAACAAGATTCCGCTTGGAGCGTTTCAGGAAAGAGAGATTTGAGGAAGAGCACGGATGCAAACGAAGTTGATGATTAGGATTGTTGCACTCGGGACGCTAGCGCTGCTGATATCGCCAGCCCTGTTCGCTCAGGATAGGACAAAGAAGCCGCCGCAGAAACCGCCAATAGACCTGGACCCGACAGACCCGCGCAGAGGGATGAAGCCGCCATCCGGCCCCAGTTTCTACATAGCTCCGGTTGAAGGATCCACATCGATGTTTAACGTGTTACTGGGGGACGGCAGCGGCAACACGGTTGCGGGCATGTTCACGCTTCAACAGATCGTTGCCTTTGAAGCGGTCTTGCAAGCGGCACAGGCTTTCGCACTAACGGATGAAAAAGTTGGCTCCGGCAAACCGATCATCACGCGGCTCATGGAACAGCATGAGTGGTCGTTGTTCGTCGACGTGTCCAAGATCGGCAACCAGAGCCGATTCTACGTCTCCCTCACGACGCCTCAGGGAAAGTTGACCGCCGAGGCCGGAGAAATTACGCGCGGCAGCAAGAAGGAGCCTTCGGCGTTGCTTCTTGAAATTCTGTCACAGCTGCGAGCGGTAAAAGCTGGTATCACGCCTCAGCAGTGATGCATGCTTCAGTCCCTGTCTGACGGGGAGTCAGGTACTCCTCTAATATGCGCACACGAGCTGCCGCCCGCTATCACCCCGTCAGCCATCTTCCGTCGTGCAAAGATCAGGCTCCCAACCGTGTCCACGAAGGCGTCGAAGTCGAAAGGCTTCGCAGTAGCGGCATCCGCTCCTGCATCGATCGCCTCGCGAGCGGCCTCGCCACCGAACGCCGTGATTACGAACACCGCAGTCCCGGTGAGCAGCCTTTCGAGCCTCACCTTCTTCAACAATGCGATCCCGTCCATTCGCGGCATGTTGATGTCGGTGATGATGAGATCCGGAACCTGCCTAAGCGCCGCGGCATACCCGCTCTCCCCGTCGGAGGCGGACAAGACCTCGTACCCGTTCATCCCTAACAGCTTGGCGAGAAGGTCCCGCGAATCGACGTTGTCCTCGACGACAAGGATCTTGCCCCGCCGGATGTTGTTGGCAGCCTGCTCCATGGCGCCATCCCCCTTCCCAAAATTCCGCGTGCTGAATCCCTTCGATCACTCCCGCGACCGATTAGGTATCCCCATCGCGATGAGGAGTCGTTGCACGACAGATCTTGCGCCAACCGGTTGCTTCGCGAGCCCAAAAAGAAAGGGGACATACCCAGTGGCACTCCGGCGAACGACTGAGCACTATGCGAAAAGAGGGAGCCAAAGACTCCCTCTCTTCCAAAAACAACCGCCTCTAGCCGCCACGCGTCTTTTGTAAGATTTTCAATAAGCGAGCGTGCGAGCTGTGGACGCTTGTGAGTGTTCGAGATTAATATCCGAACTCGCTGGAAGTAGCTACAACCCTCGTGCCAGAGCGCTCGGATGACCGATGGGTTCAGATCTTGGGGGACGATTCCAAGCTATTGCTCAATAAATGACGACTAGTCTGGCTTCGATCGTCACCCCCGCACAAGCTTCGCGGCTTGTGTGCCCAGGTTCGCCAGTCACATTCATATCACAACGATGAGACAGGAATGAACTACCGACTACTCTCAGTGTCTAACAGCCGGTCGATGTCCGGAGTCCAAAAATGGTACACGCGTTCGCCGTTAATGCGCTCGATGCGCTGGAGTCCAAGCCCGGGCAGTGAGTCCTGATCGTGACCAAGGTAGGTGAAATGCGGAAGATCATTCGGCACCGTCCGGTACCAGCCATTTCTTCCAAGCACTTCGACGGTCTCGCGATCCTCGTACTCGGCCACGTCAAACGCTAACATCGACAAGTGCTGGGACGCCCCTGGCGCGGCGACGGAATAGAGAATCGACTTATCGAAGAACGTCCCGAAGAAGAGCCGCTCACTGTCTTCCAGTTTGAGAATGGTGGATACTTGACCGACGGGGCTCAACTCGCGAATCGACTGCGCCAGTTCCCGAGTGATTCGCCCGAGACCCTCCCAGTGTTCGATTCCGCGGGTCACGTTTCGCGTCCACAACCTTACCGTGTCTACGTAAGACCGGCCTCCCGCGTCAGCCGCACGGGCAGTGATACTGCCGCCTCGCTCGGCCATCTCTGCCGCAGCGGCTGCCAACGCAGCGAGCGCAACAGCTTGAAGCTGTATCTCGTGATCTCCCAAGACGCCCCGACCCAGGGAGAGCGAAGACTGAAAGGCTTCCACTTGAGCTGCGTCATCAAACAAGATAACCGGCGGAGGGGTGGCCGTGGTTGCGAAGACGGCTCCGTACTCGGCAAACAGCCGCTTTTCAACCGGAGACGATAAAGAGGATGCAAGGTCCGTTAATGAGATTGCCATCGGTGTTTGGCGATCGCCTGGGCGCGCCCTCAATACTACAGCCTCGTCGCCGGTTAACGGTAGCATCCGATCACGCGAGTTTCAAAGGCAGTCAGCATCCGACAGATCGACGAGTCCCCGTAGAGGGCAAAAACTATTGACTCTCATTGCCCCCTCCCTTACCATCGACACAAGTTAGCGACACCCCCAGTCCGCTTGAGTTTGCCCCTGCTCGTATCCTCCATTGCCTTGCCCCTTTGGTCTTGATCTCAGCTACGCGCAATAGGGGCTCGCACATTCGGACAAGGGACATCGCCAGCAGTTTTTCCTCACCGATCATCGCCAATACTCCGAATCGAGACCGGACCCTGCGCAACATTGGAGCACGCGAACAATGGCTCGACACTTTCATCGCATAACGCCTATCGCACTATTTGTTTTTGCATTGATGTTCGTCGGCAAGTTCGGCGCCCATTCTGAGTCATCAGAGCAGCGCAATAATCGCCGGGTCTTCGATGCCTCTTATCGCAGTCGTTCATCAAGCCATAAAGTAATTGTTCAGGCCACTGAGCCAGAGCTTCGCGACTCGATCCTCGCCGGAGGCGGCTCGATCATCGAAGACTACGGCGCCTTCGTCCTCATGAGCGCGCCTCGAGAGGCGGCCGATCGCGTCAGCGTTCAATCTGCTTCCGGCTCGAGCGTTCGCGACGACCTCAACGTATTGCTGCTTCGCGCAGGCGCCTTCGATACAACCGAAGGCGAAGCCGTCGCTGCGACCGCGCTCGGAGAACCGGACGTCGCAGACGAGCAACTCTACCTCGTGCAGTTTGTCGGACCAATCAAAGAGCAGTGGGTCAACGAGCTAAAGTCCTGCGCCGACATCGTGTCATACATTCCGAACAACGCGTACCTAGTTCGAGCCAGTGCCGCCGGGTTGGCACGCGTCAACAGCCTCAAGTCTGACGGCGGCAGTCACGTTCAATGGACGGGCACTTTCAAGCCCGCCTACAAAATCGCGCCCGAGATCCCGCTCGACTCCGACCAGGAGATCACCTCGACGATTCAACTCGTGTCCACCAACGACACAGCGCGTGAAATTCAAGACTTGGTAGCTCGCTCATCCGCTTCAGCTATCGAGGCGCCAACAACCGTTCTGAACTACACCAACATCCGCGTCAAAGTTCACTCGCGCCGGTTGGCGGATGTCGCTCGAATGAGCACCGTGGTCTGGATCGAGCCGTGGACCGAGCCTGTGTTGCACGACGAGAAGCAGGGTCTGATCCTCGCCGGAAAGCTCACCGGGAACGAGCCTGCTTCAAGCTATCTAGCCTGGCTCCAGTCCAAGGGGATTATGTCCTCTCCCGACTTCTTGGTCGATGTGGCTGATACGGGAATTGACCAGGGAACACTCGATCCGCAGGTGCTGCACAAGGACTTTTTGAATTCATCGAGCCTGGCGCGCATCGCCTACGCCCGCTACGTCGGGGCTTTCGATGATGACGCCGCCGTGCCGCAAGACTATCTCGGACACGGTACCATCAACGCTTCAATCGTCGGCGGCTACAACGTCGACTCGATCTTTCCATATGTCGACGGCGACGGGTACAAGTTCGGGCTTGGCGTTCATCCTTACGCTCGCCTTGGCGTCACGCAAATTTTCGCGCCGGCATATACTAATCCGTCCTTCCCGGTGATGTTGAATAAGATGTATACCGACGGCGCCCGCGTCTCGAGCAACAGTTGGGGCACGTATAACAATTCCTACACCACGGATTGCCAAGCATACGATTCCCTTGTGAGAGACGCTCAGTCGGCGGTCCAGGGGAATCAGGAAATGACGATCGTCTTCTCCTCCGGCAACCGAGGTCCGGGGGGTAACCTGACTTCGCCGGGCAGCGCAAAAAACACGATTATGGTCGGGGCGAGCGAAGGCCTCAGACCCGGCTTCGATGGTTGCGGCATCGACTCAACCGGCGCTGATGACATCAACTCCTTGATCGGATTCTCCTCCGGCGGGCCGACCACCGACGGGCGCAAGAAACCCGACATCTGTGCGCCCGGAACTCACATTCAGGGAGCACGGTCCCAATCGCGCGGATACAACGCCCAAGGAGTCTGTGGTCCGGGAAATTATCCAAGCGGGCAGTCGCTTTATACATGGTCTTCAGGAACCAGCCACTCCGCTCCGGCAGTCGCCGGCGGAGCGGCGATCATTCGCCAGTTCTTCCAACAGTCGGTTGGACACGCGCCCAGCCCAGCCTTGATCAAGGCCTATCTCACAAACTCGTCGTCGTATATGAACGGAGCGTCGGCTGCCGATACTTTGCCCGGAGTCAATCAAGGATGGGGCCTCATGAGTCTCGGCCGCGCGCTGGACGGCGTTGCCAGGCTCCTCGTCGATCAAGACAAGATGGTCTCGAACACGGGTCAGGTCATCACCATACAGGGCCGAATTGCCGATCCATCGAAACCGTTCCGCGTGACGCTTGCCTGGACCGATGCGCCCGGAAACGCGGTCGTTAACCCGCAAGTCAATGACCTCGACTTGCAAGTAGACTTCGGCGGCCAGACCTATCTCGGAAACAACTTCTCCGGCGCTGTGTCAGTCGCGGGTGGCACTGCTGACCGCCTCAACAATCTTGAATCCGTTTGGGCGCCTGGGAGTGCTTCTGGTGATTTCACCATCCGCATAGTCGGTGCAAACATCGCGGGCGATGGAGTGCCAGGCAACGGCGATCTCACCGATCAAGACTTCGCGCTGGTGGTTTACAACGTTCAAGCGCAAGGCGCAGGGCCAGTTGATTCGCCGCCGTCAGTCAGCCTGACTTCTCCGGCTGGAGGCGAGCACTTCACCGTCGGCAACACGATTCGAATTCAATGGAGCGCGTCCGACGACAAGGGCCTCACTAGTCAGAAAGTCGAGTTCTCACCGGATGGCACTTCGTTCAGCCCGATTGCGACGCTGGACGGGAATGCTCGCAGCTTCGACTGGAAGGTGCCCGGATGGCCGACTCAAACCGCCAGGATCAGGGTCACCGTTCTTGACGGCGTCAATCTGCCGGTTTCTTCTGTGAGCGCCTCGCCGTTCGAGATCGTGAACGGCCCGCCCGACACAACCCCGCCTACGGTAACGTTGCTCTCGCACAACACTGTTGATCCGGTGGGCGGCGGCAGGGCCAGCTCAATCAAGTGGCGAGAGACTGACAACGTCGGCGTGCTTCGCCGGGTGATCGAACTCTCGCCCGACAACGGCAGCACGTACCAGGAAATCGTCTCGAGTACGGCGCCGAGCAACGGGGACTCGCAGAGTTACGACTGGCAGGTTCCCGCCGATATGGTGACCAGTAAGGCAAAGGTTCGGATCACTGTCTACGACGGAGCAGGCAACTCGGCCACGGCAGCCTCGAACAAGAACTTCGAGATATGGCCGATGCCTATAATCAACGACGCGATATTCACAGAAGGAGACAAACCTAAGGTCGAACTGGCTGGAAGGAACTTCCGGCCAGATGAAACGGAGATCTGGGTAGGCGACATCGCGTTACGGAAGATCCAATATGAGGATAGGTATTTCACCGGCAACGGCGCGTACAAGCGGGTCACCAGCGTCGACAAGAAGCTGACCAAGCGCATCCCTGATCGCACGTGGGTGAAGTTTGAGGTCCACATACCGAGGACGGGACAGGTATCGCCGGCATTCGAGTTCAGACGCAAGAAGCCGAGTTCGTAACCGGTCGCCGGAAACCTAGTTCACTTGAGGGGTAACACTGACGCGCTCCGGCTTTGCGCCTTCCCGGCTTTGCGTCTTTGCTTGAGGGGGCAGCCACGCGAAAATGAGTTTTTGAAACGATCGAGCCGAAAAGAACGCAGGATGCAATAAGGCACGGGCCTGCATCATCGGATCTGCAAGAAGGTTCCCTCCGCACTAATTATTTTTCACGCCGCACGATTCGTTGCCTATCTGCCAGACCGAGAGATAGCTCCTGTACTTGCAACTGACAGTTGGTTGAACAAACCACGAGTGCAACGTATATTCATGCCTTGGTTCACCCAAGTGTATGAGCAATAAACTCCTGGTAATTGGACTCGATGGCGCTTCATTCAATGTTCTCGATCCGCTGATTGAGAAGGGCTACCTCCCTCACATCGCGAAGCTGATTGCCGGAGGCTCGCGGGCGGATCTCGAAACGACCTTCCCTCCTATCACCGCTGTTGCGTGGTCCTCTTTCATGACCGGCAAGAACCCCGGCAAACACGGAATCTTCGAGTTCGTCAGGCGTGACCATCACTCAAATCGCGAGCTGGCCGTTAACGCTTCCTTTCGTCAGGGGCGCGCCATCTGGGACTTGCTCAGCGATGCGGGCAAGCGCGTCATAGTTCACAACTTTCCTTGCACCTATCCGCCGCATGAGATCAACGGGTTGATGATCGCCGATTTCATGACGCCACGAGGCCGCCGAGACTTCACTTATCCCGCGCCGCTGCTAGCCGAAATCGAAGCCGAGTTCGGGAGTTACCGGCTGCACCTGTCTCAAACCTACGCCGAAGGCAACGTGGGCGCTGTGCTCGATGAGTTGTTTGATGAGCTCGAGTACAAGGCGAAGGTTGCCGAGTACTTGATGACCCGGTACGACTGGGATGCGTTCTTTCAGTATTTCTGGGGCACCGATCGCATTCAACACGAGCTATGGCACATCATTGACGACAAACATCCGAGACACAACAGAGACGAGGCCAAGGCATATTGCGATCGGGTCTATGAGTACTTCAGAAGTGTTGATGAAATCGTCGGGCGCTTAATCGAGCTTGCCGGCGCCGATCCGCTAGTCTTGATCGCGTCCGATCACGGGTTCGGGCCTGCGCACAAATACTGCTCGCTTAATGTCTGGCTGCTTCAGGAAGGCTTTCTAAAATTGAAGCCGGACATCGCCACCCGCGCAAAGAAGCTGATGTTCTCGCTGGGTCTGACTCCCGAGTTCGCGTTTAAGCTAACAAGGAAGATTCCTGGTACGCTTCGTCCCGCGCGCGGAGTGAGTTCGCAGCCGGCCGCATCGAAGGTGCTCGGCAAGCTTTTTCTGTCGTTCAACGACGTGGACTGGGAACGCTCGGTAGCTTTTTCGAAGGGAAACTACGGGCAGATTTATGTGAACCTCAAGGGCCGCGAGCTCAACGGCGTCGTGGCCGATGACGAATACGAAGCTGTGCGCGACGCGATCATCGATCGCCTTCGAGCGCTCAAGGACCCGCTGACCGCCGAGCCGTGGGTCGGACAGGTCTTTCGCCGCGAGGACATCTACAGCGGGCCGCTCGTTGGAGACGCCCCAGACATCGCGTTCTTGCCCGCCGACATGCGTCATCTGCCTCTGGGAAACGCGGACTTCACTTCCAACAAGTTCATGGTTGACGCGTTCGGCATATCGGGATGTCACCGCATGAACGGCGTGATGATCGCTAAGGGCGGCGGGATCGAGCGCGGGCGCACTTTAGGGGCCGCACGAATCTACGATATGGCGCCGACGCTGCTTTACCTGACGGATCACAGCGTTCCAGATGATATGGACGGGCAGGTCCTTACGGAAATGATTTCAGAGGACTATTCGAGCGCCCACGCCGTTCGATTTGCGGCCCGGGGCGGTGATCATCAAATAAACGGAGTAGAGTATTCAGACGAAGAGAGCTCCGATGTGATTGAACGACTGAAAAGCCTCGGCTACGTAGGCTAGCACCATGGTCCTATGCAGAATTTCGCGAGCGCGAAAGCCTTAGTCAAATCCATCCTGAAGCCGCTCTATTACCGGCTGCCGGTAACAATTTGCTATGGACCTCAGTTCTCGCCCACACTGAAACTCTTGCAAGAATCCCAGACCTGGGATGAAGCCAGGCTGATTGATTATCAGGTTTCGAAGCTTCGGGTGATGCTGCGGCACTGCGCCGCCCACGTTCCTTACTACCGGCGTTTGTTCCACGCGATAGGCTTTGACCCGGAAAAGCTTCGCTCGCTGTCGGACCTCACTGCTCTGCCGCTCATCGATAGGGATGTTATTCAATCGAATCTCCAGGACTTTCTTGCCGACAACATCAAGCCGAGCCGCATGCTCTATTTCACGACGGGCGGAACGATGGGTAAGCCGCTGGGCCTTTATAACCTGCGCAGCAGTGGCGGGCGCCAGAGGGCGTTCATTCATGCGTTGTGGGCGCGAGTTGGATTCAATCACACACATCAGCGGGCAATGCTAAGGGGATGGGTCGTTAAGAATAAGCGGCATTGGAGGTACGAGGCTTCAGAGCGATCGTTTGTGTTTTCGAACTTCCATATGACGCCGGAGAACGTAGCCGAGTACGCTCGCGTGATGCGCCGCGAGAGTCTCCCCTACCTGCACTCGTATCCGTCGGCGGTGATAGATTTCGCCCGGCGGTTGAAAGACCTTGGTCTTGAACCGCCGCGTTTTCGGGCGATTCTTGCCGCGTCCGAGAACCTCTATCCAGGTCAGCGTGAGTTCATCGAGTCCTTTTTCGGCACGCGGCTGTTCTCCTGGTATGGTCACACTGAAAACGTGGTCCTGGCGGGCGAATGCGAAGTGAGCAACTACTATCACATCTTCCCGGAGTATGGAGTGGCCGAGGTGATCAACGAAGATGGCTCTTCTGGCGACGCGGAGGGCGAGGTCGGTGAGTTGGTCGGCACGTCGCTGGATAACTTCGCAATGCCGCTGATCAGATACCGCACCGACGACTGGGCAGTGATTGGACCGACCGGTTGCGCTTGCGGGCGCAATTACAGGCTGTTGAAAGAGACTCGTGGCCGCTGGCACCAGGAGATGCTTGTAGGGAAACTCGACAACCTGATTTCTGTGACAGCGTTGAACGTGCATAGCGATGTTTTCGACAACGTGCGGCAGCTTCAGTTCTACCAGCGCGAGAAGGGCAAAGTCGAATTGCGAATCATGCGGAAATCTGAGTACTCGGAACGAGACAGCAGGCGCATACTGGCCGCGCTTAACGAGAAGACCGGAGACACGATGGAAGTCTCGTTGAGTTTTCCGGAAGAAATCCCACTGATGCCCCGAGGAAAGTTTCGGTTTGTGATTCGGGATCTCGAGCTTCCCAGATCTTTTGTGAATGGAGGCGGCGTTGAAGCATCATCTCTATAACCTCGACGTGGCTATCGCCTCAGGCACAAAGCGGTATCCATCGGACCCTCCGTTTGATCCGCCACAGACCTACCCTGAATCCCCCTATGCCGAGAAACACACCGACCCAAACAACAAAGTGTACGCGATGGTGCGCGAGTCCTTCCGGTTGCTGCGCCTGGATGACGCCAACTTTGAACGCCGCGAGTGGAATCCATTCGGCGGGCTGATATCACCCGGACAGCGAGTGCTGATCAAGCCGAACTTCGTGCTGCACTTCAACGCAGGAGGGGGTCCGCTGGATGCCGTGGTCACGCACCCCTCGGTGATCCGCGCGATCGTTGATTATGTGGTGATCGCTCTCGAGCACGAGGGTGAAATAGTGGTCGGCGATTCGCCGCAGATGAATTGCGACTGGGGTAGCCTCCATAAGGCCACCGGAATGGACCGGCTTGCGAGTTTCCTGCAACGTGTGTGTGCTGAAAGAGGCGTCAGATTTCGGCTCGTTGATTTTCGCGAGGAGCAAACATTCTACAAACACGGCATCGTTTGGAATCGCCGGCCTCTCGGAAACGGAGCGAGTCCCGTGCGTGTGCGCCTCGGCAACGAGAGCTTCATGGAAGCCATCGATAGCACGCGGCTCTACGGAGCCGACTACTGTCGCGGCGAAACCGTCCGAGCACACGCGGACCACCGGCATGAATACGTGATCGCTCCCGCGGTCCTCGCAAGCGATGTGGTGATCTCTGTACCGAAACTGAAAGTTCATCGCAAAGTTGGAACGACTCTTAATCTGAAGAACATGGTTGGGATCAACTCGGACAAGAATCATCTGGCGCATTACCGCGTAGGTTCTCCGAGCAAGGGCGGTGATGAGTTCTCTAATCCCAGGTGGGATGACCGAGCCGAGCGGCTGCTTTCAGATTTCTTGCTGGGGACCAACTGGCGGTCTGGAAAATATCCCTTCCTGGCCTGGAGAGCATTCCGAAAACTGTTGCGCCTCATAAAGCCAATCAGCACCGGTTCGGCTTTCGCTTACGGCAATTGGCACGGGAATGATACCGCCTGGAGAATGGTGCTTGATCTGAACCGGATTCTTTTGTTTGCGGACCGCGAGGGGAATCCGCGACCCGAACCGGCGCGGCGATACTTCTCCGTCATTGATGGCGTGGTTGCCGGAGAGGGAGAAGGCCCGTTACACCCGGATCCGTACGCTTCAGGAGTTGTGCTGGCGGGGTTCAACCCAGTGGCCGTGGATTGGACGGCCACGCGGTTGATGGGTTTTGATCCGGCGGAGATTCCCCTCTATGCAAATGCCGTGAGACAAATGAGCGAATGGGTGCGCGGCTTTGCGATCGTGCATTGCCGGGTGAGGTCCAACGTTCAGGAGTGGGAAAGCATTCTTGAAAGCGAAGATGTGATTATGAGCTTCCGAGCTCCGGCCGGCTGGCGGGGCCAAATCGAACGCTATGAGTTGGACCGGCAATCATCCGCTCAGCCAGCGCCCGATCTCAACATATTGTCTCAGTAGCCCGAATCGAGGGCTCGCTCGCTACTCGCGGGGGTAAGCGATAGAATTGATCACCAACGGGTGAGAATCAGCACGATGATAGACGTGAAGCAAATACTGAAAGAGGCGATCAGAGTTCCTGGCGAAGCTCTGCTGAAGGTCTACCTGTCGAGTCTGCCTCTTGTTCAGTTCTCTCCTGAGAAGGTCGAGCGCATTCTTGTCTTTGCTTATCACGGGCTTGGAAATTTCATAATGTACACGCCCGCCCTCATTCTGTTGCGTGAGCGTTATCCCGCCGCGAGGATAGACCTTCAGGTCGGGAATAACACCGGTTGCGAGGAGGTGTTGGCAGGCTCCGGGCTGTTCGATAACATTTACAATCTTCCGTTTTCAGATGGCGTCCGGGCGTGGCTCGCGCGCGCAGAAGCGATTCGCGACACTCGATACGATCTGACCATAAACGAATTCCATAGCCACTCGTGGCCGCTCGCATTGTTGATCGCCGCAAGCCGCGCGCCTTTCAGGATGGGACACGTCACGAGCCCGGGGTGGTCGCGCCGTCTCAGCCGCTACAGTTTTGTGTTCAACTTCCCGGTTGTGATGCGGGAGGACGAGCATGAGATTGAGCGTTACATTGACCTCGTCGCGGTGGCCGGGGCCCGCACGGTGGCTGCTTGTGACGCGAGGACGTTTATTCACCTGACAGATGAAGACAGAGCGTTCGCGCGGCAATTCCTAGAGGATGGCGCTGGAAGCATGGCACGCACGATCATCGGATTTCAGCCGGGAACATCTCCGTCGATGCGCTGGAAGCAATGGCCAATTGAGCGCTATCGCGAGGTCATAAGAAGAGTCGTGGCAGACAAGCCGGATTCGCAAATCGTGCTCTTCGGCTCGCCGTTGGAAGAAGAAATGATCCGCGACATGGTGCATGGACTGAACGGCAGAATCTCGCTTGCAGCGGGCAAGACTTCGGTCAAGCAGGTGGCGGCCTTAATCGAGCAATGCGATCTGCTCGTCTGCAACGACAGCGGACTGATGCACGCGGCGGTTGCGGTGGGAACGCCGGTCGCCGCGATCTATGGCCCGACCGACTTTCGACGCACCGCACCGCTGGGTGATCGACACACGATGATTCGGCACGAGTTGCCTTGCAGCCCTTGTTTCAAGCTGGAGGGCGACGATCTGGTGCACGCCTGTCCGCATCACGATTGCCTGATGACGATCACAGCCGAAGAAGTGGTGAGCGCGATCACCGGAATTCGGGATGAATGCTCGCGCTCCGCGACTCACGTTCGACATCGAGTTACTTGATTACGCGGGTCCTTGATCAGCTTGGCCGATGCACCTTGCTCGCCGCTGTTGGCGGCCTGTAGAATGACGGACTTTTGCCGCGTTGTTGCTGTTGGACGAGACTGGGTGTTGGGTTGGGACGCAATTCGCTGAACAGCCGTTTTCAGGAAAAGGGCGTGTTCAGCCTTTTGAATTCATAATGAAATATTTCTTGCTGATTGCAATCGTCGCGGTTCCGCTTCTCTTTTCCGCCGGTTGCTCGCCTTCAAAGGACGCCCACGCAGCGAAACCTGAAATGACTCGTTGCCAGGACGAGCTCAGTACGATTCCAGAGGTGGCGGCCGCATCGGTCAAAGCGCGGGGCAAGAAGCCTGACGACGCGGAAAGCTCGCTCGCAGGCATGGAAATCGCTCTGACCATAAACCGCATGGTTCGCTCCACGGTGGACCCGGACCGGGATCGGGACGATTGGTGTTACACTGAAAACACGCGCGAGAATCTCGAAAAGCTGTTGAATGCGCTCAAAGACAACGGCATCCCGCCAACGGTTGATTTCTTAGCCGGCGAATCCCTCGATCTGGGTCTTCAGGAAGAGTGGCTGCGCAGCGGCAACCTGATCGGCAGCCTGACCTACAAGGGCCGGAGCCCCAAGAAAGGCACTGCGCAAGAGTTCATAGACACCTTGTCTAGGAACGAACAAGAACTGTCGCCGTTGTGGAGCAAGTTCCAACGAAGGCAAAAGTACTTTCGTTACCCCTCTCTGAAGCTAGGTGTGGACACTCAGAGATCGCGGGAGATCAGGGCCTTTCTGAAGCAGAACAGCTTTGTTGAAGTGCCGGCGACGATCGATTCGCGCGGGGATTACTTCAGTCAGCCCTATTGCGCGGCGCTGGCTCGCGGAGACAAGGTGTGCGCAAATTTCATCAGCGCTACGTTCAAGTCGATGCTGTTGGATAAGAC
The DNA here is from genome assembly GCA_964548075.1 of uncultured Clostridia bacterium. Lineage (GTDB taxonomy): Bacteria > Acidobacteriota > Blastocatellia > UBA7656 > UBA7656 > Onstottus_A. Next base: position 104,950 of record CAZJQQ010000015.1, on the reverse strand, counting down.
GCAGAAGGCGCGCGCGGCAGCTCAAAAGATCGCCGGCCGCGACGTGAAGCAGATACTGATGCTTCAGGCAAACCAGCTTACGAGTGATTTGCTGGACGAGTTACTTCGCTGGTACAAAGCAATGGGTGTGCGATTCATATCCATCGACGAAGCTCTGGGCGATCCCTTCTATGCAACTCAGGACGTGACAAACACGGCCAGCCAGATCATCTGGGAGACCAGGCGGGCCCAGGGCGTGATCGCGCCGGAAGAGTGATAGCTGTTTCGCGACCACGCGTTGTAATTCAGAGGATGTGCAAATGAGTAACCGGCCCAGCATCACCGTTTTCTTTCCCGCCTACAACGACGCCGGGACCATAGCCAGCATGGTCGTTCTTGCAGACAGAACGCTCAGAAACCTGACCGGCGACTATGAGTTGATCGTCGTAAACGACGGAAGCCGCGATCATACGGCGCAGGTCCTGTCTGAGTTGGAGTCGGTCTATCCCCGGCTTCGAGTGATTCACCACCCGGCGAACCGCGGATACGGCAGCGCGCTGCGTACGGGGTTTGCGAATGCTTCAAAGGAATGGATCTTCTACACCGACGGAGATGCCCAGTACGACGTGCGCGAGTTGGCAAAGCTGGCGCCGCTTATGACCGAGGACATCGACGTCGTGAACGGGTACAAGATCAGCCGCTCCGATCCGCTGCATCGGATCATCATCGGTGACATCTATCGCTGGATTGTGAAGCTCGCTTTCGGAATCAGGATCAGGGACGTGGACTGCGATTTCAGGCTGGTGCGCCGCGCAAGCTACAACCGCGTCCGGCTTTCATCTACCAGCGGAACCATCTGCGTTGAAATGATAAGGAGCTTTCAAGACGCGGGGCTGCGCTTCGCCGAAGCGCCCGTTAATCACTATCATAGGGCCTACGGCAAGTCTCAGTTCTTCAACTTCAGACGGTTGCTCAAGACATTTCGAGACTTGAGCGCCCTGTGGTGGCAGCTGGTAATAATGCGCCGCGCCCAGATAGTCCATCCCGCAGAAGAGGCTCCCAAAGCCATTTCTGTGTCCGAAGAGGCGCGGGAAAAGTAAATCGATCCTGGGAGCGCAGGCATCCTTGCCTGCTTGGCGCTGCGGGAGTAGAGGCAGGCAGGGATGCCTGCGCTCCCAGGGCGGCATTCACTCCTGATCCGTCATTTGTAATTCATATGCGAGATGAAGAGTATCGCGCGATGTTCGAGCTAGAGGAACGCCTTTGGTGGTACGAGGGCATGCGCGCGGTCACGGCTTCGTTGCTCAGCTCAAGCCTGGGAGAGCAGAACCAGCGTCTGCTGGATATTGGATGCGGAACGGGATACTCGATGGTGTGGTTGCGCGAGCGCTTCAACTTCCGCGAAGTCTACGGAGTCGATTTGTCGCCGCATGCGTCGGTGTTCTGGCAGACTCGCGGCCTTGATACAGTCGCGCTCGCGTCGGCGGACAGACTGCCTTTCCCCGAAGGCGAATTTGATCTCGTGACGTGCTTCGATGTGATCTATCAACTGAACGATGAGCGAGCCAGCGCCGCCATCTCCGAAATGCATCGCGTGCTCAGGACGGGGGGGTGGTTGTTCATTCGCGAACCCGCTTACCAGTGGATGCGGGGCGCGCACGACCTGGCGGTTGGCACTCACAGACGCTACACGCTGACCGATCTGCGGCGGTTGCTGCTGGCACACGGCTTCAAGATCAGACGGGCCACGTACGCGAACACGCTGTTGTTCTGGCTGGCCGCTCCTCATCGGTTGTTGTCAAAGTGGAGAGGCAGCACCGAATCAGACGTGAAGCCGGTTCCGCGATGGTTGAACCGCACCCTAGTATCTTTTCTCAAACTCGAAGCGCGAATCTTGAGCAGGATTACATTTCCGTTTGGGCTGTCAGCGATCAGCCTAGCGGAAAAGAAATCCAGTTCGGGCGCGGGTCAGGCGCGCGAAAAAACATCTCCGCCGGGCGAGCGCAAAGACCTCATCAATTCTCGACCAAAGCCCGGGGCGCCGCCGCCGGCGGGTTAAACACACTGAATGTCGCAAGCAACATTAACGCAAATGGATGAGGCACAGCCAAAGGGCCGGCTCGAGGCTCTAACTTCGCTGATCGCCGGAAACAGAGCGGCTGTGATGATTGGACTGGCCGCGTTCCTGATCGGAGTCGCCGTGATGCTCATGTACAGCCCGCGGCGACAAATGGAGGTTAGCGATCAAGCCGTGTACGACTACGTGGCGCAATGCATCGTGCGCGGTCAGATCCCGTATCGAGACGTGATCGACAGCAAGGGGCCAGGCAGTCTTTACATAAGCGCGCTCGTGATGGCAGCCGGCAAAGCGGTTGGGCTCCAGGACATAATCGCAGTGCGGCTGTTTTACGTTTTGCTCGTCGGCGTCTTATGTGCGATCACCTACTTCGTAGCCGAGCTTTATCTGCGCAGCGGGATCGCGGCGATCATTGCCTTCTCGCTGCCGCTTGTGTCAGAGCAGTTCGCCGAAATGATGGTTGCCGGCACGCGCCCAAAGCTGCCGATGATCTTGTTCGGGATGCTGACGCTTCTCTTCATAGCAAAAGACAAACCCTTCTGGGCCGGAATCTGTTCAATGCTGTCGTGTCTTTGCTGGCAGCCGGGATTGGCGTTCACTGGCGTCGCAGTGTTGATGTTCACTCGTTACCTGACCAGTTGGCGAGACTTGCGCGTGGTCAAAGTTCTGGCGGGAGCCGCAATCCCTTTTGCAATTGTTGTCGGATACTTTTATTTCGCCGGCGCGCTGGGCGATTTATGGACATGGACGGTTCACTACAACTACGCCGTCTACATGCCGGGGGCAAACGCTGGGCCGAGCCTCGCTCTCGCCCAGGTCTGGCGTCTGGCGAGCCTTGCGATGGGAGCAAATATTGTCTGGATCAAGCTCAGCATCGCCGGACTGTTCATATATGCCATAGAGCGTCTTTGGAGAAGGTTCAAAGACAGAAATATTGTCGCGGCGGCGGACTTGTTCAGAGACGCAATCCTGATTCCTCCACTGGTTCATCTGGGATTCTGCGTGATCAACTGGCAAGGTGAGGAGTTCCTGATCCCTTTCTTTCCGTTCATAGGCATCTTCGCAGGATATTTCGTGATAACAGTCGCCCGCATACTCATCGCGATTCCTCTCCTCAAGCGCAAGCGGCTCGTCGTTCGCGTGATTGAGTGGGCGCCGGTGATTCCTCTGGCTCTGATTCTCGTGTCGGTGCTTAATCACGCAAAAGGCTACGAACTCGAAGCCGGCCGAACACTGCAGGATCAGGAGACGGCGTTCAAAGCGGTCTCGGACGTCATGGGTCCCGATGACAAGATATATGTTCACGGGACGGTCGAGCTTTTGGTGCTACTTCACAGGACCAACATGAATCCCTACATATTTCTGCCTTACGGCAAGGATGAATATATCGGCTCCAAGGTGCCCGGCGGATTTCGAGCAATTCTCGACGAAATGGAAGCACAGGCTCCAAAGGTTATAGCGTTGTCTCGCCTGCGCACAGTGACGCATCGAGATGACCTGCTGGCGTGGGCCGCGGCGCATTATGTCAAAATCCCGCTCGAGTTCGCGCATAATTCGGTGTACGTCCGAAAGCCAGAGTAGATGAAAGCTCTCAGATTCAATCTTGACCTTGTCATACTCGGATTGGTGATCGCGGCTTTCGTAGCCGTGGCGGCGCAGCGTCTGGGAACGGTTCCGGTCCCTGAAGGCGACGAGGCGTTCACGCTTCAAGTTCCCTACGAAATGCTCAACCACGGCAAACTAGCGCTGCCGATGCTCCGTTATCTGGGCGGCAATATCGAAAACGTCTGGCATTCATACATCCCGGTTTACTTCGTGACCCTCAGCGGCTTTCACGAGCTGTTCGGCTTTGGGCTGGCGCAAGGTCGTGCTTTCAATTTGATGACTGCCGCGTTGACGCTGCTGATGATCTACTTGATCGGCCGGCGACTCTTCGACTGGCGGGCAGGCTTGATAGCCGTCGTGATGCTTGTTGGAGATCAGACGTTCTTCGAGCGCAGCCGGTTGCTGAGAGACGACTATGCGGCTGCGGCCTTTGCGCTGCTCGCGTTTTATCTTTATGAGATGGCTGAAGAGCGCAAGAAGGCGGCGCTTTACGTGGCGTCGGGGCTTGCGGCCGGAGCTGGCGTGATGAGTCACACGAATATGCTCTACATGATTGGCGCCATCGGCCTGTTGATCCTAATGAGAGAAGGTTGGCGGGCCTTCTCTTCAAGAAAGCTCTACCTCTTCGGACTGAGCGCTCTCGCCGTGATGGCGTATGAGATTATCTACGACTTGATTGACTACAAGAATTTCTTGCTGCAAAACCGCGGAGACGACGTGCACTTTCGAGTGCTGGATAGCGGGGGCTTGTGGCAAAACCTGCTCGAAGAGCGTCTGCGTTATCTAAAGTGGTACACAGGCGGACTGATGTTTCCGGGCCTCCCGCAAACAACGCTGCGAATCTTTCAGCTCTTAACCATCGCCGCGATCGTCTACCTCATAATCACCTTTGCGCGAGCAATCAGACGGAGGAATCTCTTGGGCGACGCAAGGGCGCGCCTTCTTGTTGTCACAGTGGTAACGGTGCTGTTTCACGCGTTGATCGTAAGCCACAAAAGGATGTTTTATCTCGCGCACATCGTTCCGTGGTTCGCGTTGGCGGTCGGCGTAATGCTGCGCGACGGGTTGGATCGGATTGCAGGGCTCCGCGCCGCGCAGTGGCCGCTCGCGAGACTTGCCCATCGCGCGGCGGTGATTGTTGGCGTCGTGGCGGCGATTGCCTTCGCGTCCCTGTTGGTCGCGCAAGGCCGGCGATATCTGGCCGAAGTGCGGAACCCGAATCTGGCCTCGTTTGCCGAGTTCACTGGTGCGATCAGGGATATCGTTCCGGAGGGCCTTTGCCCGGTCGCGATCAAGAATCCTTCCGTCTGGCTTGCGTTTCCCGAGAAGGATAGCTCCTTTGCCACAATCGAAAACCGATTCAAGGAAGAGGCCTATGCGGACATCGACGGCAAGGACTATGCGTTGGTCACGCGCCCGAATGCCCTGCCCGAACGCGTAGGCGATAGTGCCGTGGGCTATCACCTGCTTGGCGAGATGTGGAACACCCCATATGGCAATCTGCTGATCTACTACACGGGCGCCGACCCGCGTTATCTTGCGATCAAACCGAAACGCTACGAGTTCTTTGGTGAGTTGGGCGGCTACACCATTCAAGAGTCAGGGGACCGCAACTAGTGCCGGAACCATCGCCTCAGACAGAGCCGAATCGGGCAAGCACGCTTGCGCCGTCGCAACCGTTCGCGGCTCAGCTTGATTCAACGTGGAGACTGCGGATTGCCTGTTTAGCGGCATTCGGGTTAGGCATCGTTGCGATGCTGATGTATCGGCCCTTCGCCCAGGCTGAAGGCGGCGATGATGCGATCTGGGATTACGTCGCGCAGTGCATAGTCCGAGGACAGGTTCCCTATCGCGACGTAATCGAGATCAAAACTCCCGCAAGCCCATATCTGAGCGCGCTGGCGATGGTCGTTGGGAAGACGGCGGGCTTTCAGGATATCTTGTCTGTGCGAGTGCTGTACACCTTACTTGTCGGAGTTCTTTGTGCGGTTGCTCTCCTTACGGCTCAGGTTTACTTGCGCAGCCTTGTCGCTGGCGCCATCGCAGTGTTGATTCTGATCACGTGGCCAGGCCTGACGGTGATGATGGTAGCTGGAACGCGCCCCAAGGTCCCGATGATCATCTTCGGCATGCTGACTTTGGTGCTGATTGCTGCGGAGAAACCGTTCTGGGCCGGGGTGTGCTCGATGCTATCGTGCCTCTGCTGGCAGCCGGGACTGCTATTTACCGTCACAGCGATGTTGGTGTTTTCGAGATACCTGACGAGCTGGCGTGATTTACGCGCGTTGAAGGTTGTGATCGGCGCGTCTGTGCCGCTTGGACTTGTGCTGATCTTTTTCTATGCGGCAGGGGCGCTCGGCGATTTCTGGGGCTGGACGGTAGCGTACAACTATCAGGTTTACATGCCCGAGGGCCGGGAGACCGCCGCCGTTTCGCTAGGCCGGCTCTGGTACGTGGTAGATGAAGTCACTGGCGGAGACACCGTGTGGGTGAAGCTCGGCGTGGCCGGCCTTCTCGTGTATGGCGGCGAGCGTATTTGGGCGAGGTTCAAGAACGGGCGCAGAGCTGCGTCACCTGACTTCTTCAAAGATGCGTTGGTAATCGCGCCGCTGCTGTACCTGGCCTTCAAAGTCATCAACTATCCGGGCACTGACGATTTGATTCCGCTTTTTCCGTTCATTGGTTTGTTCGCCGGCTATCTTCTCACGACGGCAGGCCGGGTGATTGCCGGGATGAGATTTGTGCGGCGCAACGAAAGTGCGGCTCGTCTCGCGCAATGGATTCCGATGCTGGCTGTGCCCGTTCTGGTCGTTCTTGCGGTCATGCATGGTGTGAATTACCAGATCACTTCAGGAAGCTCGTTGCAGGACCAACAACGGATGGAACAGGGCGTGGCAGGCCTTCTCGGACCTGATGACAAGACATACGTTCACGGCACGCTCGAGATACTGGTGTTGATGAACAGACCGAATATGAATCCATACATTTTCCTGGATCGTGGTAAGGACAAGTACATCGCGGACCGAACGCCCGGGGGGTTCGCCGCAATAATGGACGAGATGAAATCTCAAGCGCCGAAGGTAATCGCAATATCGAGAACCCAGAACGTGGCATATCGCGAAGAGTTGTTGTCCTGGGCGACAGAAGCATATGAGAGGCTCGAAGTCGGTTTCGCGCACAGCTCGGTTTACGTTCGCAAGCAGCGCCAATGAACGATCTCACCAAACCTACAAATCCTGAATTGGAGCCGCAGCACTCCTCGCTGGCGGGGGCAGCGAAGAAACCGAAAGCGAGCGGGCCGCTAACGGTGGCCCAAACCGTCCTGGTGCTTGCTGTTGCCGCTTTTGCGCTGGCCGTATTCGTGGTTCTTACACACAGGCCCTGGAGTCAGCCCGAAGGCGGAGACGAGGCGATCTGGGATTACGTCGCGCAGTGCATCGTGCGAGGGCAAACGCCCTATCGGGACGTGGTCGAGATCAAGTCGCCGCTCAGCGCTTATCTGAGCGCGGCGGCGATGCTGATAGGCAGATCAGCCGGAATGCGAGACGTGATAGCGGTCAGGCTGCTGAATGTTTTGATGGTTGGATCGCTATCCGCTGTTACGTTCCTCGTCGCTGCTACATATCTGCGCAGCCGGCTGGCGGCGTGTTTTGCTGTTCTGATTTCGCTTACTCCTACGCACTTCGCTGACTGGATGGTGACCGGCACAGAGCCCAAGCTGCCGATGATTTTGTTCGGCCTGTTCTCACTGTTACTCATTGCGAAAGGCAAACCGTTTTGGGCTGGGTTCTTATCCATGCTGGCGTGTTTGTGCTGGCAACCGGGATTGATGTTCACCGGAGTCGCGGTGCTGATGTTCTCCAGGTACCTAACTAGCTGGCGCGATCTCGCGGCGCTGAAGGTGCTGTTGGGAGCACTTGTTCCCTTGGCGGCGCTGCTCTTGTACTTCTATTCGATCGGAGCCCTGGCGGATCTTTGGATGTGGACCGTTGTGTACGACTTGAAGGTCTACGCCCCGGAAACTGCGAGGGGCATTGGAGAGACGGTAGCGCTTTTGTGGAAGGTTGCGGTTCGGGTCTTCAGACTTGACCTTGTGCTCGTGGCGCTCAGCGTGGCGGGACTAATCGTGTTCGCTGTTGAGCGAGGCAAAGCGAGAGTCAAAGACGCCAAAGCATTCGAGTCGCCAGGCTTGCGTGACGACGCGATCGTGATCCTGCCGCTGATCTATCTGGCCTTCTGCTTGATTAACTTTCAGTCGGGGCCCGACTTCATCCCCCTGTTCCCCTTCGTTGGGATGTTTGGAGGATGGTTCGTCGTAAAGCTCGGCGAAGGGCGATCCGGACGAAGCCTCGCGCGGAACCTGCCCGCCGCTGCGCTGGTTGTTTTGTTCGCGCTGATCATTTTCCGTTCGCTGAGTTACAGAGTTGAATCCGAGCTGACGCTGCAAGATCAAGAAAAGGAGTTAGCGGCTATCGCCGAAGTCCTCGCGCCGGATGACGGGATCTACGTCCATGGGACCGTTGAGATACTGGTGTTGCTGAACCGGCCAAATCTGAACCCCTACATATTCCTGGACCGGGGGAAAGACAACTGGATTGCGAGACGAACACCCGGCGGATTCCGAGCCATTATCGACGAGATGGAATCATCGTCGCCGAAAGTCGTGGCTATCTCGCGCACCGGCAAGGTGGCGCATCGCGCCGAGTTGATCCAGTGGGTTGAGGATCACTACGATCAAGTGGAGCTGCCCGGCTACGAGGGTGTATATCTGCGAAGGCAGCGCTGATATGACAGACAAGAAGTCGATGACGGTTTGGCTGGAGCGGGCGCAGGCAATGGACTCGCGAACGCTCGCATTCTTAGCCCTTCTGTTAGGCGCGGCCATAGCCATGATGTATCGCCCCTTCAGCCAACTGGAAGCCGGCGATGCCGCAATCTATGACTACATCGCGCAATCAATCCTACGGGGCCAAGTCCCGTATCGAGATGTGGTTGATATCAAGGGGCCGTTGGCTCCGCAGTTGAGCGCGCTGGCTATGGTAGTAGGCAAAGCTCTGGGGCTGAGAGACATCATTGCCGTCCGGCTGTTTCACGTCTTGTTGGTCGGACTGCTTTCGGCCCTGATCTTTCTTGTAGCCGAATCCTACTTTCGAAGCCGCGCGGCCGGACTGATTGCCTTTCTGATTCCGCTGATGCTTCCCACCTATGTCGAGATGATGATCGCAGGCACACAGCCGAAACTGCCGATGATGGTGTTTGGAATGCTCTCGCTTTCGCTGATTGCGAGAGACCGGCCGTTTTGGGCGGGGTTCTGTTCAATGCTCTCGTGCCTGTGCTGGCAGCCCGGGTTGATGTTCACAGGCGTGGCCTTCCTGATGTTCTCTCGTTATCTGACGAGTTGGCGCGACCTGCGCGCTTTGAAGGTGCTTGCCGGAGCGATCACACCTTTGACTGTCACCCTCGCATACTTTTATTCGCGCGGCGCGCTTGGCGATATGTGGGCCTGGACGATCACCTACAACTACAGCGTATTCGGCCCCGCTGCTAAGAGAAGTTTGGCTGAGGCCACCGATCACATCTGGAAGATAATGGGCAGAGTATTTCAACCGGACATCTTTCTGCTGGGCGGAAGCGGGCTTGGGTTGTTGATATTCTTGGCGGAGCGGTTGCGGATAAAGGTAAAGGAAAGGGGCTCATTGTCCGGGCAGGACCTGTTCAGGGACGCCATCGCAATTCCGCCCCTGATCTATCTTGGTTTCTGTTTCATCAACATTCAGGGAGGGCCGGACCTGATTCCCCTGGTCCCATTCGTAGGCATTTTTGCAGCCTGGCTCTTCGTGCAAGGCGGGCGAGCCGCGGCGCAAAGCAGGTTCGCCAAGAACAGCCCATCACTGCCTCGCCTAGAGGTCATTGTGCCGGGCGTTGCGATGGTTGTGATTCTGCTGCTCGGGCTGTATCGCTCGGCCGCGTACAGGCTCGAAGGCTGGACGCTGAGGGACCAGGATAAAGCCCTGGAAGCCGTTTCCCTTCTACTTGGACCCGAGGACAAGATTTATGTTCACGGCACGGTCGAGATACTGACGCTGCTGGGCAAGCCGAATCTCAATCCTTATGTTTTTCTTGATTGGGGGGCAGACGACTTCGCCGCCGCGCGACGGAATACAAGCTTCAGCGCGTTGATCGATGAGATGGACGCGCAGGCGCCGAAGCTCGTGTCGCTAACACGGTTGAGAAAAGTGAATCATCGCGCAGAACTCGAGAACTGGGTTGAAGATCACTACGATAAGCTCGAATCCTTCAAGTACAAACCCCTGTACATCCGCAAGCAGTGATGAACCTGATGAAGACCTGTATGGGCGTCCATAACGTTGATCGTGCCCCTTCACTAGTGTGCGTCCGCCCGTCTTACTCTTGCCTTCGAAATGTACAGGAGCCCGCCAACGATGGCGTTGAGGTAAATCGGCGCGAACGCAAGTATCGAGAACGTCAGCGCTTGCTCGCGAGTGATCCCCAGAGTTGCAAACAGCACGATGACCGCCCACTCGCGCACGCCTAACCCGCCCACCGATATCGGCATCAATCTCACAAGATCGACCAGCGATATGAATGCGAACAGAGTCAGCAGTCCTATCGGCAGTCCCATCGCCCAGGCGACGACATAGCATCCGAGGCTCCAGACGATTCGGATCACGACCGAAATCATCGACGTTCGAAACAGCAAAGCCCCATCCCGCCTCAGCTCCGAAATCGATTCGAGCGTCCGCGCGGCGGCTTCGGCTACTCGAACGACTCTGATACGCCGTCCTATCGCCCTGATCAATCGCGCCAGTCTCGAAGATGCATAGCCGCTCATCAACGTCGCGATGGCGATGAACGCCAGCGCCAGAATCGCTTCGCTGGCGTAGATCACCGAATCCGACTGGGGGTCCGGCTGCCCGCCCGCGCGAGTCATCAGCGTCGCCGCCAGCCCAATCAGCAGCAGCGTGAAAACCCCGATCAGTCGTTCGTAGACCAGCGTCGAAAGCACCAGCGCCTTATCGCGCACTTCACGATCGACGTAGATCAATCGCGCCACGTCGCCGCTCACACCGCCGCCTGGAACGAAACTCGTGAAGAAGATGCCGATCAGGTAGTAACCGAACAGACGCCGCGTGCTGAAGTGAAGGTGTCTCGCGGCGAGAATCGCCCTCCATCGATATGCCATCAACCACGTCACCGCGAACGACGCCGCTACGGCAAGCGGCAAGTAAGCCACGCGCGTGTTCCTGAGCGCTTCCATCAAGCCGTGCGCGTCCGACCTCATCACGACCAGCGCGAGCGCAACAATGCCGATCAGCGCCTGCACCAACCCGCGCAGGTTTAGTCTGCGGCGATTCTCCGAAGGCTTAACGTCTGACATGGACTGTTCTGCGTTCTGCGTCGTCATGCCTTACTAGCGCTTGCCTCGAGGTTTTGAGTGTATGTTGATCCAAATGCGGGCAAGCTCCATAAGCGTTGCTGGAATATGGCTGGCGCGAACGGTCGAGCGGCCCGCCGGTCTGGGATAATGCCGCACTCCAATTTCGGTCATTCGGAACCCGTAGTATCTCGCTTTCGCCAGCACCTCCGCATCCACGAAGAACTTCTTCGATTCGATGGTCACCTTGTCAAAGACCTCGCGGCGAAACAGCTTGAACGCGCAGTCGATGTCCCGGACCTTGATCCGGAAGATGATCCTCACTAACAGATTGAATCCCCACGACAACACCAGCCGCGTCAACGGGTCGAAACGGTAGATGCGAAACCCGTTCACGATGTCGGCCTCTTCGATGAGCGGCAACAAACTAGTGATCTCGCGCACGTCGAATTGATTGTCCGAGTCGGTGTAGAAGATGAGCTGATGGCGCGCGTTGGTAAACCCGGTCTTTAGCGCTTCGGCGTAACCGCGATTCGGGTTGTGATGAAACACTCGTATGTGTGCTGGGTCTTCGCCCGCGAGCCGATCGGCTATCTGCGCTGTTTGATCCACGGAACCATCATCGACGACGATGACCTCCCAATCGCGCAAATCGAGCGAGCGAAGCACCTCAGCCACTCGCTTCGCAGCCGTCTCGATGTTCTCTTCTTCGTTGTAAGCCGGGAGGACGGCTGAGATGGTTTCGAATGGCATAGCTGACTTCGCTAGGATTCAGGAAATAGAAGGTGAACATCAACAGAAGGATCAGGAATTGAAGAATGACAAATGACAAATGGAAAATGGAAAACGGAAAATTGACGGTTGTGCCGACGTCCATTTCTATTTTCCATTTTCCATTTGTCATTTTTCATTTGTCATTTTACCCGAGGTAGCCGAGTCCTCTCAGCCGCGCGCGAATCTCTTCGCTCTCCTCTTCGGTCATCGCAGGTGACTGGTCCCCCGCGTCGTAATCAAGACCGATCGTCTCCGACACTCTCACCCGGTTCTCGGCCAGGTACTCCTCGGTGAAGATCTCTTCCAGTACCCGGCCGTCCATGTCGGATGGGACCTCGACGCCGAACGAATGCAGAATCGTCGGCGCGAAGTCGATAATGCGAGCGCCTTCGACTCGCGCGCCGCGTCGAAGCTCCGGCCCGCGCCCCAACAATATGCCGTGCATTCGATGATCGCCCGAGTTGCCGTAGACCGGCGTGATGAACTTGTTGGAAGTCAGGTCGAGCGTGCCCAGCGGCTTGTTTGTCATGTCGCTCGGCAGAAATTGAATGTCCGGCGCTTCGTCGATGTGCGGCCCGGTGTACAAGTCTTCGCGGCGCCAGATTGGACCGATCAGAGGTTGGTGAGCGTCGGGATCAACGAGTGCTCGGAGCTTGCCGATGACTTGGCCTAACACCTTCTCATATTCGGCTCCGGGCTCTACGATGCCGTGTTCGTCGCGTCCGCGCACGTTGATGAATATCTGCCCGTAGTTCCCTTTTGAAAACGCGATCGTGCGCGACCAGTCCACATCTTCAAGCGAGAGCATCAGCAAATTCGCCAGCTTCATCAGCTTCGAACGGTTCGTCACACCCACCGACAATCGCAGGTGCGCCAGCCCCATCTTCATCGCCGAACGATATGCAAGGTCGGGCGTGAGACCAAGCCTGAAAAGCGCGCGCTTGAAAAGAGTCATCGCGTCGCGCTTCAACACGAGCAGGCCTTCGTCGATCAACCACACGTTGAAGCAGAGGAACTTCTCGATCGGGCCGAAGCCGTGATCCGAACCCAGGTAAACCGTATTGTCATCACCAACGTGGTCAACCAGCTCGCCCAGAGTCGAGTCCACCGCGTGCCAGTATTCGTATATGCGGTTGATGTGAGCGTCGTGCTCTTTGCGATCGAAGAACGGATGCGTTTCATCAAGCAAGTGCCACAGCTCATGCTGAAATCTGTCGGTTCCCCAGTAGTGAGTCGCGAACACATCCCAGCCATACTGTTCCATCAGGTAGCGATTGACGTTGGTCTTGTATTCGAGCTCGGTGAAGAGCTGATCGAGTATCTTATCGACGTTGCCGGGCGTGTAGACTTCGGTGATGTAAAGCTCGTATGGACCGAATCGGCTTTCGACCTCTTCGATCAAACTTTCGGGATAGGTGAAGTCTCGGCGTCCGCGCGGGGTTAGAAAATCCGAGATCATCACGCCGTTGACCATCGACGGCGGGTAAGTACACGGGACGTTAGTCACGATCGCCTGTTTGCCCAGTTGGCCGAGCAAATCCCAAAACGGCAGCCCGTCACGCGAGCGTGAATTCACTGGCGTATCGGGCAACGCGCCGCTTCCCTTTCGCCTCAGGAGAAACTCGAATACGCCGTGTTTGCCGGGATTTTTGCCGGTCATCCACGACACCCAGGCCGTCGGAGTGATCGGAGGAATGGTCGTTTCGAGCGGCCCGCGAACACCTTCGTCGGTGAACTGTTTCAATCGAGGCATCAAGCCCCGATCCATCAGAGGGTCAAGCACGTCAAACGTGGCGCCGTCGAGGCCTATAAAGAGAACTTTCTTGCTCATAACAAAAGATCGGAACTATAACCGATGGACTAGCACTTCCTCAACCGCGTCGCCTGACAGCAAGCAAAACAGGCACAAACGTATCGCGCCAACTGAGGCCACGATGATCACCCGGCTTCCGGCAGCCGGCGACGTCTCAACGCAGCGTTTAGTTTGTGCCAGATCTCGCCGATCCTGTGCAGCTCTCGCTCGTGAAAAAAACGAAGCGCGAAAAGCAACAACGGGAACGACAGCGCCAGCGAAGCCTTAATCGCCATCGACAGCGCGATGCGCGCGTCGCTGGGCGAATCGCCGCGCAGCGAATCAGTCAAGTAGAACGCGCCGATCATCGCCGAGCCGACCGCCAGAATCGTGAATACCCGGCTCCATTCGTAATGGACTTTGAAGAACAGATTCGAGGCCCAATATCTCAGGGCACAAAAAACGACGTACGACGCTAGCGTTGAGACAGTCGCTCCCATGATGCCGTAACGCGGGATCAGCCAGAAATTCAACCCGATGTTCACGGCCAGCGCCGCGATGATGACGATGGGCGCGAAGATCGTTCGCTTCTTTAGCGTTATGCCGACGTTCACCACTCGCGATGCGCAGTCGAGCACCGCAGCCAACCCGAGCAGCGGGATGATCGGCGCCGCTCTCCAGTATCCCCTCAAGCTGAAGAGCGTCAGCCCGTCTCCCGCAACCGCCGAAACGCAAAGCGCGAAAAACATGCTCACGAACAAGATGTAGGTCAGCACTCGCGAGTAGTATTCGCCGGCGCCTTCTTCGTTCATCACCGAAAAGCGCATAACCGTCCACACCTGACTAAACGGCACGGTGACCAGGATCGTCACCACCGACACAAGCGTGTTCGCCATCGCGTAAGCGCCCAAGTCACGCTCGGTCGCGTACCGCTCGAGGAAGAAGCGGTCGATCATCATGAAAAGGTGAAAGGATACCTGGCCAAATATCAACGGCGTACCAAACGCCAGCAATCCACGCAGCTCGATCAAGGAGAACTTCAAGCTCAAATCTCGGAACACCATCGCGTAGAACAGCAGGGCTTCGAACGCCGCGCCGATGAGCCGGCCTATCAACACATTCCTGACGCTCGGGCCGACGGCGAGGACCAGATAGACGATAACAATAAGCTGGAACAGGAACGCGGTAATGTTCAGCGCGGAGTATTGGGCTGATTTGAATTTGGCTCGCAGTATCGAGTCGGGAACCAATGAGATCACTTCAAAGAAGCAAATCAGAAAGACAAGCTGGACCAGGTTCGCTCGCGACTGGTCGCCCTTGAAAAGAATTGCGCTGGTCCGCGGTGCAACCTGCCACAGCAGGACGGCGGCGGCGGCTGAGGACACGAGCAGGAAAACCAGGGTCGAGCCTACGATCTTGCGGCGATGTTCAGGGTCCTCGGTCTCGTAGTAGTGCCGGAAGAACGCGTGATTGAGCCCAAACTTCAGAACAATCGTTACAAGCGTCAGCGTGACGGTGAGCAGCGACAACACGCCGAAGTCACCGGCATTCAGTTTACGAGAATAGACGGGCACCAACACGAGCCCGAACGCGCTGTTGACCGCGCTGCCGATCCCAAAGATCAGCGTGTGCTTAACCGTCGTTTTGATCTTGTCGTATATCGTGGAACTTGCTCCGCCTTCGCATGAAGACCGACAGAATCAGCGCGGCCAGCGTCAACGCGGCAGCCGCGAGGCTGACGTACATTGACACGAAAAACGCCGCCGGAATAAACAGGAATGATACCAGATGACGGCCCGCCGGAACGTTGACGGCTCGCATCGTGTGATTGGCTCTGAATATCGGCGTTGAGGCGCCGTCGACGGCGGCTTTCCAGCCGGGGTAATAGTTATCGCTTAGGACCAGCAATCCGTCGTTAGGACTGTCGGTATTAATCACAACCCAATTGCGGCCGTCCACTGTGATCGCAGCAGAGCCGGCAGTCTGAGTCTTGGAGACCCGCCCTGGGATCTCGACTGGCAAGACCGAGTCTTGCACCGACGGGATCCCGACAGGCAAGTGCGACGGTATTCGCAGTTGACCTTCAACGACCGTTTGAGCTTTGGGATCAAAGTCCGGAACTCGCATTCTGCTCAGTGATTCCGCCGGGCTGCTCACCGCAACCACGCTGCGTGCGAAGAACGCGCGCGGCATTGCGTTCTTGTTTTCGTATAGCGACACACCCTCTGCCGTGCGGAGCAAGTCATATCCGTCGAGCGGCGCCGCCGATTCGTGAGTGATAACGTATCTCACATTCAAAACGTCGAAGAACGGCGAGCGATACTGATCAAAGACGACGTGGCTCAGATTCGGTTGAGGTTCAATCAGCGATGCGAATTCGCGATACCATTTTGGAAACTGCTGGTTCTTTCCCGACACAGTTGGAATCTGATAAGGCAACAACGTGTTTGGCGGCGCAATGATCTTCTCCGCGCCCGCTCCTGCTGAAGCAGTGCGATTCGACTCCAAACCCGATGGGACCACTAACACCCTGCCTGGCGGAAGGGAATGCATTAGATCAGTGATTTCCGTTCTGGGAAAAACGCGCGAGCGATCAAAGGTGTGATCGAACTGATTGCTGTTCCAAAAGAGATCGACCAGCAGCAGCGCGGCCATCCAAAAGTAAACTGTTCGGCTCGTGACTCGCCTTTCAACAAGCGCCCAAACGAGAACCCCGACTAAGCAAAGAAGTGCCATCGGGATGAGTATACTCACGCTGGGTGGGGTGAACTGAGCGCTCAGCGCCAAGGCCGCCCTGCGAATGAACGCCAGGCGTCCTCTTTCACCCGCGTCGACCGTGATGCCAATTAACCGTATCAAGTACGAACCAATCACCGCAGCCAATACGAAAGCCCCGACCCCAACAGCGAACTTTCGTGAGAGCCGGCCAAACCTCCGAAGCGCGTCTGCTCCTGACTCGAGAAGCAAGTCCATTCCAAACGCCACGAGCACCGCGGCCGCGAAGAGAAACAAGACTCCTGCGCGGACCGCTACGCGAATGACCTGCAAGATCGGAATGAACCGAGTGACGTGAACGTACAGCGGAGCTGCTATCATCAAGACCAGCGAGAGCGTGCCCAGCAGAGCGAAAAAGCCTACGCGACTTCGAACCGCGTCATCCACTACCGCGAACTGAAGCCACAACGCCTCAACTCGTTTCTTACCGGTCTGCCTCAGCCAGTAGAGACCAAAGCCAAGCGGCACAAGCGCCGCGATGCCGATATAGAGAATGTGATCGTGCGAGACGCCCAGCGCCGTGAACAGCGTGAGCGCCTTCGTGTCATAAGCCGACCCGAACAAGTTCGGAAACACCAACGTAGCCGCGTACCACGGCGGCAGATAGACATATCCCAACTCAGCGCCGCCGACGATCCTGCGATTCGAGTACGACAGCAGCTCTAGCGAGGGGACCCATTGCGTCGCCGAAAGAGCTAACCCGACGGCGAGCGTAACCGCCATCATCGCCAACAACCGCGCAACCGAGCGGCCTCCACTTCCGCTAAGGCGCGCAGCATTCGCGAAGAACACGTAGTACAAAACCACGGCGCCAACGTAATAGATCTGGTTCGGCAAATATCCACAAAAGAACTGCGCCGCCAGGAACACACCTGCCAGCATCGCCGCCGTGTAACTCCCTCTGCGGATCGCTCGATCGACAAACAACAGAATCAGCGGGAGCCACATCAGTCCGCCCCACCAACCGAGCCCCGTCAGGTGCAACATCGAGTGAGCCGAGAACCCAAAGACAAGCGAACCCATCAACGCTCCGTTTGCGCTTGCTCCGATCTCCACCAGGAACACGTACATCAGGATCGCGGCCAGCATCAGCTCCAACAGCCGCGCCAGCGAATAGCCGAGCGGGACGTCGAAGAACTTATAGACCAACAGAAACGGCGACAGCGTGCGCGTGACGCCGTCAGCGTAGATCGGATGCCCCGCCATCGTATACGGGTTCCACAACGGAAACTCGCCATCACGATACGCCGACACGACGAAGTATTCGCGCGTCACATAGGTGTCGGTCAGGTCTCGCCGATTGTACTGGTAGTCCGACTGGCCGGCTGAATAGCCCCAGGGAAGTTGGTTGTTCAGCGTGTTGACGTCGATGAGGGTTTCGCCCAGCAGGAACACGCGCCAGAACAGCGTGACGAGGGCGACAACTATGAACGTTACATTTATCGCATGTCTTGTGAAGGTATGACGGCTCTGGAGTGAAGGATGAAGCGTAGGGGAGTCGCTCGTTATCGCCGAAGGGTCGACCTCTGTCTCAGGCTTCATCCGTCGTCCTTTACAAGTAGCCCAGACCGCGCAGCTTCTCTTCGACCAACTTCTCTTCGTCCGCGCTGAGCCCGATCTGATCGCCAGCGGTACCAGGACCTGCGGATTCGACCCGCACAGGATTCGTCGCAAGAAACTCGTCTGTGAATACTTCTTGAATCACGCGGCCATCAAGATGATCCGGAGCGGGCAACCCCGCCGCGTACATCATAGTCGGCACGAGATCGCATACCGAGGGCGGCGCCGCGAGCGCGGTTGAGTTCAGGCCCGGCCCTTTGCAGATCAAAATGCCCTCGGGCCGGTGATCGCCGCTCCACCAGAATCCGCGGTCGCGAACTTCCTCGGGCGGCTCACCAACATGCGCCGTCGGATTCCAGTAAACATAGAGGTCGCTGGCGCGTGCGGTGAACGGGCCCGAATAGACTTCGTCGCGACGAGCGACTCGGTGAACTACCTTGCGGCCGGCATCGTCGGTCCATTGACTCAGATCGTCGGCGATTCTCGAGCAGACATCCGTGTAGTCGGATGGCGCGACGCTTCCGCCAGCGTTTCGTCCCTCGAGGTTGATATTGATTACGTGGCGGCCTGGCTCGGTGTAAGCCACAGTGCGCGCCCAGTCAATCGAAGAGTAAAACGAGTCCTTCTCCGCCGCCTGCAATCGCCCGACGCGTTTTTCGCCGATTCCTGCTTTCACTCGTTCCCTCAACGAAACAGGCAAAAGACTGCGCGCAGCCTTGCGGCTCGCGCTGATGATCGAATGCCGAGTTTGCGCGCGTCCGCGTCGAACCATGTAGCCTTTGGCTTCCAGCCATTCAGCGAGGTGATACGACGCGCCGGTGTGCGAGCCCATCCCGTGGTCCGAGATCACGTAAACTTGAGTCTCGGAGTTCGCGTGATTCAGCAGCCGCTCGATCGCTCCATCAAGCGCTCGATAGATTTCAAGGAGCGCATTCGGCTTATCAGAAGCTACCGCGCCCATCCAGAGATTGTGACCCGCCCAATCGCTCGCCGTGTAGACCGTCATGAAAAACTCCACGGGCCTGTTCGCTATCAGATACTCAGCCGCAAGCGTCTGAGTCCCGATCAACTCCATCCAAGCCGAGATCGCCTCATCGAGCCGGCCCGCTCTCATCAGATCACCGAGACCTTGAGGCGCAAAACGATAGTTCGGAAATCGACCCAACAATTCAGCGCGAAGCTCATCAGGGCAGAATGCGCGCTCATTCAAAGACGGGGCGTCGAGGCCGCTGATCATGAAACCACCGGGTTCGCACTG
Source organism: uncultured Clostridia bacterium (assembly GCA_964548075.1). GTDB lineage: Bacteria > Acidobacteriota > Blastocatellia > UBA7656 > UBA7656 > Onstottus_A. The sequence goes on along the minus strand of CAZJQQ010000015.1, from coordinate 85,734 downwards.
AGCCGGATAGGTCATCGGCACGTTGAGGAAACCGGAAGTTAGCCCGTGCCGTGAAAGATGCGAGCTTATCAATTCGCCCGTGCGGTCGCCGCCCTTGAAGAAGACTTGCTTGCCGGTTGCGAAGTCGCGATCGGAAAAAACGAACAAACCGTGACGGCCGGGATTCAGCCCGGTCAGTATCGAAGTCCATGCGGACGCGCTGTGCATGTTGGGCGTCGATAACAACCGTGCCGAGGCGCCGCCCTTCATCAATCGCGCCAGGGCAGGAAGATGGCCGGCCGCGGTCCACGGCTCGATGAGATCCATCGTAGCTGCATCAAGACCGATGGCTAGAATCCTTGGCTTCATAATTTTCTTGGCAGAGGAGTGGAGGAGCAGAGGAGTGGAGGAGCAGAGGCGCGGAGGAGAGGAGGAGAAAAGGAGAAGTAACTCACTGCTCCCCGCACCTCTGCCTCTCTGCTCCTCAGCCCCTCTTCGCCTCAGCTCCCCCGCGCCTCATTCTATGTATCCCAGTGCGCGAAGCCGCTCGCGAAGTTCTGCTTCTTCCGCCGCGTTGTACACGCTTTGATTGGCGCTCGCCGGGGCTGGCGGCTGCTTGTATGAGCTGCCCTGTCGCAACGGTTCCGCGACAACATTGAAGACTTCCATTAGCGCGCGTCCGTCCATATCCGTCGTCAGAGGACAACCGAGCGAGGCAAGCGCAGTCGGCCCAACATCGCGAAGGTTCGGTTGCTTCGCGAAATTTGCCCCGCTTCTGATATCGCGGCCCCAGGCGATGAATATCCCGTCGCGCGAGTGCGTGCCAGTAGTCGAGTCCGCTGGAACGATCACGTCGCCGTAGCTTGGACGCTCATTGTAGACGTACTCGTCGCGCCGCGTGACCATCACCAGATCTGGAAGCTTGCCTGAACAGGCACCGTTGAACGCTTCCTCGCGTCGCATGGCGCTCTCAAACACCGGCTCGCCATCTTCAGGAGAAGTTAACCGCAACAGCGCGCTCCGAGATTCTTCAATCACGTTTTCATATTCGCTCTCACTCACAACGCCTTCGCTCTCGCGGCCCGCCAGATTGATCCACACGCCTTTGTCCTGAGCGAAGAAGGCTCGCGTTCGCGACCAGTCGACCTCGTCAAGAAACGCGCTGCCGTATTCCACTTTTCTATCGAGCACGTTTCCGTCGGGAACGCCCGGCGAGAACCGCCGCGCGACTTTTGACTTGAACGTTCTGACCCGAGCGATGCTCTTGCGCGAACCGGGCGATTTGAACGCGAGCAGCCCCGCAGAAGCAAGAAGCTCGTTGACCCGTACTTCAAACAGCTCCGAACAGAAGCCGTGGTCCGAGACAACAAGGACTCGTGCGTCCGCCGAAAGCTGTTCAATCAATCGTCCGACTGCCGCGTCGAGTCGTTCGTAGACCTCATGAATGAACTCTCGAAACTCGCGCGGCGTGTTCGGGTCGTGCCGCGGATGCGTCGGATCCATGTCGGCCCAGTAGTCGTGCTGCGCGCGATCCAGCACCGAGAAGACCACCATGAGAAAATCCCACTCGCCTCGCCGCATCAGGAATTTCAGAGCCCGTTCGCGCACTTCGATCGTCCGCCGAAATTCACTCGCGCGAGCATGCTTGTCAGGAATCCTCTCGGGCTCGATAACGTAATTCGGAAACTCCGCGAGCAGGTCATTCTTGAGCGAAGCCGGATGGGTAAACGCGGAACGTCGGCCGGGCGTGAGCATTCCGGTCACCATCAACCCGTTGATCGGTTCAGGCGGATAGGTGGTCGGGACGTTGAGCACGATCGAGCGTCCGCCGTGTTCGGTCAAGATATCCCAGACCGGCCTCGTCATGATGTCCCGCCCGCTCATCGCGCGGACGGTGTACTTCGAAGGGTTCTTGATAAACGGTGAGAAGACCCCGTGCATGCCTTCGCTGGTTCCGGTAGTGCAGCTAGCCCAGCCGGGAAAACTGTTAGGCAGGATGGTCGAACGGAGCGGTGCGCTGACGCCTTCGCGCATCAGCCGAGAAAGGACCGGCAAGCGGCCCGCGCTCGCAAGCGGCTTGATTATGTCGAACGTCGCGCCGTCCAGCCCTATGATTACGGTCTTCATCGGTTTTAGCCTGGGAGCGCAGGCGTCCCCGCCTGCTCCGGGACTTACGAATGCGAGGAAGCAGGCGGGGACGCCTGCGCTCCCAGGCTCGCTTCAAGCCGGTTGAGCAGCGCCTTCATCCGCCTCGCTGTAGCGGCTCGCAAGGGTTGCCACCAGCGACATCTCTTCAAGCCTCGCGATTATTCGAGCCGCGCTTTCTTCTGGCGTCTCGGTGTCGGTTTCAACGATTACTTCCGCGGCGAGCGGTGATTCATATGGGTCATCGACCCCGGTGAAGTTCTTGATCTCGCCGGCGAGCGCTCTCTTGTAGAGCCCCTTTACGTCGCGCTCGGCCAACACGTCGATCGGACAACTCACATAAACCTCGACAAAAGAGCCGATATCCCGCCGCAGTTCGTCGCGCACTTCGCGATAAGGGGAGATCGCCGCGGCTATCGCCACCACGTCGTTGCGAGTCAGCAAATTGCAGACGAAGCCTATGCGTCGAATGTTTGTGTCGCGATCTTCTTTCGAGAAGCCGAGTCCCTTTGAAAGATTAGTCCGGATGATATCGCCATCGAGCACTTCTACCTTGTGCCCGCGAGCGCTCAATTCAGTCTCCACCAGCCTGGCTAGCGTCGTCTTTCCCGCGCCTGAGAGCCCTGTAAACCACAACGTGAATCCCTTTTGTTCCATCTCGTCTCCCGTTTTATTGATAGTCGTTCATTCTATTGCGAAAAGCGCTCATCGCGCAAAGGAGCGAATATACACGACGATTTCCACTTTCGAAAGGTAAGCGCTTCTTGCCAGCCCTCGGCGTCTCTACGGTTTTCTGATCAGTGTTGGGAATTAACCGGCGAGGACGCAGAGGGCGCTGAGGACTGCTCTGCCGGCAGCACGCTAATGCACCGCTACCGGACTCAGTTCGCCTTGACATGACTCCGCCCGAAAGTTAATAATCGCGGCGCTTCAACGACCTATTTCCAGTCTGCCAGCGTTTTCATTATTAGCTGCCGAGTGGTTCAGAGCCTGCTCAGGCGCGGGCTCTCGTCCAAGACAGAAGAGGGGAAAGCAATCGGATGAAGACCAACCGAGCCGATCAGCCGAGCGTCAATCGAATGACGTTCAAAGGGCTGTTCCGGGTCAAACCCCTCGATGCGATCCTCGAAGACGCCGAAGAGCCCGAGCATCAACTGAAGCGCGCGCTTGGCCCCGTCCAGCTCACTCTTTTTGGAATAGGCGCAATCATCGGAGCTGGGATATTCGCTACTATTGGCACGGCGGCGGCTGGCGACGCGAATCGGCCCGGCGCGGGACCCGCGCTGATGGTCTCGTTCGTGATCACCGCCATAGTGTGCGCGTTTACCGCGCTGTGCTACGCGGAATTCGCTTCGATGGTGCCGACCTCAGGCTCGGCTTACACGTATTCTTACGCGACGCTCGGCGAAGTCATCGCCTGGATCATTGGATGGGACCTGATCATCGAATACGCGGTGGGAAACATCGCGGTCGCCATAAGCTGGGCGAATTACTTCAAGACGTTGCTCGCAGGTCTGCACATCCCGGGGGTTGCGCCAAGCGGCATCCACGTTCCTGACTGGATCTCGATGGACTATCGCACCGCCGCAAAGGTACCAGGGGTCTACGAAAACGCGCCGCACATTTTCGGCAAACCGATAATCTTCAACGTCCTTGCGGTGGCAATCGTCGCACTCATCACGATTGTCCTGATCTGGGGCATACGCGAGAGCGCTCGCTTCAACGCGGTGATGGTCTGCATCAAGATCCTGGTGCTCACGTTTTTCATAGTCGTCGGATTCACATACGTTCAACCCGCCAACTGGACCCCGTTCAACCCGAACGGTTTTGCCGGCATCAGCGCGGGCGCGGCCATCGTGTTCTTTGCGTACATCGGCTTCGACGCCGTTTCAACCGTCGCCGAAGAAACCAGGAATCCGCGGCGCAATCTGCCGATAGGGATCATCGCTTCGTTGATCATCTGCACGATCTTCTACGCCGTGGTTGCGTGCGTATTCACTGGCCTGATCTCCTATCCTGACCTGAAGGCCAAACTCGCTACCGAGCAAGCCGAGCCGCTGACGATGGCTCTACAGCACGTTGGCCAGCAGTTCAACACAGATCTGGGATGGGCAATCGGAATCGTGGCGTTCGGATCGGTCATCGCGCACACGGCGGTGTTGCTGGTCTTTCAACTTGGCCAACCGCGAATCTTTTTCTCGATGGCTCGTGACGGGCTGTTGCCAAAGGTCTTCTACAAGGTTCATCCGCGATTCCGGACTCCCCACATCTCAACGATACTGACTGGCGTCTTCGTAGCCTCGTTTGCGGCGGTCGCAAGCATCGACGAGATGGTCGACCTCACGAACATCGGGACGCTGTTCGCGTTCATACTGGTCTGCGCCGGCATAATCGTCTTGCGAGTCAAAGACCCAGCGAGGCATCGTCCATTCCGAGTGCCCTTTGGTTTGGTCATTCCCATCCTGGGCATCATCTCGTGTCTTTATCTGATCTACTTTCTGCCGCCGACTTCGTGGCTGCGGTTCGCGGCGTGGCTGAATTTCGGATTCGTGATTTATGTCGGCTACGGCGCCGTTCACAGCCGCTTGACGGGGCGCGAACACGCTGAGCGGGCAGCCGAGCACGACGCGCGAACTGCGTACACGGGGGCGTGGCTTGCGATCATAGGCGTTGCGCTGCTCGTCTTCATGCGAGGCTTCGACATATGGCTTGAGGCTCTCAAGGCGCGCGTAGACATGACCGGGATGTCGAAGATGATTTCTGCGCTTGGCGACGTAGTCAGTTCGGCGCCGTGGCTTGAAGTCTCGTGGTTCTTGATCGTACCGCTGGCGCTGAATGCATTCGTGCTTTGCCCGATAGTAATCACGCGGGCGCTGAGGGCAGGACGCGAAGGCGGGAACGAAGGCCAGGCAGGCATCACTTCTTCGAGCCTGATCGTCGCCATCGTTCTCGCGGTGGTGACGGTGATCTATTTCTTGCTGCTGGCGAGACACAATTCTTAGGGCGATGCCTGTCCGACCGACTCAGTTTGTCGTGACTTTCGGCATCTGCTCTCGTGGGTAAGCAAACGACAAACTGAAGTTTGTCGGACATTCCTTCGGAGGAGACCCCAATGGCGGACTCGGCCGTCGCAGTCGAAGACAAGAAGACCGGATTTGTTCGCGGGCTCGGACTGCTGGACTCAACGACGATCGTCGCGGGCTCGATGATCGGCTCCGGCATCTTCATCGTGTCGGCTGAGATGTCGCGGCAAGTCGGGTCGCCGGGGTGGTTACTGGTCGCATGGGTCGTCACCGGGCTGCTGACGGTGATCGGCGCGCTCAGTTACGGCGAGCTAGCCGCGATGATGCCCAAGGCCGGTGGCCAATACGTCTACATTCGCGAGGCCTTCTCCCCGATGTTTGGGTTCCTCTACGGCTGGACTCTGTTCATGGTGATTCAGACCGGTACGATCGCGGCCGTCGCGGTCGGATTCGCCAGATACTTTGGCGTGCTTTGGCCGACGCTTTCCGAAAGCAACTACATCGTGAAGCCCATCCATCTCGGGTCAAGCTACGCGATTTCGCTTTCGACGGCGCAGTTGGTTGGCCTGTTCTTAATTGCTCTACTCACGTGGATGAACACGCGTGGACTACGGCTCGGCAAGTTCGTGCAGAACGTTTTTACGATAACCAAGACCGGAGCGTTGATCGCGCTGATTGTGCTCGGAGTTGTGGTCGGTTGGAACGCGACCGCGGCGCACGCCAACTTTGGAGACCTCTGGACAGTGCGTGGCAAGCTTCAAGACGTTGGCCCGAGCGGGCTGACTGCAATCACGACATTCGGATTGTTTGTAGGAATCTGCGTTTCGCAGACCAACTCGCTGTTCTCTGCCGACGCGTGGAACAACATCACGTTCACAGCCGGGGAGGTGAAGAACCCGAAGCGCAACATTCCGCTGTCCCTTGCGTTCGGAACGTTTCTGGTGATCGCGTTGTACCTTCTCGCGAACATCGCGTATTTGGTTACGCTTCCGTTCGAGACTATTCAAAGTGTGCCGAGCGATCGCGTGGCTTCAGCGACCGCCGACGTGATCTTTCCCGGCTTGGGCGCGACAATCATGGCAGTCTTTATCATGGTCTCGACTTTTGGCTGCAACAACGGACTAATTCTCGCGGGCGCGCGAGCATACTGGGCGATGGCTCGCGATGGATTGTTCTTCAGATCGGCAGGTGAGCTAAACACCAAGCACGTCCCGGCGTGGGGTCTCGTGATACAGGGAATCTGGGCGGCCGTGCTCGTGCTCCCTCGGACTATTACCGGGACAAATGCGGCTACCGGCGAGACGACGTACGGCAACTTGTACGGGAACCTGTTGACCTACGTTATATCGGCGGCGCTGGTCTTTTACATACTGACCATCGCGGGAATCTTCAGGTTGCGCAAGACGCGCCCTGACGTCGAGCGCCCGTATCGGGCATTCGGATATCCGATCGTTCCGGCCTTGTACATAGTCGGCGCGGCCGTGATTCTCGCCGTGCTGTTGATCTATCAGACGGCGACGACGTGGCCGGGGTTCATCATCATCGCAACGGGTATTCCGGTGTACTTCATCTGGCGAAAAGTAGGCGTGCCTTCGCCAGAGCAAGACACATAGTTAGGTCGCACGGTGGATGAGTCTTGATGCGCGCGCACTCTTTCAAGCTCGCGCTTCAAGACTTCGATCTCAACATTGGAAGTCAAACAAGTCACTCGCGGAGGATCTACGAAATGGCGAATCAACTCTGGGCAAGAAAACCTCTTAGTCTGTTGTTGGAGGAAATGGCAGGCGAGCACCGATTGCGCCGCATTCTGGGGCCGGTTCAGCTCTCGGCCCTTGGAGTCGGCGCGATCATCGGCACCGGTATCTTCATCCTGACTGGCGAGGCTGCGCACGACAGAACCGGGCCTGCGCTGATGCTCTCTTTTGTCGTCGCCGGTTTTGCGTGTGTGTTCGCAGCGCTGTGCTACGCCGAGTTTGCGTCGATGGTTCCGGTAGCCGGTTCCGCTTACACCTATGCTTATGCAACGCTTGGCGAACTCTTCGCCTGGATTATCGGTTGGGATCTGATCCTCGAGTATGCGGTGGGCTCAGCGACGGTCGCGCATGGATGGTCGGCGCACTTTCAAGAGTTCATCCCGCTATTCGGTCTCGACAAGTATCTGCCTTTTGTTCTTTCGAAAGGGCCCTTTGATTATTGCGTAACCGTGTCAAAAGACTGCCCACACACCGGATTCGTCGCCACTGGAGCATACTTCGATCTGCCCGCGATTCTGGTCACATTCATTCTCACCGTCATCCTGGTCAAGGGCATCAAGGAAAGCGCGAGCTTCAACGCCGTGATGGTGGCTATCAAGCTAATCATCGTGTTGATGGTGATCGGCATCGGAGTCTTCTACATCAATCCTGCCAACTGGCATCCGTTCGCGCCATTTGGTTATACGGGAATTAGCTTCTTTGGTCACACTCTGTTTGGCGAGACCGCGGCTACCGGACAGCCGATAGGAATGTTCGCCGGCGCGGCGATCATCTTCTTCGCGTACATCGGATTCGACTCGGTATCGGTCCACTCCGAAGAAGCAAAAAGACCGGCCCGCGACGTGCCGATTGGCATTATTACATCTCTGATTGTCTGTACCATTCTTTACATTGCGGTCTCAGCAGTGCTGACAGGAATGGTTCCCACCCAAGACATTGATAAGAATGCCGGCGTGGTAAAGGCGTTCGAATATGTCGGTTTGACCTGGATGCAATATTTGGTGGCCGCGGGCGCGATGACCGGCATCACCTCGGTGCTTCTTGTGATGATGCTCAGCCAGCCGCGGGTGATGCTGGCGCTGGCCCGCGATGGCCTTGTGCCAAAGGGTTTCTTCGGTGATATCCATCCGAAGTTCCGCACGCCCTGGAAGTCAACGATTCTTACCGGCCTCTTCGTCGCGTCGATGGCGGGGTTTCTGCCGCTCACTCTTTTGGCCGAAATGACCAACATCGGCACGTTGTTCGCCTTTGTGATCGTTTGCGCCGCCGTGCTCGTCATGCGTAAAACGAATCCCGATGCGAAGCGTCCGTTCCGCGCGCCATTCGTTCCGCTCACCCCGATCCTCGGCATACTCACGTGCTTGCTCTTGATGTTCTCGTTGCCGGCGGAAAACTGGTGGCGGCTGATCGTCTGGCTGTTGATAGGCTTCGTGATTTACTTCGCCTACGGCCGCAAGCATAGCGTGATGAAGCACTACCTCGAGCACGAGATCAGCAAACACGGCATATCGCCCGGCGGATCGCTTGCCACCGATGTAGACCTCAAGGACCCGGGATCACCTGACAAGAAGGACGGTTGAACGAATAAGCATCGCTGGATGTAAAAGACAACGGCGCGGGTCAGAGTCGGTAACTCCGATTCTACCCGCGCTTCGTATTTCGGCGGATGCAAGGCGCCAGTTTTTATGGAAGCCGGACTCTTAATCACTCTCGATCGACGCTCAACCGGCGCTTTCTTTGACGGGCTTGCACTCCCAAACCTCGGTCCCTTAGGTCAGCTCTCGATATGTCTGGCCGTAGAAGCACGCAGAGAGCCAGCCCTACGCTCGCGATTGCTAGTCGCCAGAAGCGATGGCAAAGATCGCACCGAGCGTACCTTTGACGTTGTGCACAACTATGAAAGGAGACTAGTTCCGCAACATTCTCAGATGAATGAAGATCGTGACGGGCAGGTTTCAGAACTCACACCCACCTCAGATGTTTTCGGTCAGTTCGTACTGCTCAACCTTATCCCAGAAGACAGCCGTTTCCTTTCCGCCTACTTCGACGAATACATATTCGCTGGCGACATGTACTAACTCCCGTCTTCCTGTCTTCTCGACTACGACCGCCTTCCAAAGGCCAATATCAGGGTACCTTATGTTTTCAATTTCAGCGACGCGCACCCAGGTAAAATTGTCTCTAATCCACTTGCTGAGATCAGCACCCTCAGCCAACTGACTCAGTCCTTCCTTTGCTCTGTTGTTTGCAACGTCTCGTTCTATCAATCCTGTTAACAGAGAGCCAGCGGCGACCCACTCAGCCGACCCCCAAAACCCCAGTCCGGTGGACACCGGTCCAAAGTTTCTGGCAGCTTGTTGTCGCAGAGCTTCCAACCGCCTGACCATGTTAAGGTCATAGAGTTTGACTTTGCTAAATTCAACCTCTCGACCAGAGGATAGCCACAGTCTTACTATTTTGCTGAGAGCCGCTTTGAACTTTGCATACGCAACTCCACATTGAGGGCACTGCCAGGCAGGGACAATGAGATCAGTTTCTTCACGAACATAACGACAATTTGGACACTCAGTTGAACGTTTTTCCTCCCTTACGGTGGCATTAGCTGGCCGCTTTCCTATGCCTGAAAATTCTTGCATTCGTCAAACCCAACTTGACTCTGAAAGCTGAATATCGATAGAGGCGAGGGTCACGCGAGTCTTAGGTAACATGCTCCACCAAGAAAGCCAATACTTTTATGTGCGGAACACAAATTCAATTTGGCTAGAGTTGACTTTGACCGGACGGGTGGAAGCCTGCTGATTATGAAGGAGAAAGCAGGAGTTCTGGCTGCATCAGATTACCAGAACTTCCAAGCTAGTAGACCCGAGATTCACCTTACGTTGAGAGTAATCTAGCCCAAGCAGAGCATCAAGACTTTGAGACTGATACACCACCCGCTCGACAAGACGCGGCTGAACCAAGCCGGGATTCCCTGCGAATGCATGTTGAACTCTCACGGGGTGCTTTCGTTGACGGGCTTGCTGTTGGAAAGCTAGAATAACCCTCACGTTGCGATCATCCGTTCTCCGTGGGGATGTGGCGGAACTGGCAGACGCGAAGGTCTCAAAAACCTTTAAGGGTAACCTTGTGTGGGTTCGATTCCCACCATCCCCACCAGCATCAGCAGGCAGTAGGCAGCGCGCAGAAGGCAGCACCGTTTTGGCCTGATCACCTCGCACCAAGAAAGTCCTAAAGATCGTTGCTGCGCGCTGCCGCCGCGCACTGCGCTCAGTCTTATGAAGAAAGCCGAAATCACTTTCGATTCAATCCCTCGCTCCGCTATCTCGAACACGACTCTGAAGATTTGCCTCAAGTGCGCCTTCGACGTATTCACCAAACAACTCAAGCTCACGCCGCGCACCGCCTACTCGGAACTCAAGAAGCACATTCCCGAAGAAGTTGATATCACCGGCGCCGCCACGTCACGCCCCCACTTCTTCGAGAAGCCTGGCGTCGATCACTGTCCGTATTGTAACGGCTCGAAGCGCTGGTTCGCGGAGTTTCATGCGATTCGCATCGACGCCCATTCTTCATTTGAAAAAGAACGGAAGAAGCTTTGGACCGCGCTCAAGAAGCAGCCGGACCGTTACGCGCTCTGGAGCCCCAAGCGGACTCAGATGCAAATCTTCTCGGAGTGGCTCGAGCGGTTGAACCGCAGCCTCAACTTTGAAGAAGATCACTGGCTGCATGAAGTCGCGATCTCGCACATCAAGCGCTCCGCGCCCTCGAATGATTGGGACAAAGTACTCTCGAGCGGAGTGCGAAGGGTCCAGCTCTCCCGTCAGGTGGAAGACGCGTGGCGCTACGAGGATGGATGGCTGTACGTCTCGCCTGCATTATATGGCGACGTGATAATGGTGCAGCACGTGATCTCACGCTCGCATCAGCACGGCGGGCGAACGTTCGAAGGAAGACTCACGTTTCAGGAGCTCATCAGGCGGCTGCGCAGGATTGGTTATTTCGAGGCGAAGGGCATCGACCCGAACGACCCTTATGAAGAGTTCGAGAACGCGATCGGCAAGCTGGTTGATTCGGGACCCGGCGCCGTGTACTATGCCGTTGACCGCAGGGACTACTTGGATAAACTCAAATCCGTTTACGAGAAGAAGCGACAGAAATGAAAATCAAAACGACATTGATCATCACCGTACTAGCACTGATACTCGCGGCGCCAATCGCCGCGCAGGACGCCGGCGCATCAGGGTTCGTGATCTCACTCAAGAACGGCAGCACGATTCGAGGCCGCACGCTCACGCGCGACGACACGACGGGCAAGCTTCGTCTGACGATGACCGAAGCGGGCGGCGAAGCGAAGAGCTACGCCGTCATTGCGCCCGAGGACACGACGGAGATTCGCTCGTCGGCAAGCGAGGGCGACTCGATCAGAATCAGACTCAAGGGTGGCAGCGACCTAAGGTGCAAAGAGTTTTCGCTGAACGGTGATTCGGTCGCCGTCAAACTGGGCTCGGCCAGCAGAGTAGAGGTCAGATGGATTGATATCGAGTCGATAAGCTTCGCGCAGTGAGCGCGAGGACGGAAGGCAGAAAGCAGAAGGCAGCTTTTCTGCCTTCTGCCTTCTGCCTTCTGCCTTCCGCCTTCTGCCTCTATCCTCCATTTATTCTCACCAACCCTTCATTCAGCTCATCCCACGCCAACTTCACGTGCTCGCGCGTCGTGCGAATGTTCCCTATCGCAAGCCGTAACGTCAGCTTTCCGGCAAGCTTCGTGTGAGAGAGGTAGACTCTCCCCCTGCGATTCACTTCATTCATCAAGCGTTCGTTCAAAGCGTCCAGGTCAGCTTCGCGTGATACGCTTTGTGGGTGCGCTCTAAAGCACACAAGGCTGAACGGAACCGGTGCGAGCCGCTCGAAGTCATCGCTCTGATCAACCCAATCCGCGAACTCGCGAGCCAGGGCGATCTGAAGCCGAATCCGCGATTGCAGACCTTCGACGCCGAAATAGCGCATCACGAACCAGAACTTGATCGCTCGAAACCGCCGTCCAAGCTGCGGCCCGTAGTCCATGAAGTTCTTGACCTCGCCACCCTCGCCCGTCCGCAGGTACTCAGGGACAAGGCTGAACGCGCTGCGAAGCACGCTCATCTTTCGACAATAGAGCACGCTAAGATCGACCGGAACAAAGAGACCCTTGTGCGGGTTGACTACCAACGAGTCGGCCCGGTCGCATCCCTCCAGCACCCAGCGCATCTCTGGCACGACCGCCGCCGATCCGCCATAAGCCGCGTCGACATGCAGCCACAATCCTTCGCGCTCGCAGATGTCCGCGATCGCCGGGACGGGATCGATGCTGGTAGTCGAAGTCGTACCCGTGGTTGCAACAACACAGAAGGGCCGCCAGCCGTTTGCTCGATCTTCCTGAACCGCGTCCTCAAGCGCCTTTGGATCCATTCGATACTCGGCGTCGCATGCGATCTTGCGCAGACCGGCTTGTCCGATGCCCAGTGTGATAGCCGACTTGTCGACCGATGAGTGCACATGTTCGGACGCGTACATTCGCAGCTTCGCGCCCGTCGCCCCGAGACCCTGCTCGCGCACTTCCAGGCCCGCCGCTTCGCGAGCGGCTGCGATCGCGCAGAGAGTCGAGATCGAAGCCGTGTCGTAGATCACACCTTCGAACCTCTCCGGCAACCCGATCAACTGACGGAGCCACTCGAGCGTGACCTCTTCAAGCTCGGTTGCCGAAGGCGACGTGCGCCAAAGCATCGCGTTCACGTTGAACGCCGCTGACAACATCTCGCCAAGTATCCCCGGCGCGGACCCGCTGATCGCGAAGTAAGCAAAGAACCCGGGATGATTCCAATGCGTCACGCCGGGAACGATCACGCGATCCAGGTCCGCGAGCATCGCTTCCATCGCCTCGCCACGTTCAGGCGCTCTCGCCGGCAAGGCTTCTTTCACTTGATCAGGTTGATTCTGAGAAAGGACAGGATAGCGCTCAGGGTGAGACAGATAGTCGGCGATCCACTCGACAACCTGATGGCCGTAGCGTCGAAAGTCCTCGGCGCTCATATCCCCAAGGGCCTCTGGTTCTATTACCGATTCTTCAGGTTTCATTCTAGTGATGGCGCCCACGGAGAGCACAACATTTTCCATTTGTCATTTGTTATTTGTCATTTGCCATCGGAATGAGAAATGACAGATGACAAATGGAAAATGGAAAATGGAAAATTACGTCACTCGGCGAGCCTCACGTAGTCCGCCCGGCGCTTCATCGGCGTGAACCCCTCCCCGATAATCGCCTCGCGCAGCATGATTTCGGTGGCGCGGTGATTGGCTCCAGCCGGTGTGATCACGTTCTCTTCAATCATCGTGCTGCCCAAATCATTCGCGCCGTAGTGCAAGCCTTGCCGTCCAACATCCAACCCTTGAGTCAGCCACGACGCCTGAACGTTGGGTATGTTGTCCAGGTACAGCCTGCCTATCGCCAGCCATCTCAAATACTCATCGCCGGGGATGCGATCGGGAAAGCGCTTGCCGATCGGAGTGTTGTCAGGCTGAAGAGTCCAAGGAATGAAAGAGACGAACCCGGGATTGCGGTCTTGAAGCTCTCGGAGTCTCTCAAAGTGCATCAGACGTTGATCGCGAGTCTCACCCATGCCAAACATCATCGTCGCGGTAGTCGGTATGCCCAGCGTGTGGGCCACGTCCATCACGTTCAGCCACTCTTCGGTATTGCAGTGAGTGCGTCGCTTGCGCCGGATCTCGTCGACGAGAATCTCGCCGCCGCCGCCGGGTATCGAATCAAGCCCCGCTTCTCGAAGCTCGCGAAGCAGGCCTTCGACTCCCAGTCCGGTGATCTTTGCAAGGTGATCAAGCTCCGGCGGCGAGAAGCAATGCAGATGAATCTTGTAGCGATTCTTAAGTTCGCGCAAAAGTCCTGTGTAATAATCAAGCGGCAGATCCGGGTGAAGACCGCCCTGCATCAGCACCCCGCTGCCGCCCAGTTCGATCATCTCTTCGACCTTGGCGAAGATCTCCTCGTAGTTGTGAACGTAGCCTTCAGGCGAGCCGGGCTTGCGATAGAATGCGCAGAAGGTGCACACAGAAACGCAGACATTTGAATAGTTCACGTTCCGATCGACGACGTAGGTCACGACATCGTCCGGGTGAAGCTCCCTACGGAGGTCATCGGCCAAACGGCCCAGTTCCTCAGTCGGAGCCAGGTCCTCGACCGTTTTCCAATCCTCAAAGGTAAGCCGCCCGCGCGCCTCGATGCGGGCAAGCAACTCACCTACTTCGCTTCTCTCCAAGGTGTCTTCCATAGCAAGCCTCGCCGGGGATTATAGCCAACGTGGTCAGAAATCAGAAATCAGAGGTCAGAGGTCAGACTCGGTTTCTGTTGCACGCATTCGCCGACTCGCTGAGGCCTCCTGACTCTTGACTTCTGACCTCTGACTTCTGACCTCTGACTTCTGTTCTTTGCCTTTTGCCTTTAATCGCCTCGTGTGGTAAACCGTTAGTCAGCGTCGCACTCCCGTTTTGCCGCGCCGAAAAACCGTTGTCTCTCTTGAGTCTCAACTGACGAGAACAGTCGCGCCGATGGACGCTTACACCAAGGTTCAAAACCTCTCGCTGATAGTGCAGCCCGGCGATAGCTTTTTCCCGATTGTCGATGCGATAGACAGCGCCACTACCAGCATCAAGATGACGATCTTCCGAATGAACGATCCCATCGTCCGCGAGGCGATGACCTACGCCGTTTCTCGCGGCGTCAAGGTGCAGGCCCTGGTTGCGCCCGCGTCCAAGGGTTGGACGAAGCGCAACAAAAGGCTTTCCGAAGAGCTGTCAAAGGTCGGCATCGAGGTCACCGTCCCGAGGGCGCGCAAGGAAAAGATCAAACGGTATCACTACAAGATCATGACCATCGATAACCAGACATCGTTGATCTTGACCTTCAACCCAACGCAGAAGAACCTTCACTACGCGCGCGACTTCGGGCTGCTGATACGAGACCAGGAAATCGCAACTGAGTTGAGCCGGCTGTTTGATGCGGACTGGTCGGGTGAGAGCTTCAAGCCGAGAGACCTGCCCCTGCTGATCAGCCCGTACAACAGCCGGCAGAAGATGCTCGATCTGCTAGGCTCCGCGGAACGGACGATTCGGATACTCGATGCGAAAGTCGAGGACCAGCAAGCTATTGGACTGCTGTTGCGCAAGGCGTCGCTTGGATGCAGCATCAAGATAATCAGTGAAGATACGTCCTACGACGAGGTGGTGCCGAACTATCACGTCCGCAAGCTCGCTCGCTACAAGCTGCACGCGAAATGCGTCGTGGTGGACGGCAGCAGGTTTTTCATTGGCAGTCAGAACATTCGGCCGGTGAGTCTGGATAGTCGGCGCGAAGTCGGCTTTATCGTGGAAGACGACGCGATGGCGCGAAAGATTGAACGGGTGTTCGACGAAGATTGGGATAACGCCACTGATATGCGAGCCGAAGGCGTGGTCCGTGAAGCGTGACGTAGCATAGACTTTAGTCTGTGTCCTTCAGTGTAGTCTCTGAACAACGGACACAGACTAAAGTCTATGCTACGTCACGTTCCCTTATCCTATGACTTGTCTTCGATGCAGAGCTAAAATGATCGAGAAGAAGCGCAGCTACCATAAGCAGCGCAAGTGGGTTTGCCCCAAATGCGGCGCGGCGCGTATGCAAGCGCAGAAGCCGAGGCCGGCAAAAATCAACCGAGGTGCACAAGCATGAACAAGGGTCATCGGACGGATTTCAAGAAAGGTGACGAGGTGAGCTACGCGATGCCCGCCGGAGTGCTCTACGGTGCCGTCATACGGGTGCTCGGCGCGGATGAATCGGCCGCCGTTGAGATTGAATTCGAAGACGGCCGCAAGGAAATCAAGAAGGTTAAGGACCGCGCGTTAAGCCTGCTCAGGCGAGCGAGCGGAATAAGCGAAGAGGAGGAGCGCCACGCCAATCGTGAGCGCTTGCATGACCCCGAGATCGAGCGACTCTTCCGCAGCGAGCAGCGAAAGCGCTAGATGTCAACAATGGATCATCCGCGATCCGTTCGGAATGATGCTGGAGCTGTGGCCGAGGCCGGTTCCGCAGAGGATGGGGCTGCTCTAAGGGACAATCGGCTAGTGAATGAGTCTTACGATTAGCTGAGACAAAGGGCTCTCGTGAAAGGTAACCGGATGATAAGCAGCCAAGTACCCGATTCGGGCGATGCCGTAAACTACAAACCCGATGGCGAACGCTTTCACGATGTTGAAACGCCCCGCGATCCGATCCAATCGTTGAACTGCGGTGGTCTTGTTTAACAACACGAACGCTGACCTTATCCACAGAAAAACCAAAACCAAAAACAGCGGCGGCCCCAGCAAATTGAGCCCAAACGCGCCGGTGATCTCGCCTTTGCCAAGCGCGCAGAACGAGTGAGTCAGTCCACACCCCGGACAAGGCAGGCCTGTGAAGTTTTTGAAGCCGCAGACCGTGAAGTATTCGCCCGCAGGAGGCGTAAACAGCACGCTCGCCAGGAACACGGCGAATAGTCCTACGAGCCCAAACACAGCGAGCTTCTTCGAAGGCGGCTCCGGTGGGTCAACCTCCTCGATGATCTGTGGGGTGATTGCCGAGTCGATTTCCATAGCCTCTCAGAATCTCAGAATGGCTCGACGATTCGGGGTCTCTTGCTGACCTATAATGAAATCCTCAACTAATTTCACGAACTGCCGGCCGTATTCTAGCATGGGCAGGAATCCACAGTCGCGCATCGTCGCTAGCTTCCCTGCCCTTGCGAGTGAGAAGAGCCTACGGGCCTCGGCCGCGCCCTTCTTGTCTTTCTCGCCGCAGACAAACAGAACTGGAGAAGGAGTCCGCTCGATCATATCATCCAGGGTTGCAACTGCTTCGCCGGTTGAGGCCGACAGCGCGGTCTCATAGGCCGCACGGGGGCTCAGCTCCGCAAAATCATTGAACAGCCGGTCGCGATAAGGCTGAGGCGCGCGCCGGAATCGTCTCGCGACCAGGTTGCGCAAGAGCGGATAAGCGGCAAGCTCGCGCAGCGCCAGCGAGGCAGGTGTGAATACCGCCAGGTTCCTCACGTCATCCTGCGATAAGCCTCGCCGCGGGCTGACGACGGTCAACGAGTTCATGTCCTGCGGATGGCGGTTGGCATCGACGGCGGCAATCAGCGAGCCCATCTCGTGGCCGACAATTGTAGCGTCGAAGATTTCCGTAGCGTCGAGCAGAGCGTGCAAGTCGTCGGCGTGGTCTTCGATCGTGAAGCTGGCGTTGACCGAAGACGGCTGCGAACGCCCGACGCCTCGCGAGTCATAAATCATACAGCGATGTCTGCGCTGGAGCATCGCCAATGCGGGCCGCCAGCATTCACACGACATCGCCCAGCCGCTGACAAAGACAAGAGGCGGTCCATCGCCGTTGAGCTCGTAGTAAAGCGGCCCGCTGTTGGTTCTGAGGAACATATCGAGACGTTGATTCTGCACTGCTAGTCTCGTTGATGCAATCCGGCGTCGTTCCGCGAACTCATTTTCTTGACACCCGTCGCGATGCCTCAGTAACATTCGCGCTTGTCTCAACGGCCGGAAATTCAACATGGAATCCAATGACGAAGAGTTCATGCGCGAAGCGCTCGCCGAAGCCGAGGCTGCTTGCGAAGAGGGTGAAGTCCCAGTCGGCGCGGTGGTGATCCTCGGCGGCGGCGTGATCGCGCGCGGCCGCAACGCTGTGATCAGATCGAGCGACCCGACCGCGCACGCTGAGATCGTCGCTTTGAGAGAAGCCGCGCGAGCGGTCGGCAACTACCGGGTGACCGGCGCTACGATGTATTCGACCATCGAGCCTTGCGCGATGTGTGCCGGCGCTCTGGTGCATGCACGCGTTGCGAGGTTGGTCTACGGCGCGAAGGATCCCAAGGCGGGCGCAGTGGAGACTCATTTCGGTGTTTGCACGACTGATTTCCTGAATCATCAGGTGATCGTAGAAGGCGGTATCCTTGAGGACGAATGTCGGCGGGTGCTACAATCCTTTTTTCGCGACAGACGTAATGCTCAACAACAAGCGGAGAGGTGCGAGAGTGGTTGAATCGGGCGGTCTCGAAAACCGTTGAACCCGCAAGGGTTCCGTGGGTTCGAATCCCACCCTCTCCGCCACAGAACCAGAAGGCAGTAGGCAGCGCGCAGTAGGCAGCAAAGGCGGGCAGTTCCCTGCTTCGTTTTCGGCTTCCGCTTGCTGCCCGCGGATTGAGGAGAGGTGCAGGAGTGGCTGAACTGGCAGCACTGGAAATGCTGTGTACGGGAAACTGTACCGTGGGTTCGAATCCCACCCTCTCCGCCAGAAACAGAGGTCAGAAGTCAGAGGTCAGAGGTCAGCAAGAAGGAAAAGTTGGTTCTGACTTCTGACCTCTGACTTCTGACTTCTGACCGCTGATTTATCAGGCTCCGGACGCCGTGCAATCGCGAGGCTGCAAACCCCGCCAGGCCGGGAACGGAGCAACGGTAGCGGTCCTCGGATGTGCCGCGGCCTCTCCGGAGCCTGACCAGTTCTTCCGCACCTCAGGAGACTCGCCATGCTGACGACAGTAATATCCTTGGCCATCTCGCTCGTTTCAATACAGGGCTACTGCGCTCTTACCCAACCAGAACACAGCTCGAATCAGACCCCTCAAGATCAGCAGGTTCAGCAAGAGAATAAGGACGCGACAAGTCCAACATTTCCACTCAACGCACCTCTCCCTTTCCCTGTGAAACCTATCGCGCTGCCTCCCGGCGACAACGCATGGGCAGTCCAGATAGTCTCACGCGGCGGGTTCACCGGATCTGGAAGAGGGGATCTGACGGTAACCTCCGAAGGAATCCTGACCTGGAGCGGCGCAGGAGGCTCTTGCTATGGAAGGCTCACCGACGAAGCGATGCAATCGATAGCGAAGATTGTTCTCCCTACGAATGGTACCGCCTACTTGGAATCGAAGCTCAGCGGGCTGTGCGGTGATTGCTATGTAACAACGATGATTCTACAGCGCCGCGGAAACGGAGGCGCTGTTCGCGCGTCCGTGGTCTCCTGGGATGACGCCAGTCAAGCGAGAGTCTCCGGCGAGATGATGACCATCTTCGAGGCGGTTATGGCACACAAGGGGTGCAAGCTCTAATCCGACTGGGCGAACCTGAAATAATGGCTGATTCACACGTACTAGCGCGAAAGTTCAGACCGCAGACCTTCGATCAAGTCATCGGGCAGGACGCGATCACTCGCACTCTAAGTAACGCGGTGAAGAATGACCGCGTTCATCACGCTTATATTTTTACGGGCGCTCGCGGCGTCGGGAAAACAACGACGGCTCGCATTTTTGCGAAGGCGCTCAACTGTGCGAAGGGCGTGACGGCTGAACCGTGCGGCCTCTGCGACTCTTGTCAGGACATAGTAGCCTCGCGCTCGATGGATGTGCTCGAGATAGACGCAGCGTCCAATACCGGCGTGGACAATGTGCGCGACGTCATTATCAATTCCATCACGATTGCGCCCGCGCGCGACCGCCACAAGATATTCATCATCGATGAAGTCCACATGCTCTCGCCGCAGGCCTTCAACGCCTTGCTCAAGACTGTCGAGGAGCCGCCGCCGCGTGTCGTTTTTATCCTGGCCACCACGAATCTTGAAAAGGTACCCGAGACCATTCTGTCGCGCTGCCAGATATTTGAATTTCGCACTATCACGCTCAAGCAAATCGTCGGGCAGCTTCGTTCAATAGCTGAGAAGGAAGGGGTCGGCATCAGCGACGCGGCGTTGCTGGCGATTGCCCGGGCGGGTGAAGGTTCGATGCGCGACGCCGAATCGGCTCTCGATCAGGTGATCAGCTTTTCCGTCGGCGCGACGATAACCGACGAGGATGTGTCTGCCGCGCTGGGGCTCGTCGATACTGAGACTCTCAACAAGACTCTTCAGGCGATCGCCGATCAAGAATCCGGGGCCCTGGTTCGCATCGTCGATGACGTCGTCTCGCGCGGCTACGATCTGCGCAACTTCTGCCGCGAGATGATGGTTCACATTCGCGCGCTGCTTGTCGTCAAGATCGCCGGCTTCGACTCGGAGCTTGTCCAGTTGCCCGAAAGCGAAGCCGATAACCTCAAACAGCTTGGCAAACATTTTTCAGAGCAGGACTTGCTGCGCTTCTTTTCAATATTGACCAAGACCGAACAGGACATTCGAAACTCGTCACAGCCGCGATTTCAACTGGAGATCGGACTCGTGAAACTGGCGCAGGCGCGAAGACTCTTCTTACTTGAGGAGGCGCTTGGCCGCATTGAAGCGCTCGAATCGAGATTGGGTGGATTGGGCGTGGCATCGCCGTCTTCAGGCGCGCGCGGACCGGGCACGCAAAAGCCTTCACGACCGGCCCAGGATTCGCCTCGATCGCAAGCAACCACACGCACCGCTGGGCCGCCGGCTCGCGCCCGCGACAGCGAAGCAACTCCGGAAACACCTCAAGCACGGGGACAAGGCGCAAGCCCCTCTGCCGAAGCCCCCGCCTCTTTAGCGCCAACAGCAGTCGCTGCGCGCGCCACACCGGCGCGGTCTAACGCTGACATCGAGGCTGCGCCGCCGCTTGAGCCGCCGCCGCCACCGATGGACGAGTTTTATGGAGTCGCTCCCCAACCGGCGCCGAAACCAGCGCTGCACAACGACAGCGCCAGCACCGAGAGAAGGCCTGCTGACAAGATCAAAGCGGCGCTCGAAGCGAAGCGCAAGATGATGATCGTAACCGCTCTCGACAAGGGAACGATCTCAATAGACGGCGACTATCTACGCGTGGAGTTTGACCGGGAACACAGCTCGTGCAAGGGTGAGATTGAAGCTCGCGACAAACGCAACGCCATCGAGGACGCTTGCGAACAGGTGCTCGGCCGCAGGCTCACCCTTAAGGCCTCGATCGCCGGGCAGACCGTCAGTACCGCCAGCAGTAGCGAGCGCGGTGGTGAGCGCGGAAGCAAACGCAGGATCAGTACAGCGAGCGGTAGCGAGCGCGCCGGCAACCAACAAGAGAAAACAAAAGCCGCGGCAGAGGATGACCCTAAGCTTCGAGCGCTCCTAGACAAGTTTCACGGCGAGGTCATCGAGGTGATAAAACCCGAACGGTAGTTCTTAATCAGACGGTCGATTCAATTGGCCGAGAGCGGGAGGCAAAGGCATGAAATTTCCAGGCGGGTTAGATTTGGAACAGATGATGAAGCAGGCGCAGCAGATGCAGGAAGACATGCAGCGCGAGATGCAACGAGTTCGGGTCACCGCTAGCGCCGGCGGCGGAGTCGTCACCGTCGCGATGAACGGCACGAAGGAATTGACCGAGCTCAAGATTGATCCCGAAGCCGTGAAGAGCGGCGACGTTGAGATGCTTCAGGACTTGATCCTCGCGGCGGTCAATGAAGCATCGCGAAAAGTTGACGAGGCGATGAGGGGCAAGCTCGGCTCCAAGTTCGGTGATATGGGCCTTCCCGACGGGCTGCTTTAAGATGCTCGACTACGCAGAACCCGTAACGAAGCTCATCGACGAACTCCAAAAGATGCCGGGGGTCGGCGCAAAGTCAGCTCAGCGCATGGCGTTTCACATCTTGCGCGCCGATCGGCAAGAAACTGACCGCTTGATTGAAGCCATCCAGGAAGTCAAAGACAAGATCATCTTCTGCTCGCTCTGCAACAACATCACCGACGTAGACCCGTGCCGTTATTGCACGAGCCCGCAACGCGACCGCCGCATGATTCTGATCGTCGAAGAACCCTTCAACCTTGTTACCGTCGAAAAGACTCGCGAGTACCGAGGACTCTATCATGTGCTTCACGGCGCGCTGTCGCCGATACGCGGGATTGGGCCTGATCAACTGAAGATTAAGAACCTGTTCGAGCGGCTGCGCGTGGAAGAAGTCGAAGAGATCATCCTGGCTACCAACCCAAACACCGAAGGCGAAGCAACAGCAAATTATCTAACAAAGCTGCTGAAGCCGTTAGGCATGCGAATCACTCGAATCGCGATGGGGGTGCCCGTAGGGTCCGACCTCGAATACGCCGACGAGGTCACGATGCACAAGGCGTTGTCGAATCGGATTGAGTTGTAGGCTGATTAGCCTTGAAGTAGCGCCCGGCTTGGGGACGCATCCGAGTGTGCGGATTCGGTTTCTTATCAATAGTGCGCCTCTCAGGGTTTGGCTTCGCGGACCCGCAAGATCGCAATTAGGCTAAACGCATTTCATCTCATGAATCGCCCGCGAAAAAGGAGCTATCGACGTGACCAAGAAAAGAATGACCGCACTGGCCGTGCTCGGCATGGCAGCTGCAATAGCTGCCGCTTGCACTTTCAACTTCTCCACAGCCCGGATCGCCGACGCAAAGATGTCCAAAGGCGTCAGCGACAAAATGGAGCCTATCGATCCCACCAGCACCTTTGAGACAACCGACGGCGTTGTTCACTGTCTGGTGGTGCTCGGCAACGCGCCTGAGAAGACCAAGGTGAAAGCTGTATGGACCGTCGTGACGGCGGAAGGCCAGAAGCCGAACGACAAACTCGGAGAGACGGCCGTAGAAGGCGGCGGGGCAAAGAACGTCGTCGACTTCACCTACACGCCCCCGCCAGCCGGTCTTCCCGTTGGAGACTACAAGGTCGACATCTACTTGAATTCTCAACCCGGAAAAGAAGAGCAGCCTGCAAAGAGCGTGGCGTTCTCGGTGAAGTCAGCCCGCCCGATGATCTCCAAGGCGACGCTGTCGGCGAGCGAAAACGGCGGTGCGCTGACTGAGTTTCCGGCTGGCGCTCCAATCTTCTTCTGCACCGTCGATCTTCGAGGCGCCTCCGCCGGCACAATAGTGACTGCGAGTTGGGTTGCCGTCGAAGCCAGAGCGATCGAGCCGAACTTTGAGATACGCCGGTCACCTCTAGTTCTGGAGGCTGGCCAAAACAAGGCGACCTATAATCTGAAGTTTGACAGCGGGTTTCCGACTGGGCGCTATCGAGTGGATCTATATCTTGGGGACTCGACCACGGCCGACAAGAGTGTGACGTTCACCGTCGCCGAATGAGAGAGCCTTGCGTGGCTGAATCGGCTGATGGAAAGGACCTGGCAACCGTTGGGCTGCGCAGCGGAATAGAGGTGCCGAATGGGCAAGCGTCTTCGCAAGCAACAGCTCCTCGCCGAGATCGAAGAGCGACGTACGGCACTGGACCAGTGCCTGGCCCTCGTTCCCGGGCGCCTCATGACCAAAGCGGGTGTGACGCTTGGGGGTTCGTCGGTTAAGGACATCCTGGGTCACCTCGTCGAGTGGCAGCAAATGAACCTGGACTGGTACGCTGCGGGACAACGCGGAGAGAAGCCCGCAATGCCTGCCCCTGGCTGTACGTTGCGGGAGCTCCCGCGCTTGAATCAGATGATCTACCGCAAGCACCACCGTCGACCTCTCCGGTCCGTTCTGGAGGACTACCACTCGTACCACGCGCGCATCCTGGCGCTCATCGAGAGCCTCTCCGACGCGGATCTGGTGACGTTGGGGCGCTTCTCCTGGACGGGACCATCCTGGACGCTGAGCGACTATTTGCGGGCCAGTACATGAGCCGACTATATCTGGGCTCGCACTCGGATCAGGCGCTGGTTGCGAAAAGAACTGAGCGGGACGACCTCGCGTTCTGCGTAGCGTGGTGAACGCTGCCTAAGACGGCGTTGAACGAAGGGCCTGCCTGTGAGACTGAATGATAAGAGCGGATTACTGGAAGGTGATTATGTTGACCGGAAGATGGTCTACTTTTTCAGCTTGGAAGATGTGAAAACGAAGAGGCTAGCTCCAGAAAGGAAGACAAAGCGCCGCGAACACAAAGATGGCGGCGCAGTCCAAGTGACGTTCAGTCCAATAAAGGTCCAGCCTACCGACCAATCGCATTCTGAGCGGTCCCGTAATAGATTCTCTTATATGACAACACCACCGGGCTGTTTGTTTGCGCCTTCACCGTAGGCCCGCCCGTCGGTCCGCCGCTGTCGACTACGTAACCTGGGTAGAACGGCGGCGATTGACCGTTGTCGTAGCGCGGGTCCCACTTGCCTTTGTACATGTACCCGTGGAACTGTCCGTCGTAGACTCCCATGTTGTCGTAGTTGGTCGATTGCATGCCGCCTACGAGATTGAAGTTCCCCCGAAACGGCCTCCCCTTGTAATTCAGCACATCTGATCTGATTCGCCCGCCGAAGGGCCGGCCGTTGGGACCGATGAGGCCGTCGCCATTCGCGTCCTTCAGCTCGAAGGCGGCCATCGAAGCATGCACCGTGAGGTTATCAGGAGCGCTGCCGTCGCCCGGGATGTTGATGTTGCCACCCGACGCGAAGATCCCAAGGACGTTTTGCGCATCCGGGTTGATCGGATTGCCTGCCGGATCGACCACCGGCGTCTCGTAGGTGAGGTCTCCGGTCAGCGTTATGCTTCCGCCTGCGACTGGAGGCTTCGCATTGCCAGTAGCAGTGCCGCCCGCCGTGATTGTCACCGCGAAGTCGGAATCGATCGCAGGTATCGGCTGTCCTTTCGCGTCACGACCCGGGCCGTGTAGCGACCCTATGTCGCCGCGAACGTAAATCGACGCTGCCGAGCGATTGCCCTTGTCTGCTATCGAGCGATCTTTGGGAACTCCTCTCAGCGTGCGAGTGCCGTTGCCCGCATCGACTGTCGTTGTGCCCGCATCGATGTCGATTACGATAGTCGTCGTCTGGTTACCTTGAGTGATTTTTATGACCTGACGATTGCCGGACCGATCGGCGCTCAACTGGACCTGATCGGCATCGCCCATCACGTAGATGCCACTGCCCGAGAAGGCCTCGCCGTCCGAAGGCAGATAAACCCCTCGCGCAAGCGTCGGCGTCGTCGAGTTAGGATCTTTCGGATCGGTCAGCGGTGTTGTCAGGTCGCCCGCCGCACGAAGCGCCGTGTGCAACTCGCCATCAGTCGGCGGACCCGCAGATAGTTGGTAGCCGCCGTCAAGCACTGCTCGAGCCTGATCGAACGCGTTTCCGGTTGGTGGAATTGGCTCGACTCCGCGATCGAACCCCGCAAGGAACTTTGGCGCGACCAACACTCCGTCAACTATGTCGGAATCGGCATCAACCGGCGGCGGCGGCATTCCCCCGCCGTGACGATAGTAGCTCGCCGTCTTGTAGGCTTGCGTCACATAGCCGCGAAACGTCGGCGCATCAGAACCATCGGCAACTGTCCAGAATCCGAATCGCTCGTTTGTGTGAATGCGGCCGGCAAACCTGTCGCCCGGGCCGAGCCCTTGATAGATGAACGGACCCTCCGGGTTGTATGGATCGAATTTGTCGGTGAACAGCGCGAATTCCGAGAAGCTGCCAACGCGAAGGCCGCCACCTTCAGCCCTGACCAGCAGGTTGAAATTGAGCACTCCTTCCTCGACAAGCGTGACCGCGCCATTCAAGCCGGAGATTCCTTCACCCACTGACTCAAGTTGATAACTCACCGAGTAGGGCTCGACCTGGCCGAGCCGAGGGTAGAGCGGGTTGATCAGCTTTACACGACTGCCCGCATGAGCGGGATCGATGTCGCCTGCCGGGTAGGGAATCTGGATGTCCAGAATCTTGATCTTGGTCTTATAGGCAGCGTTGTTCGGGAAGGACTCTGTGGTGTTGAACGCTTGCTCTGCGGCCGCAATGAACGCGCCAGGGTTGAGTGTCGGCTGGCCCACCGAAACGCGCGGAGGATCCGGCAGGGACGCCATAACGAACTTGTCGTTGCGAAGCAAGCGATGCAGATTGTTGACGCCAGCCTCTGCCGCGTAAAAGCCGCTCGTAAGGTTCTTGAAGTTCGAGGTGATGGACTTGTCCGACAGCGACGTAAACGTAACGGCGAGCGCAAGCATCAGCAGCAACGACATGATCAGCATCACGCCGATCAACGCCATTCCTCGTTGATCATCACCTTGACAGGCCGGTGTGATATCGCTCGCAGCCACCCGCGTCAATCGCCTTTCGCAATAGTTCCCTCTCTTCAGCATCACATAGCCTCCCAGACCCGCAGTCTTCATTCTTTGCGTCCTCGATCGTTTGCCTACTGTCTTGGATTCAATCGTTCGCCCAACTTCGGTTGCTTACCGATCCGCCTGGTCGCGTGGTTGTAGCCGCCGGCGCCAAACTCGCCTGAGCCATCCCCACTGCCATCGGATTCGAAGCCCCCTCGGCCGCCCGATCCGGAGCCGCCTGAGTTTCCGCCGCCGCCGGGTCCAGTGCCTGAACCATCGCCGCCGTCATTTCCGCCGCTGCCTCTCGGGCCGCCGTCGCCGGGAAGACCCGGCGAGCTTGTGCCGCCTCCGCCGCCCGGGGATGACCCGAACGCTCCGCCGGATATGAACCGGGGCCGGATGACGCTCGCGAGGGTGACCAGCCGTTCCGCTTGCTGATCGCTCTTGATCTCGGTGCGCGCGGTCATCGTGACTTCAAGCGCCGAAGTCTTGTACTGCCGCGAGATGTTTTGTTGCTTAACCCACTGGCCCTCGGCTTCACCGTCTTTGACTTCCAGGTAGCGAACCTGAAACGCAACCACGTTGCGCGCGATGGGGATGGCCGGAGCGTCGTTGACCGAGAGCTTGAAGGTCGGATGTTCCTGATCGGTCTTGCGGTCGACGAAGTAGCGCTTGATTGTGCAAGGCCGCATCGTGAACGATCCGCCTTCGTAGATGTTGCCAAAGGCAACCTCGGGTTCAACGCCACGATGTTCAACTGGCTCGAAGCTCATGCCAACGACGCCTTCCGCGGTCAGCTTGGCGGATTTGACCTTGATGAAGTCGAACTGAACTGAGCCGTCCTCGCGCGAGGCACTGACAACAAACTCTTCGTTAGGCGTCAGCGCGTTGATGACCGCCATCGGCTCGATGCGCGCGGCGCCGTTCGGCAGGATCTCGACATAACGATCGCCGGTAGAGAACGGCCTAGTTGACGCGGCGATAAGCGGAAGCGCCGCCGACGGCAATTTCGATTCGGTGTCGGAGGAAATGATCGTTACTTCGTCGGTCTTTCCTTCCGGGCCGTTATAAGAATAGATCGAGCGGAAGCGCGAGCCGAGTCCCAGCGCGTTCTCTTTCGATTGCTGTATATCTCGCGTGAGGAAATCCATCAGCAGGCGCGCGTTCTGGTCCATCTCCGACACGCCCTGCTCTGTCCGAAAGATGATCTGGCTCTTGCCGAGCAGGGTGACCACCGAGCCGATGATTAGAGTGAACACCGCCATCGCAATCATCAGCTCTGCCATCGTAAATCCGTGCTGGTCTCGACGAGGCGAAGAGGCTTTCTCGCAAACTTGCATCTGTGAATCTCTGATTGCTGGTTGCCTGTTGGCTCTTGTCTTCATGAAATGTTCCCTCTCCACTATTGATTCGTCATTACCGTGTACAGGTCGACGAGCTCCGGCGCCTTGCCGGCCGGTGGATTCTCGCTTTTCACCCGCACGGCAATCGTCAGTCGCCGGTCGGCCGGGTTCTGTTCGCTGCTGGACATGATCACCCAGCGGCGCGAGTACGTAACTCGGTCTTCGCCGAAGGGATTGCCTGCTGCGATTGTCCCATCGGGCCTGCGCGTTTCCGCGACGCCATTCGGGCTGACCACGGTTACCGTGCCTTCCGGCTCGACGTCATCGCGACCAGCAATGATAATCTTGTCGAAGTAGTAAGACCCGTCGCCAGCCATTGCGTCGTGCTCTATGCTGCCGACTATGTAGGCGTCGTCGGCCCCGTGACTGCCAGGATTGGGGGTCATCCTTGCGGGGTCGACCAGCCGTTGAAAAGAAGCGGCGCCAAGAGTTTCGAGCTTGTCTTGCGCGAATGTCGTCGCGGTTGTGAAGTTGCGCGAGCTGGCGTTGGTCTTCATCGCCAGGGTGAACATACCGGCTATGCTGACAAGTCCGATCACGGTGACCATCATGGCGATGACGGCTTCAATCATCGTGAAGCCCGCCGCGCTCCGGCTATTCCTCTGCGCCTCGCTGCCTAATGTCTCTGTTGCTTGATTAGTTGATCCCATCTTTGACTCTGCTCTTCAATCGTTGGGTCGCACTCGGCTACGTGCGACCGTCTCGCTTCGCCTCCGACACGGTTACCTGACCAGTAGGTGATACAGTCACGAACAGGTAGTAGCCATCCGGCCCATTGAGTCGAATCGTCGGGCTCTCTTTCGGCATCGGCGTGATGACGCCGCGGCCATCGAAGGCGATCTGCTTGGGAGCATCCGAAGCAAAGGTGACTCCGCCGGGCAACTGCACAACACCCTTGTTTTGGGGCGGCGCCTTCCCCATCGGGTCGTACTGCTCTATGTCGACGCGTTGCAACTCGGCGACAAATACTCCAGCCAACGTGTTGTTGGAAGTCGCCAGATACCTCGCGCGCTGTAAAGCGGTCGCCACATTGCGGCCGCCAACGCCCAGCCGATACATACGCATGTAGGACATGACCTGAGGCACTACAAACGCCGCGACGATGGCAATGATGAGTAGAACTACAGCCATCTCGATGAGAGAGAAGCCGCGTTGGCCTCGCCTTGTGGCTGAGCCGTCGATGAGCTTTTGTCGAAACATATTGTTACAAAATATGGCAGAAGCGTACTTACACTTTGCGGTAGTTGTGCCCAGACAACATCTCTGAGTCGGCGATTACTGACGCCTACTACAATGAATAAGGGCGAGTTAGTGTTGGGGACCGTTGGGGGTACAAACTGAAGGCGGGCCTTGGGCAGGCAATCAGTATTCCGCGAAGGCTGGGAGCGCAAGCATCCTGCCCTGCCTGGCTTTCCGCGAGAAAGACATTGCCCGTCAGCGGAGAAGGCCGGCACGGATGGCTGCGCTCCCGGGAGTGCGTCTCGCGGTTCTTTCTTGTAGACTTGTCGAGGACGCGGATTCTGAAAGAGCAAACCTGCATGGCGACGACGATAAGCGAAACGGAACACATCTCAACCGACAACCTGGACTTGATGCTGGCCGTCCTGCCTGAGCCAATCCGCGAAGCGCTCGCCCGCGCCGGCAACACGGAATCGCTCATCGAGGTGGTCCTCGATCTCGGCCGTCAACCAGAGTCGCGATACACGGCGCATGCGCTCTATCTCGACGATTCGGTGGTGACGCGTGAGGATCTTCACTATGTTGCGAGTCGCGTAGGCCAGTTCACCCGCGACAACCGCGCGGGAATCGAGCGGACGCTTCATCGAATCTCCGCGATACGCAACCGGGTCGGCGAGATCGTGGGCCTAACGTGTCGCGTCGGCCGCGCCATCTACGGAACCGTGGACATCATCCGCGACATCGTCGAGTCGGGGAAAAGCATTCTGCTGATGGGCAAGCCCGGTGTTGGCAAGACGACTCTTCTGCGCGAGGCCGCGCGAGTACTCGCAGACGATCTCGAGAAACGAGTGATTGTCGTCGACACCTCAAACGAAATTGCTGGCGACGGCGACGTTCCTCACCCCGGAATCGGACGCGCGCGGCGCATGCAGGTTCCTGAGCCTGAGCACCAACACGGAGTCATGATCGAAGCGGTCGAGAATCACATGCCCGAAGTAATCGTCATCGACGAGATCGGAACCGCTCAGGAGGCCCTCGCCGCACGTACGATCGCTGAGCGAGGGGTTCAGCTCATTGCCACCGTGCACGGAAACACGCTCGAGAATCTGATGATCAATCCGACGCTGTCCGATCTGGTTGGCGGGATTCAGCCGGTGACTCTGTCCGATGAAGAAGCACGGCGGCGCGGCACTCAAAAGACGGTGCTTGAACGAAAGGCCCCGCCGACATTCGATGTGCTTATCGAGATTCAAGACAAGGACCGCCTGGCCATTCATCCTGACGTCGCCGAAGCAGTCGACCTGATGCTGCGAGGCTTCCTCCCCAGCACCGAAGTCCGCGAGCGCCGCCCGGGCGGCGAAGTTGCGATCACGCAACCGTTGGCGGCTGAGCGCGCCGCTTTTGGAACAGAGCGGAGAGACGCGTCAGTTGGCAAAGGCCCTCAAGAGCCTCGCGCCGGAAAGGGCAAGCTCCTGCGCATCTATCCTTACGCCATAAGCCGTGAGCGATTAGAACGTGCGATAGCCGTACTCGGAGTGCCGGTCGCCGTGACCAATGATCTCGCGGAAGCCGACGTGTTGCTCACACTAAAGTCGCACGCCAAACGGCAATCTCAAAAGCTCCGGGAAGCGCGAGGGCACGAGGTCGAGGTCTACGCGCTGCGAAGCAATACGCTTACGCAGATGGAGAACTTCTTACGCGAGACGTTCGGCGCCGCCACTCGCGCCGTCAATGAGGACGCGGCTATGCAGGAAGCTGAAGACGCGGTCATTGAAGCAGTCGAGCGCCGCCGCCCAGTAGAACTATCGCCACAGCCGAGACATATCCGCCGAATGCAACACATCTACATCGAACGCAGCGGGCTACAATCTGAAAGCAAGGGACAGGACCCGATGCGGAGGATAGTCATCTACCCGCACTGACGGTGTTCGGTCCGTGCGTTATCGAATGGACATTCAGGATATTGGTTACTTGACCGGGTTGAACGCGTCCCAGTCGTAGGTGATACCCATCGTTAAGCCGGTTTTGGGAGCCCGCTTTGATATGCCGAAGATTCCTGCTGCGAACCATCGCACGCCGAGCGCGCGAATCTGTGCACCCAATCGCGCTTCAGAAAAGTCCTCTGTGCCGAGCGGCGCGCGCTTCCTTGTCGAATGAAAGCCATTTACTTCACCGACTATGTTCACGCGGTCCGTGGCGGCGTAAGCGCCGGCCAGCCCGTACAACAACACGTCGTTTTGTGATGTGGCTTCGAGAGGCGCTGTCAGTATTCCCAGTCCAAGATTCCCAAACAGGTTCAGCTTATCGCCGAACCGTTTCCCGGCGGTGATCATCCCGTAGAAGTTGGTCGTGTTCGTGCCGATACCTCGAGCCTGATCAGAGTTGGGCAACTCGACGCCGAAACGAAAACCGACAGCGGGCGCGGCACGCGACTCGTTGCGAAGCTTGATCTTCATCCAGAGCCTGACATCGCCAACGTCGTTAGTGTCCGCTTCGTTGGCTCCAAGCTTCAATGGAATAGCCGAAGGACCGCGGCTAGTGATTGAAAGAAATTGCTGAAAGGTCCACTCAATCTGAAACTCGACGTTAGGCGCAAATCCGAAGCTAAGGCGGGTGTCTGCAAGCTTGGTGACGTCGCCCGTAAGACCCGAGAGGGGGAACCGCTGGCTCTGAAGAAACTCAAAACCTGATTCGATGCGAATGACGCCAGGCTTGATGATGTCGACATCTTCAGTGAGCAGCGGTCGTTGCTGCGCCGGCGCGACCGCCGTGAAAACAAGCATCGCGACTGCTACAACGAGGGCTCTACCGAGACTGCGAGTCATAGAGTTCTCCAGCACCGCTCAATCCGAGGGTTCAGTTTCTGCTCAACTCGTGCGCGGATTCTATGGGGCCGGCCTTCGTTTGTCAATTTTGCTCAAGCAGGTTTGGCACCGTCCACTCTTCACTTTAACCCATCGCGCGCGCCTTTGTTGGCGGTCTCTGCTTCGTAAATCGCTCCGCTAATCGCGGCCACTTCGGTCTCGGTCTTCATCTCCGCCTTTAGCGCGCGCAACGTCTGCAAGTGTTTATCCGTCGCATCGCGCAGAACCGATAACGCCTTTGGCAGAGCTGAACTCTTCGGGTTCCGTTCGTAAGCGTCCTCCAGCTTCGCCATGCATTCCGCGATCGCACGCGCGTAGTGCCGAAGCAACTCCGTCCGGCTCACCTTTGGCACAGCGCCCCACTCGCGCTCTTCCTCTTCGACTTTCTTCTGGTCCTTTTTATCGGTGGGCGAAGCTGCGGGTCCGACAATGGCTTTGAGCCTTCGGTCCGCAATCTTCATGAAAACCTTGGCGCGCTCGTCTGGGGCCTGCGCCTCTCGCACGTGCTCGTCTTCCTCTTCGGTCAGATAGTCGCCCGGCATCTGCCTTGACACGCGCCTTGAGTTGAACCGAGCGGCTGAAAGGACCGAGGTACTGGAACCAGGAAGCTCACCGCTCGACAAACCCGTGAACGCCGAGGGTCGGCCCCAATCCATCGCCCCCTGACGTGATCCTGCGCGTGCCAACGGCGGATGGAGCGTTGGGTCTATCGGCGCGCTTTCGTTGACTTGCGGGTCGCTCTTCGGTTTCTTCTCCCCTTCGGGATCCTTCAGCACTTCACCGGACGCGAACGCCTCATTCAACGCCTGCACGCGAAGCTGCTTCGAGCGTTTCAACGCCGCCTCAGCGAACACCTCTCGTTCGCTCGGGAACAGGCGTTCAATTGTCTCGAGCGTTTTGATTTGTTTGTAAAGTGTCTGCTCGATTCGCTTTGACAGGCTGCGCTTGCCGTCTTGAAGCGCGAAGGCCTCCTTACCAGCTGCGGCCACCGCTTTGTTATAAATGTCCAGCTCGTGCTCGGCCGCGCCGGTATTGTTGGACCTGATCGCGTTGAAGGCCGCTTGAAGATGCGTGTCCGAGATCTTGAGATACGCTTCGACGAGTTCTTTGGGATTGTCAGATTGGGCGAGCAACGCTTTCTCGGCGTCCGAGATTAGTTGCGTTAGCGGTCTTGGATCGACGGGCAACGGGGGCTCGGGGATTTGGGCGCCCTGAGTGTGCGAAATCACCGGTACGACGAAGAACAAACAAATAGCCGCGGCGAGCCGGATCACAAAAGAACCGGCAACGACGTTCTCCTCGTTGTGTTTTTCGGGCACCGCTTTCATTTCCCTTTGCTCTTGACCACCGGAGTGCATTTGCGTTCTTTGATCAGCCTCTGCAGTTGACTTGATCTCGCGTTCGCCTCTTCGATTTCACTTTTGTTCGCAGCCGGGTCCGCCCGGCGCACGAACTCCTGGTAAGCTCGCGAAGCCTGTTCGCAATCGGCGAGGTGGTCCAGCGAGATCGCAAGAAAGTAGTAGCTCGCCGGAACTTCAGGGCGAACGCGGATGATCCAGATGAACTCACGCGCAGCCTCCGGATACTGCTTTTGCTTGAACAGCGCAGTAGCCAGGCTGGCGTGTGCAGCGTAGTTATCCGGTTCGCGCGAGATCGCATCCCCGAGCACCGGCACCGCCGCTTCGATCTGCATCGAGCGCACAAGCGAAGCGCCCAACTGAACCCGCGCGCGATTATTGTTGGGGTCTGCTTCGAGCGATCGTTTGTAGTAGTCCGCCGCCTGTGCAGGCTTCTCCTTGAAGAAGAAGTCGCCGGCTCTCGCTAACAATTTGCTGTCCTTTGGCTTTGCCGCAACAACCCGAGTGATTTCTTTCTCGGCTTCTTCGCCCTGGCCGTTCTCAGCCATCAAGCACGCCATCTCCACGCGAATCGCGAAGTCGTCAGGTTTCTCTAAGAGCAATCTGCGATAAAGCTGAATGGCCGCCTGCGACTGGCCCGCGCGAGTGTGTAGCTCGGCGAGCTTGACGGCAAGCTCGCGTGAAGGCTGATTGCGGTATGCCGCCGAGTAGTCTTCGATGGCCCTTGCGATCTCGCCTCGTGCTTCAAACAGGCGGGCGCGGCCTTCGTGTGCCGTTGCGTTGTTTGCTTCCAGCTCGATGCCGCGCGAATAATCTGCAAACGCTTCGGCCAACTTGCCGACTCGCTCCTCCGCAACTCCGACCAGCGCGTAAGCCAGCGTAACCTCTTCGCGTTGGTCGATGGCGAAACGCAAGTGCTCGATGGCGCGCTGCGGCTCGCCAGATCTTAGAAGCGCGCTCGCGTAATAAATGCGAACGCCAGTCAGCTTCGGGTCCAACTCGAGTGCGCGCTGAAGCGCGCGCTTGGCGTCTTCGAGTTGCCCTCGATCGAGAAACATCTGTCCCAGCCCGCGATGGGCACGCGCGAAGCCAGGCTCAAGCTCGGTGACCTTCTTCAGGTCGGCCTGCGCTTCGGCTTCGCGGCCGAGTCCGAGCAACGCGGTCGCGCGCTGGTAGTAGGCCTGGAACAACGACGCGTCAGCCGCGATCGCCGTTGTGTAAAACTTCACTGCGGAGTTGAGGTCCCCGCGCTGCTGTGCGTTTTGTCCTTCATCAAACGCCGCCGCCGCGCTGTGCTTGCCGCCGTCGGAGGTAGCCCGAGCAGATTGCCCTGAGACAACTCGCGAAGGAAGAAAAAGCAAGATGATCGAGGCTAAAAAAACCAGGAGACGCATTGCGCTTACAACCTCGCAGGGATCATAGCACCTGCATTATCGGCCTTCAACGGCGGCATCCGCGGAATCGTGTGTTTGACTTCCTGAGGATTGATCTTCATTGATCTGCAGTCTTTTGTTTCAACGTCGCGAGCAGCGCGGGAACAACTTCCGCCCAGTCCCCGGCGATGCCGAAGTCCGCGGTGTGAAATATTTCGGCGTTAGGATCGGTGTTGATTGCTACGATCGTGCCGGCTTGCTGAATCCCGATCGTATGATTGAGCGCGCCTCGAACGCCGATGCCGATGTAAAGCTTCGGCGAGACGACTTTGCCCGTAAGCCCAATCTGCTGATGCCGAGGCAGCCAGCCTTGATCGACCACTCGCCGCGTCGCGCCAATTTGCGCGCCCATCGCCTTCGCCAGCGCCTCGATTGCCGCAAGGTTTTCCGGGCCGCCGATTCCTGTGCCGACGCAGACGACTCGCTCCGCTTCATCAAGCTCTGCTACTTCAAGCGACACCTCCTTACGAACTTCAATCAGGCGCGCGCGTTGATCGTCGAGCTTCGGTGCCGCCAGGTGAATCACTTCGGCGGTGCGTGACTCGTTGGGCGCGACAGCTCGGAGCATGCCCGGTTTCACGGTCGCCATCTGCGGGAGCGTTCGAGAGTAAATCAGCGCGACTATGTTGCCGCCAAACGCCGGCTTGTACTGGACCAGAGAGCCGCTCTCGTTCACGTCAAGGTCTATGCAGTCGGCGGTCAATCCCACCACGAGCCGCGCTGCGACACGCGGCGCAAGGTCCCGGCCGTTCGACGTTGAGGGCAGGAGCACAACGATCGGCTTGTAAGTCGTGATCGCGCCGACTAGCACCGATGCGTACGCAGCGGTCGTATATCGAGTCAGACGATCATCGTCGGCAACGTAAACCTTGCCGGCGCCGTGAGCCGTGAGAGCTTTGACGTGAGCAACCGCGTCCGCTCCCACAACCACCGCTGCAAGCTTCGCGTTGAGCTTACGCGCCAACTCGATTCCCTTCCCCAACAACTCAAAGTTCACCTGGCGCAGTTTGCCATCCATCGACTCCGCGACAACCCACACTTCCCGCCCACTTGCCGGTTCAACGTTTGTGTCGGGCGCCGAGCCAAAGTCGCGAGTGTCCTTGTTATCGCTAAGAGCGCCGCGCGATTCCAGTCTCTCTATCAGCCTCGCGGCTTTCTCTTCGGCGTTCGCGCCGTCAATCATCTCGACCTGGCGGGTGCGAGCGAGCGACCTTATCTCCTGCACCCAGGTTGGCGAGCCTGAGAATCCGAAGATGCTCGCATCGGCAGACAGCTCGGCGGCAGTGACTTCCAGGATTGGCTTAGCGCGCCCAGCTTCCAGTTGAGGCTCTTTGACTTTGATCGGCCGGATGAGCCGCTCGGCGGCAGTGAGCAACACCGGCAAATCGCACGCGATAGTCTCGAAGCCGTCGTCAGTCTCGCGCTCGATCGTGAGCGCTTTATGGTCTTCGCTCAACTCGAGCCTCGTAGCGCCGGTGATTTGTGGCAGATCGAGCAACTCGGCAAGCTCGGGGCCGACCTGTCCGGTCTCGGCGTCAACGCTGTACTTGCCGCAGAAGATGATGTCGTAGCGCTCGCGTTGAAGCGCGAGCGCGAGCGCCCGCGCCGTTGCGAGTGTGTCAGAGCCCGCGAAGGCCGCGTCCATAAGATGAATCGCCCTGTCGGCGCCCGCCCCGAGGCAATCGACGAGCGCTTCGCGGGCTTGCGGCGGACCCATCGTGACGACTACGACTTCGCCGCCGCACAGATCGCGCAGTCGAATCGCTTCGGCGAGAGCGCGCCGGTCGAAGGGATTCACTACGTTGGCCACGCCTTCTCGAACGATGGTGTTTGTTTCTGGGTTGAACTTGATCTCGGCGACTTCAGGAACTTGCTTGATGCAGACGATCAACCTCATCTGGGTAACCTTCGGGAATAGACCACGTTCGTCCCCGAGCCATTTTCCATTTCCATTTTCCATTTTCCATTTGTCATTTGTCATTGCATACGAAGGCTTCATCAATGACCAATGACAAATGGAAAATGACCAATGACAAATGGAAAATGGCCTAGTCTATTTCTTCTTTGCCTTTTTCTTTCTCTGATTCGGGTAGGGCGGTGGGATGGTTCCCGGCTTGAGCAGCTCAGCGATTGGCGATCCTTCCGCATTCGAGAGACTCAAGCCCAAGACCGCAGCGGCCGTCGGCCCTATGTCGATCATTCGCGCCAGCGCCATCTTCGCGCCTACCCTCGCGCCCGCGCCGTACACGATCAGCGAAGAGCGCATGTCAGCTCGGGTAGGCAACTGACCATGCGTTCCGCGATAATCTTTCGCCTCGTGAGTCTCAGGCCCCGTCAGTTCTTCGCCGAATGAAATGCCGGGCGCCGCATCCAGCATCAGCACAGCAGTCGGGACTGCTTCCATGCGCTTCAACTCTGCTTGATTCAACACGCGGTTGATCGGACCTTTGCTCGCCGCTATGCGGCTGAAGATAGCGGTCACACTGGCCGCTGTCTCCTTGTCGTTTGGGTCGCGCAACACGATCGCGCACGAGCCGCCCGCAGGCCACGCTGCCGCCTTCCAATCCGCAGGCTTGCCATCGGCCCCAAGCGTAATGAGTTTTTCTTTGACGAGCACCACATTAGGCTCGAATTTCCTGGTCACGTCTGCGAAACCGTGATCCGAGACGAGAAGGAAAGTTGTTTGATCAAAGATACCGGCCTTGCGCGTCGCCTCGATTATGCGACCCACGTATGCGTCCAACCGCTCCGCAATGGCAATCGCAGGTGGGGTTCGCGGACCGTCCTTGTGGTGGGCACCGTCGAGCTCGATGACGTGAATCAACATCAGGTTCGGCTTGTAGGTGTTGATAATGTATTCGCTGATCGCACAACGGCGGCCGTCAATAGAGTCGTCGCCACCGGACCCGTCCGCGAGCGCCTTCGCCAGCAGTCCCGGCGTTGAGTACTGAGCTGTGCGCGTTCCGCGCGGAGTTCCTTTCTTGTCCGAGATCTCGGGCATGTTGTAGTCGATGTCCGCTCCAACAGTCACGGGCCATCCGACGTTCGCGGTCACGAGCCCGGCCTTCTTAGCCACGCTCCAGAGCGTTTCTGTCTTCAACGCCTCCGCGAACCAGTACCACTCGCCAGTCTGAGGCTCGGTTGGCGCTTCGAAGATGCGATTTTGAATGATGCCGTGCACCGCCGGCCGCACGCCGGTGATCATCGTCGTGTGCGCTGGATAAGTGACCGTCGGAAAGATGCCCTCGACCCCCTCGGCATACGCGCCTCCGAGTTTCATCTTCACCAGGTTCGGCACTCGAAGGCCGAGGCGCGCGGGCTCGAGATAGTAGTCGGGTACGAGTCCATCAATCGAGATCATTATGACGTGAGCATCGCGCCGGGGCTGGGCCGTTTGAGGAGCCGGTGTTTGACCTGCACGCGGTGACGCAGGCGGGAGCAGCGATACGAGCGCCAGGCAGACGATTGCAAGCAGCCTGTTCGAGCGAAGTGGTTTATTCATTCCTGATCGGCCTACCTTCCTTACGAGGCTTCAACTGACCTTCGCCACGCTAATGCTTTGATCTTCAGGCGTCAAGCTTGACGTAGCATAGACTTTAGTCTGTGTAACATCGACTCTGTTTTGAGGGGCGATTGCCTTGCACGTCGAGCGGCACAGACTGAAGTCTATGCTACTTCAACCACCAATCCGTCTCGCCCAATGATCACCTCGCCGGAGTACTCGCGTTCCAACTCAGCCCTCAGCTCGGCTTCATTCACCTCGAAATAAAAGTGAGTGACTATAAGCCTCGCGACTTCTGCCTGGGACGCTAAGCGAGCCGCTTGTCTCACCGACAGATGCCGCACGCCCTCGCGAGGCTCGCGAAACGAACACTCCGAAATCAGAACGTCCGCCTTGCTGAAAAAGCCCGCCAACTCCTCACTGTAGTCCATGTCTCCGGTGTAACAGAACGCGCGGCCGCCGCTTTCGATCCTGACCGCCAGGCTCTCTTGGGTGTGTGGCGTCTTCGCGACCGCAAGCGTCGAGTCGCTTCCGAGTTGAAGCCTCTCACCGGGCGTTATCATTCGCACGATGACCGGAAACTTCGCTTCGAAGAGTTTCGAGCCGAACGCCATCTTGAGTCCGTCTATTACGCGGTCGAGGCCGGGCGGGCCGATGATCGTGAAAGGCTCCTTGCGATCGGTTTTCATTCCGTACCGAAACGCGAAGAACAGAGAGGCCAGTTCGCCGATATGGTCCACGTGAAAGTGGCTGACGAACAGGTGAGTCATCTGCTCCCACTTGAGCCCGTATCGGGCGAGCGCGTGCATGGTTCCCGCGCCGCAGTCCAGCATGACTCGCGTGTCGGGCAATTCGACGAAGTAACCGGCGGAGTTTCGCGAACCGCTCGGAACAACAGTGCCTGAACCGAGTATCGTCAGCTTCATGACGTGCCAAGAAGGTAGGTCTACACTCGCCTTCGACCAGCAGCACCGAGGCTGCTGTGCAGATCGTGATGAACGCCCTTACTGTTGGGGTGTCGCGGATTGGCTTTGAGCAGCGCGAAATTCTTATCTGCCAGCTCCTGGATGTCCTTCGGAATCCGGCGGTAATGATGCCAGAATTCGGGCAGGGTCCTGTGGTTCAAAGCGGCTGGCACTTTCCGGCGGCAATGCCTTCTCGAACCTTCTTGATGAGCTTATCGAATCTCCCGGCCTTAAAGTCTTGCTCTATCTGCCTGTCCCACTCGGCGTGCCCCAATTCGGCCAAGATAACAGCAGCCATTGCGTCCTGCTCATCGGAGCTAAGTTCCTTCACTTTGCTGATTGCTTGTTCGAGTAACTGCGTCATGGATTCCTTATTGTAGAGAGCTTTCCGCTTGGTCACAAGCCGTCAATCAGTTTCCTCGGAACTGCGCGCTTGTGGTCGCGCGTTGTTGACACCCTGTTGTTCGTTCCTCTAGCATCGCACGAGTTGGTTAGCGGCGTCATTCAGTGCTCGGAATCGCTGCTGAACAATCTCTCGATCTGCGCGCAACAACGAATGACGGCACCGAAGACCCAGCAGGCCGAAGCCGGCACCCAAACAAGCTCCCCGCCCCGCGCCGGCATAGTGATCGCCATCCTGTTTTTGATTTTCTTTCTGGGCAGCAGCGATAACCAGATGATCTCGCCTTTGCTGCCGCTGATCGCGCGTGAATTCGGAATGAAAGAAGGCGAAGTTGGCCAGGTGATCGGGCCGGCTTACGCGCTGGCGGCGGCGACGGCTGCGTTGCTCATCGGCCCGATCTCTGACCGCTTCGGCCGCCGCAGGTTCTTGCTATACGCATCGGTTCTGTTCGGCTTGTCGCTCGCTGCGATCGGACTGATCGCTGATCTTCGGGTGCTCGCAGGCGTGAGGCTTTTCACTGGACTCGCGGCTGGGACGTTCTCCACTTGCTCGATCGCATACGTCGCAGACTACTTTCCTTACAAGCGTCGCGGAGTAGCAATGAGCGTGGTGCAAGCCGGCCAGTTCCTGGCGCTGGCAGTGGGCGTGCAAGTGGCGAACAACATCGCTCAATGGAAAGGCTGGCGTGTAAGCTTTGTGTTTTTCGGCCTGTTATCGATGGTCGCTTTCCTGGCGGTGCTCACTCTGCTGCCCGAAGACAAGCACGAGATGACCGATCAGGACCCGTCGACGATCGTCGCGCGGCGATTTCACAACATCAGAATGCTCTTCGACAACCGCGAGCGTGTCGCCGCCATCGTCGCCGCGTTCTTTGTGTCAGGCGGATTCGTCGGCTTCTTCTTCTATCTTGGCTCGTGGCTCAAACAGGCATTGCAGTTCACCACTCGCGAGTTCGATATTGTCTTTTTCGTGATCGGCGTCGCGCTGCTGATCGGAGTAGTCGTCGCCGGACCGGTCTCAGACAAGTTCGGCAAGCGCGTGGTGTCAATCCTGAGCACGATTGTGCTTGCTGCGATGCTGCTGATTATTCCGACGTTGGGCCGGGGCATTGTGCTCTTTGTCAGCTTGATGGCGGCGGCGCTTGCGTTCGCGTTCAGGCAAGGACCGCTGCAGGCGCTCGCGACTGAGCTTGTTCCACGCCGCTCGCGCGGAACATTGGTCGCGGCGCGCAACACGGCTTCGCAGATCGGCATAGCTATAGCCACGCTGGCTTGCGGTCAGCTCTACGATCACATGGGGTATCGGGCCGTCGGGCTGTTCAGCGGAGTCGTAACGTTAGGAGCAGCCATTTGCATCTTTGTTATGAAGGAGCCGGGCGGCCACGAACCGGCAGCGTGAATCTCAATGAGCCAATCGAACAATCCTGATACACCGCAGCCGAAGCGGCCACGATGGCGACGCATCCTGAAGCGGGTGGTTATCACATTGATCATCATCGCAGCGGTGCTGGTCTTCGGTGTGTTTCCGTGGGGGCTCGCGGTGCTGGTCACCGGCGCGGGAACGCGGCCGATGGATCGCCGCCTTACCGAGACGCCCGCTACCTTCGGCGTGCAG
Source organism: uncultured Clostridia bacterium (assembly GCA_964548075.1). GTDB lineage: Bacteria > Acidobacteriota > Blastocatellia > UBA7656 > UBA7656 > Onstottus_A. The sequence goes on along the minus strand of CAZJQQ010000015.1, from coordinate 45,091 downwards.
TTCAAAGACGTCGAGTTTCAAACCTCGGATGGAGTCAAGCTCAGCGGATGGCTTGTGCCGAGCCGCGACAAACACGCAACGATTATCTACTCGCACGGGCTCTTCAGATCACGCCGGGAGCTTCTTGAACGCGCGGTAGAACTCGTGCGGATGGGCTACGGCGCGCTGCTGTACGACTCGCGCAATCACGGGTTGAGCGGGCCGGCTCGCGTAGGGTTGGGCTACAACGAAAGGTTGGACGTCGAGGGGGCGGTCCGATTTCTCCGCGAAGAGGTGCGAACGCCAGACAGGATCGTCCTGTTTGGGATCTCGATGGGCGCGACGGCTGCGCTGCTCGCGGCGGCCGAGACTCCCGAAGCCCAGGCAGTGATTTCAGACAGCTCATTCCTTTCCTTCAAAGACACGGTCGATCATCACGTGAACATGTTCCTGCGCCTTCCCTCGTTTCCTGTTGCGAATGAACTGAGGTTCTTCATCGAACGTCGAGCGGGCTTTGACGGTTCGCAGGTCAACGCGCTCGATGCGGTCAAGCGAATCGGAGACCGGCCTATTCTGTTCATCGCTGCTGCGCACGATCGGCGAATGCCACCCGAGATCGCCGAGCAACTCTATCAAGCGTGTTCGAGTCCGAGGCGGGATCTTGTAATCGTGGACGGCCCAGGCTCGGAGGTGCACGGGCATGCGTTTCAAGCTAATCGCCAAGTCTATATCGAGAGAGTCGCTCGGTTCCTTGAGTCCGCCCTAAACGCGCAATAGATCGAATGCGGTTGCGTCCGGGCGGCACATGTCACGCGGGAATGTAGCGGGGGCGGCACCTATTTGGACTGCGCCGCCTATTCCGCGTTCAACGACTATCGTATGGGTGGCGGCGCTTTTACATAGTTAGAGTGAGCGACCGCAGAACCAAGTCTCTTGGTAGTGTCTTCTACACGCAAACAAAAGCGCCGCCACGCATGCGATAGTCGTTCAATGCGGAACAGGCGGCGCAGTCCAAATAGGGCGGCGCAGTCCAAATAGGCCGCGGCACCAACCCCACCTCGTTTGATTGCTCATCCATCACGCTTGCACTATTATGGCGGCACCATGGACGACGACCGGCTATTTGACGACGTGATCGACATCAAGCCTCGCAAACGAAGACTCGGGTTAATCGTCACTGCGGCGATTATCCTCGCGCTCCTGCTGTTCGGCTCGCAGTTTCTCAACATCTATATCGACTCGCTGTGGTTCTCAGCGGTCGGTTACTCGAAGGTGTATTGGTACAAGTTTCGTCTCGGCGGCCTGCTCTTCCTCGTTTTCTTTGTACTTTCGTTCCTGATCGCGCGAGTGCCGTTCGTTTTTTTGAATCGGGTCTTGCCTGAGCTAACCGAACGTCCGAAGTTTCGCGTGACTTCAGTCGAAGACATCAAAGACATGAACTTTCTGCCGTGGATTTATCGCCCCGGAGTCTGGGTGTTGTCGGGAGCCATCGCGCTGCTGTCGGCCATAAGCATGAGTCAGGAGTGGCCTCAGTTCGCATTGTATCTCCACTCGCAGCCGTCACAGCTAAGCGATCCGATCTTTGGGAAGGACGTCAGCTTCTACTTATTCAAGCTGCCGGTGATCGAGCTTGTAGTCGGATGGCTGCAAACGGTCTCGGTCGTCATGTTGATCGCGATCGGAGCAGCATCGGGTTACATCTGGTACTTCGAACAGGTGAAGGGCACGATAACACAGGACACCCGCCGCCGAGCCACTTCCGCGATCAGTCTTGCTGCCGCGCCGTTTGCTCTGATGGTCGGCGCAAGCACCTACCTCGACCGATTCGATCTGTTGCACGGCCAGCACGAGCTGTTTACCGGAATCGACTACACCGATGCGAACGTGCGGTTGATGGCGATGAATATCGTGATCGGTCTGCTGGTGCTGTCTTCGGTCCTGCTCGCGGTCAACGCCTTCTTCAAGAAGCGCGTGCGAACCATCGTGTCGCTTGCGGTGGTCGTCGCGGCGGTGTGGGTGGTTGGCCTGGGAATCGTCCCGGCTACCTTCCACTCGTTTTCAGTGAAGCCGAACGAGCTTGCGAAGGAAGCGGCATTCATCGATCACAACATCAAGATGACCCGGCACGCATTCGCGATCGACCGGGTGGACGCTAACGCTAAACAACCCGACACCCAGGGCCTGAGCTTCAAGGAGCGGCCGTTTGAACCGAAGCCCACGCTAACACTTGAGCAGATTCAGGCCGCCCGCGAGACGCTGGACAACGTCAGACTCTGGGACCGGCGCGCGCTTCAATCGACGCTCGCTCAGATTCAAGAAATCCGCACGTATTACGACTTCCGGCTTCCCGACGTGGACCGATATAGAATAAACGGCAAGCTTCGCGAAGTGATGCTGTCCGCGCGCGAAATGAACGTCGACCAGTTGCCTGAACAATCCAGGAACTGGATCAATCAGCATGTCGTGTACACTCACGGCTACGGCGTGACTATGAACACAGTAAACGAGTTCACTCCCGAAGGGCTGCCGAACCTTGTGCTCAAGAACATGCCGGTCGAGAGCTCAGCTCGGGAGATCAAGGTGACCCGGCCCGAGATTTATTTTGGAGAGGGGAGTAACTCGCACGTCTACGTGAATACGAAGCCTCAAGGCGCGACCCCTCCCGAGTTCAACTACCCGGCGCCCGACGGCAGCGAATCGTACACGACCTACGAAGCAGGCTCCGGAATACCGGTTGGCGGACTGATGCGCCAACTCGCACTGAGCCTCTACCTGGGAGACGGAACGAATCTGCTTTTCTCGAACTACATCCACTCCGAAAGCCGTGTGCTGATGCGCCGCAACATAAGCGAGCGAGTCCGTCAAATCGCGCCATTCCTTCTGTTCGAAGACGACCCCTATATCGTCATCAACCGCGAGGGGAAGCTCTTCTGGATCATCGATGCGTTCACCTACGCCGACCGGTATCCCTACTCGACGCCATACCAGGTGGCGGACCACAACATTAACTACATTCGCAACTCAGTGAAGGCGGTTGTTGACGCATACGATGGGAGCGTCCAGTTTTATGTCTTCGAGCCCGACGATCCGATCATAAAAGCGTATCAAGAAATCTTTCCTGATCTCTTCCGCGCGAAAAGCGATATGCCGGGAGACCTGCTTGCACACGTTCGCTATTCGAGCCTTCTGATGAACACCCAAGCTCGCGTCTACACGCTGTATCACATGCAGAACACTCAGACGTTTTACAATCACGAAGACCTGTGGGCCATCGCGGCCGGCGAATCCTCGGCGGGAGCCGAGGCAACCGTGATGCAGCCCTATCACGTGTTGATGCAGTTGCCCGGCGAGCCAAACGCCACGCTGGAGTTCGTGAACATTCTGCCATTCACCCCGTCGGGGCCGGGCCGCAGTAACATGATCGGCTGGATGGCGGCTCGAAGCGACGGTGGAAATTATGGACGCACGCTGGTGTACAGTTTTCCGAAGAACGTCACCGTGAACGGACCCGCGCAGATCAGGGCTCGAATAAACCAGGACTCGCAGCTCTCGCAGCTTATGACGCTGTGGAGTCAGAAAGGCTCGGAGCTGCTGCGCGGCAATCTGCTCGTGATTCCAATAGCCGACACGTTGCTCTACGTCGAGCCGTTTTATCTGCAATCCACCGAAGGCGCTTCGAAGTTGCCTGAGCTGCGGCAAGTGGCGGTCGCATCGCAAGACCAACTGAAAGCAGCCAAGACTTTTGAAGAAGCGCTCAGCCTGCTCGTCCCGGGAGTCGCTCCACCGCAAACTACGCCGGCGGGTCAAGCGGCTCAGGCTGAACCGCAGACGGCATCGAAACAACCCACCGCCGGCCCGCGACCCGCTCAGGTCAGTTCACCCGACGTCGAACGATTGACCAGACAAGCCCAGCAACTTCTCGCCGATTATGAGCGGCTGACCGCGGAGGGCAAGCATCGCGAAGCTGGCGAGAAGCTCGACCAGTTAAAGCAAACACTTGCCGAGTTGAATCGCAAACGCAGCGGGTAAGGGTGATTGCTTCGACTTGATTATCGCTCCCGTCGAACCATATCTTGACTCGACCTTCGGCACGGCTCCGTCAGCGGGCTTCTCCGCGAGATCCAGGGCCCATCAACCTGATTGCCGGCCGAGTATTATTTTCAAAGCCGTACAATATTGAACAGACCCGCAGGCCGTTGATCTATATCATCATCGGGTTTTCACCTCGCGAGAACGGCGTGGGACGCCGGCGTTCTCTATTCGACCATTGGTCACCTGTGCGAAAGGGCTGAAAAAATCCTGAGTGAATTCTCTCATCAGCGTGCGGAAAAACTCCCAAGCAACGGCTTTGACACTGGTGTGAGCGACAAGACTCTAATCACCAGGCTGGACCTGCTTATTCATCACAAGGCTCTAACCCTGTGTTTTCTACAACCGTTGCGCTCCTTCTGCACGGCGAGTGATGAACCTGCCGGTGGATTCTGTGATTTGTGAACACAAATTGCCTTACGTCCGTCCTGAGTGTGATGGCTAACCACGTGACAGCCGTCACGTCGCGACGTGATCACGCTCATAGTTCTTTTTCTGAGAAACCTTTAAATTGGCTGCTCAGACCTTAAGGAGGCACAAACAATGAGCCCGGTAAAACTAATCAAGGCGACGCTGGTGGGTGGCTGTGCCGTGTTGGGATTGTTGTATACGGCTTCGAGTTCCTTCTCGAGACCGGCCGATCCCGGCGATCAGACGAAAGCCCAACCGGCGGCGTCTGCCAAGTACTCGCCCGAAGACTTTGTTGGAAGCGAGACCTGCAAGGCCTGCCACGAAGAACAACACAGCAGCTTCACCAATACTGCTCACGCCAAGCTGGCGAAGGCCGGCTGGAAGACGGAGAAGCAAGGCTGCGAATCGTGTCACGGCCCCGGCAAGGCGCACGTGGAAGGCGGTGGAGACAAAACAAAAATTCGGACATTCGAAAATGAATCGCCGAAGCAAATCTCCGAAGCCTGTCTGCAGTGCCACGCTGGCAAGGAAGAGCACAACAACTACAAACGGGGCGAGCACTGGCGCAATGACGTAGCATGCACGGATTGCCACTCCCCGCACTTCTCGACCAGGCTCGCCGCAAAGCTTGCCGGCTCGCCTCAAGGTAAGGTCGATGCACCTTCCTCACTGATACCGGTAGGCCCCTTCTCGGCGCACTCGAATGACCTGCCGCCAGTCAAGATGCTTGTGAAACACGAGGCGCAACTGTGCCTGACTTGCCACACCGAGATGAAGGCGCAGTTCACCCAGCCGTTCCATCACAGGGTTCTTGAAGGCGCGATGAAGTGCAGCGATTGCCACAACCCGCACGGCGGATTCGAAATGAAGCAGGCAAGGCTCAACACAGGAGCGGACGCCTCGTGCATGAAGTGCCACGCCGACAAGCAAGGGCCTTTCGTGTTCGAGCACGCGCCGTCCAAGGTTGAAGGCTGCGCCATCTGCCACACGCCGCACGGGGCGAGCAATCCGAAGATGCTGAAGCGCAACAACGTGAATCAGCTTTGTCTGGAATGCCACAGCAACGTCGCGCTGAAGGTAGGCGAGATTGACACGCCAGGCGCGCCAAGCTTCCACAATCAGGCGACTGTGCGCTACCAGAACTGCACAACGTGCCATGCGAAGATTCACGGCTCGAACCATAACTCCGTTTTCTTCCGCTAGGGCGGTTATGTCTGAACGTCGAGGAGGACTGCTATGAAAAGCAAGATTGAATTTACTCTGGTGTTTTTGCTCGGATTCGTGCTTGGGCTCGTGCTGCTGGCGAACGAGGCTCGAGCGCAACAACCCGCAGCCGACAAGAACAAGACACAACAGCCTGCCGCCAGCGGACAACCTGTTACCGACGCGCCGTACACCATAACTTCAAGCATCGAGTTCGGCGTACGCGGCATTCTGATCGACGGAAACGCCGACAAGTACCGGAGCGATCTGAACTATACTCCGGGGTTCCGAATCTTCGATTCGAGCTTCCTGATGAAATCGAGGGATAACGACGGTCCCCTGCTCGACACGCTGATGGTGAGTTCGTTTGGCTGGGGCCAAGACCCGAACAAGTATTTGCGGGTCAACGCCGAGAAAACGAAGGCCTATAGGTTTGACTCGAACTACAGGAGGTTTGACTACTTCAACAACCTGTACAACTTTGCGCTTGGCCAGCACACTTCAAACACCGAGTATCGCCAGGGTGACTTCAACCTGACCATCTTGCCGCAAAGCGAGAAGCTGAGGATCAACCTGGGCTACTCGCTTGATAGGAACAGCGGGCCGTCGGTGAACACCATCCGTTTCAACGGAGACGAGTATCCCGCCGCTGTCCCAGTGCGAATGGCCGCCGACGAGTATCGCGCAGGAGTCGACACGAAATTGTGGGTGTTCGATCTGTCGTTCATGCAAGGTTGGCGCTTCTTCAAAGAAGACAACCAGTACCTGATCACAGTGCCAAACGTCGGGAACAACGCGACGAACACCGCGAAGATCAACGACTTTTACCGCAATTACCCGACCCGCGGCGACACGCCGTTCACACGGTTGAGCCTTCACACGCTAATCAAGAAGAAACTCGATTTCACGGGCCGGTACGTTTACACAAGCGGCAGCACCGACTACACGTTCTTTCAGAACGGACACGGTACGGACTCCTCAGGCAACAAGGTCACTTCAGACGTAATAACCAACGTCGGCTCCGCTAAACGTCCGAACGGCATGGGTGATCTGGCCGCCACGTTCTACGCGACGGACAGGTTCCGGATCTCAGAGACGTTTCGAGTAAACAACTTCCGGATCAACGGCGGGGACCTCTTGCTTGAAACATTGTTGCGTACTAGGGTAACCCCCCTTGGGGAAACCGTCCTGCCACCGGTCGTAACCAACACGCTGTCGTTCCGAACGATCGACTATCGTCGCTACCTGAACACGATCGAGGGCGACTTTGACATCAGCTCGCGGCTCTCGATCCATGCGGGCTACCGGTACGCGGATCGACACATCGAGATCGGCGGCAGCAACATTCCTGTCGGCGGCGCCGCGCCGATTCCAACGCTGGAAAAGATCGACAACAGCACCAATACGTTCATCTTCGGGTTCAAGGCGAAGCCGTTCAAAATCTGGTCTCTGTACATGGATATGGAGCGAGGAAGCGCGGACAACGTCTTCACCCGAGTGGATAACTACGAATTCACTAACGTTCGTGTGCGGAGCATTCTTCGCCCAAACAGGACGCTTTCGTTCAACGCGTCCTTCATAACCAAGGACAACAACAACCCTGCGATCGCCGAGAACGATCGGTCTTTCGGCGTCAACATCAAGTCGAGAGTCTTCACATCAACCCTCGACTGGAGTCCAAACGCGAGGGTCGCGCTCAACGGCGGTTACACACGAACAAACGTCACGAGCGACGCCGAGATCATTCTCGCTCTTGCCGGGGTGCAGACAGTCGGACAAAGCCGATACTTCCTGCGAGACAATTTCATCTTCATGACCGGCTACGTCCAACTGTTTTCTCGAGCGACGCTTTATGCCGGATATCGTCTTCACAACGATCCCGGACAGGGCAGTCGATTTTCGACACCGAGCATGTTGATCGGGTCGTTCCCTTACGAGATGCAGAGTCCCGAGGCGAAGCTCGTGTTCAGGCTCCACAAGAACGTGGACTGGATCGCAGGATATCAGTACTTCGGCTACGAGGTGCCGCCCCCGAACACGTCAACGCAGTTTTATCATGCGCACTTGCCGTACACGTCGCTGCGCATCTTCTTCGGACGCGAGTAGCGGCGAGTGAGCGCGTTCATTCCATGAGTTGTTAGTGTGGGTTAAAGGCTAACGGGCAACCAGAGAAGGGCTCCCCTCGCCTGCAATCAGGAGGGGGGAGCCGCATTCTTTGTGGCTTAGGGCGCGCTGCAATGAGGCGCGTCTGCGCAATTCCTCGCTAAGGTGCGCGATTTGACTCGGAGCGTTTGCAGGAAACGCCTGAAAAAGAGCGCGTTACAGGTAGTCCACTGGGGAACGGTTGTTGCCTTGTGAGAAGTGACGGCCTCGGGGTGGTCACAGCTTGGCGGCGGTCAGACGAACCAGCAAAGATTGAAGCCGCTGCCGAAATACTCTGAATGAAAGGTGGAGTGGAAGAATGAAATTCTCGATCAAAGGACTGAAGACGGTTGTCGTTGGGACGATGACGTTTGCGATTCTGGCTCTGGTGATTCTGTTCCAGACAAGTTCGCAAGCCGCAAACGCAAGCGCGGGTGATGGCGGAGAGACCTTCAAGGCAAAGTGCGTCGCATGTCACGGCGCAGACGGGACTGGCAACACGGCGGCCGGCAAAGCTATGAAGGTTCGCAATCTCACCTCCGCGGAGGTGCAGGGGCAGACCGACGCGCAGCTTTACGACGTCATCGCGAAGGGCAAAGGCAAGATGCCGGGTTATGAGAAGACGCTCGGGGCTGACAAGTGCAAGGAGCTTGTCGCTTACATACGGACGCTCAAGAAGTGAGTTCAGAGCGTCGCGTTTAACTGGTGCGCCTGTGACTATTCTATGATGACTCCCGCGCTGCAACGATCAGATCGCGTGACGCGGGAGTTGTTTATATCGCTGCATTCATTTGGAGGACGTCAACATGACAAACAGACGATGGGCTATCGCACTACTCGGTTCAGCAGTGTTGGCGGTAGCATTTATGACAACTGGCCCAACACCGGCGGCAAGCGCCGCTGATGCCGCGGCCACGTACAAAGCGAAGTGCGTCGCTTGCCACGGAGCCAAGGCCGAAAAGGCCTTTAACCCTGCCAAGTCTGACGCCGACGTTCTCAACGCCATGCTTAAAGGCGTCAAACCAAAGATGCCGGCCTACGAAAAGAGTCTCGGCGCGGATGACTGCAAGGCGCTGATCGATTACATGAAGCAACTGAGAAAGTGAACAACGGAGACCTCGGAGCACACGAACCCTTGCGACGCCACAACGCACTGGAGGCGCGCGCTCCGAACGCCTCTTTTTTCGAGCGCCTGAGATCCAGAAGATTGATTTTGGCTAGTAGCTCAGCACCCTAGAAGGGTGGGTCGAGTTTATGAATCGCTACGTTCTGCTCGGTATCATTTTTCTCTTTCTGCTCGTGTGGGCGAACGGATCCGGCTCGCGCTCCGGACACGTCCATGCCCACAATCAAAGCCTGACCACCGGCGACTGCACGGCGTGCCACAACGATCCTCAACTCGCAAAAGAGGTCGATGGCAAAATCGTCAGTCTTCACGTCAGTGACAGCGGCTTCGGCGCTTCGGTGCACGGTTCGCTCGATTGTATCAGTTGTCACTCGGACATAAAGTCCGTTCCGCACGAGCCTGCTCCAGCAAGAGTCAACTGCTCGGAGTGCCACGCGGGACCTTCCGAGGCTTACACACAGGGACTTCACGCAAGAGCCATCAAGGACGGCAACGACAAGGCGGCGACTTGCCTGGACTGCCACGGCAACGCCCATTCGATTCTGCCCTCCAGCGACCCGGCTTCGAGAGTCAACCACGCCAATATCGCTCAGACGTGCGGAAGCTGCCACGGCGAAAAGTTCGTGATGGAAAACAGCGGGATAAGCGCCCGTCCCTTCCTCTCCTATCAAGAGAGCGTGCATGGCCGCGCGGTAGCTGCCGGAAACGAAAAAGCCGCGGCGTGCACCGACTGTCACGGCAGCCACGACATCAGGCCTCCGACCGATTCGGCATCGACCATCGCGAGGTTCAACGTGCCGAAGACCTGTGCCAAGTGTCACGAACCGGTAGCAGCGGTGTTTCGCGAGAGCATCCATGGGCAGTCGCTGGCGCGCGGAAACTGGCAAGCGCCGGTGTGCACCGATTGCCACGGCATTCACATGATCAAGCCGCACATCGACCCGACATCCTCGGTCGCCGCTCAGGCATTGGCAAAAACCACCTGTGCGCAATGTCACGAAGGCGTGAGGCTCTCACAGGAGTTCGGCGTCGAGGGCAAACGCGCGAGCACTTACCTGGACAGCTATCACGGGATGGCATCGAAGCTCGGCTCCGCGGTTATTGCCAACTGTGCGAGTTGCCACGGCGTGCATAATATTTTGCCGTCATCTGATCCGAAGTCCCTGATCAGCCGGAACAACCTCGTCGTTACTTGCGGCAAGTGTCATCCGGGCGCCAGCGAGAACTTTATCCTCGGCAAGGTGCACCTCGATGTTCCCACCTCCCAGGACATCGGCAGCGTTGCGACTCGATGGATTAGATGGATTTACCTGAGCTTAATCGCGGTGGTCATCGGAGGCATGGTCCTGCACAACGGGTTGATCTGGCGTAAGAAGGCGATAGCCAAACGCCAGGCAGAGGTTCGCACGATCGTCCGAATGAACGCTAATCAGAGGGTTCAGCATTGGCTCCTGCTTACAAGCTTCTTCGTCCTCGTGTTCACCGGCTTCGCGCTCAAGTATCCGGATTCATGGCTTGGAGATTTACTCGGTTCGAGCGAGACGATACGACGGATCGGCCATCGGATCGCGGCAGTGATAATGATCGTGCTTGGGATTTATCACGTGTGCTACGTGGTGCTGACCAGAGAAGGTCGCCAGGGGTTAAAGGACTTTCTACCAAAGAAGAAAGACATCCTTGATTTGGTCAAGAATCTGAGTTACTACTTGGGGCGCGCTTCCACCAAGCCTCAGATTGGCAGATTCGGATACGCGGAAAAAGCGGAATACTGGGCTGTCGTCTGGGGCACGCTGATCATGGGATTAACCGGGCTGATGGTCTGGTTCAAGGTCGAGGCGTTCAGCTTCTTGCCGCGATGGTTTATCGACGTCGCGCTCACCATTCACTTCTATGAAGCGATACTGGCAACACTGGCCATCGTCGTGTGGCACTTCTACCAGGTGATTTTCGATCCCGATGTATATCCGCTGAACTGGGCGTTGGTGGACGGGAAGGTTTCAGAAGAACACTTCAAGGAAGAACATCCACTCGCCTTCGAGAAGATGATGGAAGCGGAGCGCAATGATCATAAAGATGGCTGCTGATTCAATGCCAGACTCCGAAACCCAGCCTGTCGAGGACGCCGGCCGCAGGTCTTTTTTCAACCGCCTGTTTCAAACCGTGATGGGTCTCTGGGGTGTTGCGTTCATCACGGTGGTGATCTCTTATATCAAGGCACCTCGCGAATCCAAAGGCATCGATGAGAGAGTTTCCCGAGTAGGCCCGCTAAGCGAGTTCCAAATCGGCACTGCAAGATTCATCGCCGACGAGCGGCAACCGTTCTGGGTGATTAGAAACTCGAGCGAGGAGCTGATCGCGCTTTCTGCGACCTGCACTCACCTCCGGTGTATTCTGCAGTGGGAAAAGGACAGCGGGCGTCTGGTCTGCCCGTGCCACGCCGGCGCTTTCGATCTCAACGGCAACGTAGTGGCAGGCCCGCCGCCGCGGCCGCTGCAGTCACTGAAGGTCGACACGAGAGGAGGCATCGTCTATGTCAACCTCTCGTAGACTGATCGGGTGGCTCGAAGAGCGGCTAAACCTGACGGAGATATTCTCGTTCTTCACTACCTTTGGTCTGTCCTATGGCGAGATCGACCTGAATAAGCCGCTCGCAGCAGCAAGCCGCGAGGCGTTCACCCGCGAGCTTCCGACATACACTCGCGGACCTTACATCCTCGGCGTCTTAACTTTTCTCGTTTTCATCTTCCAGGGAATCACCGGACTGCTTCTGGCGTTTTATTATCAGCCGTCGCCGACTGCCGCTTATGAGAGCACGCTTCTGATCATTCGTGACGCAAACTTCGGCTGGTACATCCACCAGATGCACTACTGGGGAAGCAACACGCTGATCGCGTTGCTTGCGTTGAGACTGGTGCGGTTCTTCATTCACGGCGTCTACAAAAAGCCGCGCGAGTTGTTTTGGGTCTTCGGGGTGACGCTGTTCTTCCTCGCGACGCAGCAGGCGTTGACGGGAAGTCTGCTTCCGTGGGACCAGCGCTCGTACTGGTCGGTCACGCGCGGGTTAGAGGTGATGACGACGTTGCCGCTCATTGGCTCGATCCTGTCGTTCCTCGTTGGCGGCATGGAACTGCTCTCGGGAACCCTGCTGCGCTTTTACGTCTTGCACATCATCTTTATTCCGCTGGCGATGGTGTTCTTCTTCTATCTTCACTTCGCGACAGTGCGGAAAGTCGGCTTGAGCCCTTTGCCAGGTGAGAAGCAGGCCGAGGCCAAGCCGCTGTACCCCGATCACCTTTTTCAGCTCGTCATCCTGTCGCTGCTTTTGTTCGGCGCGATTCTGACACTCGGCACACTTTTGCCGGCGTCGTTCTCGGGCAAAGCCGATCCGTTCACCAGCCCGTCTGGTTCAAGACCACCGTGGTACCTTTTGCCGGCGTACGCGTTGGTGGAGCTGCTTCCTCATTGGGCTGCCGGCGCGCTTCTGCTCCTCGTTGCGCTCGGGCTTCTCACGCTCCCTTTCATCGAGCGCGCACCTTACCGCGAACTTAGGAAAAGGCCGATATTCACGGGCGTCGCCGTAGTCTTCTGCCTGTTGATTCTCGTGCTCACATTCATCGGCTATCGGAGAGGTTACTGATGCGCACTAGTCAACAGTTCGTAGTTCGGCCTTTAGGCGGAAGTTTGTACCTATCACAGGCCGGTCATAGTGCTACAAACTTCCGCCTAAAGGCCGAACTACGAACTGTTCATCGCCCACTCGCCCACTCGCCCCGTAGCCTGTTATTGGTGACGTTGTTTCTATGCGCGGCAATCGGAACGGTCAGGGCACAGGGTCCCTTCAGCAATAGAGTTCCCCCGGACAACTTCTGTACGGTTTGCCACAGCGACAAGCAAGTCGAGCTTCAAGACAGCGCTCACGCGCGCGAGGGGATCAAGTGCGCCGATTGCCACGGCGGAGATCCGAAGGCGCAGACGGTCGCCGGTGCACATACCAACAACTTCAAACGCTCATTCGATCGCAAGCAGGCAGTCGAGCTCTGCGCGAGCTGCCACTCCGACCAGGCGAAGATGAAGCCATACGGGATCCCGACTGATCAGTTCGCGCTCTACCGCACTTCCGGGCACGGGCAGAAGTGGATGCAGGGCGACACGCGCGTAGCCGTGTGCGGTGATTGTCACGGCAGTCACCGGATCCTCCCGGCGGACGATCCCAAGAGTCCGGTTTACCACGGGAACATTCCGCAAACCTGTGGCAAGTGCCACGCGAACGCCGAGATGATCAAGGCCTACGGCTTGGCGGCCAACATCGTCGACGAGTACAAGGCGAGCGTCCATGGTCAGGGGTTGCTCGAGCGGCACAACCGCCAGGCACCCGAATGCACCCGATGCCACGGCACACACGGCGCGGCCCCCCCGGGAATCGGCAACGTGGCGACGGTCTGCGGTCAGTGCCATACCAAAACGCTGGACTCGTTCAGGCGCAGCCCGCATAAGACGGTGATGGCCGTGGGCAAGCAGACCGAGTGCTCAAGCTGTCACGGCAATCATGCTATCGCGCAGGCCTCGCACGAAATGTGGGGGACCAGTTGCACGAGCTGCCATCAGAGCGGCTCGCCGGAGGCGGATCGGGGAAACAAGATTCAGACTCTGTTCCTGCAGGCTGACAAAGAATTGGAGAAGGCGCGGGTTGCAATCGATGACGCTAAGCGCATCCCGCTGGACGTGGGCGACTACGAAACCAGGTTGTCTGACGCAAGAACCTATCTCGTCGAGGCCCGCCCGGTCAGCCATAACTTCTCGGTCGACGACGTCGAGGATCTGACCAGAAGAGCTCGCTCGATCGCTCTCGAAGTTGAGTCAGAAGTCCACAGAAAAATGGGAGTGTTTCGCGGGCGCACGATCGTGCTGTTACTCGTTTTGTTTTACATCCTGATCAGCATCGGCGTGGTGACAGGATACCGCCGAAGACTAGAGGCAAAAAGGGGAATTTGAAGATTGAGGAGCCTCTTGCAAAAACCCCCAACTTCAGTTGGGGGATGTTTCATTTCAACCTACGGCACGACGGCGCTTCTCCCCTCCGCGGTGATTAGCTCCTCTCCCGCGCGCCACTCGCGGCGCGAGTGGCGCGCGGGAGAGGAGAGACGAACAGACGAGCGTCACCCACAACACACGTAGGCTGAACTTAACGATCCCCCAACTGAAGTTGGGGGTTTTGCAAGAGGCTCTGAGAATTGAAAATTGATGAAAATTGAAAATTAGACATTGCGGTCTAAGATGCTCTGGCGGACAGTTCTCAAATTTGCGATTTTCAATTTTCAATTCCGTGGATTGGCGATACGGAAACTCCGATGAGCGATCGGTTCTCAAGGATTTCATCCTTATTCAAAGGACGGGCGTCACGCGCAACACGCGATCTCAAAACGCGCTGGCGAAAGGTCGTCTTCAGCGGCGTGTTGCTGCTGGGAGGCGTCATCCTGGTTTCGCTCCTGAGTATGGAAGTGACCTCGACGCCGCAGTTCTGCGGAAGCTGTCACATCATGGAGCCTTACTATCAGTCGTGGCAGATCTCTACTCACAAGAACATCGCGTGCGTCGACTGCCATATTCCGCCGGGGATCACCTCTGAGTTTCGCAAGAAGTACGAGGCGCTATCGATGGTTGTGAAGTACTTCACCGGGACCTACAGCACGAACCCCTGGACTGAGATCGATGACGCCTCCTGCTTGCAGTGCCACGAGCGCAGGCTGCTCGCCGGCAAGGAAGTCTTTCGCAACGTGCTGTTCAATCACACCCCTCATCTGAGCGAGATGCGGCGCGAGAAAAAGCTGCGTTGCACCTCCTGCCACTCGCAGATAGTTCAGGGCAGCCATATCGCCGTAACCGAATCAAGCTGCTTTCTCTGTCACTTCAAGGGCCAGCAGTTTAATCAAGGAACCGGGCGATGCACGCTCTGCCACGAAGTCCCGGAGAAGGTAGTCACCAAGGCAAATCTGAGTTTCAATCATGGCGACGTTAAGCGCTTCAACATGCAGTGCTCGTCGTGCCACTCGAACGTGATTCAGGGAACCGGTGAGGTCCCGCGCGAGCGCTGCAACACTTGTCACAACGATCCGCCTCGACTGAATCGTTACGGCGAGACCGAGTTCATGCATCAGACTCACGTGACCGATCATAAGATCGAGTGCACCAATTGCCATATTGAGATTCAGCACAAATCGGTCAACACCGTGACATCGGCCTCGAACAATTGCAACACCTGTCACCGGGATGGCCATTCGTCTGCAGCCGATCTGTATGCCGGCATCGGAGGCAAAGGCGTCGAACCGATGCCAAGCGCAATGTTTCAAGCGGGCGTCCATTGCGACGGCTGTCACTTTCTCCCTCAGGACAAATTCGGGAGCCAGGTGGCAAAGGCAAATGAGGTGAGCTGCATGTCGTGTCACGGGGCGCGCTACGAGCAGGTGCTCCCGCGCTGGAAGAGCCTGGTGGGCGACCGGCTGGAAAAGGCAAAGTCCGAATGGATGCAGGCGCGCAACTCTCTCTCGGCTGCGCACGAGGAAGGGCCGCTGGCGGATGCTTACTCGAATATACAGCTCGTCGATCGAGGCGTCGGCACGCACAACGTCGAGTACAGCCTGGCATTGCTCAACGCGAGTCACGATATGATCAATCAGGCGCTGGAGCAGCGCGGCCTCAGAGCTTTCGCCAAGAAGTGGGCCGAAGCGCCGTTCGAAAGCGCCTGCTTCAAGTGTCATCGCGGAATCGAAGGCCAGACAGGTCGAATCTTCAACATCAACTTTTTGCACAAGCCTCACATCGCGTCGGGCTTCCAGTGCGCGACCTGCCATAGGACTCACGAAGAGAAGCCGGCGAAAGAGGTGCTTCGGTTTGGGCCCGAGGGCTGCGCGAATTGCCATCATCAGCGGCAGCAAGAGAATGCGAACGCGTGTTTGCGATGCCACACCGATCTGTTCGGGCGCAAGATCAGCTTCAAGACAAAACAGTTTGACCACTCGTTCCACGTCAAGGATCTGAGCCAAAAGTGTGTCGACTGTCATCGTACGGGCGGCAAGATCAAGCGAGGGCCAAACCTCAACGCATGCACGACGTGTCATCCTGATGGTTGGAAGTAGTCTATTCAAGCGCTGCCCATTTGAAATGATCCATCGAGTTTGAGAACCAACGGAGGAGAACGATGAACCAGGCGCACAACACCCCAGCCTCGCCCAAGCGGCGGGAGTTTCTGGACTACCTTCTAGGAACAAGCATCGGCGCTACGCTGCTCGCGATCTTCTACCCGATCGTCAAGTTCATGATTCCTCCGCTTGTCGTCGAATCGGCGGAGAACTCGGTCGTGGCTGGCAGCGTGAAGGAACTCGCCGTCAACACCGGAAAGATTTTCAAGTTCGGCACCAAGCCCGGACTCCTGGTTCGTACCGCTTCGGGCGAGTTGAAAGCCTTTTCCGCCATCTGCACTCACCTGGACTGTATCGTTCAATATCGGCCCGACACCAAGCAGATATGGTGCGCTTGTCACAACGGCCAATACAACATGAGCGGCCAGAACGTCGGCGGTCCTCCTCCGCGCCCGCTCGAAGAGTACGTCGTAAACACTCGCGGCGACGACATCGTCGTCTCAAAAGGATGAGCAACCATGAAAGCAGAAGCTCTCAGACTCTGGCTCGATGAGCGATTGGGCACGGCCGCGCTTGCGAAACTGGCACACAAGAAAGAGGTCCCGGTCCATCGCCACACTATCTGGTATTACTTCGGCGGCATGACTCTGTTCCTGTTCGTCGTTCAAGTCGCGACCGGGATAATGTTGTTGCTCTACTACCGCCCAAGCGCCGAGAACGCCTTCGAGAGCGTGCAGTTCATCATGACCGAGGTGCAGTTCGGCTGGCTCGTCCGCTCGATTCATAGCTGGTCAGCCAATCTGCTGGTCGCCACGATGTTCATTCACATGTTCAGCGTGTACTTCATGAAGGCGTACCGCTCGCCGCGCGAGATCACCTGGGTCACCGGGTCCTTGCTGCTGTTCGTCTTCTTGTTCTTCGGCTTCAGCGGATACTTGCTGCCGTGGAACAAGCTCGCATTCTTCGCGACTAAGGTTGGAACCGACATCGCCGGAGCCATTCCTATCGTGGGCGACTTCTCGATGAGGTTCCTGCGCGGGGGCGAAGACGTGACCGGCGCAACGCTCACTCGCTTTTTCGGATTCCACGTAGCCGTCCTGCCGGCGCTCACGACGGTGATCCTGGGCGTTCACGCTTTGCTGGTCCAGAAGCACGGAATGAGCGTCCCGCCCGGGGTCGATACGCAGAAGCTCAAGACTATGAAGTTCGTCCCGAACTTTCTGATGCGCGATCTGATCGGTTGGATCCTGGCTATCGGCGTGCTCGCGGCTCTCGCGGCGCTGTTCCCGTGGGAACTGGGCGAAAAGGCCGACCCGTTCGCTAGCGCTCCTGCGGGAATCAGACCCGAGTGGTATTTCGTTTTCATGTTTCAAACGCTGAAGCTGATTCCGTCGAAGCTGCTGTCCTTTGACGGCGAAGTGATCGGGATCATGGCATTCGCGCTCGGTGGTCTGTTCTGGGTTATCGTGCCGTTCCTGGACGGTTCGGCGGCCAATCGCAAGAGAAGCCGCATCTTTACCACCATCGGTCTGATTATTGTTCTTTATATCGTAGCGATGACGGTCTACGGCTACCTCGCCTGAAGGAGGCCCTGGTTATGGATCAACATTATTGCCGTTCTGGCTCGCAGGTTCGGAGAAACCGCTTCGTGAAGCTTTCTGTCACTCTCGCCATCATCCTCATCTCCGTCAGCCTGGCCGCCGCCCAGAAGAAAGACTCCTGCGTTGATTGTCACAAAGATATGCAAGGTGCGCTTGGCGAGCCGGTGGAGCTGGTAAAGGGTGACATACACCAAACGCGCGGGCTGTCGTGCGCCGATTGTCACGGAGGCGATCCTTCTCTGGGCGATCCAACCGGAGCAATGAATCCGCGAAAGGGTTTCGTCGCCAAGCCGAAGCCTAAGGACGTTCCTCAGTTCTGCGGCAAGTGTCACAGTAATGCCGAGTTCATGCGCAAGTTTAACCCGGCTCAACGGGTCGATCAGGAGCGCGAGTATTCCACCAGCGTCCACGGCAAGCTGCTCGCAACCGGCGATCAGAGCGTAGCAACTTGCTCGAGCTGTCACGGCTACCACGGCGTCCGCGCGGTGAAAGACCCGCAGTCAGCCGTCTTCGCGATGAACGTGGCCGAGACCTGCTCTAAGTGTCACGCCAACGCCGACTACATGAAGAGCTACAAGATTCCGACTGACCAGTACGACAAGTACAAGCTGAGCGTCCACGCCAAGGCCTTGTATAACCGGCAGGACATTTCTGCGCCGACCTGCAACGACTGTCACGGCAACCACGGGGCCGCGCCTCCGGGCATCGCTTCGGTGGCCAACGTCTGCGGCCAGTGTCACGTTCGGCAGTCCTCGTTGTTTCAAGCCAGCCCGCACAAAATGGTGTTTGACGCTATGGGAGTAGCCGAGTGCATACAGTGTCACAGCAACCACGGCATTCTGCCGCCGAGCGACGAGATGATGGGCGTCGGCGAAGGATCAGTCTGTACGAGCTGTCACTCGCAAGGAGACAACGGCTATCAAGCGGCGGAGAAGATGCGAGGGATGATCGACCAGTTGGCGTTAAAGCTCGGCAACGCTCTCGAAGTCTTGAATCGAGCCGAGCGAGCCGGAATGGATGTCAGCCGCCCGAAGTTTGAGCTGTCGGGAGCCAGGGACGCGCTGACTCAATCGCGAGTGCTGATCCACGCGTTCGCGACCGACGAAGTTGCTAAAGCAATCGAGCCCGGGCTCGAGCTAGCGGGCAAGGATCACAAAGCAGGGGAGGACGCGCTGTCTGAATGGAGCTTCAGGCGCAAGGGGCTGGGCGTTTCGCTGTTTTTCATTTTGTTTCTCGCAGCGGTGATCTACCTGAAGATAAGACGAATCGAGAGAACCCCACAAAGTTGAACAACGGAGACCGCGGCCGTCTCAGCCGCGCTTCTACGATGTCGCTTCGGGGATTAATGCACGCCGGCCAAATTGGAAACAGACTTGACACGCTCGAAGGTTCCGATCCGGTTCGGCAAACTTGACCGACGGCAGGCGTGTTCGGTCACTCCCTTGTCCCGAGCCAGCCCAAGGCGCCATTGGATTCGTCATTATCAAGTCCCAAGAGCAAAAGTTAAACAGTCCCGCGTTGCGGTTTCGTTTTATGTCGTCTATATTGCGATCACCGGTCCAAATCTCGCGCTTCTGAGACGATCATGCAACTGACCGACTATCACGCCAAATACTTTGCTCACGAGCTGACCAGACGCTATCCGTCAGACAGCGTAGAGAAGTTTGCGGGTGCGGTCGCGAGTGCGCAGGTGGATCTGAATCCTCATCAGGTTGACGCGGCGCTTTTCGCGTTCCGGTCTCCTCTATCGAAGGGCGCTGTGCTGGCGGATGAAGTAGGCCTCGGCAAGACAATCGAAGCCGGGCTCGTAATCTCGCAGCGTTGGGCCGAGCGCAAGCGGCGCATCCTGATCATTACTCCCGCAAACCTGCGCAAGCAGTGGCACCAGGAACTGACGGAAAAGTTCTTCCTGCCGTGCGCGCTCATAGAATCACGTTCTTACAACGCAGCCATCAAGCTCGGGAACCTCCGGCCGTTCGAGCCACAGGATAGCGTCGTAATTTGTTCGTATCATTTCGCTCGCAGCAAGGCATCCGACGTAAGCGCGACGCCTTGGGATCTCGTGGTCATCGACGAAGCGCACCGGCTGCGAAACGTCTATAAGCCTTCGAACGTCATCGCCAACACGCTCAAGTTGGCGCTCGCTCAGAAGGATAAGCTGCTGTTGACAGCGACGCCGCTCCAGAACTCGCTGCTGGAACTGTTCGGACTCGTTAGCTTCATAGACGAGCACACCTTCGGTGATCTTAAGAGTTTCCGCGAGCAGTTCACCAATCTGAATCAACAGCAGGTTTTTCAAACGCTCAAGGACCGTCTCAAACCGATCTGCCATCGCACGCTGCGCCGTCAGGTGACTGCTTACATCCCGTTCACGCGAAGATTCCCGCTCGTCGAAGAATTCACGCCGGAAGAAAGTGAAGATCGTCTTTACACGCTGGTCTCCGATTACCTGCGGCGCGACAACCTCCAGGCGCTGCCCGCGAGTCAGCGCTCGCTGATGACCCTGGTGCTTAGAAAACTTCTCGCTTCGTCCACGTTCGCCATCGCTGGCGCATTGGGTACCATTTCAAAGAGACTGAAGGACAGGCTGCGGAAACAGGAGCCAGCCGAGTCGCTCGAAGAAGAACTGGATCGAGACTACGAGGCTCTTGATGAAACCGCCGAGGAGTGGCCGGAAGAGCCAGCCGAGAAACCGCTCTCGGATGCGGACCGCGCGGCCCTTGAAGCGGAGATTGCCGATCTCGATGCCTTTGCTCAACTCGCCACTTCCATCGAACACAACGCTAAGGGCAGAGCCTTGCTCAAAGCGCTCGGCGTCGCGTTCGCACAGACAGCCCAACTCGGCGGCGCGCAAAAGGCCATCATCTTCACCGAATCCCGGCGCACGCAGAACTACCTGTTGCGCGTGCTTGCCGACAGTCCGTTCTCGGAGGGCATCGTCCTTTTCAATGGCTCGAATACCGATGAGCGCTCGAAACAGATTTACGCCGCGTGGTTAGATCGGCATCAGGGAACAGATCGCGTTTCGGGCTCGCGCTCGGCGGACCTGCGTTCTGCTATCGTCGACTACTTCCGCGAAGAAGGCCGAATAATGATCGCCACCGAAGCCGGCGCCGAAGGCATCAACCTTCAGTTCTGTTCACTTGTGGTGAACTACGACCTCCCATGGAATCCCCAGCGCATCGAGCAGCGCATCGGCCGCTGCCACCGCTACGGCCAGAAGCACGATGTCGTGGTGGTGAACTTCTTGAATCGGAAGAACGAGGCCGACCAGCGAGTGTTTCAATTGTTGTCCGAGAAGTTTCAGCTCTTCGAAGGGGTGTTCGGCGCGAGCGATGAAGTGCTCGGCGCGATCGGGTCCGGCGTGGATTTCGAAAAACGTATCGCTGACATCTATCAGAATTGCCGCCAGACCGCGGAGATCAAATTGGCCTTCGATCAGCTCCAGCTTGAGCTCAACTTCGAGATCAATGAAGAGATGACCCGAACACGCCGGCAACTGCTCGAGAACTTCGACGATGAGGTTCGAGAAAAACTCAAAGTGAGTGACGCAACCTCGAAGGCATATCTCAACCGGTTCGAGCGTATGCTGATGCAACTCACACAACACGAGTTGAACGGTCACGCTGAGTTTCTGAACGACTCATCATTCCTCCTCAAGAGCAGACCCTTAGCGGGAGCAGACGGGGACGTTGCGCTCGGCCTCTATGAACTGCCTCGCAGAACCGGTGAGGCGCATCTCTATCGCCTCAACCACCCGCTCGCGGAATCGCTGCTGGCGCAGGCAAAGAGCCGCGAACTGCCAACCGCCGAAGTCCAGTTTAACTACGGCTCGCACGAGGGCAAGGTGAGCATCCTGGAGCCGTTGGTTGGTCAATGCGGCTGGCTAACATGCACGCGGCTCACGATCAGCGCGCTCGAACCCGAAGATCAAATTGTCATACTTGGTGTCACCGAAAACGGAGAGGCGTTGGACGAAACGCAGTGCCGGCGACTCTTTGACCTTCCCGGCGTCCAGGGCGCTGTCTGCGACGTGCCCGCTGCCACTGCTGCCGCGTTGGACAAAGCTTATGCGAGCCGCCGCGACGAGTTGATTGAACAAACGACCGGCCGCAACGCCCTGTGGTTTGACGCTGAAATGGATAAGCTGGATAGTTGGGCTGAGGATCGGCGTCGCAGTCTCAAGGCTGCGCTCAATGATTTGGACACCCAGATCAAGGAGGCTCGGAGGTCAGCGCGAATGGCTCCGAATCTTCCAGAGAAACTAAACCTCCAGCGGGAACTGAGAAACCTCGAATCAAAGCGCGACGAAGCATGGCGAGAATTTGACGGAGCCGCGCGCGAGATTGAGAAGCACAAGGATGCATTGCTCGACGAGATTGAACAGCGTCTGCGACAGTCTTCGCAACACGAAAAGCTGTTTGTCGTGCGCTGGGCCATTGAATAGTTGAATCCTCAAGGCGCGGGCGCCGCGTTAAACCACAAGATCTATAGTATCGTAGGTACGCATTATGATTCGTATTCCAGTCAGCGTAAGGCCGGACCATTTAGAGGCGCTCGTAGCTTCTAGACAGCAGCCAATGGCCTCCCTCGCCGAGTTGGTTTGGAATGCTCTTGACGCCGATGCCGACAAGGTCGCTATACGGTTTGATCGCAGCCAGCTCGACGGTCTTGAAAGGATTAGAGTGCAGGACAACGGAACGGGTATTCCTTTCGCGGATGCTACTGAGTTGTTCGGGAGTCTCGGCGGATCGTGGAAGAAGATGACACAGCGCACGGCGAAGGGCCGAAGCCTTCATGGCAAATCAGGCAAGGGACGTTTTATAGCCTTTTCACTTGGAGGTCTTGTTGAGTGGAAGACGACGAGTCAGCAAAACGGCTCGCTTGTCGATTTCACTATCAGTGGCTCCCGCTCCAACTTGGAGGCGTTTGAACTATCGGATCCTCACGGTTCGCGGGTCCGACTGACAGGCACCGAGGTCGTAATAAGCAATCTTCATAAGAACTTCAGTTCCCTGACTGAAACAGAGGCCACCGCCAAGTTTGCGAACTATTTCGCTCTGTATCTGAGCGAATACCCAGGAATAACCATCGACTACGACGGAACGATCATTGACCCAAAGGCTGCGCAGCGCTGCCGCGAAACGTATGAGCTTGGGGAGATTCAACTCTCAGAAGGAAGAACTGCAAAAGCCGAACTCACGATAATCGAGTGGAAGCTACCCCAAGAGAGAGCTCTATACCTTTGTGACTCCAGCGGCATCTCGCTTTACCAGGTCTCTCCGGGCATCAGAGCGCCAGGGTATGAGTTTACGGCTTATCTAAGGTCCGACGCGGTCCGGGATCTAGATAAGGATGGTCTCCTCATTTTCGACGACTCCCATCCGGATGTGATTACCTTGGTTGACTCGGCAAAGAGTGCATTGAAGGCCCATTTTCGAGAGCGGGCTGCGGAAGACGCTACGGCTCTAGTCGAGGAGTGGAAGGAAAGTAAGGTCTATCCTTACGAGGGGGACCCACAAGGCATCATAGAAGAGGCTGAGAGACAGGTATTCGATGTCGTAGCGCTCAATATAAATTCATACCTCTCAGATTTCGACGACGCGAGCGATACAAACAAGCGCTTTACTTTCACCCTGGTCAGGCAAGCGCTCCAAGAGAATCCACAGTCGCTCAGGAAAATCTTCACGGATGTTTTGCACCTTCCCAAGGAGCGTCAAGATGATTTGGCGGAGCTGCTCGGGAAGACGAGTCTGCCCTCAATTATCAGCGCAGCAAGGGTTGTATCGAATCGGCTCGACTTCCTTCGGGGTCTAGAGATTCTGCTCTTCGATAAGGATTCAAAGCAACAGTTGCTCGAGAGAGATCAACTCCACAAAATATTGGCAAACGAGACGTGGATTTTCGGTGAGCAGTTCCACCTGACGAGTAACGAGGACACGCTCAATGAGGTTCTCGAGAAGCACCTGGCCTTGCTCGGACAACGCTCTGACGATGAGTCACCGGTAACTCGCGAAGACAGCTCAACAGGGCGAATTGACCTGATGCTCGCGCAGTCGGTCCCTCAGCCAAGAGCGGAAGAGCGGGAGTATTTAGTTGTTGAGCTAAAGAGACCGAAGAAGAAGGTCGATTCGGAAGTCCTGATTCAAGTTGAGAGCTACGCCATCGCTGTAGCAAAAGACGAGAGATTCAGAGACACTAAGACCAAATGGATTTTTTGGGCTATCTCAAACGAAATGACAGATGATGCCCGCCGGAAGGCGCGTCAACGAGGGCGACCTGAAGGCTTGACCTACGACGATGAAGAGCTTCGGATCACCGTTTGGGCTAAGAGCTGGGGGCAGATCATTCAAGAATGCAAAGCCAGGCTGGATTTCTTCAAGAAAAGCTTGGAGTACGAGGCGGATCGAGACTCGGCGAAATCTTACCTCAGGAAGGCCCACGATAAGTATCTACCCAAGAGCATTCAGGAATCGGTTGATGATGATGGTGAGTGAATGGACATCAAGGAACAGGTCATTGTTGAAAAGCTCGAACTGGCTTCGTTAGATCTTGTAGATCAGCGAACCCGCATGCTCAAGGAGATCTTGCCTGAGGTTTTCACTGAAGGCGACAAGATCGACTTCGAGCGGCTGAAGCTGGCGCTCGGCGAAGCGGTTGATGTGGGCAAAGAACGCTACGGCATGAATTGGCCGGGCAAGGCCGATTGCTTCAAGACCATCCAAACGCCTAGTCTCGCAACCTTACGCCCTTGCCCGGAAGAGAGTGTCAACTTCGACACAACCAAGAACCTGATCATTGAGGGAGACAATCTGGAAGTCCTCAAGCTCTTGCAGAAGTCGTATCTGGGCAAGGTCAAGATGATCTACATCGATCCGCCCTACAACACCGGCAACGACTTCATCTATCCGGACAACTACACAGAGTCGCTTCAGACCTATCTCCAGTACACCGGACAAGTGGACGCGGATGGAAAGAAGTTCGGCACCAACACTGAGGCTGACGGCCGGTTCCACTCCAAGTGGCTCAACATGATGTATCCCCGACTGCATCTGGCGAGGAATTTGCTCAGAGACGACGGGGTTCTCTTTATAAGCGTCGACGATAACGAGTATCAGAACCTTTTTAAGCTCTGCGGTGAAATCTTCGGGGAGGAGACCATCATCGGCACCATAGTATGGCGAAGACGCCAAGTGGCTGATAACCGGAACCTAAACAATTTCTCTACGGATCACGAGTACGTACTGGTCCTAGCGAAAACAAACGGGACGTTGTTAGGGGAAGCGAAAGACCTTTCGAAGTATTCAAATCCCGACAACGACCCGCGCGGTCCTTGGATGAGTGACAACCTCACAGGACTAGCAAACGCGCAAGAAAGACCAAACTTGCACTACGACATCATACATCCTGTTACAGGAGTGCGGTATCCGCCCTTGCCATCGCGTGGTTGGTGCTTCGAAGAGCAACGTATGCGCCAGCAAATCAAGGAGGATCGGATTCTGTGGCCGACCAAGTCGGACGGTCGTCCGAGACTCAAGCGCTTTCTGAACGAGATCCGTAGCCAATTCACCGGCTTCTCATCTGTTCAGGATCCCGGCTTCACAACGGATGGAACGCGTGAACTGGAGGAGCTTTTTGGCGAGAAGATTTTGGGATTTCCGAAGCCCCATAAGCTGGTCTCTCTACTGTTGTCACAAGCAACAGCGGTTGCAAACGGCGACCTGGTAGTCGACTTTTTTGCGGGCTCCGGTACTACGGCCCACGCCCTCCTTGAACTGAACAAACAAGACGGTGGCAATCGAAAGTTTATTCTCGTTCAGCTTCCCGAGCCGACGGGCCGCGAGGATTACCGGACCATTGCGGACATCGCCAAGGAGCGGGTTCGACGGGTCATTAAGAACCTCAACGAGCACGACGCGGGTAAGCTCGATTTCGACGGTGGTCGAGATGGAGGCTTTCGTGTCTTCAAGCTTGACGAGTCGAACTTCAGAACATGGGATGCTGATGTTGCGCACGACTCAGAAACCCTCGAGAAGCAGCTCGAGTTACATGTGGATCACATCCGCGACGGTCGCTCCGCGGACGACATCCTCTACGAGGTTCTGCTCAAGAGCGGCTTCCCTCTCACAACAAAGGTCGAGACTTTCAAGCTCGAAGGGAAGACCGTGTACAGCGTGGCCGAAGGACTGCTGCTGGTGTGTCTTGAACGAGAGCTGACTTTAGATCTAACCCGCGCGATGGCCGAGAAGAAGCCCGAGCGAGTGGTTTGTCTTGACCAAGGCTTCGAAGGAAACGATCAGCTCAAGACAAACGCAGTTCAGACCTTTAAGACCAAGGGTGTAACCAGCTTTAAGACTATCTGAAAGGTGAACTATGCCGACGATCAGCAGATTCTACGGTATCATCATCAGGATGTTCTTTGATGAGCACGCGCCACCACATTTCCACGTTGAGTACGCTGAGTTCCAGGCGCAGATCGAAATTGAGACTCTGCAGGTCCGGGTAGGCAGTTTGCCGCGCCGGGCGTTGGCGCTTGTTCTTGAGTGGGCGGCGTCGCACCACACGGAGTTGCTCGAGAACTGGGAGCTGTGCAGACAGCACCATCAACCGAAAAGAATTCAACCACTCGATTGAGGTTACCGATGCATTATAACGTTGTAAGCGTAAAACCGCTGGAGCACCTACGGCTCGCCGTACGCTTTGCCGATGGCTTGAGTGGCGAGGTCGTGTTCAAACAAACACATCTTTACGGAGTATTCGAGGCGCTCACCGATCCGCAAACGTTCTCTCAAGTCCATTGCAAAAACGGATTCGTCGAATGGCCAGGGGAGCTCGATCTAGCGCCCGACGCCATGTACGACGAGATCAAAGCACATGGCTCATGGGTGCTCGAGTAACTAATGAAGCTCCAGTTCGACGCGAATCAGCAGTTCCAGCTCGATGCGATCGCAGCGATTACCGACCTGTTCGACGGGCAGCCGCAAGGCGCCCCGGAATACTCGGTCATCAAGATGGGCGATCTGGGCGGCCTGTTCGCCGGGCAGGATCGCACTGAACTCGGGATCGGCAACCGGCTGCTACTCGACGAAGACAAACTCATCGCCAACACCCGCACGGTTCAAAACCGCAACGACATCGAGGTCCTCGATCCGACCGGCGCGCTAGAGACCTGGGAGATATTTGACGGCCCTGCCAACGCGTCGCGCCGCTGTCCGCACTACTCGGTCGAGATGGAAACGGGGACGGGAAAGACTTATGTGTATCTGCGCACGATATTCGAATTGTCCCGCAGCTACGGCTTCCAGAAGTTCATCATCGTTGTTCCGAGCGTAGCCATCCGTGAGGGCGTGCTCAAGAATATCGAGATCACCCGAGACCACTTCCGTGCACTCTACAATAATCTGCCGTTCGAGCATTTCGTTTACGACGCCAGGAAGATCAACCGCCTGCGACAGTTTGCCACCAGCAATACCTTGCAGATTCTGGTCATCAACATTGACGCCTTCCGCAAGAACTTCACCGGCACCGAAGAAGAGCAGAAGAGCAATGTCATCTACAAAGAGAGTGACAAGCTCTCCGGCCGCCAGCCTATCGAGTTCGTTCAAGCGACGCGGCCGATCGTCATCATCGACGAGCCGCAGAGCGTGGATTCGACCGACAAAGCGCAGGAGGCAATCAAAGCGCTCAACCCGCTGTGCACCCTGCGGTACTCAGCTACACATCGCAATCCGTACAACCTGGTTTACCGTCTCGACCCGGTTCGAGCATTCGAGCTGAAGCTGGTGAAGCAGATTGTAGTGGCCAGTGCGATTGCCGAGGGCACGGCGAACGAGGCCTTCGTGCGCGTCGAGCAGATCGACTACAAGAAGGGCATCAAAGCAAAGCTTCGTATCCACGTGCAGGGCAACGAAGGTCCGAAGCCTAAGACGGTCACGGTGACACAGGGTGCGGACTTGTTCGCCCTGTCGAATGAGCGCGCCAACTATGCGCAAGGCTACTCGGTGGCGGAGATCAACGCCGAACCGGGACTTGAGTTCATTCTATTCAGTAACGGTCGCACGCTGCGTCTTGGCGAAGAGATCGGCGGAATGCGGGAGGACGTTTGGCGCGCGCAGATAAAGCACACGGTAAGGCGGCACCTGGAGAAGGAGCTGCAGATTCGCGGGCGCGGCGTCAAAGTGCTGAGCCTCTTCTTCATCGATCGCGTCGCCAACTATCGCGACTACAACGGGGACGGCCAGCCGGTGAAGGGGAAGTTCGCCGAAGCGTTTGAGACCGAGCTGGCTGCGTTGGCAAACGATCAACGCTACAAGGAGCTAGAGTGGCTCATGGAAGAAGTAGAGAGGCTGCACAATGGCTACTTCGCTCAGGACAAGAGGGGTGTGCTAAAGGACACTCGCGGTGACACACAGGCAGATGACGAAGTCTACAACCTGATAATGAAAGAGAAAGAGCGGCTGCTTTCAGATGACGAGCCGCTGCGCTTCATCTTCAGCCACTCAGCTCTTCGCGAGGGTTGGGATAACCCGAATGTCTTTCAAATCTGCACGCTGAACGAAACGAAAAGTGCGATGAAGAAACGCCAGGAGATCGGGCGCGGCTTGCGCTTACCCGTGGACCAGACCGGGAACCGGGTGTTTGATGAGTCGGTGAATAAGCTCTACGTGATGGCGAACGAGAGTTACGAGGACTTCGCGCGCGCTCTCCAGACCGAATACGAAGAGGACTGCGGCGTGACGTTCGGGAAGGTGCCCCTCGTGGCGCTGGCTAAGATCACGCGCGTTGTGGATGGTACCGAGCAGATGATCGGGCGCGACGCAGCCGAGGTTATTCGGGCTTCGCTGGTCGAACAGAAGATGCTCGACGCGGAAGGCCGAATCCAGCCGACGTTTGATCCGAAACGCAAAGACTTCAAGCTCGAATTGCCAGACGAGCACCGTGACCTTATCCCGACGGTGATCGATTTACTGTCCAGCTACCATATCGAACGCCACATTCGCCGTGACCGGGATGAAGGAGTGAACCGGTTGAAGAAAGAGGTCACTCTGAGCGCCGAGTTCCAAGCCCTTTGGCAGCGCATCAGGCCACGGACGACCTACCGGGTTGAGTTCGAAACGGAACTACTGTTGCAGCGCGCGGTCAACGCTGTGAAGCAGATGGAGGTCATCGAGAAGCCGCGCGTCCGAGTAACTGCCGGCCAAGTCGGCATCGCGAAAGGCGGTGTGACTACGACGGCTATCAGCGCGGCGGAAGAGTGGGCAAACTATGACGGCCGTCCCGTCCCCGACGTTCTGGCTTATCTTCAGAACGAGACCGAACTCACCCGCTCAACGCTTGTCCGGATTCTGAAAGACTCCGGCCGGCTTGCCGAGTTCTTCAACAACCCGCAACTTTTCATGGATCGCGTTGCGGCAATTCTTAAGTATGAGCTGCATCGTCTACTGGTAGACGGCATCAAGTACGAACGCATTGAAGGTGCAGGGGCGGAATGGGAAATGCTGCTCTTCAAGAATGAGGAGTTGGTCAACTATCTCAATGCTCTTCAAGTGAAGAACTCGGTCTACGAATATGTGCTTTACGAATCGGAAGTCGAACGAGCGTTCGCGCAGCGGTTGGACGAACGCGAGGACATCAAGCTGTTCGTGAAACTGCCCGGTTGGTTCAGGATTGAAACGCCTCTTGGTGATTACAATCCCGATTGGGCGATTGTAAAACACCAGGACACGGTGCTGTATCTGGTGCGCGAGACGAAGGCTACCCGGAATTTCTTGAAGCTTCGCACCTCCGAAGCGGACAAGGTCCGGTGCGGTGAGAGACATTTCGAGGCCATAGGAGTGCATTTTGCTGTGGCAGTGACTGCCGACGAGGTATGATTGGGAGCGCCGCGCGCAATGCAACGTGTCCGGATAGAACTCGAACCGGCGAGACCTTGAAATAGAACCAGATAACAGACTCAACCGCGAAGCACTGTGCGAAGCATAAAAGCAAATCGGAAATGAGTCAGAGGCGAACACTAAACAACATTCGCGAGCTTGCCTCACAAGTGGCTGCTCTGCAGAAACAGGCTCGATCCCTGGGGTTGTTCCCCGGAGACCGGGAGATGCTCGACTGCCCGAAGTGTGGACTGCTCGAGGATGTTTTGATTGGCGGAAAATTGATAACTTACCACCCAGGTGCTGAAGGCGAGGATACGGGGCTCCGCTTTGAGGAGCTTGCTGAAACCAAGTTCAGATGTCCTGCATGTGGCTCGATCGTTCAGGAGCGGTGACCACGCCCCCAACGACGACGCAGAGGAGTACGAAGTAAGGATCAGCAGGGGGCTTCACAGACTTGAGCCCCAGCGCGTATAGCGCCTTGGCTGGAGAAGAGGAGTTGGACTTTCGGGTATCGCCCTGGGACAAGAGCAACATGGCCAAGTATCTGTTTGGCGGCTTCAGCAGGTGCCTCTATCCCGTCCAGAAGTTCCAATCCGATTCTGAACGCAAGCTCGCGGTCATTCTTGAACGTGAAGCCTCGAAGTGGTTCAAGCCGACCAAGGGACAGTTTCTGATCTTTTACGGGGCCGATCACCTTGAATACCAGCCGGATTTCGTAGCTGAGACTGGAGACACAGTATACATGTTAGAACCGAAGGCTCGTAACGAGATGACCGATCCTACAGTCATCGCCAAGCGCGATGTCGCTGTGACATGGTGCCAGCACGCGAGCGACTACACGAGGAGCTACGGCGGAAAGACTTGGAAATATCTCCTCATCCCGCACGACGCGATCGCCGATAACATGACCATGGCAGGTCTGGCGGCGAGGTTCACGGTCTAGCGCATCGTCTTGAAAGAAGCGCGCAGCGAGTGGATTTTCAGCGCGGAACGTAGTGATCCAACCAAGCTACGCGGATTGAACGCGGTTAGTCGGCTAAGCCAGCAGAGCTCGATCAATTACAGCCTAATCGTGACAGCCGTCACAACGCCGCGTGACGCCGCTCACGGCGTCTTTCGCCAAAACACCCTATATTCAATCCAAGGACCTGAAGAGGAGCAAAGCGCTCCCGAGGTGTAAACGGGCTGGAATAATAAAAGGTCACGAGCGTAAATTAAGCGCTCTTCTAAAGGGAGGTCGTATGCGAAAGATAGGATTAGTTCTTGCACTCATAGTTCTGCTTGCTGGTGTCTCTGTACAGGCCCAAAGGAAGTCGCCTAAACCCCGGTTTGTTCCGCCGACGGTGG
Organism: uncultured Clostridia bacterium; assembly: GCA_964548075.1. GTDB lineage: Bacteria > Acidobacteriota > Blastocatellia > UBA7656 > UBA7656 > Onstottus_A. The sequence continues at coordinate 14,181 of CAZJQQ010000015.1, read as the reverse complement.
AGGTTACGAACATTGTAGTCCAGGACGATAACGGGGGCGGTTACTTCGTCTTCGACCCCGTTTCTGGAGCCTACAAGTGCAATCTGTGCGAGTACGGCTACGTACTTTCCGGCGTGGGCGAGGTGAAAATAGATGGTTGCAACGTCTATTTTTCAGACATTCAAAAGGGCTACCGAATGTTCGCCTCAATGAACATGTGTGAACACGAGGCCAAAACCGCCGTCGAGGTTTTCGCCCTGGCAGACTTCGGGTTCAGCATAGAGCCGATACTTGAGTATTGGACGGACAAAGACATGAACGACAGCACCACCGAGTGTGGGAGCCTGGCGGGGAAAAAGTAAAGCGAGCCGGCGACACATTCATAGCACGAAGATGGGCTGAAGAAGCGACCGCGCGCCTTCAGCCCTTTCTCTATTGCCGACAGCCCAAACCACCTTCATCGTTCGTCTCAACCAAAGATCTAATCGAGATGTATTTTGTCGCGGCGCGTGAACTCTAACTAAGTGAAAAAACATCTGGGGTCCTCTTGGATGGGGAAGATGAGGACCTCAAGTGGAGCAGGTGCTCCAACGATGTAAAGAGCTAACTTGTGTCTTAGGAGTGCCTGAGTAGCGCTCCCACAGGAGGGTGTTATGCGACGAACAAGTTTGGTGTTGGCAATCATGGTCATGTTGGCGGGCGTCTCGGTGCAAGCCCAGAAGAAGTCGGCTCAGGGACGAATCGCACCGCCGGTCATTCAACCTCAGAACATGATCATTCAGGACGACAGCGGCGGCGGCTTCCTATTATTCGATCCAGCTTCCGGAGCCTATAAGAGCAATCTGTGCGAATTTGGCTACGCGTTCTCTGGAAGGGGCCAGGTCAAGGTGGACGGTTGCAACGTGTATTTCTCGGACATTCAGCCTGGGTACAGAATCTTTGCGTCTCTGAACATGTGTGACCATCAAGCAAAGTGCGCTTTCGAGGTCTTCGAGTTGCCGAATCTGGGCTTCGACATACAGCCCATACTCGAGTACTGGACAGACACGGACATGCGCAACAACACGACGGAATGTGGTGCTGCGGTAAGTCCCAAATAGCCGCGTGACCAGAGTCCGGGCCAGGGCTGAAGGAGCGCCGCGCAACTTCGGCCCTTTTTGCTTTCGCGCTCGCGGATGGACCGTGCCGCCAGCGAGCTGGCTGGGAAAATCCACACCGGCAGCTGAGAAATTTCCCTCAATATACCTACACTCGACTGCCTAAAGCGAGCATATACAACCAATCAAACAAGGAACGGTTCTTGCCCTTGTCGGAAGTTGCAGGTTAGACGGCTTGCTTTGGGTAATCTCTATGAACGCGACCGAAACGCTGGAAGTGACGATTGACAACTCGCCGGTCTCCGTCTCAGCCGAGCTGCTCGACAAATACAACCAGCCGGGCCCGCGCTACACTAGCTACCCGACCGCGCCCGAATGGGACGACAACTTTGGCGCGTCACAACTGCGCGAGGCATTCCGCGAGGCCAACACCAGGCCTCATCCCGCGCCGCTCTCTCTCTATTTCCACATTCCGTTTTGCGAGTCCCTGTGCCTCTACTGCGGCTGCAATGTGGTCATCAACAAACGGCACGAAGTAGCTTCTCCGTATCTTGATCGGCTCAAGCGCGAAATCGACTGGGTCAGCGCCGAAGTCGATCGGACTCGTAAAGTTGAACAGTTGCACTGGGGCGGAGGCACGCCGACTTATCTCTCACCCCCGCAGATCGAGGACCTTTTCGGCTACATCAAGAATCGATTCTCGCTTTCGCCCACCGCCGAGATCAGCATCGAAATCGACCCGCGGGCTACAACCGAAGAGCATTGCCGCGCGCTGCGCCGTGCCGGCTTCAATCGAATAAGCATGGGCATTCAGGATTTTGATCCGTTTGTGCAGAAGACGATTCATCGCGTGCAGCCCTACGAAGACACGAGGCGGTTGTTCGACTACTGTCGCGAGATTGGGTTCGAAAGCATCAACATCGACCTGATCTATGGCTTGCCGCATCAGACTGCTGAGAGCTTCAGCGAGACGGTCGACAAGATCATCACTATGAACCCCGATCGCATAGCAGTGTTCAGCTACGCTCATGTGCCGTGGATGAAAAAACAGCAGGGCAGCTTCGCGCGCTTCCTGCCGCAGGGTTTCGAGAAGTTCCGAATCTTCACGCACGCAATAAGCAAGCTGACCGGAGGCGGCTATCGGTACATCGGACTCGATCACTTCGCGCGGCCTGAGGACGAGATAAGCCGCGCGCAGGATAATCGAACCCTCCATCGAAACTTTCAAGGCTACACGACAAAGGCAGGTTGCGATCTTTACGCGATGGGGGTTAGCTCGATCAGCGGCCTCGAAGACGCATACGCGCAGAACTGGCGAGATCTGCCGCTCTACTACGAATCTATCGACGCCGGCCGTTGGCCTACGATGCGAGGAATACGAGTGAGCGAGGAAGACAAGCTCCGCCGCTCGGTCATCAATCGCATACTGTGTCACACCGTGGTAGTAAAGTCGGAAATCAAAACGGATTTTGGAATTGACTTTGACGAGCATTTCGCGGCGGAGCTCGCCCAACTGCGAGAGCTTGAGCGTGACGGCCTGGTGCGGCTCGATGGCGGGCGTATCGAAGTAGCGCCTCTCGGGCGAATCTTCATCCGCAACGTCGCGATGGCATTCGACGCGTACCTGAACAAACCGGAGGCTGCCCGGACGCAGGTATTCTCGAAGACTCTTTAGCAGCCAAGAAGCGAGACGATCATTATGAACGGCTAGCCTCGGAGCTCGAAGACAAGTGGGCGGTATAGCCCGGCGAATTGGACTCCACAATGAGCACGCGATCTCGCTTGAAACTCCCCAGGGAACACGGTGCGTGGGCGATGCTCTACGTGCCCCTTGCGATTGGGGCGCTGGTAGCCTGGAGCGCCCCGCTGCCGCTGTGGCTCCTTGCATTGTCGGTCACCTTCGTTTTCATAGCCCGTGAGTCACTTCTGATGTGGTGGCGAGCCCGCAGCCGCGGCCGGCAGAATGGCCAAGCCCTACGATTCGCTCTGAGCTATCTGGCGCTTGCCGGTGCGTTCGGCGCACCGCTATTGCTCGTTTATCATCTGTACTGGTTTATTGCGATGGGTCTTGCCGCCTTGACGTTACTCGCGATCAACGCGCGGCAAGCAGTCCGCCGCGAACATCGCACGATCGGCGGCGAGATGATGACAATCGCCGGCCTCACGCTCACAGCTCCGGCTGGCTACTATGCTGCGCGTAGCGCGCTCGACGTGACGGCACTGTGGCTATGGGCACTGTGCGCGGTCTACTTCGCCAGCAGCGTGTTCTACGTCAAGCTTCGGGTGAGCACGATTAATCCGCGCACGTACGAAGCTCGCCGGGAATCGTGGTGGCGCTGCGCGTTCTATCACGCGTTTCTGCTCGCGTCGCTTCTGGTTCTGGCGCTGACGGGAAGCTTGAACCTGTTCGCGTTTGCAGCGTTCGCTCCTGTACTGACTCGCTCGTTCTGGTATCTGGCAAGGCCCGCGCGGCGAATCAATCTTCGGAGAGTTGGCTGGCTCGAGATGATCTACTCGATGGTGTTCTTGATCTTCACGACGTTAAATTTCCGCTTGTAGCGTGACGCTGGTGCCTCCCTAATAGCCTCGAATCGTCGCTTCGCAAGAAAACCCAATCGAAACGCGCTGATCTTTGAAGCGCTCGAGTTACGATCTGTCTTGCCGTTTCTTTCCAGGTCTGTGCCGGGATCAACCCGCCAAAGGACGGGGAATTATTCGCCAGCCCTGCGAGAATTCTCGCAGAGAATCGCCACGCTCCGGCAGATTCTTGGCTTTTGGGGCTCTTTTTTAGAGGAACGCTCGTTGCTCTTGGTCAAAATCGGAGGGCTGTGGCTGCTGTCACTTTCCAGCGTGATGGCGGCCATAGCTTCTCCGCATGTGCCGACAACCCAGTCTCCCTCTCCTCCTGCACAAGACACACAAACGGAAACGCAATCGAGACTCACTAGTCCATCGTCTCACCCTCGGCCTGGCTCAATAGATTTCTAACACCGCCACCCTAGTCCCGAATCTCGACGGGGAGTACGACGCCAGTCTGATGGACCAGAGTGGAATCAAAGCCCGCGCGCTTGCTTCCATCCACCAGGTTTAGAGCGGATCACACGATCTGTCATTGTGACCTGACAAGTCTTGCTACCTGTGCAGGGGACGCGTGATGTACTTTATTCACATACAACAATTAACACCATGAAGCTGGCGCGTCAGACGCGGCACAGACATTGCCGACACTCGTTCAGAACCGATCACGGAGTACAGCCAAAGAGGTGAATCATCATGCTGAATAGGGCCAATGGCCGGCAGGAGCTTGATCGCGTAAACATGTTCATACGTGCTTTGTCTGATGAGATGGCACAAACCCAAGCTCATAACGCGGGGAGCACGGGTGCAGATGCGGTTGCAACCGAAATGGAAGAAGCGTTGTACGAACTGCGGCTCAGGAAGCTGTTGATCAGCGCCCTGGTTGACTCCGATCGCGTCGCCGACAAATCCACAAGTCACTAATCTAGACCGAGCCAAAAACGCACCATGGGGGTGAGCAGTCCGTCCTGCCCGACGTACGCGCCTCGATGGATGCGATTCAAGCCTGCGCGCGCGGGCAGCTCCGCCAGCCGGTTCCTTTCTTCAGGCTGCGGCCGCTTTCGAAATCAACACAACTCATGTGATATAGTCACGCAGTGGCTGGCCTCAATAGGCGGCACTAGCGGACCTCGGTTTCAAGAAGGAAGCTCAATCCTATGATCAAGACTCGACTAACTTATGCGGCGGCACTTGCCGCCACAGTTCTCGCTCTCACCGCGATTCCGGCGGCTCGAACAAGTCCGGCTGGGACGCCAACTTTCTCGAAGGACGTTGCGCCGATTCTCTTTAAGAACTGCGCGAGTTGCCACCGGCCGGGCGACATCGCGCCGATGTCGCTGCTCACATACGAAACCGCGCGCCCCTGGGCAAAGGCGATCCGCGAGAAGGTAGCTGTCGGGAACATGCCTCCGTGGCACGCCACCCAGGCGCACGGGGTCTTCTCAAATGATCGGCGATTGAGCGAGAAGGACAAAGACACGCTAATCCGTTGGGCGGACGGCGGTGCGCCGAAAGGCGATGCGAAAGATCTGCCGCCGGCTCCGACGTTCGCCGAGGGTTGGGAAATCGGCACACCGGACGCCGTCATCAGCATGCCAAGAGAGTTCGAAGTCAAGGAATCCGGCACGATCGCGTACCAGTTCTTCGAGGCGCCGACTAATTTCACCGAAGACAAATGGATTCAAGCGATCGAAGTAAGACCCGGCGCGCGGAGCGTTGTGCATCACGTGCTGGTCTTCTGCCGCGAGCCCGGCGCGCGGCGGACGCCAGCCTTTACGCAGGTCGTCCCAAATCTGGGAGGCTTCGGGCAGGGGCGTGGTGGTGGAGAGCAGGGATTGCCCGGCTCGCTGATAGCAACGACCGCGCCTGGCACGAACGCGATGATCTTCAAGCCTGGCGCCGCGATGCGGATCAAGGCCGGCGCCGTCTTCGCCTTCCAGGTGCACTACACCGCAAACGGCACGGCGACAAAGGACCGAACCAGCGTCGGTGTGATCTTCGCGAAGCAACCTCCACCGCAGGAAATCCGAAACAGTGCGTTCGTCAATCCGCTATTCGTGATTCCGCCCGGCGCTGACAATCAAGCAGTCGAGTCGGCGATTCAGTTCAGCGAGGACTCACACATCTGGGCCTTGTTCCCGCACACGCACCTCCGCGGCAAGAGCTGGGAGTATCGTCTGGTCTATCCCGATGGCCGGACCGAAGTCGTGCTGTCGGTTCCGAAGTATGATTTCAACTGGCAGACTTATTACGTCTTCACAAAGCCGTTGGCCGTACCCAAAGGAACGCGCGTCGAAGCCACAGCCCACTACGACAACTCGACTGCAAACAAATGGAATCCCGATCCGAAGGTCGCAGTTCGTTGGGGCCCGCAGACGTGGGAAGAGATGCAGTACTCGGGTATCACCTACTCTGTCGATGACCCGCGCCGCGAGCAGACAACTGAAGGCTCTCGCAACGAACGGAAGTGAACAGGCTGATAGGTCAATGCGTGCGTTCTTCGGAAAGGCTGCCTCATGTTTTAGTGATTCAGCCTCGGGCGTTCACGCCCGCGCGGCCAGATGCTGCTCGATCCAGCCGATGAGTTCTGTTCGCGATAGCCGGCCGTTGGCAACGCCCAGGAACACCATTTCCTGTTCATCAATTGCGGCGTCTACCTCGGCACCGTTCATCACAAGAAAAACCTCCATCGCCGCATGACCGATGCGTTTGTTGCCGTCGATGAAAGGATGATTTTGTATCAACGAGTGAGCGAGCGCGCCAGCCTTGGCGGCAAGGGTTGAATACAAATCGACGCCATCGAAGGTCATCATCGGTTGTGCGATAGCAGATTCAAGGGCGTTAAGGTCGCGTAGTCCGATGCTTCCACCCGTCTGCGCGATTACAAGGCGGTGCAAGCCGATCACCTGCTCCAGTGTCAAGTAGTGCATTATGCGAGGCGCCGATAGAGTTCGGCATTCTTACTCAGGACGTAGCTGGCCACGGCGACGAAGTTCTCATCGAGTCGCGCCAACATCTCCTCAGCGCTTATCTGCAATAGACACTCTGGTGTGATGCCCAACCTCTGAGACAGCTCCAGGAGTTTGGTTGCAATCTGATCGGACAACTCGATTTCCAAAGTTTGCATAGGGCTTACTGTACCGCAGGCCGGCGACGGGTTCAACAAGACCCATATTCCTTCCTACGGGTACTAAGCCCTGCCTTTGTCGGAATGGTGCGCGCTGGTTGGAGCTGAGATAAGAGGAGGTGGATGCCGAAATCACCCACCTCCCGACTATGACTGATCGTGAGTCGACTATTGCCCTTTACCCGCTGTTGTCTCCCTGACTCGCTTGAAGTGCCGCGACGCTTCATTCTGATCGTAGACCAATTCGACCACTTCGCCTTTTTCATCTTTGACGAAGGTGATCTGTGATTCGACTTCAGGGACGAAGAACTTGTTCTCGGAAACCGGGAAGAGTTCGCGCTTCGGATTGTTTGGAGCCTGGCCGAAGTAGCGGTTCCCTTCCCTGGTCACGAAGTACGGGCGGTTGTTTCCGAAGTCGTACTTCCCGACGTACGTGTCGAAGACCTGCGGATCGACCTTCGCCAAAGTCTGCGGCTTCTCCGCGGTGTAATCCATAAAGCCCATCATCATCTCGTCGTAGGTAGGCTCACCCTGACGAACGGCTTTGGTCGGGTCGGGGTTGAACTTGTTCTTCGCTGAGTTGTCAAAGTATCCCGTAACCTGAATCTTGCTGCCGGCGGGAATGGGTATCGGCGCTTGCGGACGATAGGCCATCTGCCAGTTGAAACTGTAAGCAGGCACGTTCAGGAGCACCTCGGATTTCCCGTCGGGATAGAACACCTTGTACTCCATCGCCGCTCCGCGATAGTGCATGTGCGGCATCAGCGAGTAAAGGGTTATGTCGAGGCTGGGCTTCCAGCTCGCCGTTACTTTGTGACGGTCGGCACCCGGCGGGATCTGGAAGAAGACGTTCGACACCGCGCGCGTCTTCATGAGTCTTTCCGGCGGCTGCTTCGCGAAGATCATCCCAACCATCGAACGATCCTTTTGAACGCTGCCGGCTATCTTCGAGTAGTGAACCTGGAAGCGAATGGTCGCGCCCGCGGGAACCTTCTTAGCGGTTCCCGGTTGCCACTCACCGTAGTCGCTGCCCGGCGCATAAGCGGTAAGAAAATCGTCAACGTTGTTGAAGCCTTTGAGATTGGCAGGAATTTCGCTCGCGTCATCGTAGACCGGCTGATCCTTTTTCATTCGAATCAAAAGACCGTCGCGATAGAACGGCGTATTCTTCAGCGACCCTTCGAGCGCCGCGGAGCGCTGCTCCTTCGGAACCATGTTGAGGCTCGGCTGGCCAGGCGGAACGACGAAAGCAATGATGTGATGCACCACCTTTCGATTGCCGGGACGGGCCTCTGCCATTTGCACGTACATATCCTCTTTGAAGTTGGTTGGCGCGTCAAAGTATTGGTACTCGTCGGGACCGCTGGCTTCGACCGTATACTCCTCGGGCATTAGTATAACGACATCAGGTTTGCCGATACCCCAACCCTCGACGAATTGCGGCGCGGGCGGCAGGTCTTTCGGATTGCCTTCCTGCGCTCCGCCATCCACCCAGGCGGAAATCGTATCGACTTGAGCCTGCGTGAGCCGCGGATCATTGGCCCATCGGCCGACGTGCGGATCGGCGTGCCACGGAGGCATCTGACGAGTGACCACCTTCTCTTTAATGGACTTCGCCCAGGGTCGCACGTCCTTGAAGCTGAGCACCGAGAACGGCGCGGCCTCGCCAGGGCGATGGCACTCGGCGCAGCTCTTGTAGAAGATCGGCGCGATTTCCTTGTTGAAAGTTAGGTTCTTTGTGCCAGGTCCGTTTGCATGGGTCGCAGGTAGCGCGAAAAGCCCCGCGCCCGCAACGCAGATCAGGGCAGTAACGACAAAGCGAATTCTCTTCATAGCTTGACCTCTCTGAATTAATTAGAACCGGTATCACTCGAACGTGAGTGACCGGGTCCGTGGATTCGTCGCAGATTCTCAACTAACGTTTGTTCGAATAAGGCGTTACGAACTTGGGCCGCCAATGTTCCTTCGGTACTCACACTCAGATACGCATCACGGCGCTCGGAGTGTGCAAAAGAAATCGAGTGGCCCGTTTTGAGTCATTCAGCCAGCTAGCCCCCGCTGCCCACCAAGGGGTGTAACGAAGCGGAACTCTGGGCGATAGCTCTCGGTCAGAACTGGAACTTTCACGGCTGCCCTGCGCTTAATAGTTTCGACAGGCGCACAACTTCACAGACTGACAACGGAGGTGACCATATGAGCCGACGTCTTTCGGCTGTCGTGTTATCCGTGTGCTGCATCGTCTCGATAACGGCTTCAGCTCAAAGCCCGGGACAGTCCGCAACCAGGACTCAGGGAATCGTGCTCGAGATAAACATAGTCGAGACCACGGGAGCCCCGCGCAACGAGATCGAAAAGATAGGAACGGGCAGGGATCAGCTTAATCGCCTGATCGCCGACGGCATGGCCAGAGTAGTCGCCACCCTTCAGGTGCGCACGCGCACTGGAGAGAGTTTCAGCGCGAGAGTAGGCCAGCGAATTCCGATTCAAACTTCGACGCTGCCAGCTCTTTCGACAACTGACCGAACTTCGCGCGATGCGCTTCAATCTCAAGCGGCGTCAGTCGCGGTTCCACAAATAGTATATGAAAACTCAGGCTTGATCGTTGAGGGAATATCGACGGCCGTCGGCGGCGGCCTTCTCGACATAAGACTCAAGATCGAAATGACCGGGCTTGATCATAGCACTGGCAGGCTGACTCCCACATTTACACAGCGGACTCTCACGGATGTCGTGAGAATGAAAAAAGGCGAAACCGCGATGTTGATGGGATTTATCCAGCCAGAGGTCCGCAAGTTATCGCTCGATGAAATCGCATCCGGCACTTTGAATTCAGTCGACGGAGGCCTCGTGGTGCTAATCACCACAAGACCGGTTCAGTGAGGTCCGATTGCTCGTTCCGCGGGTGTCACTTCCGAGGTCCTCTTTTCGCGGACGCCCGGCTGATCGGCTTCGGAGATCGGCCGGCGAGTTCCTTCTCTCTTGCGATCACCTTCGCGTGCTTTAGCGCCGCGCGAATGAACTTCCGCAGATGAGGGTTCTTCAGGTCTTGCGGGCGCCGGACCTTGATGTGCCGGATGATCTTGCCCTCGCCCACCAGCACTCCGTCGGGGTCTTCAAGCTCCGCGCCGCGATTGAACATAAGGTTCACGCCTTTCGGATACGTCACAACCTGAACAAAGGCGTCCGACATTCGGCCGGTGAGCGAATACCAAAAGACCAGCGCGTACACGCGAACGAGTCTCTCGACCGCCGCCGGCGCTTCTTCAAGCACCATCTCTCGCAGCGCAAGCGCCAGTTCACCTACGCTCAGATCGAAGGCCGAGAGCTCCCGAATCAAGTCTTCGCTTGGAGGTGGAGATTTGGTCATACTCTTAGTTTCCCGTCAGCCGGGCGATAGCCGCGTCACACTTGGCGATTCCCTCAACGACAGCTTTATCGCAACTCGCTTTCGAAACTCCTCATCTGCGCGAGCTGCCAGAAAGACAGTTCCCATTCCACCGCGCCCGATTTCGCGGATCACTTTGTACGCGCCGAGGCGGAGGCCGGCCACCGGCTCTGCGTCTGACTCGGGGAGCGCTATCGTGGTTTCGTCGAGTGCCAGTGGGGTCTCGATGAAGCTTCCCGCTCGATCGGATCCGTCAATAAGCTTTTGGATTTCAGCCCGCAGCGAAACGTCCCCGCCGCACGCGCCCTCCAGAAAATCGCGGCGTTTATTCGGAGGCAGTTCGACGGCCGCGTGAAACAGCTCATCGATCAGCCGCCAGCGCTCAGGATGCATGTTGGCCATTATCTTCGATGTGGGTGTAGAGCCAGGCCTTGGCCAGCTTCCAGTCACGCGCGACGGTTATCACGCGATCTATGAAAAGAGCTAGAGCATCGCAATATGGCTGGCATGACTCTGTACGCACCACTCACTTATCCCAGTCGTTCGCGGGCATTGGGATAAACCCTATACTTGACAAGTCTTCCCGTACCCGAAGCCTTAAACAGCCTACTGCGGCAGCCCGACGCGACGCATCAGTTCCGCGAAGCGCGGGTCGTTGCGCAAAGGATCAAGAAGCGGTTCGACTTTGAGCGATTGGAGCGAAGATTGGCGGTCTTCGTATGCTTTGTTAAGTACCGCAAACGCCTTATCTATCTCGCCAAGCTCTGCTTGAAATGTCATGACGGTAAAAGAATCAATTTCATGGTTCTCTGCGGTCATTACTCGCAAAAAACCTTGCCAACCGCCTTTGGCAAAACTCTCTCGCATTATTTTGGCATTTTGAGATTCGCCAATTAACTCTTTGGACTTGGCGTATTCTTCAACGCTTTCGGCATAGTTGCCTTTCGCCCGATAAACCCACGCGAGGCTTGCATGCGCCCCCGTGAAATTAGCGTCTAATTCAAGAGTCTTTTTCAGTTGCGCCAGGCTCTCGTCATACTTTCGAGCAAGGTAAAGGATTCTGCCGTAATGCCAGTTGACGGGGAGTGAGAGCGGGTCAATCTCCAACGCTCGCCGAAACTCGGCAAATGCTTCTTCAAATCTGCCGAGAGGACCGAGTAGCTCGCCATACCACTGGTGTGCCGTTGCGTAGTTCGGATTGAGTGCGATTGAAAGTTTGAACTCGCGTTCCGCCGCGGCGAAATCAAAATCGTAGTCCTGCAGCTTCAGTGCAAGCGTGGCGTGAGGTTCGCCTAAACTATTGTCGAGCGACAAGGCTTTGAGCGCAAATTCTCGCGCCTTGGGTGTTCCTTCGTGTGGTGGTATCACACTAAAGCTGGAAAGCAGCGCGTAACCGTCGGCAAGTCCCGCGTAAGCCAGAGCGTAGTTCGGGTCAACAGAGATTGCCTGTTGGAAATACTCAACGGCTTTTTTGAAATCGGCAGGTGTGCGTTTATTCCAATAGAAACGCCCTTTTAAATAAAGCTGGTACGCCTCCGGGTTCTCCGTGTAACGTTTGGTCACGCGACTCTCGTCTGCCCCAGACAGCTTCAACCGCAGGTTGCCGGAGATCGCTTTCGCAATCTCGCGCTGCACGGCCAGCAGGTCTGAGACTTTGCCCTCGTACCGCTCGCCCCACAGTTGTTTGTTCTCCCGCACGTCCACCAACTCCGCGCTGATGCTCAGCTCATCGCCGTGCTGCAGCATCCGGCCCGTCAGCACCGCCCGCACACCTAACTCTTTCCCGACAGCCATCGGGTCTGTCTCTTTGCCCTTGTAGCGGAAGACCGAACTGCGCGCGATGACACGCAGGTTCTGAAGCTGAGTCAGGCTGTTGATGATGCTCTCTGTCAAGCCGTCTGAGCGATACTCCGTCTCCGGGTCGTGATTTTGATTGACGAATGGCAGCACGGCTACTGAGTCAATCGCTGTTGTTTTACTTCGGGCGAAATAGAAGTATGCGGTGCCAGCTGCCGCCAAACACAGCACGACGAGGACGTTGACGACGAGCGTCGCAGCCGAGACACCGGCCTTCTGTCTGGCTATGAACTTGCTCGTGCGGTAAGACAAGGTATCCTGCCGCGCGATCACAGGAAGGTGCTCGAAATAGCGCTGGATGTCCTCGGAGAACTGTTCGACGGAAGCGTAGCGCCGTTGAGGTTCCTTACGCAGCGCTTTCAGAACTATGTTGTCCAAATCGCCTTCCAGCTCCCGGCGCAGCCGATGGGGCTCGGAGCCCCGGGCCTTGCTCACTGCTTCCGGCGTTATCACCCCGGTGTTCCCGCTCGCTCCGGGGGACGTTACAGTCCGGCCAATCACCATGCTGGGCTTCGTTGGTTCCTGCTCGCATATGGCCTCGATGATTTCAATCAGTGAACGGCCGGCGACGCTATAGGGTCGATGTCCGGTGAGCAGTTCGTACAACAGCACACCCAGCGAATAGACATCGCTCGCAGTAGTGATGGTCTCGCCTCGCGCCTGCTCGGGGCTCGCGTACTCGGGGGTCAGCGCTCGTGAAATCGTTTCGGTGACCTCGCCTGCCTGCGCGATCGGAGAGAGGAGCTTCGCGACGCCGAAGTCCAGCAGCTTTGCTGTTCCGTCGGCGGTGACCAGAATGTTCGCAGGCTTTATGTCGCGATGGACAATCTGGTTCTGATGGGCGAAGTGCACGGCCGAGCAGACCGTGCGAAACAGCTTCAGCCGCTCGAGGGTCGTCAGCCGGTGAGTATCACAGTACTCTCTTATCGTCTGGCCCTGGACGTACTCCATCACGAAGTACGGCGCTCCGCTTTCAGTTGTGCCTCCATCGAGCAGACGCGCGATGTTGGGATGATCGAGGCCGGCAAGAATCTGCCGTTCATTCCGAAAACGCCGGATGATTGACTCGTGATCGAACCCGGCCGTGACCAGCTTTACCGCAACTTGCTTCCGAAACTCCTCATCGGCGCGCGCTGCCAGATAGACAGTTCCCATTCCACCGCGCCCGATTTCCCGGATCACTTTGTAAGCGCCTAGGCGGAGGCCGGCTAACGGTTCTGTTTCCGACTCAGGGAGCGCCAGCGTTGTTTCGTCGAGCGCCGGCGGGGTCTCGATAAAGCTTCCAGCTCGATCGGATCCGTCAATAAGCTTTTGGATTTCAGCCCCCAGCGAAACGTCCCCGCCGCACGCGCCCTCCAGAAAGTCGCGGCGTTTATTCGGAGGCAGTTCGACGGCCGCGTGAAACAGCTCATCGATCAGCCGCCAACGCTCAGGATGCATGTGCGCCATTATCCTCGATGTGGGTGTAGAGCCAGGCCTTGGCAAGTTTCCAGTCACGTGCGACGGTTATCACCGAAACCTTTAGAACTTCTGCCGTCTCTTCCACGCTCAGCCCGCCGAAATACTTCATCTCCACCACCCGGCTCTTTCGTTCGTCGACTGCCGCAAGAGCGGTCAGGGCCTCATCGAGCTCAACCAGATCATCCGCGCGCTCATCGGTGACAGCCAGAGCTTCGTCAAGCGTCACCTGCCGGGCGCCGCCTCCGCGTTTTGCGCGATTGTGGCTCTTCGCGTGATCGACCAGTATGCGGCGCATCATCTGAGCCGCCACTCCCACGAAGTGAGCGCGGTTCTGCCACTGAACTTGGTTCTGATCAATCAGCCGCAGATAGGCCTCGTTGACCAGCGCGGTTGGCTGGAGCGTGTGGTCCTGGCGCTCTCGCCTGAGATACCGGGCGGCGACGGCTCGCAGTTCGTCATACACGATCGGTATCAACTGATCCAGCGCTGCCGAGTCGCCGCTACTCCAGTCTTTCAACAGTCGCGTCACTTCGCTGGGTGAAGGCGGTTGCATTTGATGACCTTTTGCTGATTTCAGAGCCGGCTCGAAATCGGTGCGCAGAGTATATCACCAATCGTTCATACTCAGCCTAAAAGGAAGCCCGCCGCTTCCTCGTCCCCGAATCCCACCAACGCAGTTGGTGGATTGTTCATACTCA
>CAZJQQ010000014.1:0-144434 GCA_964548075.1 uncultured Clostridia bacterium | reverse complement strand
AGAGTCTATGAAGACTCCGGAAAATACCACCCACTGCCGTGGGTAGTATTCCCAGAGGTTCTACATTCCGTCCGAGGTGTGGCGCGAAAATCTGACGCACACCCGTCAGAGGATGTCGAGTGACAAGCTCGAGCTGGGTGCCGTAGAATTGAAGTGTGGACCGCAGGGTGAGACCTAAGAGCCGCTGAAAGGAACGAGACAATGAAAGAGAATGTGTTAAGAGGAACTCAGTTTGTCGAGGAGCAGATTTCCAACCTCGGGCGCGAAGCTTCACGGTTAAGGGGTGTGGTAACCGACGCGGTCGACGACTCGCTGGTCAATGCCAGACGGGCGGCGAAGCGCGGCTACAACTCGGCGGAGGACCTGATTGACGAAACATCTCATCACATCAAGCGTCACCCGCTGCGTTCGGTGTTATGTGCTCTTGCTCTGGGCGCCCTTGTGGGTTGGCTGCTCGTTCCAAGACGTAGACGCTAAGATGCTTCGCGCGCCAGGCAGTTAGGGAAAAAGACTCTTTCAGCAGCCTGCTAGACGGAGGACAACATCGTGAGAGTGCTTCTGGCTATTGATTCGTCAGGGCTTTCCGAGGCGGTCGTGAGCGAAGTCGAACGGCGGCCCTGGCCCCCGGACACCGTCGTGTGCGTGCTTACTGTGATTGACCTGCTGGCGATGACCTCAGCCGTCGGATACCTGGAGCCTTTTATCAAGAGCGAGAATGAGGCAGCGAAGGCACTGGCGCAATCGGTTTCGGAGCGGCTCGGTGGGCGCGGCCTCCAGACTACTGCGATTGCGGTAGAAGGATATCCCGGGTCCAGCATAGTCGAGGAGGCTGAGAAGTGGGGCGCTGATCTTGTGTTCGTCGGCTCGCACGGACACAGCGGCTTTGTTCGGTTCATGCTTGGAAGCATCGCCAAGGCCGTCGTGCAAAACGCGCCTTGCTCGGTTGAGATCGTTCGCCATCCCAGGCACGACAAGGATCATCCGGATCACGATAAAGCCGCCGAGCCGCCGAGCGGAATGAAGATCCTGCTGGCCACCGATGGCTCGGACTATTCGGTTTCAGCAGCGCGTTCCATCGCCCGGAGGCCTTGGCCCAATGGCAGCGAGGTCAGGATCATCAGCGTGGTTGAGCAGATCGCACCCGCAGCCGATCCGTGGTACGCAGCCGGAGCTGTCGCGGAACGCGTTCGTGAGGACAACACAAAGAGGAGCGAGGAAGCAGTCAACGCCGCCCGAGGAATAATCGCGAGCGCGGGGATCAAGGCTGAGACCGCTGTACTCGAGGGCAGTCCAAAGCGTCGCATTGTTGAAGACTCAAAGGCGTGGGGCGCGGACCTTGTAGTAGTTGGCTCACACGGGCGGCGCGGACTGACGCGTTACTTGTTGGGCAGCGTTTCCGAAGCAGTAGCGATGCACGCGCACTCTTCGGTTGAGGTGATCCGCGACCACGCACTTCTCGGGGCCTTACCATCTTAGTCATGCGTTCTGTGCGGTTGATATCGGCGAATCAACGGTTCGTGATTACTTATGCATTTGTTCTCTAGGCTGAAGCGGGAGAGGGATCAGGCTTGACTTTCGTGACATTCGGCTAAAATTTATCGTGGGACATTCAAATGTCAAGAAAATCAAGCCTGACCCCTCCGTGCGCTTTTTCCTCGACGCTTCATGACCCCTCCGTGCGCTTTTTCCTCGACGCTTCACTGCCTACCGCGTAGCGGTTTAGTCCAACGATCAGGCATCAGCCGCCCGCCGCTCCTTTTGGCGGCGGGTCGGCTGCATGCAGTGTTAGACCGCAGGCGTTGAATGAGGAGCACCGGCTTGTGTTTCCAGGACCGGTTCTGGTGCGTCTTTGAATTTTCCCCTGGCCCAGAACGCGCAGTGTTACAATGTCGGCCATGTTTGGGAAAAAAGTGAAAGAATACGTTCGTTTTGAGCGGTGGATCCTGATCCTTATTGTGGTGGTCTTTGCTCTGAGGCTCGGTTTGTCCCTGGCTGGTGTAACCAACGCGTACCTCCCCGGTAAGTTCCTGGTGCCCCAGGCAACAGAATGGGTAAGCATCAATGTGGTTCTGCTGGTGGGAATCCTTTATTGCGCCATTGCCGTCCAGACCACAGGATTCGGAACCTATAAGCACTTGTTTCCGCTGTTACTGCTCCAGACCACCATCGCTCATTGGCTGGTAGGCATGGGAATTATCCTGGGCATCGTAACTGGGCACAACAACGTTTTTACGGCTCTGGAACACTGTGGGGCGTGCGGCGCGGATGGATTAAAGTGGAGCCATGCCTTCGGGCATATTGTTCTGCCACCCCTGGTTTCCCTCATCTCCTGGCTTCCGGCGTCGGGGATTCTCTTTGTCACTCGAAAAGTCCGGCCGGGCGCCTTTGAAGGGCCGCTCGTTGTCGTGCTCGCGAAGTTCGTGGCGTTGGCGGCGATCGCAGTGGCGTCTCTTGTGCTCATCCTGGGGATAATGCGGTTTTCTTGATCTGCGGTCGCTCCCCGGTTTTCTTTTGCTAACAGCGCGAGGTGGAGCGGGCGCGGATTCTGCTGCAGTACCATACCGGAAAGAATCTCTCGGCAATCCATAGAGCTTTAAACATCAGCCGTGTGACGATCTATCATTGCGTGCCTAAAGCGCTGGATATGGGAGTGGAGGCGGTCTGAGGGATGGTTAGTCCGTAGGGAGGGGTCAGGCTTGAGATTCTTGACATTTGAATTCGTGACACAGTGAAGGAGGTTTCCTGTCACTCGTTCATATGACTGCGGACCGGTTAACCGGTGAGTCATCGGGGTACACGTCCGCACAAGATCCGATCAGGTCTTTGCCACCTCGACCAGATTATCGAAGAAGGTCGCGCCCGCGCCGATGTCCGTCAAAGCCTGCGAAACCGTTTGATTCACGTTCGCGCGGCCGGGGCTGAGCTTGTTCCACCAGATCGAAAGCGCAACCGCGACGCCGGGCTTCACGCGGCCCGTTATTCGAGCGACGAGCTGGCACTCGCCTCGGTCGTTCCAGACGCGCACTGCATCACCGTCTTTGATGCCGCGTCGTGCGGCGTCTTCGGCGTGGAGTTGGATGAACGGTTGACGTTCGCTCTTGAGGAACGAAGGCAACTGAGAAAACGTCGTGTTCAAGAACGAGTTCGCCGGCGGGCAAATGAGCTGGAGCGGATACCTGGACGCGAGATCAGGCGCGGTGGCTGGTGACTCGCGAGGCGGGATGTACGCGGGAAGCGGATCGAGCCCTTCGCGCTCCAACGCCTCCGAGTAGAACTCGCACTTGCCCGAAGGCGTAAGGAACCCGCCCTCGGCAAACGGCGCAAACGTCTCAGCCAGATTCAACCGCGCCCAACCGTCTCGCTTCAATCGTTCGAGAGTTATCCCTTTGAGCGGTTCGTAATCGGTCGCCAGAGCCTGGCGAATAATGTCCTCGTCGCTGTCGTCGAAGCAGGCCTCTTCAAACCCCATTCGTTCCGCCAGCAACTGAAACACTTCCCAGTTTGGCTTTGCTTCTCCCAGAGGCGCCACCGCCGGCTCGTTGTAGACAAGATAATAATGACCGTAAGGCTTCACCAGATCGCGGTGCTCGAGTTGAGTCGTCGCCGGCAACAGGATGTCAGCATAATCAGCGGTGTCGGTTTGGAACTGTTCGTGAACGACGGTGAACAGGTCTTCGCGGCGGAAGCCTTCAAGCACCTTCGACTGATCGGGCGCGATTGCCGCCGGGTTTGAATTGAAGACGTAGATGGCGCGAACCGGCGGCCGAGCTTCAGTGAGCGCTTCGCCGAGCCGCGACATATTGATCGTTCGTGGATTGCCGCGCGTCAGGTCGGGCCGTTGAAGCACCCCCTCATCGAACGCGAACATACCGCTGCTCGAAAGCAACACGCCGCCTCCGGCATCTCGCCACGAGCCAGTGAGGGCCGGAAGGCAGGCGATCGTGCGGACCACCATGCCGCCGCCTGCGTGGCGCTGCAGACCGTAGTTGACTCTAATCACCGCAGGCCGTGTGGTTGCGTACTCGCGCGCGAAGCTCACGATCTCGTCTTCAGTCACGCCGCAGATTTCGGCCGCGCGCGATGGTGGAAACTCGGCGGCACGCGTACGCAGTTTGTCGAAGCCGAGCGTGTAGCGCTCGATGTAGTCTCGGTCTTCCAGCTCTTCGCTGATGATGACGTTCATCATCGCGAGAGCGAACGCTCCGTCGGTGCCAGGCCGGACTTGAATGAACTGATGACAGTGATCGAGCGTGTGATTGCGATAAGGATCGATGCCGATGAGCCGCGCGCCGTTTGCGAGCGCTTCTTTGATCTGAGGCCAGAGGTGAATGTTCGACGTTAGAGTGTTCGTTCCCCATAGCACGATCAAGCGCGCGCGATGGAAGTTCTCCATGTCAGTGCCGATCTTCGCGCCGAGCGTGTAGTTCAATGCGTCACCTCCGGCAGCCGAGCAGATCGTGCGCGCGAGCTTGCTTGCGCCGAGCCGGTGAAAGAAGCGCCGGTCCATGCTGCCGCTGTTGACTATGCCCATCGTGCCGCCGTAGCTGTAAGGCAAAATCGCTTCGGGGCCGTCAACCGAGTCGGCGATTTCTCGAAACCGGCGAGCGATTGTGTCGAGCGCTTCGTCCCAGCCTATGCGCTCGAAGCGGCCTTCGCCCTTCGCGCCGGTTCGCCGCATCGGATAGAGCAAGCGATCCGGGTTGTAAACACGTTCCAGATAGCGCGTGACTTTAGTGCAGAGGAAGCCCTGAGTCGGCGGATGATCGGGATCGCCCGAGACCCGCGTTGCGCGCCCGTCTTCGACTTCTACGAGCATTGCACAGGTGTCCGGGCAATCGTGGGGACAGGCTGCGTGGATGACCTTAGGCTCTTGCATGGTTATTCGATCTCGCTGGTAAGAGAATAGACCACTGATGACGCTGATTCAACGGATCGGGCACGGATCTCTTAGCGTCTTTGCGGTTTCCTTTGCGGCTTTGCGCTACACCCTTCTTAAGGACAGAAAGGCGTTTCGCGCAAAGACGCAAAGGAAACCGCAAAGACGCGAAGAGATCCGCGAAGACGCGAAGAGATCCGCAAAGACGCGAAAAGATCCGTGCCGATCTGTTTCATCCGTGTTCCATTCGGCCGGTCGCCATAGTATCCTGCAACGCATGAAACTCTGGGGAGGCAGATTCAAAGGCGAAGCTGATGCCGGGTTCGCGCTGTTCAACTCGTCGTTCGCCTTCGACCGGCGTTTGATCGAAGCGGATATCGAAGCAAGCCGCGCACACGCCGAAGCCCTTGTTGCCGCCGGCATACTGAATGAAGGGGAAGCGCGCAGGATCGCCTGGGGACTCAACGAAATACTGCGCCGGGCAAGGGACGACAAGGGCTACCTTGATGGCCGCGAGGCTGAGGACGTACACAGCTTTGTCGAAGGCGAGCTTGTCGCGGCAATTGGCGATCCGGGTTATAAGCTACACACCGGGCGCAGCCGCAACGATCAGGTTGCCACCGACCTGAGGCTCTTTCTGCGCAGTGAGATCGACGCGACTCGGGAAATGATCCGCGACCTTCAACGCGCGCTGGTCGAGGTTGCCGAAGCCAATCCGGATTGCGTGATCCCCGGCTACACCCACCTGCAACGAGCCCAGCCGATTCTGTTCGCGCATTACTTGCTCGCTTACTTCGAGATGCTGAAGCGGGACCGCGCGCGCCTTGCAGAGGTTCGTTCGCGCGTGAATCAGTTGCCGCTCGGAGCAGGCGCGCTCGCGGGTACGGGGTTCCCGCTTGATCGCGAGATGGTAGCGAGACGATTGGGCTTTGACGGCGTGTGCGAGAACAGCGTCGATGCCGTAAGCGACCGGGACTTTGTGATCGAGTTCATCGGCGCCGCGGCGATTGCGATGATGCATCTTAGCCGGCTGGCGGAAGACTTGATCATCTACTCGACCGCTGAGTTCGGCTTCGTTGAACTTTCGGATGCGGTCTCAACCGGATCGTCGTTGATGCCGCAGAAGAAGAACCCGGACGCACTCGAGCTGATTCGCGGCAAGGCCGGGCGCGTGTTCGGTCATCACACGGCAATGCTCGCGACGATGAAGGGTTTGCCGCTCGCTTACAACAAAGACATGCAGGAGGACAAAGAAGCGCTGTTCGATACGATTGACACGTTGTGCGGTTCGCTTGGGGTGATGACGACTGTTCTGAGAAGCGTGAAAGTGAACAGCGCGCGAACCCGCGAAGCAGCGACAGTCGGGTACCTGAACGCCACCGACCTGGCGGATTACCTTGTGCGGAAGGGGCTCGAGTTCCGAAAGGCGCACGAGCTTGTCGGGCGAGTTGTTATGCACGCGATCGAGCGCGGCAAGCCGCTCGAGGATATCCCGTTGGAAGAATACCGTGAGTATTCGGAAGTGTTTGGCGATGACCTGTACGCTTCGCTGAAGCTGGAGTCGTCGCTTGCTGGCAGATCGGCGTTAGGCGGAACTTCACCTGAGCGAGTGAATGAGGCATTGGCTAAGGCGCGAAACGAAATAGACCACGGATAAAACGGGTTTGACGGATTCTCACGGATAAGAAACGGGATAGACCACGGATGACTCGGATTTGACGGATTCTCACGGATAAGATTATGGCTTTGAAGCACGAAAACCTGACCGGGCAGATCATCAAGGCGTTCTACGATGTCTATAACGAGTTGGGCTATGGATTCCTCGAGAAGGTCTATGAGAAAGCCCTCGCGCTGGAGTTGGAGTCCATGGGCCTGCGAGTCGGAAGGCAGCGACCAATCAAGGTCTATTACCTCGGCCGCCAGGTTGGCGACTACTATGCGGACCTCATAGTCGAAGGCCTGGTCATTATTGAAATCAAGTGTGCCGAGGCGCTGTGCGAGGCCCACGAAGCACAATTGCTGAACTATCTGAAAGCAACCGACATCGAGGTGGGCTTATTGCTGAACTTTGGTCCGAAGCCGGCGTTTCGCCGGAAGATTTTCACGAACGATAAGAAACGTCATCGAGAGTTACCCGCAACGACGGAAGAAGAATCCGTGTGAATCCGTCAAATCCGCGTAATCCGTGGTCTATTGCTGACGAGGTCGAGCCAATGGATTGGAAGCATCAGGGCGTCCGCATCGTTCACGCGAGCGAACTCGACACTAACACGCCTCAAACACCCGGGATGAATCGCGCGGCGGCGATCACTCACGCGCGAGCCGGCGCTTCGAAACTCTGGGCCGGAACCGTCACCATCCATCCCAACGCCAAAACCGGAGCTCATCATCACGGCGAGCTTGAAAGCGTCATCTACATCGTACATGGCCGCGCTCGCATGCGTTGGGGCGATCAGCTAGAGTTCACCGCCGAAGCCGGCCCTGGCGACTTCATCTACGTCCCGCCTTACGTCCCTCACCAGGAGATCAACGCCAGCACCGATCAGCCGCTCGAATGCGTCCTCGTGCGAAGCGGCCAGGAACCAATCGTGGTCAACCTCGACATTCCTACAATCGAGCCTCCGGAACAGGTGAGATGGATCGACGACACACATCAGGCTGATTGAGCTGCATAAGGACTATTGCGAAATCGCTTTGATTGAAAGATAATCGGTGCCCGGCGATAATGCTCCCACCCATTACGTTCATCACCATTCGATCACTGGTTCTACTCAGTCAGCGGAGGTCATGATGTCTGCTAGCAATCGCGCAAAAACTGTTTGTCTGGGGTTGTTCATAATAGGTGTGGCGGCAATTTTTCTTTCGGGAAATCGAGTCATTCAAACAGCGCATGCTTCTGCAAGCGGGCCCATAGCGGGCGTGACCGGCGCCCCAGCGGAAAATGACTGCACGCTTTGTCACACCGCACCGTCAGGGGAGCGGGGCCAGTTCACGATCACCGCCCCGAGCACGTACATACCAGCGCAGGTCTATCAGATAACGGTCACTCACGTGAATGCCGACGATGTGACCCCACGAATGAAATGGGGCTTTGAGCTAACGGCGTTGACCGTCGCAGGGGACCTTCCGGTGGGTGACCTTCAGAGCCTCACCAAGAGCACCCTCACCCAAGTCATCACAGGTGGGCCAGGGGGCAACCGCCAGTACATCGAGCATACCTATGAAGGTGGATTCGAGGGGCAGCTTGGAGGAGCGAGCTGGAGCTTTACCTGGACGGCGCCGTCAACGGATATGGGGCCGGTCAGGCTCTATGCGGCGGGGAATCAGGCCAACGGCGACTTTGACAGTACCGGCGATCAAATCTATCTCGCGCAGGCGACGATCAGTCCTGATACTTGCAGCTATTCTCTTTCATCCACGATTGGCTTCTTTTCAATGTCGGGAGGAGGGGGAACGGTGAACCTGACTACGAGCGCGGGGTGCGATTGGATGGCGGCGAGCAACACGAGCTGGATTACACTCGCTTCGAGCGCGGACTTAACGGGGAGTGATATGGTGACCTTTAAAGTGAGGGAGAACTTCACTTCAACCGCGCGCTCAGGAACGCTGACAATCGCCGGTCTCACCTATACTGTAGTGCAAGATGGCCGGGGTTGGGGGAGGATTGCAACTACGCCAGATCCCCAGCCGCAGTCGCGTACCCGCCGGGCAGATGCGGCGGAACGATCAATGTGATTTGTGAGAGCAACTGCGCGCAGCAGTGAGCAATGCGGGATGGGTCACGATTACTTCCGGCACTCCCGGCATAGGTGATGGCGTTGTCAGCTACACCGTTGCCGCCAACCCTGGCCCTGTAGGCCGCAGCGCCACAACCGAAGTAAACAGAAGAGCACACTCAGAGCTGCTCACTTCGTCAAATCGACGCTCACAACAGGCACGTCCCAGTGCGCAAGCAAGATCTCGAAGCGCCGTTGTTCTTCGCGCTTGTAGGCTGCCTGATCCGGGAAGAGTTGCTTGATGATGGGCTCTTCGCTGGCCTGGTCTGAGGCGGCTGCCATATTCTTGAAGACTATCGTCACGCGATAATCCCAACGCCCGTCCTCGGTCGCGTGATACCTGGGCTTTGCGGCGGTCACGCTCAGAATTCGCCCGGTCTCCATTTGTTTCTTGAGCACAGGAAAGTGATTCTTCTTGAACAGCGTTATGAACTCGTCGGCGTAACCCCACTTCGCTTTGTAGTAGTAATCCGCGACGAAGGGCTCATCTTCAGCCTTTGGTCTTGGCGCCTGAGCGCTACCGGCTGATCCGAAGGACAGACAGATCAACGCTAACAGAAGAAGATTTGTGAATCGTACGGCCCGTGTCATATGCGTTCCTCCACAAGAGAATTCGCCGACAGTATAACCGCAATGTGCGGTCACAGGCAGTCCCAGAGCGAATCTGGCCTTGATTCAACCCGTAATCATGGTACCCGCGCCTTCGTCGGTGAACACTTCGTGCAGCAGCGCGTTGCGCTTCGATCCGTTGATGATGTGTGCGCTGCGGACCCCGCGGCGGATCAGGGAGGCGATCGCGGCGATCTTCGGCAGCATACCCGATGACACCACGCGATCTTTCACCAGTCGATCCGCCTCCTCAACCGTCAGCCGCGACATTCTGGATGAAGGATCGTTGCGGTCGCGTAAAATCCCGTCCACGTCCGTCAGCAAGATGAGCTTTTCGGCCTGGAGGTGGACGGAGATCTCCGCTGCGATCGTATCGGCGTTGATGTTGTAGATGTTGCCTTGCTCGTCCGCGCCCAGCGACGAGATCACCGGAACGTATCCGTTTTCGAGCAGCAGGCTCAGCAAGCGAACGTTGATCTCGACTATGTCGCCGACGTGGCCGAAGTCGATGGTCTCGACCTCGCCGGTCTCCAGATTTAGCACCTTTTGAATCTCGCGCCGGCGAGCGTGGATGATGTTGCCGTCAACGCCGGACAGCCCGACAGTCTCACAACCACAGCGGCGGAGCGCCGACAGAATGTCCATGTTGATCTGTCCGGCGAAGACCATCTTCGCGACCTCGAGCGTCTCCGTGTCGGTGACCCGCCTGCCGTTGACGATGCGTTGAGTGATGCCCAACCGTTCGGCGATCGTGGTGAGCTGCTTGCCTCCTCCGTGAATGACGGCGAGGTGAATGCCAACCTGCTGGCAGAGAGTTATTTCTTCGGCCAACGAGTTGAGCTGCTCCTGATCTTCGGTGATTTTGCCCGAGAGCTTGACGACGAAGATCTTGTTCTTGAAACGCTGGATGTATGGCAGCGCTTCGCGGAGTAGATCGAGTCTTTCTTGTATCATAGCTAAAGCCGTTCCGGGTTTTCTGGTTTCTGGTTTCGGGTTTCGAGTCCCGAGTTTATGACGAACCCTAAACCCTGAACACGGAACCAGAAACCAGAAACCCGGAACCCGAAACTAAAGTATTGATGCCAGCACCGCCTTCTGAACGTGCAAGCGATTCTCGGCTTCATCGATAGCCGCGTTCTGCGGCCCGTCCAGTACGCCGTCAGTCACCTCTACGTTTCGCCGGACCGGAAGACAGTGCATGAACCAGCCGTTATCCGTCGAGCGCATCACTCTTTCGTCTATGCGCCAGTGCCTGTATTGCTGTCGAAGCGCGATGTCGTCTTCGGCGCGGCCGTAAAAGTCCTTGCTGCCCCAGCTCTTCGCATAGACGATCCGCGCGCCTTCGCATGCTTCTCGATGGTCGCGCGATATCGTCACGCGGCCGCCGCTGGAGTTCGCTCCTGCTTCGATCTCGGCAATCGCTTCGTCGCCGAGGTCGTATTCCGGTGGACAAGCAATCGTCAGATCGAGACCGCACTGCGCAGCGATCAACGCGAATGAATTCGGCACGGCCATCGGCAGCAGCTTCGGGTGATAAGCCCACGAGAGCACCACCCGTTGATGCGAGAACCCGCCGAGTTTCTCGCGGATCGTCATCGCGTCGGCCAGCGCCTGAAACGGATGATGCCGCGATGATTCGAGATTGAACACCGGGACATCGCTGTGCTCGGCGAAGCCTCGCACGACCGGATCGGTCATTTCGTCTGCATAGTTTTTCATCTCGGGAAACGCGCGCACGCCAATCGCCGCAACGTAGCGCGACAATACGCGCGCGGCTTCCTTGATGTGCTCCGTCTTGTCGGAGTCCATCACGACAGATTCGAGGTGCTCCAGGCTCCATGTGCCCTTGCCTACATCGAGCGCCACCGCGTTGCCGCCGAGTTCATAAACCGCGATCTCCATCGAAGCGCGAGTGCGAAGCGACGGGTTAAAGAACACAAGCGCGACGCTCTTTCCCTGTAGCGGGCGCTCGCGATAGTCGCCTGATTTGATCTTCGCTGCGAGATCGATCAGCGAGGTCAGCTCATCGAGCGTAAAGTCAGTAGTGCTGAGAAAATCTTTTCCTCTCAGATTCATGGGTTTCGAGAGCTCATAGACCACGGATTGGGCGGATGCGACGGATTGTCACGGATCAGATCCGTGCCGATCTGTCCAATCCGCGTCATCAGTGGTCTATTGCGCTCAACTCATCCAAAAACAAATCAATCTCAGGCCTGCGCAGCGTAAGCGGAGGCAACAACCTCAGCACGCTCGGGTCCTCCGACAGCCCGGTGATTATCTTTTTCTCCAACAGCGCCTGCTGAACGGGCTTCGCGGTTCCGCCCGGGAACTTGATCCCAACCAGGTACCCGAGTCCCCGCACTTCTTCGACCAGCAGCATCTTCCTCAGCTCAGCAAACAAGTACTCGGAATTCTCGCGAACGTTCTCGAGCAGTTGATCGTCTCGAATCACATCGATAGTCGCTTCAAGCGCCGCGCACGCGAGCGGCCCGCCGCCGAATGTTGTCCCCAGATCGCCCGCCTTTATCTCGCCGGCAATCGCGTCGGTCATCAGCACGGCTCCCATCGGCACTCCGCTGGCGATGCCTTTCGCCAGCGCAACCATATCGGGCACGACACCGAATCGGCCCGCGAAGAAGAACTCGCCCGTCCGCCCCATTCCGGTTTGCACTTCGTCGTAAATCAGCATCGCGCCCGCCTGATCGCACATCTCGCGAAGCGCTTGATAAAACTCCGGCTCGGCCATCCGCACACCGCCCATCGATTGGATAGGTTCGAGTATCACGGCCGCGGTCTCTTCGTCTAACAAGCTCTCGACCGACGCGACGCTGCCGAAGTCCGCGTAGACGTGACCTGGAAGCAAAGGCGAGACGTTCTCGCGATATTTTGCAAGACCGGTGGCTGAAACCGATCCCGGCGTGCGCCCGTGGAATCCGCCTTCGAACGAGATGATCTTCTCGCGGCCGGTGAGCATGCGAGCGATCTTCATGGCGTTCTCGTTAGCTTCAGTCCCCGAGTTCACGAAGAACGCTTTGGTTAGAGGCTCGGGCGCGGTTTCGACGAGCTTCTTCGCAGCTCGAGCGCGTGCGTCGTTGTAAACGAGATTCGAGTAGAAGATCAATCGCTGAGCCTGATCGGCGATAGCTTTGACAATGCGCGGATGAGAATGCCCGGTTGAAACAACCGCGTGTCCTCCGTAGAGGTCCAGGTATCGCGCGCCGTCAGTCGTGTAGACCCAGACGTCTTCGCCGCGCTCGATGACTAACGGAAACCTTTTGTAGGTTGCGACCTGATATTGCTCTTCGATGTCGATGAGGTTTTCTAGTTGTGGTTGTGTCGTCAAATCTGTTCTCCAGCGCCAGAGTCATGAATATCTTTGAGATTGTCTTCCAATTCTTCTCTCGTTTTGCCCTGAGTCCAATAGTCTGGGTATTGCTCCAGGTATCCCAGCCACAAGTCCTCATCTCGCCAGTAGACGTACTCTGTCGTCTTCATTGTCGCACTCTCTCCCAGCTTGGGTTCGCATGTCTTGTGCTGTGCCTTGGTCTCGTCGGCCGCTCGTGGAGAAAGAGGCCTAGAGCGCCATCAACTATCATCTTTGTGACGTCCTGCGGTATTATCGAATCGCTTGGAGGTATCTATGACGACATCTCTAAAGGATCCGATTCTCACGCTCGGCGATTTGCCAGCCGCCATGCGTCGCGAAGGGGCAGTCAACCTTGAGGTTGAACAAGGCATCATCATCTTACGAGCCTCGAAATCTGTCCAGGATCGCATTGAATCATTGTTACACAAACAGCAAACCGCAAAGCTAACTCGACGCGAAACAAAAGAATTACAACAGTACGAACGGATAGACGACTACTTGAGTTTGTTGAATCGTCTCAGCCGCAATCTGGCGCAATCCCAAAAGGCTCAAGAGGCAGCCGGTGCCCCGTAAACTCTCCGCGTCTGTTCAAGAGCAACTTCGCCAACCTGCCAACTTTCTGTGCGAGTACTGCCATACCGATGAAACCTGGCAATACGTTCTTTTTTCGATCGATCATGTCATTCCAGTTTCCGAAGGCGGCGAAGATCATATCGAGAATCTGGCCCTGGCCTGCTTCCACTGCAACCGCCACAAATCGAACAAGCAGATGGCGTTCGACCGAGAGACAGAGCAACCAGTTCCTTTATTCAATCCGCGTAAGCATCGCTGGTCAGACCATTTCATTTGGTCAGGCAACGGACTCCTCATCATCCCTCTAACTTCTATTGGACGAGCTACCGTTGATTTGCTCGAACTCAATCGAGAGCGCATTCAACAAATCCGCTCGGCCGATGCGAGCATAGGCCGCCATCCACCATTCGACGACCCTGTTCGACCAATAGGATGAGTCGAGTGATGCGCGAATCCCCGCTGACGATTTGCGAATGCGAGTGTCTTGTCGAGAACAACCGCGTTCCCGCCGTCAGTCGTGTAGACCCAAACGTCTTCGCCGCGCTCGATTACGAACGGAAACTTCTTGTAGGTCGCGACCTGATAGTGCTCTTCGAGAATGATCAGGTTTTCGAATTGTGGTTGAGTCTTCAAATTATTCTCCTGCGAGTTCATGCGCGCATTCCCGACACTACTCCCACTCAAAACTCCTAACGCCAGGCATCACCCGCGATTCAACATACATGAGTAGCTCCGTGGCGTCGGTGCATGCCGTTCTTAAGCGAATGGTTCACCGCAACGTGGGCATACATCTGAATTAACCATTCCGAATATGCTATTACATTTTCGGCAATGTACGTTCATGGCTACTGTTCTTCCTTCTGGATTAGGCACCACGTAAGCGCCACAAGAAGGACAGGTAGGCTTATCCTTCGGCCTTCCTCCAACTATGACGGAGGCACCCACGTCAATCGTTGTGTTACATCTTGGGCACTTGTAGCCAAAAAAGGTTTGTGCGCTCATTTATTTTCATCCTTTCTGTAACCAATGCGCGTTGCGGTAACGTTGCCCTCTCCTTCTGCGCTAACTCTTGTCCCAGGTCTGATGAATACAGGGCTTTGTACATCAAGGCCGACTACCTCACCCCGGCCACTTGCATGATGCTCTCCACTAACTATCGAGACTATCGAATTCGGCGACTTGTTCAAATTACTCCGCACCCACTCCTCATGCTGGCTCTTCCATGACCTAAGAAGGTCTACAGAAAAATCAATCCCGTTATTAACATCAATCATTCTGGCGCACCCCTTGCACAAAAAGACTCCATTTTCGACAGAGTTCCGCTCTTCAGGGGTAAGAGAAGCATTGTACCTCGGACCACCTAATGCCGCCGCAGTAATATGAGAGGCTTCTCCTATATAAATGTATTTTTCAGAATTGATTTCAGAAGGAGCTATTGTTAACACTCGGCAGTCAGGATTCGAACAGACAAAGGAGGCTCTTTTCGCTAAAGCTTCGACAACCTTAACGGGAAACTCATCACGATTCTTTTTGGACATCTTCTTCACCTGTGAAACGGTTCAAATTCTTTCACCTAGCGTATGATTATACAGATTCCGCAAACCGGATGACCGCTCTTGCTTCTGTATGAACCCGGGCGTTTGTGCCGGTTCAGTCCTTATCAGATCAGCCAGATGTAAGTCGCTTGGCCCCGCCTTCGGTATTATCGGGATTCCGCGTAATACCGAACCAGATCTCCTTGCAGCAGGGCAAGCGAGTCTCACAGCTTATGGATTACTACCCGGAAGCACTAATCCGGTGCGCTCTTCTATCTCAAACATCAGATTCATATTCTGCACTGCCTGTCCGGCGGCGCCCTTTACAAGATTGTCCAGCGCGACGAATACGATCACGGTGTCGCCGCTCGAGGCCCACCCTATGTCTACGAAGTTCGTGTTCTTCACCCAGTTGATGTCCGGCGAGCCCTCGACCAGGCGAATGAAAAACTCATTGCCGTAGAACTGTCGAAATAGATTCCCGACTTCGTCGCGGGTCATCGATTTAGTTGGAGTCACGTAGATCGACGCGAAGATGCCGCGCACCACCGGAATCGAATGAACCTGGAATACGAGATTGCATTCGGATGACCACTTCGAATTCACCGACTCCAGCAACTGCTCGACTTCAGGCTGGTGCTGATGCTCGAATGCCTTGTAAGCGTAGAAGCTGTTCGCTCGCTTCGGGTGATGTGTGTTGGGCGCCGCTTTCGCGCCCGAGCCCGACGAACCGGTCTTCATATCGGCAATCACTTTGCCTGTCACGAGGCCGGACGCGACCAACGGGAAGAGCCCCAATTCGAGAGCGGTTGCGAAGCACCCGGGATTCGCGATGCGCGTTGCTTCTTTGATCTGATTGCGATTGACCTCAGTCAAGCCGTAAACGAACTCGCGCTGCGCATCCATCGCCGTGTGCTCGCGTCCGTAGAATTGTTTGAATTCTGTTGCGTCGTTCAGTCTGAAATCGCCCGAGAGGTCGATTGCTTTTGCAGATTTGGGAAGTGCCGGCACGATCTCCATCGCCTGGCCGTGAGGCAAACCGAGAAAGACGCAATCGAGGCCGTCGAGACCGCCAGGATCGGGCATGGCGCCGAACGTGAGATCGGTGAGCTTGGCAAGGTTCGGATGCACCGCGTCGACACGTTTGCCGGCGTGCTCGTTTGCGGTGACCAGCTTCAGTTCGACCTCCGGATGAAACAGCAAAATGCGAAGCAGTTCGCTGCCGCCGTACCCCGATCCTCCGAGTATGCCTACCTTGATCAATGCTCTCCCTCTCTCTTGTGACCTTTGCGTCTTCCTGGGAGCGCAGGCATCCCTGCCTGCTCTTTTGTAGTAACGCCAAGCAGGCAGGGATGCCTGCGCTCCCAGGAAGACGCAAAGAGAATTACCTCTTAGACCACTCTGCCAGTTTCGTCTTGATCAACTCCGCGAGATGCTCACCGCCGTTTACCGCGTTCGCCGCGTCCAGGCCAAGCTCGCGCTTTACGTAATCCGTGCCCATCTGCGAGTCGGCCACCGGACCCGAGATCACATCGATCTTCACGCCGTGACGGGCCAACAACTCGCGGCCACCCCACGCGCCTACGAAATCGCCCGCGCAAAAGACAAGCGCTGCAGTCGCGTCCATCAATTCCGGGTCGTTGAAGATCGTCTCGACCCCGTAGCCGCCCAGGATTCCGTCGCCCAGCTCGATCACTATGCAGTCGGGGCCGGTCTCGGCGAGCTTCGAGATCACGCCCTTGGCCATCGGCGCGAGATTCGCGAGCCCGACCGTCGATGGAAGACCGCAGTCCAGAAAACTCATCGTCTTGATCGCCCCGTGGTCTTCCATATTCAACGTGTCCCGCAAGCAAGCGACTCCGGCGAGCTTTGCCGCTGCAACGCGACGGCCCTCGCGCGTGAGGTGCTTGATGATCTCAGTAGCGGCGTAGGTCTTGCCCGAGTTCATGCATGTGCCCGCCACCAGCACCAGCGGCGCCGTGCAATCGAGCGTATCGCGCGGCGCGACTGCGTCTTCGGCGATGTTGAGAATTCGCCCGTCGCTCAACGGCATGCCTATCACTTCGACTTCGATCGCGTTGCTCAAGCTGTGATGATGACCTACGCACCGGCCGACCAACCCGCCGAGGTTGAGCAGATGCAAACGATCACCGGCTGCGATGCTTTCCGGCACGTCACCAACGAAGCCCTTCAGGGCGCGCCGATAGCCGAGCACTCCAGCGATGATGTCGCCGGGGTTGATCTTTGCCATTCGGCCGGTCACCAACTCGAGCCTGTTGTAGGTCGCGTTGTCGGTTAGCGTGCGAACGACCACGACGTTGCCGGCTCGAGCCTCGCAACGCGTGGTTATTTCAAGCTCGTGGCGGAGACCGAGATTCACAGTCGCTGATGCGATCTTGTCGACACGCACGAAGCGCAGCTCGGTGTCGGCGATCGTCTCTGCGCCAAGAAACTCGGAAGTATTCGGTTCGGGTTGTGTTGTGTACGTGCTCAATTCAGGTTCTC
This sequence comes from uncultured Clostridia bacterium, assembly GCA_964548075.1. Lineage (GTDB taxonomy): Bacteria > Acidobacteriota > Blastocatellia > UBA7656 > UBA7656 > Onstottus_A. The sequence goes on along the minus strand of CAZJQQ010000014.1, from coordinate 127,193 downwards.
CTCTAAGCTGTTCGTAGTTCGGCCTTCAGGCGGAAGTTTGTACGGTCAAGGCGAAGCCCATTCGCTGATCATACAAACTTCCGCCTGAAGGCCGAACTACGAACTTTCTCTCTTCTCTTCGGCCATCTTTCTCATTCGCAATCGCAACGCATTCAGCTTGATGAAGCCTTCTGCATCACGCTGGTTGTACACCGCGTCGCGCTCGAACGTCGCGAACTCTTCCGAGTAGAGCGAGCACGGTGAGCGGCGTCCGACGACGATGCAGTTGCCCTTGTACAGCTTCAATCGGGCTGTGCCCGTCACGTTCTTTTGGCTCTCATCGACTAGCGCCCGGATGGCTTCAAACTCAGGCGTGTACCAAAAACCGTAGTAGATCATCTCCGCCACTCGCGTGTTGAGCGAGTCTTTCAGGTGCGCGACCTCGCGGTCGAGCGTGAGTGACTCGACGGCTCGATGCGCTGCGTGAAGGATCGTTACGCCGGGCGTCTCATACACGCCTCGCGACTTCATCCCGACGAATCGATTTTCGACCAGATCGACTCGGCCGATCCCGTGCTCGCCTCCCAATCGGTTCAACCGCTCGAGAAGAGAAGCGGGCGACAGAGCTTCGCCATCAACGGCGACGGGCACGCCAGATTCGAACTCGATCTCGATGTGAGCCGGCTTATCAGGCGCGTCCTCCGGCGATCGAGTGAGTATGAATATCGAGGCTGGCGGTTCAGCCCACGGGTCTTCGAGTATCCCGCCTTCGTAGCTTATATGCATCAGATTCCGGTCCATAGAGTAAGGCTTCTCTTTCGACGCGGTGATCGGAATCTTGTGTTGATGCGCATAAGCGATCAGGTCCGAGCGAGACTTGAAGGGCCACTCGCGCCAGGGCGCGATCACTCGAATGTGCGGATCGAGCGCGTAATAGGTTAGCTCGAAGCGAACCTGGTCGTTTCCTTTGCCGGTTGCTCCGTGCGAGACAGCCCGAGCGCCTTCTTTGTGCGCGATCTCGATCTGCTTCTTGGCGATGAGCGGGCGGGCAAGCGAGGTGCCCAGCAAATAAACGCCTTCGTAGACCGCGTTGGCTTTGAGAGCCGTGAACACAAAGTCGCGCACGAACTCTTCGCGCAAGTCCTCGACGTAGAGCTTCGACGCGCCGGTCTTGAATGCCTTCTCTTCAAGCCCGCCGAGTTCCTCGGCTTGACCCACGTCCGCCGCGAAACAGATGACTTCGCAGTCATAAGTTTCTTTGAGCCATCGCAGGATCACTGAAGTGTCGAGCCCTCCCGAATAAGCGAGCACGACCTTGTCAATTCTTTCAGCTCCGGTTTGCATCTATGAGTTCTCCAAATTTTATCTAGGCCACAGCGCACTGACTCCCGAGCGCGCGGCACGCTTGCCGGCGCCGCGCGCTCGCGACCGTGAAGGCGCAAAAAGCTTGACGAGTTTTTTCATAGCCAGCCGCTGCGCCGCCGCGTTCTTTACTGCGATTAGAATCGTATCGTCGCCCGCCAACGTGCCGACTATCTCGTCGATACTCGCGCGGTCGATCGTCAAGGCGGCTGGTTGAGCCAGCCCGACTTCGGTCTTTACGACGATGATGTTGTCACCGGCGGTGTCGATCTCAGTGATCGGCCCGCCGACCCCTACGGCGTCTTCGGGGGCAACGTAGTAGCCGTCAAGCTTAGTCAGCCCGAGTTTGACTACGTCGCGCGACACGCTTGACTGGGTCGCCGCGAACCCGCGCCGAGAGAGCTGCGCGGCAAGTTCTTGCTGAGTTGCTATCGGCTTCGCGCTTATGATCTCGAGGATCTCCCGGTGCCGACTCCCCTTTGCTGTTCTATGCATCTTCACATTCCACTATGCAGATATTATGCGAATAGGATGCATAAAGTAGCACGAAAGTTTGAGAATGGTCAAACAGAGGTTTGGATATGAAGGCCTGGTCTTATGAGTGGCGGACACCGAGGCAGGAAAGGACGATTAATGATGAATGAGCAGGCGAGCACGAACGCGGCGTACGCGAAAAGCCGGGACGTTATTGGCGACTCGCAGACTCCGCAATCGATTCGCTTATTCGAAGGAGAGTCGGTTGCGGTCTCCGATGTCTAAAAGCCCTTTTGGCGGAAGACCAGCAAGTAGAGGCCGGCGGCGATGATCGGGAACAACAGGATCAACACCATCAACACAACTTTAGTCGTCGTGTCGCGGTTGGATTTCATCACGTCTGTTAGAGCGAATATGTCGAGGATGATGGCTGCGACTCCAAAAAGCGTGCCCATGGCTGTCGGTTCTCCTTTTAGTGACGTTGTCGCTCTAGGTTACGAGCAGGCGAAATCGAAAGTTCGACAATATGGCGCCAAGCCCTTATGCTGTGCATGGAAGTGCAGGCTCTGGTCGTTGAAGGAACCCGGACGACTCACACTCAGCATCTGAGCCGTGTCTGATTCCGTCCCTGTTCCCTCGCGGACCAGAGTCATTCCAGGGCGGCCGTTCACCTGCAATGTCTGACGCAGGCTTCGAAGCGCTCCTCGGCGCGGCGCAGACATTCCCGCTGTTCTCGAGGGGGAAGATTGCGGCACCGCTCGCGCGCTTCTCTGAGTTCCTCACGGCACCTTGTAAGGCAGGGGCGGTTCCTGTCACCGACTTGCGCCTGAGTCGGTGCGAATGCGCCGACGCCAATTGCGAACAACAGCACTAACAAGATCAAAGCTTTTCTCATTTCACGTCTCCTTTTTCGTTTCATAGCTCACACCGGCGACACTACGCCCGGTAGAATCGCGTGAGAGGATTTGCCGATTAAACAGTGGGGAGAAGCTTACTGAGTTGGACGCTTGCACATCAGCATTGGTCTGAAAATCGGCGACGGGATGCTAGCAGGCCGATGAAAGGGAGGCGACACGCATAAACGTCGTATCCCGATGATCCCATCAACGGTGAGACTGGGTGACGAGACGCACGAATCCCCCTACCTTCCGGTTGGGGTGCTTTCACTTCGGCCTACAGGAAACTGGGCAGCGGCTCATTGCAATCCCCCAACCGGCAGGTTGGGGATCTTTAGCTCCTGCCTACAGCACCTCAGCCGGCGCGTCTCCTGTACGCGCCGACAACCTTTCGGTTGGAGGATTGCCTCGCGAGGTCCGGCTGTCTGCTTGTGTAGGCTGGCGTGAATGATCCCCAACCTTTTTCCGGTTGGGGGATTGCCTTGGTGCTTGATCGACTCTCTAGAGGTCAAAGCTGGTGATTTCTAAGGCTTCTTCTCGACGGGCCGAAGCTTTTCCAGTAGCTGAAATGATTCGTTGGCGATAAAGCTCCCGAATGTCGGACCGAACAACGAAATCGTCGACTCGTATGTCTTGTGACGATATTCGTCCTCGGTGATGATGTAACCCAGCGCGTCGTTCGTGAGTCCGAGCAGAAACGTCTTCTCAAACCCGAGCAGTTTGCCGCGCTCCTTGACCTGGAAATTCAGAATGCTGCCAAGCTCGCCTGGAATCGCGACGAACGCAATACGATTGTCGAAGGAGACGGCGTTGATCTCTGACTCATAGCTAGGCGGGTAGGTCATCCCGGCAGGAAAAACCGACGTCGGCACGATCTTGAGCGTGAGCGGCGTTCGAACTAGTTTGATGTCGACCGAGTCCTGCGGCTTGATCATCAGCAATATCTTGAAAGCTTCAGTCGCCAGTATCGTGCCGACGTTTTCGGCGCGCTGCCAGGCGTCATCGCCTTGAAACGCGCGGGGCGCGATTGTGCCCTGCGCGCCGTTAGCGAAAATCGCCATCGCGTCGCCGCCTATCATCCGCTCGAGCGCGTTTCGCGCGTAGCCCACGAAGTCAGCCGAGAAGGTCATGTTTTCCGCGCCAAGCACCGTCGGATGCGCGGCAAAGTTCATCAGCACCGCCATCGGCTTCCCGGTCGCAGCAGAGTCAACACGAATCAAACCGACCTCAGGATCAACCGGACCGTCGGGCGGCCACGTCGACCTGAAACGCGAGATTCCCCGAGCTTCGCCGGCGCCGATCGCGATGCGAGCGGGTTTAAGAGTCTTGTTTGCGGCGATGATCGCTTCAGCGGTGCGTTGTTCGTAGAACGCGCGAGTCTTCGGATCGAACTTACCCGCAAGCACGTTCGCCAGGAGCGGCAGCATTTCCATGTAGGACCCGCCGCCCGAGTGCGTGTGCGACGACATGACGTAGATGTGATCGGGACGGATCTGCGTGGCTTCGAAGGCAATGCTTCTGATGCGCTCGACCATGCCGTGATCGAAGCCCAGATGATCGACGCTGACGAGAGCTATCTTCTCGCTGCCGTTGTCGATGATCAGCGCTCGCGCTTCGGTGGGATCGTGCACCCCGGTTGAAGGCTGAGCGCGCCGCGCGCCGTATCCCGCAAGCGGAGTTCCAACTGGTGGCGTGATGTCGGATTTCCCAACGCCCGCCATGATCTTCGTTTGGGCGTTCGCCGATGCAAGGCAAAGGAGAACGAGCGAAGCTGCCGCGATTGTGAGCCGAGTCTTTTTCATCTTAATTCTGGAGACAGGAAAACCCAGATGCCAGGGTCGTGGGTTGTACCCGGGCGCCAAAGGCCTGCTCTGTCATCTGATCGAGTACGTTTTGGCTTACTGCGTGCCGAAACTGTAGCTGAAGCCGCCCCCGGCAACGGTGAGGATAATGCTAAGCAGGATCAAAAGCGTCCAGATCAGCATTATGTTCTTGATGCCAAGTTTGCCCGCGTTCATCCAGCCCCAGATAAAAGTCCAGAGGCCGCAGATCAGGCCAATAATCCCCTGAAGCGCGCCTTCGGTCTGAAACAACTTGACCAGCACAATGATGAAGCAAATCAAGGCTCCAAGTGACATCAAAGCGCCAAGCAACTGTAGCATTGTTCTATCTCCTTTTGGGTTTGTTTCAGTCGCCGCCTGATGCTCCTAGGCGATCGTTCCACCACCGTCTACAACTATCGTGTGGCCGGTAATATACCCTGAAGCCGGTGCTGCAAGGAAGACCGCCACGCCTTTTAGCTCACCTTCAGCGCCGACGCGTCCCATTGGAACGCCTGCCTCGATCTGAGTCTGAGCGGTTTCTAGAATTCTTTCCGTCATTCGCGAAGGGAAGAACCCAGGCGCGATCGCGTTGACTCGAATGCCCCGCCGAGCCCACTTCGCGGCGAACTCGCGGGTCATTGCGATCAATCCACCCTTGGCCGCGACGTAACCGACTATGTGCTGGCCGCTCTCCATCGAGCCTACCAGTCCGGCGATCGACGCGACGTTGATGATGTTGCCGCTGCGTCTCTTGAGCATCTCCCGCCCGGCGCGCTGAGAGAATAGAAACGCGCCGGTGAGATTGATCTGAAGCACCATGTTCCACTTCTCGAGGGAATGCTCTTCGATCGGTTGTCCCCAGGTGACGCCCGCGTTGTTGATGAGAATGTCGATTTGGCCGTATGTCTCGATTGTCCGATCGACCGACGCCTGAACATCGTCCGCGTTTGCAACGTCGCACAACGCGCCTTCACACCTGAAGCCGCGGTCGCGAAATTCTTCAACGGTGGGCGTCAGCCATTGCTCGCGCCGGGCCAGCAGCATGAGCGAGGCTCCAGCTTCGGCCAGGCCTTCCGCCATCTCTTTGCCGAGACCGCGCGACCCGCCTGTCACCAGAGCGACTCTTCCGGAGAGGTCGAATAAGTCTTTCAATGTTGGCAATGTGTCGAGTCTCCTTCTCCCTGGGAGCGCAGGCATCCTTGCCTGCTCGGGGTTGCGCGAAGGAATGCAGGCAGGGATGCCTGCGCTCCCAGGACCTACCCAGGGCGCACATCCGTCGGCGCCTGGTCCTTCTCCCTCGCCTTAGCTTCATCCCACAGCGCGTCCATCTCGATGTGATCCGAGTCGGCCGGCTTGCGGCCCTGCTCTCTGAGCCGGTCTTCGATGTAGCGAAATCGCCGCCTGAATTTTCTGTTCGAAGCCTTCAGCGCGCTCTCAGGATCGATGCCGAGCAGCCGCGCGACATTCACCGCGACGAAAAGCAGATCGCCGACCTCCCCGGCGATGTCCTTATGACTGGGCTGCTCATCTCCAACCGCCTGCTTCAACTCTTCCACTTCTTCGTCGAGCTTTTCGAGCACCGAAGCGACATCGGGCCAGTCGAAGTCCACGCGCGAAACTTTGGTCGTCATCTGAAAGGCTTCCATCACCGCCGGCAGCTTGGTCGAAACGGTGTCGAGCATCGAGCCTTCGCCGGCTCGTTTGCCCTTGGCTTCAAGCTCTGCCTCTTTGATCGCTTCCCAGTTGCGCAGCACCTCGCCGGCAGTGTGCGCGGTGTCTTCGCCAAAGACGTGCGGATGGCGGCGGATCATCTTTGACGAGATGCGCTCGATCACCTCGGCCACGTTAAAGCGATTCTCTTCGGTTGCGATCTGGCTGTGAAAGACGACCTGAAGCAGCAGGTCGCCAAGCTCGCCCTTGAACTCCTCATCGTTGCCTTCATCGATGGCCTCGATGGCTTCGTAGGCCTCTTCGAGCATCATCGGCTTGAGGCTCTCGTGTGTCTGCTCGCGGTCCCACGGACAGCCGCCGGGCGCACGCAACCGCGCGATCAACTCGACAAGCTCTGTGAATTCTTCACCTGCTAGTTTTGCGGATGCGCCGGCCACGCACCGAATCTACAAGATGAAGAGGCAAAGGGCAAAACATTTGTCATTTGTCATTTGCTATTTGTCATTTGCTATTGGGCCCGGCGCCTTCTTCCAAATGACAAATAGAAAATGGAAAATGGAAAATGACAAATGCTTCGCTCTTCTCCCCCTCCGGTGTTAGCATAATTGCTCTTAACCAATGTAGAGTTCCTTCCCTGGATGAATCGATATGGCTGAACGAGAAGATACAGGTTTCAAAGTTACAGACCGAAGAAAGTACAACCTGGACGGGAGTCCGCGCGAGTCCGCCGAATCAGAAAACTCGCCAGTTGTGACTGAAGCGGAAGAGCAAACTCCAATTCGCGAATGGGCGAACAATGTCGTTTCGTTCCCCGGTGAAGCGAAGAAGCAACCCGAGCCTTTGCCACAAGCGGCCGCCGTCGCGAGCGATACAAGAGGCGCCGCACCCGCACCCGCGCCGACTGCCGCGCAGGCCGCGGCGGGTCAGGCCGAGCAGGCTTACAATCAAGCGCGCGGCCCGCAGTCTTCGCGGCTACCTGAAGCTTCGTTTCTCAGCCTGGCGAATATGCTCGCGGTCGAAGCGGCAATGCATCTCGGATTGATTCAGAGCCCCGGCGAAGAAGCGCCGCCGGCGGATTTGGAGGCGGCGCGTCACTTGCTCGATATGCTCGGCATCCTTCAAGCCAAAACGCGCGGCAACCTCACCGGTGAGGAAGACAATCTGCTCGAGAACATATTGGCCGATCTGCGTATGCAGTTCGTGGCGATTTCCAAGAGCCGATGAGAATCACCTTTCTCGGCACGGGCACATCGGTCGGCGTTCCGTCGGTGGGCTGCGAGTGCGACACCTGTTTGTCAGATGACCCGCGCGACAACCGGCTCCGGACCTCCGTGCTGATCGAACATCGCAGCCAGAACATCCTCATCGACGCTTCGACGGACTTTCGCCAGCAGGCGCTTCGCACAGGCCTTAAGCACCTCGCCGCGATCCTGTTCACTCACTCGCACGCCGATCACTGTTTCGGGTTGGACGACACGCGGCCGATCATGTTTCGGGACGGTGCGATTCCTGTCTTCGCCACCGAGGTCACCTGGCAAGGGCTTCGCCGCATCTTCTCCTACGCGTTCGAGCCCGCCCCCTATCCCGGTGTGCCTCGCATAATCCCTCATCAGATCGAAGGTGACTTCGAGCTGCTTGGCCTCAAGGTCGAGCCGCTGACCGTGATTCACGGGCAGTTGCCAGTGACGGCGTTTCGCATAGGCGGCTTCGCGTATGTGACCGATTGCAACTTGATTCCTGAAGAAACGTGCGCGCGGCTGATGGGATTGGACTTGCTGGTGATCGACGCCCTTCGGTTCAAGAAGCATCCGACTCACATGACGTTGGACCAGTCGCTCGGCTACATTGAAAGGCTGAAGCCACACCGCGCGCTGCTCACGCACATTTCGCACGACATAAAGCACGCGGAAACAAGCGGACATCTGCCCGAGAATGTCGAGATCGCTTACGATGGGTTGGTGGTTGAAGTGTAGGAAGATTGCCATAGAGTCAAAGGTCTGTGACCTGGCAGTATTGCTGAAAAAAGGTGAGGTATCGGGAAAGGGTTGCTGAACGGTGAGGAAACGCTGAGGATCTCGCTTGGCGTTTTCCCTAGCCCAGGGCGTTTACGCCTGGGTTGAAGTGCGAAGGGTGTTTGGCTGTCAGCCCCATTCATGGGGCTTTGGGTGGTCTTTAGCGCGCGGCGTGGCTGAAGCCGATCCGAGAAGCCCGCTGAAGCGGGGCTGATTGGTTCGGCCGGTCGCGACCCCAGGCGTGAACGCCTGGGCTATGGAAAAGGGCTTTTCAGCAGCCTGCTAGGCACCCTCGAGACTTCGTGGCAAATCCGTTAGCTTTGTTTACCTATGAGAATCTTCCGCGACATAAACGACAGAGCGATCAACACGCCGACCGTCCTGACCTTCGGAGTGTTCGATGGTCTTCACCTCGCCCATCAACTAATCATGCGCCGCGTCGTCGAGAGCGCCAGAGCGGTGAACGTCCCCCCCACTGTTGTCACCTTCGATCCGCATCCGCGAGCAGTGTTGCATCCTGAAACTGCGCCGCCTCTGCTTCAGACCTTCGACCAGAAAATGGAGGGAATGGAGCGACTGGGAGTCAATCAAACAGTAGTTTTGGATTTCACACCGGACCTTTCCAGATTAAGCGCCGACGATTTTCTGGTGAGATTCATCTTCGGCCGTCTCGACGCGCGCGAGGTCTATCTAGGCCAGGGGTTCGCGTTCGGGCACAATCGCGAAGGTAGATTCGAGCTTTTGAGTCAGGTCGCCGGACGACTCGGCCGCGTCGCGGAAGAAGTTCCTGAGGTGCTGATCCACAGTCACCGCGTGAGTTCGACGATGATCCGGCGGCTGTTGGGCGCGGGGCGCATCAATCTGGCGCGGCGAATGCTCGGACGGCCATACGGCATCGAGAGCCGGGTTATCGAGGGCCGCAAGATCGGCAAGGCTCAGCTTCGATACGCGACTGCGAATCTGAAGCCTCACAATACCGTCATTCCGGCTAACGGCGTGTATGTCACATTGACGTTTGTCGAAGGAGCCTGGCAGCGGTCAATCACGAACATCGGCAACAAACCGACGTTCGGCGGCGAGCCTGAAGTGACGGTTGAGACTCACGTGATGGACTTCGACCGCGAGCTGTACGGCGAGAAGATTCGGGTGAGGTTTCTGCACCGGCTGCGCGGCGAAAAAAAGTTCGAGTCGATTGACGCGTTGCGAGATCAGATCGATCGCGACTACGGTCGAGCGGTTCGGTACTTTGGACTCCCTGCGCTTCGCAGGAACCTCGACTTGCGATAATCAAGCTAGGCTGCGTTTCGGTTCGGGTGACGTAGCGGAAACGTCTCTATTGGTGGTGAAGGATCGAAAGAGCCGTTATCAGAATCGCTTCCTCTCGATCGAGGTTGGCTTGCAAGAAATCCGCCAGCCCTGCTACGTATGATTCGACGAGGCGGCGTTGACCCGGCAGGTTCAGCGGGGTGTCCGTGTAAACAATTCGAACTCGATCTGGCAATATGCGGCCGTGAAGGCCGAGGTAGTACCCGCTAGCGTCATTGAGAATAGTCCAACCGCCGAAGCAGTAGCAGAAATCGAGCACTAACCATTCGACGGCATCCGCGTAAAGGGGATCCGGCTTAAGAGGGACAAATGCCTCAATCCGCGCGCGTTGAACGAGGGACACGACCGGTCCTCCTCATCTCTTCGAGCTTCTTCTCGCGCCACCGCTCAACTCCTTTAATCCGCCGGATCGATTCTTCCTCTGTTATTCTCTCCCGCTCCGAGAGTCGTGGTACATCAGTTCGTGGCTTGATGCGTTTCATTCTGGCTGGAATTATACACGGGCCGCTGGATTTGCAACACAACCCTTCTCATGCGCTGTCTCAACGATGTGATTAGGCAAATGATTTCGTAAGGGAACGGGAGTCCCTTGATCGAATAGTAGCTTCATTGTTACGCCGCCTGACGGCCGGCTTTCAGACTTTGAATCGTGTATTCGAGGACTGCCTCCGCTTGCTCCCTCATAACGCCTGGAAACCACAGCAGAAAATCATCGAGAGAGGCGCCGCCCTCAAGGTTCTCGAACAGTGCGATCACAGGCACGCGAGTGTTACGGAAGACCCATGAACCGCTAACCTTCTCCCGGTCTCGCTCGACGGCAGAACAGGAAGACCAATCGATCATAAATGAACGATACCGTCCTTCATTTCCGATGGCAAGCGTTGCGTACGTTCATTTCACCTTGTAACCCAGCCAATTCAGTTGTATAAAAATCAAGCCGGTTTCTTGAGCTGATCAGTCTTGAGTAGATCAGTCCTCATCGTAAACAAATCAAGCGAGGTAGCTTCTATGAAAAGACCTATCACCGTCACCGTGAACGGGGTCGCGCATCACGACGAAGTTGAACCGCGGCTTTTGCTGGTTCACTACATTAGAGACGTTCTCGGACTCACCGGCACACACGTCGGCTGCGAGACCTCGATTTGCGGCGCGTGCACGGTCATCCTCGACGGGCAGTCCGCCAAGTCGTGCACGATGTTCGCTGTTCAGGCCGATGGCGCCAGCGTGACCTCTATCGAAGGCATGGCGGCGAGCGGCGATCTGCACCCCGTCCAAGAAGGCTTCTGGGAGCAGCACGGTTTACAGTGTGGCTACTGCACGCCGGGAATGATAATGGCTGCCGCCCAGATGCTGGACCGCAATCCGGATCCAACTGACGCCGAGATACGCCACGGACTCGAAGGAAATCTATGCCGCTGTACCGGCTATCAGCACATCGTCGAAGCAGTCCAATACGCCGCGCGCAAGATGAAAGGCGAGGCCGCGACTGGTGATTAGGCATTGATCATCGTGACCCTTGCGTCTTGGCGGAACTTTGCGTCTTTGCGCGAAGCCTGGATTCGAATAGGGGGTTTCGCAAAAAGACGCCAAGACCCGCAAAGCCGCGAAGCGGCAATGACGAACCGGAGGTTTTATGGCTAAGTACGTCGGACAAAGAATCAAGCGCACCGAAGACCCAAGGTTGATCCAGGGGCTCGGCCACTACGTCGATGACATCAAGCTTCCCGACACGCTGCACGTCGCGTTTCTGCGATCGATATACGCGCACGCGAAGATCAAGAGCATCGACACAAGCGAAGCCTCGCACGCGCCCGGAGTCGTCGCCGTGTACACCGGCAAAGACGTCGCCGGCAAGATCGGTCCGGTGCCCTGCGCGGGCGCTTTGCCGGGATTGAAGATCCCACACTATACCGTGCTGGCGACTGATCACGTCACGTTCGTTGGACACCCGATCGCCGCCGTCGTTGCGACTGACAAGTACGCAGCGCGCGACGCGATCGATCTGATCATGGTCGACTACGAAGAGTTGCCGGTGGTCGTCGACGTCGAGGAAGCGGCCAAGGGCGCGCCGCTCGTGTACGAGGAGTACGGCGACAACATCGCGTACAAGCTCACCAGCGGCGAGGGCGACATCGAAGCGGCGCTGGCTGCTTCCGATCACGTCATCAAGCAGCGAATCGTGCATCAACGGCTGATCCCGATAGCGATGGAAACGCGAGGTGTGCTCGCGCGGTACTATCCGGGAGAGAAAGAACTTACCATTTGGACTTCGACGCAGATTCCACACCTGGCACGCACTCAGCTCGCGATAATGCTGAGCGTGCCCGAAAACAAAGTGCGAGTTATAGCGCCGGAAGTCGGCGGCGGGTTCGGCTCAAAACTGAACGTCTATGCCGAAGAAGGACTGGTTGGTTGGATATCGATGCAACTGGGTAAGCCGGTGAAGTGGATCGAAGGCCGGCGTGAGAACATCCAGGCGACGATTCACGGGCGGGGACAAATCGGCTACATCGAAGTCGGCTGCAAGAACGACGGCACGATTACGGGTCTGCGCTACAACGTGTTTGCGGACATGGGAGCTTATCTTCAGCTTCTCACTCCGGCGATCCCGACGTTGACCGGGTTGATGCTTTCGGGCTGTTACAAGATTCCCGCGATTCAGATGAACGTGACCGCGGTGTTCACGAACAAGATGTCCACCGATGCCTATCGCGGCGCCGGACGACCTGAAGCAACACAGGTGATCGAGCGAGCCGCCGATCTGATTGCGGCCCACCTTGGTATGGATCCAATAGACGTCCGGCGCAAGAATTTCCCTGAGCCGACCGAGTTCCCGTTCAAGACCGCGACGGGGTTGTTCTACGACAGCGGGAATTACCAGGGCGCGCTCGACAAGGCGTTGGGCATGGCCGACTACAAGAAGATGCGCGAGGACCAGAAGAAGGCTCGCGAGCAGGGCAGGATCGTTGGCATAGGCGTTTCGACCTACGTTGAGATCTGCGCGATCGGGCCTTCAGCGGCTACGCCTGCAGGCGGATGGGAAAGCGCGACGGTGAGGATTGAACCGACAGGAAAAGTAACGATACTGACGGGAGCGTCTCCGCACGGACAGGGCCAGGAGACGTCCTTCGCGCAGCTCGCGGGTGATGAACTGGGCGTCGATCTGAACGACGTCACTGTGATTCACGGCGACACTTCGATCGTTCAGTACGGCATCGGCACGTTTGGCAGCCGCGGCACTGCGGTCGGCGGAACGGCGGTCTTCAACGCAATTCAAAAGCTGAAAGAGAAGGCGACTCAACTCGCAGCGCATTTGCTTGGGGCGGATGCTTCCACGGTCTCGTTCAAGGAAGGGCGCTTTAGCGTGGAAGCAGCGATGGCGGCCACGGGCGGAAACGGCGACGCGGGCACAGAGGCCGCGGGCCCTAAGAGCGTCTCGATTCAGGAAGTGGCGCTTGCGGCTCACGTGGCTCATCAGATCCCGCCCGGGTTTGAACCAGGTCTTTCAGCCACAAACTTTTTCGAGCCTTCGAACTTCACATTTCCGTTTGGGACTCACATCGTTCAGGTCGAGATCGACCGTGAGACCGGCAAGATCGATATCCAGCGCTACATTGCAGTTGACGACTGCGGCAACGTGCTAAACCCGATGCTGGTGGACGGACAAGTACACGGTGGCATAGTCCAATCGATCGGTCAGGCGCTCTACGAAGAAGCAGTCTACGATGACCAGGGTCAGCTTGTGACCGGCACGCTTATGGACTACGCGATTCCAAAGGCGGCGATGGTTCCGTGGATGGAGCTTGATCGCACGGTGACTCCGTCGCCGGTGAATCCGATGGGCGTGAAGGGAGTTGGCGAAGCGGGTACGATCGGCGCTACGCCGGCGATTGTTGGGGCCGTTGTAGACGCGCTTTCGCCGTTCGGAGTCCGGCATCTGGACATGCCGATCAAGCCGGAAGCGGTTTGGCGAATCATTAGTGGGCAGGCGTGACCGAGCGGCCGGGGCTTTTTTGCGGGCTGAAGTGTTATGAAGAAGATCGAGACAGATGACGAGTTGCAGGTCGGTCAGGAGTTGGGCAGTTTGCTAGCGAGGAGTCAGGGTATGGGCGTTAACTGGGCGGGTCTGTCAGCGGAGTCACATTATCAGGCCGCCGTTGAGATAGAGCGAGCTCTGGTCCAAGGCGACTTCGAGGAAGCAGAGGCTGGCATCAAGGAGCTGATTAACGCGTTGGGCCGATCCGAAAAAAGAGCGCTAAAGAGCCAACTCATTCGCTTGATGGCACATATCATCAAGAGGAAAACGCAATCCGAACGACGGTCATATGGTTGGGTAGCGACGATCTACACCGCAAGGGAAGAGATTGCCGACATTCAAGCGGAGACACCGAGCTTGACCAGCGATGTGATTAGGGAAGTGTGGGAAGTGTGCCTGCGGGCCGCGACCCGTGACGCTGAGGGAGAAATGAATCAGAGATCGGGCGTCTCGGCGCTTTCCTGGCAAGAAGTGTTTGAAGAGGAGTATGAAGTGAAGTAGAACGCCAGCTTCCGCACATCTAGAAAGGGACGCGGCACAGTGGAAGGCTGCTGACATTCGAGACCGTGTGAAAACTCCGGGAATCCCACCCACGGCAGTGGGTGGATTGTTCAGGCGCGGCCTACAAGACGGCCGGCCCGCCCCCTCTTGTTTTGTTATCTCTCTCCTCGCGCCGCGAGGGGAGAGAAGGAGAGGAAAACGGGAATCCCGGGTTTGCTTAGGCTGGGCTTGAACAATCCACCCACTGCCGTGGGTGGGATTCGGGAAGCCGATGGACCAATGACTATGAGCGGTTCTTCTCGTGACCGGATTAGCGAAGGAGAGTGAACATGATTCCAGCACAGTTTGATTACTTGACGCCAAAGACGATCGACGAAGCTGTCGGGCTGCTTGCTCAACATCCCGACGAAGCCAAAATACTCGCGGGCGGGCACAGCTTGATTCCAGCCATGAAGTTGCGGCTGGCGATGCCTCAGGTGCTCATCGACATCGGCCGTATCAAAGACCTCGCTTACATCCGCGAAGAAGGTGGGCAGATTCGCATCGGCGCGATGACGACTCACTATCAACTGGAATCTTCGGACCGGTTGCGCGAGATATGCCCGCTGCTTCCCGAGTGCGCGGCTCAGATTGGCGACGTTCAAGTGCGGAACAAAGGGACCATCGGTGGAAGCCTCGCTCACTCCGATCCGGCCGGCGATTGGCCCGCGGCTATCATCGCGCTCGGCGCGGAGATCGTTGCCGTGAGCGCCAGCGGGGAACGCACGATCAACGCAACCGACTTCTTTGTCGATATGCTGACGACTGCGCTTTTGCCGGGAGAGATTTTGCGCGAGATTCGTATCGCCACGCCGAGTGGCCGCTTCGGGCAGTCATACATGAAAGTTCCTCAGCCCGCGTCGGGCTTTGCAGTCGTCGGCGTAGCGGTTAGTCTCACACGCGACTCCGGTGGCGTGTGCCAATCGGCCGGCGTAGGCATCACCGGCGTCGCGTCGAAGGTATATCGCGCGAGCGCAGTTGAGCATGCGATCACAGGAAGCGCTCTGGATGAAGGAACCGTAGCCGGGGCGGCGGCTCTTGCCACCGATGGCGTTTCGGCGAACGGTGATCTCTACGCGTCCGAAGGTTACCGCCGCCATCTCGCGCAGGTTTACACCCGCCGGGCCATCGAAGCCGCGGCCTCGCGCGCGAAATAGGTTTGTGGTTCCTGGTTTGTGGTTTCTAGTTTCTGGTTTGCAGTCTCAGGTACAGAACCAAGAGCCTTCGTTCGCGAGACCAGAAACTAGAAACCAGAAACCAGAAACTTGTTTATGAAGATCGAAGGAACCCACGAACTCCATGCCGGCCCCGAGCGCGTCTACGAAACTCTGATTGACCCAGTTGTGTTGCAACGGTGCATACCCGGTTGCGAGCGTCTGGAGAAGACCGGAGAGAATGCTTACTCGACGACTCTGCGCGCGGGGGTCGGCTCGATCAAAGGAGTCTTCAACGGCAACGTTCGCCTTGAAGACCTGCAGCCGCCGCGTCACTTTCTAATGGTTGTAGACGGCAAAGGCCAGCCGGGCTTCTTGAAGGGCTCCGGCGATCTGGATATCGAAGCCCGCGAGGGTGTGACGATAGTCAGCTACAAAGGCGAAGTACAGGTTGGTGGCACGATCGCGAGCGTGGGCCAGCGTATGCTTCAAGGCGCGGTGAAAATGATGGCTACACAGTTCTTCACAGCGATTGAAGCCGAAGCCAAGACTGAGTCGCACGAGCCTCCGCCAAAGCACGGCTTTTTTCGAACAGCCCTGAGGTGGCTCTCGGGGCTGCTGCGGAGGATGTTCAGAGGAACTGTCCAATCGGCGAAGTGAAGGCTAGATCTCTCGGGCCCGCCTACGTCCGAACGGAGGCGCTTACAAAGGGTGGATTCAACAATGAAGTCTCGCGCAGTTCTCGCATTGACGGCCTTGATTCTCACAGTCCTGCTGATTTTGGCCGCGATCCACTTTCATAGGAATGAATCAAAAGGAAACCGGAGATTCAGTTCTTCAGCTCGCCTCGACAAGCAAGCCGTAGCTTTTGATCAGCCGGCCGAAGCCAACGAGTACTTCTTGCTCAAGCGGTCCCCCGACGGCCACAGCCCGATACACGTCCAACGTTATCTCGACGCCATCGAGCACATGAAGCGCATGCCGCAGTATTCGACAGCCAACAGGACAATGCTGCCTTCGCTAAGGCAGATGCAAACCGCTTCAATCGAGCCAGAGGCGCTCGGCGCGTGGACACAGCTCGGGCCGGGCAACATCGGAGGCCGGACCCGCGCTCTCTTAATCAATCCGACCAATCCGATGGTGATGTACACGGCAGGCGTCGGCGGAGGTGTGTGGAAGAGCACGAACGCAGGGAGTTCCTGGACCGCGCTTGGCGACCTGCTGTCCAACATCGCGTTCTGCTCGCTCGCATTTGATACGGCGAACCCGGACGTAATCTATGCCGGAACCGGCGAAGGTTTCTTCGCGAGCGACAACGTTCGCGGCGCGGGCATCTTCAAGACAACCAATGGAGGGGGAAACTGGACCTTCCTTGGCGGTACCTCGACCGAGGATTTTTATTTCGTCAACGATATCGTCGTTAGCCCGAATGACCACCTTCGCGTCTATGCCGCGACGCGCACGGGAGTCTGGCGCAGCACGGACGGCGGCGCGAGTTGGACGCGTTCGCTCAATCCACTCGTGGCCGAAACGACCGTTAACGGCGGGTGTCTTGACCTCGCCATCAGGACCGACCAAACGAGCGACTACCTGTTCGCGGCTTGTGGCACGTTTGCTCAGTCTACTGTTTATCGAAACATCAACGCGGGCGACCCGCTGAACGTGGCCCCCTGGACCGCCGTGTTGACAGACCCAATGCTTGGCCGAACGACGCTGGCTATTGCGCCTTCGGACCAGAATGTCATCTACGCTCTGGCTTCAAGCATCGAGACCGGGAATTACAGTCTTGGCCTGCTCGCGGTTTTCCGCTCTACGTCGAGCGGTGACGAAGGGACGTGGGAGGCGCGGGTGAGAAACACCGATCCGACAAAGCTCAACACGGTGTTGCTGTCGAACCCGGTCGTCGCCTTTCAATCGAACTGCAATCCGGGCGGGTCCAATTCCTTTTTGAATCAAGGATGGTATGACAACATCATCGCCGTAGATCCTGCCGACTCGAATCGCGTTTGGGCGGGAGGCGTCGATCTGTTTCGGTCGGATGACGGCGGCGCGAGTTGGGGTATCGCATCTTACTGGTGGGCGCCGAAAACCGATCCGCACTACGCGCATGCGGACCAGCACGGCATCGTATTTCATCCGCAGTACAACGGCACGAGCAACCGAATCATGTATGTGACCAATGATGGCGGCATCTTTCGAACCGACAACGCGGGCGCGGCGACGGCGAAAGGGATAGCCGCGCCATGCGACACCAACAACACACAGGTCATCTGGACTTCGCTGAATAACGACTATGGAGTGACGCAGTTTTATCACGGGCTGCCGTATCCTAGCGGGGTCACATTTGTCGGCGGCACCCAGGACAACGGCACGTTGAGGGGCGCGGATCAGACGGGATCGAGCTGGTCACAGGTGTTCGGAGGCGATGGCGGCTATGTCGCGGTGGACCCGACAGGCCCGGACACGATCTATGTCGAGACGACCAGGCTGTCGCTTCGAAGATCGGAGAATGGAGGACAAAGCTTTCAGGGCGTGACCTTCGGCATTAGTGAATCGAGCAACAACTTTCTTTTCATCAACCCATTCTTGATGGATCCCGGCATCCCTCAGAGGCTGTGGACTGGCGGCAGGACTATGTGGCGCACTGACGACGCGGCTGCGAGCTGGGCGCAGGCAAACACCGGTGTGCTGGGCGGGACGGTCAGCGCCATAGCAATCGCCGAGGCGGATTCCAATTATGTGCTCGCTGGGACCGGTCGTCGATTCACCGGCGATGTGGGTGGCTTCATCCACCGCACGAACATCGGGCTGACCTCGAACGCGGCGACTGATTGGCCCGCCGCCCAGCCGCGGACCGGGTTCGTTTCGTGGCTGACCTTTGATCCTAACAACGTGAACGTCGCGTATGCGACCTATTCCACCTTTGGCGGCACGCACGTATGGAAGAGCACCGACGCGGGCGCAAGCTGGGCCGGAATTGACGCGGCGGGAGATACCGGGATCCCTGATGTTCCGGTTCACACGATAGTAGTGGATTCGTCCAATTCGCAGACCCTCTACGTGGGTACGGACATCGGCGTGTTTGTTTCCCTCAACGGCGGAGCAAACTGGGCGCGAGAGAATACCGGGTTTGCGAATACGATTGTTGAATCGCTCGCAATCGGCAGCGTCGGCAACACGCTGAATCTCTTCGCATTCACGCACGGGCGGGGGGCCTGGCGAGTGCCGCTCGGGCCCGCGTCGCTGAAGATGAGAAGCGTATCCATAGTCGGCAAGAAGCTTTTTGTTTTTGGCCAGGGCTTTGAGAGTGGAGCAAAGATACAGTTGAACAGCGAGCAGCAAAAAAAGACCTTCAACGACGATGCCAGCCCCGCAACCAATTTGGTCGGCAATAAAGCTGGCAAGCTCATCCAACAAGGTCAGACGGTCACGCTGCGGGTCGCAAATCCTGGTGGAGCGCTTTCGCCAGAGTTCAAGTTCACCCGGCGATAGGTGTTCGTAGTTCGGCCTTTAGGCGGAAGTTTGTAGGATTTTTCGACTTGGCATCAGGTTACAAACTTCCGCCTAAAGGCCGAACTACGAACAGAACTAACATGCTCATTACAACGAAATACGTGGACATCCCTGTTGATGGAAGCGCGATGAGCACGTTTGTCGCGGCCCCGACGCAGGAAGGGAGGTATCCGGGGATTCTTTTCTATTCGGATATCTTTCAACTCACCGGACCAATGATTCGTGCGACCACGCGATTGGCGGGTTATGGGTTCGTGGTTGCCGCGCCTGAAATCTATCATCGGATCGAACCTGCCGGAACGGTGATCCCATTCGATGATGAAGGCCGAACACGCGGGTTGGCTGGAGCAGGGAAAACCGCCGTCGCAGATTTTGACGCCGATTGCCGCAGCGTGCTTGATTACCTTGATCAACATCCGGCCGTTGAAAAAGGGAAGCTCGGCGCGGGCGGGTTTTGCATAGGGGGACATCTCGCATTTCGAGCGGCGCTTCAGCGGGACGTGCTGGCGACGGTTTGTTTCTACGGGACGGGTATTCACAACGGCAAGCTTGGAAAAGACGAGGACGCCGGCTCACTTGAAAGAGCTTCGGAGATTCGAGGGGAGGTGCTGTTGGTGTTTGGCATACGTGACCCGCACGTACCCGAGGACGGCCGCGCAAAGATAAAGGCGGCGCTCAATCAAGCTGGTGCAAACTACTCGATAACCCTCTATCCCGCTGAGCATGCGTTCATGCGAGACGAAGGTCCGCGCTACGACCCGGAGGTTACTGATCAAGCGTGGGGCGAGATGATTCAGTTTTTCCGGCGAGTGCTGTGAATGTTCGTGAGGTCCGTATCAGGTGTTCGTAGTCCGGCCTTTAGGCGGAAGTTTGTAGGGTTCTGCGACGGGCTATCAGGCTACGAACTTCCGCCTAAAGGCCGAACTACGAACAGACACTTCCATTGTATCCGTGGCGCCGTGCGGTCTAAACTAGCGCTGTAGGCTCATGGCGACTCAGGAACAAGACGCGCAAACGTGTCAGCAATGCGGCGCGGGGCTGGCTCCCGATCTCCGCTACTGCGTGCATTGCTATTTCCCGGTAGGCGCAGGCGCATCGCGGGCACACGTTGAACTGGCCCGCAAGACTGCAACCACGCACCGGCCCGATCCGACATTGGTTTTCTCACCCGAGAAACATGAAGCGATACTGCGCCGCGCACGCCGCCGCAAGCGATTGATCGTTACGTCCGTGATCGCGTTGGTCATTGTCGTTGCCGGCTCGATCGTTTTGAACATGATCAACCGCGGCCGGCGCGAGGCTCAAAGAATGATGGCGCGCGAACAGGCCGCCCAGCGGGAGCTCAATACGCTGGCCGAGGCGCTGATTAGATTCAAAGCGGATGTACAACGTTACCCGACGAATGAAGAAGGCCTCAGATGCCTGGCGCGAAAGCCGGCAGCATTTGTGGCTGACGGCGGCGAGCGTTCCAACTATTGGTTTGGGCCTTACCTCGAGAACGTACCGGAAGTGGATCCCTGGGGTAATGACTACGTGTATCACACGGCGGATGGTGGCCGCAGCTTCGAGTTGTGGTCGTCCGGCCCCGGCGGTGAAACAGGCTCTGACAGCCGCTTTCGAGTCATGCCCCCAGCCTCAGCCAACTGATCCCTGACGGGTGATCTCCACCGGGTCGAGACGTGTACTTGCCACATCATAACCTGAGCATTAGCGGACAAGCCTCTCAGCGAGTCGCTTCTCCACTCGTCATCATTGGCGCTTCGATCATCCCTCGAACCGTGTAATCAACCGGCACTATTCGATAGCGGTAAATCATGCCGTGGTCGCCTACGAGATACCCGCGGTCGCGTTGAGGCAGGCTGAAGGCGTTCACCTTTGCCGGAAACTTGATTTGACGGACCGTCCAGCGTTTTCCACCATCGACTGTATAGTTGAAAGGGCCATAGGGCGAGACCGACCATCCAACCTGGCGATCGGCAAACTTGATCTCGGGTTTGCCGGTGCCGTCCGTCCCGGCGATTCCGCGCCAGGTCTGCCCGCCGTCTGAGGTGGCGAAGAATTTGCCGATCCAGACTCGGACAAAACCGGTGTTTTCATCGGTGAAAAAGACGTCTCCCTCTTTGCCCGACTCGCCAGGCAGGTCCGACCAGACTCTCCAATTCGCGCCGCCATCTTCGGTTTTTGCAATAAACAGACCCTTCGTCTGATTGGAATGGCCGATGGCATATCCGACATTGGGTGAAGGGAAATGGAAACTGTCGAAACCACATTTCACGTCGCGCATCAGTCCTTCGGTTTCGACTTTGGTCTGGCAGGTGAAGACGGGCTTCCAGGTCCGGCCGCTGTCTTGAGTGCGGAGAATTTGGTCTCCGGACGAGACGAACCCGGCGGCCGGCGAGATAAATGTGTAATCGCCGCGATGCTGCGCGACCGTGCCGCTGACCTCCCACGTCTCACCATCCGTGGTGCGGAGCAGCTTGTGGTCGCCGGGGCTGGAAGGTTGCACGGCGAAGCCATGCTTTTCATCCAGAAAACGCAGTTGGTGGTAGTAGTTCTCGCTGGACCGCAAATCACCCAACTGTGTCGTCCAGTGGTCGCCACCGTCCCGCGTGTGAAGAATCACGCCGCCCTTCAAAGAATCGGCGCTGCCCGTGATCCAGCCAACCTGGTCGTTAACGAAGAAGACATCGGTGAACTGGACATCTTCCGTATAGTTGATGGGCTCGAAGATCGCTTTGAAGCGGCCTGATTCCCTGGTAACGGCGCTTTTCTTAGGCGTTGCAATGTTCTGCGCAGACAATGTAGGTTGCTGCAAGAAGACCACACCTGCGAAAAGAGTCAGGGTTATCAGACGAAAAACAGGAAGCCTTAAACCTTTCATCCGTCGTTTCATTTGCACACCTCCACTTAACCATCAAGATTCCGTTAGTCTGCGTCAGAGACGCGCAGTTGCGCGCAAGTTCATCCACCGAGACGGCTATCTCGGAGGCTCGCAAGGATAGTTGATGCCGCGTGTCGCACTTCTTTCGACGCGTCGCGCGAAGCGGCTCGCCTCAATAACGCTTGAGCTGCCGACAGAGACTCACGCGACTGACAGAAATCCTTCAGAACCGCAACACGCACGTTCGCATCCTTATCGTTCAGGAGCGCTCGCTTCTGCGCCTCAAAAGTTGCCGGGCTTATCCGCCGAAACCCGAGGGCAACCGCTGCGTTGAGCCTTACAGTCGCGCTGCTGTCGAGACTCAACGCCTCGGCCAGGAGCGTTTCTGCCTTGCTCGAATCGACCCAGCGCAGCGAAAGCACGGCTGCCGCACGCAGGTCTGGAGAAGCGTCGGCGGCGAACCTTTCCATCACCGGCAGTGCTCTAGTTGAACCGGCATTGCCAAGCGCGAGCAGCAGTTGTTTCGTCGCTTCAGCGGAAGGCGAAGCCTCAGTATGACTGACCAGCCAATCTACGAGTGCGGCGGCTCGTTCAGGAGAAGTTCCCGCGAGACTTCGCGCCATGACCCCGAGAGATAAGTGAGCCGTGGAAGCGATTCTTCCGTCGGCTGCGCCCGATGCCAGTTCGCGCAATTCCTCTTCGGCAAACGGCGCCGGCAGGCGCGCGTCCCCGAGCGCCGGTATGAGTCTGCAGAGAGCCTGCCAGTCGCGCGCACGTTCGCGAATGACCGATACGAGCGCCGCCTGTGCTTGTTCGTGGCCGACGGCACCGATCGCGCCGACAAGCAGCCGCATCGTGACGCTCCCCACATCGGCGGAGGCCAGAATCCGCGCAAGGCTCGCGCAAGACTCAGGGTGAACGTATACCAGGGCCTTAAACTTGAGATAGAGCGGGGTATCGTCTTCTCCCCTGCTTGCGCCCGCTTCCGCAGCGGCAAGCTCCGCCAGCAACGACTCCAGCGTCGCGCTTCCAAGTTTGGCGCGCTGGACTGCAGCGTCGGTTTCTTCTTTGGAGGGAGTCGCGACCAACGACGCAGCTTTCCCGGTTCTTCCTCGCTCCGCGCTCAGAGCGAGCAACTGGTCAAGCTCGGAATGGCTCAACCTTTCCTTCCGCAGGTAGTTCACGTGGAGAGTCGCGCCGGCTCGCGCGACAGTTTTCCCAGCGATGGTGACGCGCTGGGATTCGGAGCCGTCCAGAGACAGCACGCGGCCCTCCTCGAAATCAAAGCGCGCGAGCATGCCCCGGCCGGGTTCGATAACCTTAAAGGCGGAAGGCTCGCCCGCCGGGTCTTCAGCCTGCGACTTCAGGTAGCGCACTTTCGATTTGCGAAACGCGCCGACAGCGTCTTTGTACTCCGCCTGACTCTCTCGACTCGACACGGATTCCACTTGGTAGAGGGTGAGGCACTCTCCGCTCGGGTCGTCTTCCCGGCTCTCCCAGTGGTGAAGGTCCCTCACTTGCGCCTCGTCGCCGGGAAAGACGAACTGCGTGAGGGCCAGCAAAGTGCGAGCGATGTATTGCGAGCGGGTTCCCACGCCGGGACCGAAGCCAACAGATAGAATCTTGCCCTTACTGTTGACCACGGCGAAGATCTCGCGACCCAGGTCGGAGCTGATCTGTTCAGCATCGGTAAAAAGCTGCTGCCCGTTGGTCTCCAGATTCAGCGCCGTGTTACGCAGGCTGTATGCAACAACCGCGCTGTTGCCGTCCGTGCTCAAGACAGCAGCCGCCAACTCGGCTCGCAGAACGGTGCGGAACGGAAGCGGCGAATCCGATGGCGCCGCCTGTTCTTTCGAGTGACCCAGTGCCGCAAACAGCCCGGTGAAATCCGCCACCGACGCGCTGCTGTAGCTCAAATCGTAGATCGCGCGCTCGCCTACGACAAACTTGTAGGCTCCCAACCCGGCTCCATCGGGATTCATAACGAGGCCTGTGGCGCTGATCCTTCCGGCTGATCGCGTCTCCGCCTTACCGCTCTCCCGCCCGGTAAGCGTCACAGCTACCACGGCCGCGAACGCCGCAAACAAGATCGCGCACATTGCGAAGCCGAGCTTGCGCGGCATTCGCGTCTGCATGGGTCTCTTGAAGAACTGGCGCTGGCTTGCTTCTCTTCCAGATTTCATGATGGGCTCCAGCAATGCTTCAGATTTCACGGCGAGGTTCAGCAATGCGAATATTGGTTGCGTGACAGAGCCCGCCATCGTGTGTGTCGCTCTCGGGCAAGCTCTGTCACGCCTCTCCCTGTTCGGGGTCCGTTCATCAAGGCGCAGCCATGAGCGGTCCGCTGATGAACACATAGCCGCTTGTATGAACGCCCTGCCAGTCCCACAGCTTCTTCTTCGCGCACGCTTCTCCGAAAACGGGGACGTCAACGCAGCCTTTGACGTAGAGGTCACCGCTCAACGCCTGGAGATCGTTATAGCAGGCATACCATTTCTCGAAAGATGGGGGCGTGGTCCCGTTGATCTTCAACTCCACGATGGCGCCCAATGTCATGCTGTCTTTGAGCAACGTCAAGTCGCCGCCAGCCTGAACCTTCGCAACGTTTTCTAGGTCCGGCCCGGCTTCAGCGTATCCTTTGACGTTGGCAGAAGGATAGATGAACCCGACTGCGGAGAGTGGCTGCAACTGGAACCAATAGCGAGCGCCGACGGTACCACGAATTCCTATCGTCGCGCTCATCGGAACGTCGTACACCGAGAAGCGATAGGTGTAGGGAAAATCGAAGTCCTTCGAGAAGGAATCGCTTTTCTCCATAGGCGCGGGCTGATTCTGGTTGTAGTTGTAAACGCTCTTGCCGTCGAAGAAGACGCTGAACTGCGTGTTCATGCTCCCCGCGCTCGGCGAGCTGCAACTGCCCATCAAACGGAGAAGTTCCCGTGGATGATTGAAAAGGGCGCCCCCAAACCTCGCCTCTCCGCTGATTGTCGAAGCGTTGGCGGTTCCCTCGACTCTGAGTTTTACGCCGCCGTTGACTGCGAATAGCGATGGGTCGCCAAGTTCGAAGCTCCATTCTTTCGTCACCGCGGCGCCGACCTGCGGGTTGACTTGCTGCACCGCCGCCCTCAATTGTGGATTGGACAGAATCTGATCAATCCTCTGCTTGCGGTCTGCGAAAGACTTCAGTTGCGCGCGATTTCTTACCTGAATGGCATCGCCGATTGAGGGCGGGGGCGCGCTCGCATCGGGTTTGCGGTGGGCCGATGTTATAGTCTGCGCCTGCGCCCCTAGTCTTGCTCTGTCGATGATCACTTCCTCCAAATCGACCGTTCCCGCAGAGCGCAGCGTATATCCGAGCGCGTTGGCGGCTTTCTCCATTTTGTTGAGCTGCGTGTAGTAGTCTCCGGCCCTGACTGACCTTCCATCTCGCAGCCGTATCATCGTGTCGGGTGACACGGGCTTGTTTGTTTGCGGGTCAACCATCTCGAATGCCTTGAGAGTGATGGGAGGGCGGCGGTTGGTTTTTACGCGGCTCTGGTCCACCTGGATGTCGTCGCCAAGCGAGACCCGCTGGCCCCTAAGCTGCCCGCTGGAAAGCGCCACCGACGCGACAAGCATAACTAGGGCGACGCATGTGGCCGCAGGGCGAAAGCTGCTTTGGATTGGTTTGTTCATAAACTTGCTCCTTTTCTACTGTGAGTTCGCGCGCGCGGCTGCGCTGGTCAGCCGAGCGGCAAGGGTCCGGTTGCACAGCGCTCCTTCGCTTGGGCGCCATCAGATTACTCACGGCTTCTGCGTTTCTCCCTTGAACCGGACGAGGTGATTTCGCTTAAAGCCGTTTCCGGCGGTGACTCGCGCCACCGAGTACTTGTCCTGCATCGTCTCAACGGCAAGCGAGCCGATCTTTCGATCCGGGGTCCCGAGCGACTTCCCCGTCACCAGTGATCAGCGATTGCGCCCCGATGATCTTGCCTCTGCCTGCCGCGGTCTCCGGGTTGACCCGGCCAGACGCGCCGAAGTCCTGCTCACTGGTGACCTTGTCGATCGCGGCGCGCTCTAGCACGATGAATCTCCCGGTTGTTGTGAGCGCAGTGGTGAGCATCTCAGTCAGACCGCGGCCGAACTCAGCGGGAGGCGGGATGGAGATGCTAGAGGTGGTGGAGGTCGGCTGGTAAGTGGTTTGCAGCTTGAGCGCCGAGCCTGACAAATCCATCACTGCTATGCGCATCTTCGGGCCAGTGTGGTTCTCGGGTGTCTCTTGAGCCAGGGCGGAGAACGAATAAGGTAAACCCCCAAGCAATGCGAGCAGCAGGGATCGAAGCGTCAAAGTCGAAGCCCAAGTTATGGAACTAGTGTTTTCGTAAGATAGATCAGGCTTCTTTCTATTGCTCTTCATAAACTTCCCTTTCTGTAACAGCTTTCCATTCTGTCTGCGGCGTAAGAGGCGACTCGCTCCAAAACCGATTCGCCTTTGCGCTTATCGCGAAGCGCCAGCGAGTGAGTCGCTACAAATCAACAAGAATCCCTCCGGCGTCTCGGTGAAGTGAACATTGCCTGTCTCAACCCAGAGGTAGATCGTGCGGGAGCTGACCGAGGCCATCGCTGCCGCTTCATCCACCCTGAGCATATCGACTTGCAGGTTGCAGTGTTCGCACCAGGCCGTCGCGCGCCGGCCCTGGCTCACTACCAGGACCCGATGTGTCTCGACCGTGATCCGCGTCCTTCTCTTCCTATTCAAACCGCCCCCCAAAAGCGAAGCCGTGATCAGGCCTGCTGATGCCGTGGTGGTCACCTGCGCTAGTTGCCCCAACCAGACCGTTGGGATACAATCAGCGCCGCAACGGGTCTTCCGAGCTGCACATCTTTCTGCACCTATCGACCGCACCGCGGACAATAATCCAGAAGCAGTTCAGAAGTCCTTAAACGCGGCTTAAATCTTCGATCAAATGTTCCTCAAACGGTTCTCAAAGCCGCTATGAAGCAGCAGGCAGAGCACCTCTACGAGTTCGGGCCGTTCCGCTTGAATGCAGCGGACCGCCTCCTTCTGCGCGACGGCCAGCCCGTCCCCCTTACATCGAAGGCATTCGACACCCTGCTGGTGCTTGTCCGAAGCAGCGGGCATCTGGTTGAGAAGGGCGAGTTGATGGAGAGGGTCTGGCCCGATACATTTGTAGAGGAAGGCACTCTGGTTCAGAACATCTTCACCCTGAGAAGGGTCCTCGGCGAGGCGGAAGGCCCGCAGCAATACATCGAGACCATTCCGAGGCGCGGTTACTGCTTCGTCGCTCCGGTCATCGCACTGCCGGCCGGGTCCCCTCGTCTGATAATGGAGGAACACACCGTATCGAACCTCGTCATAGAAGACGAAGAATCGATTGATTCTGACCCTTCGCACAAAGACGACGCAGTTAGCGTTGGGCGATTCCAGGCGGCTTCGGCCCACAATACTCTGCCCGCCCAAGCAACAGCGCCAAAGCGAACCTCTGGCGTGAGACTGCTGGTTTCAGTTGGCGTGCTGGTGTTACTCGCGATCGCCGGCTTCGGTTTGTACAAGCTCGTCGCCCGCAAGGAAAAAGGCGGAACACCGGCCGGCTTCTTTCAAACGGCCAGTATCAGCAAGCTCACCAGGAACGGCAAGTCCGTTGAAGCCGCCATCTCGCCCGACGCCAGGTACGTCGCTTACGTTTTGGACGACGAAGGACGGCAAAGCCTGTGGCTGCGACAGACTGCAGGGGCAGGCGAAGTTCAGATTGTGCCGCCCGATGAGGGCCGGTATCTCGGTCTCGCTTTTTCACGCGATAACAACTGGATCTACTACGTGAAAGAGAACGTGCTCTACCGGACACCGGCGCTTGGCGGGGCTTCGCAAAGACTGATCTCGGCGGTAGGTAGCGCCGTAGCGCTTTCTCCCGATGGCAAGCGGTTGGCCTTCGTCCGCGGAGATACATCGCGCGGCCAGAGCGCGCTTATCATCGCGACTCTGGATGGCAACCAACAGACTGCTCTTGCCACGCGCAAGCTGCGAGACTATTTCGGATCAGCAGCCTGGTCGCCCGATGGAAAGACCCTCGTTTGTAGCGTCGGAACGCGAGCGGGCGTCAAGGTCATGACGGTGGTCGAAATTGATCTGGAAAGCGGCGAGGAGAAACCACTCACCTCAAAGCGGTGGCAATCAATCGGAGGTCTAACCTGGATTTCAGATGGGACTGGTCTCGTCGCGACCGCTAGGGGCGAAGCCTCGAGCCCATCTCAGATATGGCACGTTGCATATCCGTCGGGCGAGGCGCGACCGCTGACCGCCGACCTGATCAATTTCGCAAGCGCGGGCCTCTCCTCGGATTCGAGAACGATGGTGGCGGTTCAGCATGAAAGACGGACAAACCTCTGGGTTGTGCCGGACGGTGACGCGGTCCGAGCCAGGCAATTAACAACCGGAACAGGCAACGATGACCATCCGTGTTGGACGCCGGATGGCCTCGTGGTCTTTAGCTCCGAGGCGGGCGGTGGCCGCGACATTTGGATCGCTGCATCGGACGGAAGCAGCAGCCGGCAATTGACCTTTGATTCCCTCCTGAACCACTCGCCGGCAATTTCACCCGACGGTCGTTACATCGTCTTCGTGTCGGAACGCGAAGGCCCTCGCAGCCTGTGGAGGATGAATGTCGATGGTGGCAACCTGAAGCGGCTCACGTCGGATGCCTTTGACCTGAACCCGTGCTTTTCGGCGGACGGCAAGTGGGTAGTCTACGCGAGCTACAAGTCAGGCAAGCCTACGCTCTGGAAGGTGAGTGTCGAAGGCGGAGCCCCGGTCAGACTAACCGACAAACTTTCCAGGCACCCTGTCGTATCGCCGGAGGGGAAGTATATCGCGTACTACCACTGGGACGAGCAGCCCAATTCGTCTGCCAAGATTGCAGTCATCCCATTTGCTGGTGGGCCGCCCGTCCGGATGTTCGACACGTCCCATACCGGCGCCTCGCCGATCGAGTTTCGATGGACACCTGATGGCAAGGCCATCAGCTACCCGGTCACCGAGAGCGGCGTGTCCAACATCTGGAGCCAGCCTTTAAGCGGCGATCCGCCCAGACGGCTAACCGATTTCAAGTCTGATCGAATATTTTTCTTTGACTGGTCGCGGAATGGAAACAATCTGGTGTGCTCGCGGGGTGCGCAAACGAGCGATGTCGTCATCATCGGCGATCAGCGGTGATGCGTTACCACGCATCCGGGACCGCCAAATGGCTCAGAGCTGTTGATCGAGTAAGCGTCCATCAACACAACCCACGAGCGCTGACGGCTTAGTAGCGGTGTGTTATATTCGAAGCCTCGGGTTGTTGTTGAAGCGAACGCTTATGAGCCGGCTGCTGTCAATTGTCATTCCTGCCTACAACGAGGAGAAGCGAATCGCGGGCAGCCTCGACCAGGTCCTGCATTTTTTATCTGCTGCCCGCTACCAAGCCGAAGTAATCGTCGTCGATGACGGTTCGGAAGACAGCACCGCGCGCTGCGTTTCAGAGCGGATTTCGATGTTCCGCGACGCAGGGCACGTGCTTCGCGTCTTGACCAACGCTCCAAACCGCGGCAAGGGCTACAGCGTCAAACGCGGACTCACCGAAGCGAGCGGCGAGATCGTTCTGTTCACCGACGCCGATTTGTCGTCTCCCATCACCGAAGCTCCCAAACTGATTGATCCAATCGCCGAAAGGCGCGCCGATGTCACCCTAGGCTCGCGCGCCCTCAATCGCGAGTTGATCGGTGTGCACCAGCCGCGAATGCGCGAGCTGGGCGGCACTATATTCAATCTATGCATGCGAATCATCACCGGCTTGAAGTTCAAGGACACCCAATGCGGGTTCAAAGCGTTCCGCCGTGAGGCCGCGCTTCCGGTGTTCGCGCTTCAGCGCGTCGAGCGGTTCGGCTTCGACCCCGAGGTGCTGTACATCGCCAAGAAGCAGGGCAATCGATTGCTGGAAGTGCCGGTGGTCTGGAATCATTGCGAAGGCGGCGAGCTGCAAAACAAACTGAACTATGTGCGTGACTCGATAAACATGTTCGCCGACCTGATACGCATTCGCCTGAACGATCTCGCTGGTCGCTACAAAAATCCGCCCGCCAACTTTCAGATCGAATCACCCCAGCCTGTCGAGCAAGCGACCAACCGCGTCGCGGGCCGAGTGGACTAAGCGCAGCCTCAGCAGTGAGAAGCCGGCATCCAGCCTGGTTCTCGATAATCACGAACATCAATGTGTCGCGCCGCGTGCTGCGTTCTTGTAAACAATGCCGCCCTTCATCATCAACACCAAAGTTCAGCCTTCGATCGCAAAGGCGACGGTGCGTTGCGCTGTTTGCTTGGATTTGGAGTCGGTAACCGAGATGCGCAATTCGTAGAGGCCTGGCTGCAAAGTCAGCGTAAGCTGGCCGCCGATCTCGATTCCTTTCTTATCTCGTCCAATCAAGCGCGAAGCGACGGGTTGCCACTCGGTCCGGTGGATCACTTTGCCAGCCTCAGCTATTTCCCACTGCATCGTTAGATCGGACTCTGCACGCGCATTGTAGATCATCAGGTAATACAGGACAGGGCTGCCAGTGTTGTAGTATGCAACTCCGAGCGCGGCGGGAGCACCCCCGCCGCCCGACCCCCGCGGTGCCGCGGTTTCCACGGAATCCTTCGTCAGCAAAATGCTGCTGAGCGTCAGCTTGCCCTGGCCGAGATTCGGCACTTCGAGCCAGGTAGCCGCCGTCCCAACCCGGTCAGTGCCGATCTCCCTTAAGCCGAGACGAATGTTGTAGAGACCAGGTTTCAACGCTAGTCGCTTGGAATAATGAAACCCGGTTTTTTTGGCCGCCTCGACTTCCGAGACAGACATGGCGCCCCGAATCGTCTCCGTGATTGAATTGATCGGTTTGCCCGTGCGATCGTAGACCACCGCCACCAGCTCGAGCTCTATGAGAAGCCGGCCACTCTGCTCTCGGAAGCTAAGATTTGTCGCGTCGATTTGGGCCTGAAGCGAGACCTGTTCGGCATCCGTTCCAACCTCGAGGTAATCTGCCGAAGCGCTAACCTCGATATCGCCGACCGGCAGCGGTTTGGCTATAGCGGTCATCAGACGCTGCTCCGGTGACTGCGCGAGCTCTTTCTCTGCCGCCTTTTTCAAGTCCGACGCGAAGTAGCCCTTTTGCGCACGCACGTTATATTCCGGATGAGACTTGACCCGCACTGTGATCCGGCGGAACTCTTTGTTGCCCTTGTCGTCGGGCGGGTAGTACGCCAGCGTGTAGTAGATACGATTCAGGTCGACAGCTTTCTGTACAGCTCCCTTCAAATCATTTGTGTTGAAAAACGCTTTGCCCCCAGTGTCCTGCGCCAGAGCGTTCATACCGTCCTGACGGTCTTTCGCGGACGCAGAAATGTAGCTTGAGAGGCGGCCGATTATCGTTGAGCCTCCGGTGACGCTGCGGCGCGAAGCGTCGAATTCGGCGGCCACTTCAAGGCCCTTGACGTCGATTGAATAGATAATCACTCCCGAACGGACCGCCTTGCTGATGGCGGATTGAACATCTCCGGTGTCTGGGGCACCATATGGGTTTCTCATGCTAAAGCCGTCAGACAGCAATAAGAGCAAACGCTGTCCGGGCATGCCCATAATGCGCTCAGCTACAGCCGACAGTACACCCAGCGTGGATTGCCGTTTGTAGGACGCTATTTCCAGTACTTCGCTTGCTTTCGATAGGACCAGCCTTTCAATTCCGAATAAACGGCCGAACTCCTCGATCAATATCTGTTTAGCGACCTCCATTGCGGCCTTGTCCCCTTGCTTCACCATCGCTGCAAGATACGGTGTGAAGTTGCTCTGACCCGAGGCATCGAAATCATTGATTCGCTCTATCAGTCGGTGGAGCGCGAGCCGATTCTGAGCAGGATTTTGGAAGATGCCAAACACGCCGCTGCTGGCGGCTATCACGACCGTATCCTGATCGGTCATTTGTTCGTCGACGAATTGCTTTGCTGACAGTCTGGCTCGAATCAAACTGGGGCCTGAAAGGTGAAGCGTATCGAAGAAGAGAACGATCGAGCGCGGCTGACTGGCTGATCCGGGTGCGCCGGCAGGCCGTCCAGCGACTTGATCGGCGTTCGCAACCGCCGGTCTCGCTGGCTGCGCGCCGACCCGGTCTTCGGAGAAGAAGCTGACTTCCTGAGCGCGTCCCTGCTCCAGGAGTTCGAAGTCCTCCCTCTTCAATCCCTCGATGACTCGCCCCCGTTTATCGGTTATCACGACCTGCACTTGAATCAACTCGGTCCTGAGTCGAACGCTTTCGTTTTGGTCGGTCGGTTTAGTCTGGCTTTGGGCGTCCAGAGCGCACGTCGAGAAGATAATCGCGAAAAGCAAACCGGTAGTCTTGTGAATCATCGCATTCCTCAAAAGCCTTCGGCGGCGGAATCAAGGTGTTGGAGGTCCAGACGAAGGCGAGCCCGGCAGTAATTCTGGCACAACCTGCCGAGCGCTGATATTGTTAACCCTGGCTCCGCTTCTTTCAAATGAAAACTGAAGGCTATCAATGACCATTAGATTAAACGTCAACATCGATCACATCGCGACGATACGACAGGCGCGCCGCACCTGGGAACCCAGTATCACCGCCGCGGCTGTGCTGGCGGATCTGGCCGGCGCGAGTGGAATTACGATTCACCTTCGGGGCGACCGGCGCCACATCCAGGACGACGACGTGCGCGTGTTGCGGGCAGTCGTCAAGACTCATTTGAACCTTGAGATGGCCGCCACCGAAGAGATGGTGAGGATCGCGTGTGAGGTTCGACCCAACACGGCGACCCTGGTGCCGGAGCGATCCGAAGAGGTCACCACTGAAGGCGGACTCGACGTCACGCCGCGCCAACAAGACATTCAGGAGGCGGTCCGCGATCTCTCAGAGGCGGGTGTGCTCGTCAGCATTTTTGTCGATCCCGATATGGCTCAGATTGAAGCTTCGCAACGGGTGGGCGCGCACCAGATCGAGATTTGCACGGGCCGCTATGCCGAGCTGAGCGATCCAACGCGCGCTGCCGAGGCCGGCCAGATCGAAGCGGAGCTGGCGCGCATCTCCGAATGCGCGAGCGGGGCGGGTGAGCTCGGGCTGAAGGTCGCCGCTGGACACGGATTGACTTACCGGAACGTTGGCGCGATCGCCGAGATTTATCCCATCGAGGAACTAAACATCGGACACAATATCGTAGCGCGGGCGGCGCTTGTAGGAATGGAGCGTGCGGTGCGGGAGATGATTGCGGCGATAAGCGGGCGACTCTAAGGCTCGCAAAGTCAGAGATCATAAGCGGTACGCATCGCGCTTGACGGATGACCCCCCGACAGGTTAAATAAGCGCTCGACAGAGACTACCCCGTTTCTCTGTAGCGCAATTCAGACTTGCTCCGATGACATTAGATCTACTGCCTGATTTCCGCGCGAGAATTACGAGATTCATGAATGGAAGCATGCCTGCGCTGTTCTCAAGAATGACTTTCCTGGCGAGTGGGATGAAATAGTCACCGTCCTAACAAACTTCCACCTTCAGAGAAGTCATATAGAGGTAGGCGGCAAGAATAAATCGCTGGTCGCAGACGCGCTCGATACTGCCTTCACTGCGCTAGGATGGGTAGAGAAGGGCTTTGATACCAAAGTAGTAGTCGATAACGTTGAAATGGCGTCACCTACTCATAAGGTTGACTGCTACAAGAATCGCGTAGCGCTTGAAATCGAGTGGAACAACAAGGATCCATTCTTTGATCGCGACCTAAACAACTTCCGGCTCTTATTCGATCTGCGTGCTATCAGCATCGGCGTGATTGTCACCCGATGTGATGACCTTCAATTGATATTCAACGACCTGGGGCGCGGAGCTTCTTACGGAGCCTCGACAACACATATAAGCAAACTGCTGCCGCGAATCGAAGGTGGCAGCGGCGGCGGGTGTCCGATTCTCGTTTTCGGCATCACAAGAAAGCTATGGAGAGACGACCTGTGAAATACAAGAACGCACGCAACGACTCAAGACCGTCCGTCGCCGAAGAACTCTTGTCCTACGAGTTCGGCCACTACGGGACAATTCTAGCTGATCCCCCGTGGCGATTCACGAATCGCACGGGGAAGATGGCCCCAGAACATAAGAGACTGTCACGTTATGGCACGATGACAACGCGGGAAATCATGGAACTGCCTGTGGCGCAGTTAGCCCTGCCAAAGAGCCATCTATATCTTTGGGTGCCTAACGCACTCATCCTTGAGGGATTGGAAGTGATGCGACGATGGGGCTTTACTTATAAAACGAACCTAGTCTGGTATAAGGTGCGGAAAGACGGGGGCCCGGACGGGCGCGGAGTCGGATTCTATTTCCGCAACGTAACCGAACTGATTCTGTTTGGGATTCGAGGCACGGGCAACAGAACGCTTGCAGCGGGCCGACGACAAGTCAACATTATCAGCACCCGCAAGCGCGAGCATTCACGCAAGCCCGACGAACTGTATAGCATCATCGAGTCGTGCAGTCGCGGTCCTTATCTGGAACTGTTCGCGCGCCATCCTAAAGTCGGCTGGACGCAGTGGGGTAACGAAATAGATCGCTCGCAACAACTGCCGCTCAAGCTCGTTGCTTCCGCTGGCTAGTTGAATTATCACCCAAAAAAAGCCGCGCGACTTGTTAGCCACGCGGCGCAATCGTAAGGAGAAAACTCAGTCAAGGAGAAAGTGACCCGTATCGAGTGCTGATCATAAATCCTAAAAAAGCAAACCGCGCACTCGCCGTCGGCCAAGTGAATTCTCGGGGTCACCCCTAACCCTGGTTCGAAACTACCTCACACCCGAGAATCCGCCTCGGCAACTGCTACGGGCGCGATGTTGTACAGAGCAACACTCGGACCAAAGCTAACTGTTAGAACATGGTTTGTGTTGGGGTTTGCGGGGGTGTTATTCCACAGACCAATGCCGCTGCTGCGTATTCTCACCACAACGGAGATTACTTGTGGTCCCATCACTTCTCTTCGCGCGGCTGGTAGCTTGTCAGATTTCGCGACTTGTCACGGTGCCGTTCGATCGCAAGCTGGATCAGCCGGTCGATCAGTTCCGAATAGCGGATTCCGCTCGCCTCCCATAGCTTCGGATACATGCTGATCGAGGTGAATCCAGGCATCGTGTTTATCTCGTTTATGATCACACGATTCGTCCCGCGTTCGACGAAGAAATCGACCCGCGCCAGGCCTGAGCCATCGATCGCCTGGAACGCGCGTATTCCGTCGCGTTGGATTCGCTCGATAATCTTCTTTGGGAGTTTCGCCGGCACTTCGGTCCTCGAAGTGGTATCGATGTACTTGTCTTCGTAGTCGTAGAACTCGTGTCCGCTGATGATCTCACCGGGAAGGCTTGCCATCGGATGCTCGTTGCCGAGTATGCTCACCTCTATCTCGCGCCCCGCGACCGCGCGCTCGACAACTACCTTGCGATCGTAGCGGGCAGCGTCGTCGATCGCATCGCGCAACTCGTCTTTGTTAGCCGCCTTTGAGATGCCGACCGATGAGCCTAGATTCGCGGGCTTGACGAACACTGGAAACCCGAGCGACCGGATGATGCGTTTGATCACCGCATCGGGATTCTCTTCCCACGCGGAGCGCAAGAACCAATCGTACTCGATGAGCGTTAGACCGGCACGCTCGAACAGTTGTTTCATCGCGACTTTGTCCATGCCGGTTGACGAAGCCAGCACGCCGCAACCGACGTAGGGCACCCCCGCCATTTCGAGCAAGCCCTGAATCGTGCCGTCTTCGCCGTAGGTGCCGTGCAACACCGGGAAGACCGCGTCGAGAGGTTCGCTCGGCAACAGACGTTCTCGCTCATCCAGCCGCGTCAATCCCTGACGTGTCGGATCGCCGATAATCGCGACTTGTTGATGGCTGTTTGAAGCCATCACTGCCTCAGGCAACAGCGCCGCGGCATTTGCCGACATCAGCCAGCCGCCCTCTTTGGTTATGCCGATCGGCACGACCTCGTACTTGGATTTGTCCATCGCGTTGATGACGGACTCTGCTGACCGCAGCGAGACTTCGTGTTCGCCGGAACGCCCTCCGAAGATCACACCAACTCTTAGTTTCTTCCTCAAATCTCTGGCTCCGTTTGTTTGTGGATTGCTCGTCTTGGATGCCGCATTGTGCTTCCGGGTTTGAAGCTCGCGCCGATCGGGTTATGACTCAAACTCTTTGCTCTCCTGCGTAACGCGTTCCCAATCACGTATTCGAGTCCTGGCTTTCGCGATTCCGCGCCACGCCAACGCGAGATGCATGATGCAGAATCCCACCGGCAACAACACAAAGGGACTCAAGAGAAGGATGAGGAACCTCACGAGCGACTTTGACCAGATCGGGATTGCCACGATCAAACATAGCGCAATCAGAGGAATGAAGATTCGTGCCTGTTCGTTGAGCTTTGCTACCCGGTCCTGTAAGTCGAGGGCGAGCCTGTCGCGCTCGATCGCCGCCTCGGCGGGCCGGCGGGAGTCTGGATTCAGTTCGTGTGAGTATCTGTGCCCGTCCATTGATGAGTCTATAGAATCTTCTTTCCGAGCGCCGACAGTATCAACTCGACCGCGAGCTGCGCCGTTTGATTCGCCGTGTCGAATACCGGATTCACCTCGGTCAGCTCGACCGAGAGCACGTGTCCTGATTCGGCGATCTTCTCCATCGCAAGATGTCCTTCTCGATAAGTGGCGCCGCCGCGTTCAGGTGTTCCCACTCCGGGCGCGTAGAACGGATCAAGGAAATCCATATCCATGGTCACGTGAAGCCCAGCCGTGTTGAGCGAGGCAATCTCGACCGCCTCGAGAATCACGTCCGCCATGCCGCGTTCGTCCAGCTCGCTCATCGTGAACACCCGGATACCCAGCGATCTCAGGAGCGCGCGCTCGCCGGGGTCGATGCTTCTAGCGCCGATGATCGCGGTGTTCTCGGGAAGGACTTTGGGCGCGAAGCCGGCGACGTGGGTCAATTCGCGAGAGCCATGACCCAGCAGCGCGGCCAGCGGCATGCCATGAATGTTACCCGATGGAGACGTCTCGGGGGTGTTTGAATCCGCGTGCGCGTCCAGCCAGATGATGCCGACCCTCTTGTTGCGCTTGCGATAGTACGAAGCCAGACCCGCTACGCTGCCGATTGCTATCGAGTGATCGCCGCCAAGAACGACCGGCAGGGCGCCCTCTTCCAGCGCCGCTTCGGTCATCGCCGCCAGCTCTTCGACTGCCGCTGTGATTTGCGACAAATACCTCGCGCGCGGATTCATTTCCTCGATGGCTTCGGGCGGATGCACGTTGACGTTACCGGCGTCGGTCACTTCATACCCGAGCAGGGCGATCGCTTGATTGAGCCCGGCAATTCGAATCGCCGACGGACCCATATCGACGCCGCGGCGGCCGGCGCCCAGATCCATCGGTACGCCAATTATCTTAGCCTTCTTCTTCATAAGGCTTCTCTCAGAGCGTCTTGGAGCCAATGCTACACGCGCAAACCACGTCGGCGCGAGCGCGGTTATATTCTCCCATTCCGCCCTTTGAGAGGCAAGAAAGACGACTCGATGGTAGTGAGTCAGTTTGAGTTCAGAGTACAAGCTTCAGCTTGCGCTTCGGCCGCAGGAATGCCAGTGGCAAGCTGAAGCTTGTACTCTGAACCGTCGCCCTGCGTAGTGTCTCGTTAGCTGCCGGCGCCGACCGGCGTCTCCCACTCGGGAACCAGGCCGTAAACTTCAGCCTGGCTTGCGAGCTTGATCGTGGCAAGAATCCTTGGGATGTAGTTGCATGTCTCCCTGGGCAGCAACTGCTTGTCATACAGGTCCCAGAAGTTCGCGTCGCCGTTCTTAATAATCGCGCCCATCACTCCGGGCTCGCCGGCGTTGTAAGCTGCCATTGCGAGGGTCCAGTCGCCGAATATCGTGTAGAGGTCGCGAAGGTATGCGGCCGCAACGCGCGTCTGCTTGAATGGGTCTCGTCGCTCGTCGTTTCCGTTTTCAACCCTAAGCCCATGTTAGACCCCGCCTTTGTGTACCACTCCTTATGTACTGTCTCTCAGGGGGCCCAATCTCTACCCGCCATTTTAGTCATTGAACGGTATCTTGACTGCGACCTCAGTGACTGAAAGTGCAGTTGAGCGTTCGGTCAGCCAGACAACTCCAGCACCCCTCGGCGAACGTCCCTTGCGGCACCAGAAACTGAGCCCTTTCGAAACGGAGCCGTAGTTCAGTGCGTCTTGTCGCGGCAGCTCGGCTAGCGCGAGGTGCTGAAGCAGTACAACGCGCCGCGCGTCCGCACGTAGACCCGTCCATCGCTCAGGGCGGGCGTTGCATTGACCTCGTCGTCGATTTCATTGACGGCGAGCACCTCCCACTCCGCACCAGCTTTGAGAACGGTGATCTTGCCTTCGGTATTCGCGAGGAACACCTTACCGTCCGCGGCAACGGGTGACGCATAGTACTCGCCCAGAGCGCCGGGGCTCCGGCCCTCCTTCAGAATGCGGCCGGTTGCGGGATCAAGCGAGGTGATGATGCCGCCGGTTTTCACCATGTAGTACACGCCCTGGTACAGCAGCGGCGCCGGAATGTACGGGATGTTCTTCTTAAGGCGCCAGCGAATCGCGCCCGGCTCGAGCTGGCCCCGCGCGTTGCCCGGGCGAACGGCGATCGTCCCCCACTCGCCCACGTCATACGCCCGCATCTTGTTCCATTCCTGAGTGACGATGAACTTGTCGTCGTTTTCATCGATCCAGCCGAAGTGCTCGCCAAGGTCCGTATCACCGCGAAACTCCTGCAATGATAGGCGCCCGTCCTTGTCCTTGTCGTATTGCGACAGCACCGAGGCGAAGGTCGGCATCGACGGCTCATTGCTACCAAGGGTGGAGATCATCAGGGTGTCACCGTGCGCCAACGGCGTGCCCATTGCGCCACCGGACGCAACCGGCAACCACCAGCGCTGGGCGCCGGACGCGAGGTCGTAGGCGTCGAGACGCGTCGAGCCAAGCACGATCAAGTCCGCGCGCGTCGCGTCCGGTCGAAAGATCATGGGCGTCGACCATCCAATCATCATGCCTGGTCGGGCGGTCTTCCATCGCTGACGCCCGGTCGAGCGGTCGAGCGCAATGACAAAGGACCCCGCCTGCTGGTCGCATACCAGCACGACCGTGCCCCCTTCGATGATTGGCGAACCTGCCATTCCGTAGAAGTTCTTGAAGGGGCCGAGGCGGGAGGTCCAACGCACTTGCCCGTCGTTGTTGTACGACACCAATCCAAATTCAGGGAAGAAGGCCACGACGCCGCGCTCGTCCGCGGCTGGGGTTGGCGACGCCGGGTCGTTGGCTTTGAATGCGCCCTGCATCCGCTCGCGCCGGACTTCCCGGCGCCATAATTCCCGGCCGGTCCGCGTGTCCAGGCAGAACGTGATCAACCGGTCGCCTTCGCTGGCGGTGCCGTAGAGCCGGGTGCCCACCACGACCGGTGACGACTGTCCGTAGGGCACCGACGCCTTCCACGCCACGTTCTTGGTAGGTGAAAACTCGACGGGATACCCCACGGACAAATCGACACCAGACCCGTTGGGCCCGCGAAACCGCGCCCACTGCGCGTCGGCGCGGCCAACGGTGACGATCAACAGCAGACATGACACAACGAAAACGGATGAGCGGTTCATAGAGATTGGGCCTCCTGATGCGTCAAACGGGTTGCTGGCTTCTTCGGAAACCTGGCAAAAGCGCAAATCTGGACACTACTGCGCAAGGAGCTTAGCATGGCCTGACCATTTCGGGTTGTGCGCCGAACGCCCAGGTTCACCGGGCCGGCACAGCGGCATTGGACGAAGGATGAGCATCTGTGTGCGCCGGCTCCGGTCCAACCGCTAGTTTAGGTGGCGTTCCGTGACTCGCCGCGATGTCCTCGCACCTCGTACCGAAGCTCCACCATGCCGCTCTTGTAGGCTTTGACCTCCGCCAGATGGAGGGCGATGTCTCTGTCGAGCTTCTCGAAGAATGGGATCCCATCACCAATCAAGATCGGCAGGATCGAATAGCGAACTTCGTCGGCTAGCCCGAGACGAAGGCATTCGGCGGAGACCACACCGCCTCCAACAAACCAGATGGTACGGAACGTGGGCCGTAGGCGCCCATTCACGAACTGCGCGAGATCGCCTGAGTGGAACTCGACGGTATCCCGGGTCCGTGGTAGTTCGCGACTAGTGAGGACGAAGGTGGGTTTGTCGCCGTACGACCACCCCAACCCTTGGGCTTCAAAACGAAGCGCGGTCTCATAGGTTCGCGATCCCATGACGTAGCAGTCGATCGTCTTGAGGAACGCCTCGACGAATCCTGGATCCATGGTGTCCCCGCCTACGAATTCGTCTGAGGTTTCGAGCCAGTCGACGCGCCCGTCCTTTCGAGCGATGAAGCCGTCGAGGCTCGCCGCCATGTGGATCGTTACGTGAGAATCAGGGTTTGCCATCGTTTCGTCCCGAGGTCGAGTGTGACGGCTAGCAGCACTGCTCAGAGCCGCCTCCGCTTGAGTCCACCTAACGGCTCTGGCGCTCAGCCGCGAGCGGCGCGCGAGCCACCTTGCGATAAGCGGGACCGATGAAAACTTCCCTTTCGACGCCTTTCGACGCCGCGGGCATCCCACCACCGGCCGACGCTTGGGCGATGAACGTCCGTCGGATGGCTTCCATTCGCTCGACTACCAGCTTGCTCATTGGACTCCTGCTCGTTGCGCCGGACCTCTCATTACCAGGTTCGGGCTAACCTCTCAAAGGCGTTAGCAACATTATTCCGTCTGTATAATCCCCTCTAGAGTAGGTTTTCTTTCAGAAGCGCGACGGCCTCTTCAGCGGTCGCAGCGAATGTGAGATGTGTCATGTCACTATCAGAAATCACCAGGTGCTCGCGCACGCAATCGATCGCCCGGGGCCAGCACTCGCCGAGCAGGATCAGAGGCCGCTGCGGAAGAACGTTCATCACCAGCTTGTTCCACACCAGCGATATCTCGGTGACGGTTCCCATTCCTCCTCGCAGCGCGATGTAGCCGGCCGAGTCGCGGATCAATATCTGAAGCCGCGCGTAGAAATCAACGCTCGGTTCGATCTTTTTGAGATAAGGATTAGGCGCGGACTTGAATTGTTCCATCGTCACGCCGATGACGTGACCGCCCGCTTCGTGCGCGCCGCGGCTGATCGCTTCCATGACGCCGGCGTAGCCGCCCGAGCACACGTCGAAGCCAGCTTCGACCAACAATCGGCCGAGCCTGAGCGCCTCTTGATACTCGGCAGCATCCGGCCCGCAGCGCGAGCCTCCGAAAACTGTGATTCGTTTTGATCCCAGATCTGAGTCGGACACATCCACCTCAACTCTTCCCGTGGGTATCGAGCGGGCTTATTTCGCGACCGCCAACCCCTCGACGAAGCTGACTATTGTCGGCGGCAAAGCAGAGAAGCCTGCGCTCCTGCTACGGCTTCAGTCGATACAACATCCTCGGAAACGGAATCGTCTCGCGAATATGTTCTATCCCACACAGCCAAGCCGTGCAGCGCTCGATGCCCATCCCGAACCCGCCGTGCGGAAACGTTCCGTACTTGCGAAGATCCAGATACCAATCGAACGCTTCCTCGGGCAGACCGTGAGCCGTAATCTGTTTCAGCAGATACTCCAGGTCATCGGCGCGTTGGCCGCCGCCGATCACTTCACCGTAGCCTTCAGACGCAAGCACGTCCACGCACAGCGCAAGCTCGGGCCGCTCCGCATCCGGCTTCATGTAAAAGGCCTTCACCGCCGCCGGGTAGCGATGCACCATCACCGGACGATCAAACTGGTTCGACAGATAAGTCTCATCCGGCGCGCCAAAGTCTCCGCCCCACTCGAACCGCTCTTGAAGCTCGCCCCTGGCGTGCGCCTCTTGCAGCATCTTCACCGCGTCGTCGTATTGAAGCCTCGGGAATGGCGGCGCGATCTTCTCGAGCTTTGAAATATCACGCTCGAGCTCGGTCAGTTCCGCGCGCCGATTCTCGAGCACTCGACGCACTATGAAGGTGATGAACTCTTCGGCGAGACTCATAATGT
The DNA here is from genome assembly GCA_964548075.1 of uncultured Clostridia bacterium. Classification (GTDB taxonomy): domain Bacteria; phylum Acidobacteriota; class Blastocatellia; order UBA7656; family UBA7656; genus Onstottus_A. The sequence continues at coordinate 85,416 of CAZJQQ010000014.1, read as the reverse complement.
CGTCAAGCTCGGCGTAGGCGACCTCGGGCTCGACCATCCAGAACTCGGTCAGGTGGCGGCGGGTCTTCGACTTCTCGGCGCGAAACGTCGGCCCGAAACAATACACCTTGCCAAAAGCCGCGGCGGTCGCTTCGTTGTAGAGCTGACCCGACTGCGTGAGGTATGCTTTCGCGTCTTCGAAGTAGTCAACCTCGAACAGCGTCGTCGTGCCTTCGCACGCGGCCGGTGTGAAGATCGGAGTGTCCATCAGCAGGAATCCGTTCGAGTCGAAGAAGTCGCGAACGGCTCGAATCACCTCGGCTCTGATTGAGAGAATCGCGTGTTGCCGCTTCGATCGCAGCCACAGATGCCGATTGTCCATCAAGAACTCGACGCCGTGTTCTTTGGGAGTGATCGGATAATCGTGAGCGATCTGCAGAACTTCTACGCCCGTCACATCGAGCTCGTACCCGCCAGGCGCGCGCTCGTCGGCTCGGACGTTGCCAGTCACGATGATCGAGGATTCCTGAGTGAGCTTCTCGAAATCGTTCCACACTTGTTCGGGGACGTTCTTCTTGAAGACAACCCCCTGGATGATGCCCGACCCGTCGCGCACTTGCGGGAACATCAACTTGCCGCTCGACCGCATGTTATAAAGCCAACCCTTGAGGGTGATTTCTTCTCCGACGTGTTTCGATACATCGCGGATGTAGGTTTGATTCATCGTTCACCTTGAAAATCAAGATTGGAGACTCGCGTTGAAAGGACAATCCTACTACAGCGGATTCAGCGATTGAAGTTGGCTTTGACCTTCCTGTTCCTAGCCGGTTGCAGAAAGAGGGTGCTCGCCACTAAGACGCAAAGACCCGACGCTGCACCAAGTCAGTGAATGCAGGATGTTGTGGGCTTTGTGCTCCTTTGTGCCCTTGCGCCTTAGTGGCGATAGGTTAGTTTTCAGAGCCTGCTGGACCAAGAGGTAGCGGCATCCCTGGCGTCTATAGCTGTTTTAGCTTTCCATCAACAAAGCAAAAGGCAAGGTCGCCGAAGGCGCATTGATCCAGAGATTGTAATCGGTGAGGCTCGTTCGGGCGTAGTCTCTTGCCATTGAGTGTCGTTCCATTGAGACTTCCCTTGTCCTCTATTAGCAGCCCTCCGGTTCCGGGATATATCTCAGCATGGGTGCGAGAGACGGTATTCTTGATGTCAACAGCGCTAAGGTCGATATGTGGGTTGTGGTTCCGCTGTGGATCGCTTCTCCCGATGATCATGATCGCTGCCTCCCAATGATCAGTAGTAGGTCTCGAACTGATGTACGAATCCACTGACGCATCCGTGCCAACTATCTATCGCGGAGGGCGCCGCTGACCGGGGAGATTGGGAGGAGGCTGCGTTTCCCCAGCGTCCCTGCGGCGTCTTGACGCGTCCTCGTAATCTGTCTTGTTCTGCTGGATGCCGGGCTTGACCCCTATCTCTTCACCCAGCTTGCGCGCGCTTATCGAAAACTCGGTCCACGCTCCGCTCGGCATGTCGCCCGCGATCTCGCGTTGCCACGCATATTCCGGATGCGATTTGAGGAACGCTTCCAACTTGAAGTCGCCGCCGCACGGATGCCCAACCGAACCCCACAACGACATGCGCTCGGCCATCTGACTGTCGGCGACCTTCGCGTTCACTGTGCCGCCAGGATAGAAGTTTTTCCAGTCCCATTCAGGCAGGCCCAGTTCTTCAACCTCGACGTGCCCGCACAGAGTGTTTCCCGATCCGCCCTCTCGCTTGCGCACTACGTCGTAGTGATCGGCTTCGAACTTCTTAGCCAGATTGATATCGATCTTACCCTTGTTCAACTTCATCAACTCGTCCCACCGCCGGTGACGCGCGTTAGCCGAGTTCGCCGCGTTGGCAGCATCAAAGGTCGTCTCTTCGCGAGTCGTCTTCTCGTGTACGGGGAAGTTCGCTCCAACATAGTAGCCATCCTTCGTTCGCTCTACTATGTTGTTCTTGATTCCGTTTTCGAGGCGCGCGATCTCGCCGGTCTTGCGGTCGCCGATCAGCCAGTCGTTAGCGTAGCCGCCGTTCGAGCGGTCCATCATCACCTTCAGCCAATCATCGATGGAGTTGGAATACTGCGTCGCTTTTCTGATTCGATAGAATTCCGGCAGCCCTTCCGTGTCGAAACCCTTGAACTGAGTGATGGTCGTTTCGGTGATCATCAGACCGGCGGCGGTGATGTAGAAATCGTCGCCGGAATGGATGAAGCCGGGAAACGCATCCATCAGAATCCGATGCCCCGAAGCGGGCTTAAGATCGACAATGATGTTCCAATGCCTGCCGATCAGATAGTCGATCCAGTTGTTGTGGCCGATGACTATCTCGCCATTCTTTGTCCAACTCCCCGTAGCGATGAAGGCCGAACACGAGGGCGGCGGTGACTGGTGAAGCTCAGGATCGGTTGATCTCGCTTGACGCAATGACGGCAGGTAGTAGGACGACAGCTCGATCCACGCATTCATCGCGAGGACGTCGTCCGCATCGACCTTAATCCCTCGAGCCGACGCTCCTCGCGCGATGCCTTCGATTTCCTTTTGATACTCGTCGCCGATCTTCTTCCAAAAGAGCTCGTGCGCCGAGTCCCGATAGAACTGCCAGTCACGCTTCGTGGTGTGCGGCGCATATTTCTTGAAAACGCGCAGCGACGCGTCGATCTCGCGCGCAAGCAGATAGCCGTGCTGGTAGCCGATTTCTTCGGGCGAGCCTTCGAGGTGAATGTAGATCCATCCGTTGCGCTGGACGCGAAGCGCCTTCGCTAGCGGGTCTTGTTTTGACTGCGCGGCGTCATTAGAACCGGCGCGAAACAGGGCTTGCGCCAAGATGATCGAAACAGCCATCGCTGACGCCATAAGCGCCAAACTACGCAGTATTCGAATCAACATTGTAAGACCTCCAATTCGCGGCTAATCGGTCTTTGCGTTCTTTGCGGCTTTGCGCGAATATGCTCCTGCCTTTCTAGCACTCCACCACCGCTCGAAGCAAACGAGTACAACCCGCGATCAGATTGACAAACGATGCAGCGGGCGATAGAAGAAGGCTTCTTGCTGATCCACCCGGACTCCAAACAGTGGAGACTTCAACATCAAGAGGTCAACCATGAGACAAAGAACATCTATGCTGTGCTCGTTCTTCCTCCTCGGGCTCGTCGGCGCTACGGCTTTCGTTAACAACAACCAGGCCCAGACCCCCTCAGCTTCGGGCTACCATCTGCTAAAGAAGATCGAAGCTGGAGGAGAAGGTGGATGGGACTACCTGATCGTGGATGGCGCCGCGCGGCGTCTTTACGTCTCGCACGCCACGCGAGTGATGGTCTTTGACGCGGACACATTCAAGAGCGTCGGTGAGATTCCTGACACGCCGGGCGTTCACGGCATCGCCATCGCGAGCGATCTAGGCCGCGGCTTTACCAGCAACGGCCGAGACGGGTCGGTGACCATCTTCGACCTGAAGACGCTCAAGCCGCTCGGCAACGTAAAAGTCGGCACGAATCCAGATTGCATAATCTACGACCCGGCAACGCATCGCGTGTTCGCCTTCAATCGCGGAAGCTCGGATGTGACGGCGATCGATGCGAAGACAGGCGAGGTCGCTGGGCTCGTGGCGCTGGGAGGCCATCCCGAATTCGCCGTGGCCGACGGCAAGGGCATGGTCTACGCGAACCTGGACGACAAGAGCGAAGTTGTTGCGTTGGATTCGCGCAAGCTCGAAGTCAAATCGCGTTGGCCGCTCGATCCAGGGAAAGGCCCAACCGGAATGGCGATGGACCTGAAGACTCGGCGGTTGTTCCTGGTATGCGGCAACAAGCACATGATCGTGCTGAACGCTGACAACGGCAAGGTTGTAGCTGATCTTCCCATCGGCAGTGGAGTGGATGCAGCGGGCTTCGATCCGGAAACGAAGCTGGCTTTCAGTTCAAACGGAGAAGGCACGCTGACTATAATTCACGAGGATTCCGCGGACAAGTTCACGGTAGTTGAGAACGTGACTACGCAGCGAGGCGCACGCACGATGGCATTGGATCCGAAGACTCACAACGTGTTCCTGTCGACGGCCCAGTACGGTCCTCCCCCCGCGGCCACGCCCGAGCGCCCGAATCCTCGGGGGGCGGTTGTGCCGGGAAGTTTTATGATATTGGTCTTCGGGAAGTGAGCTAGCGCGGTTGAGTAGTAGTCGCATTCGCCTGGGCTTCATACATGACCTTTCCGCGTTCTAGGATCTCGCGGATAAAGAAGTCCTCCATCTCCAACCGCCTTGCTATTTCCTCAGGAGTTCGAACGAGCAGGTCAAGCGCCATCGGCGCCTCGATGCGGCTTCTGATGTTGACCGCTTGTCTGTGCGGTCTACCGTTGAACGGCATGATGATCAGCAGATCAACATCCGAGTCCCACTGCGGCTTGCCGTGGGCGTGCGAGCCAAACAGGATGATCTTCTCCGGTTTGAACTCACGCGCAATCTGGTCGCAGAGCTGCTTGATCTCTGTGGTCGTGGCTTTCTTTAGGGTGTGATGATTAGCTCGCTGCATTGGATTCGGCGCTCCGTTGGTACCTTAGCGCGCAAGCTGGCTGAATTCCAATCCGCTTCTGCCTTGTTGATCCACTCACGAGCGAAGGGCTTCATACATCACCTTGCCGCGTTCGATTATCTCGCGCATGAAGAAGTCGCCCATAGCGAGCCGCTTCTCGACCTGCCGCGGTGTGCGGACAAGAAGGTCAAGCGCCGTAGCTGGATTCAATCGATCCAATATCTCGATTGCCTTGCGGGTGTGCCTGCCCCTGAATGACATGATGATCAACAGATCAACATCCGAATCCCACTGCGGCTTGCCGTAGGCGTGCGAGCCAAAAAGGATGATCTTCTCCGGGTGAAACTCCAGCGCTATCTTCTCGCAGAGGTGCTTGATCTCTCTGGTCGTCGTTCTCTTGAGAGTATTTGGTCCTAGTCTCTGCACGTGACTCAGCCTTTTGTTCTCGTCAATAATCCGTTCGCCCAGATCATACGTCGGAGCCCGTTCCAGGTAAACGTGACCGAACGTAGCGTAGAAATTGATAGCCCCCGCCCACGGAGTTCGACGCTGAAACGAAGCTTGCGTTCAGGTTCCCCGCGAAGGGGCTCTTCCGTGGCGCGCTTTGCCACTTGTCTCAGTGTCTCAACTGCCTTCGCGTGCGTGAGCCTGAGGTTCGCTCTCTCACGTTGGGTCTCCAGGCACAACCTTCTCAGTTGCGCACTCTCTTCCGTGTTTTGGGCACCGCCAAACTTCGCCTTTCCCCCTTTTCACACGGCGGTATCTTGTTCGACCGTCTACCTTGCATACCGGCGCATACCTAAGCGGAGGCCTTTCGTCGACGTTCCGTAGATAACTTTTACAGTCTGGATTGGCGCATCCAATTTTCATTGGCTGGAAATCCCACGTCCCGTGCTGCCGTCGCTGGTTAACGACTTGTGTCGGCGAGTCGCAATAGGGACAGAGGCGCGAGGTTCCATCGTCGTGAATAGAAGCTTGGCGGATATGTTTTGCTTGCATCAGCTGGAGGCAAAGCTTTGCGTACTCGGGAGCATGAATCCTATGGACTTCCTCGGATCGACCGCGATTGCTTGACCAGTTCATGCTGCCCGTGTAAACAATTTGCTGATCTATTATTACGTCCTTGCCATGGACTCCGCTGGCCGATGCGACAACACAACCTAGTTCGCGCAAGTTCTCGATGACCTTTTCGACATAGCTTCGGTTTTCCGCCTCGGAGAGTGGTGGCGTTACCAGGGTCACGTCCACGCGACGGGCGAGCGCTGCTCGGATGAAGGGTTCAACTCTTGGCCAGCGATACTCTCCAAAGTAAGGCGCAAGGCCAAAAATGGAGTCTGACGCTTCATTGAGGTCTTTTTCAAATCGCTCGAAGAACGTCGTTTCGTCCAAGTGCTCAAAGCTATAGCCCATTTGTTCGCACGGGACATTCCATCCAGTGTCCTGGATGTGTTGGTCAAACAGCCGCTGGAAGCATTCGATCTTGACCAGTTCAAGTGCTGAAAGAAGATCCGATCGCTCTTTAAGAAAGTCCCACATCTGGCCGAGTCCACTCGCTGCTCCTGCATGTTTGTTCAGCCACTCCGAAGAACCGACAAGAATGAACTTATTCTTTGCCCGCGAGACGGCCACGTTTAGTAGGCGCCTTACATCGGGCGCGACTTTGCGATCGCACAGCCGGGCCGAGTAGTACGGTTCGTCGAGCACCGAATCGAAAATGATCAGGTCTGCTTCGCCTCCTTGGAAAGTGTGGACTGTCCCCGCTGCGACCCACATCTCCAACTCCAAATCCTTAATCAGCTTAGTAAGAAGCCGTCGTTGTGCCGCGTATGGTGTGACGATCCCGATTGGTCGAGCGCTGTCGCCAGAAGGGCTCGGAAGTTTCGCAGCAGCCATCGCTGCAATTTCTACGGCCACGGTAGCTGAGTAGAAGTTGAAACGGCTTAGACTGCCTGGCTGCTTCCCGTTCCAGCAATGCAGGTCAGCAGTGTCCACAATGAGAAGGGGACTTGCTGGTAGGAATTCAAGCCAGTCAAGCGATTCCCGCTCACCTACTTCAGAGTGGTCATCTAGGCCGCCAGCGGCCGCATAGACTAGGTGTCTGACGACATCTGCAATCGCAGTCCGCATTCGGCGTTGAGTCTTGAGCCTCGCTGGCTTGACGTCTTCAGTCTTCCAGCCGCTTCTTCTGGGATTCGCGTACCGTCAGCTATGATGAATCGAAAGACGGCTTGGCTCTCGCTCCTTTTCTCAATGAGCCTACCAGCGAGAACTTCGTAGTTCTGTGTGCCGCCATTCGTTTCCAAGGCAGCGATCTCGGCACGAACCGCCTCGGCGGACCACGCCGCGAGTGCACTTGAGTTGGCAGGTAGTCGTTCTATATCGGCACTGGTTGCCATGGGCATTGGTCTCGGGCGACTCTATGCAGGCGCTCCTGCACCACAGTTCACGACTGCTTTAGCAAACACCGTCAGAACCGCGTCCGGGCATGCGCGCCCGAGGCACATCACTCTCATTCCTTCGTTTCTTGAACTGAGCAATTCTGTACTGTCTAGTCTTCCGGATAAACAGTGATGCCTTCGCGCTCGATCCTTTCTCGCAACCGGGCGTTGGGGGTCTGATCCAGGCGAACGAGATCCAGTTCATAGATGATCGGCGCTTCCTCAAGCGCCTCAAAGAGGTCGGCCCATTCCTGCGCGGTGGCGTTTGGAGCGGAGATCGCCAAGTCGAGATCGGAAGCTCGGCGGGCGCTGCCAGTCGCGCGCGAGCCGAACACTCGCACTTCCCGGACGGATGGAAATCGCGCGAGCGCGCCACGCAATGCCAGGAGGTCTTTGTCTCGGAGAGCAATAGATTTCATGATTTCAATCCCACGTGAGCCCTTGAATCTTGTCAGCCATCTTTGCCAGTAGCTCGGCGTAACTGCCGGCAATGTGCTGATAGATGCGAATAGCCAATTCTTCGTCATAGGTATGGGTAGTGAGATTGCGGTCCTCGAGCATCCGCAGCCAAACATCCCCCTCCTCGGGCGTGCCGATAAGACCTTCGGTGAAGGCTTTCTTGAGCGTCGGACGAGGGCCGCCACATTCGTGCCCCTGTCGCTCAAGATAGAGCTTCAACGTTTTCCAAACCAATTCGAAGGAGAACTCGAAGCGCTGGATGACTGCGTCGCGGAGGATGTCGCTTTCGGGTTGCTGGACCGCTTCACTCAACCGCCGCGTCGCCTTGCGCACGTCCGTTTGCCGCTCTTTGAATCGCTCTTCGCTCATAGGGCTTTGTACCATTTCCAGATTTTTTCGGATAGCTTGGCCCACTATCCAGCTCAAATCAGACAGGCCCAAGTCGAGTTATTGCTGACATCTTCGATCAAGCGTTCTGCTTCAACCGAGCCAAAAACTCCAGGTTGTCGCGGCTCTCGCTTAAGCCTTTCAGCAACATTTCCATCGCTTCGATCGGCTTCTTGCTTGAAAGCGCGCGGCGGAGAAGGTTGATCTGCGGCATCGTGTCTGCATCGAACAGCTTCTCCTCTTTGCGAGTACCTGACTTCGAGATGTCTATCGCCGGCCAGATTCTTCTTTCGGCGAGCCTTCGGTCCAACTGGATCTCCAGGTTGCCCGTTCCCTTGAACTCTTGAAAGATCACTTCGTCCATCTGGCTGCCCGTGTCGATCAACGCCGTGCCGATGATCGTCAGCGAGCCGCCTTCCTCGGCTTTGCGGGCCGCGCCAAAAAATTTTCGCGGGAATTCCAGCGCGCGCGAGTCCACGCCGCCGCTCATCGTTCGGCCTCGGCGGCTGGTCTCGCGGTTCGAAGCGCGAGCCAATCGCGTTATCGAATCGAGCAGCATCACTACGTCTTGCCCGCATTCGACCATGCGCTTCACACGTTCGTGTACGAGATGGGTGATCATCAGATGATACTCCGCGTTCTGATCGGCTGATGAAGCGATCACCTCGCCTCGCACGCGGCGTTTCAGGTGCGTGACTTCTTCGGGGCGTTCATCGACCAGCAGGACGACCAGGTAAGTCTCAGGGTGGTTGTCGGCGACGGCTTCGGCGATCTCTTCGATGAGCGTGGTCTTGCCGGTCTTGGGCGGAGCGACGATCAAACCGCGCTGGCCTTTGCCGATCGGCGCGATCAGGTCGAGCACTCGCATAGACATGTTGGGATTGCCCGCCGACAATTCGAGCCGTTCCGTGGGATCGACGCTGGTTAGTTTGGTGAACTCTGGCATCTTGGAGTACTGATCAGGATCTGTTCCGTTGATCAATTCGATGCTTGTGAGTTGATCGGATTGAACGCGGCCACGCCCCCCGCGTCCATCGTCGGGCGCCGGGCTCGCGGTTCCGGTCAGTTGCACGCCTTCCCTCAGCCTGAAGTGCTGAATCAAATTGCGCGGAACGAAGACATCTTTCGGTGACGGCAGATAGTTGGTCTCTGCGTGACGAAGGAAGCCGAAGCCTTTTTCATTTATTTGGAGAACTCCGGAAGCAGGTTGTTCAGTTTGCATTAATGACTCCGATTAGAATCTATCACACTGGTAGGCCGAGCATCACTTCCGCGCGAGACAGCATTACTTCTCTGCCGAAATCCGAGAGGCTCACTGTCGGGTACTGGCCTCGGCCCACTGCTATGCAGCCGGCTTGAATGAGCGCCCTTACATAAGCGGTTATGTTGTCCTGGGTCATCTCTTTGAGCAATCCGTATGTTGAGAGCTGATCGAGGTGATGCTCGATTACCTGCTTGGAACTCGAGCCGCGAAGCACCGCCGCGACTGTGCCCTTGCCGAACCTGCCGTTGAGTCTCGCGACGCAACTCAGGATCTTTCGAACGACGATTGTCTCGCCGGCGTTGAGGCTGCGTCCGCCAGGCTCCTCCGGTTCCGCAAAGCTTGCCGCTACGTTCATTGAACGGTCAATCTCGGCCCGCTTTCTCAACTCAGCGCGAAGCTCACTGCCGGTCGGCGCGTTATCGATGATCATCTCGTCGATTCCGGTAGCCGCCGGAAGCTTGGCCGAGCGTGACGCCGAGCCGACTCTCAACGTACCGGCGCCTGCGCGAGCCTTCTCCGAGCGCGAAACGTCAACGTAGCTCGACGGCTGAGGAGCGCATACTGAGCAACTCTGACATCGCTCGACCTTCTTGCGATCGCCGAAGTAATTCAAGATGAATCGCCGCAGACAGGCTTTGCTGTAGCAGTAGTCGATCATCTTGCGCAGCTTCCACTGCTCGGCAGCGGCTCGCGCAGCCAGTTCCTTTGTGTCGATGCGCAGCGCGCGGGCCGGCGGATTATCCATCAGCTTTATTCCACGACCCTGATAGGCGTTGCGGTACGAGATCACGCCGCGAGCTGAAAGTCCTCGAAGCGCGCGCCGAATCTGCCCATCGTCAAGATCGAGCGTCCGCCCCATCGCGTTCAGATCGATCTCAGTTTGATCACGATCGTTGATGTCCCGATTGAAAATCAGCTCCCTCACCACGACGCCCTCGGTCGAGTCGCCATCGACCTGATCCAGTGCGAAGTCCACGCGAGAAGTCAGCCGCACGATGATGTTCTTGTCGGTCGACCGGCCGCGCTCGATGTGACCCGCTTTTTCAAGCACGACCAACGCGGAGTAGATCGACATATCGTTTTTCTCTCCGAGCCGCTGGGCCAGCTCGCGCGCGGACATCTCGATCTTCTCGAGTCCGAATGAAGCGATCTCGTGATAGACGCGGCGGATCAATTCCGGCGGTGGATGGTTGCCTTCGATAAAGAACTGTTGCGTGCGGGTGTCGGCGTAGTTGAACAGCAGCAGGCAATCCGCGGGAAGGCCGTCGCGCCCGGCACGTCCGACCTCTTGATAGTAGGCTTCGATCGAACCCGGCAAATGATAGTGAACGACGAATCGAATGTCGCGTTTGTCTATTCCCATGCCGAACGCGTTGGTGGCGATGATTGCTTGCACGCGGCCGCTCATGAAGCTGTCTTGCGCGCGAGTTCGCTCAAGCTCACCCATCCCGCCGTGATATGGCTCGACGCTGAGGCCGGACATCTTGAGCTTCGCGGCGATCTGCTCGACGCTCTTGCGTGTCGCGGCGTAGATAATTCCCGAGCCCCCCGAGGTCTTGATTATTCGCTTGAGCGTATCCAGTTTTTCCTTTTCGGCTGAGACGTGAACGACTCGAAGCGCCAGGTTCGGGCGATCGAAGCCGGCTACGAGATAGCGGGGATCGGTCAAGCCGAGTTGTTCGCTGATGTCTGCCCTGACCTTCTGCGTTGCGGTCGCGGTGAGCGCGATTATTTGTGGATGGCCGAGGCGCTCGACGGCGTCTTTGAGTCTCAGATAGTCCGGCCTGAAGTCGTGTCCCCAATGCGATATGCAGTGCGCTTCATCGACTGCGAACAACCTCACTTTGACGGTCGCGATCGTGTCCATGAAAGCCTGGCTTCGAAAGCGCTCGGGCGCTACATAAACAAGTTTGTATATGCCTCGCCGGATCTCACTGAGTCGCTTGTTGGTTTCCGCGTATCCGAGTGAACTATTGATAAAAGTAGTCGGGATGTCGCGGGCGGCGAGCGCATCCACCTGGTCTTTCATCAACGCGATGAGCGGCGAAACCACAAGCGTGACGCCGTCGATCATCAAAGCAGGCAACTGATAGCACAGCGATTTGCCGCCGCCGGTGGGCATGACGACTACGGCGTTCTGAGCGGCGAGCACCGACTCGATGACTTCGGCCTGGCCTTCGAGGAAATCAGCGAAGCCGAAATATTTTTGAAGAGCCTCACGGGCTCGTTCTGCGCTGCTCACGCTGGGTTCCTCGCGAATGTTTAGCGCTGCGGAGTGATCAGGATCGGAGACTAAGTGCAAAGGAACGATACCACGGGGACTGAGGGTTCTCAAAGACGCCGTGTGATGGCAATCGATTGACACCAAGGTCCTGGCGATTGATTAAGGAGAGTCAAACGATTCCGCACGCGGTCTCGAATGGTACCGGCAGGATCACAAAACGGTCACCTCCTTTCTTGACCTGGCAATCAAGAAGTCGTAACTTTCAACCATGGTTCAAGCCACTGAGCACCTCTACGTCGTAACGGAAGATGGGATCCTGAGCGGCGAGCCTATCGTCAAGGGAACTCGCACGCCGGTCAGAGCCATTGTTGAGATGTGGCGCCTGGGCATCGCGCCGGAAGAGATACCAAGTCGCTTACCTCACCTCACGCTGGCCCAGGTGTTCGATGCCCTCAGCTACTACAGCGATCATCAGATCGAGATAAACGCTCACATCGAGCGCAATCGAATCCCGGATGAGATAATCGACCCCCTGGTGCAAGGTCAATGAGCACTCTCTTCGTCGAACTCTACCTCGACGAAGACGTCGATGTGCTGGTTGCAGAGTTGTTGCGAGCCCATGGTTTTGCAGCTACGACCGCGCTCGAGACCGGCCAACTTCACAGGGATGACCGCGAACAATTGGCATACGCAGTCCTTCATCACAAGGCGCTCCTGACGCACAACCGTGCTGATTTCGAGGCTCCGGCGCTGTCATATTTTGCCGAGGGCGATTTCCACTACGGCATCATTTTCGCGGTGCGACGCACACCACACGAGATCGTCAAGCGATTGCTCGTTATTCTCAATGCGACGACTGCCGATGAGATGCAGAATCAGGTGCGGTACATCTGAGGCGTCCGGTGCGCTAGCCCGCTGACAAGGTGAACGCCGGCACTTAATGCTTGATTCCGAGACCGAGGAAGATTATCGGCCGAAAGATCTTCCACCAATCCGTAATCGCGCGCATCTTGGTGTAGGCGATGCCGTCAGCCTTAGGGTATTCGATGGTTACCGGAACCTCGACGACTTTGTGTCTCAGCCGCAGCGCTTTGAAAAGTAGATAGGGTTCGAGCTCATAACGATCGAGCCAGTCTTGCCACAGGTTTATTCGTTTGTCGTCAAACAGCGACACTTTGATCGCGCGAAAGCCGCTCGATGCATCAGTAACCCTGTGGCCGCAGAAGAGGGAAAACAAAAGCGTGTAGCCTCGCGTGCCGAGTCTGCGCCGCAGAGGCATTCGCAGATACTCGCCGCCGTCCAGGTAGCGTGAGCCCTGAGCGAGTTCAGCTTCGCCATTTATGATCGGCTTCAGGAGCCTGGGTATTTGTTCAGGCGGAGTCTTGCCCCCGCCTGATACGACTACAACAATGTCGTAGCCGTGTTCGATTGCGTAGTCGATGCCGCTTCGAATTGCCGCGCCTACGCCGCGGTTTCCACCGCCTCGAATGACCGTTGCGCCGCCGCGCTCGGCGTGATTGGCCGTGTCGTCGGTCGAGCCATCATCCACGACCACGGTTGTCTCCACCACATCGCGAGGCACTGCGCTGACTACTCGAGCGATCCGCTCGCCTTCGTTCCAGGCGGGAGCGACACACAACACACGCGGCCGGGCGTTCGTTCGCAGAACCGCCTCGGTATTCACTTCGATGTTTCTTTCAACCATTGGTAAGTTCGCCGAAGGCCCTGCTCGACCGTGAATGTGGGAATCCATCGCAGCTCGCGCCGGATCTTCTCGATGTTCACAACGCGCCGCCGGATGTTGTCTATGTCGCGGCGATCGACATAAGCCGGCTCGACTTTGGCGCCGGTTATCTCGATTATCGCGCGCGCGAGCTGGTTGACTGTCACCTCGCGCCCGGTCCCGACGTTGTACACCTGCCCGTCCGCTTTCGGGCTGATTCCCGCCAGCAGCGTCGCTTCAACCACGTCGTCGATGTATGTAAAGTCGCGAGTCTGCTCGCCATCACCGTGAATTTTCGGAGATTCGTTCTTCATCGCCGACTCGAAGAACTTTGAGACGACGCCGCAGTAAGGATTGTCCGGCCGCTGCGCCGTGCCGTAAACGTTCGAGTATCGGACGACGGCTGACGACAGCCCGTAGCTCTCATAAAACGCTTTGCAGTAATTCTCACCCGCGAACTTTGATACCGCGTATGGGCTCAACATGTTGGTCGCGTCGTCTTCGTTGATAGGGAGGTATCGCGGGTTGCCGTACACCGAAGTCGACGATGAATAGACCACACGCGGGATGTTCACCTCGCGCGCGGCCAGCAGCACGTTGAGAGTTCCACCGATGTTGACTTCGTAGTCTTCGCGGGGATTGCGGGTCGAGACGATGATGTTGCGAGCAGCCAGGTGGAAGACGAGACTCGCGCCAGTGATCACGTCGCGCACAAGATCGAAGTCGGTCACGCTGCCTCGAACAACCTCGAGGTTCGATTCACCGGCCGGCAGGTTGTTGTCGTCGCCGGTGTAGAAATCATCGAGTACGACGACGCGGGCCTGCTCGGCCAGCAGTCTGCGAACAACGTTTGATCCGACGAAACCGGCGCCGCCGGTGACTATGATTCTCTGACCGGCGAGTTGCTCAGGATAGCTCATCAACGCTCCGTGTTTCTTTGTCCCTGGGTAAGCCTTGTCTTCAACAAGGACGCGCCGCAAGGATTAGCCTGTAGTTGGGGGCTGTGACCGGAGAAGGAAGGATATCAGCGCCAAGCGCGAAGGGCAAAGCGCGAAGAGCGGAGGGCGAGGGGGCGAGGCGGCGAGGCGGCGACGGGGCGACGGGGGAGAAGCAAGAGCTAAGAGCTCTTAGCCCATTGCGCTTTGCCCTTAGCCTCGCCCCGTCGCCCCGTCGCCCCCTCGCCCTCTCTCTTAGCTCCTGGCCGTTGCGTGATACAATCGCGGAGTGCAACGGCGCGCCGGCATCTACCTACACATCCCTTTTTGCGAACGCAAGTGCACCTATTGCAATTTCAACACAACCGATTTCTTCAAAGAACTGGCCGGGCGCTACGTCGACGCCCTTAGCAACGAGATTGCTTACTGGGGTGAGAACCTGACCCAGGTGTCGGGCGACCACACCAAGGTTGACACCATTTACTTTGGCGGCGGTACTCCTTCGATAGTCGATGCACCGCAACTCGCAAAACTCATCGTGGCTTGTCGGGCGGCGTTTGACGTTGCGCCGGACACCGAAGTCACAATCGAAATCAATCCAGCAACACTCTCCAGCAAGAAGGTCGATCAATGGTTGAGTGCTGGTATCAATCGCGCGAGCGTCGGCGTGCAGTCGTTCATCGATCGGGAGCTCGTTGCGCTAAGCCGCACGCACACTGCCGACGACGCGCGACGCACAATCGATCTGCTTCGGCAGGCTGGATTCAAAGACATTAGTCTCGATTTGATTGCCGGACTCCCGGAACAGGACCTGGCGGATTGGGAGTTCAACCTGCGTGAGGCTCTGGCGATCAAGCCTGAGCATATGTCGCTGTACATGCTTGACCTGAAGGAAAGCACCCAACTCTACGCGCAACTAAAGCGTGGACTGCGACCGCAGCCTGATGATGATCTCGCCGCCGAGATGTATCGAATGATCAGTGACGCGACACAGGCGGCCGGCTACGAGCACTATGAGATTTCCAATTTCGCTCGGGTCGTCGGGCGCGACGCCGAAGCGATGAGCCCGTTCAGGTCGAAACATAATTCGAAATATTGGACTGGCGCGCCGTTCTACGGCATAGGATGTGGCGCTCATTCTTACGATGGGAGCGCTCGATGGGTCAACGTATTGAAGACCGAAACCTACATCGACAGAATCGCAACAGATGGAAACGCGATCGCCGAATGCAACGAACTCAGTGAGGCAGACCGCGCGGCTGAAGCCTTGTTCATGGGGCTGCGATTAAAGGAAGGCGTGAGTCTGGCGGCGTTCCGCTCCGAGTATGGTGTTGACGTAATCGAGCGCTACGGCGACGAACTGCCGCGGCTGGCCGACGCTGGATTGATCGAGATAGGCGGCGGGCGATTGGTGCTCACCGCCGCCGGACGCTTGCTTTCCAACGAAGTCTTCGTATCATTTGTGTGAGACTTCTAGTAAACTCAAAGGCGCGCGACGCGAAACCAGGCGGGGACCTTCTCATCATTGTCAGTTCGATCTCTTGGGGGATTTGAAATGTCGCTCAAGTTGAAGGCGGAAGCAGCAGCAGTTCTCTGGGTGATCATCGCATCGGCGGCGCAGGTACAAGCCCAAAGCGGCCGGATGCGCGGTCAACCAAAAGCTCCTCAACATCGCGACGACAAGGACGCCATTCGCCTGCGTGTCGAGGAAGTTTTGCTTCCGGTCAGCGTTCACAGCGACCTTGGAAGGCTCCCCCCCAACCTTCAGCGAACTGATTTCATACTGACCGAAGACGGCAAGCGCCAGGTTATCAACTCGGTGATGCACACCCCCGCCAACATACTTTTCATCCTCGACGCCGGCGGCGACAGCACGCTCAAGAATCTGAACATGAACCGCGACCTGGCAATGAGGATGGTCGACTCGCTGGGAGAGCAAGACAAGGCCGCAGTGATTAGCTATGCCGATAAAACCAGTCTGCTCTCGCAGTGGACAGGCGATAAGGAAGCCCTCCGCCGAACGCTCGAATGGAAGTTCAAACCCGGCCTAAAGTCGGACTTCTACCGCAGCCTGCTGTATGCCGCTGACGAAGTGCTGCCAAAGGTCGGCGGGCGTCGAAGCGTTGTGATTATGACGGATGGGGTCGATTCGTTTGACGAACTGGATTTTGAGAAAGTTCTGAGCGCGCTTCATCGCGCGCGCGCGACCGTCTACGTTGTCAGCCAGAACGCGATGTTGCTGAGTGAAATCAAGCCGCGCGCTTTCAATGCGCTTTCGTGGTACGAGATGCTCGATCCTCAGGCTCGAAAGCGAATCGACAGGCTGCGCGTGTACTATCGGCAACTAGAGGCGGCTGAGATCACGCTCAAAGGGCTTGCCGAAGAAACCGGCGGCGCGATTTGGATTCCGGGCACGCGCGAAGAGTTTGGAAGGCTGAGTCCGCAGATCACAAGGGAGATAGGCGCCGAATATATATTCGCCTATTCAACGGAGCGCCGGCCCGGCGATACGAGGTTTCATGCGATTAGCGTGTACGCGGCGGTACCCGGGTTGCAGGTTCGCTCGCGGCGCGGCATTTACGCGAACGTCATCGCGAAACGAGAGGCTAGAAACGGCTGAAAAGTGGCTATTCTTGAGTACACTTTTCGTCTCTGATATACTGCATTCGTTCATTGCGAAGAACCGAATGTCCCGACTGGAAAGTTGCCGACGGACGCGGGAAGTAACAACATAATGATCGACCTCGAAATCTACACAGACAAGATCGCTGAAAGCGGCCGCCGGCTGATTCGCAAAGCCTACGAAGAAGCCCGGGGACGCGATCACAATCAGCTTGCGCCGGAGCACCTTTTCGTTTCCATCGCCGAAGTAGAGCGGCCCTTCTTCAACGAAGTCATGCAGAGCCTCAACCTGGACCCGCAGGTCGTCATACAGGCGCTTGAAACCAAATTAGATCAGCGTGATTACCTTGGCCGAGGGATGAAAATATCCGAGCCGCTCAGGACCCTGCTATCGAATGCTCTGAAGCACTCTCGCGAGCAGGGACGCAGGCTCATCGAGTCGACCGATCTTTTCTATGCGCTGTTCACGGATACTCACAGCTACCCGGTCGAGCTGCTAAGGCGGCTAGGCGCGGACCGCGAGATGGTAATGCAGAAGATAGTGACGCGGGTGCGAAGCCACGAAGAAAAGGAAGAAAAGTACCGGCGCCGTTATGAGCTTCCGCCTTACCTCAAGCACTTCGGCGTGAGCTTGAACAAGCTGGCTCGACAGGACAAGCTGCCGCCGGTAATCGGACGCAACGAAGAAATCAGACAAATCGTCGAGATACTCTGCCATCGCGAGCGCGCGAACTCGCCGATGCTCGTAGGTGAAGCCGGCGTCGGCAAGACGGCGGTCGTCGAGGGGCTGGCGCGCAAGATCGAGCTCGAGCCTGAGATTCTGCCTCAGCGTTTGCGCAGCTCTCACATCGTTCAGCTTCAGATGTCGGGCATCGTTGCCGGCACGATGCTTCGAGGCATGTTCGAGGAGCGCATCCAGGGCATCATCAGCGAAGTGAAAGAACGCGACAACCTGATCCTGTTCATCGACGAAGCTCACACTATCATAGGCGCGGGATCGGCTCTGGGAGCCAGTTCGGACGCGGCCAACATGTTCAAATCCGCTCTCGCGCGGGGCGAGATTCGCATCATCGGCGCGACGACCATGACCGAGTACAAGGAGTACATGTCCGAAGACGAGGCGCTTGCTCGAAGGTTCCGGCTCGTTAAAGTCGACGAACCATCGGTTGAGGATACACGCAAGATCATCGTCGGCGTGCGCCCGAGACTCGAGCGCAACTACTCGGTGACAATTTCCGATGAAGCCATCGAGACTGCGCTCGAGATGGCGCCGCGGTATGTTCGGAACTTGCACTTGCCCGACAAGGTGATCGGCTGGCTCGACACCGCTTCGGTTAAGGTCGAGATCAGCCAGCCCGAGTTATCCGAGGTTCGATCCGAACACATAATCGACGTGATAAGCCAGGAGTCGCGAATCCCGCGCGATATGATTTTCCGCGATACCAACGACCGCTTCGTCCACATGGAAAGCGCGCTCGGCGCCCGAGTGATCGGCCAGAAGGAAGCGATCAAGGCGGTCGCTCAGCGGCTGCGGCTTAACAAGGGCCCGCTCAAGGAGAACTTCTATAAGCCCGATGGGGTGCTGTTGTTCCTTGGTCCGACGGGCGTCGGCAAGACCGAGCTGGCCAAAGCGGTAGCCGAGTTCATGTTCGGGGACGACGACAAGATGGTTCGCATTGATATGTCCGAGTATCAGGACGGAACCATCGCCATCGAGAAGCTGATCGGCATGCCTCGCGGCATCGTCGGCAGCGAGCGGGGCGGCATACTGACCGAGCGGCTCCGCGACAATCCGTACACGGTGCTGTTGCTCGATGAAGTTGAGAAAGCGTCTTCCTACTTGCTCAACCTATTCCTGCAGGGTTTCGACGAGGGATGGATCACCGACGGCCGTGGAAAGAAGGTCTATCTCTCGGATGCGATCGTCATCATGACTTCGAATCTCGGCTCGGACAGTTTTAAGAAATACATGAAGCCGCTCGGGTTCGGCACCAAGACGCTGGCCGACGTCAAGCAGATCAAGCGCGAGGTCATCAAGGCGGCGGAAGAGCGATTCTCACCAGAGTTCCGGAACCGCATCGACGAGATCGTGGTGTTCTCGCCGCTCACTCAAGATGAGGTTAAGCAGATCGCTGAGTTGTATCTGGGCATCATCAAACGCCAGATGAAACGGCAGGGTAAGGAGCTTGAGGTTAGCGAGAGCGCGGTTGTGTACCTTGTCGAGAAAGGCTTCAGCCCAACCTACGGCGCGCGCTTTCTGAAGCGCACGATCGATGAGATCGTGAAGCTGCCGATGACGACCAGGTGGAAGGAAGCGGAGCGTTTCCGGGTTGACTTCGAGGACGGCGAGTTGAAGATCACTGCAACGCAGCCTTGATTGAGGTTGGGAGCGGCGGAGTTTGTGGAAGCGGCGCAGCCGGCAGTCTGCGCCGCTTTTCTTCATGCGTCTCTTCCGCTCTCTGCGATACAATTCGAACTGATCTATCTGAGGAGACGTTCGGGGGTGACTTGTTAAGATCATCAACATCTCTTGCTCGCGCGCTGCTCATTGCAGTCCTGATTCTTCCAGCAGCCGTTGCCGCTCAGGAACCTGACGAAAACGATCCGGCGAAGGCCGCCGCGCTGGTGCGCGATGCAGTAGCCGCGCGAGGCGGCGAGGCCTTCTTGAAGATAAGCACCGTCGAGAGTCACGGCCAGTACACGCCGTTCGAAAAGGGAGTGTCAGGGGACCCGGCGCCCTTCGTCGACTACATTGTTTATCCGGGGCGAGAGCGCACCGAATTTGGTAAAGGCGACAGCAAGTTCATCCAGACCAACTCTGAAACAGCGAACTGGGTGTACGACGCCAGCCAGCGAATGATTCGTGACCAGAAGGAAGAACAGGTAAGGATCTTTCAGCAGGGCGCGCGCTACGACCTCGACAACCTGTTGCGAACAGCCTCGATGCAGGCTGGCGTAAAGCTCGCTTACTTGGGGCGCCGCGAGGTCTGGCGTAACACCTTCTCCGAAGCCTTGCGCGTAGACTTCGCCGATGGAGGAACCGCGACATTGCACTTCGATCCGCGGTCGAAGCTTCCGTTGATGGTTGAATACAAGACAGTCGGTGAAGCGGGAACGTTCAACAACGAGGTGCGTTACTTTCGGTGGGTTGATGTCAACGGGATCAAGTTCCCCACTATCCAGGATTCATATCGCAACGGCAAACAGACCGCGCGGGTGAGTTTCGACACGGTGAGTTTCAATGTGAGCGTGCCTGATAAACTTTTCGCAAAGCCGTCCAACATCAAAGAAGTGAAGTGACGAATCTCAGTTGACCCTCTCCCGGTATCCCTGAGTAAACGAGCGGAACCGCTGGCGCATCCTGGCGATCCCCGCGCCAATTTCCTTCAGGTCTTGTAGCATCTGGTCGAGCTTCTCGGGTTGCCATTCCTCATCGCCCGACATGTTGGAGAGCTGGACCTCTAGTCCTGCAAGGCGCGCCTCGACTAAAGCGAGGTGTGACTTAACTTCGCTCCACAGTTCCTCAACGGCGACGAGGTATTCGCCGATGCTGTCCTGAAACTCCGAGACGCTATAGCGAAGATCGGCGAGCGACTCCTTGAGCTCTTCAATATCGACCGGCTTTTTTTCTGGTGCGTCGGACATAGCTGGTGATGTCTTTCTTCAGGCGACGGTGATCTCTTGTGCGAGATACACATCCTGAATCGCGTTGAGAATCTTGACGCCGTCCGGCATCGGTTTCTGGAAGGCTTTGCGGCCCGAGATTAATCCCGTTCCGCCGGCGCGTTTGTTGATGACGGCGGTCCTCACGGCTTGCTGAATGTCGTTTTCGCCCGACGCCCCGCCTGAGTTGATCAGGCCCGCCCGGCCCATATAGCAGTTCAAGAGCTGGTAACGCGTGAGATCGATCGGATGATCCGTGCTCAATTCCGAGTAGACTCGCTTGTCGGTCTTGCCGAACTTGAGCGCGTTGTAGCCGCCGTTGTTCTCGGGCAGTTTTTGTTTGATGATGTCCGCTTCAATTGTGACGCCAAGATGATTCGCTTGCCCGGTCAAATCGGCCGCTGCATGATAGTCGGCTTCCTTGGTTTTGAACCCGGCGTTTCGCAGGTAGCACCACAACACGGTGAACATCCCAAGCTCGTGTGCGCGCGCGAACGCCTTGGTGACCTCTTGAAGCTGCCGCTTCGATTCCTCAGACCCGAAATAAATAGTCGCGCCAACTCCGGCGCAGCCCTGTTCATACGCCTGATCAATCGACCCGAAGATTATCTGGTCGTAGGTGTTTGGGTAAGAAAGAAACTCGTTGTGATTGAACTTGAGGATAAAAGGGATCTTGTGGGCGTACTTGCGCGAGACCGACCCGAGCACGCCGAGGGTTGTCGCGACGGCGTTGCATCCTCCTTCGATCGCCAGTTTCACGATGTTCGCCGGATCGAAGTACTCGGGGTTTGGGGCGAATGACCCTCCACCTGAATGCTCGATGCCCTGATCGACAGGCAGGATCGACAGATAGCCCGTACCCGACAGCCGCCCATGGTTGAACATCGCCGCGAGGTTGCGCAGCACCTGCGGCCGGCGGTCGGTCGCCACCATCACACGGTCTATGAAGTCGGGCCCTGGCAGGTGCAGCATCTCTTTGGGAACGGTTTTGCACTGATAGCTCAGCAGAGACTCGGCTTCATCGCCGAGGATTTGCTCGATGTTGGTCATGTAGCCTCCCGTTAGCGCGTCACGCGCGGAAAATTGCAAGGAATGAGTTCAGCCGGATTTCCGGCTTGAACATTCTAAGCGGCGCCGAATCCGAGGTCAAACGCGATAGAAAAAATGGGCGCGAGACTAGCCCGCGCCCTAAGGAGGACCTGAGATGTTTACCCGATCTAGCAGAGCGCTTAACGGTCGAGAAAATACATCTGATGAGTCAAGCAATGGTTATGATTTCGGGAAATCGAGCTGGTTCGCGCAAAGCCGCAAAGTCACGCAAAGCGCGCAGAGTCTTGGATTCTTCGCTCTTGAATAGCAATGGAGTCAGGGTTTGTCAGTAGCCTTCTTAATTTGCTTCCTCATCTCCCGCGCGGCGTCGTCGATGCCTTTCTCTGCATCGCGCAGCATCTTCTTGGCTTTGTCTTCGATCTCCGTCTGACCCTCGGGCCAGGCGAAGCCGGGGATCGGAGTTTGCTCCGGGTGCTCGCCTGAGTGAGCGTCGCAGAGTTGCTGCGGTTGAGTGCCTTCGATGAAGTACTCAGTTCGGCGAGCGGGGCATTGGTCAGTCGCACTGAGCCCCGTAGTAGGATCAATCTCGTCGTTCACGATGCCGTCAGGTGGGGGCGGGAAGGTCTCGCCGCCGAGTTCCGGCCTCAGCGCCAGCGCCGCCTTCATAAACGAAGTCCAAATCGGAAGCGCCGATTTCGCGCCTTCGAGGCCAAGCTCGGAGTTGTCGTCGAAGCCGACCCACACAACGCAGACAATGTTCGGAGTATACCCGGCAAACCAGCCGTCGCGGGATGTGCCGGTTTTCCCGGCGGCGGTCCCCGTGAAGCCCATCGCTCGCGCGCGAGAAGCCGTGCCGCGATTCAACACGTCCTGCATGATGTTTGTCATCAGCCAACTGATCTCTGGTTTGAGTGCCGGTTGGGTTTGCGATTTCGCTTCAGTCAGACCGACGCCATCGGAGTTCGTAACCCGCTTAATGGGGTGTGACTCCGAACGCAACCCGCCGTTAGCGAACGCCGTGTAAGCCGACGCGACTTGCAACGGCGTGGCCTCGGCCGTTCCAAGCGCAAGCGCGGGGAAGGGCTGAGGCCGGGGGAGCCCGAGTCTCTCTGCTAGGCGAGCGATCTTCGGATAACCAACCTTCTCCGCGATTCGCACTGTCACGACGTTGAGCGAATGAACCAGCCCTTCACGCAACGCGACATCGCGGTTCGAATACGCCTTGCCGAAGTTCTCGGGTGAGTAGGTCTGGCCGCGGCCGTACAGGAAAGTCTCCGGCGCGTCCATGAACAACGAGGCCGCAGTGATCTTCTCTTCAGCATTCTCGTCGTAAGCGGTGTTCAGCGCCGTGGCGTAAACGATCGGCTTGAACACCGAGCCGGGCTGCCGGTTCGCATCAACCGCGCGATTGAGCTGGCTCTGACCGTAGTCGCGCCCGCCGGTCATCGCCAGTATCTCGCCGGTCTTTGCGTTCAAAGCGACCAGCGCGGCTTGCAGCGTCCCCGTCGGGACCGGATTCTTCTTGCGCTTAGCGAAGATCTGATCAAGCGAGGCCAGCGTGTCGTTGACCGCTTTGTCCGCCGCTCGCTGAAGATCCATGTCGATGGTTGTATACACGCGATAGGACTGGCGTGCGAGGTCCCGCGTGGGAAGCTCGTTCACCAATTGCTGCTGCAGGTAATCGACGAAGTAGGGGGCGTCGCTGTTGAGCGCACTGTGCTTAGCCTGAATCTTCAGTTCGGTTGCCTTTGCCTGCTCGGCCTTGTCGCGTGGGAGCAAGCCGGCCTCGACCATCGAGTCCAGTACCTGATTGCGCCGCGACTTTGCGCGCTGCGGATCGCGGTAGGGTGAGTAAAGGCTTGGGCCTCGGATTATTCCGGCGAGGAAGGCGCATTCGGGAAGCGTGAGATTTACGACGTCCTTGTTGAAGTAAGCCGACGCCGCTTCGCCGACCCCGTTGATCGAATAGCTCCCCGACTGGCCCATGTAGACTTCGTTGGAGTAGAGCTGAAAGATTCCTTCCTTGTGGAGCTTGGTTTCAAGCACCACGGCGATCATCATCTCCTGCGCTTTGCGCTTCCAGGTGCGCTCGGGCGTAAGGAAGAAGTTTTTAACCAACTGCTGAGTGATCGAGGACCCGCCTTCTTGAAGCTGACCCTCGCTAGCGTCGCGCCAGACCGCGCGCATGATTCCTCGAAAGTTGATACCCGAGTGTTCGAAGAACTGGCGGTCTTCGATCGCCACGACCGCGTTGATGTAGTCCTTGGGCAGGTCTTTGAACGAAACGAGCTTTTGTTTCTGCCGCTGTTTTTCATTCGAGATTTCGGTGACCAGCTCCGGCTCGAGCAGCGAGCTATCGAGATTGCGCCTGGTGTCGATGTCCGTAATCTTCGCAATGCCTTTGCCACCCGGACCGAACAGGAGGGTGAGGTTTGGAAACTGTCGCGAGCCGTTGATCACTGCGGCGCCGCCGGTGCGGATATCGATGGTGTTGCCCTTGATCAAGTAGCGTCCGCGATTCGCATCGGCATCCTTGGTTGACTCGACGTAGCCGATGCCGTCGAGGTAGCTCTTCAAGGAAGCGAGGGTCAATCCCTGTGAGACGCGGATCGTGCGGGGCGTTGCGTAGATGCCGGTTGTTCGGACGATGACGTCACCGCGCAGCCGAGCGTCAATCATCCTCGCATACTTGGCGTAGAAGAATGCGAACACGGAACCGAGGATGAGGAGGAGGATGCCAAGAATGGCGAGCCGCAACGGAGTGAAGATGCGGCGGATGAGGCTCGGTCGCGACTGTTGTCTCTGAATGACCCGAGTCTTAGGTTTTTGAGTGACAGTTACCAAGGCACTGGAACTTGCTTTCAACTGCATCGGGCGGTTAGATTCCTGCTTGCGCGATTTGGTTGTTGGCTATCAAGTTAAAAGCGCTAACCGCCGTGAGAGCCAAAAAGACTGTAGCATTGAAGCGAGGAAGGAGGCAAAGGGCCCCGGCAGACTGCTGAAAAAGTCGATGACACACAAGCATTCAGGTGCAATCCCACCAACGCAGTTGGTGGTGCGTTCATACTCAGCCTACACGGGAGACTTGGCGGGGGTCCCGAATTGCGCCAATCCCAACGGGATTGCATTTCACAGCCCAGGGGTTGCCGTACTCGGCTACCTTGGGACTCTGGATTGGTCCCAACCCCAGCGGGGCTGCGCGTCTGGCGCCCGGGACGATGAACAACGAAACGAGGCGGCGCTGTGTAACTGCTACCGTATGCCGCAACCCCATCGGGGTTGCGACCAACGACCAACTCGGGCTCGGGCGCGGCACCGTCACCCAGGGTAGCCGAGTACAGCAACCCTGGGCTGAGAGATGCAACCCCCTTCGGGGTTGCGTATCTCCACCAACCGGGAATGGTCACCGCGCGGCGCTGCTTGCGCGCTGAACTACCAACTCGACGCTGCAGTCAGCCATGATTTCTTTTATCGAGTTCGTGAGCGAGGGGGTGACCTTCACGCGAACGTGTTGATTCGGCTGCACGCGCGCGATGCTGCCGTCGGCGAGTTTCACTTCAAAGATGATTCCGCACTCGCCGCGATTGTTGTCGAGCAGCCAGTGGAGCCGGTCCAGCTTCTTCTCGTCAACTGACTCGACCTCGAAATGAAGCACAACCGAGCGCGCGGATCGTTCGCGAATGTTCTCAAGCGATTGAATCTCTTCGGCGATTATCGTCATCGAGCCGCTGTCATCTATCTCAAGCCGCCCGCGCACCAGCACCGCGGAGTCGTTCTGCATCACTCCGTTGGCCTTGCTGAACACTTCAGGCCAAGCCACGATCTTGACCGACCCGAACTGATCTTCGAGTTGGAACAAACCAAAGCGATCACCCCTCTTCGTCGTCCGCACGTTCAGGTCCATCACCACTCCGCCGAGCGTTACGACGACGCCGTGGTTGAGACCCGACAGCCGATCAACATCTGCATCAGCAAAATCCTTGAGCGCTTCTTCGTAGCCAGATAGCGGATGACCCGAAATATAAAAGCCGAGAGTTTCCTTCTCGCCCTTCAGCAGTTCGTGATGCGCCCAATCCGGAGCGTCCGGCAGCGGAGGCTCGACTGCCGGCATCGACGCCGCGAGCGCGCCGAACAGATCAGTCTGACCGCTTGCGCGCGAGCGTTGCACCCGCTGGCCGCTTTCTATTGCTGAGTCGATCGCCGCGAACAACCGCGCGCGGCTCTGGTTCACTGAATCAAACGCGCCCCCTCGAATCAGACCCTCGAGGACTCGCTTATTCACGGCGCGCGAGTCTACGCGTTCGGTGAAGTCAAAAGTTGACGTGAAGGGGCCCCCCGCATCGCGAGCTTCGACGATTGAAGAGACTGCCGACTGCCCGATGCCTTTGATCGCGGCAAGACCGAATCGAATCGTGTTACCGCTGGCCGTGAAGTTATCGAGACTCTCGTTCACGTCGGGCGGGAGTATCTGGATGCCTTGTGACCGCGCTTCGTTGATGTACCTGACGACCTTCGCGGTGTTGTTCAATTCGTTTGAAAGCACCGCCGCCCAAAAATGGGTTGGGTGGTATGCCTTCAAATACGCGGTCTGATAAGCGAGGTATCCGTAAGAGAATGAGTGCGCCCGGTTGAACGCGTAATCGGCGAATCCCTCGAAGCTTATCCACAACTTCTCAAGCCTGCCTGCGTGGTGGCCGCGCTCTATCGCTTGCCTCAAAAACTTTTCCTTGTGCTTGTCGAGTTCCTCGCGCTTTTTCTTGCCCATCGCGCGGCGTACAAGGTCCGCCTCGCCTAACGAGTAGCCTGCGAGTTTCTGGAAGACAGCCATTAGCTGTTCCTGGTAAACACAGATCCCGAGAGTGTTGCCCATAATCTCTTTCAACTCGGGGAAGTCGTAACGCACCTGCCGCCGGCCGTGCCGGCGCTCGATGTAATCGTCCACCCATCCGCTGTCGATAGGGCCGGGCCGGAACAGCGCGTTTAGCGCCGACAGATCTTCAAGTCCCTCAGGTTTGAGCCTGCGGCAGAGGTCCTTCATCCCGCCGGATTCAAACTGAAAGATCGCTTCGGTCTTGCCTTCGGCAAACAGTTGCAGCGCGCCGCGGTCGTCGAGCGGAATCTTTGTGAGGTCAACCGTTGTGCCGGTTTCCCGTTCGATCGATTTGAGGCAGTCGTCGATGATCGTCAACGTGGTCAGCGCCAGGAAGTCCATCTTGAGCATCCCGGTCTTCTCGAGATCGTTCATCGGGTACTGCGTCGTTATTTCGTCGCGCGCCGTCTTCGAGATGGGCACAAGCTCGTACAGCGGTTTGGGCGAGATCACCACGCCGGCTGCGTGAACCGAAGCGTGACGCGAGCAGCCTTCGAGCCGCTGGGCTATCTCGATGACCTCGCGCACTCTCTCGTCGGTGTTGATGGCGCGTTTGAGATCGGGGTTCTGTTTGATCGCGTCTTCGATCGAGACGTTGCGCCCGCGCACCGGCGGTGGAATCATCTTCGCGATCTTGTCGACTTCAGAGTAGGGCATCTCGAGCGCCCGGCCCACATCTTTTATCACCGCCTTCGAGGCCAGAGTGCCGAATGTGCTGATCTGCGAAACGTGATCGCGCCCGTAGTAGTCGGCGACGTAGTCGATCACCTTCTGACGACCGCGCACGCAGAAGTCGATGTCTATGTCAGGCATCGAGACGCGCTCGGGATTCAGGAAGCGCTCGAATAGCAGATCGTATTGAAGCGGATCCAGGTCGGTGATCCTCAAACAGTAGGCTACAAGCGAGCCTGCGGCCGATCCGCGCCCCGGACCGACCGGGATGTTGCTTCTTCGTGCAAACGCGATGAAATCCCAGACGATCAGGAAATAGCCCGCGTAGCCCATCGCATTGATCACCGCAATCTCTTGCTCGAGTCGCGCCCGATAATCATCGAGGCCGCATTTGCGGTCGGGCCGGTCCTTCAGGTCCGCCCATCTTTCCTCGAGGCCAGTGCGGGCGCGCCCGGCAAAGTAGCTGTCCGCGGTCTCGCCAGCAGGCACGCGATACTCAGGCAGATGATTCTGGTCCTGTGGCAGCTCGAGCTCGCACATTTCGGCGATGGCAACTGTGTTCAGAAGGGCCTCGGGCAAGTCGCCTCCGAAGATCTCCCACATCTCCGCGGCGGAACGGACGTAAAACTCACCCTCTTTGTACTTGAGTCCGCGCTTTTCGTTTACGGTTTTGCCGGCGCCAATGCACACGAGAATGTCGTGCGCGCGCCAATCGTCTTGCATCAGGTAATGACAGTCGTTGGTCGCGGCCAGCGGTATCCCGGTCTTTTTCGACAGCGCAATCATGCCCGGAATGACCGTTTGCACTTCTTGTTCGAGGCCGTGGTTTTGAACTTCGAGGTAATAGTTGCCTTTCCCCAGGATGTCCTCAAACTCTTTCGCCTGACGCGCGGCCTCATCGAACTTGTCGGAGAGAAGCAGCGACGACGGCACACCCGAAAGACAAGCAGAGAGGGCGACGAGGCCTTCGCTGTGCTCGGCCAGCAGTTCCTTATCGATACGCGGCTTGTAGTAATACCCCCGAGTGAATGAGAAGGACGATAGTTTGGCGAGATTGTGATATCCCTTCAGGTTCTTGGCGAGCAGAATGATGTGGTTCGTACCCTTCTCTCCGGATGCGTCACCGCGGTCGGTGTGTTTGCCTTTGGCGATGTAGGCTTCCATTCCGATGATGGGCTTGATGCCCGATGACTTCATTTGATTGTAGAAGGAGATTGCGCCGTATAGATTGCCGTGATCGGTT
Source organism: uncultured Clostridia bacterium (assembly GCA_964548075.1). Classification (GTDB taxonomy): domain Bacteria; phylum Acidobacteriota; class Blastocatellia; order UBA7656; family UBA7656; genus Onstottus_A. The sequence continues at coordinate 57,317 of CAZJQQ010000014.1, read as the reverse complement.
ACAGCTACGGCACGCGCGCCGAGTTCCTGGGCCCGCTGAGCGAGCGGCTTTATCTTGATTGCGCCATCCAGAAGACTGAAGTCGGTGTGAAGATGGAGATGGACAAAATCTTTTTCGTTCATTGTTCCTTCTTTGCGGTTTCGGAGCCTGTGTTCCCGGGAGCAGGAGGATTGGGCTCAACTGGATCTTGTGCCCGACCGTAACGCGCCGCGCCGGATGATACCATGTTCTCCGGGTCCGCAGTCTAGCACAGCGAGTGAGGTGTGTATACCGCAAGTTGTAGGGGGAGCCTTCTCAGGCACAACATATTGATCTCGTCGCTTGATCTTAGCCCGGTATCGAGATAATCTTTCCGGCGTTGCGGCGGCGGAAGAGCGCATAGAGGCTGTGATCTGTATCAATCGCCGCGAAGAGTCAATCCTTGATGACTTCGACCGCAAGTCTGGAGTATGCTAACGGCAGCACGATCTCATAGGAGTGATGCAATGATGACCAGACCTCATAAGATTCAACTCGCAACTTTGATTTTCGCAATCGCCGGTATGACCTCGGTTGCCTTCCCGAGAATCCAGTCGGTGTTTGAGCCGGAGCCGCCACATTGTCGAGCCGGCCTGAACGAGGAAAACACAAGTGCGTTTGCCATGTCCGCTGTGAATGAAGCCCGCCGAAGCTTGCCACTGAGCTTCGAGGCAAATCGCGGCCAGGCTGAAGCCGATGTGAGGTTTGTCGGACGCGGAGCTGGTCTCGCTCTGCTTCTCAAGCCGAATGAGGCGATACTCTCCTTGCACACACCTAAGCAATCTTTGGCAGGCGGGGCGGCGGCAAAAGCCAACGCGTTGAACGATGAATCTTCTTCGACTGCCCTGCTGAGCATGAAGCTAGAGGGCGCCAATTCAACCCCGCGCATTTCCGGCGAAGAGCGGCAGGAGGCTCGGGCGAACTACTTCATCGGCAATGACCCCGCCAAATGGATTCGGGATGTCGAGACCTATTCACGCGTCTCGTATTCGGGTGTGTATCGCGGCGTCGACCTCGTGTTCTACGGCAATGAACGACAGCTTGAATATGATTTCACGGTTGCCCCGGGTGCCGACCCTCGAGAAATAAAGCTGAGGTTCGAAGGTGCGGAGGACCTGGAGTTGAATTCCGAAGGTGCGCTGATCCTACACACGCCTGCCGGCGCGGTGAGGCACGACCGGCCGGTTGCGTATCAGGAGAACAACAGTTCGCGGCTTGGGGTGCCGGCAGAGTTTAAGCGGCTGGATGACGGGACAATCGGTTTCTCGGTTGGGGCGTATGATCCAACTCGGCCGCTGGTAATCGATCCGGTGCTGGTCTTCTCCACTTATCTGGGTGGCAATGCTGCGGACTCTTGCAGAGGCATCGTGGTCAATTCGGCCGGAAACTCCTTTCTGGTCGGGGATTCATTCTCCTCGAATTTCCTGCGCAACGCCTCGGCAACAAACTCCGATGTGTTCATAGGGGAGCTGAATCAGAACGGGTTAATACTGACCTATACATTTTTTGGCGGGAGCAAGAACGACTCGGCGACGGGGCTTGCCGTCGATAGCTCGGGGAATCTCTACCTGTGCGGGACCACCGAGTCTCCCGATTTTCCGATCTTCAATTCGGTAGGTTCGGCTTTGCTCGGAGCGTCCGATGCGTTTGTAGTCAAACTGACTCCTCAAGCGGATCAGTTTTTTTATTCAAATCTAATCGGGGGCAGCGGCGCCGAAGGCGGTGTCAGCATTGCCGCCGGCAGCGACGGCAGCGCCTACTTTACGGGGCGAACTTCGTCGCTTGATTTCCCGATCGTCGGACCGATTCAGCCAGTCTATGGCGGCGGCGACTCTGATGCGTTTGTTGCGAAGCTGGCTCCCGATGGGAAGACGCTGACCTACTCGAGTTTGCTTGGTGGAAGCGGGACTGAGAATGTGATCGGAAGAACGGGAGTAAGCGTTGACGCGTCGGGGAATGCCTACGTCACAGGGGACACACAATCCACCAATTTCCCTACCAGGAATGCGCTGCGATCAGCCAAGAGCGGCTCGGCGGCGTCTTCGGATGGATTCGTTGCAAAGATCAATCCCAGCGGCTCTGACTTCGTTTACTGCACGTATTTGGGCGGAAGCGATGACGATTCTGGTTTCGCAATCGGGGCAGACCAGACAGGCAGCGCCTACGTGACTGGACGAACGAGATCGACCAGCTTCACCGGCTCCAGCGTGACCAGGCCCGCGACCGCTACTACGGATGCCTTCGTGGTTAAGCTCAACGCAGCCGGGTCCGCAATCTCATACCTCACATTTGTTGGAGGCAACAATGGCGACGAGTCCGGCAACGCCGTCGCCGTCGATTCAGCCGGCAACGCCGTGATCGCTGGCGCTGCGGGAGAAGGGTCCCCGACTGTCAAATCTATCCAATCGTTCTCGCGCGGCGGCGGGGACGCTTTTGTAGCGAAGCTGGGAACGAGCGGCGCCGTTACGTTCTCGACCTACCTCGGCGGTAGCAACGAAGACACCGCGCTGGCGGTTGGCCTGGACGGAAATGGCGCGATCTACCTCGCCGGCTTTACAGATTCAACGGACTTCCTTACAGCCACACCGCTGCTACCCAGAAACGCAGGCGGGCGTGACATCTTCATCGCGAAGATAGACCCCAACGCGAACCCCGATCGTCCGGTCTTGCTGCAGGCAGTGATAAGCGGAAAGAACCTCATCTTGTATGGGGCGGCGTTCGACCCCGGCGCCGTGTTGCGCGTCAATGACGAGGCGGTCAAAACGAGAAACGATGATCCCGACCCAACGCAGGTACTTTTCGCCAAGAAGGCTGCCAAACGGATCGGCGGTGGTCAGACTGTTCAGTTGCAGATCGAGAATGCAAACGGCAAGAAATCGAATTTTCTGTTCCTGACGAAGCCGCAGTAACGGGCGACGGCGCCTTGTTCACGTCACGGTACACGCGTCGCAGGCCGATTCAGCGCAACTTCTCTAAAAGCGACTATTCGATTGGAAGCCCAAAAGATCCTCATTAATCTTTCTCCGGGTTGGACACGGTGATAGAATCCCGCCGTTAAGAGCAATCCAAAATCAGAGCGCACGTATCATGGACTTTAGTCTGTGTCTGGTGATGCGCTAGAAGGGCAATCGCCAGACACAGACTGAAGTCTATGCTACGCGGACGGGGGGTTCTTGCCATGCGAGAGATAACAATAGGGATCGGGGGCGCTGCCGGAGATGGCCTGGACAAGTCCGGAGATACGTTGGCGAAAACAGCCAGCCGGCTCGGGCTCTACGTTTACGCCTACAACAGCTACCAATCGGTCATTCGCGGCGGGCATATCTGGCTGCGGGTGCGTGTTGCCGATGAGAAGGTCTACTCGCACGGTGACGGCTTGAATGTGCTCATCGCGTTGAATCAGGACTCGATCGAACGGCACGCCCCGGAAGTCAATTCGGGTGGCGCCGTCATCTACAACTCGGACAAGTTCAAGCTTGATCCGGTGCTGCTTCGAGACAACGTGCTATCCGTCCCGCTGCCGATGGCGACGCTCACAAAACCGTTTGGGAAAGTGCAGCCTGTCATGCAGAACACGGTTGCGCTGGGCGCGTTGATGTTTCTAACCGGACTCGATTTCGATACCAACGTGGGCGTGCTTGAAGACACGTTCAAGCATAAGGGGCAGGCCGTGATTGACCAGAACGCCGGGATCGCGCGAGCCGGTTTCGATTACGCTCGAGACAACTCTGTGCCGCTCGGGTATGAGTGGACCTTCACCCGCACCCGCAGGCCGTTCGTCACCGGCAATGAGCTGATTGCACTCGGCGCCGTCGCGGCCGGGTGCAAGTTCTACTCGGCGTACCCGATGACGCCGGCCTCATCGATCCTGCACTGGATGGCTTCGCACGGAGAAAGTTGCGGCGTTGTGGTCAAGCAGTGCGAAGACGAGCTGGCGGTCGCGAACATGGCGATCGGCGCGGGCCACGCGGGAGTAAGGGCGATGTGCGCGACGTCAGGCGGAGGGTTCGCGTTGATGACCGAAGCTATCGGCATGGCGGGGATGATAGAAGCTCCGGTGGTGATCGTCGAAGTCCAACGCGGCGGGCCTTCAACCGGCGTGCCGACCAAGACCGAACAAGCCGACTTGAATCAGGTGTTCGGCGCATCACAAGGCGATTACCCGCGAGCCATCATTGCGCCAACCGACACGACCGATTGTTTCTACACCGCAGTCGAGGCGTTGAACCTTGCGGAGAAGTATCAACTGCCGGTGACGATCATCAGCGATCTGCTGGTATCTGAGCACCCGGAGACGATCGAGCCCGATGCGCTCACCAATGACGTTCCAATCGATCGGGGAGAGATCGTCAGCAACTGGCCGGAGTCCAACGGGACGTACAAACGATACGCGTTCACGAAGTCTGGCGTCTCGCCGCGAGCTTTGCCGGGGACCGAAGGTACGATATACGTCGCCGCTACGGACGATCACGACGAAGAAGGAATACTGATCAGCGATGTCTTCACGACGTCCGCGGTGCGCCGCAAGGTTCAAGAGAAGCGAATGCGCAAGCTTGACGGGTTGCTGCGTGACACCCAGCCACCGGTGCTCGAAGGCTCTCCGGATGCCGATGTTACGCTGATCGGGTGGGGCTCAACCAAAGGAGTGATTCACGAAGCGATCGTCCAGCTTGCCTCAGAAGGCATTCGGGCGAATCAGCTTCAGATCAAGTACCTGGTCCCATTTCACTCGAACGAAATCACGCAGATTCTTCGCGACTGCAAGAAGACGATTTGCATCGAAGCCAACTACACCGGTCAGTTCGCCCGCCATCTCAGAGCTGAGACGGGCATAACCGTAGACCACCACATTCTCAAGTATGATTGCGAACCGTTTGAGCCAAATCAGATCCTTGAGGAAGTGAAAGCCATTCTCGAAGGCAGAGAGAGAAGCAAAGATGTGACGATGGAAGAAGCTCGCGACATGGCTTATCACTACATCCGGTCGCGGCTCACCGAGACTCTCCGTCCCGGGAGAATCAGCCACCGCAGCGGCAATGGCTTTGACGAAGCGGTGTGGGATGTTGAGATCGTATCACGCGAATCCGGAGACAAGCGAGGCGAGCTGCTGATCGGTGTCGAAACTGGCTCGACCTATTCGTGGCAGCCGGTAGCGTAGGATATCGTTTGTAGTTCGGCCTTCAGGCGGAAGTTTGTAGGGAAGTGTGAATATAATGCGTACAGACTTCCGCCTGAAGGCCGAACTACAAACGTGAAATAGGAGGATTTATGGCAACCGTTATCGAGCTACCGATTCAATCCTATGAAGGAATAATTGACTCTGACTGGTGTCCAGGTTGCGGCGATTTCGGTGTTTTGAAGGCGCTCAAGGTGGCAGCGGGCAAGCTTGGGATCAAGCCTAAGGACTTGATGATAGTCTCAGGTATCGGGTGTTCCTCGAACCTGCCTGGATTTATTCACACCTATGGCGTTCACAGTCTGCACGGGCGCGCGGTCGCCGTAGCCGAAGGTATTAAGCTCGCCAATCATGACCTGAACGTTGTGATCACCGGAGGAGATGGCGATGGCTATGGCATCGGCATCGGCCACTTCATTCACGCGATGAGGCGCAACATCGACATCACCTACATCGTGATGAACAACCAGATCTACGGGCTCACGACCGGGCAAGCTTCGCCGACTACGATGAAGGGTATGCGCACCAAATCGACGCCGCGCGGGAATGTCGAGATGCCGATCAATCCGATCGCGCTCGCGCTGGTGTCGGGTGCGACTTATGTTGCTCGCGGGTTCTCAGGTGTGCCGGAGCACATGGCGAGTTTGATCGCTGGAGGCATCGCGCATCACGGATTCTCATTGATCGACGTTTTCAGTCCGTGTGTCACCTACAACAAATTGAACACCTATCCGTGGTTCAAGGAGCGGGTCTACAAGCTCGAAGATGAAACGAGCTACGATTCTTCAAACGCCGAAGTGGCTGTGCAGAGATCATTCGAATGGGGCGATCGGATTCCCATAGGTCTGTTCTATCAAGACGAGCAGCCTACGTATGAGGATAGCGAACCAGCTTTCAAGGAAGGGCCGCTTGTGCATCAGAAGCTCGGACTCGACCGTGAGAGTTTCGAAGACTTGATGCAGGAATTCATTTGATGATCGAGTCCAAATATTGAGCATTGGTCTTAGCTTGGCGTTGCCGCCTGCCACTCTCTGTATAGCGCTTCCAGCAGAGATGAAATCTCTTCTTGCCGGCTGCCGATCTCTGCGTATTGCTCGGGCCGCCAGTCGGACGAAGCGCTCGACAGTCTCTCTGACAGCTCCGCCAGTTCATTCTCCAGCATTCTAATGTCCTGCTCGATGTCCTCAACAGAGCGTCGTCGCTCTTTAGCGGCGACGCTGGCGCGAGACTTGGCAGGAATCGCCACCGGCCGCTTCTTCAACGCCGGTTCTTCTCTAACGGTCTGCTTGAGGTGGTGGACCGCGTAGAAATCCGAGTAACTGCCGTTGTGATAAGTCGCTGCGCCGTTCTCGAAATGGAGTATCTTAGTCGCCAGCTTGTCGAGGAAGTAGCGGTCGTGCGAAACGGTGATCATCGTGCCGGGAAACTGCGCAAGGGCGGCTTCGAGCGCCTCGCGCGAAGGTATGTCGAGATGGTTAGTCGGCTCGTCCATAACGAGTACATTAGCGCGGCTGTAGATTAGTTTCGCGAGCGCGAGCCTGCTCTGCTCGCCGCCCGATAGCGCTACGACAGGCTTCAAAATGTCGTCGCCTGTGAACAGGAACTTGGCCAGGTAGCTTCGCAACTCACCGGGAGTCGCGCGCGGGGCTACCGCCGCGATTTCTTCGCTGACCGTTGATCCAAGATCGAGAGACGAGAGTTCCTGATCGAAGTACTCGATGTTGACGTTTGCGCCCCACGTCAGCCCGCCGCTGATTGGCTCAAGGTCGCCTAAGACGGTTTTCAAAAACGTCGTTTTGCCCGAGGCGTTCGGGCCGATGATTCCAAGCCGCTCGCCTCGTCTCAGAAGAAACGAGATCCCGGTAGCGAGCGCGGCTGTGTCGTAGCCAATCGAAAGGTCCGCCACCGCAAGCACGTTGTCACCTGCCCGAGCCACCGAGTGGAGCCGAAAGTCGCCGACCCGTTCGTCGCGCACGGCCTCGACCCTCTCGATGCGTTCAAGCATCTTGCGCCGGGACTTGGCCTGTTTGGTTTTCTGACCGGCGATGTTTCGGCGTATGAAGTCTTCAGTGCGAGCGATCAGCTCTTGCTGCTCTTCATATTCACGCGCCTGAACGAGACGCCTCTCCTCGCGCTGCCTGGTGTAGGCGCTGTAGTTTCCCGGGTAGACCGTCGCGCGGCCGCCGTCCATCTCGATTATTTTGGCTGCAGTCCGATCGAGCAGGAAGCGGTCGTGCGAGATGATGATGAACGCCGACTTGTACTCTGAGAGAAAGTCTTCGAGCCACTCCACGGCGTTGACATCAAGGTGATTGGTCGGCTCATCGAGCAACAGAACGTCAGGTTCCGAGAGAAGTAACTTCGCCAGCGCGAGTCTCGCCTTCTGTCCACCGCTGAGTTGATCGGCGGGTTTGTCCAGATCAATGTCGCTGAATCCGAGTCCCGCCAGAACGGCTTCGGCGCGCGCGTGATAGCTGAAGCCACCTGCAAACTCATACGCGTGCCGCAGGTCGCTGTAAGAATGCATCGCATCGTCGAGCGCTTCACCGGACGCCTCGGACATGGCGTGTTCGAGCCGGGTCATCTCTGCTTCCATCCCACGGATCTCAGTGAACACATTCAGCGCCTCGTCGCGCACGGTCAGTTCGCCTTCAAAGGTCGGTTGTTGTTCGAGCAGACCTATGCGGAGCCCCCTAAGCAAGATAACTTCTCCGCGGTCGGTCTCCTCCTGTTTGGTGACGAGGCGGAAAATTGTCGTCTTGCCCGCGCCGTTACGGCCGACGAGCCCCACCCGCTCGTGAGGGTTTACTTGGAAGGTGACTCCGCGCAGGACTTCGGTCGCAGCGTATGATTTGTAGACGTCGTCGAGCCTGAAAAGCATTTGTCGGAAGAAGCAGGGTCAATTTTCCATTTTCCATTTTGGATTTGTCATTTGTTATTGAATGGCTCGATGACAAATGGAAAATGGAAAATGGAAAATGACAAATGGAAAATGTCGTCGCTATCGTTTGTTAGCATTCGTCACGGCGGGTTTGTTCGCGTTTGACGAAGCCGGACGATTGGAACTCGCCGCGGGCGCCGCCTGGTTCTCATTCTCAATGCGCGGCTGTGGTTGTTGCGGGGTCGCCTGTTGCAACAACTGCGACGGGCGCATCTCGACGATCGACTGCGGGTTTTGGACGATTCGTTCGGCGAGGTAGTTCTTTATCGTGCTCTCGGTTAGCGTAAAGAGCACGAGGGCGTTTAACAGCACCTGCTGACGCTGTTGAGTAATCGTGTTTATGATGTCGGCGCGAACACGGTCGAGTGTCAGGTTCTCCGGCTGTTCCTGCTTTCGATTGAGCTTGAAAATGTACCACGCGCCAGACAAGTTGTCTTTGACTGGCTCTGTGTACTGGCCTACGTTCAGCGCCATTAGTTTTTCGGGCATATCCGGGCGGCTAGGGAACGTCTGTCTAAGCTGAGCCTCGGTCGCGAATCCCAGGCTACCACCGCGAAGCGCTGAAGCCTGGTCCTCAGACTTCTGTGCTGCGACCGTCGCAAAGTCCGAATTGGCGCGGAGCTGTTCATAGATTGCCTTTATCTTCTGCTCGGCGCCGGCCTCACCGCCGTTGTTGGCGGGGCTCACAACGATCATGGAAATGTCAGTGCCGCGTTGGGCTACGAACTCAGCTTTGCGATCAGTGTAGTACTTCTCGATTTCGGAGTCGGTAGGTGCGCTGACTCGAGTCCGCTCTCGCTCTCTGAGAGCATTGATTGCAAGCTCGCGGCGAATCTTGTCGCGGACATCTTCCTCGGTAAACCCGGCTTGCTTGATCTGGTTCTGATACTGCTCCTCGGTCAACGTAGCGTCTTGCTTTCGCTTCTGAACTTCCTGATTTACCTTTGTGTCGTCCGGACCGAGGTTCTCCTTCTGAGCCTTTTGGAAGAGAGCCTCCTCCTGAATCAGATTATCAAGCACGCTCAACCGGGCTGCGACCAGTTCTGCCGATGTCATCGCTGCGCCGGGGCCGCTCGCATCCAGTTGCTGTTTGATCGTGCTGTCCACCTGTTTCAGGGTGATTTCGCGCGAGCCGACTTTCGCCGCGACTTCGAGCGTCGATGAGTCCGAAGAGCCCTTGCAGCCGGCGAGCAGCAGGGAAAATGAAAGGACTAAAGTGAGTGGTTTGAGGTAACGAAACACAGTGATGCTCCTTATTGAAGAGTCCGACAAACTTCAGTTTGTCGTTGATCGTAGAACGCGAGCCATCTGCAAATCTGCGACAAAACGACGAAATGGTTTGACGGACGATGAGGCGGCCGTGCTAGACTGTCGCTTTGCTTTCATAGCCAGATTCTCATCGGAGGTACGTGACAATGTCGAAACGCTGCGAGGTCTGCGGCAAGGGGCCTCAGTTTGGTCACCGAGTCAGCCACGCCAACAACCGCACCAACCGCCGCTTCAACCCAAACCTGCAAGGCGTCCGCGCGCTCGTCAGCGGCCGCGCACAACGCATTCGCGTATGCACGCGCTGCCTGAAGGCGGGAAAGGTCGTCAAAGCCGCCTAACAGATTTTGGGTTTTGGATTTGAGATCCTGCCCGCATGGTCTTCTGTCAATCCGAAATCCAAAATCTCTCGTCCGCTCTACCCTGCCAAAGCGATTACATCGATCTCGACCTTCACATCGCGCGGCAACCGCGATACTTGCACGGTTGACCTGGCCGGCGGTACCTCACCAAAGAACCGCCCGTATGTCTCGTTCATATCGGCGAAGTCAGCAAGATCAGCCAGAAACACGGTCGTCTTGACGACGCGGTCCAACGAACTCCCCGCGGCCTGAAGCACCGCGCTCAAGTTGTTCATCACTCTCTCAGTCTGTTCGCGTATTCCGCCTTCAACTATCTGCATCGTAGCCGGATCGAGCGGGATCTGGCCGGAGGCGAATATCAACCCGTTCGCCTTGATTGCCTGCGAATATGGCCCGATGGCCTTAGGCGCGCTGTCGGTCTGAACGCGGTCCTTCATGCTTGCCTGACTCACTGTTGGGAATTACGCATCTGGTTGAAACTCCGGATTATCTCAGATGATTGGGTTGTTGTCCACCGGAGAGGAATTGCGGAATGCGGCTTGAAACAGGTCGTGACCGGGTTATTCTAATCCGCAATCCGAAATCCGCATTCCGCAATCACACTTGGACGGGTTCACCGCTTGTGCGCTCGACATCCATCACGCCGCGGACCGACTTGAGCGCGGCGATGATCCTCTCCAGATGCTTGAGATCGAATATCTCGGCAGTCAGCACGAGATGGCCGCGCCCCTCGTCATCCAACGACGCGCGTATGTCTCGAATGTTCGTGCCGACGCCCGCAATCGCCTGAGTCACGTCGGCGACCATACCGGGACGATCCTCGGTCACAAGCTTCATGGTCACCGGATAAGCCGATTCGTGTTTTGCGTCCGCCTTCATCCACTCGACGTCGATCAGTCGCTCCGGGTTTACAAGCAAGCCTGGCATGTTTGGACAGCGGTTTGAGTGCACGGCAACGCCCTTGCCGCGAGTGATGTATCCGATTATGTCCTCGCCGCGAATCGGGTTGCAGCAACGCGCGCGGTAAACCATCACGTCGTCGATTCCTTTGACGACGATGCGGTCTTGCAGTCCAAGCGCGCGCTTGACGACCTGCTTAAGCGTAGGCCGCTTTTCCTGCTCGATCTCGCCGACACGGTCAGGCGGCAGGAGCTTGGCGATCACGTTGCGGGGAAGCACCTTGCCGTAGCCGATTGCCGCAAGCAAATCATCCGCGCGCGCAACTCCATAATCGGCGGCAATACGGTCGAGGTCGCCATTCGACAACATCTTTTTCGTGTTTAGACGGAAACGATCCGCTTCCTTTTCGAATAGCTTCTTGCCAAGCTCGATCGCAGTCGTACGTTCGCTTTCGGCGAGGTAATGACGAATTTTCGCCCGCGCCCGCGACGTCTTGGCGAAGTTCATCCAGTCGCGGGAGGGGTGCGCGGCTGGCGAGGTCATTATCTCCACAACGTCGCCGTTGCGAAGCTGATACTTGAGCGGCACTATCCGGCTATTGACTTTGGCCCCGATGCACGCGAGACCCACCTGAGTGTGAATCAAGAAGGCGAAGTCCACGGGTGTTGCTCCCCGAGGCAGTTCGATCACCTTGCCCTTTGGCGTAAAGCAGTAGACTTCCTTCGGATATAGATCCAGCTTAAGGGAATCGAGGAACTCGCGGGAGTCCCCCACCTCCTGTTGCCACTCGACCAGCCGTTTGAGCCATACAAACGCCTCATCTTCATCGGTGTGCGTGCCCCGCCGCCCTTCTTTGTACTTCCAATGCGCAGCGATGCCTTCTTCGGCGATCGATTGCATCTCCCGCGTGCGGATCTGGACTTCGAAGGACTGGCCGCCGTCGCCAACGACCGATGTGTGCAGCGACTGATAGAAATTCTCGCGCGGTATTGCTATCCAATCCTTGAAGCGCCCTGGAATCGGCTTCCAGGCTGTGTGAATCACGCCCAATGCGGCGTAGCAATCCCTGACGGATTCAGTGATTATTCGCATCGCCACAAGGTCGTAAACCTGATCGATGTTGATTTGCTGGCGCCGGACCTTTTGATAGATCGAAAACAGCCGCTTGATTCGACCTTCGATGTAAACGATCTGAATCCCCGAGCCCGCCATCATATCGAGGATTCGTTGTTTCACCTCTTCGAGGAATGCTTCCAGGCGTAAGCGCCGGCTCTCGACCAGTTCTTTCAGTTTCTGATATTCCTCGGGCTCGAGATGTTTGAATGCCAGATCTTCGAGCTCACCTCGCACGCGCGCCATACCGAGGCGGTGGGCGATCGGCGCGTAAACGTCGAGCGTCTCCTGGGCTATTCGCCGCCGCTTTTCGCCGGGAAGGTACTCAAGCGTGCGCATGTTGTGCAGCCGGTCGGCGAGCTTGACCAGCACCACGCGCACGTCGTCCACCATTGCCAACAGCATCTTGCGCATGTTGAGCGCCTGGCGTTCCTCGCTTGAAGCGTGATCGAGTTTCGATATCTTGGTGAGCCCGTCTACCAGGTGAGCGATTTCGGGGCCGAAGTATTCTTCGATCTCTTCGGCGGACGTTTCGGTATCTTCAACGATATCGTGCAGCAATCCAGTCGCGACGCAGATCGGATCGAGGTTGAGATCGACCAGGATGTTTGCGACTTCGAGTGGGTGGACAAGATAAGGCTCGCCCGACTGTCGCGTCTGTCCGCGATGCTGGCGCGCCGAGAACAGGTACGCCCGGCGCAGAAGCTCCTCGTCGGCGTCGGGATGGTTCTTTCGGAGCTTTTCTATTATCGTTTCGAACCGAATCATTGCTGACGTAAGGCCGGAGCATTTGCCCAAAAAAGAAAAAAGGTGATCACCCTTTGGAGGGTGTCACCTGAATTCTAGCACAGGAGGGAAGCTACTTCATTTCGAAGGCGCGGCGGCTTCGGCTGCAGCTTGCTGCTGTTGCGCCTTTTGCATCGCCATGTACTTGTCTTGCATTTCCAGCGCCTTCTTCGTCAACTCTTCTTTTCTTTTGGGCTCATACTTCATCTCTTCGATGTACACGAGCTTCTCATAGAACCAGGCGTTGGCGTAATTCGGGTCTACCGAGATCGTCTTCTGCAAGTACTCGTGTGCCTTCTGATCAAGCGGCTTCATCTTTTCGAGGATCTCTGGCGGTACGGCCCTGTTCTTGGACACATACCCGGCGTTCATGTCGTATGATTCTTGCCAGTAGCCCACTCCCAAAGTGCAGTAGACATCAGCCTTGGTTTTCGCGGTAGCCGAAGGTAGCGTCGCTCTCTTCTCGAGAGTCTCGCGCTGACGGGCCCTATATTCGCTGGCCCTCTCAGGGTTGGATCGCGTGAGCTGACTGTAGATGTTCGCCTTGAAGGCCAGGGCTAGATCCACCGCGTCAGGTTTATCCTGATTCTTGCTGATGATATGCTCGTAAGCGTCGATCGTTCTCTTGCCAAGATCGTCGGTCAGGCTCTGGTCAAACTGTGCGTTCAGCGCGCGCGCGTAGAACAGCTGTGCGTTCGTTAGATCAGGGTTAAGCTCAAGTGACCGCGCAAACTTCTCCTCGGCCAATTGATACTTGCCCTTGTTGAACTCGCGCACGCCGTCGTTAAGGCTGTTCTTGGCGCGAAGGCTATTGACGACTCCACAGCCTGGCGTCATCAGCGCAAGCGCCAACAATACCAGAAAGGCAATGTTCTTTTTGTTGTTCAAGGCTGTACCTCCGGTTCTTGATTCCGCGCCCCTTTTTTCCGGCAGGCGGGGCGAGCCCGTTTACTGCAGGTAGTCTATCTGAAGCCCGATGGGCAGTGCGCCCGCTCCTTTGACCGCGTCGATGACCGCAACGATGTCACCGTACTGTTTATCCTTCGGCGCTTTGATGAACACGGTCTTGTCGGGCCGCTGTTCGAGCAGGTCCTTGAGAGTGGTGGATAGTTCCACCAACGTCATTGGCTTGCTGTTCAACTCGATCTGCTGATCCAGCCCACTGCCCTGCATCTTGACGTCGACCATCAGCAAGTCCGATGGCGGCACCATTGATTCCTTCGTGTCTTGCGGCTTCTGCGGGATCTGTGATTCGAACTTCGCTTCCTTTTGTGGCTGGATCACCATGAATATGATCAGCAGCACCAGCAATACGTCAATCAGCGGGGTGACATTGATGTTCGGAGGGGCAAGTCCCAGCCCTCTCGAATGAACGACTCCTTCGTCAACTTCTCCGTATGCCATGTTTGTTAAAGCTGCCGTGTGTCAAGCAGCATCCTCCCTTGGTATTTGATGCAAAAATCCGGCCGGCTCTCGGCAGGAGTCACCCGCATCCAATGCTACTTGCGACCAGCGCCGGTCACTGATTGCCGCCAGCCCCACCCTGACCAGGTGTCTTCTCTTTTTCGGCGACCAGACCTATCCGGTCAAAGCCCGCGTCGCGAATCGAGTCGATTATCGACACGACGGTCCCGTACTTCACGAGCTTGCCGCTCTTGATGTACACGACTTGATCAGGCACTGGCTTGTCCTTGAGGATATTCCTGATCCTCGTCGGAATGTCCGCCTGTGCGACCTTTTCACGGCCGATGTAGAACTCGCCGTTATCAGGGATCGCTATCACGGCTGACGTGTCCTTGATGATATTCGGGTCGAGGTCAGGATACTTCGATTTTGGCAACGCGACGCTGACCCCACTCTGCAACATGGGCGCGATGACCATGAAGATGATCAACAACACGAGCATCACGTCTACCATTGGTGTGACGTTGATATCAGCGACGTAGCCACCCTCGCCGCTGCCTACTGCCATTGACATATCGTTACCTCACTTGAGCTCGCGGCGTTTGATGAAGTAGTCGATGAGCTCCGACGACGAGTTGTCCATCTCGATCGTGAAGGCCTCGACTTTGTTGGTAAAGATGTTGAAGGCCCACACCGCCGGGATCGCCACCAGCAGTCCGAACGCCGTTTCGATCAGCGCTTCGGAGATGCCGCCTGCAACCGCCGCGATGCCGGTCCCTTCAGCCGCCTTCATACCCTGGAATGCGCCGATTATCCCGATGACCGTTCCGAGCAATCCCACGAACGGAGCCGTCGAGCCGATGGTCGCCAGTCCCGAAAGGCCGCGCTTCAACTCGGCGGTCTTCAGTGCGGTGGCGCGTTGGAGCGCTCGCCGTGCGGCGTCCATCGTGGTGCCCGGTATGTCAGACCCGGCCTGATGCGCCTGAAATTCCTGGAGCCCGGCATTGACGACCATCGCGAGGTGCGACTTCTTGTGGCGATCAGAGATTGCTATCGCCTCGTCGATGCGGTTGTCACGAAGCGCGGCGGCGACCTTTGGTGCAAACTGTCGCGACTGGTTTCGCGCCGCGTTGAAGGTCAGCCAGCGCTCGACCATCACGGCAATTGAATACATGCTCATGATGGCCAGAACGATTGCCACGACCAACGCGGGCCATTTCATCTTCTGGATCATGCCCCAGAGCGAGAAGTCCTCGGTTCCGCTAGCCGCGCCCTTGTCACCGGCGGCTGCCTCTTGGAGCAAGAAGAAAGCGAGCTTGTTGCCCGCCAGCCATATGTTCGATAGAAGAAGTAGCATTGGTAGAAACCCTCCAAAGTCAAATTAGATAGTTGTACAGCAAGGCTGCGAGTCGCTCGCCGCCTCAGACCCACCCGCTCACAGGTTGAAGTTGAACGTGATCGTGCCAATGACCTTCACCGGCACTCCCGTCAACATTGTCGGGCTAAACCTCCAGCCTTTAGCTGCATTTACTGCCGCGTCCTTTAGCAGCGGGTGGCCCGAAATCGCGCGAGCCGAGATCACGTTGCCAGTTTCATCGACGGTCACCTCAACGACTACCGACCCGTTCACCCGCGCGGCTTTTGCCAGCGGCGGATAAGTCGGCTCAACGCGCCTGGTAGCCGACCCTTGAAACACACCACCTGACTTGCGAATGATCTTAGGCGGCTCCCTCTTTTCCTCGGGTGGAGGGGGAGGCGGCTCTGCCGGACCCGTCGGACCGATGCCACCGGGAACACCACCGGGTACGCCACCGGGCACACCGCCCGGCACTCCGCCTGGCTGACCTCCAACGTCGCTGAGGTTGCTACTCACAAAAACCGGCGGCTTGGGTGACGGCGGCTTGATATCTTTGGGCGGTTCCTTCGCCGAAACGAAACCCGTTGGCGCATCTTGCTTGACTACCTTGACGGGAGGCGCGGCGGCAGGCGGTGGTGGTGGCGGCGGCGGTGGTGGCGGCGGCGACAGCAATGTCAGCAGATTGAATTGCTCGTTGAGCTTGGCGTCGTAGGCCACGATGCCCCACACGATCACAGCCGTTAGGAGCGACACCCAGACCGCCCCGGTCACGCAGAAGTAAATCCACCGGTCGGATCGCCTTTTGACTGGCGACGACTCTACTAGTTGGTCGAACATTTAACTAACCTCCGGTTATTGCGATGGGTCGGAGAAGCACATTCAACCGGCGCCGTTTGTGAACGTGACTAGCAATCAGTGAATGACGCGCTCGCTTCGAAACTGCCCCAAGGGAGTCGCCACCGTCTCTCTGGAGAGACGGGTAAAGCAAGAAACGCCGATTAATCAAGAACGCTATTGTGCTGTAAGTCAGGCTGAAAACCGGCTGAGTCTACACTCGCCTTCCCATCTAGTCAAGAAGTTTTCAAACTTCCAGCCAATTAGACACCGCTCATTCCAGCTTTGTTCCCGTCACTAGCAATCACTAGGCCTTAGCCAGAGTTCGCTCTGCCGCGCGAGCCCTGGCCTCGCCAGACTTTCCCCGTCCCTTATTCCGGCCTGTTACATACTCCCACCACAGCATCATCGGGCTTGCAACCGCGATCGAAGAATAAGTGCCGATGATGATGCCGATCGTCAGGGCGAGCGCGAAGCCCCTCAGCACTTCGCCGCCAAACAGAACAATCGCCACTACCGAAGTGAACGTCAGCCCGGCGGTGATGACCGTCCGCGACAAGGTCTGATTGATCGAGTCGTTTGCGATCTGGGCGAGGCTATCCCGCCGCCGCAACCTGACGTTCTCGCGTATGCGGTCAAAGATGACGATAGTGTCGTTCATCGAGTAGCCGACCAACGTAAGCAACGCAGCGATAACCGTCAAGCTGATCTCCCACTGAAACAGCGCGAAAATCCCGAGCGTGATCAGTATGTCGTGAAACACCGCCAGCACCGCGGCCACACCAAAGATCCATTCGAATCGGAAGGCGATGTAAACGAGCATTCCAGCCAGCGCCGCAAGTGTCACGTAGATGGCCCGATTCCGTAAGTCCTGCCCCACGACCGCGCCAACCACGTCGGCGGAGATCACCGCGAAGTTGCCTTCGGTGAAGCTGGCCTTCATCTTTTCCAGCAGCTCCGCTGACACATCTTGAGTTTGAATAAGGCTGATGTCGGTTATCACTCCGCTGCTGTTTTTGCGGTAATCCGAGATGGCTTGAGCTGCTTTCTTATAGACGTCAGAGGGGGCGCCAACGCCGAGCGGGTCGATGCGGCCCAAAGCCTCTTCGATCTCACTTCTGCCGGCTTGATTCAAGTCGATCTTGCCTGCGTAGAAGCGGTCGAGAATCGCCGGTTTGACTTTGTTCTGATCGAAGTTGGCCAAGTCCCTCACTTCCAGATTAAGACCCTGTAACGCGCTGATGTCCTGAAGGAAGCCTTTGTTTGGACCGTTTCTCAGCCCCATGATCTGATCGCCTACCTGCCGATAGGGGTGCTCGGTCGGGAAGTATTGCGCCTTGATTTCGAGCGGATCGACCTGCCGCAACTCGGCCTCAATTCCCGCCGCGTCAACGCTATTGATGTTGATCTTGCCGGCCGCAATATCGCCGGCTGGGTTGAGCCGCTGCAGCGCACCGATAATAGACCGCTTGTCCTCGTCAACTCGGCGCTCGGCTTCCGATCCTTCCACAAGCTGCGGGGAGTGGATGATCAACTCGTTCGGTCGGCTGGTTACCGGCTGAAGCGTCACCTTGCTCGTGTCGATGCCTCCTGCCGCGATGGCTGAGCGGATCTGGGCCAGCGACGGTTGCTCTTTGAACCGCACCGTCATCAGCGTTCCGCCCGTGAAGTCGACTCCAAGATTGAAGCCGCGAAACTGCACAGCAATCGCGCCCATCACCAACAGAAAAATCGTGATGCCGATGAAGAACTTCTTCGCGTTTAACCAGTCGATTCTAGGATTCCTGAATAGCTCTACCATAATGACTCGTGATGTAGCATAGACTCTAGTCTGTGTGGCCCAACTCAGACGAGCAGTTATCCGGCCGGCGAGCCACACAGACTAAAGTCAATGCTACTTCTTATATACTCAATGTCTCCACTCGCGCGCTGCGGTTAAGATGCCACATAAAGATCGTCCTCGACACGAACACAGCGGTGAACAAGTTCGCCAAAAGACCGGCCACCAGGGTGACCGCGAACCCTCGGATCGGACCCGTGCCGAACACGAACAGGAAGACGGCCGAAACGATCGTCGTCACGTGGGTGTCTATGATTGTCAAGAACGCCTTGTTGAATCCGACGTCCACCGCTGAAGCTACTACCTTCCCGCTTCGTATCTCCTCGCGTATTCGTTCGAAGATCAGCACGTTTGAGTCGACGGCCATACCTATTGTCAATATCACGCCGGCGATGCCCGGCAAAGTGAGCGTCGCCTCAAACATGATCAGCGCCGCAAGCAACAGCACCAGGTTCAGAACGAGCGCCAGCACCGCGTTGATTCCCGAGCCGCGGTAGTAGAAAAGCATGAACACGACTACCGCCAGCATTCCGGCGATCGAAGCGGTCACGCCTTGCCGAATCGAATCCGCGCCCAGCGACGGCCCGACTGTGCGTTCTTCGAGGTAGTCGGCCTTCGCCGGCAGAGCCCCGGACCGAAGCACTAACGCGAGGTCTTCGGCTGTCTTCTTTGTGAAGCTCCCGGTTATCTGGCCTCGGTCGTTGATCTGGCTATTGATATTGGGCGCGGACTTCACTTCGTTGTCCAGGACGATAGCCAATTTATCATTGATGTGCTTACTGGTCGCGTCACCGAATCTCCGTGCGCCTTCGGGCAGGAGCGAGAAGTCAATCTCGTAAGACGCGCCGCCGTATTGCGACGATCTTGCGGTAGCGTCACGCATGTCGATCCCGCTGACGACGGCATTCTTGCCCAGGACCACCCAGCCTGTCTGCACTCCCGAACTCGCATCAGGACGGTCCCGATACTCCTTTACTTCGTACTGGCTGGTGTACGGGTCCGTGCCTGGCGGAGTCGTCTTAGCAGCCGCTTCAGCCTCTTCCTTTGTGGGGTAAGGAACCGTTGTCCCCTTCGCAACAAGCTTCAGCTCGAGATTCGAATCGGCTTTCAGAGTGTTCTTGATCCGATCGGGATCATCGACTCCGGGCATCTGAATGACTATTTGATAAGTGCCCTCGCCGCCCTGGCGCTGAATCGTAGGCTCGGTAACGCCGAACGCGTTGACCCGGTTCTCGATGATCGCCATCGCCTGCTGGGTCGCCTTTTCGCGTAACTCGTTCTGCCTGGTTTCGGAAAGCGACGCTGTTACTGAGTTGCCCTTATCACTGACGGTCCAGTCAGATCCGAAGTCGCTCTCGAGCTCCCTCACGATGTCCGAGTTCTTCGTGTTGTCAGCAGCGTCAACGACTACCCTGCCTGGCGTATCGCCGTTGATATTGGTGAAGGGCAGATTCTTCTCTAGCAGCTTGGCTCGCGCCACTTCGGCATTGCGCTGGGTGATCTTCTGTATGACCTCGTTAGTTCGCACCTGCATAACCAGATGGCTGCCCCCGCGAAGGTCGAGACCCAGGTGAATGTTCTCCGAAAGGTTCTGTTTGATTTGGGACCAGCTCGTGAAGTCTTTGATCCCGGGCTTGTGGTGCGGCTTGAACACTATCGCCAGCCCCGCAATCGTTACGATCAGAATAATGATGGCCCTGTTTCTAATCTTGGTTTGCATACTGCGTCACCTTAAAGACTCGTTCAGAGTCCAAGTTCAGAGTACAAGCTTTAGCTTGCCGCCTTACACTCGCTGAGACCGCAGCCTGAAGGCTGTACTCTGAACCTTTCATTTGCTTGCTTCGACTTCCTTCTCGGAAGGCTGCAAGCGAGCGATCGCGCTTCGTTCGGCTTCAACCGAGACAGACTGCGCGATCCTCAACTGTACTGTGTCGTCCTTCTCGCGCACCGCGACGATCGTCCCGTAGATTCCGCCACTGGTGACAACTTTGTCACCGGGCTTGAGCGCTTTCAGCATTGTTTCTCGTTCTTTCTGCGCCAGTTTTTGTTTCTTTTGCTGCGGCCGAATCAACAGGAAGTAGAATATGACAAAGATCAGGATGAATGGCAGCAGGCCTACCAATCCGCCGGCGCCCCCCTGAAGAAAAGCCAAAGAACCGAGATTCGTTTGTATGTTCATTGAATACGTTGTTGGCACTTCCAGTGGGAGGTTCCGCCCGCGGGGGCTGCGGTCCGAAATCCTTGGTGAGGATCAGTCCTGTCCGCGTGCTAGTCCGCTCAGAAAAGAATCACTAAATTCTTTAAAAGTGCCAAGCGTGATAGCTTGCCTCATCATACACATCATGTCAAGGTAGAAGCTGACGTTGTGAAGCGAGCTCAATACCGACCCCAGAATCTCCCCGCTCATACATAAATGCCTTACGTAGGCTCGCGAATATCTCGCGCAAACCGCGCACCGGCAGGCATCATCAATCGGCTGTGCATCGTCCTTATAGCGCGCGTTCTTGATGTTCAGTTTGCCGCGGCTGGTGAAGAGCTGGCCGTTGCGAGCGTTGCGCGTCGGCATCACGCAATCGAACATATCGACGCCCATCGCGACCGCTTCGACTATGTCTTCAGGCGTGCCCACTCCCATCAAATAGCGGGGCCGGTCCTCGGGCATCAGCGGCGCGATGTGTGAAACGACTTCGAACATCGCGCTCTTCTCCTCGCCGACCGAGAGCCCGCCGATCGCGTATCCGTCAAAGCCGATCTCGACCAGACCCTCCAGACTTTGCTCGCGCATATCGAGAAACGTGCTGCCTTGATTGATTCCGAATAGCCCCTGGGTCTGATTGACTATCGTGATCCCGGCGTTCTCGGCAGCGGCGGGGCCGGAGTGTAGCTCGCTTAGTTTCTGTTTTGATCGTCGCGCCCAACGCTGGGTAAGTTCTAGAGACGCGAGCGCTTCGTCTCGAGTCGCAGGAAAGGGTGTGCACTCGTCGAACGCCATCACGATGTCCGAGCCGAGCGCCGCTTGAATCTCCATCGACTTCTCGGGCGAAAGAAAATGCGTCGAGCCGTCTATGTGAGATTGAAACTCGACGCCTTCCTCGCTCAGCTTGCGGAGCGAGTTCAAGCTGAAGACCTGAAACCCGCCGCTATCGGTGAGTATCGGGCGCTCCCAGGAAATGAACCGATGCAAGCCGCCGAGGTTATTGATCGTCGCGTGACCGGGCCTGAGGTAAAGATGATAGGTGTTGCCAAGGATGATCGACGCCCCAGCCTCCTCGAGCATCTGTTGGGTGAGCGCTTTGACTGTTCCTTGTGTGCCGACGGGCATGAAGACTGGCGTATCGAATGAACCGTGCGCGGTAGTGACTCGACCGGCGCGTGCGCGTGTAGAGTCGCTTGCAATCTTCTCGAATGAGAATGGCGGGTTCATTTCAGTAGCGATCTTGCCCGCCGTGGTCTATGCCCCGCAAGCCCCCTCACAAGTCCGCTCACTCATTTGTCGTGGTTGGCGGCTTGTGCTACAAGTTCGATCATCCAGATAATAAAATCGTTGAAGAGAATTCGGGGGCGCTCGAGGAAGAGCTGAAAAATGCGAAGTAGCGAAAGGCAAACAAGCATCTCGATGCCTATCCCAACTCTGGTGTGCCTTGATGATTGATGTGAGTTCGAGATGAAGGGTTGTGTGAGAAGTCACCGGGAAGGGCCGCAATTCTATAGCACACGGCATCGCACTGTGTGGGGTTGTGAGACTAAGAAAGAGACCTCAATTCAAGAAAGATAGCTGAGAGTACAACCTCGAATGATCCCGCTATTCCGTGTTTGGCAGCTCGGGCATCTCTTCGGGAAATACTATCCGGTCGTAGATCTCACTTAACCGCAGCGTGCGGCCGATCGAGGTTAGTACTACCGTGCCTGAAAGCTCAGTGGCCGTCGCCGCGATCACCCATTGACCGTTTGGCTGACGCGCGAAGTGCTCAACAAGCGCCATACTCTGAGCCACTACAATGTAGTCCGTCAGCGAGTCGAGGTGCTCGCTATAGCGCGCGAACTTTTCGCCTCGATCGAAGGCCTCCGTGGATGGGGATAAGACTTCGATGATGACTCTCGGATTGACGAGCACGTCGCGGTGTTGGTCGAGGTATTGCGGTTCACCGCACACGACCACCAGATCGGGAAACGAATACAAAGCTTCCGCGGAGTAGCGCGACTTTGGAATTGGGCCGCTACGCACCTTTGTGTCTTTTGAAAAGGCTCTGCACGGTGTGCCCTTCAACTGATTGACAATTTCGGCGGTGAGATTGGTACAGATTGTCCCGTGGGTGGGGCTCTCTCCAACCATTAAGTAGATCTGTCCATCTAGATATTCGCGACGCTCCTGGGATGCGCGCTCCAGTGCGAGGTATTCGTCTTCAGTGTAGAAACTTTCTGGTTTCCGTACGCTTGCCATCTCTTGACCTCCGGCTCGTGATATCCCAGGAGTCGCGACGATTATAGACCTGGCGTGTTGGCCAGCTAAGCTCGCGCGTCGATGGCCGTTTGATCTTTGGATGCGCCTGACTGTGTCATCTAAATAATTCTCCAGCGCGCCAGGATGAATTGCGATGTGTCGGCGCTCGTCGTAGGATTGGAGGCGATCAAGTTCAACAAGTAGGTCGAAGGCCGAGGTGAAGCTATGACAAACGCGCTTGAAGGCATCCGTGTACTGGACCTCTCGCGAATGCTCCCCGGACCTTATTGTTCAATGATGCTGGCCGATCTCGGCGCAGAAGTAATCAAGATCGAAGAGCCGAAGATCGGGGATCCGACGCGCAGGAGCCCTCCAATCATCGACGGCCAGAGCGCGCCCTTCGCCCAGATCAATCGCAACAAGAAATCAATCGCGATCGACTTGAAGCAAGCCGACGGTCGAGACATCTTCCTGAAACTGGCTCTCACGGCCGATTGCGTGTTGGAGCAGTTTCGCCCGGGCGTTGTGGATCGTCTCGGGATCAACTACGCTGCGGTCGCCGAAGTCAATCCGCGAATCGTTTACTGCTCGCTTACAGGTTTCGGTCAGGACGGCCCGCATCGCGAGCGCAGCGGTCACGATCTGAATTATCTGGCATTGTCGGGCGTGCTCGGGCTGACAACCGACGAGCGAGGCAAGCCGGTGATTCCCGGCGTGCAGATCGCGGATCTTGCAGGCGGGATGATTGCGGGATTTGCGATACTGGCCGGGCTGCTGGCGCGCGAACGGACCGGCCGAGGTCAGTACGTCGACGTGTCGATGTTCGATGTGATGCTTTCGATGTTGCCGATTCCGGCTGCGCATCATTTCGCGGGCGCGACGATTCCGGTTGGCCGCAAGTACGTGCTGTCGGGCGCGAATCCTTTCTACAACGTCTACGAGACAGGCGACGGCAAGTTCATGACCTTGGGTGCGCTCGAGCCGAAGTTCTGGGCTAACTTCTGCCGGAAGGTTGAACGGGAAGACTTGGCGGCGCGCCAGTTCGACTCGGGTGCGCAGCGTGACAACCTGTTTGAAGAAGTGCGCGCAGTCTTCAAATCTCGAACGCAATCAGAATGGGTTGGGTTGATGCTGGATGCGGACTGTTGTTGTGAGCCGGTGCTCTCAATGTCAGAAGCATTCGAACACCCGCAGACTCGAGCGCGAGAGATGGTTCGTGAGGCCGAAGGCTCGAACATCAAACAACTAGGCTTTGCATACAAGATGAGCGACACTTCGCCGCGTGAAGCGTCTCGAGCCCCCGCGCTCGGAGAGCACACGGCGGAACTCTTGGCGGCTGCCGGGATATCTAAGGAAGAACGCGATCGGCTCAGCGAATCGGGCGTCATAGTCATCCGCGAATAGTTCGTAGTTCGGCCTTTAGGCGGAAGTTGGTATGTTAGTCTCTCAGGCGAGGCGCTACGAACTTCCGCCTAAAGGCCGAACTACGAACTCTTTCAGAGGAGACGCCAATGGACTACACCTTAACCGAAGACCAGGAACAACTACGCAGACTCGTTGAAGACTTTGTCACCCGTGACGTAAAACCCTACTGGGAGAAGCACGGCTACGAAGACTTTCCCTGGCCGCTGTTTCGCAAGCTCGGAGAACTCGGCCTCGCCGCCATTCCGTTTCCCGCTGAGTTCGGCGGCGGCGGATTGGATTATTCGTCATACATAACCGTGCTCGAAGAACTCAGCCGGCTGGGTAGTCATCTCGGCAGCGTGCTTTCGGTTCACGGACTTCCGCAACTGATCATCAACCATTTCGGCACGGTAACTCAAAAGCAAAAGTACCTGCCCGCAATGGCCCGCGCCGAGTTGCTGGGAGCTTTCGCGCTAACCGAACCGCACGCCGGATCGGACGCCGCGAACATCAACACTCGCGCCGAGCTTCGAGGCGACAAGTACATACTGCGCGGCCAAAAAATCTGGATCACCCACGGCGGCGAAGCGGATGTCTACATCGTGATGGCTGTGACCGAGAAGGGCAAAGGCGCGAAAGGCGTCAGCTCTTTCATAGTCGAGAAGGGAACAGCGGGTCTCGCGTTCGGGAAACGCGAGCGGCCGATGGGCTTGCCGCATCACACACGCGAGGTGTTCTTTGAAGACTGCGAGATCCCGCGAGGAAACCTGATCGGCCGCGAAGGCGAAGGCTTCAAAGTCGCAATGACTGCGCTCGACTCCGGCCGCATCACCGTCGCGGCGACGTCGATCGGCACTGCTCAACAAGCCTTCGATCACGCGCTTCGTTATTCGACCGAGCGCAAGGCATTCGGCCAGGCGATATCCGGCTTCCAAGGCATTCAGTTCATGCTCGCTGATATGGCTGCGGCTATCGAAGCGGCGCGGTTGGTGATGAAAAAAGCGGCGTGGCTGCGTGATCGCGGGTTGCCGTTCAACATCGAAGCTTCGATGGCGAAGCTGTTGGCAACTGACACTTCGATGAAGGTGACAACCGACGCGGTTCAGATCTACGGCGGCTACGGCACGAGCGAGGATTATCCGGTTCAGGCTTTGATGCGCGAAGCTAAGATCGGACAGATCGTCGAAGGCACGAATCAGATTCAACGAATGATAATCGCCCGCGAGCTGCTAAAGAAATTTAAACAGTAGTTGACCCATCGAGAAGGGAAGTTTAGGATAGGCCCACGCATTATTGGATCGAGCGCCGCCCTCAGGAGGTCTATCGTGTCCAAACCTGCTTTGCTTGTTCTAGCGATTGCTTTCTGCGCCCTGATTGCTCAGGGACAAACCCCGAAGCCCTGCCAGCCGCCCGCACTTCAGACAAGCTCGGGCTCGAACATGTTCACTGAAGCGCAGGAGCAGACGATGGTGTTTTCATGGCCGGTAACCGCGAGCGCCGCTCAGGCCGAGATCAAGAACGCCCCGGGGTTGAACAAACAGCTCGCAACGATGAAGGAAAAGGAGGGCGACTACTTTTTGCAGGTTGTAAACGCCGGCACGGGGAAAGCTATCGGCCGGCTGCTGATCGAAACCGGAAAAGGATCGTTCCGCATATCCCGCGTGTTTGCCGCCGGCGATTGGGTCGTGATCTCGGACACCCAAAACCGCACGCTGGTCTATTCGCTTTCGACGGGCGAGCAAAAGGGGAAGGTCTTCGGCGGCAAAGCGGCCATCAGTTCTGTAAGCCGGCTCTTGTGTGTCGAGAACGAAAGCGGCCAGTTGATTCTCTATGATCTGGGCTCGATGGGGGAGCGCGATCGGTTCACATTCTCCAGTCCCGTATCGCTGGCTCGCTTTAGCCCTGACGGAAAATCGCTGTTTGTGTTGACTGCGCGCCAGACAGTTTATCTTCTCGATGTGTCGTCCTTGGCGCGCTAGACTGAGCGGCACATAGATTCAATCTCGGCTTACTCCAGCGAGCGCCCCGTCCAAAACCTCCCGGACCTTGCGCACCAATGCTTCCGCCGTAAAGGGCTTCTGGAGGAAAGGCGTGCCTTCATCGAGCACGCCATGGTGAACGATAGCTCGATCCGTGTAGCCGGAAACGTAGAGCACACGAATATCCGGACGCAGTGGGGCAACATGTTCAGCCAGGTCGCGGCCGCTCATCTGCGGCATCACGACATCAGTGACGAGGAGTTGGATCTCATCCGCCGAGTGCGCGTCGATTGCGCGCAAAGCCTGAGACGGATCTGAGGCCTCCAAGACACAATAGCCGTGGTCCCTGAGGACGCGAGCGGCAAGTTCTCGTACCGCGGCCTCGTCCTCAACCAAGAGCACCGTCTCATCCCCATTCGGCAACGAAGGCGGCTCTCTATGCGCCTCCTCATCTTCGGCGAGTTCGGCGACTCGGGGCAGATAGATCTGGAATGTGGTGCCGTGACCGGGCTCGCTATAGACATAGATGTAGCCGCCGCTCTGTTTCACGATTCCGTAGACTGTCGATAGTCCAAGTCCAGTTCCCCGGCCAAGCCCCTTGGTGGTGAAGAACGGTTCGAAGATGTGGGACCTGGTTTCCTCGTCCATGCCGCATCCGTTATCGCTGATTGCGAGCATGCAGTACGCGCCTGGGCTCACTTCAAAGTGTTGAGCGGCATAATCACGGTCCAGATCAACATTGGCCGTCTCGATCGTTACCTTGCCACCTTCGGGCATGGCGTCCCGCGCATTGACGATCAGGTTCATGATGACTTGTTGCAACTGCCCGGGGTCGGCCTTGACGGTTCCGAGTTCCAGGTCGAGCACTGCAGCCAGTTCTATGTCCTCGCCGATGAGACGCCTGAGCATCTTTTGCAGGTCGGTAACAAGCGCGTTGAGGGCTAGCTTCTTTGGTTGAAATACCTGCTTGCGGCTGAACGCCAGAAGCTGACTGGTTAACTCGGCTGCGCGTATTCCCGCCTTCTCGATCTCACCGATGTCGGCGCGCAAGGGGTTTCGATCATCAAGGCTTCTCAGCGCCAACTGGCTGTAGCCTATGACAGCGGTAAGCAGATTGTTGAAGTCGTGCGCGATGCCGCCGGCGAGTTGTCCGACTGCTTCCATCTTCTGCGCCTGCATGAGCTGGGTTTCAAGCCCGACTTCTTTGGTTACATCACGCTTAACCGCGACGTAGTTGACGACGTTACCTGACGCGTCGCGAACCGGCGAGATGGTTGCCTCTTCTTCGTAAAGGCTTCCGTCCTTTTTCCGGTTGGTGAAGTGTCCGGCCCACACGTCGCCTCGTTTGATCGTCTCCCAGAGGTCGTCGTAAAAAGCCGAGTCCTGCTTTTCGCTCTTCAGCAAGCGAGGGTTCTGCCCGATGATCTCGTCCCGTGTGTAGCCGGTGGTGCGCTCGAAGGCAGGATTCACGTACTGTATTGTCCCGTCTGTGTCAGTGATGACGATGCTCTCGGCGGATTGTTCGACGGCTGTAGCCAGACGAACGCGGGCTTCTTCTGCCTGCTTCCGTTCGCTTATGTCTTCGATTACGCTGAGGAAGGATTCGGGATCGCCCGAGGCATCACGCACCAGCGACACGCTTACGTGCACCCACACGAGCGAGCCGTCCTTGCGCATGTAACGCTTCTCAAGCGCGTATGTTTCGCTCTCACCAGTGAGCAACGCTTCGCTCCCAACGAAACTGCCATCGAGGTCTTCACCCGGCGTCATCTGCTGAAACGTGCGCGCGAGTAGTTCAGCTTGGGTATAGCCTAAGATGGCGCAGAGTCTCTGGTTAACCATAAGCCATTTCCCATCAAGCGATATTCGAGCGATCCCGACGGCGGCGTGCTCGAATATGACGCGGAGTCGTTCCTCGCTTTCGCGCAGAGCTTCTTCCGCTCGCTTCCCCTCACTTGTATCTTCGACGACCCCGATAAAGTACAGCGGGTTTCCGGCGCCATCCCGCACTACCGATCCGGTAATGTTGGCTCTGACCAGCGAGCCGTCTTTGCGGACATAGAGGCTCTCGATGAGCGACGCCCTGACCTTCCCCGTCCATAGCCGCTCCATGTTGCGGAGAATGTTGTCGAGGTCGTCAAGCGCCGTGACATCGCGGATGGTCAGCCCAAGCAATTCGCACTGGGTGTACCCGAGAAAATCGCAGAACTTCTGGTTCACCATCAGCATTTTTCCATCGCGAGCCGTCTGGACAATGCCGACCGCCGCCTGTTCGAACATAGCCCGGAATCTTTGCTCACTGAATATGGGATTGAGACCGCCGATGACTTCCGCAGCGCTCCAACCGAATATGCGCTCGGCAGCAGAATTCCAAGTCTTGATCTTCCCATCCGTACCTGCGGCGACAATGGCTAGCGGCGAAGCCTGAATGATCGCATTCAGTGTTTCGCTTGTCTCCGCCAGTCCCCGACGCGTTCGAAGGCTTACCGCAGTGAGGATCACTGCCAGTATGAAGAACAGGAACATGCTCCGCTCCGTCAGCGGCCACAGCGACCAGGTAAGCATAGCCGCAGCGATGACGGACAGTATCGCGATCAAATAACTTAGGAGTGAGGCTTGGAGTGTCTTTAGCATACTTCACGCTCCTGCTCTCGAAGTATTGCTCTGGTTAGCGGCGTTCCCGGGCGAGGGCAAGTTCCATGTGGGCGCCCGGATTGCCTCAAGCCATCAAAGTCTCGTGATCGAGCCGATTGGGGATAACGGCCCGGTTCGTCTATCGCTCGCAGGCTCGTAAGAAATTATTAACAGGGGCAGGCCCCGAATTGAGGTTCGGGGGCCAACGTAACATCGACGCCACATCCTGTCAATCATAATGCCCGGTAACGGTGCGTCGATTCAGGACGCTTGGTTACCGAACGAGCGCTTCGCGCCAGACCTGGTTAGCCAGTTGGCCAGTGTAGGTTACGGTGTGTAGAAGGGATGAGTTCCAGCAAACGTCACGCGAACTCAATCCTTACTGGGCGTGGGATTATTCCGGCTTCGTGAGCGCGTTCGAGCAAGAGTCTCACGGCTTTGCGGCCTCTGTCGCCATAGTCAATCGTGTAGTCGTTGACGTACATCCCGACAAACTTGTCGGTCAAAGACTCCGCCATCCCGCGGCCATATTTCATCGAGTGACGCACCGCGACCTCGCGGTTCTCTAACCCGTACTCGATCGACTCGCGCAGTAGCTTCGACACTTTTGCGATAAGTTCCGGACCCAGAGACTTCCTGATCGCGTTGCCGCCAAGCGGGAGAGGCAGGCCCGTCTCCAACATCCACCACTCGCCGAGGTCGATAACCTTGGTGAACCCTCGCACCGAGTACGTCAACTGACCTTCATGAATCAGCAGCCCTGCATCTACGTCGCCGCGCTCGACCACGTCCATGATTTGATCGAACGGAACGACAATAGTCTTCACGTCTCCCAGGCAGAGCCGCAAAGTGAGGTAAGCCGTAGTCATCAGTCCCGGCACGGCGATCGTCGCGCTTCGAAGCTCGTCGAGGCTCATCGGCTCACGCGAGATCACCAGCGGGCCGTAGTCATCGCCCATCGAAGCTCCCGACGTCAGCAGCGCGTACTGATCGAGCACGTATGCGTACGCGTGAATCGAGACGGCGGTCACGTCCAGCTCGCCGGTCATCGCTCGCCGGTTGAGCGTTTCGATGTCTTGAATGATGTGGCTGAAAATTAAGCCGTCGGTGTCGATCTTGTCGGCGGCGAGCGCGTAAAACATGAACGCATCGTCGGGGTCCGGGCTGTGTCCGAGTGTGATTTCTCTCTTGTCCATTAGATTTACTGTATAGCAACCTTTGAGGCTCAGGGCAATCTGTGGAACAATGGAGACACCATGACATTGATTGAACGAGTCAACGCGCGGGAGATTCTGGATTCTCGCGGCAACCCGACGGTCGAGGCGGAGGTCACGCTTGCCAGCGGGATCATCGGCCGCGCGGCCGTTCCCTCAGGCGCTTCCACTGGTGAGAACGAAGCGCTCGAGATGCGCGACGCCGATAAGAAACGGCACGGCGGGAAGGGCGTGCTTAAAGCAGTAGCCAACGTCAACGGCGCGATCTCGAAAGCGGTCATCGGCCGGGATGCGCTCATGCAAGCCGACGTCGACCTGGCGATGATTGCGGCTGACGCGACGCCGAACAAACGCAAGCTTGGCGCGAACGCGATACTGGCGGTGTCGCTCGCCACCGCGCGCGCGGCTGCTGATGCATCGGGGCTACCGCTCTATGCATACCTCGGCGGGGTTGGCGCGCGCACACTGCCGGTTCCGATGATGAACGTGCTGAACGGGGGTGCCCACGCGGACAACAACGTAGACTTTCAGGAATTCATGATCGTGCCCGGAGGCTTGCCGTCGTTCAGCGAGGCGCTGCGCGCCGGAGCCGAGGTGTTCCATTCCCTGAAAGCAGTTCTCAAGAAGCGAGGTCACTCAACGTCCGTCGGTGACGAAGGCGGATTCGCGCCGAACCTGAAGTCGAACGACGAAGCCATCGAAGCGATACTGGAAGCCATCAACCAGGCTGGTTACAAGGCGGGAGAGCAAATCGCGCTCGCGCTCGATCCGGCGTCGAGCGAGTTCTATGAGCGAGGCTTGTATGTGTTCAAGAAATCGACCGGCGCCCGAATGAGCTCCGATGAGATGGTGGAGCTCTACACGAGCTGGGTCGATCAGTATCCAATCATCTCGATCGAAGACGGGCTGGCCGAGTCTGACTGGACAGGTTGGGGAGCGCTCACCCGGGAGTTGGGTGGGCGCGTTCAGTTGGTCGGCGACGATCTCTTCGTGACCAATACCGAATATCTCGCGCGAGGGATTCGAGAAAAAGTAGCGAATTCGATTTTGATAAAGGTGAATCAGATTGGTTCGCTTACTGAGACGCTGGATACGATTGAGATGGCCAAGACTCACGGCTACGCCTGCGTGATCTCGCACCGTTCGGGTGAAACCGAAGACACGTTCATCGCTGATCTTGCCGTCGCTACGAACGCGGGTCAGATCAAGACGGGTTCGGCGAGCCGCACGGACCGCGTCGCGAAATACAACCAGTTGCTTCGCATCGAAGAAGAACTGGGCACCGCGGCGCGGTACCCGGGTTTCGCCGCGTTCGCCGGCTCGCGTATCGGAGAGGGCGCTAAGCGCGCCTCCAAGACTGCTTCGAAGAAGTGAACTCGTATGTACGACCTGGAGTCACTTGGTTGGGGCGAGTTCTTCGAGCAAACCTTTCAACCATATCGCGAGCGAGGCCACTTTGCCGGAAGAGTTGTGATCGAGGAGCGGGGCGCCTACCGGCTGTATACCGAACACGGCGAACTCAATGCTCGCGTCCGCGGCAAGCTGAGATTCGACAGCGAGAGCGCGGCTGATTTTCCCGCTGTTGGAGACTGGGTTGCTGTCTCTAAGCGTGAGCGAGACGGTCTCGATCAGATTCAGGCTGTCTTGCCTCGTAGAAGCAAGTTCTCACGCAAGGCCGCCGGCGCAAACAGCGAAGAACAAGTCGTCGCCGCAAACGTCGACACAGTCTTTTTGGTTCAGGGTCTCGACCACGACTTCAATCTTCGGCGCCTCGAACGCTATCTCGTCGCCGCTTTTGAAAGTAACGCGGCCCCGGTCGTCATACTCAGCAAAGCTGACATCTGCGAAGACCTTGGGCAAAAGATTCTCGCGGCCGAGTCGGTCGCGCCCGGCACTCCGGTTCACGCTATCAGCTCGGTTTCGGGTCAGGGTTTGGAGGCGCTTGATCAGTATGTGCTCCCCGGTGTGACTGTCGCGTTCCTGGGTTCGTCGGGCGCCGGCAAATCGACTCTGATCAATCGCATCGTTGGAGAAGAAGTTCAGAAGACAGCCGAGGTGCGTGAACACGATAGCCGCGGCCGGCACACGACTACGCATCGCGAGCTGCTTCTTCTGAAGACCGGCGGGTTGTTGATTGACACGCCGGGTATGCGCGAGCTGCAGATGTGGGACGCAAGCGGCTCACTGGACATGGCCTTCTCTGACATTCAATCGATTGCAGCCGCCTGCTACTTCACCAACTGCCGGCATCAGAACGAACAAGGCTGCGCGGTGCGCGAAGCGCTCGCCGACGGGTCGCTTGACGCCGATCGATACGAGAGCTACGTGAAATTGGAGAAAGAACTCGAGTATCTGGATTCGCGAATGGACGCCAGGCTTCATCTGAAGCGTAAGAGCCGGGAGAAGAAGATCCATCGAGCATTCAGGACTATCAAGCCTAAGCGGTCCTGAATCCAACAACACTTCTCATGACCAGAACAGAGACGACGGTCGGCCGCTCGATTGACTCACGCAAGCCGCGAGTACTCGATATCGGCTGCGGAACGAACAAGGTTGCGGGCGCGATCGGAATGGATGTCAACCCGCGCACCGCGGCTGATGTGATCCACGATCTTGACGAGTTGCCGTATCCGTTCGCCGATGACGAATTCGACGAAGTCATCGGCCGCCACGTAATCGAACACGTGCGCGATCCGATGGCCGTTATGTGTGAGCTCCATCGGATTACGCGGAACGGCGGCGTGGTCAGGCTCGTCGCTCCTCACTGGACAAATCCGGATTTTGCGACTGATTTGACTCACCGCAACCATCTGAACAGCTACTCGTTTCGCAACCTCACCGACGAGCGGGCTGTCTTTCCCTTCTACACAGACGTTCGTTTCCGGCAAAGACTTGCGCGAGTGACGTTGTTGAACTTGTGGAAGCTGACCGGGCTGGAGTTCTTGATCAACCTCGATCATCGATTCCCGTCGCTGCGGTTCATTCGCAAGTTCTGGGAGCAGTACTTGAACGCGATCCTGCGAGGCAAGGAGATTCATTTCGAGCTTGAAGTCATCAAGAGATGACAACGTCGGACGATGGGATCAGCGCCGACAGCAACCGCAATTATTTTCTGCGCTTGAAGTAATAGATTGGGTCTCGCACCTCTCCAGTCACCGCAACCAGCTCCCATCCCTTTGCGCCGAGCTTATCCATATTCTTCTCCAACGGGTACGACTCGCGGCTAAAGGCCCCGTCCGCCTTCCGCATGCTCCCGCCGTCTCCTCCCGAGAGATTCACCGTCCCGCCCTGCACCACAAGGTACTCCCATCCTCCGGTGCTGTCCTGGTCGTCCGCTCTGGCGCGCTCACCATAGATTGAATGCGCCGCAAACGCGATGACCGAAGCACTCAGGATCGTCGCCACCGAGACCCACAATGTGCGTTTCATGTTTTTACCCCTTGCTGCTTTGTTGAACCAAAGTGATTTGCCGTTCAGACCGACAGTCTCCAAAAGTCATTCCCGAAAGCGCTGGATCATTGCAGGCCGAACACAAACAACGAATGGCCTGCGGCAATCGCAACGTGTTGTTTGCCGTCGATCAAAAAGCTGATCGGGTTTGCCGCGATCGCGCCGCCGGTCTGAAAGTCCCACAGCGGTTTCCCACTCAACGCGTCCAGCGCATAGAAGTTCCCTTCGTTCGAGCCTCCGAACACGACTCCTCCTGCCGTCGATAAGACTCCGGCCCACGGCGGCGATTTGAGCGTGAACTCCCACTTCAGCTTTCCCGTCTCGACTTCAAGCGCGCGGATGGCTCCGCTTGCCTTATCACCTGCCAGCGAGCGCTCGCCGCCGCCGGCGAAAAACGTCCCCGGTTTGTACTCGGCTTCGCCCTTGTAGTAATAGGCGCCCATCTCTCGCACCGCGACATAGAACAGCTTATTCGAAGGGCTGTAGGAAGGGCTGAACCAGTTCGTAGCGCCTTGCAGGCTCGGCCACACCAGATTGCCTTCAACGGTAGGCTCGGTGTCAGGCAACACGATCGGGCGGCCGCGAGCGTCGAGTCCCTTCGCCCAGGTCTGCTTCGCGTAAGGTGCGCCTAGGATGAACTCTCCGGTTGCGCGATCCAGCAGGTAAAAAAACGCGTTGCGATTCGCCATCGCAACCAGCCTGCGCGTCCGCCCTCCGATATTTGCGTCGAGCAGCACCGGAATCTCAGTTGCGTCCCAATCGTGCACATCATGCGGAGTGAATTGAAAATACCACTTGAGCTTTCCAGTAGAAGCGTCGACAGCAAGGAGCGAGCAGGAATACAAGTTGTCGCCGGGACGAGGGTCCCCGTTCCAATCCGGTCCCGGATTCCCCGTCCCCCAGTAAATCAGATTCAACTCAGGATCGTATGAGCCGGTCACCCAGGTTGGAGCGCCGCCGGTTTTCCAACTATCGCCACTCCAGGTTTCGTGTCCGGGCTCACCCGGCCCAGGAATCGTCCACAATCGCCACGCGAGCTTGCCGGTCTTTGCATCGTAGGCGTCCAGGAACCCTCGAATGCCGGCTTCTCCACCGCTGATACCCACGATGATCTTTCCATCGATCGCCAGCGGCGCCGCGGTAATCGAGTGGCCGGTGTTGTTGTCAGCGACTTTTGTCTCCCAGCGAACCGCTCCCGACTTCGCGTCGAGGGCGATCAGATGACAATCGAGCGTCCCGACGTAGAGAGTGTTGTCCAGAATCGCCACCCCGCGATTCGTCGGGCCAAACCCGATCGTTTTGACGACAAGCGGCATTTTCCGTTGCCACGTCCACAACGAACGGCCTGTGCGCAAGTCCAGCGCCGTGACCTTTGTAGGCGGCTCGGTCACGTACATAACGCCGTCAACCACGATCGGCGATGTCTCGAACCTGCTGCGCGCTTCGATTTGATAAACCCACGCCGGCTTCAATCGCGACACATTCTGGGGAGTGATTTCCTGGAGCGGCGAGAAGCGATGAGCCTGATAGTTACCGGAGTACGTCAGCCAGTTGCCCGGCTCGGCAGCGGCGTTAACGATTCTCTTATACGGAACCTGCGCCGCGAGGACTGTGGGAATGAGAAGACTGCAGGCGGCCAATAACAAACGGGTGCTCTTCATTTTTCACCTCGCAAGCCGGCAAGGTAGGCGACGAGATCGTCGATCTCAGAGGCGGTGAGAGCGTCGCGATAACCTGGCATCATCGAAGCGCCGAACTCTCTCTTAAGCTCCGCCAGATCAAGCTTGCGGAAAGAATGGAAGACGTCGCTCGCATCGTGAAGCTGGATAGTGAATGAATCCTCGTTCGATCGTATGCCCCTCACTCTCTGGCCGTCACGCGCGGCAACGCTGACGACCAGGAATCCTTCAGGAACCGCCGCGCCCGGATCGATCAAAGCCTCACGCAGGTAAGCCGCGCTTCGTCGTGCTCCGATGTCCGAGAGCTCGGGGCCCATGGTCCCGCCGCGCCCGCTTACGATGTGACACGCCGCGCATCCACCCTTCGCCTCGTAGTATTCCTTGCCTTTGACGGGATCACCCGGGACCTTGACGACGGCGGTGCGCCCAAGCGATCTCACGTAGCCGGCGACCTGGCTTATCTCGCGATCAGTCAACTGCCAGGCTTCGGGCATCTCGGTCCCCTGGATGCCGGTCTGGATGATTTGAAACAGGGCTCGATTGTCGGCGGCCCGTCGAAGGTCTGGCTGGTTGAGCGCCGGGCCTCTCCCGCCGGTTCCGCCGATGCCGTGACACAACGCGCAGTGCGCAACGAACAACTTATTCCCGCGCGCGAGATCACTTGTGGTCAGCTTCGAGATCGGGTCTTGCGGCGGGTGACCGCCGAACAACATTGCAACGAGAAGCATCGCCAGCATCTGAGAGATGAATGCCATAGCCGCCTCCTTGCGAAGTATGTCAGGGCTCTGCAAGCCAGGAGCAGGTTGCCAGAATCTAGTTTAATTCGGTTGGAGTTTCAAGGAGTCTGGCACCTCAGCACATTAACAGGTAGGGAAGGTGGGCTTGCCCCCGCTGCCTGATAGTGTCGACGATGGCACACCTGAGCCCGGTATGGTCTCCTGAGAATCACAAGCAGCGGGGGCAAGCCCACCTTCCCTACCTATTATTGTGCTGAGGTTCGACAACGCCCGCTTTGCTCTGGCATTTTCACACAGTCTCGTCACGAGGTGGGTATGACTATTTGGCGACGTCTGGCTGCCGCCCTAGTCGAGGAAGCCATCGGGGAACTGTCTTACAATAGCGCTTGTACGAGTCTCCGAACTTTCGCTTCAGCACCGGCTCTTCGTAGAAGAACACAAACACACTGAATAGCAAGAATACCAATCCGGCATACGCGAACAATCTGACCGCCTCGAACCAGACCGCCTGTCCCAGCACCAGACTCAGCACTCCGATGTACATCGGATTCCTGACGTGTTTGTAGAGACCCCTCACGACGAGCTGCTTCGGCGGATCGATCGGCGCCGGAGTGCCCTTGCCCGCGAACGCGAAGTCCCACGCACACCAAAGGTAGATCAACGCGCCCGCGGCGATGAGC
Source organism: uncultured Clostridia bacterium (assembly GCA_964548075.1). GTDB lineage: Bacteria > Acidobacteriota > Blastocatellia > UBA7656 > UBA7656 > Onstottus_A. The sequence goes on along the minus strand of CAZJQQ010000014.1, from coordinate 21,102 downwards.
ACAAAACCAAAGTACCGGAAGCTACCGAGCGCCAGCGATCCGCGAGCGCCGGGCGAGGACGCGAGACGATAAGGGAGCAGCACCGCAATCGTGCCCGGAACAAGAACCGTGAAGATCAAAGTCTTGAAGAGGTTCATTTCCGATCTCCCTTCGTCGGCTGCCACGCGTTACAAACTTCGGAGTCACGAATCCCTGCAACAAGGGAAAATCACCGACACACACTCGAGTCCTTTAGGGTCCGCGTGATGCGCAACTGTGTCACGCATCACGCTTCACGCATCACGTTGCTACTTTATCTCAATGTCTTCCTTGGTTCCGGTGAGCGCCTGCTGTCTGAATGCAGCCGCGCCAATGAATCCGCCCATTCCCATCGATTCGACGGCGGTGCTGGGCACAAGCATCAGTGCGCCTTTCTCCTTCAAGCCTTCGTACAGCATGTTCATCGCGCGCAGGTGAAGCGCGGTTGGGTTCTCCTGGTAAGACTCAGCCGCCTTGGCGAACAGATGCGCGATCTCGACTTCAGCCTGACCCAGGATGATGCGCGCCTGCTTCTCGCGAGAGGCCTGCGCCTCGCGTGACATCGCGTCCTGCAGCGCGTCGGGGATCACTACGTCGCGCATCTCTACCGATTGAACGGTCACGCCCCAGGGATTTGAGCGCCCGTCGATCAGCTTTTGCAACTCTTCCTCGATTCGCTCGCGGCCTCTGAGCAGCTCAGTCAGCGGCGTGCGCCCGATGATGTCACGCAGCGCGGTCTGCGCCGCCCAGCTCACCGCTTGCTGGTAGTCCTGCACTTCGAGCGCCGCATTCTCGGGATCGTAGACCATCCAGAACAACACCGCGTCTACGTTGACTGGGACCGTGTCCGAAGTGAGCGTCTGCTCGGCAACGAAGTTCGTGGTGATGATTCGTTGATCAATCCACGAAGATACTGTGTCGATCAACGGCACGATCCAGTACAGCCCGGGTCCTCTGATTCCGATGTAGCGGCCGAGCCGTAGCACGACTGCCTTCTCCCATTGCTTGGCTACTTTCGGAGCTTGCGCCAGCAACATGCCGATGACGAATCCGAGGATCGGGCCGATCGGGTTGTTGAACATCACTGCCGGGATCACGCCCAGAAGCAACGGAAACGTAAATAGCATCGCAGCTACGATGTTTACACGCGGTGCATTTGGATTCGGGAGCGCTGATTTGGTTTGCGTCAGTTGAGTGTCCTTCGTGGTGAGTCCCATGATTGATTTCTCCTTTTCGAGCCTGCGTCATTTAGCGTTCTTGAGACGTTCCCTCAAATGATCGGCGGCTCCTTTAGCCGAGAAGCCCAGATGCTCCGCCTTTCCAAGGAAATGGTCTTCGAGTTCGCGCATCTCGCGCTCGCGATCCTTGTCACGAGTTGCTTCGAAATGCCGGGCCTTTACAAAGGTGCCCACGCCGCGTCTGGTTTCGACAACGCCCGCGCGTTCAAGCTCGAGGTAGACCCTGGCGACCGTGTTAGCGTTGATGCGCAAGTCGACGGCAAGCTGCCTGACCGTGGGCAACTGATCTCCGACGGCGAGCTTGCCGGTGGCGATGGCGAATCGAATCGCGCGCTCGAGTTGATGATAGAGCGGCGTCGGATGCGCGGCGTCGATGTTAAACGCAAGGCTCATTGTCCTATTGTACTACGGCAATAGTACAATGAAAGTTTCAAGAGTCAAGTAGTTTCTTTCGCGCGTGCCTCGCGTGACGCAGCGCGCGGCTGAATGGTAGAATGCGTCACTGACCGTTAGGCACGGGAATGCGGTCAGGCCAAATAAGATTCATGGAGGGAAGTTATGCGATTCAGAAACATGCTGCTTGCAGCGATGGCCACACTGTCGCTCTTAGTTGCGGGAGCGTTCGCTCAAACGGCACAACACGATCACGGCTCGGCCAAGGCTGCCGAGTCGAAGGATTCGGCAGAAGCCGTCAAGCAACAAATGACTGCGAAGGACCTCAAGGCGCGGCTCGACAAGGGCGACAAAGTCATCATCATCGATGCGCGGCACGAACTCGGCGGACAGATACTCAAAGGAGCGATTCACGTTCCGTCCGATAAGCTCGACGCCTGGGCAAAGGACGCGGATAAGAGCGCGGTCATCGTAACTTACTGCACCTGCCCGCACGACGAAGCTGCCGACGCCGAGATGCATACGCTGCTGCAGATGGGTTTCAAGAATGCCTATTCGCTGACGGGCGGTATGGATGCCGCGCGCGCAGCGGGGATCGAAGTTGTGACTCCCGGCGATAAGTAAACTTCAGCCGCATGGCTGCAATTCAATTCGGAGGAAAGCATGAAAGTAAAGCTCATTTCAGCATTCGCGGTCGCGCTCGTCTGTGCCGCTGTGTTCGCGATCTCTGTTTCGAGTCGCGCAAGCGGCAAGCCGGATAGCGGGGCAACGATGAACTCGATCTACGACTTCTCTCTCAAAGACATCGACCACAAAGAAGTCAATCTGGGCCAGTATCGCGGCAAGGTCGTGATGATGGTCAACGTCGCCAGCAGGTGTGGCTACACTCCTCAGTACGAAGGGCTGCAGAAGCTCTACCTGAAATACAAGGATCGCGGATTCGTGATTCTCGGGTTCCCGGCGAACAACTTCATGGCACAGGAGCCGGGCACCGATGAGGAGATAAAGACCTTCTGCTCCACAAAGTACAGTGTGACTTTCCCGATTTTCTCAAAGATCTCGGTGAAGGGCGACGACATACATCCGCTGTACAAGTTTCTCAGCAGCAAGGAAACCAATCCTGATTTTGGCGGCGAGATCAAGTGGAACTTCAGCAAGTTCCTGGTGGACAAGAGCGGGAAGATCATCGCCCGATTCGAACCAAAGGTGACGCCGGAAAGCGATCCGGTGATTCAGGCGATCGAGAAGGCACTGTAGTACAGAGCAGGTCAATTCACCGAGATTTATGAAGAGGGGGCCTCGTGCCCCCTTTTTGCTGGCAAACGAGCTCCGCGCTGTTTGCGGGTCTTTGCGGCTTTGCGCGAAACAACCGTAGCAAGGGACCGTTTCGCGCAGAGACGCAGAGACTCGCAAAGACGCAAAGACAGCGTTGGCCGGCAACTTGTCCACTTAATGCGCGCGCCTGTAATCTGTAGCTTCTTTTTGAGGGAGACAAATCTCGTTTGACCAGGGTTAACAACACGCCTCTCGTCCTGATAGTTCTAGACGGGTTCGGTTACGCCGCTCAGCGAGAAGGCAATGCGATTGCACTTGCTCATACGCCTCATTTCGATGAGTGGTACAAGACGTATCCCAACACGCTCATCGAAGCCTCCGGTCAATACGTCGGTCTGAAAGCGGGGCAGATGGGCAACAGCGAGGTCGGGCATCTGAACATCGGCGCCGGGCGCGTAGTTCGAATGGATACCTCGCGCATCGATCACGCAATCGGAACCGGCGAGTTCTTTCGCAACGACGCGTTCACTCAAGCGCTGGAACACGCCAGGAGTCGCGATTCGGCTTTACACCTCATCGGATTGGTTTCGCGCGGAGGCGTGCACTCTTCGCAACAGCATTTGTACGCTCTGCTTCGAATGGCCAAAGAGCGCAACGTTGAGCGCGTGTTTGTGCATGCGTTCCTGGATGGGCGCGACACTGCGCCGGATTCGGGAGCGGGCTACGTTGGGGAGTTGATCGACAAGATGCACGAATACGCCGTCGGCCGAGTCGCATCGGTCGTCGGGCGCTATTACGCGATGGACCGAGACAAGCGATGGGAGCGGACCGAGCTGGCCTATCGCCTGCTGCGCTACGGCGAAGGCAGCGCGAGGCCTGATCCGGTCGAGGCGATTCGTGAGTCTTACGGCTACGGAGTCACCGATGAATTCGTGAAACCGATCGTGATTGTCGATGACAATGATACGGGGGCGGCGACGATCCGAAATGGCGACAGCGTGATCTTCTTTGACTTCCGGTCGGATCGCGCGAGACAGATCACTCGCGCGTTCACCGAGGACGACTTCACTTTCTTTGATCGGGGCCCGAAGCCTGAAATTCGGTTCACTTGCATGACCTATTACGATCGCCAGTTCTTGTTGCCGGTGGCGTTCGGACCCGAGCAACTCACCCAGATACTCGCTGACGTGTTCGCCGATGCCGGGCTTAAGAACCTTCGGATCGCCGAGACTGAAAAGTACGCGCACGTCACCTTCTTTTTCAATGGCGGAGTCGAGCCGGTGTTTTCGGGCGAGGAGCGAATCTTGATTCCGTCGCCTAAGGTTGCAACCTATGATCTGAAGCCCGAAATGAGCGCGTACGGCATCACCGATGAGGTCGTGAAACAGATTGGCGGCGGGCGCTTCGACGCGGTGATCATGAACTACGCGAACGCTGATATGGTCGGGCACACCGGCAACCTCGAAGCGACGATCAAAGCGATCGAGGTCATCGACGAATGTCTCGGGCGCGTGGTTGACGCGACGCGGGCCAAGGGCGGGACGGTAATCATCACGGCTGATCACGGCAACGCCGAGCAGATGATCGACCCGGTGACCGGGCAGATTTTCACCGCGCACACGACTAACCCGGTGCCCGTAATTCTGATCGGCGGTCATCAGTGCAAGCTGCGCGAGGGAGGTTCGCTTCGGGACATAGCGCCTACTGTGCTCGGCGTACTCGGGCTGCGGAAGCCGGAGCAGATGACGGGGCAGGATCTGCGGATGGAGGAAGACTAATTTGCCATTTTTCATTTTTCATTTTTCATTTGTCATTATTTCCCATTTGTCATTTCCCACTTGTCATTTGTCATTCGTCAGTAGCGAGTCTTGTCAATGACAAATGACAAGTGACAAATGGAAAATGGAAAATGAGTGGGACTTCGGTGCCTAACGAAAACGGGTGAACAATGAAAGTTGGACTGGTAGGTTTCGCTGGGTCGGGAAAGACGACCATCTTCAATACACTCACCGGGCTTGCCGCTGAAGTAGGCGGTTACGGCGCGCGAGAGAAAGCTAACGTCGGGGTGATAAAAGTCCCTGATCATCGTGTCGATAAGCTCGCGGAGATTTACAACCCGAAGAAGAAGACTTATGCCGAGATCAGCTTCGTCGACGTCGCCGGTCCGCAAGCCGAAGACGCCGGGCAAGCCCAATCAGGTCTTGACCCGAAGCTCGTGCAGCACATGCGCGAGACCGACGCGCTGGTTCACGTCGTGCGTGCGTTCGACAGTCCAATGCTCTCGCAAGCCGCCGACCCGGCACGCGATATTCGCTCGTTTGACGATGAACTGATGCTGACCGATCTTGTGCAGATCGAGAATCGAATAATGCGTTTGAAGAAGGAGAAGGACTCGGCGCGGGAGGGCGAGCTGATGCAGCGGCTGAAGGCCGAGCTTGAAGACGAACGTCCTCTCCGCAATGTCGAGCTCACACACGAAGATCTGGGGTTGATCGCCGGGTTTCGCTTCTTGAGCCTGAAGCCGTTGCTCTTGTTGTTGAACCAGCCGGAGGACGCCGTGGGAGCGGGCGTGCCGGCGGAAATCCAGGAACTCACCGAAGCAAGGAAGCTCAGCGCGATCGCGATGTCCGGCAAGGTCGAAATGGAAATCGCCCAGCTCGCTCCCGACGAGCAGCGCGAGTTTCTCCAGGACCTGGGCGTCACCGAACCCGCGCGCGACCGGTTTATTCGCGCGGCCTATTCGCTGCTCGACTTGATCAGCTTCCTGACTTCGGGCGAAGACGAATGCCGCGCGTGGTCGATCAAGCGCGGGACCACCGCGCACAAGGCTGCCGGCGTGATTCACTCGGATATCGAGCGCGGGTTCATACGAGCCGAAGTTACTCGATTCGAAGACCTAGCGGAACTAGGCAGCGAAGCGCGTTGCCGCGAGCAAGGCAAACTGAAGTTGGAAGGGAAAGAGTACATCGTGCAGGACGGCGATGTGGCTCATTTCAGGTTTAATGTTTGATTCGTCACTACTCGGGAGGGAGGACGATTTGCCATTTGTCATTTTCCATTTTTCATTTGTCATTGACAGACCGCGCCAATGACAAATGGCAAATGACAAATGACAAATGACAAATGGAAAATGACAAATGGAAAATGACCTCCTCCGAGTCGTCCTTTTCGACATCGACGGCACGTTGATCAAGACCGTTCGCCGGGGCGAGTATCGCGGATTGATCCACGCGATGCTGCTGGACGTCTTCGGAACGTGCGGGCGAATCAACGACGTCGACTTTGCCGGAAAAACTGATCTGGCGATCTATCGCGAAGCCCTCGAGTGCGAAGGCATCACGCCCGGGCAGATACGGGAGCGGCTTCCGCTAATCGAAGCCGCGACCGTAGAAATCTTGAATCACCTCGCATCCACCGGAGATGTTTTTCGACTCTGTCCCGGGGTGCGCGAACTGCTCGAAGCGCTCTCGGTCGATGCACGATTCCTAACCACCTTACTCACTGGGAACGTCGAGAAGCTGGCAGAAGCCAAGCTGCGAGTATCGGGAATCTGGCACTACTTCCAGGTCCGCGGCGCGTTCGGCAGCGATGACGAGGAACGCGATCACCTGCCCGCGATTGCCGCTGACAGAATCAACGCAAAGCTGGGCCAGGCTCTCACGCCGGATCGATTCATCATTGTCGGCGACACGCCTCGCGACATTTCGTGCGCGCGCCATTTCGGCGCTCGAGTGCTGGCAGTGGCTTCGGGTCAGCACACCCTCGACCAACTGAAGGAACATGCGCCCGACGCACTCCTTTCGGATCTCAGCGATACGGCGGCCGTGATTGGACTGCTGGCTGAAGTACCCATTGAAATCCATAGGGATTAGGCGTACAGTTTTCGGAGGATGAAGCAGCGACGGGTTTTCAATAGATGAGCATTCCTGGCGATTAGTCATCGACTGTCGCACTAGGGGGTTGCATGAAAATGTCTCACGTCGTCGTTCTGTTAATCTCGTTCTTCACTCCTGGGTTCGCTCAACAGCCGCAACCCGCCGTACAGCAGACCGCGCCCACCAAAGAGAAACAGCAACAACAAGGCGCCCCTCAAAGGAACCCGGATGAGGTCGTTCGCATCTCGGTCACACCTGTCCAGGTGGATGTTGCGGCCACGGACAAAAAGGGTCGTCCCATCCCCGATCTTAAGCCTGAGGAGGTTGAGATCTACGAAAAAGAAGAAAGCCGCGTTGGTAGTCAGTGGATTGACTTCGAGATCGTCAAGTGAAACCGATCGATGGGCGCTTCTGGCTCGACGATGGCTCTCTCAGATCTACACACGGAGGCTCGGATGAAGAGAACGCTTGTGCTCCCGCTGTTTACCTTGCTCGTATGTGCCGCTTCTGTTCCCGGCGCACAGCAAAGCAAGCCCGCCGATCAGGGTTCAGCGCAGAAGGACAAGGCCACGGTGCAGCAATCACCGCCCGACAAAGACCAGGGCAAGGCCAGGAAGGAAGAGGTGCGAATATCTGTGACACTTGTCCAAATCGATGCCGTGGTGGCCGATCAACGAGGCAAGCAGGTGAACGATCTCAAGCCGGAAGACTTCGAGATATTCGAAGACAACCGGCGCCAACAGATCACGAATTTTTCTTACGTGACTGCTCAGCCCGCCGCCGGTGAAGCGACTGCCCCTCCCTCAACGCGCGCCAACCCGAACGCGCCGCCCGGGCCACCGCTGCCGCCGGTTCGACTACGCCCGGACCAGGTGCGCCGCACGATTGCACTCGTCGTGGACGATATTGGCATGTCGTTTGAGAGCATCGCCGCAGTCAGGGACTCGTTGAAGAAGTTCGTGGACGAGCAAATGCAGCCGGGCGACCTTGTCGCCATCATGCGGACCGGCGCGGGCACGGGCGCGTTGCAGCAGTTTACCGCCGACAAGCGGCTGCTTTACGCCGCTATCGAGCGCGTGCGCTTTAATCTAATGTTCGGCGGTAGCATGGGGGCTTTCAAACAGATGACCAGCGCACCCTTCGCGGGAGCTGGGGGGTTAGGCGCGGCAGAGATGAGGGATTTCATTTCGTCAACCGCCGTCTCTCGCGAAGAGATGTTCACAACGGGTACCCTGGGCACCATCAGCCTGATAGTGCGTGGGTTGAAAGACTTGCCCGGCCGTAAATCGGTCGTCTTGCTGTCTGATGGGTTCGCCCTTTTCAGATCCGGGGATTCGCGCTCCAACTACAGAGTCCTCGAAGCAGTGCGGCGGCTGGTTGATTTAGCGAACCGCGCATCGGTTGTTGTTTACACCATTGACCCTCGCGGGCTCCAAACGACCGGACTAACCGCTGCCGACAACACTGCTTTTAGCACCCAAGCTGAAGTCGCCCAGAGGGTGTCCGATCGCGGCACTCATCTATTCGAGTCGCAAGGAGGCCTGAACTATCTGGCGAATCAGACCGGCGGATTCTTCGTCCGCAACACGAACAACATCTCTGACGGAATCAGCCGCGTGCTCGACGATCAAAAAGGCTATTATCTGCTTGGCTACATCCCTGAACAATCAACCTTCAAGGGGTTGCAGGGACAAAAAACGTTTCACAACATCAGCGTGAGGGTGAAGCGGGCTGGCCTTCGGGTCCGCTCGCGCACCGGCTTCTACGGCGTGTCCGATGAGGAAACGGGCCCGGCCTCCAGCGAGGGTGCTCAGCAAATAGTGAAGGCACTCACCTCGCCGTTCACTGCAGGCGACATTCACCTTAAACTCACGTCGTTGTTTGGACACGAGCCGAAAGATGGATCTTTCATGCGCTCGATAATGCACATAGACGCACGGGATATTTCATTTAGCGAAGAGCAGGATGGCTCGCGCAAAGGTGTGATTGAAGTCGTTGCCTTTACTTTTGGCAATAACGGTGAGATCGTGGGCCGCGAAGCTCGCGGGTACAACTTGAGCGTGCGCAGCGATGGGTTCCAGAAACTGCTGGATCAGGGATTCATCTACGCGCTCAACGTCCCGATCAAGAAGCCCGGAGGATACCAGTTGCGAGTGGCTGTGCGCGACCCGCGCGCGGAGCGTGTAGGCTCGGCTAGCCAGTTCATCGATGTGCCTGACGTAGGAGCGAATCGGCTCACGCTATCGGGCCTGGTCGTTTCCGGCTTCGATCCGGCGACGGCCAGGATCGCTCCCGCGGCGGGAACTGGCGATCAGACGACCAACAACGAAGGCGCTGTCGAAGCCATTGATCCAACGAGCACCCCGGCGGTGCGAATGCTCAAACGCGGAACGTTCCTCGACTACGGATTTTTGATCTATAACGCGCAGCTTGACCCAAAGACGAAAAAGCCACAACTCGAGTCACAACTGCTCTTGCTCAAGGACGGCAAGCAAGTGTTCGCCGGCAAAGTTATTCCGCTCAACCTGGGTGAGGAGCCTGACTGGAAACACATTCCTGCGTCCGGCCGGTTGCGATTGGGAGACGAACTTGCGCCGGGTGAATACATGTTGCAGATCATAATCACCGACAAGCTGGCCAAGGAGAAATACCGCTGGGCCACGCAGTGGATGGATTTCGAGATGGTGAAGTGAGAGTGTCTTACTCAGCCCGCTCGATACTCGCCATAGACGTGTCACCGTTCGGGCAGTCGCTCGCATTGCTCCCAGTGGTGAGAGCGCTCCGGGTTTCATATCCAACGACATTCCTTGTGGCTGCCGCGCCGAGCGGAACGTGCGAGCTGCTGCGCGCCGGCGGCCTCGTCGATGACACCATCTCGCTTGGCGTCGTCAAGTTCTCGGACCACGGATATGCCGGCGGCTTAAAGAGGCTGCTGGGATTGGTCAGAGGCGCGCGGCGATACAGATTCGATGTGGTCCTGGATTTTTCACCGAGCCTTGAAACACAGATCGTCTCACGCCTGGTATTGCGAGCTCGGGTATTCACGCCGTCCAAGCTTCCTCGCGTGATAGGCTTGCTGCTGGACTTTGGCGGAGCGTCACGTTCTGCCGGCCGCCCAACTCGTTCAGATTACGAGAACGTCTTGCAACAAGCCGGCGTCGAGATGAATGACGCGCGCTTCGCGATCACGCTACCGGTTGAAGAGGACGCGCGATTCGAGCATCGCCTTGCAACCAGCGGTTCGCGGGGAGGCGAGCTGATAGTCTTGCTCTACGCTTCGAATCCCGATAGCCGGCGCTTCTGGCCGGTCGCCGCATTCGGCGAAATTGGGACGCGCCTCGCGAACAATTTCAACGCGCGAATAGTTGCGGCTGATGAGCCTTCGGATCACGCGTTCACCCGAGCCGTGAGCGCGTGGCTGCCACCGGGCGCAATCAAGCTCGCCGAGCCGCGCGCGCTGGAACTGATGGCAGCGATCGCCCGCGCGAGCATCGTTATTACCGATGAGCCGGCGATCGCGCAAATCGCGTCAGAGCTGAGCACGCCGGTCATCGAGATCGCTGATACGATCTCTACCACGGCTGCGTCGTCAACAACCCATCGCCTTGCGCGGGGCTCATCCCGGAGTTCTGTGTCGGCTGACAAGGTCTTTGAGATTGCCAGTGAAATGATCCAGGAGAACCGGAGCCCGTCGCTGTTTCAGCGCCCATGAATCTCGAAGGCGGCTGATTCTCCGGCGAATCTGACAGGTCGGGCTCTTGACTCGAATGGTTTTCGTGTATAATCGGATTCGCAGAGCGGTAGAAATCCACGCGCACGGCGGTTGAACCTATAATCTGAGGCTTTATCTCTGACTGGAGGGGCCATGAAGAATGTGCTTTTGCTTGTGGGAGTAGTCGGCCTTGGGGCAGGGGCCTGGTTTATCTATCAGTATATGTACACGGCACAGGGCACGACCGACAGAACGGACCTCATTCTCGGCGGGGTCTTTTTGCTTGCCGCGTTAGTCTGCTTTGCCTTTTTCTTCTTTATGAAGTTCAGAGAAGAAGGGGACCAGGACATAAGCATAACGAAGTTCTGATCAGATACGTCCCGGAGTTCACGGCAGGCAGTGACCGAGGCTTCATTTCGCGCGCGAGTTCCGGCCGGCTCCTCGCTCCCTGGCCGGTCGCCAAGGGTCATGCTGTTTCGTTGCATCGGTCACGCTTAGCATCGAGCGGCGGCCACCGCTTCCCACTTCAAGTTCCGAGGAGTGCCCTCGCCACCTGGTCGATTCTCCGCACGCCCTCCTGGATCGCTTCAAGCGAGTTGGCGTACGAGATTCTGAGGTAGCCTTCCATCCCGAAAGCCGAACCCGCTGTCACAACCACCCGCGTTTCGTCGAGCAGCAATTTTGAAAGCTCGATCGAGTCGCGCACCCGGCCCCCAAGCAATCGCTTCACATTCGGCATCACGTAGAACGCACCTTCAGGCATCGAGCACTCTATGCCTTCAATCTCATTCAGCGCCGGAACTACCCAATCGCGGCGGCGCAGGTATTCTCCGATCATCGAACGCACCGAGTCCTGCGGGCCAATCGCAGCCTCGATGGCAGCCTTCTGCGTCATCGAATTTGCGTTCGAGGTCGAATGGCTCTGCACCTTGATCATCGACTGAATCCACGGCTTCGGGCCTAGCCCAAAGCCCAATCGCCACCCGGTCATCGCGTGCGTTTTGGAGAACGATCCACAGATCATCACCCGCGAACGCAGCTCTTCCGGCAACTGGCCCGCGGTGAACGGCAGGGCAGGAGGATATGCGAAGTACAGATAGCATTCGTCGCTGATCACCCAGACATCGCGCTCGGCGGCGACTTCGACGATTCCTCGAAACTCATCAGGCGGGATTATGCGCCCCGTCGGGTTGTTCGGCGAGTTGATGATCAACAACCGTGTGCGCGGTCCAATTGCGTTGCTTACCGCGCGAGCCGTCAACAGAAACTCATCCGGCTCGGTATCGATGAAGACGGGATTTGCGCGCAGGAACTTTACGATCTCCGGAAACGTGACCCAATAAGGCGAGGGGATCAGCACTTCGTCGCCCGGGTTGAGCAGCGTAGCCATTGCGTTGAAGATGGCTTGTTTGCCGCCCATCGTGACGAGGACTTCGGATGGGTCGCAACTCGCGCCAAAGTCGCGCCGCATCATCTCGGCAATGGCGTTTCGCAGCGGAGCTATGCCGCTCGTCGCGGTGTAGCGGGTGAAGTTGTTTTCGATCGCCAGCTCGGCGGCGTCTTTGACGTTGCGCGGTGTAGGGAAGTCGGGCTCACCGGCGCCGAGGTCGATCAGATCGACGCCCTCGGATCGTAGCCGCTCGGCTTCCATCAAAACGGCCAGCGTGGAAGAGACTTCCATGCCGGCCACGTTGTCTGACTCTTTGAATACGGCTTTGCTTGTCGTCAACCACTCCTCCCGGATTCTAGCTTGAGTTCGTTCTGTGAGTTTAGCCCCTCTGTCCGTTGCTGAAATACCGCTCGACTACCTCGATGAGCGCGTTGATGCGCGAATCGGCGTCCTTTTGGCGCGCGTCGGAGTCTTCGCGCAGTTCGGTAATTCGCTTGTCAGTTTCCTTTCCGTGTTCAATCAACTCGGCTATCTGCCGGGTGTTTTCCTGAACATGGAGGGTCAGGTTCATGATGACGCCCACGAGCTTGACGATGTCTTCCGTATTCTGCCGCTGCTTCTCTTCAATCTCGAGCATTTTTTTATCGAACCTCGCATCGAACTTCGCTTGCTGCTCGAGAATGAAGTCCATTTGCCGTTGAATCTTATCGCTGCTCATATTCTTCCTTACGAATTCACCGAGGTGTTGCGTACTCGGCGTGGCCCTTGCGCCTTCACCCATTTGCAATCTTATCGTGCATCCGTTCTTCCACCAACTCCGGCACCAGCCCAAGAATCGAGCCTCCCAGTTTGAACACTTCCTTGATCAGCCGTGAGCTGATGTAAGAATAAGCTTCTCCGGCCATCAGAAAAACTGTCTCCACGTTTGGCTCGAGGCGGCGGTTCATCAGCGCCATCTGAAGCTCGTACTCGTAGTCCGATATCGCTCGAATGCCGCGAACCACGAACTGCGCTTGCTGTTCAACGGCGTAGTGGACGAGCAGTCCTTCAAAGGTGCCCACCCGCACGTTGCTCCAGGGAATGACCTCGCGGATCATCTCGACGCGCTCTTCGGTCGTGAACATCGGCTGCTTTTCTATGTTTAGCAGGAGAGCGACAACGACTTCATCGAAAAGCCTTGCGGAACGCTCGATGATGTCCAGGTGACCCATCGTTATCGGGTCGAATGACCCCGGATAGATTGCGCGGCGCATCAGCGTTTATCTCCTGGAGATTTCTGATAGCACGAACATCGCTTTAAGGCGAGCGATACTAGCATGGAAAAGCGGTCGGGAGCCAGTAGCCTCAGACCGCGACTGTCTCATAAAACGCGAGCGCTGATTCGCCTTGTCTTAGTTCGCGGAAGATTCGCAGCTTGCCGTATTCCGGTTCGGGCGGAGCCTTCGCCCGGTGCTCAACGACGACGAGAGCTCCGGCTGAAAGCAGATTGCCCGAGCCGAGCCGCCTCATCACTTGACCATAAATCTCCGAAGCGTAGGGCGGATCGAAGAATGCAACATCGAACCGCTCGGATTCCTGTTCGAGGCGCTTGAGCGCTGACGCGACGTCGCGGTTGACGGTCGTTGCGCCGCTTGTGATCCCAAGCATGGTGAGGTTGGCCTCGATTACCCCGCAAGCGTGACGCGAACGTTCTATGAAAGTCACTGACACGGCGCCACGACTCAATGCTTCGATGCCGACCGCTCCCGAGCCCGCACAGATGTCCAGTAAGCGGCTGCCGTGGATTCTCGGGGTGAGTATGTTGAACAAGGTCTCGCGCAAGCGGTCTGACGTCGGCCGGACTGCGAGCCCACCTACACTCCGCAATCTCCTGCCACGATGAGTTCCGCCAATCACTCTCATTGCTGGATGATCATAGAGAATCATGATCGATGATGGCCAGTACTGCGTGGGTCGAACGTTCGTAGTACGGCCTTTAGGCGGAAGTTTGTGTTGACCACTGGCGCCGAGAATCGCCCGTACTCCAATTGCTCGCGATACAAACTTCCGCCTAAAGGCCGAACTACGAACTTCGAGCCACCGGCCACGGACTACGGACCACGGATTACGGACCAACTGTTGGTTGACTTTTCTCAGACCGAAACCGCAAAATCAGAATCACTCAGACGAAAAACGAACAGCGATGAGATGTTCAGGGAAGGCGTGATGAACAGGGTCTTCATAAGCGCTCTTATTGTGCTCTGCTCGCTGATTGCCGCGTTCGCGGCTCCGCAAAGCGTCGGCACGTTGAAGGGCAGAATCGAAAACGAGAAGGGCAAGCCGATCCCCGGCGCCGAAGTGCGCGCGATGCGGAGCCGTGACCGATCACTCAAGGAAACAAAGACAGACGAAACAGGGAGTTTTTCCTTCGAGCTCGTGCCGGACGACTACACCGTGAGCTTCGACGCCGAAGGTTATCAAGGCGGAACGCTCGTTCAGATGCAGCAGGTCGAGGATGGCAAAGAGACCACCGTCAAAACGATCCGGCTCGCCAAGGTCAGCCACCGCACGTCGCTCGTACGCGGCGCGGTGTTCGATTCCCAGGGTGCTTCGCTGGCCGGCGTCCACCTGAAGCTCGCGCGAGTGCCCACGGAAGACGAAGAAAAGGAGCACAAACGGGTCAGGTCGTTCTCGTTGAGCTACACGAGCAACAGTCACGGCGAGTTCGCGTTCCGGGTACCGGCCGCCCGCGCAAGGTATCAGATCACAGCTACGCTTAACGGCTACAAGCTGGAGAAGAAGCTGGTTGACGTAAACGAATCCGAGTCTGTTCCTTTATCATTTTCTCTCGAACCGGTGAAGAAATAAGTGGCAGCCGAGCGACAAAAATCACACACGAAACCCGGCGAACCCGATGCGCCGGAACAGCCCAGGGACAAGCGAGCGGAGTATCTGACCGCGCGTCAACTCTCTGAAGTCTTGCAGATTAGCGAAGCGACCGTTCACAGGCTTCGGCGCGCCGGCCGCATCCCAGCCGTTCTTCTCACCGACAGATTGATCCGTTTCAACCTGCGCGACGTGCAGAAAGCGCTTCGGCCACACTCCGCGTCTCATCCTTCCGATGGCGGCGAGGCTGAGCAGGAGCACGAACCAAGCCCGCAATTGTCGTTTGAAGATCTCAACGCCGAGTTCACCAAGTCCGATTAGTGAAAGGGAATCGCTGTTTGCGCTTCTGCGTTCCCGTGCCTAACGTCATCGGCTCAAGTCAGAACGGTTCGAGGACACTCTCGCGATGTCATCCACGATAGTCTGCGAGATCGCATCGCGGCCGGATCGCGCAAGCGCCAACACCGCGCCCTGTCGTTCCGTTCGGAAGACCGCCGCTTTCGACGTGCCCGACACGGAATAGAAGGGTGAGCCGGGCTCAACCAGTTTGGGCGCGACGCTCACACGCACTCGCCCCTGCCAGATCCGAGCGCGGCCGACCAGCCGAACCACACGCCCGCTTTCCCGCGCGATTCTGATCAGCGATTCGGTCGCGGGACCAATGCCTATTCGCGATACGTCGGCGATTCGAGCGTCTGCGCACATCAGAGAGTTCGCCAGGATCAAGATCTTCGATGCAGTGTCCCAGCCTTGAACGTCGAGAGACGGATCAGGCTCGGCGATGCCGTCAGCTTGAGCGGTGGCGAGAGCGTCACTAAACGACCTTTGATGCTGCTGCATCTCGGTCAATATGTAGTTCGTCGTGCCGTTCAACACGCCGCGTATTTCCAACACTTGATCGCCCGCAAGTTCATCGGGGATACTCACGCCGGTCGTGCCGCTGTAGCCGAGCCGCGCACCGCCAGTCCGCGACGCTTCCGTGAGCACGGCGAAACCGTGCACGAGCGGGCCTTTGTCGACCGTGACCACGTTGGTGCCTTGCTCGAGCGCGGACGTGATTAATCCTAGCGCGGGTTGTCCGTCGGCGATGTTCGTCGGAAGTGATTCAACGAGGACGGAGATTTCTGTTGATTGAAGTGCCCGAATGAACTCTCTAGTGTCGCCGATCAATTCGCCGGGTGCGAACGCCCGCAAGCTGCGCCCCGACTCCTTGTGAGCCATCACGCGTTCGACCCATGAGTTGTTGTCCAGGAGGAGACCGCCGCTGCTGTCGGCGACTGCGCGGATTCTGATCGGGGTTTGGCTCGCCTCGGCGGTGGACTGGGCGTACCGAACAAATGCGCGGCCGACATTCCCGAATCCGAGGAGCGCGACGGTTACTTGAGTCATTGGCAAGCGGCAGAAATCACAAATTGCAAATAATTGCAAATCGCAAATATCAAATCTCAAATCTCTCAGATTTGATGAGACTCTTGCAAAAACCCCCAACTTCAGTTGGGGGATGTTTCATTTCAACCTACGGCACGACGGCGCTTCTCCCCTCCGCGGTGATTAGCTCCTCTCCCGCGCGCCACTCGCGGCGCGAGTGGCGCGCGGGAGAGGAGAGACGAACAGACGAGCGTCACCCACAACACACGTAGGCTGAACTTAACGATCCCCCAACTGAAGTTGGGGGTTTTTGCAAGAGGCTCTTGATATTTGCGATTTGCGAATTTGATATTTGGTATTTGCGATAATTTGAGATTTGATATTCAAGTTTTCGATCCTACGCTTCAGCGCCCGCACTCTCGAAGGCCGGCAGCAGGCCTTTGATGTCGCGCACCACGCGGGAGACGTCTTGCTGGTCCGCGAGCGCCATCATGAAGAACTTGTACCCGTTGTGAAAACAAACCAGCCCGTTGCCAAATAGCCAGATGCTTGAGAGCAGCGGGTTGCCGCCGAGGATAATGTTGATCGGAAATCCCGCGACCGCGCCTCCGGAGACCGCTTCGAAAACAAGTCCCGCGCCGGCCGCAACGCTGAATGCTCCAAGCAGCGGAGCGCCGACATACTTAGCAGCGTCACGCTGGAACTTCACCCGCGCGCGCTCCGCCTCTGGGAGCTTGCCGTCGCGGATCAGTTCTTCCTGACGTTTCAAATAGGTCTCGTACTTCTCGGATAACTTCCGCAGACCGTACGGCACGATTGCGGAATGAAAGAACCAGTTGCCGGCCCCGCCCGCCCCGAGCAGCACCACGTCCAGCGATGAAAACGCGGAGCCTGCGCGGGTGCCGGCGATGAACGCGAGCGAGACGGCGGCAGCCTTGCCGGGGTTTTTCTTCGCCCATCGGCGTGCGCTGGCCAGAGTGTTGACAACCGACGACGGCAACCGCGCGGCCGACACGCTTGCGCGGGCAGCCCCGCTTGCATTTTGGTAGTAACGCCGAGCATCGCCGAAAAGGTCGGATGCCGTTTCCTTCGCATCGTCGAAGACCTCGCCGGCCTTTTTGGACGCGTCGCTCGCGGCTTCAGCAGCTTTGTCCTTAATGCCCGAACGATTGAGCGCGCCTTCAGCGGCGTCGGCGGCCCGGCGAGCGCCCTCGCTCACTCGCTCTGTGACCCGGTGCTCGCGGTCGAGCCGAGACACTTCGTCGCGTGCGGCATCGATCGTTGACGTTGCGACTTCAGCGCCCTTGCGCAGCGCGTCCGTAGTTGCGCGCGCTCCTTTGTCGATCTTCGATTTGATCTCGAACTTTTCGTCAATCTGTCGTGCTGCGTCTTCCGCTCGCCGCCTTAGTTCATCAAACTTGCTGGACATGACTATTACTCCTGATTTGAATCTTACTCCGAATGCAACATTGCCGGCTACCGTTGATGGATACGCCGACGATTGACGAGCGGTTCCTTCGCGATCGAGCGGCTCAAGATTTTCCATTTGTGATTTTCCATTTGCTATTTGTCATTTGCTCTCAGGCAAACTCGGGCAATAACAAATGACAAATCGCAAATGAAAAATGGAAAATGACTTTGTGTCTTGTTGCCTCTGGTTTAGTCTTCAGATGAATGGCCACCGAGATCTTAGCTGCCGGCGGAGTCGTGATTGATAACGAGAACGGGACGCCGCGTGTGCTGCTGGTGCACCGGCCACCATACGACGACTGGTCTTTTCCGAAAGGCAAGCTGGACCCGGGCGAGACCGTCAAAGAAGCCGCGCTGCGCGAGGTAAGAGAAGAAACCGGGCTCGAGTGCCGCATCATCCGCGAACTCGCAACCACCCGTTACGACTATCGTACGCGCAATGAAGGACGGCTCAGACCGAAGGCTGTGCACTACTTCTTGATGGAACGTGCGAGTGGTGATATCCAGGTTCCGGGTGATGAAGTCGATCGAGCAGAGTGGTTCGAGTTTGAGGAGGCCACCCGAAGACTCAGCTACGAGCAGGACCGAAAGCTGCTCACCTCACTCTAGCGGGCGAGAACTATTGCTTGTTGTTATAGAATGGCTGTGCCTCCTCATATCCCGCCCCTTGGAGCAAATTCGATGTCTGAGAAGAACTCGCTCATAACGCTGACCACCGACTTCGGCGAAGCCGACTACTTCGTTCCGGCGATGAAAGGCGTGATCCACTCGATCAACCCTTCGGCTGAAATCGTCGACCTGACGCATCTGATCCCTGCGCACGATATCTACTCTGCGGCCTTTACGGTGATGTGCTGTTACAAAGACTTCCCCAGGAACACGATTCATCTGGTCGTTGTGGATCCGGGGGTCGGATCGGCGCGGCGGCCGATAATGGTGATGACCGATGAATACAACTTCGTAGGTCCTGACAACGGAGTGTTCAGCTATATCTATCAGCGCGCGCACGTCAATCGCGTTGTGCACTTCACGACAGAGCACTATTTCCGCCAACCAGTTTCCAACACCTTTCATGGCCGCGATGTGTTCGCGCCGTGCGCGGCTTACGTATCGAGGTTGATTGACTGGCGAATGATGGGCGAAGAGATCAGCGATCCTGTCAAGTTCAATACTCCCGCGCCAGTGGTTATGTCCGAGAAACAGATTCGAGGAACGGTAATTCACGTCGACCGGTTCGGGAATCTGATAACGAACATCACTTCGGCTGAGCTGACAGAAGAGCTTATTCGCGCGGGCGCGCGAGTGCGAATCGGCACGCACGAAGCGGCGCGGATGCTTACTCATTTCGCCGAAGCTAACCAGGACGAGCTATTTGCCTACTTCGGCAGCGCGGGTTTCCTGGAGCTTGCCGTGCAGCGTCAATCGGCGGCGCGAGTTGTCGAGGGCCGTCGCGGAATCGAGGTCGAAGTAGTTGTTCCCTGATCAAAAAACAGCCCGCTCGTTGACACGGTTGCGCGCGTATTCTATCCTTCGAGTTGGACATCACCCACTGAAGTTTTTAGTAGCGACCAGGTGTGGAACCGCGGCCGAAAGGAACGAAACACGAACATGTCGAGCGAAGCAAACGTCGCCAAAGCTGGGCTTGAAGGAATCGTTGCCGCGCAATCGTCAATAAGCGACGTCAACGGCGAAGAGGGCAAACTCATCTACGCCGGCTACGACATTCACGACCTGGCGCAGCACGCGACTTTCGAAGAAGTCATTTACCTACTGTGGAACGGCAGACTCCCGACAGCGGTCGAACTCGCCACGCTCAAGGCGCAGCTCAACAGCGAGGCCGGGCTGCCGGGTGAAATAATTGAGTTGATCCGGCTGCTGCCGAAGACCGCGAACCCGATGGACATGCTGCGTACGGTCGTTTCGGCGCTCGGCCTTTACGATCCGGACGGCGCCGACAATTCGCTCGAAGCAAACGCCCGCAAAGCCATAAGGCTCACCGCAAAGTTCCCGATAATAGTCACCACCTTTCAGCGAGTGCGCAACGGGCTGGAACCCGTGCATCCACACGAGGAGTTGTCGCTGGCGGGGAACTTCTTGTACACGCTCAATGGCGAAGAGCCTGACGAGGTCGCCACGCGAACGATGGACGTCGCGTTCGTTCTTCACGCAGATCATGAGTTAAATGCTTCGACGTTTGCAGCGCGCGTGACGGCCGCGACAATGTCCGACATGTACTCGGCGATCGTGTCCGCGATTGGCACCCTGAAGGGTCCGCTTCACGGCGGCGCCAACGAGGGGGTGATCAAGAACCTGCTCGAAATCGGCAGCGTCGAAGCCGTCGAGGCGTGGGTCAAGGATGCGTTCGCCCACAAGAAGAAGATCATGGGTTTCGGTCACCGGGTTTATCGAACCGTCGATCCGCGAGCGACCCACCTGGTCGAGATGTCGCGCCAGCTCGGTGAACGCACAGGCGAGACCAAGTGGTACGAGATGTCCCGGAAAATGGACGAGGTCGTCACGCGCGAGAAGCATCTGAACGCGAACGTCGACTTTTACTCGGCATCGACTTACTACGCGCTCGGCATTCCGACCGATCTGTTCACGCCAATCTTCGCGTGCAGCCGCATTTCTGGGTGGAGCGCGCACGTGCTCGAGCAGTTCAGGAACAACCGCCTGATTCGGCCGCGAGCTGAATACATCGGGCCGCGAGGATTGAAGTACGTTCCGATTGAAGAACGGGGCTAGGTTAGACAGTCTACGGTACATTCATCCTCGGGAATAAATCTGACGGTTTAGTTGATTCACTATGGCGACGGCGCGGTGTGTATGAAATCAAAGACGGAGAGTCTGACAATGTTGCACGTTATGAAAGCGTTGTTGTTCACGGCTGTTCTTGCCCTGATTGCGTTTGGCGCGACGCCAAAGGTGGGCGAACGAGTTCCGCAGTTCAGCCTTCCGGCCTCAGATGGCGGGACAGTGGCGTTGAAGGACTACGCCGGAAAGAAACTGGTGCTGGTTTTTTATCGCGGCTACTGGTGACCCTACTGCAGGAAACAGCTGGCCGGTCTGGCTGCTGACTACGAAAAACTGAAAGCCGCTGGCGCTGATGTAGTCGCGATCAGCGCGGACAAACCCGATAAGAGCCGTGAAATGTCGGGCAAGCTAAAGTTACCCTTTCCGCTCTTGTCGGACGTGGATCACAAGATCATCGACGCCTACGACCTCTACAACGCGGAAGGCAAAATCTCGAAACCGGCGACATTTGTATTGGACACAAGAGGCATCGTGCGCTGGTCGTTCTTCGAGGAGGACTATAAGGTCAGACCCCTCGACGAAGTGCTTCTGGAGGAGTTGAAGAAGATAAAGGGGTGATGTGAAGAGGGCCCGCATCATATCACGAGGTTCACTAAGAGCTCCCCGAACTTTCACCTATCTGTTTGTTACGGGTGTGATTAAAAGTGGGACTTGGGCCATAATAACGGCAAGCCTTCCAGGAAG
>CAZJQQ010000013.1:0-154746 GCA_964548075.1 uncultured Clostridia bacterium | reverse complement strand
TGTCTTTTCCCTTTTACAAAAACCATCAGGTTGAATGGGTTTTGCAAGAGGCTCTTCAATTATCAATTTTCAATCCCCGCCTTCACTCCGGGTTTGGTTTCAATTTCCGTTTGGTCCCCGGCTTCTACACATTGTTCAGGATCGAAAGCGCCGTGCTACTGAAGATCTTCTGTTTTTCATGCTCAGGAATCGCAAGCTCTTCTATCGAGCTGACCGAGCGCTCGATAGAACCCAACAAGTGCGGGTAGTCGCTGCCCATAACCATATGATCGACGCCGACCAGATCGCGCGCCAGTCGCAGATTGTAGGAGCTAAACGTGACGGTGTCGTAATAAAGTTTCTTGAGATAAGCGCTCGGAGGTTGATCGATGTTCACACGGCACTCGGCGAAGTCGCGATACCCGCTGTCGAGCCGCTCCATCAAGTAAGGTATCGCCCCTCCGAGATGACCGATGATCCACCGGATGTTCGGCAGCTCGCGCAGCATTCCGTCGAAACACATTCGGGCGACTGCAAGAGTCGTGTCGAAGGGAAAGCCGACCAGCGGTCCTAACACATATTCGGTGTATGGCTCCGGGTTCGCTGGAAGCATCGGGTGCAAAAAGATGCACAGGTTCATGCGGTTGGCTTCTTCGAAGAACGGCCGGTAGATGGGCGACGTCAACGCTCGGCCCTTGATGTTGCTGAGCAGGACAACGCCGTTGAGCTTCAACTCGTCGATCGCCCGATGAAGCTCAGCCATCGCAGCGTCAGGGGCATCCATCGGAATCGAAGCGAATCCCTTAAAGCGGTTCGGGTGCTTTGCGATCAAATCGGCGTAAGCGTCATTCAGGATTCGGGCCACCTCAGGCTGGCGAGCTTCGTCGGCAAAAAAGATGTTCGGAGTGGACAGCGAGATGACTTCGACGTCAATACCCACGCGGTCCATGTCTTCGAGCCGCTTATTCGGGTCGCTCATGGGCGCAGTGATTCCGAAGAAGCGAGCGCCTCGGTGAGTAATGATCGTTCGCCCTGTTGGATCCTTGGCGAATGAGAATTCAGAAGGGATTTCTCGGAGCATCTGGAAAAAAACTTCCGGGTAATAGTGAGTGTGTACGTCTATCTTCATGGTTACTCTCAGAATGAATTCTGGCTGATCAACGTCCGGTCCCGAAGACTGGCTAGACTATCACGAGGTTGACGACCCGTTAAACCCCGGGAGGTGTTTTCCACAGTTTCGTAAGCTGGCAGAGTTTGGGTTGGGGCTCTAGTTCAGCATTTCGCATCTCGATTAGCACCTCCGTTAGGAGGGCCATGTGAGTCGGTTACGGCTAGGCGGGTTCTATAAAACATTGCCCTCCTAAGCGGACGGCGGGCGCGTCTCGTCACGGTCTATAAACATGGCCCTCCTAGCGGAGGGAAGCCTGGTGCCACCTCGGGTTCCATGAACACGACCCTCCTAATGGAGGGTGTTCAGCTTGCTCGGCAAGTTTGAGCGGCGTAGCATAACACCCGCTCGCGTTTAGCGGGCGAATCTCTTGTGTTGGCAGGCGGGCCTAAGAAAGGACAGATATGCGACTTCGAACACTCTTCGTTATTCTTGTCCTCGCGGCAACCCTCGGAGCGGCGCCGCAGGATGATCGCAAGGCCGACCGCGACGCGATTCGCGCTCACATCGACAGCATTTTCCAGGCGTTTATCGATAAAGACGCCGCCAAGCTGCGGGCCACTCACCATCAGAACTGGCTGGGCTATCTGGAAGGATCGCGCACCATGATTCACGGCGTAGACGGGTATATGAACAACAATTACGTCGACCCGGCAAGTCCATACGGAATGAAAAGCTACAAGATGCGCGAATTCGACATGATCTTCAAAGGGGATGCGGCCTTTGTCTGCTTCACTGCTGATGTCGAGGCGAATACACCAAACGGCCCGTCAAAGCGCGCTCTTCGTATCTCGGATTTCTACACCAAGCAAGATGGCAAATGGATCCAGACCGGCAGCGATACCGAGCTTCATCCCGAATCGGCGGAGGAGCAGTATCAGACGCCGAGGTCGCTCGGGGATCAAATGAAGAAACGATTGCTCGATGCGCGAGAAGCCGTCTGGCGGGCGTACTTCTCGAATGATAGGGCGGCGCTTGAAAAGCTGATTCCGGAGGAGACTGTCACTATCGAGGCGGGCGACAACAACTGGGGGAATCGAAACGCGATCCTCGAGGGCGCGGCGCGGTTCGCAAAGAGCGGCGGTAAGCTTGTCAAGCTGGAGTTCCCAAAGACCGAAATTCAAGTGTATGGCTTCACCGCCGTGGTGTACTCCAACTATTCGTACGAGCTGGACATTGGGGGTCAACGATCCCAGCAAACTGGCCGTGTCACCGAGGTATTCGTGTTGCGCAAAGGCCAGTGGGTGAATCCGGGCTGGCACATGGATAGCGGGAAATAGACGCAAACCGGTCCAAGAGGGAGAGCATCGTGCCGAAGAACAAACACGTGCCCGCCGAATCGAATCGGGTGCTCGTCAAGCTCCGCCCGTCTAACGCGCTGAGAGCGGCGGAGTCGCGCGCGAACCTGCGACCGCTCTACGACACGCCTCAGACGACAGCGGCCAGCTTCGGCGTTGGAGCCGAGCCGCAGTGGTTCCTGGCCGAGCTCCCCGACGGGGCGGCGTCGCCCTGGGACCTCGCGCACGCGCGAGTAGCCGAGCAGCTCGGCGTCTCCGAATCGGATGTGGTCTTTGCCGAACCCGACATTGTTCATAACGTTTTCCCGGACGCGAACGAGGAGAAGGCCGGCCAGGCCTTCGCTGTCGGCGACCAGTGCGTGGACATCCCTCAGGACGGGAACAACGGCAAGGCGCTCGGCCCCGACGAGTTCGGGTGGCACCTCGGCGACGACTACACGCAGCTCGGCAAAGCTCGTGAGGCGGTTGAATTCACCGACCCGCGAACTCGCATCGCGCACATCGACACAGGCTACTACCGCTCGCACGACACTGTGCCTGAGCACGTCCGGCGCGATCTCGAAAAGAACTTCGTAAGCGGCGACGCCGACCCGAGCAGCGCCGAAGACCCCGACAACAGACTTCTCGTGCTCGACAACTCCGGCCACGGCACCGGCACGATCAGCATCCTCGCCGGCGGCAAGGTCCCGGCCTTTGGCGGTGTCTACATGGGCGGCGCGCCTGGCGCGGAGGTAGTGCCGCTGCGCGTGGCCGACAGCGTTGCCCTCCTGGGCACCAGCGCGCTCGCGCGAGCGCTTGAATACGCGGTCGAGCAGCGCTGCGACGTTGTCACGATGAGCATGGGAGGCCTGCCCTCACGCGCCTGGGGTGAGGCAGTCGATAAGGCTTACGAGGCGGGCATCTGCATCTGCGCGGCGGCCGGCAACCACGTCGGCATTGCGCCGCCGCACACGCTCATCTACCCGGCTCGCTACAATCGGGTCATCGCAGTCTGCGGCGTGATGGCCAATCACAAGCCTTACGACGGCCTCACTGGGAACGTGCTCGTAGGCAGCTTCGGCCCCGACTCCGCGATGAAGGCGGCGATCGCCGCATACACACCGAACATTCCATGGGCGCGTTTCGGATGCGCGACAATCGTCCGGTTGAACGGCGAAGGCACGTCTGCCGCCACACCGCAAGTGGCCGCCGCCGCTGCACTCTGGTTCGAGAAGTACAAGAACGAACTGCCGCGCGATTGGCGGCGCGTCGAGGCCGTCCGCAACGCGCTCTTCACCTCTGCCAAGCTGAAGTCGGACAAGAAACATTTCGGCAACGGCGTACTCCAGGCGCGCTCAGCCCTCAACGTCAAACCGGTACTCGGGCTAAAGAAGAGCGACGCATCCGATAGCTCGTTCGCCTTCCTACGCGTTCTCACCGGCCTCGGCATACTCGAGGTCCCGCCGCGCGAAACGATGTTCAACCTCGAACTCGCCCAGCGCTGGCTGCTCAATGAGGAGCTACAGAAGCTCGTCCCCGACCCCACTGGCGCGACCAGGCTCGAGGGGGAAAAGCTGCGCCACTTCATGCAGGCGATCATCGAGGACGAGGGAGCTTCGCTCGCGCTCCGAAAGCACGTGGCGACGCGCTACCCGGTAGCGGGCGGCGGGCAGCCCGCGCCGCGCACACGGCGGTCGAAGGCGGTGGTGCCAGAGGTTCTGCCGGCCTGCGAGGAGCAGCCCACCCTCCGGAACCCGCCGCACCGGCGCCTCCGCGTCTACGCTGTGGACCCCAGCCTTTCGTCACGACTCGACACCGCCGGGAGCAACGAAGTGACGCTCAAGATTCGATGGGAGGGACTTGAGAAAGGGCCAGTCGGTGAGTACCTCGCCGTCGAAGACTTGGACGCCGCGAACAAGCGTTACAAACCTGTGAATCTCGACGACCCGCGGCTGCTCGCGCGGGACGGTTGGGCGCCTTCGGAGGGCAACCCGCAATTCCACCAGCAGATGGTCTACGCCGTCGCGATGAAGACCATCGAACACTTCGAGCGCGCCCTCGGCCGCCCCGTACTTTGGCGGCCCAGGCCGAACCCTAATCAACCAAACGACGACCGTGTCTTCGTAAGACAACTGGCTGTCCGCCCGCACGCGTTGAGGCAGGCCAACGCCTTCTACAGTCCCCAAGAGGTCGCACTCCAGTTTGGCTACTTCGAGGCTTCCGCGGACGACCCCGGTGACCACATGCCCGGGAGCCGCGTCTATGCTTGTCTCTCGCACGACATCATTGCTCACGAGACAACGCACGCGATCCTCGACGGGATGCACCGCCGCTTCAACGAGCCGACCAACCTCGACGTGCTCGCATTGCACGAGGGCTTCGCGGACATCGTCGCACTCATGCAGCACTTCACGATTCCAGAAGTGCTGGAGCATGAGATCAGCCGGACGCGCGGCAACATCGAGGCTGAGTCGATGCTCGGCAGCCTCGCCGTACAGTTCGGCTACGCGACGGGTGGGCGCGGCGCTTTGCGAAACGCCATTGGCAGGATGGAAGACGGTGTCTGGAAGCGGTTCGTGCCCGACCCTTCGGATTTGCAGAAGCGCCTGACGCCGCACACGCGCGGGGCGGTGCTGGTTGCCGCAGTCTTCGATGCTTTCATCGCGATCTACAATTCGCGCATCGCCGATCTGCTGAGGATCTATACGGGCGGAACGGGCGTCTTGCCGAGCGGGGCGATCCATCCGGATCTCGTAAACCGGCTCGCCGACGAGGCGGCCAAGTCAGCCAGTCACGTCCTCAACATGTGCATCCGGGCGGTCGATTACCTGCCGCCTGTGGACGTGACCTTCTTCGAGTACCTGCGCGCGCTGATCACCGCTGACTTCGACCTCGTCAGCGACGACCGTCTCAGATATCGCGTTGCCTTCGTTGAAGCGTTTCGCCGCCGCGGCATCTATCCGCTCAACCTCGACGCGAGGACGCCCGACGTACCGCGCACGCTCTCGGCCGATACACTGCGCTGGCAAGGTCTCGACTCGTCCCAATTTCCCAGGTCAGTGCGAACGGAACTCAGGAAGCAATACCGCGTCGTCATCGAGGGGCTGAAGCGGTACGCCGACGCCTGCCTCTACCTGGATGACCGAGAGGCGCTTTTCAAAGCGACCCGGGAACAACGGTTCAAGCTTCACCAGCAACTTGGGGTCGCTTTCAAAGCGGTACCGGCGTTCGCTAAGGAACTCGGCCTCGACCCCGCGCAGAAGTTCGAGGTTCACGAACTGCGCGGCGCGACGCGCATGAGCCCCGACGGCAGACACGTTCCGCAAATAGTCGTCGCATTAACGCAATCAAGAGTGGTCAAGGCGGACAAGAAGGGTGGTACGCCGAGCTACATTTTCCGAGGCGGCTCGACGCTCGTCGTGGACCTGTCGATCTCCGAGGTCAAGTACCGGATCGTCAAGAACATCGAGAGCAAGAAGCGGCAGGGGCGCACCGCCGCTTTCATCCGCGAAGCGGCCGCCGACCCTTTGCGCGCGCTGTTCTTCGCGCCCAACCGCCGCGAGCCTTTCGCAGCATTGCATTCGCTGGCCGACGACGGATTCTAGGTGCTTTTGAGGCACTCCAACTGCAATCGCTTCGTCAGCCTTTGCGGCGAACCTTGAGCACGACGGTTTTTGTTGAGTGATTGAACGGCGCTGGATCGGTTACTGACGCCGCGAGTGGGGCCTGTGGTTCGCCGATAAAATCTGCCGGAACAGGAATCAGCTCTTCAATGGTTAAGTATCCATCGGCGCACACCGATTCGATTTCCTTTAGGTACGCCGCGCCCGAGAAGAAGAGCGCGTTGTTGATCGCTACCAGATATCCGTCGTGCTTGATTAAGGGACGCACCTTGTTGATCAGTCGTGTGTAGCTCTGCGCCAGGTCTACGACGCCCTTGGCGGTTGCGGAATAAATTGGTGGGTCCAGAAAGACGCAATCGAAGCGCTCGTCCGCGGCCTTAAGGCGATTAATCCGCGGCCAGAAATCTCCAGCCTGAAAGTCGTTTTTGTTGATTGGAAAACCGTTCAGCGTGTAGGAAGTCTTTGCGACGTTCAAAAACCTGCGATTCAATTCCAGATGGACTACACGCGCAGCCCCGCCCGCCTGTGCTGAGACGCCCAGACTACCGGTATAAGCAAATGTGTTGAGTACGGATTTATCTTTGAGACGTTGGCTAGCCCAAAGCCGAACGTTGCGCGTATCCAGATAAAGGCTTGCATCACGATTGATCATCGGATCAATTGCGTACCAGACGCCGTTCTCGAGTATTTTCCGATCCGCTGTCTCTCCGTAGACAACGCTGCCGCGCCTTTGCTGAGAGTCCTGGCTGTTGCGCGTTTTCACCACAATCGCCTTGATCCAGGGCAATCGTTCTGGCAGCAACCGCAGAGCCGCGCCCACCGAGGCAACCCCCTGCTCCGGTTTATCGGCGTAGTTATGGATGACGAGCGTCCTGGCGTAAAGGTCTATCACCAGGCCGGGATTGCCTTCAGTGAAACCATTGAAGAGTCGAAAGGCAGTTTCGTGCCGCTCATCAAAAAATGCAGCGCGGAAAGTAAGAGCATCTTCAATCGGTTCTGTTGTCATTAGTGGTTCAACCAGCTTTGAATCCGGGACGATGGAATAAGCCAGCATCTTAGTTGATCATCCTGAGTAGTGGGAAGCAGCCGCGTCCGGAATAGTGTCCAACCCGTGTGTTGCTGGACGGGAAAACCGCCAAGCCGCCAAGGGCCAAGATTTTCATTAACTTCTTGCCGCTGATCTTGGCGTTCTTGTAGTCTTTCTCAGAGGAATGATACGCGGAGGTATCTAATGGGTTTGATCTATGCGGACATAGAATTGGCCAATGCAAAGAATGGCTCACTCAAACCTATGGTCGTCAGAGCGCTGGTGGACACAGGCGCTATGACGCTCTGCATTCCAGAGCACATCGCGATCCAGTTGCAGTTGCAGGAGATCGAGAAGCGAGAGGTCACCACAGCGGACGAACGTTCTCATGTGGTTCCATACGTTGGTCCGGTTCAGATCAAGTTCGCAAACCGCACGTGCTTTACGGGCGCTCTGGTGATCGGGGAGTCCGTGCTCATGGGCGCCGTTCCGATGGAAGACATGGACCTGGTTATCTCTCCTTCGGGGCAAACCGTTACAGTGAATCCCAAGAGTCCGAATATTCCCTCAGCCGTGGTGAAGTGAGGTTGAGGAAGTCTGAGCAGTCGTCCGAAAGCGGCGGCGTATCGACAAGGTGATAGTAAAAGACATTTGCGTCAACAAAGCAGTGAGCCCCGTCCGGAACATCGCGCAGCATAGGGTTAGCCTTCCAGCAGGTCGTACTTTGGCGAGTCGCCTATCTCGCGGGCAAGTGCCGGATCAATTTGGATTCGGTTCTGCCGTTGGGCATCAATCAAGCTGACAGGCTCCACAACCAGTCGAACTTTTTCATGCTCTTTAAGGCTTTCAATAGGCGTGAGTGGCTTGAAAACGCCAGCCTCGTAAACCGCTTCAACTGTGATGTTCATAAGTTTCTCCTCAGAGCGGCATTCTATCATGGCGGACGAGTGTAGGTGGAAACTAACGCCATTGAAGTCACGCCTTTCATCAATAGGGCAGGCTACTTCATACTAGTGGTAGCCAGCCAAAGAAGTCTTATGGAAGAAAATAAACTCAGCAGCATATCCAAAGCCGATTCGGACGAAAAGATCGGAGAGTTTTGGGACAGCCACGACTTTACGGAGTTCGATACAGATGCGGCAAACGCTGAATTCGAAGTGACTTGCACCGTTCCCGTCAGCCTTGAATTGCTGAGCGAAATTGAAAAGCAGGCAGCAAAGCGCGGCGTGAAGGTGGACGAGTTGGTTAATCTTTGGTTGCAGCAGAAACTTGACGAAGAAGCTGCGTAAAGCAATTGCGCCTCATGCCTATCGCACACACAATCTCGATGAATCGAGCCGATGAACACGAGCAATTACTTCGAGCCGGGTCATCGGATTCGACTGCCGCATTCGCCTTGACGTATCGAGCAGCACCTTCCCGCGCTTCGATCGGAATCTGAACACGGACGGGAAGAACTACGACGAATCTCGTGGCGTCGTCGCGCACACGCTGTCCACCACTCGAATCAGTATCAGTCAGAGACTCAAGATCACGATCGTGAAGAAGTAGCCTATGCCGCAGTGCTCTTGCGTGGTTTATGAGCGGCAGATTCGATTGCTCATGCAGTCGGCAACAACAGATCATGCGGAAAGAACGGGTCGGGCCAATACACCTGGAGTTGATGTTGGACTCTGAGGGTTGAGCTAGTGAACAATGAGAGAATACGATAACGAGACTCGAATCAAATCGAGTGGGATTATGGGGAAGGACTCGGCGGCATAAAGGATTTTTGCTGGGCCGCATAGTTCATTAGGTTCGTGTAATATTTCCAATCGCGCGTATGACTGTCAACACACCCGTCTGGCAAAGTTACCTTGCAGTGATCAAAGATATCATCACCGCAATAGCAGCACTCACCGGTATCATCATCGCTATCCTCGGGCTATGGACGTGGAAGCGGCAACTCAGAATCAAAACCGAATATGAACTGGCACGTAGACTCCTACGAGCGGTCTACATGGTCAGGGAGTCAATACGGTCTGTGCGAAGCCCAGGCATGGGAAGCGGAGAGATTGAACGTTCCATAAGAGAAGCGAGTATTACCGCTGAACCAAGCGACTCAGACTATGGCATCAAGACGGAGGAAGCTGTTTACCGTAGTAGATGGAAAAGTCTTCAGGGTGCTCTCACAGACATGGATGTAGAATTGCTTGAAGCAGAAGTTACATGGGGATCGCGGATGCAAGAGGTGGTGAAGCCGCTCCGGGATTGTGTGGCCACACTGTACATTAACATCCAACAGCACTTAAACCGACTATCTCCGCGTTTGGGCAACGACGAGAGAAGCAAGGCTGAGAAAATGGAGAACAGGCGAGTAATATACATTCTCAGTAATGATCCTAAAGAGGATTCGTTTACAGCAGAGGTCTACAGTGCGGTAGAGCGAGTTGAGAACTTCGTAAAACCTCATCTGAAGCTGTGAAGTCGCAATCTAACTCGGCGATGCGCGCGAGCGTAACAAGCGCGCCGAGTGATCGCTGTCGTTAACCAGACCGGTGAAATCCTGAGAGTACAAGGGGACCACAACATGGCTAGCACTTCAACACTTCCTCCTCAGGCGGCTTTCTTTCATGCCATCCTCCGGCATCTGGTCGCCCATCCAGACGGTGACCGGCGGCAGAACATCCACGAAGCGATGCCGGACCTGTTGCACATGACGCAGAGCCAGCGCACAGAGCGGTTACCCAACCTTCCGCATCTGCGTTATCGACACCGCAGTGGCTTTGGATTGAGTATGCTAAAGGTCGCCGGATATGTGAGCAATCCGGCTCTGGGAACGTGGCAGATAACCAGTAGCGGCCGTGAACTGCTTACACTTCATCCTGACGGATTCGACGACGAAACCGCACGGCAACTCATACGAGAGTCCCGTAAGGCCACCCGGGTGGACGGCACCCACGACGATACCGACGAGGCAGCGGCTTCTGACCTTCAGCAAACGCCAGATGAACGAATCGATGGCGCTATGCAGGAGATTCAGCGGTCAGTTTCCGCGGACCTTCTCCAAAGGATCTCAGATTCTCCACCGGCGTTCTTTGAGGAATTGGTTCTTGACCTATTGCATGCGCTGGGATATGGCGCGACCGAAGACGATCTGGAACGTGTCGGCGCCGCCGGAGACGGCGGTATTGATGGGGTCATCTCACTCGACCGTTTGGGGTTTGATAAGGTCTATGCCCAGGCCAAGCGGTGGCAAGGTTCTGTTGGCCGCCCTGAAGTCCAGGCGTTCTACGGCGCACTCGCAGGCCGACGTGCACGAAAGGGTGTTTTCATTACCACGTCAGCTTTCACCCGGGAGGCGCGGGATTTCGCCAGTCAAGTTGCCGAGAGCATTGTTCTGATTGACGGAACACGCCTGACGTCTTTGATGATTGAGCATGGAGTGGGTGTCACACACTATCGGGTCCTCCGTTTGCCCCGAGTCGATGGAGACTACTTCGACGCCGACTGAGTGGCTTGCCATCGAGTCGCGTTGTGTTTCCGCTTGGTAATTCTCTTATGCCAATCAAGAATCGTCCATGTGCATATTGTGGGGGTACCGATGTTCCACGTGAAAAGGGACACGTGCTTCCCCGCTTTCTTTATCCGACCGCGACGCCAGCAACGGTGCAGCGAATCACCGTACCGGAATGCCAAGGCTGTAAAAAGCTATGGCAAGACGCGGAGGAGCAGTTCGGTAACATTCTCACAGTCGCGGGCGAACCAAACGATGCTGTGCTAGAACAGTGGGACCGAGTACTTCGAGATTTTCGGTCTCGTAAGAGACGGCTAGAAGACCTCTGGGCGAATCTGCAACCCAATGTTCTCGCAGGGCGTCAGCGACATCTGGTATTCCCTGGCGAGGATGTCCAGTTCATGCTTGTGATTCGGAAGATCGTTCGAGGGTTATGCGACTTCCATGATCTCATGTCGCCTGTGCCTGACCACTGGGTACAAGTGAGCGTCGGAATTGAGGTTCCACAAGAGTTTCGTGACGAGATGACTTGGTGCGATCTAGGAGGCCAATTCTTCAAATACGGCTATTGGGTGATCAATCAATTAGGCATGCACTCTGCCTGGTCCTTATGCTTTTACGAGAATCGTCATCTCCTTGCGGTGGTCCAGTCATCGGAACCTATGTCGGGTGAAGCAATCAATGCGCCCTAACTCCGCGAGGATCCAAGCCGCAAAAAGCGCGGCTGGCTCAGCTTCGCGTTGAGCGGACACACCAATACTTCCTTGATTCTTGTTTTAAAGAGCGGGAGCAAAAGAATGCTCTGCCGGAAAGATCACGAGGCATCAGGCTTGAGATCGTTGGACATTTCCACACCTATAGATTCCAGTGAGTACGCTGCAAAGTGCACATCACACGACTGCCGCCGACCTGATTGACCATCACGTCTTCTTGCGGGATGAACGCCACGGACCGCACGGCTTCCAGATCGCATCGAGCTCTTGGTTTTCGGCAGCAGCGGCCAGCACCGGCTCCAGGAACTCTCGCAGTTTTGGAATCACAACATCGAGTGTGTCCGTCTCGCGTGAAAGGCGACCCTTGCGCACAAACGCTTTCCATTGCGCCTGGCGTCCTGGTTGATCTATGAACTCTTCGCTCAGAGCTATAGGCGTCGCTTTGGAAATCTCAGTACGCCGGCGGCGAAATGTCTCTTTGACGGCGCGGGCAAGCACATTGCCATCGAACTCAAGAATGAACTGAAGCTCTTCAACTCGCTGCCGAGAGAGATTTACCAGCCTTTGCCTGACTGACGCAGCGAGGTTCTTTGGTTTGGCGGGACTCATCCGAGAGACTCCAGATATGGCTGCATTACTCGCGTGACGCGGGCAAGCTTCGCGTAGCGCCACAGTTCATCCATACCTGAGCGATACTTCCGCCGGTAGTCGCGCAGTGCCTCCAGCGCTACATCGGTGCCTATCTTGTTTCGGAACTTGAAACAGTCGGCGACGCTCTTGGCTGCGCTGTAGACGCGCACATTAATACCTTCGATGCGATGAGCCTCGATGCCACTGCTGAATGCTTTGCCCGACAGATGGATGATTCGCAGCGGTGGATAGGACACGGCGGGTCGCCGGGCTTTTTGGTCAATCGCAATCCAGACTTCAAACGGGTTCTGGGTCGTGAGCCCGTGGAACCGAAGCGCGGAGAGAAGACAGATAACGCCGTGCGGAACGCGTTTGGCGGCCTGCGCGAGGTTGTGTTTTTCTCCCAGGTCCACGTCTGCAAGGGCGTAGAGTCCGCGACCAATGCGCTCAAGCTGTCCGGCATCTACGAGGCGCTTCAGATACACACGCGGGATTCCGTGACTCTCAAGCTCATGGGAGCGTAGAACGCCCGCCTTGCGAACCAGATTGAGGAGTTTCTTTGTTTGAGGCTGCGCGCTCATGTTCAAGTTACGAATCGTCGGTAGTTGTTAATAAGTACCGACGTTTTGTAACATCAGACGGGCACTGCTTGCAAGGCGCCTGGAGAATTGGGTAGCCCCTTCGCAAAGGCGGAAACCGCGCCGACTCCCATCTGGTCTCTGATCACGAGAGAACTCGATTAGCCGTCCTTAGCAGCGAATGCAGATGACAGCCGCCGTTTAAGCCGGTGCTGCTAAGTGATGTCCTGCCAGCGCGCGGCCGGAACAAACAGAGAAAGATGCGCAACATTGGTGGTCGCAACCATCACTGAGTCGCCATCAGCGATTAGCAGCGCGGCTTGTGCGGCGAGAATCATGTCGGCGTCCAGCGCTTGGTCGCTGGCGGTTGGTTTGCCCATATTCCGTGCTTGCGCCCAAAGTTCGGCAGCTCGCAGCATGACATTGGTGGTGATCGGTAGATACCCGAGCGCAGATTTCAACCCGTTCAATCTAGCGAGGCTGCGCGGCTTGTTCGCGCGCAATAACTCACGCCTGACCTCGTAATCCGATATTTCAGTAACGAGAACCTGCGCGCCACCGGCGAGTCTTTCCTTGACCCATTGATGGCAGGCAAGATTTTGTGATGAGAAGCGCGGGTTGGAGATGATGCCGAGCGGGCCGGCATCCAGCAGAATGATGCTACTCATTTGGGAACAGCAGCCTTTCGCTCTGAGTCGCCCGGTTTTCATCCAAGGCGTGTTTCAAATACGCGAATGTCTCCCGCTGTTCAGCCTCATCCTCTTCCAAAAAAGAGTCAAGCACCGCCAGCGCGGCTGGCACATCGATTTTGTCGAGCACGAAACCAGAAGTGCGCGGACGATCAATCGGCAATTCATTTGGCGTTGGGTGAGCGAGGGAGTCGTCTGGCAAGGTGTTGGGCTGATTCATCTCTGTTGCCTCCCTTTCAAGCCTGAAGTCTATCACAAGAGGGCTGGTACGTGGCGCTGACCTTTGCCTGGCCGCACAGGCGATAGCCGTCTCGCCGAGACCGCTATGGGCGGCCTGTCGTACCAATCTGTCGGCAGCAATGCCTCACGCGACCAGTCTGTGTTTGCGAAGACAGAAACCGCGCTGACTCCATCTGGCCTCTGATCACGAGAGAACTTTATTAGCGCTCCTTAGCAGAGAACGTCGATGACACGCGCAGTTTGAGCCGCTGCAGATCGTCGCGAAATCGCGCTGGAGCGACGACCGCGGAAAGATTGATCGAATATGAAAAGGAACAAGGAAAGGTCAGACTCGTGCGGTACCCTGATTGACAAAAAGAACCTTTACGAATATAAACGACGCATTTGACAAGCCAACTTAATCAGAATCTAAGCAGCCTTCGCTGTCCCGCCTATTGCTCTGATGAGGATGGCTATGAAAAACCTCCCAGCTAAGCCCGCCAATGGCAGACATCCTTTCTTCTGGATCGCTCTAACGTCTGGGGCCATAGTATTGGTGCTCTTTGTCTTCGCGGGTTCAATGATTTTTCAGTACGGGTCGCTTGGCAGGGGTTTCGGATGGTCTTACGTTACAAAAGCAGATGGATGCTATGTCAACTATGTCGGTAGGGCGGGTGACCTGCAAGTCGGCGACAGAGTTCTTGCCATAGATGGCGACACGAGCATCGGTCCCGTCTATCCGCTTCGCATACTTCGCGACATTCCTCCTGACGGCGTCTACACAGTTCGTGTCTTGCGCGGCACATCTGAGCACGAATATCAGTTCACCTTGCCGTTAGTTCGTAACCCTCGAAACGTCATATACATATTCCCAAAACTGTTAGTAAGTATTGCCTTCTATGTCGTCGGTTTTTTGATCGGGGTTTTAAAGCCCCGACAGAGAGTCGCGCAGATTGCTTCCCTCGCGTCACTAGCCAACTCCGTCTTGTTCTTGGGGCTGGCCCTTGGCCCCTTAAGCTTTAGTCTTTTTCACGGTTATGAACTGGCTATCGACCTATTCTTGATCGAAGCTCTCAACCCTATCGGTGTCGCTATCGGGTACCATTTCTTCTTGCGCTTTCCGACAGAGGTGCCTAAAGGACGATTCTGGGAACTGCTGAAATGGGTTTTCTACGCCTGCGCGGCCCTGTTGGTGGTGATGTATACGTCACAGTATTTTGCTTTCTTCACTGGCAGGCCGGCGCTGATGGCTGTTTTCTACAACCCTTACTTCGTCACCAAGCTTGCAACCCTCGATACTGCATACCGCATACTTGCGTTGGTAGCCTACTGCGTGGTGATGACCCGTAATTACAGGCTGGTGAAGGAACCCGACCAGCATCGGCGAATGAAATGGGTTGTATACGGATCGCTGGTAGGGATCCTTCCCGAAGTGATCATCTTAGTCGCACGGTTCGGCCTAGTCTCGGCGGGTTACGGACAGGTGGTGTCCGGTGAGACGTTCGTGATTATGAACCAGGTGGCGAATGCCGCGATCGGAATCGTCCCCATCACCTGGGGCTACGCCATCATCAAGCATCGAGTGTTCGAGATTAACGTAGTCGTCAGGCGTGGTTTGCAGTATCTGCTAGCCAGAAATGTTCTGCAAATATTGTTTGCGCTTCCGCTAATCGCTCTCGCTTATACGATCATTTCGAACCGCAACCAAACCATTACAGACATCGTGTCGCACAACCCGGTTCATCTATCGTTGATCGCGATTGCCGGTTTCGGACTGAGGTTTCGAAGACAGCTCAAAGATCGCATTGATCGAAAATTCTTCCGTGAAGCGTATGATCAGGAGCGAATACTGCTTGGACTTATTGAAGAGATAAAGGAACTCGATTCAATGTCTGAGATTTCAAAATTGGTCAGCAATGAAATAGATGCTGCCCTTCATCCCCACACCATCTACGCTTTCTATCGGGAAGAAGAAAGGCGCGATCTAACACTTGGCTACTCTTCTGGCGGAACTTCGCAAGTTGTTCACATTCCAGAAACGTCTTACCTCCTGAGCACCGGAGGGCTCTCCGGTGTTCAAGCATACCCCTTCCCTCACGGCGCCGATTTGCCGCCGAAAGAGGAGGAATGGCTTAGTCAACTTGATATTAGCCTTATTGTTCCGATGTGCGGGACAGATCAACGTCCAATCGGCCTGCTTCTGCTCGGTGAAAAGAAATCAGAAGAACCGTATTCGGCCACCGACCGCAAACTGCTGCAGGCTATAGCAAGAGAGATCGCCATAGTCCGCGAGACTGCTCTACTAAAAGCGCGGGTAGGTAAAGAACAAAGGATCAAACGCGAAGTGCTCGCCCGCTTCGAAGAGCAGAATATCAATCTGGTGAAAGAATGTCCGAGTTGCGGAACTTGCTTCGATAGCTCTGTTGAGATTTGCGATAGGGATGCAAACGAGTTGAGCCTGTCATTGCCTGTCGAGCGAACGATTGAAGGAAAGTACCGTTTGGAGCGGCTGATCGGGAAAGGCGGCATGGGCGCCGTTTATCAGGCCACCGACCTTAGACTGGATCGGAACGTGGCCATCAAAATCATGCTGGGAAGCACGTTCGGTGATCCTTTAGCCTTGCGCCGATTTGAACGCGAAGCGCGAACATCGGCGAGACTCAATCATCGGAACATCATTGCTATTCACGATTATGGAGCCATTGGATCAGAGGGAGCATATCTGGTCATGGAATTGGTTCCCGGTATTACATTACGCTCAGAGCTGGAGCGTGCGGGACGGATCGATCCGATTACGGCAGCAGAATACTTCGATCAAATACTCGAAGGAGTAAAGGCAGCTCACATGGCGGCCGTGATTCATAGAGATCTGAAGCCTGAAAACATCTTGATTTCAAAAGACGGCGAAACGAGTCACATCAAGATCCTCGATTTCGGGTTAGCGAAGGTCACGCAAGTGGATGTGACCAATTCTTCTTTGACGGCCAGAGGCACTATCGTTGGCACGTTCGGGTACATGTCACCTGAACAGCTTGTGGGCGAAGACGCCGATCAACGCAGTGACATCTTTTCGATTGGGGTAATGGTAGTAGAGGCGCTAACGGGTCGCCGCCCCTTCGGCGGAAGAACCTATGCGGAATTGTTAACGGCAGTGCTTCACGGGTCTTATCACCTCGAGGGTGACTCGAGGGAGGTGAAATGCTTGGATGAAGCTCTGCAACGATGCTTGGCCAAGGATCCAGTGAAGCGATTTGCGTCGGTAGCAAAGGCACAACAAGAGCTAATACCGGCGATTCGTAACTGTCCTGTTGTCTCTGGTGCTGACGCGGAGGCCTTCAATGAGGACACAAAGATCATGCGATAGAGTGACAAAGATAGAGACCTTGGTCCGCATCGCTCCCAGCGCGCGAGTCTTCATTCAAAACAGTGACAACTATGAAACGAATCTCTTTCAGCCTAGGCTTTGTCGTGATTGTTTGTTCCCTTGTCCTGTCTAGTTCCCGTGCGCCGCTGGTTACGGCCTCCGGTGATGAAGCGAACTGGCCGCAGTGGCGTGGGCCGAATGCCAGTGGCGTCTCGACGGAAAAGAATCTGCCCACTGAATGGAGCGAGACCAAAAACGTTCAGTGGAAGACCGCGATTCCAGGGCGCGGGCATTCGTCACCGATCATCTGGGGCAAGAAGATCTTTCTGACCACTTCGATCGAAGGCCCTGTCGTGCCGGGCGCGAAAGCCGTCACTCACATCCGCCGAGGCCAGGTGTATGTCCATCCCGACAGCGTCGGCGGAGATCACAGCTACACCATCAAGGTGCTTTGCCTGGATCGTGAGACCGGCAAGATTCTCTGGGAGAGAACTGCCTACGAAGGAACTGTCTACGACGACCGGCATCGGAAGAATTCTTTCGCTTCGGCCACGCCGGTCACTGATGGAAAGTACGTGTGGACGCTCTTCGATGCGGAGGGAGTCTACTGCTATGACTTCGACGGCAAACTCGTCTGGAAAACATCGCTGGGTAAGTTCGCCAAGATGGGGATGGGGAATGGCATGTCGCCGGTGCTCTACGAGAATCTGCTGATCCTTCAATGCGATCAGGAAGACGGCGGGCCTGGATCCTTCATCGCGGCGCTCGACAAGCTCACCGGCAAGGAGGTGTGGCGCACGCCACGCACGCAGCGCAAAACCTGGGCGACGCCGGTGCTTGTTCCCACACCGCAGCGGGTGGAGTTGATTGCGAGCGGCGCTGAAAGCACCGTTTCGTATGATCCGGCGACTGGCAAGGAGCTATGGCGCTCGGAAGGCGTCGTCTCGCATGCGATTCCGAGCGCGGTGACAGGCCACGGCATGGTTTTCGTGTCGGGAGGCTCGTCAGGCCAGCCAAAGGTCGCGATCGGCATTCGTCTCGGCGGCTCCGGCAATCTCAAGGGCACGCCTTATGTCGTGTGGAAGTACAACAAGGGTACGGCCTATGTGCCATCGCCGATCTTGTATGGTGATTACCTCTACCTCATGACAGACGGTGGCATCATCACTTGTCTCGAAGCAAAGACCGGCGAGGTCAAATATGAAGGTGGCCGCGTGCCAGTGCCCGCAACGTTCTCGTCATCGCCGGTGGCGTTCGATGAGAAGATCCTGGTGACGAGTGAAGATGGTGATACCTTCGTCATCAAAGCCGGCCCCGTGTTCGAAGTCATCCGCACCAACTCGCTCGGCGAGCCGGTCTATGCTTCAATAGCGATCGGCGCAGGCAAGCTCTTTATGCGCGGCGCAAAGCATCTCTACTGCATCGGCAAGAAGTGAGCCTGCGCCCTGAAGCGATGAAGAGTTCGTAGTACGGCCTTTAGGCGGAAGTTTGTACCTGGTCTCAGTCGGCATTTGTGCTACAAACTTCCGCCTAAAGGCCGTACTACGAACTCCTTGTGGAGAGATACTGAATGTTCCTGCTTGAACTCAGCGGTAGCTACAGCGGCACAAATCATCTGATCCTCGAGCCGGCGAAGCCGCCGCGTCCGTCTCCCGCCACAGCCACCGTCACCCCGGTCTCGCGCGGCAAGCTCGTGCGCCTCGACTACACCTGGGACGACGACGGTCAGCAGGAAGGCACCCTGCTCGTCGGCGCTCAGGACGGGCGCGACGGCGTTCTGGCTGCTTGGACCGACTCGTGGCACATGGGCAACAAGCTGATGGTCTGCAGCGGCGACATCGACGCGACGTCGCTGCGAGTGCTCGGCACGTATACCGCCCTGGGCGCTGGTGCGCCGGCAGGACCGGACTGGGGGTGGCGCATAGTCGTCGAGCGATCCGAGGCCGGCTCGTTCATCCTGCGCATGTTCAACATCGCTCCCGACGACAACGGCCGCGTGGACGGCGAGGGAGACGTCGCAGTGGAAACGCACTTCCATCCCGTGGACACACCGTGATCACTCGACGCCATTCGGTGCTTCCGCATAATGCCCGTTAGGAACTATATATGAACGAGGTACGCAAGATTCTCATCGCTTCTGATTCAGGTATCTCTATCCGATCTTTCAGTGACATCTCCGATGCAATTGGCGCTTGTATTGGCGCCGAGGGTCTCGTTCTCACCGAGACTGATTTGGCGAAAGAGTTTTTCGATCTTCGTAGTGGATTGGCGGGCGAAGTCTTTCAGAAGTTCATCAACTACAAGGTAAGAGTTGCGATTGTTCTGCCGGACGCCGAAGCCTACGGTGAGCGGTTCAGCGAACTTGCTTACGAGCATAGATCACACAGCATGATCCGCTTCGTTCGTTCCAATGATGAAGCGAAA
Source organism: uncultured Clostridia bacterium (assembly GCA_964548075.1). GTDB lineage: Bacteria > Acidobacteriota > Blastocatellia > UBA7656 > UBA7656 > Onstottus_A. The sequence continues at coordinate 135,559 of CAZJQQ010000013.1, read as the reverse complement.
GCCTGGCTGGATACTTGACGAAGTCATCAGTGAATCACTGCTTACAACACTGTCGAGTGGAACGCGCGACAGATGCAAAGGAGAGGACGAAAACATGGTGCGAAAAAGAGATCGAAAAGACACCTCAAGCGGCAGTCCCTATTCGTTACTTGGAGGATACAGGGGCAGGTTGGCGCGTTCGATTATTCAACCGGCTTTGCTCACGAGTTTGGCACTCCTGGTGTTCCTTCCGCTCCTGATCGCCGCTCAAACGCGCCAGCAGGGACCGTGGTGGCCACAGCCGCAGTGGGGGCCGGAAGATCAGGCCGGCGCGTCCAACTGGATCACTGAGACCAGAGTACTTCGCGCCGTCCGGCTCGTGACCACCGGCAAAATGTATGAGCTTGGTCACGTCTATGAGCGCGGCATGCCGCTCTACGGCGACCGAACGTTCTCGCTGGTCATCCCGGCTCCGTTTCCGCCCTCGCGCGGGCAGAATGCGCCGTCGTGGTTTATTGACTACTTCAGCGGGGAGTTCGGTCAGATGGGCACGCAGTTTGACGCGCTAGGCCATACGGGGATGAAGATGAAGATGGCCGACGGTTCTGAGAAAGAAGTCTTCTATAACGGCTTCACGCGCGACGAGATTAACAGTCCTGGCGGGCTGCGTGCGCTGGGCGTCGAGAAGGCCCGCCCCATAATCACGCGCGGCATTCTGCTGGACATCGCCGGCTACAAGGAAGTGCCCGTGCTGTCGAGTCGCTATGAAGTGACCGTGGCCGATGTGCGTGGCGCGCTGGCTCGCCAGGGGTTGCGTGAGGAGAGCATTGAGCCAGGCGATGCGGTACTTTTGAATTACGGTTGGGCGCGCAATTGGGGGAACCCGTCGCTCTACAATGACTCGCGCATCGGGGTCGGACAGAACAACGGCTCACCCGGCATTGGAGTGGCGGTCGCCCGCTGGATCGCCGAGCGGAAAGCCAGCCTGGTCGGGGCCGACTCGTGTTGCGTCGAAGTTGACCCGAACCCCGATCCGAAGCTCGACCACCCGGTCCATCAAGAACTGCTCATGCGGCACGGGATTTTTATCCTCGAGAATCTTGATCTGCGAGGCCTGGCTGCTGAACGGGTCTACGAGTTTATGTTCATCTTCACGCCGCTTCCTTTCAAAGGAGCGTCCGGTTCGCCGGGCCGTCCGGTTGCGATCCGATAGCATAGGCATTTAGCAAACGATCAATTATCAAAGGAGGGAGAAATGACAGCGAGTGGAGTGGTCGGTTCCGTGGCCGGGCTGTGGAGGTTCCCGGTCAAGTCCATGACGGGCGAGCGGCTAAAGCACGCTGAGCTCACGGCGGGAGGTCTAGCGGGCGACCGCGCCTATGCGCTCATCGACGCGGACACAGGCAAGGTGGTGAGCGCGAAGAGCGTGAGGTTGTTTCCCGGAGTGTTGAACTGTCGGGCTACCTTCGTCGAGCAGCCAAACTCGGGCGGCGAGCTACCGCCGGTGCGGATCACGCTGCCAGACGGCACATCGGCGACCAGCGACTCCAATGACATAGACCGCGTGCTGTCAGCGTTTTTTCGACGAGAAGTCACGCTGGCTCGGTCGGCGCCAGATGACTTCACCATCGACCAGTACCATCCCGACATCGAGGATCTGGACCCTGCGAGCCCTCGAGACACGGTTGTCGAGCAGAAGCTGGGCTCCGCATTCTTCGCCGAAGCCGGGCTTGCTTCCCCCGTGCCCGTCGGCGCGTTCTTCGACCTGTTTCCGGTGTCCGTCCTGACGAAGTCCACTATCGAGAAGCTCAGCGAGCTTCAGCCCGAGAGCCGCATCGATGAGCGCCGGTTCCGGATGAACGTAATCGTCAGCACCACCGAAGCCGGCTTCGTCGAGAATGGCTGGGTCGGCCACACGCTCGCGATTGGAGACGCGGTACGGCTCAGTGTGGCCCTGCCTGATCCTCGATGCGTGATGACGACGCTCGCCCAAGGCGAACTCCCCAATGACACCGACGTCCTTCGAACGCTCATCCGCCACAACAAGATTCAAGTTGGAGGCGAGGGCCTGTTCCCATGCGCGGGTGTGTATGCCGTGGTCGAAGCGCCGGGGACGCTACGAATTGGTGACCGGGTGGCGCTCACGTGAGCACTGACGTGTTTGGACAAAACGGTGACGCATAATTTGCCGAGTGCTGAAACGAACAAATAGTCGGACTGCTAAGAAAGGGAGTATCGCGTCATGTGGTTTCCAGTGCTTTTGCTTTCCTTGCTACTGGTATTCCCATCAGGACTGATAAGCCCGCGTCCTTCGGGTGCAGGGAGCGACTCGCGGCCTAACATCGTCTTCATCCTGGTGGACGATCTACGCTGGGACGAACTGGGCTGTGCCGGACATCCGTTCATCAAAACGCCAAACATTGATCGCATCGCTCGAGAAGGCGCGATGTTCCGCAATGCATTCATGACCACCCCGCTCTGCTCGCCATCGCGCGCCAGTTTTCTGACGGGGCAATACGCGCATACGCACGGGATCACCGACAACATTGACCGCTCCGCCGCAAGCAAGAAGCTGGTGACCTTTCCCCTGCTCCTGCATCAATCCGGTTACGAAACGGCCTTCATAGGCAAATGGCACATGGGCAATGACGACTCGCCTCGGCCGGGCTTTGATCGCTGGGTGAGTTTCAAGGGTCAGGGCACGTACCTCGATCCCGACATCAACGAAGACGGCAAGTCCGTCAAACCCTCCGGCTACATCACGGATATTCTTAACGACTATGCCTTGGAGTTCATCAACCGGCGACACGACAAACCGTTCCTGATTTATCTGGCGCACAAGGCGGTCCATCCCGAAGTGACACAGAATAACGATGGGAGCGTCAACGTTGCCGACGCGGAGCTGTTCATCCCAGCCGAGCGACACAAGAATCTTTATGCGGGTAAGACCATCCCGCACAGGCCGAATTACAAACGCGCGCCGGAAGGCAAGCCGGCCTTGCAGCGCCAGATCGGCAACCTGCCCCCGCTCGGAGCCAGCACCGCCACGGGTGACGAAGCCATCCTCGGACGGCAGCGTTCGCTCGGGGCAATTGAAGATGGTGTTGGCGAAATCCTCAAAGCCTTGAGCGAGACCGGCCAGTTCGACAACACTATCATCGTCTTCACCAGCGATAACGGCTACTTTTATGGCGAACACGGCCTGAGCGTCGAACGGCGGCTGGCTTATGAAGAGTCGATTCGCATGCCGTTGCTCGTGCGTTACCCGAGAATGATTAAGGCTGGCACGGTGCGCAACGAAATTGCCCTCAACCTCGACCTTGCACCGACCTTACTCTCTATTGCCGGAGCGCCTGTACCCGGCAACATGCAGGGACATTCGCTTGTGCCGCTGCTGATGAGCGAGAGAGTCAAATGGCGCGACTCGTTTCTGATCGAATACTACTCTGACAGCGTTTTTCCGCGCATAGTGCAGATGGGCTACAAGGCCGTCCGCAACGAGCGATGGAAATACATTCACTATCTTGAGCTGAAAGGGATGGATGAGCTCTACGATCTCAAAACCGATCCCTATGAGATGAAGAACCTGATTCATCAGCCGGGCGCGGCCAAAGCGCTTGCCGAGATGAAGAGAGAGATGGAACGATTGCTTAAAGAGACCGATACCGGGAGTCCGGCAGATTGAGCATAGCTCAGCTAACCACGCCTGATCCCCTGGGTCCGCCGCTTCTGAGTCATCAGCAAGTCCGGCGATTCGTTATGCGTTCAGTCGAATCCGCACAAATAGACCTGCTGCTACAATTGAGACCACGATAACTGCCATCAACAAGAGTCGCCAGCCATCATTGGGGGCCTCGCGGATCGGGATCGGCCGGTCCCCTTCGCCGAGCAAGACGAACGCAGCCCAGTAACGAGGAGCCGATGAGGCGCTGTCACGCAACATGTCCAGTTTCGCTTCGCGCAACGCTTCTGCCTTAGATTCGCCTGCAGCCAGATGATCGTAGAAACGCTCCATCAGCTCGGTTGTGCGCGCATCGCTCACATCCCACAGGCTTGCCAACACCGATTGGGACCCGGAGTGAAAGAAAGCCTGTGCCAATCCCTCGACGCTGTCTCCGGCGAGAATCCTGCCGCGCGCGGTTCGACATCCTGACAGCACTACGAGGTCGCTTTGCAGTTTCAGACCGTAAATCTCGCGAGTCTGGAGGAATCCGTCCTCCTCATCGCCTGACCCAGATGCCAACACCAAAGCCGAACGCGCCGGGTTTCTCTGGCTTATCAAACCGTGCGTTGCGAAGTGAATTATTCGAAAGTCGCCAAGATCGGCGGTTTTTATTCGGCGCTCGCTCGCATCATTGCCGGCGTACATCACGCTTCCTGGCGCGCCGTAGCTTATGACTGCGCGCGCTTCCTCCAAGCTTGCCGGGATCGCCGCTACTCCCAGTCCCTCATCCTCGTAAAGCGCTCGTAACAATCCACCCGATTGAGTTGGGCCGCTGGGCCCTCGCATCGGGGGGGCGACCGCCGGGTCAGCAAAGGCGGCGATTCGGGCCTGGCCGGCGGCTGATGACGGTTCCCGGTTGCTGAGTTCCGCCAACACCGTTGCCGAAGGAGCGTAAGAGATGGTGAAGTCTTCCAGCAGGTAATGTGATTCAGCGCCCTCCTGAATCAGCGTCTCGAACGGCAGGTAGTTCAAGGCGCCGTCGGGCACTACTATCAACCGGTTGATGCCGGACGGTAAATAGGCGCGTAATGGTGCGACAAGTTCGCTGTAGATTTGCCGACTGACTTCTCGCCACTCGTCACCCGAATCGTTCGACAAGAGGTCTACGTAATTGCCGACGCGCGCGTCGACCAGGTCCGGGCGCACGGTCAGACGTTCGACATGGAAGGAACACGAGGTGACCACGATGCCTAAGACCTGGTCGGCCGTCACCAGATACGCCATGAGTGCGGTGTTAGGGTTCAGCAGCGATTGCAGCGCGGCAAGCGAAAGCGGCTCAGCGCGCCGCCGCTCGCCGTAGCGGGGATCTCGCCGCTTCGACTCAACCATCAGCCTGTCATACTCCTGTTCGGCCTCAGTCAATTCCTTCAAAAGACTGCCGCGGTCATCAGCCCTCAAGTCCGATTCGATGAGTTGCCTTTGCAGCTTCGCGATTCGGTTGTTGATCTTCCGCTCAAGCTCCCCTCCGTCTGACTCCAGGTCGTCAAGGTCATGCGTTTTCGCGGACGCAATGGCTTCTGACAACGCGCGCGCCTTGAATCGCTCGAAAAGGTTGTAGACCTGGATGTCGAAGCCGCCAGCGGGATCGCGTTCGTGCTCCTGGACCAATACCTCGATGAGCTCTTTGTACGCGTCTTGATGCCTATCCAGAAAACTCGCGCGGTGCTGATCGGATGCGATCTCGACCCGCACCGATTCGATACGGTCGATGGCTTTCCGGTAGTGCTCGGCGGCACGGGTCAGATCACCCATTCGCCGATATGCTTGGGCCAGCCCGTGATGTGGGGACCAGACTAAAGGGGTATCGAAGATTGACAGCGACCGCTCGTAGTAACCCAGGGCCTCGGCAGGATCGGTTGCCAGGTACATGCTTCCGATATCTCTCAGATTGTTTGCGACTCCCGACTGATAACCGATCTTGCGATACAACTCCATCGACCGGCGACTGGCGCGGAGCGCGGCGTCGGTCCGGCCGAGTTCGAAAAGCGGGAGGCTAATGCTCATAAGCACCCAGGCTTCGCGACGCGGAATGCCAAACCTTCGGGCAATCTCCAGGGCCTGCTCGAAATAGCTCAGCGCTCGTTCCGGCAGGCCGGCATCGGAATAGACGTAACCCACCCGAATCAGAATGTTGAGCGACGTCGCTTCATAGCCGTTCTCGCGCGCGAGAGCAAGGGCTTGCTCGAAATACTCCATCGACAGAGTTCTTGCCCCAAGCGATGAGTAGCAAACTCCCAGGTTCTCCAGGACCGACGCGGCAGCGTAGTCGTCATTTTGCTCTCGAAATATTTCAAGCGCACCGTGCATCGACTCGAGCGCGTCGTCAAAACGGCCGAGACTTCGGCAGGTGATCCCGATGTCCTTGAGCGCGGCTGCCTCACCTGGTCTGTCGCCGGCTTCACGCGCCAACGGCAGCGCCGCCCGAAAGCGCAAGAGCGCCTCTTCTGTCTCATCCATGTCGAAGTACGCGTTTCCGATCTGGGTTAGCGCATGTGCCTGCTGTTTCAAATCGCCGGCGCGTTGTGCGGCTTCGAGAGCCTCTTCGCATAAGGCAAGTGCTTCCTTGAAGCGATCAATAGCGATGTAGGCTCCGGCAACCGCGATCAGGCAACGATACAGAAGCAATTGGTCTCCGGAGCTGCGGGCAGCGGCGGCGCTCTGTTGGTACATGAAAAGCGCCGCCTTGGGATCGCTTCGCGATTCAAGCGACACGCCACGTTCGAGCATCTCTTCGGCCCGCGAACGCAGATCGCTTGCGGACGGACTTTGGGCGGAAGACGACCAGACCAAGGAGAGGGGGAGCACCAGCACGCACAGAAGCGCAGCCAGTTTCTTTCTTGTGATCCACATCGTAAGCGCTTTGAGATCTATTGCGGCCGGATCGTGAATTGAAACAGCTCCGAGCTGCGGCTTTCTATTCCGTGTTGAATGATTATCCGCCAGTAAGTCACACGTCCCCGCTCCTGAAGCTGTTGCCGCACCGAGTCGGGCACCGCCACCGAGGTCGCGGCCGCGGGCGCACTTTCCCAGACCGGAGTTGATTGATAATCGTAAACGACGACGTGGTAGCTGTCGGCCGACTCGACAGCCGACCAGGATAGCTCGCGTGGCGGTTCGCTTAACACTTCGCGGTCTCGGGGAACGACTTCGATTGCAACGCTAGCCCCGCCGCGAATTCTTTCGGATGAATCGTCTACGCGCCGGTTCGCTCGCCAGACGATGAGCGACGCGGTTGTCGCGATCGCTATCAACGCAATCGCGGCGGCAACCCGCCAGCGCTGGCTCCTCGAGAAGGCAGCAAGCCCCACCCAATCCGACGCCGTGGAACGGCGCCGCGGTGGCAGCTCCGGACCGGCCTGTTCGGCCGCTGACGCCCGCGCGCTGGAAAGAACGAGGCGATACTCCTCGGCGCAGTTGGAGCAGGCGACGAGGTGATCGGCGAGGCGCCTTTTCTCATCAGCGTCGACCGTGCCGGCTGCGGCCGTGACGAATACGTCAGCGGTCGGGCAGTCGGGTCTCGTGCCGCGAGCAGTTCGCGCCTGATAGATTTGCCTCAACTCGTCGTCACCCAACTTCATAGTCGATCCCCACTTCCCTGAGTTGCTTGCGAAGCTCTTTCAATCCGCGATAGAGGAGATTGCGCGCCTTTGGCTCCGTCCAGTTCAGCAGTTCCCCAATCTCACTGGTCGTCATCCCCTGCAGATGAAGTCCGACAACACGGCGCCGGTGATCCGAAAAAGAATCGAGAATCCGCTCTACTCTCTCGATCAGCAGCCGATGCCCAGCTACGCGATCAGGCGAATCACCGCGATCCGTCGCGAGATCCTTTTGCGTCCCGGGCTGTTCATCACCGACGCCGGCGGTGCGGAGTTGATCCTCACGCCGGCTCTTCGCCTGGCGGATCGCGTCTATGGTTGTCGTCACAGCTATTCGATAGATATAAGACGGCGGATCCCGGATTTCCCTCTCAGCCTCGATCCCGCGCCAGAGCCTCAGCAGCGCCTCTTGTTCGACATCGTCAAACTGAATACCGAGGTCCCTTGGGCAGAGCCGGACGATGGTGTTACGCAGAAAGGCGCCATGCTCGTCGATGATTGCGTTGAAACGCGCTTCGATTGCTGTCCGGTGCGATCTCTCGGTCATATAGATTCTCGCCCGAGTGAGAGCATTTGACCGTGTCGTCCGTCTATAGGCTGCGAGGCGAGTTTACTACGTAGCTTGCCCCGAACAAAGCTTGGCCACGTCAAGGGGACGGAGTGGATATGCTCAAAGATGGAGACTCTGTGACGAATAACCGAAGGATGAATAAGGAGAGTATATGAACACACAGGTTTTGATCAGGACAACTGGAAACGCGATTCTCGGCTTGCTGACTGCGGTTGCGCTTCTCGCGAGCTTTCAAACTAACCTGAAAACGCGGGCTCATCAGTCCGATCGCCCCTTCAGAGGAAGATCGCTAGCCGCAACTCAAGCACCGGCGGCAGAGCCTGAACTCTTTAACCTAAGCGACAACGGCGAGAGCCTGATGGCGATTCAAAAGATCAAGAGTGTGCTCGCGGCGGGGAAGCCCTTCAGGGTTGACATCGCGGAGAACGGCACTCGATTCACACCCGATGAGACTCCGGCGTTTGCAGACGGACTCCCCGCCTATGGCGCCGAGTTCGTCACCGAGGGATACATCTATCCCGGGGGAACGCTAAGCGGGCCAAACGGCGCGAACCCCGACGGCACGCCTCAATTCCCGAACCTGGTGATTGGCCACTGGGTCTGTCGCGGCTGGCACGTTGGCGACGGCGCGCATACGGTGGCGGGTCCATGGGTCATCACCCATCAACTGTTCAGCTTCGGTACACCGCCAGGCGCACAGACTATTGCCACCGACGGTTATGAGACTCCCGAGGTCGGCGTGCCGATCATGAGGGCGATCACCGGCGGGAGCGGGATGTTCTCCGATGTGAGGGGCGAAGCTTCCCAGGTGTTCTTCGGTTTCAATGCGTCGAACGGCACCAGCAGCCGTCACGAGATCCGGCCAAAGTAGTGACAGGTTCCTGACAAGGCTGATGACTTCGGGTGAGAGTAAGTTCCATTAGCCTCGGGCTCGGACCAATTGAGAGGAGACTCAAGATATGTTGCGAGGTCTTAGAAAAGCCTGGTCAATTGCATTGCTGCTGGCTTTCCTGGAAGTGTGGGTTTATGGAGGGGGCAGCTTAAGCGCCAAGAACCTCGCCGATGATGCTCGGCGCGAGCCGACGATCTCGAGCCTCGATAGCCGATTCGATGGTTTGCTCGCCGACATCGCCGACGTGATTCGGGACTGCGCCGCTAAGACGAAGACAGCGCGCGATCTTGGATTCCACGGTATCGATCGCCTCAGGCAATTGAGGAAGAGCCTCGCGGAAGAGGACTCAAAAGCCCGCACCTACTTCAGTGACGTCGAGAGCTTCATCGGCAAGAAGCAGTTGCCGGCTGAGATCCTCGCGCGCCACCGAGACTTCATTCGCGAGTATGAATCGAAATACGATGCTTTGAAGTTACGCCTCGACGCGATCGAGTCGGCGCACAGTGACGCGACTGGCTTTTTAGGCAAGCTAACCGGCGCGAACAAGAGAGTCGACTGGGAAGGCGTGCTCGATCGCGCCGGGACCTTCCTCGAGGAGAACGCCCCGCGCCCGCCGAAACGAAGCTTTGATCCAAACAACCTTCCGCACCGCTCGCTTCGAGCCGATAAACCGATTCCACCCAAGCTGACTCGCGAAGAGTGGGTCAAAGCATTCTCAGCGCCTCCTTCCAACGCAGCGCCTTCGAAGAACCAAGCCGATGCAAGCAAGGCGGCGCTTCAATCTGCGGGCGCCGCGAGTGCACCGATGGTCTCGTTTGCGACCGCACCTCCGACGGCCGCCGATCTGGCGGAAACCATCGAGGTGAAGTTCACGCCAGACATTCGGCAGCTTGCCGACAGTCTGTGCAAAACCCCGGTGAAGATCTTCAACTGGGTTCGCAACAACCTTGAGTTCGTACCGACGTGGGGAAGCATTCAGGGCGCGCAGCTTTGTCTGGAGAACCGGGCCGGCAACGCGTTCGACACGTCGTCGTTGTTGATTGCGCTGTTGCGCTATTCAGGGATACCTGCGCGCTATCAGATGGGGACGATTGAGGTGCCGATCGAGAAATTTAAGAACTGGGCTGGCGGGTTCACGAACGCAGAAGCAGCGGCTTCGCTATTTGCCAGCGCAGGGGTGCCGTCGGTTGTTCGCCGGGTGGATCAAAGCGGTCAGGTTGTAAGCGTGCGGCTTGAGCATATATGGGTCAAGACCTTTGTGGACTTCGCTCCATCCGGCGGCGCCATCCATCGACAGAGTGACAGCTGGGTAGAGGTAGACCCGAGCTTCAAACAAAACTCATTCACATCCGGAGTCGATCTCGAAGCAGTACTCCCGCTGAACGCGCAGGGCTTTCTAACTCAATTGGCATCTTCGGCAACTGTTGATCCTGTCACAGGGTCGGTGACAAACATCGATAGCACACGCATGCAATCGTTTCTTCAGCAGAAAGTCGATGAACGAGTCAACTATCTCCAGACGAACCATCCCAATGCGACAATGCGAGAGTTGTTCGGCGGTAAGGCAATATTCGCGCAGGCCCATTCCCTGTTGTCAGCAACCCTGCCTTACCGTGTCATGGCACGGGCGACCGAGATGGCTCAGGTTCCTGACAGTCTTCGGCATAGAGTGACTTTCGGGCTGGGCTCAGATGCTCAGTTCCCAAACGGGCCCAATCTGTTTAGTTACACTGCCAGTCTGCCCGAGTTGGCTGGGAAGAATGTTTTGCTTCTGTACGCGCCCGCCTCACCAACTGATGACCAGATATTGCGCCAGGGACAATCGTCATGGCCTTCATCAATCCACCTCGTGCCGCAGTTATTCGTCGGAAGTCAACTCGTAGCATCAGGTCAGCAATCGGGGCTCGGCGCTTTTGTCGTGTCTACTATCACGTTCTCGTCTCCAACAATATCGACACCTCCAGTCTTCAATACGCTGTTGGTCGGCGAAGGCTGTGCTGTCGGTCTTGATCTTCAGGGAATATCACACGTTCAAATGCGGGACCTCGGCGATAAGGCCCAGACGCTTGCAACAAGACTCCAGCAAAGCCCGCCTCAGAGTCTAACCAACCGGGAATTCGCTGAAGCCTTTCTGTCCACCAACGTCGCTAGCTGGTTTGCCATCACGGACCTCAACGACAGGACCTCGTCACAAAGCGCCGGCGTTGTGACTCTCAGATATCCCTCGGCTGGCTTATTTCTTGCCAAGCTCAGGGCCGCATCGCTGTTTGGAGCAGTGGTCTCTGTCTCGATGGACGGGTTGAGTATGGACATCGACCGGGACGTAGTGGTGAGCGTTGCGAAGGACGGTGACGCCATAAAGACCGCGAAACTATCGTTTGCGCAGGGAGCATTCGGATCGGCGATGGAGGCGGAAATACCGAGCCGCCTGCTTTCAACCGCCAGCAACCCGGTCAGCGGCGTAGCTACCTCACAAGCTCTTAAGCTGGCAAACGATCAAGGAATCCCCATCTATAACATCAATCGAGCTAACTCTTCCCTGATTGTCCCACTTCTGCAGATCGCTCCGGGAGACCTGTCGGACATTCAGGACGCGATTGCTGCTGGGTTAGAAGTATCCGTCTCTCAAAGGCCGGTCAACTTCGGTGGCCGGGCGGTGCTGGGAACAGTGATAAGGGACCCGGTTTCCGGTTCAGCTAGTTTCCTGGTCACCGGCGGGGCCAACGGAGCCATCATTCTCTTTTTCCTTTCGATAATGCTCGTAATACTCGTCATTGGTCTCCTTGCAGGCGGACCCCTCGCAGCATTCATAGCGCTCACGCTGGCAGGCTCAGTTGGTTTTGCGTTCCTCTTGGGCGAGTTGCTTGAAGGTGGGGATGCAGCAGTAACTGATGCGTCAATCTTATTGGCAATCGTTGGAACTATGTTGTTCCTCCTTGGCGCGGCTGTGGCTATTGCACCCGTTGTGGGGCCTATTCTTCTTATTTTCGGGGTTCTCTTTATGTTGATTCTGATGTTAGGAGTTTTGATCAGAACCACCTAGTCAACTCCTTGCTGACGGACGTCGCTCGGAAACCGATTCGGGGTCCCCATCGGGCCAGTTGCTAACGTCAAACGGCGCAGGCATCAGTTCTTTAGGGTGGATGGCGCTGGTGGAGAATTTGGGAATGAAGACATATCAGTACACTTTGATCGCTGCTATGTTGGCGGCGTTCTTTATCTGGAATCTTCCCGCACGCAATCCAGCGCTGGGCCAATCGACGCAAGTAAGCAGCGGGATCAATTACCTAAAATCCACCCAAAACGCCGACGGGAGTTGGGGCGGCACTCCTGCTTCGCTCAACGGCGTATTCCCGGTAACCGCTGCAGCTTTCGGAACGTTGAGAGCGCTCGAACCGACCGCCTCAACAAATCAGGCTAATGCTACTCAGTTTCTCGCCTCTCAGTCAGTCGCGGAGAACCCGTTTCATTCGGCGCGCATCGTCGCTCTTGCGGGCACAACCAGCAATACATCGGCTGATCTCAACGCGCTGCTTGCCAGCCAGAGCGCCGACGGCGGTTGGGGCACCGCCGACGACTACGAAAGCGATGCCCTCGATACCGCGTACGCGCTGATAGCTTTGAAGGCCGCTGGCGTCGGCGATGTTACAAAGCTCGCAAAGGCGCTCAACTACCTGGCGGCCACTCAGAATGCGGATGGCGGATGGGCGCTGACGAAAGGTGAGGACAGTCAAGTCTTCTACACCGCCATCGCGCTTCAGGCACTTAACAGTTGCCGGCTGCAGTTCTTCGTGTCCAACAGCCAGGCGAGAGCGATCGGCTTCCTGCGCGGCCGGCATAACGCCGACGGCGGCTACGGCGCTCCTTCCAGCACGGCGTTCGAGACCGCATCAGCTTTGTTGGCTATCCTCGGGTCGGGTCAGCCGCTCACGCCCGCCGAAGCCGCCGCAACGAACTTCCTTCGCACTTCACAACTCACGAACGGTAGCTGGGTCGATGACGCCTACTCCACTGCGCTCGCCCTTCGCGCTCTCGCGTTCCCGCGTGACACCGACGCCGACGGCATGCCCGATGACTTCGAGCTAGCCAACGGCTTGAATCCAAACGATCCCTCGGACGCGAGCCTCGACAATGACGGCGACGGCCTCGCCAACCTGGCCGAGTATCGAGGCGGCACCAATCCGAACAACCGCGACACCGATGGCGACGGCGTTGATGACCTCACAGAAATCGCCAATGGCAGCGACCCCCGCGATCCGGCAAGCCGTAACCGAGCCCCGGTTATTACCTCGCAACCCGTGGTCACAGCGCGCGAGCAGCAGCCGTACAGCTATCAGACGCTGGCTACCGACCCCGACGGCGATCAGGTTTCGTTAGCACTACTTCAGGGGCCCGGTGGCATGACCATCGCCCCCGCTGGCCTTATTCAGTGGACGCCCGCGTCGAACCAGTTCGGCAACTTCAACGTGATCATCAAAGCCAGCGACGGGCGAGGCGGCTCGTCGCTTCAGCAGTACAGACTCAACGTCCTTGCGACAGGCATCGACTTCGCCGTTGCGGGTGTCGACACCTCGCAGGTGAACACCGCCGTAAACACTCTGGTTATCAATGGAGCCGTCCGCGTTGACATCGAAAACCGAGGAGGCAGCTTCTTCGACGGCAGTTTCCAGGTGCTGCTCTTCGAAGATCGCAACAACAACGGGTCGTATCAAAGCGGTGTAGATAATTCGCTCGCCGCCAGAACATTCAGCGGCAGCATCGCGTCGAGTAGCGTTGCCCCGCTCAACATTCCCGTTTCGGGCATCGTGCAGTTCCGCGACAATCTGATCTACGCTTTCGTCGACAGCGCTTCTCAGATTCCGGAACTCGACGAAACGAACAACGTCGGATCGAGCGGAGAAGAAAGCCGCTACCAGCCGCCGGCCGGAGACTTTCAGCCAAAGGTCAAATGGGAATGGACGACACCTTTCAACCTCGGCGTCTTTCACGCACCGATCATCGCGCCACTCATAGACACAAACAACGATGGCTTAGTGAACGACCGAGACGTGCCCGCCGTGATAGTAGTGCCCGGCTCCGGTTCCGTCGATTCGCCGATCGCAGTTCGCGGCGACAACGGCCAGACAATCCTGCCTGGTACCCCGGCGGCGAGCAGAAGGCTGAACGGCAACCCTGGCAACCCGGCCGTAGGCGATCTTGACGGCGACGGCAGGCCGGAAATAGTAGCGAATGGCTTCAATCAAACGGTGGTGTACTGCTTCAACAACGACGGCTCGCTCAAGTGGACCAGCCCCCCCACGCACCGGATCGGCCTGCCAGTGATTGCCGATCTGGAAGGCGATGGCCAGGCCGAGGTCATCTCCGGGACTGCGGTTCTAAATTCAGACGGGAGCGTCCGATTTGACAGAGGCAACATAACGCCCGACTACGTTGGCGGCCCGAATGGCCTTGGCAACCAGTCACAGCTCGCGGTTGACCTCGATCTGGACGGCACGCTCGAGATCGTCGCCGGCCCTTCGGCCTATGACAAAGATGGAACTCGAATCTGGTCTTGGCAGTCACAGGGGCTCACCACCGGCCAGTCAACGCTTGTCGGGACGCTTGACCGCGGCGCAACAATCGTCAATGTGCAGTCAAACGTACTGCTGAGCGATTCATACACCGCAGTCGCGAATCTGGATAGCGACCCCAACCCAGAAATCATTTCGGTGACTACAAATCCAGGCTCGCTCATCGCCACGGGCGTTTACGGGCACTCGATAGAGATATTCGAGCACGACGGCCGGCTCAAGGCAGTCTTTCCGCTGTTCTTCAACGAGAACGGGCTCAGCTACCAGCTTGGCGCGCCGACCGTCGCGGACTTCGATGGCGACGGTCAACCGGAAATCGCAATGGTGGTGGGAAGGTCACCCGCCGGCGTTAACATTCGCAGGCCGACGCTCTACCTCTTCGAGTACCGAAGCGACAACAACACGCTCGAGTTGAAATGGCAAAAAGACCTGCTCGGCGATTTACAGGCCGAAGGGATCCCGCTGTCGGCCTTCGACTTTGATGGCGACGGCGCAACCGAAGCGGTCCTGCTCGACAACCACCGGCTGTACATACTCGATGGCAGAAATGGCTCGACGCAGTTCGAGCTGGGAGTCGATCGCGCGAACGAGGGTGGTACAACTGTTCGCTATCCAACCATCGCTGACATCGACAACGACGGCAGCGCCGAAATAGTTGTCCCGACCGTGCGCATAGGAAACGCCCAGGCCGGTTCACCGCCGCGAATGGGATTGCTGGTGTTGGGCGATACGAAGGACAACTGGCTCAACGCGCGAAGGGTCTGGAACCAGAACCGCTACCACATTACTAACGTGGACGAAGACGGCGGTATTCCTCGCACGCCGCGGCGCAACTGGCTGATCTTCAACAACCACCTCACGCAATCGCCGATCGACGGACTCGGCCCGCACGCCGCCCGCGATCTGACAGTCTCGCGAGTGACGATCAACTCACAAGGTTGCCCGGCCACGGCCGGCATCACTGCGCGCATAGGTAGCGGCGGAAGTCTACACGCCGGGCCGGGAGTTCGCGTGAATTTCTATCTGGGCGATCCCGCGGTGAATGGAGCGCTGATCGGCACTCGCCAGACGACGAGCGCGTTGTATCCGGGTGCGTTTGAAGATCTCAGTCTCGACTGGAACGCCCCAGTCGCAGGACAGGTCTTCGTGACCGTCAACGACCCGCCCCAGACGACACTGGTGCAGTCAAACAACCTCCAGCGTTTGCCTAGTGCGTGGGCGCAGGGGAGCGGGTACCTGGCAAACGTAACCACAGGATTCAATAGTAAGGCGTGGCTCGGTATCGACGGCGGCGCGAACACTCACTGGCAGGAGCGGCCGGCAGGGACAAACTACATCCCGACCGGACCCACGTTATACGAGGTGCGATTCCCGTTCCCGGTCAACGCAACGTCTGTGCGGATCGAAAACAATCTGTCGCCTTCGCTAAACGAAGCATTCCAGGGAGTGGCGACGCTCACCTTCTCGAATGGATTTAGCGTGGACTTCGCCCTCGACGGGAACGGCGAAGGCTCGGTGGCGTTCGCCGAACAGCAAGACGTCATGTGGACCAGACTGACCAGCACGGCGACAAAAACGCAGGGCGCGGGTCTGTCGGAATTCATCGTCGGAGGCTCTTATCGTGAGCCGCAGTTTCGGATCAACGAGGGCGCCGGCCGGCTCGGTAACAACAAAGCCGCGTCGCCTCTCACCGCTTCGCCCTGCGACGCGACGGCAAATCAACCTCCGGTGATAACATCCGCGCCACCGATCACCGCTTCCCCCGGAGTCGCATACAGCTATCAAGTTCAAGCATCAGATCCAAACGGGGATGCTCTGACTTATTCGCTTGGCGCCGGGCCGCAAGGAATGAGCTTCAATGCGACGGGCCTGATTAGCTGGACGCCGACCGAAGGCCAAACCGGAGACAATGCGGTGACGGTGCAGGTTAGCGACGGGAGGGGCGGCAGCGCCGAACAATCTTTCGCGGTTTCGGTTGCTGCGCCGCCCGGAGTCAATCATGCTCCCGCGTTTAGCTCCTCGCTGCTTGGGTCGATCACGATCGGACAGACCTTCAATTACGACGCAAACGCTGTTGATCTTGATGGCGACACGGTAGTGTTTGCGCTTTTGCAATCACCCACTGGCGCGGTGATAAACCAGTTCAGCGGGCTCATTGGGTGGACTCCGTCGGCTTCGCAAGTCGGAGCGCAGGTCTTCACACTCGAGGTACAGGATGGACGAGGCGGTCGCGCGACTCAGTCGTTTATCGTTCAGGTACAGCCCTCGACCACGCAGCTTCCGCCACAGCCACAGGATCGCGACGCGGACGGATTTGATGAGACGGTGGACTGCAATGACAACAACCCGAGTGTGAACCCCGGCCGCGCTGAGATACCCGGCAACGGACTAGACGATGACTGCAACCCGGCAACGCCGGACGCGCTTCCGGCGAATGTGATCTCGTGCTCGATCACAACGGACAAGCGCAGCTATGGAGCGAACTCGCTTGCGCAACTGACGGTGAGAATCCAGAACCAAAGCTCCACGTTGACCGTCGCAGGTTTGCAGGCGTTGGTTGTCGTGAGAAATCAAAGCGGCCAGCAAGTCTTCAGCTCGCCGTTCGTGGTCCCGCCACTTCAGCCAAGCCAGCTTTTCAAGGCCGCGTTGGCGATGAGCACCGGCGCGCTCGCGCCCGGAGCTTATCAGGCCACGTTAGACGTGACCGTCGGCTCGACTTCGGCTTGTAGTTCCACCGCGTCATTCACCCTCGTTCCAAGCCACTCACAGGGCCGCGCATTGACGGGCAGCATCAGCGCGACTCCAACCCAAATCGAACGCGGTGCCGGCGCCACGTTCAACTATCAAGTCAGCAATGTAGGCAACGTAGACATCGCCACTCTCAACCTGAAGGTCCTCGTCGTGAATGTGGCAAGCGGACTGGTTTCTCAAACTCTAACCGATCAAACCTCACTAAACAGAGGTCAATCCTTCACAAACTCCAGGACGTTTAGCAGCAGCGGAGTGGACGCCGGCGATTATCTAGTGGTCTTGCAAGGGGAGAGTAGCGGGATCAGCCAGACCGTGGGCTCTGCCTTCTTGAAGATCAACCCGTCTGCCAATCCCACGGCTGCAGCAGGAGCAGTCGTGCGCCATGCTCCGGCGATTAATGGTAATTCGCGGGTTCAAGGATCGGTGCGCCAACTAACAGGAGAGGGCGTCACGCTAAACGGGGGAGCTGTCATCACCGGAGACCTGCTCGTTCCTGGAACTCCCACGGTAAGAAAGAACGGCAATCCCATCCTCGGAGGCATAGTCGAAGGTGCGGGCAGCGCGCAGCCCTCCGGCTACTCGGTAACACTCAATGGCAACGTCCAGCTCGGTAGGCTTGTACTCCGAACAGACCCGATCCCGCTGCCTGTTGTAACCGGGCCGCCCGCAGCAACGGGCACTCGCGATGTCACGTTGAACGGGCCAGGTGAGAGCGTGGGTGACTTCGCTACGGTTCGTGATCTGACCCTTAACGGCAATGCCGGTACGGTCAGTGTTCCTCCTGGGACGTATCGAAACTTTACCGCGAACGGCGCGAATAGTTTCGTGTTCGGAGTCGCGGGCTCGACGCAACCGGCGGTATACAACCTGAGGAGCCTTACTTTGAACGGCCAGAGTCGATTACAAATCGCCGGGCCGGTCACAGTCATTGTTGGAACGGGAGTGACGCTCAATGGTGGCTCAATGGGAAATCCTGGAAATCCGCTGTGGCTAATCCTGAAGGTGGCGGCTGGCGGCGTTACGGTAAACGGGGGAAGCTCCCTAAGCGGTGTGGTGCTTGCACCCAACGGGTCAGTCATTATTAATGGCAACAGCCTCCTGAAAGGCTCGGTGTTCTGTGATCGGTTGACCATTAACGGAGGCGGGGTGCTCGATGGCGTGGGGGACATTGGTCCGCTGTCACTCACGATAGGGGAGGATTGGCGGGAGGGCAACGCTGGCCCGTGACCCTCCGAACACGGAACCCCCCGGCGTCAATCGGGGGATGCTCCGTTTCCAACCTGTAATCCGGGATTGGGGTCAGCCGGTCAGGCTGCGCTTCACCATTTATCAATGAAAACATACTACGCCTTCATGCATTTCCAATCATTTAGACGCCTATTCTCAGAGCAGGCCTGCAAATTGCGATGAGCCAATGTCTCATTCTGCTCCCGCTGTTCCGCACGCGTTAATTCGTTTGACGACGGCCAGGTCTCTCGCGCGATAATGAGAAATCTGATGACGCTTATGCGATTTCATCCCTTGGCATAGACGATACTGGGCGCGCTCAGCAGCGCACTACGCGGGGCTGCACAATTTGTTCCTGACGAGACCGAGTACTCCGAGGGCGACTCGTACTGAAATGGCCAAATGGCACGCGAGGAGAACAGCATGAAAGCAATCTTCAAAACTGCCTGGCCGTATGCCGACGACGCAATGAACCTGCCTGTTGAGAATGTCGAAGCGGCGATTCCTTTTTACGAGACGATAATGGGGTTTCGGGTTGTAACACGGAATGACTCGCCGTGTATGTCCGCCGTCCTTGCCAGAGATGGAATCCAGATAGGCCTGGCCGAGAATGGAGGCGACCCAACGCAGGATGGATGTTTCTTCGAAGTTGATAACGCCGAGGCAGCCTTCGCGGAATTGAAGTCGAATGGCTTGACCACGCATGCCACGTGGATTGAGCGGAAGTCGCTGGAAGAGAGAGAGGAGGCCGGCTTTCGAATCGATCAGCACGGAGAGACTTCGTTCAAAGTCTTTTTCGTAGTGGCGCCAGACGGGCTTTGCTACTGTCTTGGTGAACGGCAACAATGACAGAATCCTGAATCACCCAGGAGATCATGGACGCAAAGTTTCATCCTGCCATAACTGCTATCACATCCGGTGATCTTGACGAACTAAAGTCACTTCTGAGCCGGGACCCGACTCTGGCGACCGCTCGTTCATCAAAGAGTCATCCCACCCTTCTCCAATGTCTGACGCTCGATGCTCGTGATGTTCCGAACAAGGTCGAGATGGCTCAGCTTCTAATCGATGCCGGCGCAGAAACCAATGGGCCACTGGTCGCATGCGCAAGCGGGAACAGCGTCGAAGTAGCCGCGGCACTGCTTGATGCTGGCGCCCTAATCAATGGCGCTGGCGGCTGGGCGCCTTTGGAGGAAGCGTTGTACTGGGGAAACGACGGCGTGCGCGATCTGTTACTCGAGCGCGGCGCGTCCATTCACAACCTGCGAATAGCCTCGGGCCTCGGGCGAGTCGATTTGATCGAGAACTTCTTTAACAGCGATGGCAGTCTCAAACCCGAGGCAGGCAAGATCGAGTGGCCGTTTACCGATCCGCTCACATCAAACTTACCTAAGCCAGTCAAGGAGCAGTTACAAGCTACGATCGACGGATGGTCGCACGAATCACAAAGTATCATTGACAACGCGTTTGTCTACGCTTGCATGCACAATCGTATCGAGGCGGCGAGGTTGTTATTGCAGAAGTGCGCTTCAATCAATGCGATCCCGCCCGGCTTTCATTATCCAGGTACAGGTTTGCATAACGCCGCGGTCAACGGCCACCGCGCGATGGTCGAGTTCCTGATCGAACAAGGCGCCGACGCAAACGCGAAGGACCAGGAGCGCGGAGGCTCACCCGCTGGTTGGGCCGCGTATGCCGGTCACGAGGAGCTAAAGGACTATCTCGAGCAGTTCGCGCAAGCCCAGAGGCGATGAATCCGGAACGCTTTCCCGTCTCGCAGTTTGAATCGTCGGTGGATGCGGTCATCACTGGCCAACAAGGGCGGGTTGTTGTTTACTATGGAGGCAACATCTAGAGGAGGATCTAGCATGAAGAAGCTCGTTCTCGCCCTCGTTCTCGCGGTGGCATTCGCACTCGGCGCCCACGCTTCATCGGGCGCCCAAAACCAGGAACTCAACCGCTGGGAGCAACGGGCCCGGAACGTCACGATCACCCGTGACGACTGGGGCATCGCGCACGTCTCCGGCAAGACCGATGCTGATGCGGTGTTTGGCGCCATCTACGCCCAGGCCGAAGACGATTTCAATCGCGTGGAGACCAACTACATCAACTCCATGGGAAGGCTGGCCGAGGCCGAGGGCGAGTCCGCGGTGTGGCGCGATCTGCGTATGAAGCTGTTCATCGATCCGGACGCGATGAAGCAGCACTACGAGGTGAGCCCGCTGTGGCTGAAGACGCTGATGAACGCGTGGGCCGATGGTCTGAATTTTTATCTCGCCAGGCATCCACAGGTGAAGCCGAGGGTCATCAAGCGCTTCGAACCGTGGATGGCGCTGACCTTCAGCGAGGGCAGCATCGGCGGAGACATCGAGACGATTAGCCTTGAGCAACTGCAAGCCTTCTACGGCACCCGTCCGGTAGCAGCCATGTCGAATGACGAACGCGAGCTGCCCGCGGAACCAACGGGTTCGAACGGCATGGCTATCGCCCGGTCAAACACGGTCGGGCGCCGCGCGCTGCTGCTGATAAATCCGCACACATCTTTCTTCTTTAGATCCGAGTTGCAGATGACCAGCGAAGAAAGCCTGAACGCCTACGGCGCGGTGACGTGGGGACAGTTCTTTATCTACCAGGGGTTCAATGAGCGTGCCGGTTGGATGCACACGTCCAGCGCCGTCGACGGCATCGATTCTTATCTCGAAACAGTAGTGAAGAAGGTCGATCGCTTTTATTACAAACACGGCGACGAAGAACGTCCGGTCACGGTGTCCGTGATCAAGGTGCCCTACAAGACCGCCGAGGGGATGGCCGAGAAAACGTTCACCGTCTATCGCACTCATCACGGGCCCATCGTCCGCGCGGAGAACGGCAAATGGGTGAGCATCCGTCTGATGCAGGAACCCGTGAAGGCACTGATCCAGTCATACACGCGCACCAAGGCGACGGACTACAAGGCGTTCAAGCAGACCATGGAGTTGCACACTAATTCGTCGAACAACACGATCTACGCAGATGCCGATGGCAACATCGCATATTTCCACGCCAACTTTATTCCGAAGCGCGATCCCAAGTTCGACTGGACCAAGCCGGTGGACGGCAGCGATCCGGCGACTGACTGGCACGGCCTGCTGTCTGTGGATGAGTCACCGCTTTTGCTGAATCCTGCCAGCGGCTGGCTCTACAACAGCAACAACTGGCCGTGGTCGGCGGCGGGTCCCAGCAGCCCGAAGAAAGCTGACTATCCCGTGTATGTCGATTCGGGAGTTGAGTCCGCGCGTGGACTGCACGCGATCCGAGTGCTCCAGGACAAGAAGGATTTCACGCTTGACTCGCTGATAGCGGCGGCCTATGACAGCTATCTAACGTGGTTTGAGAAGCCGATCCCAGCGCTGGTCAAGGCGTGGGACCAGACGCCCGCAACCGACCCTCTCAAAGCGAAACTGTCAGACCAGATCGCGCTTCTGCGCGCGTGGGATTTGCGGTGGTCGGCGACGTCCGTTCCGACGTCGCTCGCAGTGTTCTGGGGCGAGGACCTTCAGCGGAAAGTAAGCGCCGAAGCCAGACGTGCGGGAATGTCCCCGGCCGACCATATCGCCAGCAGAGGCCCGGCAGAACAACTGCTGCAATCGTTATCAGCAGCGTCTGACAAACTTGCGACCGACTTCGGGACGTGGAAGACGCCGTGGGGCGATATCAATCGCTTCCAACGACTCACCGACGACATCGTTCATCCGTTCAGCGACCCCGGGCCGAGCATTCCCGTTGGCTTCACCTCCGCGATCTGGGGTTCACTGGCCTCGTTCGGCGCGCGTCCGTACAAGGGGTCAAAGAAGATTTACGGCACGAGCGGCAACAGCTTTGTGGCGGTCGTTGAGTTCGGTAAGACTGTGCGGGCCAAAGCCGTGACGGCTGGCGGAGAGAGCGGCAATCCATCGTCGCCGCACTTCAACGACCAGGCAAAGCGCTACAGCACTGGCGACCTGAGGGAAGTGTATTTCTACCGTTCGCAACTCAAGGGTCACACCGAACGGAAGTACCGTCCGGGAAGCTTATGAAAGACACCAGGCGAGACGAAGGCGAAAACGGCGATTCTGTTGGTCATAACAGTCTCCTTGTTGGCAGCAGCGTGTGGCAACAATAAGTCTTTCGAGTCTGCGGCATGGCTGAAGGGCGATATGCGTGAGCGTGGCAGGATGTCTGAAGACCTTGTGAAACGCAAAATCCTACTCGGCCAAACCGCTGATGAGGCAAAACGCTTGCTCGGCCGACCCGACAAGGATTACGTCAGCGCACTCTCGTACAGAATTGATTTGGGCTGGCCGTTGAAGGATCCGATTCACTATGGACTCCAGGTACACCTCGACGAAAACCGCAAAGTACGCGAAGTGAAGATTGTTGATTGATTCAAGCTCTTCTCCAGATTTGCATAACCCCGACTGCGTGAACGGTTGGAGGAAGACGGGCTTAGCCGTTGACAGGTAGTTCGTCAAATAGATGGCGTTCGCGATGGATGGGGCTTTGCACGAGCTCGCGACCCTAGACACGACTCACCCGAAAAAAGAACTTGCTTCCGATTACACCCCTATGTAGAATGCTTGCTAGATAGAATCCTTTCTAGATAGCATTCTATCCACAACCAATCCCAAGGAGCTCTTAATGGGCAAAGGATTTCTTACCTACGCGTCGGCGGTAATTCTTCGAGCGGTCTCAAACGGCTATCTATACGGCTTTGACATCATCGACATCACCGGAGTGCCGGGCGGCACCGTCTACCCGGCGCTGCGGCGGCTCGAGGAAACCGGATATCTCGTCTCCAAGTGGGAAAAGCAGAGCATCTCGCAGTCCGAACCGCGTCCGCAGCGCAAGTATTACGAACTGACGCGCGCCGGGCGCGAGGCGTTGGCCGAAGCCGTAAAACGCTACAGGCTGCAAGAGCAGCCGCAACTGAACAAGATTCCCGACCGGAAACCATCGCGCGCGTGAGGTCACAACCGTGTCGTTGCTCTCTCGCTGCAAACGTCTGTTCACCAGACCGCACCTCCGCCTGATTGCTCTCGTCGGCGTGATTGTACCGCGACGTCTGCGCGCCGATTGGCGCCAGGAGTGGGAGGCAGAGTTGCGTCACCGCGAGACGCAGCTTGCCGAGTGGGATCGGCTCGATCCTCGCAACAAGCTTGATCTTCTTTGGCGCAGCACCAGCGCCTTTTGGGATGCGCTCTGGCTGCAAACCTATCGATGGGAGGATGCCATGATTCAGGACCTGCGTTTCGGCGCACGAATGTTGCTCAAGCAGCCGGGGTTTACTTTTGTCGCCGTGCTAACGCTGGCGTTGGGCATCGGCGCCAACACCACAATATTCAGCGCGATGGAGTCGGTGATTCTCCATCCCTTCTCATTCCCCAATCAGAATCGTCTGCTGGTGATTTACGAGCGGAAACTGGACGCGGGCATCAATCGAACGGGAGTTTCCGCGGGGAGCCTGCACGATTGGCGTGAACAAAGCCAGACCTTTGAGCAGTTCGTCTCTTTGAGCGGCGGATTTTTTGATCTGACGGGGACAGATGAACCAGAGCGAGTGGTCGCCTATCGCGTGTCGGCAGGTTTCTTCGCGGCGTTAGGCGTGCAGCCTCTGTTGGGACGCACGTTTCAGCCGGATGAAGATACGGCGGGGCGCGAACAGGTCGTCGTGCTCAAGCACAGCTTATGGGAACGCCGCTATAGCTCCGACCCGAACATTCTGGATCAATCAATCGAGCTGAATGGCAAAGCCTATACGGTCATTGGCGTGATGCCTAAAGATTTCAACTTCCCTTACAGCGGCGGGGAATTGTGGGCGCCTTTCGTGTTCCCGGCGCAACTCGCGCAGGATCGTGAAAGCCGTTCTTTTCGTGTGCTTGGGTTATTGAAGTCGGGCGTCAGTCGGGCGCAGAGCGAGGCGGAAATCCGCGAGTTGTCGCGGCGTGCGCAGCAGCAATATCCCGCCACCAACAGCGGCGTCGAAGCCTTTACTGTCGGCTTGAATGAAGATTACACGAGGGGTTCGCGCGAGTATCTGTCGTTTACGCTGGGCGCGGTGTTGTTCGTGTTGCTGATTGCCTGCGCGAATGTCGCCAACCTTTTGCTCGCGCGCGGCTCTACACGTCAAAAGGAATTAGCGGTGCGCATGGCGCTCGGCGCAAATCGCTGGCGCGTAATGCGGCAATTGCTTACGGAAAGCCTGCTGCTGGCACTGCTCGGAGGCGGGCTGGGACTTGGATTCTCCGTGTGGGGAATAACCGCATTGGCGAACGGCATGCCGCAGGGCTTTGCGCAATTCATTCCGGGCTGGGAGCGTCTCGGCATCAACACCTGGGCGCTTGTGTTCACGATGTCGGTCTCGTTGCTGACAGGCGTGCTGTGCGGTTTGCTGCCCGCGTGGCAGGCGACCAAACCCGACTTTAACGAGACACTGAAAGATGGGGGCAAAGGCGCGGCGAGCAGCGCACGCAACCGGTGGCGGAATTTGCTGGTCGTGGCGGAAGTGGCGTTGTCGCTCGTACTCCTGGTGGGTTCGGGGCTGTTGATTCGCAGCTTCGTCATCCTCCTCAACACCGATTTTGGCTTCAATCCCGACAACACCGTGGCCACGCGTATCATTTTGCCGGAAGCCCGCTACCCGCACCCCGAACAGATTGTCAATTTTTATCAGGAACTGGCGCAACGTGTGGCGGCTTCGCCCGGCGTGGCAGCCGTCGGCGCGGTTGATAATTTGGCGATGCTGACTGGATGGCCCACCAACTATGTTCAGATTGTCGGGCAGCCGTCCGTTCCCAGGTCCGCGCAATCAACGGTTGGTGTGCTGGTAGCGACGCCCGGTTATTTCGCTGCGATTGGCACGCCGGTGCGTGCAGGCCGTTTGTTCACCGCCCAGGATGATGCGAATGCGCCGCGCGTCGCGCTGGTCAACGAAGCGTTTGCGCGCCGTTATTTTGCCGGCGGTTCAGCCATCGGGCAGCGACTGATCTTTGATGGCGGTTCGCCAAACGAAATAGTAGGCATCGTGGCAAATACCATGAATAACGATTTGGATGATCCGGCGGAACCCGGCATCTACCAGCCGTTCGCGCAACGTCCGAACCGCAACATGGCGGTGATCGTGCGCGGGCTACCGAATCAGACGGAGCAGGAAAACGTGACTCGGGTGGTGAGCGCGCTCCGGCAGGAATTGGCTGCGCTGGATGCCAGCTTGCCATTCTTTGGAATCGCAACGCTGCACGAAGCCATCCGCGAACGCATCTCTACCAAGCGCTTCATTACCGTGATGCTGGGAATCTTTGCGGTGCTGGCATTGCTCATGGCGACGGTAGGGCTGTATGCCGTGATGTCATTTGCTGTAGCGCAACGCACGCACGAAATCGGCATTCGGATGGCGCTGGGCGCACAAACACGAGATGTATTTGTGATCGTGATTAAGCAAGGGCTTCGCCTCGTTAGCCTGGGCGTCACCATCGGATTGATCGGCGCGTTTGCCGTGACACGCCTCTTGTCGCAAATGCTGTATGGGGTGACGGCGTCCGATCCGATTACTTATGCAATGGTAGTGGGCTTACTGCTCGCCACCGCCCTTGTGGCCTGCATCGTCCCGGCGCGGCGCGCGACGAGAGTTGATCCATTGGCGGCACTCAGACACGAATAAAACCGATGGCCAATTCGATCAAAACAACGCGCTTTCGTTTTTGGCTCTGGCTGATCCGCGTCATCGGCGTGATCGTCCCGCGCCGCTTGCGCGCTGATTGGCGGCAGGAGTGGGAGGCCGAGTTGCACTACCGCGAGGTAATGCTCGCGCAGTGGGAGCGGCTCGGTTGGCGCGGCAAACTGGACTTGCTGTGGCGGAGCACGAGTGCGTTTTGGGATGCGCTGTGGTTACAGCCAAAAAGACTGGAGGACGAAATGTTTCAAGACCTGCGCTTCGGCGTTCGCCTGTTGCTCAAGAACAAAAGCTTCACTACGGTGGCTATCCTTTCCCTCGCGCTCGGCATCGGCGCGAACACGGCGATCTTTCAGTTGATCGACGCGGTGCGGCTGCGCACGCTGCCGGTCAAAGCGCCGCAGGAATTGGCCGAGGTTCGACTCGCGGATATGAAAGGGGCGCGCGGGGGGGTCAGCGAGCGGCCATCAGTCACCAATCTGATTTGGGAACAGATCAGAGAGCGGCAACAAGCCTTTTCCGGCATCTCCGCCTGGGGCACGGACAGCGTCAACCTCGCTCCGGGCGGCGAGGTGCGTCCGGCGCGGATGCTTTACGTTAGTGGCGACTTTTTCACTACACTGGGTGTTCAACCCGCGCTGGGCCGCTTCTTCACGACAACAGACGATCAGCGGGGCTGCAGCGAGCCGGGCCTGGTAATCAGCTACGAGTTCTGGCAACGCGAATACGGCGCGGATGCGAACGTCATCGGGCGTAAGCTCCCGCTGGCCAATCACCCATTCGAGATCATCGGAGTCACTCCTTCCAACTTTTTTGGAATGGAAGTCGGGCGGTCTTTTGACCTGGCCCTGCCGATCTGCGCCAACGCGCTCGTTCGCGGCAATAATAGAATGCTCGACTCCGGCATAATTTGGTGGTTGACGGTCACAGGCCGTCTGAAGCCGGGCTGGTCGCTGGAACAGGCCACCGCGCAAACGCAGGCGATCTCGCCCGGCGTCTTTGAAACCACGCTGCCTGCGAATTACCCGCCTGTCAGCGTGAAAGATTATCTGGGGTCCAAGCTGATCGCCGTCCCCGCCGGATCAGGCGTTTCACAGATGCGTGAAGACTACGAGCAGTCACTCTGGCTCCTGTTGGCTATTGCCGGGTTGGTGCTGTTGATCGCCTGCGCCAACCTGGCGAATTTGCTACTGGCGCGGGCGAGCGCGCGGGAACGTGAGATCGCCGTGCGGCAAGCTCTGGGGGCCTCGCGCGGACGACTCATCCGCCAGTTGTTGGTCGAGAGTCTGTTGCTGGCCGCGGCTGGCGCGGCGCTTGGCGCAGGGTTGGCGCAGGCGCTGAGCCGGCTTCTGGTCGCATTCCTCAGCACAAGTGCTGACCCGGTCTTTCTGGAACTGGCCCCGGATTGGCGTGTGCTCGGTTTTGCCGCGGGGCTGGCCGTCCTGACCTGTCTGCTGTTCGGTCTGGCGCCGGCGCTCCGCGCGACGCGGATGGAACCTGGTGCGGTGATCAAGGCTGGCGGGCGCGGGATGACGGCTAGCCGCCGCCGATTCAGTTTGCGGCGGGCGCTGGTGGTCGTGCAGGTCGCACTCTCGCTGGTGCTGGTGGCGGGCGCGCTCCTGTTTTCGCGCAGCCTGGGCAAATTGCTGACGGTGGACACGGGCTTCCAGCAGGAAGGCGTCCTGACCGCGACGGTGATCTTCCAGCGTTTGAATCTACCGCGCGAGCGCTATGCGGCCTTCAAAGATGAGTTGCTCGACCGCATCCGAGCGATTCCGGGAGTGGAATCGGCGGCCATTACGCACATTATCCCGCTCCGCGACTGGGGAGGGGCCAACGCCTGGATGGACGGCGCGGACGCGCGGCAAGCGAAGAATACGAGCCTCAGCCGGGTCGGCCCCGAATACTTCAGGACACTGCAAATCCTGCTGCTGGCCGGGCGGGATTTCGATGCGCGCGACAGGGCCGGCGCGCCGAAGGTGGCGATTGTGAACGAAGCCTTCGCGCGAGCGTTCTTGAATGGAGCAAGTCCAGTCGGCGATCGGTTCTGGATCGAGGCGACGCCCGGTGACCCGGACACGCCCTACGAGATCGTCGGCATGGTTCGAGACACCAAGTATGAAGACCTGCGCGAAGAGTTTCGCCCGATCGTCTACTACGCCGCCGCGCAGGACTCGGGCTCCGGGGCCGGCGCACAGGTTCTGATCCGATCGCAGGTGCCCCAGGCCGAGACCGTCGCGGCGGTCAAGAGCGTCCTCAACGAGATCAATCCTGCCATCACTGTTAGGTTCCAGGGGTTCAAACCTATGATCGAAGCGACCATCCTGCGCGAGCGATTGATGGCCACGCTTTCCGGTTTCTTCGGTCTGCTGGCATTGCTGCTGGCCTGCATCGGGCTCTACGGCATTCTCTCTTACGGCGTGGCCAGCCGGACCAATGAGATCGGGATTCGGATGGCGCTCGGAGCGCAGCGGCGTGATGTATTCTGGCTGATTCTGCGCGAGGCGTTATGGCTGGTCATCGCCGGCGTGGCCGTGGGGTTGCCGATGATCTTCGCTGTCACCCGTCTGGCCTCGACGCTGCTCTTCGGGTTGACGCCGACTGATCCTGCTTCACTGGTCGTTGCTGCGCTGTTGATGCTCGCGGTGGCGATGGTGGCCGGTTATCTCCCGTCGCGCCGGGCCACGCGCGTAGACCCGATGGATGCGCTGCGCTGCGAGTGAGCGAGTGATTTGCGATTGCCGACTGTCGATTTCCGATTGGCGGATCGAGAACGAAGTGGGACCGGCTCGACTGGCGCACCGGCCGCCAGTTTGCGGGCCGTCCCCTTCAACTCCTCGTGATCGCACATTGACACGGGGTTAATGACGCCCAGAAGATTCAACGATGATCCAACCGGAAGAGCTAAAGAAAGATGAGCCGCTGCTCTGGTCCACCGGCACGGGCACCGATGTCTGGGAGTTGTTTTGTGCCTGCATCTCCGGAGACATTGGGACCGTCAAGCAACTCGTGGACAAGGACCCAGCGATCGTGCGGTGCCATCACGCGTATCGTACGCCGATCTATTTCGCCGTTCGAGAGAACCAGCTTGAAGTCGCTGCGTTCCTGCTCGAGCACGGCGCCGATCCGCTGAGCCTGGCAAGGGGCGATAGCATGCTTGATATCTGTCGCGACCGCGGATACCCAGAGATGGAGAAGTTGCTGGAGACCACATATGCGAATAAGCACGGCGCCTCTCCCAAAGGCGAAGCCATCGCGGCGGCGATCCGCGAGCGCGACCTCGCAAAAGCGCGCAGCTTGCTCGACGCCTCACCTGAACTCTTGCACGCCGGCGATGGACGGTCCAATCAGCCTATCCACTGGGCGGTGATGACTCGGCAGATTGACATGATCGACGAACTCCTTGCGCGGGGAGCGGATATCAACGCAGGGCGCTTCGATGGCGCACGTCCGATACAGCTCACCAACGGCGACTACACTTATCGGGGCTGGCGAGATGTGCCCAAAGAGGTGACGACAACTCCGAGAGAGGTGCTCGAGCACCTGCGCGCTTGCGGCGCATACGTCGACATTTGCACCGCCGCGAGTATCGGTGACCTGGAACGAGTGAGCGAGCTGCTCGATCAAGACCCGTCGCTCGCCAATCGGGTCTCCGAGTACGTGACCTACTACATCGGCTCCGGAGCGCCTTTGAAAAACGCCGCCGCCCGGGGACATATCGAGATAGTAAGACTCCTGCTCGATCGCGGCGCCGATCCGAATTTGCGCGAGGAAGAGATCGCGCCTCACGGCCACGCGCTGTATTCAGCGGTGTACAACGGGCACTACGAAGTCGCCATGCTGTTGCTTGAGAGAGGCGCCTATCCGAGTCCTGAAGTCGAGAGTTCCGCGGATGCTCTAAGCATCGCGTTGTTGAACAAGGACGAAGAGATGGTGGAGTTGCTCTGCTCATATGGCTCTACGCGCAGCGTCGGTCTACTTGCTCACTATGGGGACATCAAGACCGCTGCTGCGGTGTTCGCGGCCAATCCCGCGT
This sequence comes from uncultured Clostridia bacterium, assembly GCA_964548075.1. GTDB lineage: Bacteria > Acidobacteriota > Blastocatellia > UBA7656 > UBA7656 > Onstottus_A. Next base: position 105,526 of record CAZJQQ010000013.1, on the reverse strand, counting down.
TGGCCGACGATCCCAACGCACTGTGCAGCGCCGCAGGAAACAGCGAAGCGTTCGTGCGATTGATGCTGCACTACCAACCCAACCTGGCTACACGCATCAGCATTGATGGCGCCAAGACCCGCGAACTAACCGAATTCCTGTTCGAGCACGGCTTGAATCCGAATCAGCCAAACTGGCTGGGGATCACTCCGCTCCACCACCTCGCCGGGAAGGGCAACGTGGAAAACGCCGCGCTCTTCATCGACCATGGAGCCGATCTGCATGCTCGTGATGAAGACATCTGTTCGACGCCGCTAGGATGGGCGGCGAAATCAGGGAAGACTCGAATGGTCGAGTTTCTTCTTCGCCGGGGAGCCAAGCCGAACCTGCCCGACGATCCATCCTGGGCGACGCCGCTCGCCTGGGCGACTCGTCGCGGGCATCACGAAATTGTGGAGTTGCTTGAGCGATACGAAAAAACGGGCGCGCTGCCGCCTGCGCTCCCGGAGCCTGAACCAACGGCGGATCCGATTTCGGGTACGTGGATTGACGGCCATAGCATTGTTTTTGAGTTGAAGTTCGACGGCGAGCACTCCGTTTCAGGCACGGTGACTCCAAACGCCTCCACGATTGAGAAGGGAACGTTTGATTCGAACACCGGCGCCTTAAAGCTCGAAGGCGACGCACGAGGTCCTGATGGTTCAATGTACCGCTTCCTCATCGAAGGTAAAGTCGACAAACGAACTGCGACAGGTAGGTATAGCTTTCGATCTTTGCGCGAGGATAAAGGCGAGTTCAATGTCACAAAGAAGTAAGCAAGGATGGCGGCGAATTGGCGAGGCAGACCGCCGGAGCAGTTGCGGCAGCTTCGCGCAACATGGTTATCGCGCTCGCTTGCAGTCCGGCCTGATTTGCGTGGGCTTCATACTCATGTCCTCCATCCTCATGTCGTCACCTCACTATGTCGTCACCTCACTTGCACACGTCTGCATTGGGATGATCCAGGCAGACGAGTTTCTTCAGCGCTTCGATCTGGCCCTGTTGCCGCTTGATCTGCGATTGCTGCTCCTTGATTGCGTTGATTAGCACCACGGTGAGGTGGTCGTACTTGACGCCTTCGATCTGGCCTTGCGCGTTGTGGGTGACTAACAGCGGCTCGACCTCAGCCACCTCTTCAGCCACCAGGCCCATGTCCGCCATGCCGTCCGTCTTCCAGGTGAACGTCACTGGACGCAGACGGCTTAGCAGCGACAGCCCCGGAGTGAAGGCATTGATGTTTGTCTTGTACCGCGCGCTCGATGAACAGTTGGAAATCTGATTTGACCCGGTCCGGCAGAGCGTAATTCCTCCCGCGGCGAGGTTGCCGATAGTGACGACCCCGCCCGCAGAGATAATCATCTGGTTATTGTTGTCTTCGCGGAAGAGGAGCGACCCGCCCATCGGACGATTGAGGACGGTATCTGTGCCGTTGCCGGCCAGCGAGAAGTTGGCGCAGCCAGCGAGCGACGCACCGAAGCCAATGGCATTAAAGCCCGAGTTGCAGGTCCCAGGGCCAAGCAAGACGTGTCCGGCATTCACGGAGATGTCGAGCTTTGCAGCGGGAGCGGTTGTGCCGATACCTAGATTGCCAGTGACGCCAGCATCGCCGACGACGTGCAGTCGTGTGGCGGGCGCGGTCGTTCCGATACCTAGATTGCCGGTGATGCCCGTATCGCCCACTACGTGCAGTCGCGTGGTGGGAGCGGTCGTGCCGATGCCGACGTTGGTATCGGCGGTCGCGCCGTTGGTGCCGTTGATGCTGCCGAGCACCAGGCTATTGTTTGCCGTTACCAGCGCGTTCGCTCCGAGGGCGGTGGCGTTGGTGAGATTGTTGAATCCGACATTCGCCGAGTTCCCGGCCATGGTGTTACCCGTGCCCGTCGTGTTTGTGCCTCCTGCGCCCCGTCCAAAGAAGGAGTTGTTCTGGCCCGAGGTGTTGCTGAAGCCTGAGATCTGTCCGAAGAAAGAATTGTTGCTGCCGTCTGTGTTTGCTTGTCCTGCTTGAGATCCGAAGAAAGCGTTGGTGTCACCCATAGTGTTCTGACGGCCTGCGTTTAGCCCGAAGAAGGAGTTACCGGCGCCCGTCGTGTTCGCAAAGCCCGCGGCTCGCCCGAAGAAAGAGTTGAAGTTGCCTGTCGTGTTAGCTGCGCCTGCGTTCTCCCCAAAGAAGGCGTTGTGGTTGCCCATGGTGTTGGCGGCGCCAGCGGCTGCCCCGAAGAAGGCGTTGTTTTCGCCCGTCGTGTTCGCGAAGCCTGCGGCTTGCCCGAAGAAAGAGTTGCAACAAGCCGTTGTATTGTTCGAACCCGCGTTCTGCCCGAAGAAGGTGTTAAAGTCGCCTGTCGTATTGTTCGCTCCTGAGTTTTGTCCGAAGAAGGAGTTAGCCTGCCCGGCGTTGTTCGTGCCTGAGTTGACTCCCGCAAACAAGTTGAATGACCCCGCGTTGCTCAATAAGCGCGAGCCAGCGATGTTGAACTGTGTCGTCGCGTTGACGATGTTGCCGGAGAGTGTGCCCGTCCCACTCACCGTGAGATCGCCGGTAACAAGCGCATTGCCGACGACATGCAGGCGCGATGTGGGCGCGGTCGTGCCGATACCGACCTTGGTATCGGCGGTCCCCCCGTTGAGGCCATTGATGCTGCCAAGCACGAGGCTATTGTCCCCTGATACCAGCGCGTTCGCGCCGATGGCGGTGGCGTTGGTGAGATTGTTCGATCCGACATTCGCCGAGTTCCCAATCATCGTGTTACCGGCGCCCATCGTGTTTGAGAATCCTGAGCTTAGTCCAAAGAAGGAGTTGTTTTGGCCCGTTGTGTTGTTGATGCCTGCGCTTAGTCCAAAGAAGGAGTTGTTCTGGCCGGAGGTGTTGCTGAGGCCTGCGCTTAGTCCGAAGAAGGAGTTGTAGCTCCCAGTGGTGTTGCTGGGGCCTGAGAGCTGTCCGAAGAAAGAATTGCTGCTGCCGATTGTGTTTGCTCGTCCTGCTTGAGATCCGAAGAAAGCGTTGGCGCCACCCATCGTGTTCTGAAGACCTGCCAATATCCCGAAGAAGGAGTTCTCCTGGCCCGTCGTGTTTGCTTGTCCTGCTTGATTTCCGAAGAATGAGTTGGCGCCGCCAGTCGTGTTGTGAAATCCTGCGCTGCGTCCGAAGAAGGAGTTGGAGCTGCCCGTCGTGTTGGCATTGCCTGTGTTTGCTCCAAAGAAGGCGTTTTGCTCGCCGGTGTCGTTGATTTGGCCTGCGAGTTCTCCGAAGAAGGAGTTGCCCTGGCCCGTCGTATTGCTGTAGCCGGCGTTGGTTCCGAAGAACGAGTTGCCAGAAGCCGTCGTGTTCATAAAGCCTGCACTGTCCCCAAAAAAAGAGTTGAAGAAGCCGGTCGTGTTGCCCGCGCCGGCGTCTACTCCCGCAAACAAGTTACCAAAACCTGGGTTGCTCAACACCCGGCTGCCGCTGATGTTGTATTGCGTTGCTGTGTTCACAACATTCGCAGACAGCGCCCCTCCAAGCGTACCGTTCCCGCTGACGTTGAAGTTCGTGCTTGCCTGCTGCGTGGTCGTGTTCTGGATGAAGCCGCTCGAGGGTAGTCCTCCCAGTTGTGTCGCATTCGCCGCAGTGTCGGCTGTCGCGGCGCTGACGCTGCGAATCGTGTACGGCGTCGAGGTCACTTGTTGTCTTGGCGATAGCGTCGTGAATGAGCCTGCCGCCATCGGTTTGACGGCGATCTCGAGGAAGCGGGCGGCTCCCGGGAACACTCCTGCGCCAAAGTCGAGCTGCACCGTGAATATGCCGTTGACCACAGTGACATCTGAGACCGTGACGGTTGAGCCTTGCTGCGTACCGGTGCCCACCGTTTGTGTGTCGAAGAGCTTAAGCTCGAAGTCGTAGCTGCCGTTAGCCGGGTTGACACCATTGCTGAGTTTGCCCTGATAAGTGAAGGCCGTGCTTTGCCCGAATGCGATTGTGTTTGCGAGCAACAACACCGCGACGGGAAGAAAGAAAGCAGGTTTGAAGAGTTCATTACCAAGACGGTTCAACATAACTTTTCCTCCGGTGAAAAACATCATTGCAGGCATGAGTTGATGCAGATCATCAGAAACCCATTCGTTGTTTCGGTGAAGTGAACCTTGCCAGATTCAACCCATTGGTAGATAGTGCGCGGGCTTACGTGCGCCAGGTTTGCTGCCGCTTCCGGGGTGACCATTCCTGCGTCTTCAACGCACTCTCTACATCGAATTCCAATGAAAGCCGCTGGCCTTCTGATTTCAAAGACGCGGTCTGTCTCCACCGTAATCTCTATTCGCTTCGTTCTTTTCACGATTCCTCCAGGAAGGCGCAACTCAAATGACCCCGCCGCGCGTCAGGTTTTCGCGCATGCTTTCTGCATACCCACCTCATGAGAGGTGGGTCCGTGATGCTGCGGCCTACAGCCAGCGCCGGTAGGCACGCTGCGAGGTCCCGCAGGCCACAGCATCAGGGACCCACCTCTCACGAGGTGGGTATGCAGAAACGCGAGGGCCCGCTGCGAGGTCCCGTAGGCCACAGCATCAGGGACCCACCTCTCACGAGGTGGGTATGCGCGAAAATCCGACGCGCACCCCACCTCGCTGCGCCCGTTGCTACGGCGATCGCCCTGCTATACAATGGGCGGGCATCCGGGTTTCTAAGCGGCCTCTGGCGGCCACTCCGCGGCAGACAATACTTCGAGAGCGGCTTGGAAGTCATTGAAAGGTCGCTGAAAATTCCTGAAAAATTGTGAAAGCGATCGTGGGCATGCAATCAAAGCGGCTTTATGAGTTCGGTCCATTCTGCGTGGACCCCGTGAGCCGCTTTTTGCTGCGCGGCGGCGCGCCTGTGCAACTCACCCCGAAGGCTTTCGACATACTGCTGGTGTTTATCCAGAACAGCGGGCACGTCCTTGATAAAGATGAACTGATGAAAGCAGTCTGGCCCGACACGGTTGTGGAAGAAAACAACCTCACTCGGAACATCTCTGCGCTGAGGAAAGCACTGGGCGAGAGCCCTAACGAGCATCGCTACATTGTGACGATCCCGGGGCGTGGCTACCGCTTTGTCGCAAGCGTCAACGAGGCGCGGGATGCGCGCGAGGAGCTAATAGTCCGAGAGCGCACCAGATCGCACCTGATTGTAAAAGAGGAGGAAACGACCGAGCAGGATGAAGTTGAAGGCAAAAACGCCTTCCAGAATGCGCTAAGGCCGACTGGCAGGAATGAGAGAGCAGCAAATCGAAGACTGAGACTGGCCTTCGCAGGTGTTTGCGTGTTGCTGGTTGGACTTTCCGTCGCGCTTTTCTACTTCTGGTCTTCGAACAAGTCGAAGCAAACGGTGGCAGGCGCGCCGGTGAAATCAATCGCAGTGCTTCCGTTCAAGCCGTTAAGCGCAGATGACAGCGACGAGTACCTGGGGTTAGGGATGGCTGACAGCTTGATTACCGAGCTCAGTAACATCAAGCAGATCGTCGTGCGGCCGACCAGCGCGGTGCGAAAGTACGGCGGACTTGAGCAAGACCCGATTGCGGCCGGGCGCGAACAAGGAGTGGATGCTGTGCTTGAGGGGAGCATTCAAAGGTCGGGCGAGAGAATGCGTGTAACGGTGCGGCTCATGAACGTAAGGGACGGGACGGCGTTGTGGGCTTACAAGTGCGATGGGCAGTGCGCGGACATCTTCGCGCTGCAGGACTTGATCTCGGAGGATGTAGCGCAAGCGTTGACGTTGAAGCTGACCGGGGAAGAGTACAAGCGGCTGACCAAACGCTACACCGGGAGCAAAGCAGCCTATCAGTCATATATCAAGGGGCGCTACTTCTGGAACAAGAGAACTGAGGAGGGATTCAGAAAAGGCATAGAATACTTTGAGCAGGCAATCGCTAACGACCCGGATTACGCGCTGGCATATGCCGGGATGGCTGACTGTTACAACTTGCTCAGCAGCTACTATATGCTTCCTCAAAAAGAAACCTACCCAAAAGCGAAGGCGGCAGCGATCAAAGCGCTGGAGATTGACAATGCGATCGCCGAAGCTCACGTGTCGTTGGCATACGTCAAACTGAATTATGACTGGGACTGGGCGGGCGCGGAGAGAGAATACAAGCGCGCCATTGATCTGAGCCCGAACTATGCGACAGCGCACCAGTGGTATGCCTGGCAGTTGATGCTGATGGGTCGTGGCGACGAAGCCATTCGACAGATGCGACGCGCACAGGAGATCGATCCGCTCTCGCTCGCAATAAACACCGACCTTGGATTGCAGTTCTACTATATGCGCCAGTACGACCAGGCGATAGTTGAATATCGGAAAGCGCTTGAGATGGACCCGGGCATGGTCCAAATACACTCATACCTTTTTTTCGCTTATCTTTATGATGGAAGGTACGGGGAAGCCTTCGAAGAACAGGGGAAGGCGATAACTCTCTTGGGAGGCAGACCGGAATCAGTGGCAGCGCGAATAGAAGACTTGGCCGAGCTGAAAAAGGCTTATGCCGTATCTGGGGAGAAGGGCTATTGGCAGAAGCAGCTCGACATTGCGAAGAAGGATGCGAACCAAACGTACGGGCCGGCATCCCTGGCGGGGTTCTATGCGGTCCTCGGTGAGAAAGACCAGGCGTTCGAATTGCTCGAAAAGGCATATGAGGAGCGTGCCGAGTTGATGCTTTATCTTAAAGTCGATCCATTATTCGATAACCTTCGCTCGGACCCGCGATTTGCAGACCTCGCGCGGCGCGTCGGGCTCGCGGGATAATGTTCATCAACTAACTCTTCGATCGGAATCATGCCCCATTCTCTGTGATTCCTTCTGCCGGATTCCGATTCCATGAATCATCGCCCTCTCACACACAATCGCGCGTTCATCGCAATGGCCGCCTTGCCCTTCCTGCTCGCGGCCTGTCACCTGTCGCGACAACCAGCGCCTTCCTCGTCCGCACAGAGTGCGAACGATTCTCGCTATCCGGCTCATTGGTGGGCGCCTGTTAGCAAAGACGGCGCGCCGGAATGGGAAATCTTGCCGCAAGAAGCCGGACCCGGTGAAGTCATTCTCTCCAAGCGCCACGAACTTGGTCTGCTTTCAAATTTCGCTCCGACGCCGTTCATCTTTCGCGGCAAACATTACGCTAGTCTGGAAGGGTTTTGGCAGATGATGCTCTACCCCGAAGGCAAGGATGACCTACGCGCGAAGCATCCCGGCTTGGAATGGAAATACACGCGCGAGCAGGTGGCCGAGATGACGAGCTTCGAGGCCAAGAGCGCGGGCACGCTCGCCGAAGAAAACATGAAGAGAATGGGCATCACGTGGGTCACCTTTCAGGGCCAACAGATCGAGTACCGGCCCGCCGAGCCCGGAGAACATTATCGATTAATAGTGGCCGCGACCTGGGAAAAGGTGCGGCAGAATCCCGAAGTGAAAAAAGTCCTGTTGGCGACCGGAGATCTGATTCTCAAGCCCGATCACCATCAGGAACCGAACGCACCCGCTGAATGGCGATACTACGAAATCCTCAGCCAGATCCGCGCCGAACTGCAAAAGCAGGAACAAGTCCGCTAACGGTCCAAACAAATGTGGAGTTACTCAGGTTCAGTTTGCTTATCTCAGCACAGGCAAATAGGATGTGCGGCATGCTCACGACCAAAGCCTGGCTCTTCATCGCGCTGGGCGGCTTCGGCGCCGTTTACATAATCACCTTGGTAGATGCACGCAGACGGGAACGCAGCTCAGAACCAATTGCTCCAACGCCGTTGCACGGCGCCATCGGGTTTGTAACCGCCTTCTTCGACACTCTGGGCATAGGCTCATTTGCCACTACCACCTCACTATTCAAGCTCCGGAACCTGGTCAAAGACGAAGTTCTTCCAGGCACGCTCAACGTCGGACACACGCTGGCGACTATAACGCAGGCATTCATCTACATAGCCATCGTCGAGGTCGAGATGACCACGCTGATTCTGTTGATTGCAGCGTCTGTGCTGGGCATGTGGTTGGGCGCTGGAATCGTATCAGGGTGGCCCCGGCGTAACATTCAGATCGGAATGGGCGTGGCGCTGCTGGTGGCCGCCACACTGTTGCTCATGACTATCTTTCGCAAAGAGGCTGCGGGCGGGTTGGCGCTCGATCTGCACGGAGTCAAGCTTTGGGCCGGCATCGCCGGCAACTTCGCCCTCGGAGCGTTGATGTCTCTGGGGATCGGTCTCTATGGCCCCTGCCTGATTATGATCAGCCTGCTGGGCATGGATCCGCGAGCGGCTTTCCCGATCATGATGGGATCGTGTGCATTCCTGATGCCGGTCGGCAGCGCCCGGTTCGTACGCAACGGCAGATACGATGTTCGCGCGTCTCTGGGTTTGGCGCTCGGCGGCATCCCCGCTGTGCTCATCGCCGCATTCATCGTAAAGTCTCTGGATCTCTACTACGTTCGCTGGTTGGTGGTGGCGGTGGTGGTCTATACTGCGCTTTCAATGTTGCGCTCGGCGGCGTCCGAACGAAAGTCCGCACGAAAGTCCGCACAGCCGCCGCCGCTTGACGACGTAGTGATCTGACCCAACCAAAGCGCCATGAGAATCACTCGCATTACTGCTTACCAGGTTGATCTACCGTTACACGAAGGCAGCTACAAATGGTCGGGCGGCAAATCCGTCAGCGTCTTCGACAGCACGGTCGTAGGTGTCGAGACTGACGCGGGCGTCACGGGGTGGGGTGAGGTATGTCCGCTCGGGCCGGCATACCTGGCCGCATACGCCGGCGGCGTCCGCGCGGGGCTTGCGGAGCTTGCCCCGCACCTGATCGGAGAGAACCCACTCGAGCTCGACAAACTTAACCGTCGCATGGACGCGGTGCTGAAGGGTCATCCCTACGTAAAGTCCGCAGTCGACATGGCGTGCTGGGACATTCTCGGTCAGGTTTCCGGCCAGCCTGTGTGTGTCCTGCTCGGCGGCCGTTATGGCGAAGATTTCATCCTCTACCGCGCCATCTCGCAGGAGTCGCCCGAGGCGATGGCGCACAGCGTCGCGGGCTATCGCGCCGATGGCTATCGCCGCTTTCAACTCAAGGTCGGCGGCGACCCGGACGTGGACATCGAACGCATCCGTGCCGTGCGCGACGTGTTACAGACGGGGGACCGGTTGGTGGCCGACGCCAACACCGGCTGGACACAGCACGAAGCTATGCGAGTAGTCCGCGCCGTACGCGATGTTGACGTCTATATCGAACAGCCGTGTCTGAGCTATGAGGAATGCCTGGCGGTGCGCCGCCACACTGACCACCCGTTTGTGCTGGACGAAATAGTGGACAGCATCGAGACTCTCGTGCGAGGCAAAGCCGACTCCGCGATGGACGTGGTGAACATCAAGATCAGCAAGTTTGGCGGCCTGACCAAAGCGAGGCAGGCCCGCGATCTGTGCGTGTCGCTCGGCATTGCCATGACGATTGAAGACAGTTGGGGCGGCGACGTTGTAACCGCGGCCATCGCCCACCTGGCCCACAGCACCCCGCCGGAATTCCTGTTCACGAGCACGGACTTCAACAGCTACGTCACCCGCAGCATAGCCACGGGCGCGCCGCAACGCGTCAACGGCCGCATGGCTGCACCCACAACTCCAGGACTTGGTGTGAAGCCAAGAATGGAAGCGCTGGGGAGACCAGTGTTGGATGTTGAGCGGAGTTCGTGAAGAGGAGGATGCTGCGCTGTTGTAGGCCGGATCTTGAGACTCCACCAAATCGATGAGCGATCTTGAAAGATACGTTAAGAAACGTAAGCGCCTGGACCCTGAATTCGCTGAAGGCTTCGAGGTTGGCTATTCCGATTTCAAAGTCGGGGTTCTGCTGAGACAGGCACGCGAGAAAGGCCGGGATGACTCAAGATGACGTCGAGAATAAGAGGATGTCCTTACTCGGGTGCCGCGACATCTGGGTAAGGTCCTAGGAAACGCTCGCCGTTGAAGTGAATCATATGATCAGGGTCCGATGCGACCCACACCTCAGTCTCCCAGGAAATTTGATTGAGGAAGGAACGCATGACTTCGCGACTGGCGAAAGCGGACACAAAGACGAGCCCCGCACTGCATCCAGCGAAGAGCTCCTTCAATTCCTTTCGACGTTTGCCGTCTACTGGGCCAGCCGTTGACACCGCCTCTATGAGAAGAAGCCAGTTCCTGCGCGCGTCGTGGATCACCACGTCGGGCATTTTGGCTGGCGCGGCCACGACAATCCCCAAGTCTTCAAGGTAGACAGCGTCGAGATGCAAGAACTTGTCTTCCGCGTCACCGATGTAGACAACGACTCCACCGGGCACAAAACGAGGACATAACTCTTCAATCACAGTCTTGATGAGCGGGTTTTGTCCGCCCGCGGACAACGTCACAACATCGCCGGATGGAAGCGTCACCGGGATGCGTGCTAGCTCCCTGTAGCGCTCTAGCTCTTCCCGAATGGACGCTCGGCTTTCGAGATAGGTCTCAAGCCTATTCGTCCACTCTCTGGTGCCGAACGAGCGAAACAGTTCTAGCGCGTGCGCCTCTACTTGGTAGACTGTCTTGCCGCTATTGGTCGGCCTGGCAGGATTGTCAGGGTTTCTCATTAGCATTCCAGCGTCGACGAAATACTTCACCGCTTCGTCCCTGATTGTTTCGCGCGTATTGGGAGCGTAATGAATCCTGTATGCGTCGCTAATGAATGTTATGATCGGCGTGATTCCGCGAAGAGGATTGCTCGCCTCCGTCCAACTCTGCGCCACTGTCAGGTCAAGAAGTGCAAGGAGGGTATACGCCGCGGTCTCATTGCTCTGTTTTGGTCCGAACCCTAATGCGCGCAAGATCCCGGTGGCTTCCTCAATCCTACGGCCGCGTGCCACTTCAAATGGCCTTCGCCGCTTCTTTGGCATTAGAAAAACTCCTGCGCGACGAGCGCATCAATTTTCTGCTGGTTCATCGCGGGGTCGTCGATTGTCGCACCTAGGCGCTCGAGTTCCGCTCTTGATGGGTATCTCAATGCTCGAAGGTCGGTCGCGTTGACTTGCGTGTGTCCACTGAACTGCCGGAAATATGTGTCCACTACCGTAGAGTTCAAGAATGCTGCTAAGCCTTTCGCCAGGTTCATCGAAAGTCCGCCGCCGTTCAGGTGGAAATAGTTGAGATGGTTCTCGAACCCGACAGACGTAGTCGCAAGCTTGTCTGGATCGTAGATACAAGCAACAACTCTTCTTCGCTCCTCCTTGGCTGTGAATCGCTTCACAAGTACGTATACCTCACTCGGTACTAGCAGTTCTCTCGTCATCTCATCACACACAATGGCGTTTGGCTTACGTGAATTCGTCTTCGGCCAGTTCACAAACCCACCGCTAAAGTGACAAGCGTAAATGAGTGGCACCGTGTTAGCTTCGGGCTGCCGCCGCAGAAATGTTCTGGCTCGAAAGTCCACGACTCGCCCGGTTGAAACGCTGAGACCGATCTCAGCAAGTGTCGCCGAGAGCTGCACAATTGCCGATTTTGCATTCCTCTGAGCGTCGTCAACAACTAGATGAATAAACTGGTCGGGGTCGTTTGGCGAAACTACGTCACGATATGGAACCTGGGTCTCGACTATCTCGCCATGTGGCTTGCCGCTACTGGTTGAAATGATCACTGCCTCTGGTTTCGCATGCCGTTTCACCGCCCTGACGATGATGTTCTCCTGAAGCACGTTGTCGCGACTGAACGCTGCGGAACGTGATTCGAAAACGTGCAGGCGGCGCAACGACATTCTTTCGAGAAAGGCTGCGCGGAACGGCTTGAAGTACGGACCATTGCAAAAGCTGCGGGGCGTAATCGCAACTAACTGTCCGTCAGTCGCGAGCAGTTTGATGATAAGCGCGACGAAACCGGTGTAGAGGTTGCTCGTCTCAATGCCTGCGGCACGTAGCCATAGTCGCGCGGCAGAGCTGCTGCGGATTTTGCGGTATGGAGGATTGACAATCGCGGCGTTAAAGCTCGGCAACTCGGTTGAGAAAAGATCTCCGCGAGCCGCAGGCGCCGCTGCAGAAATGAAGTCTTCGTTGAGCACTGTAGCGGAGAACGAGATGCCAGCGTGCTCGCATGCCTTCTGGCACCCAGACATCGTTAGCCGCAACTGATCAATCAAGCCAGGGTCAAGTTCATAGGCTGTTACTGAAAGGCGGTTGGGTTTGTTTGTGTCCGCACAAATCCGACGAACGAAAGCGGAAGTCAACGCCCCAGCGCCCGCACCCGCATCAAGCAGTTCGATATCACCTGAGTCGATGTCAAACATTGAGGCCATCAGATCCGCTATCGCTCGAGGCGTCAGGAACTGACCGAACTCATGGCGCTTTCGAGTCTGGCCGTCCTTCGCGCTTGCCGATGATCCTAACATTTATCCACCTGTTGCCCTTCGCGGCAAATTCTATATCGCCGAAGGTGGTTTTTAGAAGGGGGTTGCCAACTGGAAGGAGAGCACTTCCATCTCACCACGAGGATTGGGCGTTTCTCAGTGAACGCGTCATTGAGCCAAAGCAAGAAGGTCGGAAAGACAAGTCACAAGGCGCGTCCCCCCGCGACTCGCAATGACTTGACCCTTGGCGGCTATAGGAACAGAGTTCCCAGTTCCGCCTCCTCGATGAGGTAGTCGGCACCATCGTTCACATCAATCGCCTGTGCTCCAAATATTAACTGACCATCGGTAATCGGATAATAACCGTCGTACTCATACCCGTCGTTGTTCGCAACGGCCCCGCTGATTTGACGACAAAGGAGTTTCTTGAGATCTGACAGACGCGGGAGCTTGCCGCTAGAGGCCTCTTCGAAGAAGTTATTTATCTCATTCCTGCAGCGCTCAACAGCTTTACCAACAAGAAAGCTATTTCCACCGAACACCACAGTCCATCCGTGCTGAGACTTGTATATTCTTCTAGCGTGCCCTCGTGCTCTAACTGGCATTCCTGACGAATGTGTTAACCACCAAGCCGATCGTCTGATGAATTGTTGTGCGATTTCCTTGGGGATCATCTCCTCTCTCACAATCCAAGGAGCTTTCTTACGAATGCGAGTTATCGATTCTTGGTTTTTCTTAGCCAGTTTTTCACGAAGTTCTACGAGTTCTTCAATGAAGTCTTCGGTAACTTCTGCGGTAAGAAACGCGTGTCTACAGGTAAGGCATTCACGTCCGCGGCGAAACCATTGAATATCGGTATGATCACTTCGATACCATCGCCTTTCCCTTGGCTTCTTCATCTTATAAAGAGGGATTGAGGCACAAACCATGAAGGCCTTACAGTTTGGACAATAAATCTTTGTTCCGCCAGTACTCATTCAAACAGGACCTCGCAGTAACTAGCATGGACTCAATCCGCTGCTGAGGCGCGGTTCCGACGTGCGAACTTATCGTTTTCCATCGGGATTGTAAAGAGGGTTCCAGCTAGGCGATTGCGGGAGAGAATTGATCGGTCAGCGCCGGCAGTTTTTCGACCATCTGCAACGCCTCCTTCTGCAACGCCGCGCTCTGGCTGCCCGGCATCGGCATACGCGCAGCCCAGCACGGACATCGGGAATATCGCTTCTGGTCCTTCGGCCTGGGGTGTGCTCTGGGCCTCTCGAATTGCCTCGTCAAGCACTCGAGCTTCCAGATACGCCCACATCAACATGTGCTGCGCTCTCGTGAATTGGCGGTCCATCTCTGGATGCGGGCAACGACCTCAATGCGGGCAACGACCTCATTGTGAACCTGCGCGTGTTGCGCTCACCTAAGCGAAATGATTATCGTTCCGGAAGGAGCCGGCAAGTTAGAAACAATCATTCACAGCTAGCGTCTGGCAAGAAGGCGAATGGTACATCGCCCAATGCATTCAGGTCGACGTTGCCAGTCAAGGAGCGACCGAAGATGAGGCTCTCGATAATCTGCGCGACGCTCTTGAACTGCACTTCACGCCGCCAGTCGCCACAGTCGTACCGCACGTTCGTAATATCGGAGACATCAAAGCCGCATGAAGCCGCTACCGTTCCGCGAAGTCAAACGCGAATTGCATCCGCCCTCCGCTAGGAGGACCATGTTTATAGAAATTCGGAGCGTTTGATGCGCACCCCAGCGGGGTGCAATGTGCCGGTGTCGACTAATCGTACGAGAGTGTAGGGCAAACATAGCACCCCGCTGGGGTGCGGTCGCATCACAAGCTCACCTCTATAAACATAGCACCCCGCTGGGGTGCCTTGCCCTCGTCGAGTGGCAGGCTAGACCCGCAGCTTGTCGAGACGCGTTCGCCAAGCCAACCCTTGAGGTTGCGGCTCCTAGCCGCGAAAGAATACACTGGCCTAGTGATTTAGAGCTTCGCCCACAGAGGGCTGGCGCGCTTCTATCAGACCGGCGGCAAGTCCGGCATTCAGGCGAAGGACGCTGAACGATTGGTTGATCTTCAAACTCGTGTGAGGAGTGAATGCCCGAAATATCCCGCTTTCTTGGGATTGTCATTCGTATGTACTTCAACGACCATAGTCCCCCGCACTTTCATGTCGAGTACAATGAGTTCGAGGCGTCTGTGGTAATCGAGACGCTTGGGATCTTAGAAGGAAGACTGCCGGCGAAGGTTCTCAGTCTCGCGGTTGAATGAGCCAGCTTGCATCAGACAGAATTGATGCAGAACTGGGAGAGCATTAGAACGACTGGCGTGTATCGGCGCATCGAGCCGCTAGCGTAGTAAAGGACAAGTCATGCTTCACATATCCGATGCCGAATACCTCGGCGAATACCGCCTGCGAGTTGTGTTCAACGATGGACGCGAGGGCGTCGCCGACCTTAGCCCGATGATCTTTGACGAGCCTCGAACGGTATTCGAACCGCTCAAGGATCTCTCAGGTTTTCGGCAGTTCTTCATCGAGCACGGCGCGTTATGCTGGCCGGGCGATCTGGATGTGGCGCCAGAATACATCTACTTCCTGGCCTTTCGCGATGATGAAAGTCTGCGCGGACTCTTCGAAGAATGGGGCTATGTCCAAACCGAGGTTGCTGTCTGATAGTGTACCTGACGAAGGCATCTCATGAGCATGCATAACCCAGCCCACCCAGGCGAGATTCTCAAGCAACTGGTGATTGAGCCCTTGGGCTTGTCGGTCACTGAGACAGCTTCTCGTCTGGGCGTGAACCGGAAGTCTCTATCAAGAGTTCTAAATGGGCGAGGAGGGATCACGCCGGAGATGGCGTTGCGGCTTGAGATGACTTTCGGTAAGCCGAACGCCGCACACTGGCTCAGGCTGCAAAACGCCTACGATCTTTGGCAAACGCGACAACGCTCGTCCGAGATTCATGTTTCGCCTATTGAGGTTCACGCAGCTTGACGTCTACTTAGAACTGTCTCCGTCTGGTATGTCTGAATACCTGCTCGATCCGCACATCGAACTTCAAAAGCGATATAGCCAACGCTTGGTTGAATCATCTCAGATCGAAGAGCGCAACGTAGAGCGCATTAACGCCTGAGCAGTTCCTCTCTTGCAACCGAGGCGAAACATGACTAGCACTCTAAAGCAGTTCAAGGCGCGCGCCTTTGCGCGTCCGAAGGTGAAGAAGGCGTACGACGATCTCGCCGACGAATTCGCTTTTCTCGATGAGCTGCTCAAGGCGAGAGCCGAATCGGGCCTTTCGCAGGCGGAAGTCGCCGCGCGCGTCGGCACCACGCAGTCGGCGATCGCCCGCCTGGAATCCGCCACACCAAAACACTCTCCATCTATTGCGACGCTCCGGCGATATGCCAGGGCTCTGGGGTACAAGCTCGAAATCCGACTAGTCAAGGAAGAACGACCTTCAAGATGATCAGCGACGCTGTTCACGTTTTTGGGTGATCAACCGAGTTCCGCATCCATCTCTCCGAGCATCAATGTACTGTGCCGCGCGCTGCGTTCTTGTAAACAATGCCGCCTTTCATCACAAATACTATGCGCCGGACGGCTGTGATGTCTTTTAACGGATTCCCATCGAGTCCAATGATGTCTGCTTGCAGGCCGGGCGCGATCGAGCCGATCTGATCCGCCATGCCAAGCGCTTCAGCTCCCAGTGAGTTGGCCGAGACCATCGCCGCCATCGGGTCCACCCCGCCGTCGCGCACACGGTAAATGAACTCTTCAGCGTTGCGCCCGTGCGAGCCCGCTACGGCGTCCGTCCCGAACACAATCTTCAGGCCCGGAGTCTTCGCAGCACGTCGCACCAGATCGTGGTTCATCGGCAGGATCTTCACCATCGCCGCAAAACCCTCTTCGGTGTAGCCAGGTGTGCCGAGATACTTCGCCTTGTTCAGGAGGTAGTTCTCGATCACAAGCCCACAGTGCGGATCAAGGTAGGTGCCCTTCTCGGCCATCAATTTCAGATCGTCGCCGGTAGCCAAAGTACCGTGCTCAATCTCTGTGCATCCCGCAAGAGTTGCGGCACGGACCGCGCCTTTGTAAGCGTGCACGAGCGTGCGCAGGCCCTGCTTCTTCGCTTCATCGCAGGCCGCGTTCAATTGGTCCTGCGAGAGCGTCATTCCACCGCCCTGGCGGATGCTCTGCGACGCGAAGATCTTGATCAGGTCCGCGCCTGCTTCCTTTTGTTTCCGCACGAAAGCACGGATTTCATCCGGCGTGCCGGTCTGCTCGCCTCGCCCTGAGAGCGGCTCGACGGCCGTCAGGATGCGCGGGCCAGGGACTGCGCCGCTCGCGATGGCATCGCGCAAGGGGACATCGGTGGGCGAGCCCACGCTTTGAACCGTCGTAAAGCCCGCCATCAGCGTTACCCATGCATTCGAGGCCGCTCGATACGCAGCCTCCGGTGTTGTTTCTCCCGCGCCCGCGTTCTTACCATCTTTGCCGAAGCTCCAGGTAATGTGCACGTGCGCGTCGATCCAGCCGGGCAACACGGTCAGGCCGCGCAGGTCGTAGTCTACGGGGCCGGCCTTTGGGTCAATCCCGACGATTTTCGAGCCCTCGATCACGATTCGAGTGTTGCGCAGCATGCGGCCCTTGCCATCGAGCACGGCGCTCGCGGCAATCACGATGCGTTTGCGCTTTGCAGGTGATTGGGCAGACGCACGTGAAGGAATTTGTTGCGTCAGGGCGCAGACGCCAAGAATGCTGAGGGTGCTTAGAATGATCTTCGCGGATCGCATCATCGAATGCCTCTCCTTTTCGGTGCGGAAGTTTCCTAAGAATACATCGCCCAATGCGTCGAGGTCGATGTTACCTCAAGATTATGAGGCTGACGATCAGGAGTTGAGTCAATGCTTCTTGACATCCTTGATGTCCAGCAAATAGGGTCTTCCTTAGTGCATCAAGTCCGGTTATTTGCGATGGCGGCCGCAAAACACCAGGGACGCAGACCAAACCCGCGCTTGCAGCGTCCCGGGCAATGTCGAAGAAAAGGAGATACGATGTATAAGCTCTTGAGTCCAGTTCTAATCCTGGCCTTCTTAGTCTCTGCCGTAGCGGGCACCAAACTAACGACCATGTGGAAAGATCCAAGCGTAATCAAACCTAACTACAGCAAGGTCCTCATGGCGTTCATAAGCAAAGACCCCGAGCTAAGGCGCAGGGTGGAGGGCGGGCTCGCGCGGCGAATCCCCCGCGCTGTAGCGGCCAATACGCTGGTGCCCGACGCCGAACTCCAGGACCGCGCGGCTGTGCAAGCACGGTTGTCGAGCAACGGGGTCGATGCTGCGATTGTCGTGCGGCTCGTGGATCTGAAACGGGAAACGATAGTCTCTCAGGGCAAGTCCTATGACGTTATGTACCCGACGATGTGGGATACCTGGAACACTGGTTGGACCACGGTTAACACGGCGACCTACGCGTACGAGGAAAAACTTGTCACCCTCGAGATCACCCTCTACTCGGTGGCCACAGCAAAGCCGGTGTGGGTGGGGCGGCTCAACGCGACTAACCCAAAAAACCTCAAGGAGCTTCTCGACGATTTGGTAAAAGCCGGCTCGGAGGAGCTCAAGAAGCAGAAGCTCATCTGAGACTCCCGCGGGCTCGAACCGACTGGCGTTATGTCGCTCCAATGTTATGAACGTCATTGAGAAGTTATAGAACACCGTTTATACTCGCTGCACACCTTTTAGTTACGGAGGCTGCCGCAATGAAGGAGCCCAGAAAAGCGTGCGCCGCTACAGTTCTCCTAGCTCTTGTCGTAGCACAATCAGTTCTCGCCCAGCAGCAGTCGTCTTACAAGCCGCCGGTTGATCCAGCAGCGGCGCCCCCAAGGGTCAAGGCGATGGTAGAGGCGATTAATCAGCGAGGTCGCGAATTGGGGCTCATAGCGGTCTCGGATGACGAGGAGCAGGCTGCATTCATCCGCAGGAGACGAAACGCTCAGTTGAGCGAAGACTTCGAAAAGCTGCACTCGATCAACGTCGAGAAGATCGTTGCCCAGTCATCAGCGCCTTCGTTAGACCATAAGATTCTCTCCGACGCGACAGCCGATCTGAAGAACCGCGCAACTCGAATCAAGTACAATGTTCCGGTTCTTCAGGTTGCCGATAAGGGCGAGAAGATTCGATACGATGAGAATTCTGATGATCTGGCGTCGATGTTACCCGAACTTAGCCGCTTGATTAACAGCTTCCTGGGCAGCCCGGTCTTTCGCCTTAGCTCGCCCAACGACACCGCGCTTCGATTGAAAGCCAGTCGTGATCTGGACTGCATCATCAAACTAAGCGAAACGATCAACAAGATTGCGAAGCGGTCGACCAGGATTGCAGCATCAAGATAAACCACGGCGACACGTCCTACGCGCTGATAGAAGTCCAGCACCGACATCGGGAATACAGCTTCCGGTCTTTCGGCCTCCGGTGTGCTCTGGACCTCTCGAATGGCCTCGTACTGTCGCGCATCATCTCTAGAGAGACTGTGAAGACTCCGGGAATACCACCCACGGCAGTGGGTGGATTGTTCACGTGCAGCCTACATGGGGGCGCCCCGAGATTCCCGTTTTGCCCTCTCTCCCCTCGCGGCGCGAGGGGAGAGAGATAACCAAAACGGAAGGGTCGGGCCGCCTCGGTTGTAGGCCGCACGTGAACGATCCACCCACTGCCGTGGGTGGTATTCCCGGAGTTTTCAAAAGTCTCTCTCATAGGTGATGCGCGAAACCTGACGCGCACCTCGCACCGATTGCTGCGTGTTGAGAGGTTCTGATATAGAGTAGCCTCATATTATTGACTGGGGACTGAGACTCTGACCTCTGACTCTCAACAACACGCAGCCGAAAAGCCGCGGAGGTATACCTGCCCGGGCTGCGCCGCGAATCTGCTCTTTGAACCTCAGGACGGCTGTCTCACCTGCTCGTACTGCGGACGCAAGGAGACGATTCCAGAGTCCGCCGCGGAGGTTCAGGAGCGGTCCTACGAAGACTATCTACATCCGCAGGCTGGCCAGATGAAGGCCCTTGCGGAAACCGCGCTCGAGGTGAAGTGCGATAGCTGTGGAGCCACCGTTACGTTCACGCCCCCGGAAGTCGCCGGCGAGTGTTCTTTCTGCGGCATCAAGATCGTAGCCCAACCCAAATCCGCCGATCCGCTGGTGGCGCCCGAAGGACTATTGCCTTTCGCCATCTCGTCCCGTCAATCAACTGACTCGGTCAAGGAGTGGCTCGCGTCTCGTTGGTTTGCGCCCAACGCGCTGAAGAAGTTCGCGTATCAGGAAGTGATCGATGGGGTCTATCTGCCCTTCTGGACCTATGACGCGCACACGACGAGTTACTACAGCGGCGAGCGGGGCGAGCACTACTACGAAACGCAGACCTACACCGAGACCGATGCTCAGGGCAACACGGTGACCAAGACTCGCCAGGTGCAAAGGACCAGATGGTATTCAGCTTCGGGAACGGTGTCGCGGTGGATGGACGACATTCTGGTACCGGCCACGAAATCGGTCTCGGGGCCGCGGCTGAATTCGCTGGAGCCCTGGGACCTCGACGCGCTCAAGCCCTATGAGCCGGCATTCCTTTCCGGGTTCAAGGCCCAACGATATCAAGTCGAGCTCCCGGAGGGGTTCGAAGAGGCGAAACGAATCATGGCCCCAATCATCGAACAGGACGTCCGTGAAGACATCGGAGGAGACGAACAGCGAATATCTCACATCGCTACCTCTTATTCAGCGGTAACGTTTAAGCACATTCTTCTTCCGGTTTATATCGGCGCCTATCGCTTTAACCAGAAGGTGTACCAGATTATGGTCAACGCTCGCACCGGTGAAGTGCAGGGAGATCGTCCGTACAGCTTCTGGAAGATATTCTTCTTCGTGCTGTTCTGGATCGCAGTCATTGGGGTCGTGGCTTACCTTCGCTCGCGGTGATCTGGAAACGAACTGTATATCTGAATTAGACTCTCAATGAGGTAGTCTCCTAAACTGAATCGGTGATTCTAGGTCAGGAAGGTGGCGATGCGATGAGAAGAGTAGATTGCAAGAGACTTGGGCTCGCGCTGTTGCTCGCAATTGGAATCGTGACCACCGGCACATCAAGACCAGCGGGCGCTAGCCCGCAGATGGACGTGCAGGTCCCATCTTCCAAATTGACGTTTGGCGTCTTTGCCGTGCTGTTCGATTCCAACCGCACATTCACGCTCGAGGGCAAAGGTTGGCCCCCCATGAGGGGCAACTGGAAAAGCAAGGGTGATGAGATCGAATTGTCAATGTCCGGCGGCCCCGCCGGTTGCGGTGGACCCGGGCGATATCGCATTCAGGTGAACGGTAACCACATCGGCTTCGACCTCATATCGGATGAGTGCACGGTGCGAAGAATGATTCTCGACCGTAGTACCTGGGTTCCCTCTGGAGAGGTGAAAACCATAGCCCCGCGGCGCATCCTGAGGACCGCGGGCGCCCGGGCGCCCGCGCGTCCGGATCCGAACACCCCGAACGGGAGTTGGCCCTCCTTCCGCGGGCAGCAGGCTTCGGGTATAGCCGAGCGCCAGAATCTCCCTGATCGCTGGGACGGCAAGACGGGCGAGAATATTCTATGGCGCACTCCGATTCCCGGGCTTGCTCATTCCAGCCCGGTCGTTTGGGGAAACCGAATCTTCGTAACAAGTGCTTCCAGCAGTGACCCGAACGCGACCTTCCGCCCCGGTCTGTATGGCGATGGCGATGCATCAAAAGACCGCTCGCAGCATCGATGGATCATTTACGCGCTCGACAAACGAACCGGCAAGGTCCTCTGGGAGCGCGTCGCCCACCAGGGCGTGCCAGTCGAGAAGCGTCACATCAAATCGACCTACGCCAACTCGACTCCCGCAACCGACGGACGCATAGTCGTCGCGTGGTTCGGGTCGCAGGGCGTTTATGCTTACGATGTTAGCGGACGCTTTCTCTGGAAAGTCGAGCTGGGCCGTCTCGACCTGGGTGCATACGACATTCCAACATACGAATGGGGCCCCGCCAGCTCGCCGATCATCTGGAACAATCTCGTCATCCTGCAGTGCGACACCCAGAGTGATTCATTCATTTTGGCTCTCGATGCCGACACCGGCAAGACGGTGTGGAAAACCGAACGCGAAGAGCTTCCGTCGTGGGGCACGCCTACTGTGGCGATGACATCGGTTGGCCCGGTACTGGTTGCGAACGCGTCCAACTTCATCCGGGGTTATGACCCTCGCACGGGAAAGGAGTTGTGGCGGCTCGGGGGCAGTTCGCAGATCACGGCGCCGACGCCGGTCTTTTCCGACGACATGTTCGCAGTCGTCAGTGGCCGAGCTCCCGAACGTCCGATTTTTGTCGTCAAGGCGGGCGCTCGCGGAGACCTTACGTTGCCTGAGGGCAAATCCAACAGTGACGCGATCACATGGAGCCGCACGGGTCGCGGGTCATACATGCCGACGCCGCTAATCTATGACGGCATCCTTTACGTGCTCGGAAACAACGGTCTTCTCGACGCCTATAACTTGCGGACAGGCGAGGAACTCTATCGTCAGAGACTGCCGGTGGTGGGCAGCGGCTTCAGCGCATCGCCGGTAGCCTCCGACGGTAAGCTTTACCTCTCGAACGAAGACGGGGAAATGCTTGTCATAGCGGCCGGGCAGAAATTCACTCACGTCGCAACGAACTCGATGGGAGAGCTGCTGATGGCTACCCCGGCTTTGTCGGATGGTGTGATGTACGTGCGCTCATCGGCGAGCCTGTTCGCGATCGGACGAAAGTAGTGAGAGCTGTCGAACACGAGACTACCCTTCATGGATAGAGATGAACACGGGGCTTAAGAGAATGTGGCGGGAGGAAACGAATCCATTTTCCATTTTCCATTCGTCATTTGATTTGTCATTTGTCATTTGATTTGTCATCGCGAGGTGATCGAAGCAACGAGACTCTTCAATGAAAAATGACAAATGGAAAATGACAAATGGAAAATCGCTTTCCCTTTTCCCCCGTGTGACCCGTGGTTCGATTCAGCGTCGCGATCTAAGGAGCGCCTATCAAACATGATAAAACCTCGTAACCTCCTGCTGATCTGCCTCGCGCTGGCTTCCGTAGCATCCGCGCAACGTCCCGCGTCAGGCCCCGCCCAGATTGCCCAGACCACCCAGCCTGCCGCTGCCCAGGCCACGCCAGCAAGCGGGGCTGCGCCCGGCGCCGCTTTCGTCCGCGAGAACTACTCGAAGTACGAGTACCGCGTAGCCATGCGAGACGGCGTGAAGCTATTCACGTCCGTCTACGTCCCCAAGGACGTCATCACCGACGGGAAGACCTATCCCATTCTATTGCAGCGCACGCCTTACAACGTCGCGCCGTACGGCGTGGACAAGTATCGGGCGACGCTTGGGCCGTCCGAACACTTCGCTCGGGAGAAGTTCATCTTCGCCTACCAGGATGTCCGTGGCCGCTTCATGAGCGAAGGCGATTTCACGATCATTCGCCCACACAAACCGGTGAAAGGTGCAAAGGACACCGACGAAAGCACCGACTGTTATGACACCGTCGAATGGCTCATCAAGAATGTTGCCGGCAACACGGGCAAGGTTGGCATGTGGGGCGTTTCGCAGCCGGGCTTTTTCGCCGCGGCGGGCATGATCGATGCGCATCCGGCCCTGGTGGCGGTTTCGCCTCAAGCTCCGGTGACCGACTACTATATGGGCGATGATTCCTACCACAACGGCGCGTTTATGCTGGCGCACCGCTTCCGTTTCTATCAAGGCTTCCGGCAACGCGAGGGCGATCCGGCTCCGCCGCCCACTGCGCTGCCCTTCGACTACGGCACGCCGGACGGTTACGAGTTCTATCTCAATATGGGATCGCTCGCCGACGCCAATGAGAAGTACTTCAAGCAGCGTCAGATCTTTTTTACGCAGAACATCGAGCATCCCTCGTACGACGAGTTCTGGCAGTCGCGCTCGATCTGGAAACACTTGAAGGGGATCAAGCCGGCGGTGATGATCGTCGGCGGCTGGTACGATCAGGAAGACCCGCAAGGACCGCTGCGCATGTTCGACTTCATGCAAAAGAACTCGCCGCCGCAGAACCTGATGCTGGTGATGGGACCGTGGAATCACGGCGGGTTTGCGCGCGGCGACGGCGATAAGCTTGGCAACGTGAACTTCGGGTCGAAGACCGGCGTCTACTATCGCGAGAAGATCGAGTTCCCGTTTTTCCTCTACCATCTGAAAGGGAAGGGAGACGGCACCTTTCCCAAGGCGTGGCTGTTCGAGACCGGGATGAATCAGTGGCGCAGGTTCGACGCTTGGCCGCCGCAACAAGCGCCCTCCAGGACCATCTATTTCGACATCAAAGGCAAGTTGGTGTGGCAGTCACCGGCCGCGCAAGTTTTCGACGAGTATCTATCGGATCCGAATCGGCCAGTGCCCTATGTCGGGGCAGTGTCGCTGGCGGTGCGCAACGACTACATGACCGAGGACCAGCGCTTTGCGGCGACACGACCCGACGTGCTGGTGTATCGCACTGAGCCGTTAGAGCAGGACGTCACAGTCTTTGGTCCAATCGCGATTGACCTGAAAGTCTCTACGACCGGCACCGACTCGGACTTCGATGTGAAGTTGATCGACGTTTATCCGGGCGACTATCCGGACTTCAACAATCCGCCGCCGGCTCCCGCCCCGGGTGCGCCGGCCTCCCCGGCGATTTCACAGATGGGCGGCTATCAGCAGTTGATACGCGGCGAGCCGTTCCGTGGCAAGTATCGCAAGAGCTTCGAGCGGCCCGTGCCCTTTGAGCCGGGCAAGCCGGATCGCATTGCGTTCATGTTGCCGGACGTCGCGCATACTTTCCGCGCCGGGCATCGAATCATGATCCAGGTGCAAAGCTCCTGGTTCCCGCTGACCGACCGCAATCCGCAAAAGTTCATGGACATCCCGAAGGCCCAGGCCTCCGACTTCGTGAAGGCGACTCAGCGTGTTTTTGTGGGAGGAGCGGACGGTTCGAGGATTCAGTTCCTGGTCGCCGAGTGAGTTTTACGTTCACAATTGGCTGCCGAGTCTATCCGCGCAAATCCGCCTAATCAGTGTCATCCGTGGTCTATAGTGCGCGGGCAGTGCGAACTCATAGACCACGGATGACACGGATTTGACGGATTCGCACGGATTAACTGCTGCTTCGGAGGACACTCAATCATGAGCAACGTAAAACCGATACCCGACAGCTCCTCAGTTGTGATACCGATGTTAGTGTGCCGTGAAGCTGCGGCTGAGATCGACTTCTGCAAGACCACGTTTGGCGCCGTGGAGCTGGGAAGCCGGCCCGGCCCAGATGGGACCGTGGTACATGCCCTGCTGACCATCGGCGGGGAGATGATCATCGTCGAAGCAGAGTGGCCAACTCTTTCGAGCCGTGCTCCGCAGCCCGACGGCAGCTCGCCGGTGGTGATCTTCGTCTATGTCGGAGACGTTGACACAGTGATAGAGCGGGCGGTGGCCGCCGGGGCGAAGGTCCTGCTTCCGGTGAAGAACCAGTTCTGGGGCGACCGCACCGGGCGGATTGTCGATCCGTCGGGTCACGTGTGGACCATCTCCACTCGCATCGAAGAGACTTCGTCCGTGGAGCGGGACGAACGCTGGTCCGACATCGTCAAGAGTTGACGTGGTCGCGCCGCTCAACTCTCGCGACGGCAGCTATGACGTGCCGAGATTTGGGCCTCGGGCATTCGAGTTCGATCATTTCGCGGGCGACGGGATCAATGTCGGTACTGCCAGTTTCGGCTGTCACGCAAAGCGACTTTGCGCATCGGTTACTAGCCAGGCAATGCGTGTAGTTTTGTCTAAGAAAGAAGGCAGGGTATAATCGCACGGAGATTGCGATGAACTACAAAGTCGTTGTGAACGAATCCGAGGAAGGTTTTAGCGTTTCGTGTCCTGGTTTGCCCGGTTGCTGGTCCCAAGGCGAAACCGAAGCCGAAGCGCTCGCGAACATTCGAGATGCCATTCGTGAATATCTCGCTGCCATCGACGATCTCGTAAAGGGCGAAGATGTTCGCGAAGTAAACGTGACGGTCTAGCAGTGCCTAGAATTCCTGGCGTCAACCATCTCGATGCCGTAAAGGCTCTCCAGAAAGCCGGGTTTCGAATCGTTCGCCAAGGCAAACATATGGTCATGTCCGACGGAGTTCGCATCATAACCATTCCACGCAACAACCCGATCAATGCTTTTACGATGGGCGGTATCGCTCGTGATGCAGGCCTCACAGTAGAAGAATTCAAGAAGCTTCTCTGAAAGAGTCTCGCTTAACGCCTTGATCGGTTCTAACATCTAAGAATCGGCAATCCGCAATTGCATAGTCTCCGTCCTAACAACGTGATACGCTTCCTTTCCATTTTTTCCCAAAAGGAAGAATCGCGATGACACACTCTTTGGTCTACGCTACCCTAGCTCTTCTCCTCGCCGCCCAAACCCCGACTCCCACAGGCAAGCAACCGTTCACCGTCGTCGAATCCACCATCGCCGAGATGCAAACCGCGATGCAACAGGGCCGCATCACCTCGCGTGAGATCGTCCTCCAGTACCTCACACGCATCGCAACCTACGAAGACAAGCTGAACGCCGTCATCGTCGTGAATCCTCATGCGCTCGATGAAGCGGAAGCGCGGGATCGCGAACGCGCCGCGGGCAAGATTCGAGGACCGCTGCACGGCATTCCTATCGCTCTCAAAGACAACATCCATACGACCGATATGCCGACCACTGGAGGCGCGCTCGCCTTTGAAGGCCTGGTTCCCCCCTACGAGGCGACGCTCACAAAAAACCTCCGTGACGCGGGCGCCATCATCATCGCCAAGACCAACATGACCGAGCTCGCCAATTGGGTAGCGACCGGCATGCCCGCGAACTACAACGGGCTCGTTGGCCACGGATTCAACCCATATGATCCGCGCCGCGACCCTCGCGAGGCGACTTTCGATGGACGACCGGCGCTGTTCACCGGCGGATCGAGCTCGGGCGTTGGAACCGCGGCGAACTTCTGGGCGGCGAACGTGGGCACCGAAACATCAGGCTCCATCCTGAGCCCTGCCAATCAGAACATGCTGGCTGCTATCAAACCGACCCTCGGCCGCATTAGCCGCTACGGCGTCATTCCCATCACCGCCGACCAGGACACGGCTGGACCCATGGCGAGGACCGTGGCCGACGCCGCGATTCTGCTCGGGGTTCTCGAAGGCGCGGCAGCGGACCCCAACGATCCGGCGACCTCAAAGTGCTCGCGTGTTCCGGGCGGCGACTACACGCGGTTTCTCAATGCTGGAGGGTTGAAGGGCGCGCGCATCGGCATTCCTCGAGCATTCTTTTACGACAAGTTCACACCGCCTGGCGCAAAGGAGCCGCGCGGAGGCCTCGACCCGGCTCAGACAAAGGTGATGGAGGAAGCTATTACAATCCTCAAGCAGCAAGGCGCAATCATCGTCGATCCGGTTGAGATTCCAAGCATCGCGTCCACCGACCCGCAAGAAAACTTCCTGCTCTGGCCCACCTGTTCCGGATTAGACAACGCCAAGGGCAAGGACGCCGCGTGTTCAACCGTTTTCAAATACGGCATGAAGCGCGACTTCAACAAGTGGTTGGCGTCGCTCGGCGCGACGGCTCCGCTAAAGACGCTGACCGAACTTCGCCAATGGAACATCGCGCACCAAAGAGCTGGCTCCATCAAGTATGGCCAAGCGCTACTGGACATCTCGGACGAGATGAATGTTGAAGCCGACGCCGCAAGGTACCGCGCCGATCGCGAAAAAGATCTGCGGCTCTCAGCCACGAACGGCATTGACGCGGTGATGAAAAAGTATCAGCTCGACGCTTTGTTATTTCCTGGCCCGAGCAGTGCGGCAATCGCGGCGAAGCCGGGCTACCCGACGGTCATCGTACCGTTTGGATTAGTGCCGAACGCTCCGACCCCTCCGTCCGCGCCGTTCCCCGAAAGCTTCGCGGCAAAGCCTGCGCCTTACGGGGTTGGCTTCACGGGGATGTCTTGCAGCGAGCCTCGATTGATTGAGCTTGCGTATGCGTTTGAGCAGGCAACGAAACGCCGCGTCCCACCTCCGTCAGCGCCGTAGCGGACCGCGACGCACTTGGTAGTAATCCGTGTGAATCCGTCAAATCAGCGTTATCCGCGGTCGATTCGGCTCGGAAGGCATAGACCACAGATAACGCTGATTCGACGGATTCACACGGATAGAATCCTAGGTCCCCGACACCCGGAATGTGACAGGTCTGAAAATAAGAAATCCTGAAGGAGAACCATCATGAGAAAGCGTTTCCTCGGCCCTCGAATCCTGCCCTTGTTGATTACGATTGCTTGGCTGCTCGTCGCACATGCGCATGTGCTCGCACAAGACAAGGCGGCAAAGATCGATGAGTTGATGAAGGTCTACAATAGCTATCGGCAGTTTAACGGCGCGTTGTTGGTGGCTGAGAACGGCAAGGTCATCTTCAAGAAGGGATATGGGATGGCTAACATGGAGTGGAACATTCCGGTCGAGACTGACACCAGGTTCCGCCTGGGCTCGATCACAAAGCAGTTCACTTCAATGCTGGTCTTGCAACTCGTCCAGGA
This sequence comes from uncultured Clostridia bacterium, assembly GCA_964548075.1. Lineage (GTDB taxonomy): Bacteria > Acidobacteriota > Blastocatellia > UBA7656 > UBA7656 > Onstottus_A. The sequence continues at coordinate 77,529 of CAZJQQ010000013.1, read as the reverse complement.
GGGCAAGATCAAGGTGGAAGGCAAGCTCACCGATTATCTGCCCGACTATCGCAAAGACACCGGCGATCGCATCACCATACATCAGCTTCTGAACCACACCTCCGGCATCCCCAGCTACACCGGCCTGCCGAACTTTTTCCAGGAGATAGCCCGCAACCCCTACAGCGTCTCCGACTTCGTACAGAAGTTCGCCAGCGGCGACCTCGAGTTTGAGCCCGGCACGAAAATGGTTTACAACAACTCAGGCTATTTCCTGCTCGGTGCGATTGTCGAACGCGTGACTGGCAAGTCCTATGAGCAAGTCTTAAAGGAGCGAATCTTCGACCCGGTCGGCATGAAGAACACAGGCTACGACCACCACGCAACGATCCTCGCCAAGCGTGCCGCGGGTTACGAGAAGCGGCCCGGCGGTTACATCAACGCCGCTTACCTCGATATGTCTCTGCCTTATGCTGCAGGGTCGCTCTACTCCACGGTCGAGGATCTCTACCTTTGGGATCAGGCGCTATACACCGAAAAGCTGCTCTCGCCGCAGCTTAAGGAATTGATGTTTAAGCCGGGCCTGAGCAACTACGCCTACGGCTGGGTCGTGCGGAAGGCGCCGCTCGGCGCCCAAGACGAACCGGTCGCGATAATTGAGCACGGCGGCGGCATCAACGGATTCAACACGCTCATCACGCGTTTGCCCGAGAGCAAGAACCTGATCGTGCTCCTCAACAACACGGGCGGCACAAAGCTGGGGGAAATGTCCCAAAAGATCGCCGGCATCCTTTTCGGCAAGCCCTACAAGGCGCCGATGCGCGACATCGCTGAGACGCTCTTCAAAACTGTTATCGAGAAAGATGTGCAAGTGGCGATCAAGCAGTATCGCGAGCTAAAGGCGACCCAGAAGGACGCTTATGACTTTAGCGAGCCGCAACTAAATCGCCTGGGCTACCAGCTCCTGCAGATGAAACGTGTCAAGGACGCGATTGAGATTCTCAAGTTCAACGTTGAGATGTTTCCGCAGGGCTTCAATACCTACGACAGCCTTGGCGAAGCCTACATGGAGAATGGCGACAAGCAGCTAGCGATTCAAAACTACAAAACGTCGCTGGAGTTGAACCCCAAGAACACGGGTGCTGCCGAGAAGCTGAAGAAGCTGGAAACTGCGCCGTAGCCAGGCAGCTGGAATGTATCCGAAGGATGTCATTGAAGATATTCCCGCGCATGTCCTTCGACAGATTAGGGAGGAGATTGGGAATGGCTAAGGGGGCAACGGAACATGGGGTCGCGAGATTCTGCTCGGGTTGATGCAATATTAGGCTCATCTGTTAGTATGCGACCCGTACCTTAACAATGTGACTTAGGAGAACAAGGATGCGAAATGCGATTTTGGCGATCACCTTTGCGCTGACTCTCGTGACTGGCTCCGTCGATGCACAGAAGAAAAAGACGCCCAAGCCGGATGTCGGACCGGGACGCATCGCGTGGTTTGACATCACCACGACCAACCTGGCGCAGTCTAAGGAATTCTACGGAAAGCTCTTCGATTGGAAATTCACCGCGCTCCAGGGCACTGATCAGGCGGTGGAGATCGTCTCGCGTGGCACGGCGATCGGCACGTTACGCGGTGCGGAGGGCAAGATCAGTCCGTTCAACGGAGTGGTCTATGTCCAGGTAACCGACATCCAAGCGAGCTGCAAGAAGGCGAAGGACCTGGGCGGAACGGTAGTGCCCGGATTTCCGTTCGACTTGTCCGACGGCGCCGGAGCCATCGGCTTGGTAGCCGATCCAGCCGGCCATCCGGTGGGGATGTACTCGAGGACCCCGCTCGCGGCAAAGCCGGCGTCCCCGGCCAAGTGAGGATTGCGGCTCCCTGCAATCGATGCAGAAGGCGCAGGTAGGCTCGCAGTCGGCGACGCTGCGGCGAGCTTGACCCGATCGTCTTCCGGGGCATCACCAGGGCTCTCGAGGACGGAGTCGCCGCAGGCCCGCCGCATTGCGGAACGCGGTGACAGTACGGGTCACCGGGGCGTGGTGGTTGGGGCGTAGACTTCGAACGTGATCGAAGGCTAGAATGGTCATCGCTGATTCCTTATGATCGCTAAGGCTTTCAGGAGATTTGATCATGACAGCAATAACAATACTTCCAGAGAAACTCGGCACGGTGGAAACCATCTATCGTGCGCTAGCGGGAGACAGAGAATCGGTGGGAAGGTCGGCGGGCGAAGCGCTTGATGCCCTGACTGCTCAATTGAGCGATGACGAAGCAGGTATGGTTGTGGTCATCCAACACCTGCGGCCGGACGGGTTCTTCACGGCGGCGCAGCAGCAGAGGCTTGAAGAATTGATGACGCACTGGAGGGCCGCTCGCGACAGTGGTGGCAGCCTCGCCGAGGAAGAGCAAACGGAATTGCAATCGCTGATTGACGCCGAACTAAATGCTGCGCGGCGCCGTACTGAGGCAACGGTCAGAGAAATTCCGCGATGAATCCTCACTACCCTGAGGCATCTCATCGTGCTGCGCATCGCTGCGAGTACTGCCACGCTCCTGAGGTCATCTTCAATTTTCCATTCGAAGTCGAACACGTAATCCCAATCTTCTACAAAGGGACCGATGATCTATCCAACCTGGCTCTGGCTTGTCGCTCGTGCAATATCCACAAGTCAAACCACCTAACAGGATTTGACGAGGTCACACAAACGGAAACAAGACTATTCAGTCCGCGTCTGGATAATTGGGGCGATCACTTTAGCATCGATGAAGAGACGGCTGGAATTCTGGGAAGAACAGAGATTGGCCGTGCGACAGTTGCCCGGTTGCAGATGAATGGCGAGTCACAGTTGGCTGCTCGACTTCAATGGATGCGACTCGGACTCTTCCCATAGGGCTGACTCTGGCCAGACAGGCTACAACATGAGGCAAGGAAAATTCACGCAAAGCAGCAAGGGTCGCAAAGACAAAACATGGTCGTAGCCAGCCAGCCGCTACTTCTTGACATTCTTGACGTAGAGGAAATAATGTCGGGTTCTCACTCGGTAACAAAGTTTGGTGACTTGCGCGTGTTGACCGAGTTGGCGAACGTCCCGGACGCAAGTTGCCGGGTGGGCTCGGGGAGCCTTCAGAGTTGAAGACACGCATCACACGAGACTCTATGAAACCTAAGAGGCACGCGAGCATCAACGCGCTGGTGCAGCGGATCATGCAGCTGTGCTCAACTCAGTCATCGCTGAGGTTGGTGTTTGCACTTGCTCTTGTCATCTCCTCGTTTACTGCCATGGCTCAACAGAACAAATCCTCGTTTGCGGATCTGACGAAACGTTTTGGTGAATGGCGAGCGTTTCAACGGCCTAAGCTCCCTAAGCTCATGGATGGCGTTCCGGATTATTCCGCGCCTGCGATGTCCGCTCAGCATCGAGAACTCGCTGCGTATCAACGCCGCCTCGCCGCTATTGATACCAGCGGCTGGCCCATCAACCAGCAGGTTGATTGGCATGTCGTGCGGGCCGAGATGAACGGGCTCGATTTCGACCATCGCGTGCTCAGACCGTGGGCGAACAACCCCGCTTTTTATGTGACTGTCTTCCTGGATCGGAGCGACCAACCGGCGCGAGAGGGCCCACACGCATACGGCGCAGTCGAGACCTGGAAAGATACATTCCCATTAGCGGCTGAACGCGCCGCTGAAATGCAAGCGGCTCTTCGCATTATCCCAAAGCTCCTTGAACAAGCTCGCAAGAATCTCGTCGGAAACGGGAGAGACCTTTGGATCTATGGAACCAGCGAAGTGAGAGACCAAAGCTCATCCTTGAGTCGTCTGGCAATCCTCATCGGCAACACCTCAGCGGAGATCAAGTCTGACATTGCGCTGGCGAAGGAAGCCACAGACCAATTTGTTGGGTGGCTGGAAGCACAGACCCCTTCAAAGACTGCGCTATCCGGGATCGGCGTCGAGAACTATGATTGGTACCTGAAGAACGTGCAGCTGGTACCTTATACGTGGCAGCAAGAGGTCGCTCTAATGGAGAGTGAGCTGGCGCGAGTTCATGCTTTCCTGGCGCTCGAAGAAGAAAAGAACAAAAACCTTCCGCAACAGGCTGTGGTTGGAAGCGAGACCGAACATACGCGACAGTTCAATGCCGCGGTGACCGAGTACATGTCCTTCTTAAAAGCGAAGGAGATCCTGACAGTAAAAGACTACATGGATCCGGCGTTGCGTGAGCAGATCGGCAAGTTCAATCCGGGTCCCCGCGAATTCTTCGGCGAAGTCGATTACCGTGACCCCGAAGTGATGCGCACCCACGGGTATCACTGGTTCGACTTGGCGCAGATGGAACATGAGCCTCACCGAGACCCGATCCGCCGAGGCCCGCTGCTATACAATATCTTCAACACGCGCACCGAGGGACACGCCACAGCCTGGGAAGAGCTGATGATGCAGGCTGGAATGTTCGAAGCGAAACCGCGGTCGCGCGAGTTGATTTATATCTTAGTCGCTGAACGCGCGGCGCGGGCATTGGGCGACCTTCGGATGACCAGTGGCGAATTCACGCTCGAACGGGCGGCGGAGTTCACCTCGCAAAACACACCGCGTGGTTGGCTTAGTTTGAAGGGAAGTTTGGTACGCGCAGAGCAGCATCTCTATCTACAGCAGCCTGGCTACGGGACCAGCTATCTTATCGGAAAGCAGCAGATTGAAATGTTGTTGGCGGCGCGCAAGAAGCAGCTTGGCGACAGCTTTCGGATGAGACAATTCATGGACTCTTTTAATGCGGCCGGTCTTGTGCCGGCATCTTTGCTTCGATGGGAACTGACGGGCGAGCTGCCTGAGGATGTCAGGCGCATGCTCGCGTCGCATTGAGGCCCCGTCAACACATCGAAGTAATTGCCTTTGACGATCTCCGCTGTGATTCGATCTTCTTCCTGGTCGGAGCTCTTGATTCTCACTGACTGTCGCTAGTAAGCGATCAAAGCGCTAAGAACATCTGCTCGATCACGAAGGTCCACGTAGTCGAGAAAGGACGACGCGCCGTGACAACCTAACTGGGGCCGCTGAAATCGCTGGTGTACATCGACACGAGCTGATCCGGTTGAGCGACCGGCAGCGGTTTCAACAGCACCGCGTTGACGATGCTAAGGAACGTCTCGCATTCTGCACATACCCACCTCGTGAGAGGTGGGTCGGTGATGTTGCAGCCTTGTATTGGGAGTGCATAGTCTGTCTCTGGTCAGATAGGCTACAACATCACATACCCACTTCTCACGAAGTGGGTATGCAGCGCCGTGCACCCCAAGCGCTTCGTTGTAGCCGGCAACATAACCTTCCCACTTCTCACGAAGCGGGTATTAAGTCGCCGCTGCGCGACATCGCCGAGACGCTCTTCAACACTGTTATGGAGAAAGACGTGCAAGCGGCGATCAAGCAGTATCGTGAACTGAAGGCGACTCAGAAGGACGCTTATGACTTTGGCGAGCCGCAATTGAATGGCGTCGGCTACCAGCTCCTGCAGATGAAACGCGTCAAGGACGCGATCGAGATTCTCAAGCTCAACGTTGAGATGTTTCCCCAGGGCTTCAATACCTACGACAGCCTTGGCGAAGCCTACATGGTGAACGGCGACAAGCAGCTTGCGATTCAAAACTACAAAAGGTCGCTGGAGTTGAACCCCAAGAACACGGGTGCCACCGAGAATCTCAAGAAGCTGGAAGCTGCGCCGTAGCAAAGTAGCTGGAACTTCCTAACACGGATGATCTAAGGAACCACGCAACGCGCAGGTTGTTGGCGGCTTTGCGAGCTTTTGAACTGAGATTGCCAAATTGCAATTTACACGCCTGACCCCATCTGCAAGGTTAATCTTCCTTTGAATCCCCGGTTGTTCTTGTTGTGTTGTTGCGTGCTGCGCCGTTTGCTGTCAAAGTTGCTGTCGAGGAAATTGACGAGTCGGTGTAAGTGCGAATACCAATAGAGCGGGATTCCGTGACAAATTGGCACGCTGAATCCACGTAGGAACACAAGGCTATGCGCAAACTGGTAAGATTCGAACCCATGAGGAAGGGTTTGATCCTTTTACTACTCATCGCGAATCCTGCCGTGGGAGCGCTCGCGCAGACCGGTGAACGGCCATCAAAGCAGCAACAAACTGCTCGACCAGCACTGTCGCCGCGAGACATTGTTGAGCGGGTTTCCCGCTCTCTTGTACTGATCATAACCCAAGATCCTGACGGCGAAATGATTGCTCAGGGTAGCGGATTTTGCCTAGAGGGTGATTTGGTCGCCACGAACCTGCATGTCTTTAAGCAAGCCTCCAAAGCCTATGTCAAGCGGATAACCACGGGTATATCGCAGAACATTGATGACATCGTGGGAATGGATGTGGAGCATGACCTGTGTGTCTTCCGGGCGCCGACAATCTCGTGCTCCCCTTTGCCGCTGGCCGCGATGACTACTTTGGCAGTAGGTGATGAAGTTTACGCGGGCGGCAATCCAAGAGGCTTAGAAGGATCCTTTTCAAAAGGGATCATAAGCGGGCTTCGGCTTGAGCAGGGGGTTATTCAGATGGATGCTGCGATCTCCCCAGGATCAAGCGGAGGCCCAATCGTGAACACCCGTGCAGAAGTTGTCGGCATAGCTGTGTCAACGTTACACGGTGGTCAGAACCTCAACTTTGCGGTTCCGGTTTCCTACCTTGACAAGCTGCCACTCCGTCTCAAAAAAGGTCCTGTTGATTTAGCCGGAGCGTTTGCGCTCACGGATCGCGATAAAGATAAGCTTCAAGGTCCGGTTAGAACGATGACTGAACGTCTCGCCTACTATGACTATTCACCTCGCAGCGATCGGGACGTCGAAGGGCCGGCCAGGTTGTTAGAAGTGAAAAAGTACGACCGGGCAGGCAACCTCTCCGAGGGATCCTTCTACGATACGGAACGCGAGGTACTGTATTGGAAGGTGAGGTTTGAGTACAACCCACAGGGCTTGCAGACGCGTAGGATCGACTTGCACTCAGGAGAACAGGAGACATCCAAGGCTGTGTCATTTGAGGACGCATTCAACGAGAAAGGGTATGGTCGATTCAGCACCACTCTCACCCGAGAGTTGACTGATCCAGCCACCGGGAAGAAATACACATTCAGTACGGACAAGTATGATCGTTTCGGGAACTTGACAGAGACCGTACAGAACCCACCAGCTCGTCCAACAAGGAGAACAGTTTTCGTTTACAATAAGAGCGGATTCAAGGAAGACGAAAGGGTGTACCAGAATGGCGTATTGGAATCCTCAAGGAAGTACGAGTACCAACTGGATGAGTGGGGCAATTGGGTTCGATGCTACGAACAATTGCTACTCTCCAAGTTCAAAGTTCCCGGCTTCATTCCAAGCTCGGTAACTTACCGAGAGATCACTTACTACCCAAATTAGGGCAATAATATAGTTGACGAATCAAGTTCGTCCGGGTGTATTTTCGCACCGTGGGTGTCTAGTGCCCCCTTACAGTGCGGTCAGGCATCTAGCATCAGCTACTCATCCGGCTAGGAGCCGAAGGAAGTTGCTTTTCATGTTGACGGGCTACTTCGATGAGAGCGGGCACTCGCAAGACCCCGCCTGTCGCTACGTGGGGATGGCGGGTTTTGTGGCGCCGGCTGAAAACTGGGAGATATTTGAACGAGACTGGACGAATCTGTTAGACAACGCTGCGTTGCGCGAGCCGTTCCACATGAGAGACTTCGCGCACAGCTTCGGGCAATTTGAATCATGGAAGGACAAAGAAAACGAGCGGCGAATGCTGTTTGGTCGCTTAGTCCAGATCATTCAAGCTACTCAAGCAGTGCCCATAGGCGCGGCGGTGTCACTTGATGACTTTGCAACTCTAACCCCAGAACAACAACTAGGTTTCAAAGACCCCTACTATCTTGCTTTTCAGCGCTGTACACGCGGCGCTTCAACGGAAGGCTTATTCCTGCGCCCCGAAGAGCGGGTGAATATGGTTTACGCGTTCAATAGCGAGTTTGGTACAGAGCGCGGACTAGCAGAGCAACTATTTCACTTCGTAAAGTCGGGTTACCCTGATGCCGGATGGAGACTCGGGACTTATACCTCGGCGACTCCGAATGAGCTTTGCCCGTTGCAAGCAGCAGATTTGTTTGTTTATGAGCTAGTTCATGAGTTTGAGAACAGAGTCAAGCGCCCGGACGACGACATGCGATGGGGCCTAAGACGGATTGTAAGAATGATAGAGATTCCCTTGCCGAAGATAATGCTTTTTGACCGGAAGGAACTTCTGCGACAGATTCAAGAGGGCGGCTTTCCAGATCAGACCGGAGTTGAAGAGGTCGCAGACGATCAAATCCGTTCGGCACAGGCCAACATGATGCGCTGGCTGATTCGGCGCGGGGAGTGGGATGGCGAGTTTTCAGAATTTCCGGGATGGGATGAATGGAAACATACCAACCGAGGCGAAGCATGAAACCCTCCCTAATGACTCTTGCCTCCTGTATTATCTCAGATGTTATGGTGAACACGGGAAATTCTACGATCGATAATCAGGCTCTACAAAACAGAGAAATGGTTGAGCAATGGCTTGTAGAGCAGGGCTATCGCGTGAAACACGTACAAGGCGAGAATCGCGTCTGGGCTTTAGACATAACTGACCACTCGGGCATCTCCTTCACCGTCAGCCAACACAGCGCAAGAAGGGATGAAATTGTCATTGGTGCGAGCTTGGATATTGACGGTGACATTGCCAGACGGTTCTCAGGGATGAAAGAGAGTGAAAGAAATAGTTGGTTGTGGGACTTACGGCTGAGACTTCTCAGTCAGGACGTTGAATCCGATGGTATCGCGTATCCGCTAAGAAGCATAACTATCTTTCAGTTCTTGTACCGTGACGGCCTTACGCAGGACGCATTCTTTCAGCGACTATTTCACGTAAGAAAAGGTATACAGATCGTTACTGCCATGATTTGCAGGCGTTTTAATTTGCCCCCTTCCGGCCCGAACCCTGGCCGGTCAGGGCCCGTGCACTAGGTATCCGCTCATGAAGCGTAAAACAAGCCAAGAATTTGACGCGTTCGACAAAGCCATGCGCGGGCTCTTGGCCGTTCCTTATGCGGAACTTCAAGAGAAGATCGAGCAGTGCCAGCACGTTTACTTGGTCCGAACTCCGTAGGAGTTACCTGTGCGTGGCCTGCGGAATCTACGCGTACGTCCTCGTGCGATGGTGCGCAGCCCTACAAAGAGGTCACTCCTACGGAGTGAGCGCCCGACGCTTCGGACGTCGGGGACATCTCGCAGGAGGTCTTCTACGAACTCGTAAAAGCCAATACCGAAGCATTGCTAAAGCGCAGATCAGCGTGGTAAGTTCGGCGCATGGCAACTACCTCAGAAAGTTTGGCGTTTGATCGCGGCGTGCGGCCGATGCTGGAAATTGTCTTACTGGAAAAAGCTGACGCAGTGATCGGCTTTCGCGCCGACCCTGAACTGCAAGCCCGCATCGAAGAACTCGCCCGAAGATCAACGGAAGGCCAACTGACGGAAGACGAGCGGGCTGAATACGCGGGTTATGTGCGCGCGAACAAGTTCGTCGCCATTCTCAAACGACAAGCGCAGCAGCTAGCGAACTCCCAGTCATAGATGATCGGCTCACAGATCAGGGCTCAGGTTCGCGAGCGCGCTCAACACGCTTGCGAGTATTGTCATCTGCACCAGGATGATTCGCCGCTGGCTGCGCTCCATGTCGAACACATCATTCCCAAGATTCACGGCGGTAGCGATGACATCGACAACCTTGCCCTTGCCTGCATTGATTGCAATCTTCACAAAGGAACGAATCTAACCGGGATCGATCCCGAAACTAATGAGTTGACTGAGTTATTTCATCCGCGGCGCCAAGAGTGGGAAGATCATTTCGAGTGGCATGGAATCTATTTGGCAGGCAAGACAGCCACGGGCAGGACCACGATTCGAGTGCTCAGCATTAATTCGGAGGATCAGGTAGCGTTGCGTTCTTCCTGACACAGAATCACCTCTTCATTCTTAAGTCTCTCACATCCTCGTAGTACACAATCTCGTTCGTAAATCTCTTCTTCGTCTTAGCGGGGAGAGGATCTGACTGCCAGAGGTCAGAGGGTCGGTTTCGCGCAGAGACGCCAAGCTGAATGGCGCTGACGTAGCTTGCATTAAGACGGCTTTCGGGGTTTGCTATCTCTCTGCAATCACCGCGGAGGTTGAACCATGCTTCGACGCCTCTCACTTTTGTTAGTAACTACCGTGCTTTCCCTCAGCCAGGCAGCCGTTGCTCAAAACACCACGCCCAATCCCGCCGCACGGTGGCTGAGTCACATTCAATATCTCGCCAGCGATGAACTAGCCGGGCGTGAAACCGGCAGCGAAGGGCATCGTCGAGCCGCTGAGTATGTCGCCGCCGCGTTCAAACGCGCCGGTTTGAAACCGGGCGGAACGCAAGGCTACTTCCAACCAGTGAAGTTCATTTCGCGAAAGATCGTCGAGGAACAGTCCAGCCTCGCGATCATCAGGAATCCAAAAGGTTTCGTCCCGGCAAAACAACGAGCCAGTGTTGACGAATCAACACAACGCGGCGGTGTTGGCGAATCGATCGGCAAAGAAGAACCAATCGTTCTCGGAGAAGAAGCAACTTTCAGCATGGGCATCGAGCACGCCCCGCGTACCGAGGCCTCAATCGTCTTTGTCGGCTACGGGCTGACCGTTCCTGAGATGAACTATGACGATCTGGCTGGACTCGATCTGCGCGGTAAAGTGGTGCTGCTGTTGTCGGGCGGGCCATCGGAGATACCCGGCCCTCTGCGCGCGCATTATCAGAACACACGTTGGGAAGCATTGAAGCGTGCCGGCGTGATCGGCGTCATCGGAATTCAGAATCCCATCGGCCAGGACATTCCCTGGGAACGTTCCAAACTCGCGCGGCTTCGGCCTGCCTTGTCGCTGGCCGACCCCGGGCTCGAGGAAAACGGCGGGCAGCAACTGGCGGTGACCTTCAACCCGGCGAAGGCCGAGAGACTCTTCGTCGACTCAGGCCATAGCTTTGCCGAGATCATGAAACTCGCCGAAGCCGGCAAGCCTCTGCCGCGGTTTGCGATTCCAGCGACCGTGCGAGCGTCGGTCAGATTTGAGAAGCGGATCGTCGAGTCGCAAAACGTAGCCGGCATACTGCCGGGCGCCGATCCCAAGCTGAGGAACGAATACGTTGTGCTGAGTGCTCATCTCGATCACGTTGGCACTGGGGAGCCGATCAATGGCGATCCAATCTACAACGGCGCTATGGACAACGCCTCGGGCATCGCTACGTTGCTTGAAGCCGCCCGCAGTTTTCGTGAGAAGAAGCTGCGCTTTCGGCGGTCGGTGGTCTTTCTGGCCGTTACCGCGGAGGAGCACGGTTTGCGCGGATCCAAATACTATGCGGCGCATCCTACGGTGCAGGCGGCAAGCATCGTCGCGAACATCAATATCGACATGTTCCTGCCGTTGTTTCCATTTCGGAGCTTTATCGTTCAGGGGCTCGAAGAGTCAAACCTGGCTGAGGACTTGCAAAGCGTCGCGAGGAGCATCGGAGTCGAGGTTCTCTCAGACCCGGAACCCGAGCGCCGGGCCTTTGTTCGGAGCGATCAGTACAGCTTCATTCGATGCGGCGTGCCGGCCATCTCTCTCAAAGTCGGATTCGTCAAGGACTCACCCGAACACGGCATCGTCAAGCGTTGGCGCAGAGAGCGATACCACGCGCCCTCAGACGATCTTCAGCAGCCGATCGACATTGAAGCCGCTGCCAGTTTCAATCGAGCTTATCTGCAGGTCGTCGAAGCTGTTGCCAACCGCGCCCAGCGTCCGCGTTGGAACAGCAGCAGTTTCTTTAAGAGATTCGCGCGCTCCGAGAGGCTCGTTCCGGCGCGATAGTTTTCCTCGTGTCGGTCCATGAGTGAACTCCGTAGAAGTTGCCTGTCTATAGATGCCAGCAGGTTGAATCGCTCTAACTCCGTAGGAGTTACCTGTGCTTGGCTTGGTGCGATGGTGCGCAGGCCCACGAAGAGGTCACTCCTACGGAGTGAGCGTGACACGCCATCGTCCCTTCTATAGACATGACACTCCTACGGAGTGAACGGCACACGCCATCGTCCCTTCTACGGAGTGAACGGGAGACGCCGTTCGTCGGTTCTATCTATGACACTGCTTACCGCTTTTGATGGCGATCAAGGCTATTCGCCCAATCATCTAACCCGGGCTTATTACTATTCGCAACGCCGCTTGCTTGAGAGCCTGGCTCAGTCGTCAGAGGTCAGAGGTCAGAGATCAGAGGTCAGAAGGCAGACTGTCAGAAGTTGGCCCGCTCCGTAACGGATGAGCTAACCAGCACGACGCTTGTTGTCGCGTGAGGTTGAGCGCGTAGTTGGTCTGGAGATCCGCGGTAGCTCCTCTCGGATCACCTGGCGCAACAATGCCTCGGTTACCGGAGACTCACTCTTTCCCAAGGAAGCCTTGAGCGCTTCATTCATCATCGTTTGATAACCGGTGCCCGCTTGCTCCGCGCGAGCGCGGAACTCATCGAGAACTGCGTTATCGATATAAATCGTTATGCGCGTCTTACCCGGTTGAGCAATCAGCGCGCCTCGCTCGCCCTTCGAAAAGTCGTATTCAGCCCTCATATTCTTTCACCTCGCGTGGCGTAGCGCGACGAGCCGAAATGAGTCGGATTTCCTCACCGCGCAATGTATAAACGACGACCAAGATTCTTCCAGTACTATCCATGCCAACCGCAACGAAGCGCTCCTCATGTTCCGAATCCGGACTCAACTGATGGATCGCCAGCGGGTCGTAAAAGACGCCTTCCGCGTCGGCAAAGGGGACCCCGTGCTTCTTCAGATTGCTCGTGGCCTTTGCGGGATCGAACTGGAAGCGCACAATGACAACTGTATGCACGATATGCATACCCGTCAAGCACCAAGGGAAGCCGGAATAAAGCTACGGGAGTCCGCGAACCGTGGTTGAAATCACAGCGGACTCCAAGGGGGTGTCAGGTGTGGAATTGCAACATTCGATTCAACCTACGGCTTTCCGTTCTGCGTCTGAAGCTTTCCGGCTATGATTAGCGGTTCGCTGTGATGAAACTCAGCCTCTCGGATCAACGCGCGCCGATGCGATTCGGTGTTGGAGAAGAAACATGATGATCACCAAGAAATTATGGTGGGTGCTGCTGGCTATATTACTTTTAGGACCGACGCGACTTGACGCCCAGGAAGTAACTGTAGATGTGCTAATGCGCCTTCGCTCCGTCTCTGATGTGCAGATTTCGCCAGATGGGAAACAGATCGCCTATGTCGTCTCGACGCCATCATTCGAAACCGCGGCACATGAAGCGATTCTCTATCGAATCCCCGTCGGGGGCGGAACGCCGATTCGATTGACTTATCGCACCCGAATCTTTAATAGGCCGCTGCCCTCGCCTTGGTTGCGCTGGTCACCTGATGGATCGTCGATCTCGTTCATCGGCTACGTCGATGAGACTCCTCAGGTGTTGGCGATGTCATCGACCGGAAGCGAACCCTGGGCACTCACCTCCGTGAAGGGTGGCGTCACACGGTATGAATGGTCGCCAGACGGCAAACAGATTGCCTTCATTGCGAGTAATCCGCCTACAGCCGAGGAGGAGCAGCGAAAGAAAGAAAAGAGCTATGTGATTCCTGTCGATCGGGACCAGCGGATTCCGCGAGTTTGGCTACAGGAGATTCCCGGAGGCGCGCCAAGAGTTCTAACCCCTGCCGACAAGACTGTGCTCGACTTTCACTGGGCCCCCGATGGAAAGGGTCTGGTATATGCTGCTTCGGACGAAAGCGGCTTTAGCGCGTCCTACAATTCTGCGGTTTATGCGATTTCGAGCGCAGGAGGTGAGCCGCGGGCAGTCGTCCGGCGGCCCGGCACGAATCGCATGCCACAATATTCGCCGGACGGCCGGTCGATAGCCTTTATTTCTTCAGGTGGCCGAGCCGGCATGATCAACGCACAGGACCTTTATGTGGTGGCCGCAGACGGAACTGGCGGGCCGCCCCGTGGGCTTACGCTGTCGCGAGAAGTGTGGGTCAACGAATTCAGTTGGGCGCCGGACAGCCGGTCGATTTTCTATATCCCCCTGGAACTTGGCGAGCACATGTTCGAACAGGCTATCTACCATGTCTCGGTCAACGGTGAACGGTCAGAGGTAGTGACACCTGGACGCGTAGTTAATTTTTCACTGAGTCTTTCACTCGACGGCCGGCGCATTGCGTATCGTTCAGTAGAAAGCCGCACGATGGGCGACGTCTATGTCACGGACCTTGCTGACGGTAGGGCCGTCAAGTTGACGGACATCAATCCAGAGCTACGCAAGCTAAATCTCGGCGATCTTGAGGCCGTTCATTGGAAATCGTTTGATGGAAAGGAAATCTGGGGCTTGCTGCTCACGCCGTTCGGCTATCGACGCGATCAGCGCATTCCGATGATTGTCTATTGTCATGGTGGGCCGATTGGCGGGTATACCTATGGGCTTTTTCCCCAGTTTGCACATCGCGTTGGACAAGTCGATCCGTATCCAGTTGAAGCTATGGCTGCGGCAGGAATGGCGATCCTATTCCCGATGCCTCGCGGCGGCTCAGGCTACGGCGTAAAAGGCTTTCGCGCCATCATTAACCGCTGGGGTGAGGATGACTATAAAGACATCATGGCTGGAGTTGACTCCATGATTGCACGAGGTATCGGTGATCCGGATCGGCTCGGAGTAATGGGTGCTTCGTACGGTGGTTATATGACCGACTGGATCGTCACCCAGACGGGGCGCTTCAAGGCGGCATCAACGGCCGCGAGCATATGCGATCTGATCAACTTGTATTACTTCTCGGATGCTGGGGATTTTATTGTTGAGTACTTTGGCCTTCCGTGGGAGAGTACCGCATCGCTAATTCAGCATTCCCCTATAACCCACGTCCGCAACGTTTCAACACCGATTCTAATTCAACACGGGGAGAACGATAATCGGGTTCCGCTGAGCCAAGCGCAGGAGTTCTACAAGGCGCTCAAGGCACTGCACAAGACGGTCGAGTTTGACATCTATCCTCGCGGCGGCCACGTCAATTACGAGCCGCCACTCGAGAGAGAATACATGCTCCGCAACCTGAAGTGGTTCCAGCGATGGCTCAAGCCAGATTCTCGATCAGAATTGACGAAGGAAAGAAAGCAATGAAGAAACAGTGTATGTAACATCGGCGCAGAGGGGTCGTCGACATTCGCGCTCGTCGTGAAGCAGAAGGCCCCAGTCAGCTATCCCCGGCTTATTACTATTCGCAACGCGGCTTGCTTGAGAGCCTGGCTCACTCCGGTGCTTTTGGCTATGTGCCGAATCTCAGGCTCAGGAAGAGTGGGAAGGAGCTTTAACGCGAGCGGCGTGGGCGTGCGGGGGTTGTTGACAAGAGCGGAGCGTATCTCCTGATTGGATGACCATTGAGCCGTCTTCGCAATCTGATCGGCAACAGCCGCAGAGATCGAAGTCATCCTCGCTATGCGCAGGACCTCTTCTGTAGTTATGCGAGGATTCTTGAGCAGGTAGTACAAAAGCTGCGGATCGTTGTCCTGTATCAACACGGCTCTTTCGCTTCGGTCGGCTTTGCCGGCGAGAATGATCTTCTCAGCATAAGGCATCGCCCGAACGCGATCCCACACGCCGGCAGGTTTCCCGCCTGCGGACTCTCCTTCTTTGTTGGGCGCCTCGGGCCTTGTCGTCAAACTCGAGAGAATCTCCTGCGGGTTCGCCTCAATCGAGACCGCAAACGCGCCTTCGAAGAGCCGCACGACGGTTGCGCTCGTTGCAAAAGAGCCGCCTTCGCTCAACCGCAAGTTAAGCTGAATCGTCGACATCTCTTCGGGTCTCTCGGTTGAAGAGAGAAACAGTCCGCCGGCGCTGAGGTTTGTGTCGAACTCGTGTCGAAGCTCCTCATTACTTTCGAATTCGACGGTGAAGCTTTCTATCGATTCTTTAGTTACTTTCAAGACACAACCTCCGCGCCTTCCTTCAGGCAGCTACTCACGCTGAGGCTCGGGCAGCCAGAAGTCTACTATGAAACCTCCCACAGAGTTGTGACAAGCATTGTCTTAGCCATGAGAATCGCAAGATGGCATTGCGTGCGTGTTTGACGAGATCCCCCGGGAGGTATAAGCTTGCCGCGTTTTTGACTTTTCAGGGAGGTGATCAATGCAGACAATACGAAGAGAACACGGTCGCTCGTCCGGATTCACGCTCATCGAACTGCTCGTCGTGATCGCGATCATCGCGATCCTAATCGGACTGTTGCTACCGGCCGTTCAAAAAGTGCGCGAGGCGGCGGCCAGGGCCCAGCAGTTCGAGCACCTGCGGGGGGTCGCGTCGCGCGTACTCGATACTGTCGGTTGTAGTTGTGAAGATTGCGAATGTCCCCCTTCTCTGCTCCAACAGACGCTCAATCGGGTGGGGGAGCTTGTCCCCGCCGTGCAAGCTGGCCAGCTCCCGGATCCCGAGGAGGTCTCAATGTTGGTGCACAACCTGCAGATGGGAGAGGCAGAGCTCATGCAGGAGCTTGCCGACCTCAAGAACCCGGCGCGATACCACGTTCCGGGCGAGATGGAGGCGTACCTCGAGCTGAAGCACAGCCTCACAGAGACGATCCCCAAGCTCAACCAGCTCGAGAATCATCTGATGCACGTTCACCGGATCCTTGCGCGCTGACCGAGTGCGTTCCACCCGCGAGGACACCCGGCGGAGAATGGCATGAATGGTGACAGCGAGGAGGGTCACGCTTGACGTTGCTGACAGTCCCATAGATATGCCACTCCTTGCATCTTTATCCAAGGGTTTGCGGACTCACGGGCGGCTCTTAACGCGATCACGGTTGGGAGGGTCATCCTCTTCGCCAAGACCGTGGCCGATTCGGAAGACATGCCCGTCCGGGTGGCGGACGTGCATCTCGCGCAAGCCCCAAGGCATGCCGGTCGGAGGCCACGTGACTTCGAGTCCCTGCGCCAGGCAGTGCTGGTAGATGGCGTCCACGTCATCCACCCCGATCGCCACCCACGCGCCCTTGTCGGCAGCCTCGTCGCCTTCCGGTCCGAAGGTCATCCCGGCGCCCTTGCCACGGCCCCCTTGACCGTTCTCGCAGAGGAAGATCTCGCAGTCGCCGGAGCAGACTCCTCCGAAGTCCGGCGGATCGCCCCAGTCCCATGCTTTCTTCCACCCGAGCTTCTCAAACCACTCAAAGCTCTCTTTGATGTTGGAGACGTTCAAGATGGGGGTTAGTCGTTTGGCGAGCATGGTCGCAATACTATGTCCGCGAAGGGGAGCTGTGCAAGGATGTGAATTTCAGAGGGCAGAAGGCAGAAGGTCAGTTTCGCGCAAAGACGCAAAGAGCCGCCAAGACGCTAAGCCGCCAAGGTGAATCGCGCTTACGTAGCTTGCAATAAAACAGCTTTCAGGGTTTGCTATCTCTCTGCAATGACCTCGGAGGTTGAACCCATGCGTAGACGCACCCCACTTTCATTCCTGATTCTCGTCACGCTCGCCGTCGCGCAGGTCCAAGCGCAAGCGCCGGCTGCGCGGCCACAGCAGATGCCCAGTTGCGACCCGGCTCTGTTCAACGGGCTCCGTTATCGACTCGTTGGGCCGTCACGCGGCGGACGCGTCACGACGGTGACAGGCGTCCCCTCTCAGCCAAAAACGTTTTACATGGGCGTGGCCAGCGGAGGCCTGTTCCGAACAACGGACGCGGGGACGACCTGGGTTCCAATCACCGACGGCAAGGTGCCGCTCGGCTCGACGGGATGCGTCGCGGTTGCCGACTCGGACCCGAACGTGATTTACCTCGGCACAGGCTCTGATGGAGTGCGAAGCAATGTCTCGACCGGGCGTGGCATGTACAAGTCGACCGACGGCGGCCAGACGTGGAAGTTTATCGGCCTCTACAACGCCGGTCAGATTGGATCTGTTCGCATCCATCCAACGAATCCGGAAATCGTTTGGGTGTCGGCCGTGGGTGACGCCTTCAAGTCGAACTCGGAGCGCGGCGTATTCAAGACAACCGACGCCGGGCAGACCTGGCGCAAGGTGCTGTTCTTATCCGACAGCGTAGGCGCGATGGATGTCGAGCTACAGCCCGGCAACCCAAACGTCGTGTATGCGTGGATGTCGCACCTCGA
This sequence comes from uncultured Clostridia bacterium, assembly GCA_964548075.1. Classification (GTDB taxonomy): domain Bacteria; phylum Acidobacteriota; class Blastocatellia; order UBA7656; family UBA7656; genus Onstottus_A. The sequence continues at coordinate 59,332 of CAZJQQ010000013.1, read as the reverse complement.
ACGCAAACCCTGGACGATCATCAGCGGCTCGCGCGAAGGCGGCTTCTACAAGAGCACCGACGGCGGCGAGCACTTCACTAAAATCACGACCGGGCTGCCGGCTGAGTTGATCGGCAAGGCGAACCTTGCTGTTACCGCGGCAAATCCGAGTCGCATCTACGCGCTTGTTGAAGCGAAGCCCGGGGGCGGACTCTACCGCTCGGACGATGCCGGACAAACGTGGGCGCTCATCAACTCCCAAGGATCGTTGATTCAGCGTCCCTCCTATCCCCCGACGCCCGCCGCCGCCCCGGCCAACGCCGACGTGGTGTACGCCGGAGCCGAAGGCTTCTTCAAATCCGTCGATGGCGGCAAAACGTTCACGACTTTCCGCACGCCGCACGGCGACAATCACGATATCTGGATTAACCCGAAAGACAGCTCACTGATGATCCAGTCGAACGACGGAGGAGCAAACGTTTCCACCGATGGCGGCCGCACCTGGTCGACGCAAATGAATCAGCCGACCGCTGAGATCTATGGCGTCTGGCTCGACAACCAGTTCCCGTACAAACTCTACGGCGCGCAGCAGGACAACACGACGCTCATTATTTCCAGCCAGGCCGATCCCGCCTCGCTCAATGATTGGCGTCCCGGTCCCGGTTGCGAGACCGGTCCCATCATGCCGCATCCGAGTAATCCCGACATCGTCTACGGATCATGCAAAGGTCAGTACGGAGTCATGAATCTCAAGACCGGACAGCAGAAGAATTATTGGATCGGTGGGCAGTCGCTGTATGGCAATCCGGCAAGCGATCTCATCTACCGTATGCAGCGAGTGTCGCCGATGGCTACTTCGCCGCATGATCCCGAGGTCCTCTATTACGGATCGCAGCATGTGCACCGCACACGCGACAAAGGTGTGACGTGGGAAAAGATTTCGCCCGATCTCACCGCGAGGCCCGAATGCTGCCAGGGCGCCAGCGGCGAGCCGATCACTCGCGACGTCACCGGCGAAGAGTTCTACAGCACGCTGTACGCGATTGCCGAATCACCGCTTGAAAAAGGCGTGATCTGGACTGGCGCGAATGACGGCCCGTTTCACATCACCCGCGACAACGGAAAGACGTGGTCTAACATCACGCCCAAGGATCTTCCGCCGGGCGGGCGCGTGCAGTACATCGAGCCGTCCCCGCATCGCAGAGGATCAGCCTACTATGCGGTGTACCGCTGGCTGCTTGGGGATTATCAGCCGTACATCTATCGGACCGACGATTACGGAAAGACGTGGAAGCGGCTGACCGACGGGAAGAACGGCATACCGGCGGATTGGCCCACGCGTGTAGTCCGCGAAGATCCCGACCGCGAAGGTCTGCTTTACGGAGGGACCGAGTTCGGGATGTTCATCTCGTTCGACAATGGCGGACACTGGCAGTCGTTCCAGTTGAACTTGCCGAACGTGCCGGTGACGGATATCAAAGTCCACCGGAAAGATTTGGTGGTCTCGACGCAAGGGCGTGCCTTTTGGATTCTGGACAACATCAGTTTGCTCCATCAACTCACGGCGGGAGTGACGACGTCTGAGGTGCACCTCTTCAAGCCGCGCGCCGGCTATCGCACACGGGTCAACCCTAACATCCTTGGTCCGACGATTGAGTATTATCTGCCGGCGGCGCCCACCGGCCCGGTGACAATCGAGATCCTCGACGCGAAAGGGAAGCTGGTCAACTCCTACAACAGCGATGCGCCGGCAGTGACGGGTAGCGGTCGCGGTGGCGGCGCCGAGGCGCAACAGGAGGACCCGGACGCTCCTACGGGCGGGCGGCGGTCAGGCCCTCCTCCTCGCGTGATGAAAGTCGCCGGACTCAATCTCTTTGTATGGGATGTGCGCAATCAGGCAGGCGCGACGGTGCCACCGGGGCAGTATCAAGCTCGCTTCAAGATCGACTCCGCCACGGTGACTGAAGGCTTCAATGTGCTGATCGATCCTCGGGTCGCGGATGACGGCGTCACCATCGCAGATCTGCAGGAGCAGTTCGAGCACAACGTGCGCGTGCGGGAACTGGTGAACGGCGTCAATCAGCTCGCCTCCAGAGTTCGCGAGGCGCAGGCCAAGCTGCGCGCAAGTTCGGGGACCGAGGGGGACTCGGCAAACCGTTTGATTGCGATTGCCGCGAAGCTCTTCACGCCGCAGATTCGTTATAGCAAGCCTGGGCTCCAGGCGCATATAACTTATCTGGCGGGGATGACAGCCAATATCGACCAGAAGATCGGGCGCGATGCGATCGAGCGGTACGAAGTGTTGCGCAAAGAGCTCGACGAGATTCGAGCGGAGCTTGATACCGTGCTCCGCTAGTCTCGATCGACCAAGGTTGATTCTTGGCAACGGTGAGGGCCATGCGTCGAAGTAGCATAGACTTTAGTCTGTGCTACTTCAGGAGGAATCGTGATCGGATTCAGAATGGCGGCGACGACGTTGCTTTCAATCTGCCTCGTGGCTGCTTCAGTCAGTGCAATTGAGCCGGAAGATCCGCGGCTCAACGGCGATGTCTTCACGTTGACTCGATCTGAAGCCTCGCACTTCGCCAGCCTCGCACTCAAATGCGTCGCCAGGGAGTATCCAAACAAACTCGACCACACGATGAATGACGCCTCCGAGGTCCAGAGTCCGCGAACGCTTCATCCAGCCTTTTACGGATGTCTCGACTGGCACTCCTCCGTTCACGGGCACTGGATGCTTGCGAGACTGCTTCGTCTTTTCCCGGACCTCCCGGAGGCGAGCCAGATCAGGGTGGCGCTAGATGACAACCTTTCAGCAAAGAACATCCAGGTTGAGGTGGCATACCTCAATCAGGCTAACCGGCAATCGTTTGAGAGGACCTATGGATGGGGGTGGCTGCTGAAGCTGGCGGAACAGTTGCGAGGGTGGGATGATCCGGGTGCAAGAGTCTGGTCCAGGAACCTGCAGCCACTCGTCGATGCGCTGGTCGAACGATACAAGAGATTTCTTCCGCGACAAACCTACCCGATTCGCACAGGTGTCCACCCAAACACGGCCTTCGGGTTGGCGTTCGCGCTGGATTACGCAAGGTCAGCCGGAGACCGTGAGCTGGAGGCTACGATCGTAGAGCGCAGCAAGACTTATTTCTTGGCCGATGCCTCTTATCCAGCGGCGTGGGAACCGGGCGGCGAGGACTTTTTCTCCCCGGCTCTCATAGAAGCGGATCTGATGCTGCGCGTGCTCAAGCCGCTCGAGTTTCGGCGGTGGTTCCAGCGGTTTCTGCCCGGCATCGTCACCGGACAGCCGAAGACATTGCTTGCTGCAGCGACCGTTGCGGATCGAAGCGACCCGAAGATCGTCCACCTGGACGGTCTGAATCTCAGCCGGGCATGGTGCATGCGGCATATCGCTTCAGCGCTGCCGCCGCGCGACCCGGTTCGCGGAGTTCTCTCTCTTGCGGCGGCTGCGCACGCCAAAGACGCCCTTGCACATGTAGCAAGCGGCGACTACCTCGGGGAGCACTGGCTGGCGTCGTTTGCGGTGTACATGATGACTACGTCTTCGGTGCGGTAGACGCGACAATACCCGCCTCGTCAGTACGCAGCGCCAGGCGCGCTTGCTTGTAGGCGACAACATCACGTACCCACTTCTCACGAAGTGGGTATGCCCTCCTAACGAGGGCGGTCTGGTTCCGCCTTTCACCTTGTGGTGTAATATCGTGAATAAACCTGAAAGAGGTGAGCATATGACCAACCCAAAGGCGCGAGCGAATTCAATCGAATTATCACGACGTTCATTTCTAGCGAGTTCTCTAGTGGCTCTGCCAGCCGTTGCACTCGCTTCGAAATCCGAACAGAACTGGCCGGGGTTTCGTGGCCCCGGCGGGCAGGGCATCGCCGACGGCTATCCAACGCGGGCTGCGTGGAACGTGGATGCGACGGCGGGCAAGCTCTCGGGTGTCTTATGGCGCGCCGAGATTCCAGGCCTGGGCCATTCCAGTCCTATCATCTGGGGCGATCGGATTTATGTCGGCACTGCCGTTCGCTTGTCAGGCAAAGCACCCCTACGGATCGGCTACTACGGGGATGTCAAAGCCGCGCAGGACAACGATGAACAGAAGTGGATGATCCTGTGCTTCGATAAGAAATCGGGGAAGAAACGTTGGGAACGAATCGTACGCACGAGCAAGCCCGCCACGGAACGGCACGAGAAATCAACTCACGCGAATACCACGCTGATAACGGACGGGCGGCGGTTGGTCGCTTTCTTCGGCTCGGAAGGGCTGTACTGCTTTGATCTTGACGGCAAGGAGCTCTGGCGCAAAGACCTCGGGGTCATCAACAACAGTTGGCACGGTATTGGGTGGGGATACAGCAGCTCCCCTGCGCTGTACCGGGATCGCATCGTTCTGCTTTGCGATGATCCCAAGAACCCGTTTGTCGCGGCCTTTGATCTCACCAACGGGAAGGAGTTGTGGAGAACATCACGCAAGGGCGCTTCTGAAGGGAGCTGGGGATCGCCATTGATTCACAATGATGGCAAGCGGACGCAGGTGGTCACCAACGGATGGCCGTTCGTCGTGTCCTACGATCTGGAAACCGGCAAAGAACTCTGGCGCTTGCGTGGCGGAGGGGATATCCCGATTCCGACTCCGTTCGTAGCGGACGGATTGATCGTTGTGTCCAACGCGCACGGCGGGAAGTCGCCGTTGTTCGCCATTCGCCCCACGGCGCAGGGCGACATCTCGTTGGCCGAAGGCAGCACCAGCAACGACTCGATTGTTTGGAGCGTTCCGAATGGCGGCTCGTACATTTCCACGCCTGTTGTCTACGGCGGGTTTATCTACCTTGCGAATCACAACGGCGTGTTGCGGCGTTTCGATTTCAAGACGGGTGGCAAGATGTATGAGGAGCGGCTTGGGAAGGATTCTTCCTGCTCGGCATCTCTGGTTGCGGCCGACGGCAAAGTCTATTGCCCGGATGAACAGGGCGTGGTTCACGTCATCAAGTCCGGGCCCGCGCTTGAAGTGCTGGCGAGGAATGATCTGGGCGAGCCTTGTCTTGCGACGCCGGCGATTTCACAGGGCGTGCTCTATTTTCGAACCGCGGCGAGGCTTATTGCGATAGCTTAGGGGCGTGTAACAGACATTTCGCGAGTGAAGATGTAGTATCCGTGGAAATCAGTCTGATCAGTGTCATCCGTGATGGTCTATCCGCCACTGGCAAAGCGAGTTTTCCGAACACATAGACCACTGATGAAACGGATTCGACGGATTTGCACGGATTTCTTTCCGATTTGATTGCTACCGAAATGCCCGGTACAAGGCACCAGATGGGTCTCTGATTGCTGAGGTTGTTGGAATGCCACCTCTGTATTTGGGGTTAGCAGAACGTTCAACAAGCCTGGAGGATTATGGATCGAAGAGAATTCATCCAACACGCAATCATCGCAAGCACTGCTATCACTATCCTCAGTTCCAGCGAGACTCTTGGAAAAGGCGTCAAATGGCAAATCGGGTGTTTCAACCGGCCCTGGACCAAATGGCCCTTCGATCAGACTCTGAAAGCAATTAACGCGGCGGGCTTCAAGACTACCGGTCTGCTCACACGCACTCGTGAAGAACCATTCATCGCCGCGGACGCGACACCGGAATACCTCGAAGGCCTTAAGAACCGGATTGCGGCGAGCGGGCTCACAGCAAACATGGGGGCGCTCAGATCTCGACACGACATCTCACTCGAAGATTCGATTCGCGAAGTCCGCAAGCAAATCGATAATGCCCGCTTCCTCTCGCTTAAATTCGTGTTGTCGTTTGGCGCGGATAAGCCCGAAGAGTACGCGCATTACTTCAAGGTCATGAGCGATGCGGCGGCTTACGCAGCGGACAAAGGCATCCGGCTCGCAATGAAGCCTCATGGCGGCATCAGCGGGGCTTCAGATGAAATACTCCGCGTTATCAAGCAGGTCAATCATCGCAACTTCTCGATCTGGTACGACGCCGGGAATATCATCTATTACACCGGCAAGGATCCCGTAGCGGAGATTGATCCGATCGCGCAGCATGTGACCGGCTTCTGCGCAAAGGACTGCGCCGAACCCAAAGGCGACGTGATGATCCAGTTTGGAACAGGCAAAGTTGACTTCGCCAACGTATTCAAGAAGCTGAAGTCCGCGGGCTTTGACGGACCGGTGATGGTGGAATGCTGCAAGGTCGGGCAGACAGTGGAGGAGACTGCAGGCTTCGCTCGAGCTAATCGCGAGTTTGTGGAAAGAGTGATGGCCGGGCAGTAGGCAGAAGGCGGAAGGCAGAAGGCGGAAGGCAGAAGTGGACTGCGGCGGCGTCTTTTCTTTGCCGCCGCTTTTGTTGTCTGATCGGGCGACAGAAAGCGCCGCCTTCTGCCTTCCGCCTTCTGCCTTCTGCCTTCTGCTTTCTGATTTGCCAGCTTGCCCACTGCCGCGCGCCGTCGTAGTATGACCGGCGAACCACACAATCGGTGAACCTAAATCCGTGGCTGCGATTCCTGGAGGAAACCATATGAAGCGTGTGCGAATCATCGCCGTTCTGCTCGTCGTTTGTTTCACCATAGCGAGTTCGAATGTCTTGTCGCAAACATCGAGCTCCAATCAGAAAAAGGCCGATCAAAAGCCGCAGTATCCCAACCTGCCAAGCGAAACGCCTGACAAAGTCGTGCCAACCAACGACGGCTTCGATCACATCAGGCGAGACGTGATGATTCCCATGCGTGACGGCGTAAAGCTTCACACCGTCATCCTTGTGCCGAAGGGCGCCAGCCGCGCGCCGATACTTCTTACGCGCACGCCATACAACGCGACGGATCTCACGAGCCATGCCCAAAGCTCTCACCTCGGCTCGATTCTCTTCGGCTACGACAACGCGACCGATGTAATCGTCGAGGGCGGTTACATTCGGGCAGTCCAGGACATCCGCGGAAAGTACGGCTCCGAGGGCGACTATGTAATGAATCGCCCTCTTCAAGGTCCGCAAAATCCGACGCCTGTCGATCACGCCACCGACACCTACGACACCATCGACTGGCTGGTGAAGAATATTCCAGAGACCAACGGCCGAGTCGGCATCCTCGGCATCTCCTACGATGGATTTCTGCCGCTGATGGCGCTGATCAATCCGCACCCGGCCTTGAAAGTGTCTATCCCGATGAACCCGATGGTCGACGGATGGATGGGCGACGACTGGTTTCACAACGGCGCGTTTCGGCAGCAAGGCATGGGCTACATCTACGACCAGCAGGCGACACGCGCGAACGAGATCAAGTGGTGGACGAGTCACTTCGACGACTATGACATGTTCATGGAGGCCGGCTCGGCGGGCGAGCTTGGACGGCGCCGCGGGCTCGAACAAGTCGGCTTCTGGCGAAAGATCCTCGAGCATCCGAGCTACGATGCGTACTGGCGTGACCAGGCGGTTGACAAGATTCTGGCCACGCAGCCGCTGAAAGTGCCGGTGATGCTGGTACACAGTCTCTGGGATCAGGAAGACATCTACGGAGACATTGCCGTCTACAAAGCGATCAAGCCGAAGGACGCTAACAACGACAGGGTGTTCCTGGTGATGGGCCCGTGGCACCACGGGCAGGAGATCAAGGACGGCAGCTCGCTGGGCGCGATCAAATTCGACAGCGATACGGGTCTCTATTTTCGCCGCGAGATTCTGAGGCCGTTTCTGGACCAGTACCTCAAGGACGGCGCACCCAAGGCCGATCTCCCACCCGTCGTCGCGTTTGAAACCGGAACAAACACGTGGCGGCGTCTTCCGAGTTGGCCCGCGGGTTGCGCAAGCGGGTGCGCGGTTCGAGCAACACCACTGTACTTCAACGCCGGACTCAAGCTGAGTTTCAATGCGCCCGCTTCCGGCGCAGCGGCCTATGAGGAGTACGTGTCCGATCCCGCCAAGCCTGTGCCTTACCGCGCGCGCCCTATCGACAGTCCATCGTGGTCACGCTGGTTGGTGGACGATCAACGTGAGGCTTCCGGGCGCCCGGACGTTGTTGCGTTCGTCTCGAATGTATTGACGGATCCTCTGAAGATCAGCGGCGAGCCGATAGTCAATCTGATCGCCTCGACCAGCGGCACGGACTCCGACTGGGTGGTCAAGGTGATCGACCTCTATCCCGACGAGGTAGCCGGACAACCGAACATGGGCGGGTATCAGTTGATGGTCTCGGCGGACATCTTACGTGGCCGCTATCGCGAGAGTTTCGAGACGGCCAAACCCATCGCGGCGAATCAACCGCTGCTTTATCGGTTTGCTCTGCCGACGGCGAACCATGTTTTCCTAAAAGGTCACCGGATCATGGTGCAGATTCAGTCGAGCTGGTTTCCTCTGTATGATCGCAATCCGCAGACCTTCGTGCCGAGTATCTTCTGGGCCAAACCTGGGGACTACAAGAAAGCGGTGCAGCGAATTTACCACGCGCCCGGCCAGGCGAGTTTCATTGAGCTGCCGCTGGTCACGATTCCTTAAGGCCGTGGCCGCAAGGAAGCCTCAATACGTTGAATAGCAGGGTGGGTGCGGCATCAAACGGATTAATCGCCAAGATTCCTCGCCGGATTACTTCGTAAACTTGAGATCGTGGCTAAGAAACCTTTGGCTGCCGTCCATCAGAAGGACTCGGATCTTGACCGTGAAGGTACCCCATCCGTTGCTACTCAAGGCGAATCTGTTAGCGCTAGTGCAAACTGTTCTGACCGGGTCGGGAAATGACGCATGCAGCGTGTACTCGACGCACTGAATTCGAGAGAGCGAATCCTGATCGGCGTCGATGAAGATCGTCCAGTCCCAGCGATCCTGACCGTCAACCCGGCCCGTGTACTGGTATGTGTTTCGGGCCTTGATCACGAGGTCACGGCCTAGCGTCTCCTTAGCAGACGGGCGCGGCTCGTCGCGGCGCGGCTCGCCTTCGAGACCCGCTCGACGCTGCGCCAACTCGGCGAATGTCCCGCTCGGGTACTTTTGCAGATATGCCTTGAAGTCCGCCGGATCGTTGCTGTTCTTGATGGTTTCCCAGAAGCTCAGCTCGAGGGCCGCCGGATCGAGTCGGTTCACCACTCCCGGATTATCACTTGTGGCGCGCGCCGAGCCGCTCACGGCTACAACTAGATCCTCAGCTTTATAGCCCTCGATTTGGAAGGAAGGAATCTGGGTCTTTCCGGGGCCGAGGTCGATATTAATCCGCTTTGGAACGACGTCCTGAAGGTATTTCACCAGGCTCGCCAGCGTCACCTCACCCTTGTCGTTGGCGGCCCCACCCTTGAGACCCTCTACCAGTCCCCAGGTGAAGTACCCTAACTTCTTTTCCTTGTACTCGAAAGCGCGTTGCCCAACATCCGTCGCATAAATAGTGGCGAACGCGCGCACGTCCCGGTTCCGAAGATCAAAGTTGAACCCTCGCGCGTAGGATGCGGTCAGCGGGTTGTCGGAATCGGAGCGGCCGGAAGACGGATCGTTGCGGCAGGCGTCTAGCAGAAACACTACCTGCCCGACTCCGGTTTCGCGGATTCGCTCTCGCATTGTCTCGACGTTGATCGCGGTGTCTTCCAGCAGTCTGACGTCGCCGCTCAACTGAGCATCGCTCGGGAGCAGGTACGCGCGCCGGTCACGTTCGATTCCGTGACCCGAGAACGCGACCAATAGCAGCCCGTCTTTGGGCACCGAGCCCCGAAGGTTTGAAAGCTTACGCAGTATGTTTCCCCGATTTGGCCATTGCTCCTGCGGCTGACCGGACGTGAGCAACACAACCTGGTCGGCAGGGAATCCGGCATATGCCGTCAGCGCGGCGGCCAGTGCTTTTGCGTCGTTGGATGCGCCTTCGAGTTGGGTGATCTGCGAATCCTGATACTGATCCACGCCGATGATAAGCGCAAACCGCTTTTTTTTTGACGGCCACGCGGTGAGGGCCTCGCCTCTTCTTACACCCATCCCCCGGTCCTGTGATTGCGAATGCCGGGACCCCGCGCCAAAGACCGCAGCCCCACCGAGAATCGCAACCATGAATGAAACCGCCAACCACGTTGCGCCTGAACTCTCAAACTGATGCTTCATATGCCTCCTCCTTCGCCCAGTCGTGCCGCGGTCGCTCGAATGACCTGCGAGCCTCTTGTACTCCTTGATGCGCTCGGTGTCAATTAGCACCGGTGAACGTTGAAGGTCAGGTCACCAGAGAATTCACTGAACGCTTATTTGATCGGGGATTCCGCCTCAACTTCTTGACAATCTTGCGTGCGCGAAATACTGTCGGTCGTACATCTCGGGTTTCGAATCTAAGTGCGGTTGATTCAGTGGATCGGATCAGGATCCTTGATTCGGTGGGATAGCTACCCAAAAGGAGAGATCAGAAATGAGATTGAGTGGCATTTTAACCCTTGGAATGACGATTGCGCTGACGACGGTTGTGGCGCAGGCGCAGGTAGACCCAACGCAGCAACGCGGGAACCGCGGCCGGGGAGCCGAGCAACAACAGCCCCAGACAACGCCACCTGCAGCCGCGGCGCAGCAACGGCCCGCGCCTCCGCCAGAGGAGAAGAGCTCCGTCACACACCACACCGCAAAGATCGGCGGACAGCAGATCAACTACACCGCGACGGCCGCCACCTACGTCATCAAGGCTGATGACGGCTCGCCAAAGGCTACCTTCTTCTTCGTGGCTTATACAAAAGACGAGTCGGATACTACAAAGCGTCCGCTGTCGTTCGTCTACAACGGCGGTCCCGGTTCGGCTTCGTCGTATACGCACATGGGACTCGGTCCGAAACGGATCGTGCTGACCGACGATGGATTCGGAATGCCGGCGCCTTACTCGATAATCGAGAACGGCGATTCATTCCTCGATGTCACCGATCTCGTGTTTGTGGATGCGATTTCAACCGGGTACAGCCGCCCGGCGCCCGGCGAGAATACGGCGCAATTCTACGGCGTCGTGCAGGACGCGACGTTCTTTGCCGATTTCATCTACCAGTTCCTGACACGCAATGAGCGTTGGGCCTCGCCAAAGTTTCTGATCGGCGAAAGCTACGGCACGACGCGCTCGGCGCAACTGTCTTTGGTTTTGAAGGAGCGCCATCAGATCTATCTGAACGGCATTGTCCTTGTCTCTTCAGTAGGGTTTGGCAATTGGGGCGCGGACGACCGAACGATTTTCTTTCTGCCTACCCTTGTGGCCTCGGCGTGGTATCACCGCTTGTTGCCGCCTGACTTGCAAAAGCTGAGTGTTGCCGAAGTCGCACAACAGGCGAGGCAGTTTGCACACGGCGAATACGCGGCCGCGCTCGAGAAGGGAGACGAACTTCCTGCGGCTGAGTATCAGAAGGTCGTCAAGAATCTTGCGCGGCTCACGGCGCTGTCGCCGAAGTACATCGAGCAGACCAACCTGCGCATCAGCCCACAGCGATGGTTCAAGGAACTGCTGCGCGACAAACGCCAGACAGTTGGACGAATAGACTCGCGCTTCCTTGGAATGGACACTGATGCGGCCGGAGAGCGCTACGAATACGACGCGAGCCTTGCGTCGTATGACGGGTCTTACGTCGCGATGTTCCAGGACTATGTGCGCCGCGAGCTGAAGTGGACCACGGATATGTATTACACATTGAGCGCACGGGTTCAGCCGTGGGACCAGGGTCAACCCGGCCAGCCGGCGGACGCCTTGCGCTCGGCGATGAACCAGCAGACTTATTTGAAGGTTTTGGTGCTCTGCGGCTACTATGATGTCGCGACGCCGTTCAACGGGATCGAGCACACGGTCTCGCATATGAGCCTCGAACCGGCGGTCCGCAAGAACGTCAGCTTCGCGTACTATGAAGCGGGACACATGATGTACATCGAGAAGAAATCACGCGAGAAGGCGCACAGAGACGTGTCCGCTTTTATCACAAGCAGCGCGACGAGAACCGAGAGAGCAACCACCGCCCAATAACGTTCCGCCAATCCGAACGACTTGTGGGCAGATGCTACGAGCGTAGTGTCTGCCCTGCACTTTTCTTGGTTCAAAGATAACGCGGACATCATGCAATCTACTTGCGGTGAACGATATCGGCGCCGAAAACGCCTCGATGCTGCGTGCTCGAATGATGCGCTCTGGGTGCCGACGCCAGGCCGAGCTGCGTTCCGGCTTGGTAGTTCCGATGTAGAATCGAAATCATGAACAAGAGACTCACTCTGGGTTCCCCTATCGACGCGCTCCTTGATCGGCTGTACGCGCAGCACGCCAGCCAAAACGAAGCGCTTGGAGCGTATTTCACGGATCGCGCCCAGGAAGCTTCCTTCGATTGGAATGCGTTTGACGCGCGAACGAATCAGTTCCTGAGCGACAAACTCGTCGCGCTCGATCGCGAGAAGGCTGAGTTCTGCTATCAAATCTGCCGCGCTCTCGGAGCAACGCGAGTCGTCGAAGCGGGAACATCGTTCGGGGTTTCGACTCTCTTTCTCGCAGCCGCGGTGAGAGACAACACCCGCGACAATGTCCGCGGCGAACGCGGAGAAAGCATCGTGATCGGCACGGAATATGAACCGGAGAAAGCTAAGGCCGCGCGCGCCAATTTCGCTGAAGCCGGCTTGTCAGAATTCATCGACCTGCGCGAAGGTGATTTGCGCGAGACGTTAGCGGATGTCGGCGTGCCGGTCGATTTCATGCTAATCGACATCTGGACGCCGATGGCCAGGCCGGCGCTCGAACTAGTCGCGCCTTGTTTGCGCGACGGCGCTGTCGTCATCGCCGACAACACCGCTCAATTCCCGGAGCCATATCGCCACTATTTTGAGTTCATCAACGATCCGGCGAACCGCTTTCGCACGATGACGCTGCCTTACGAAGGAGGCCTGGAATTCACCGTTCGTGTCGATTGAACCCTGACTTGGAAACCCAGACTGTGAGCTATTAATGAACGGCAATGACATTCTCTATTTTCCATTTTCCATTTGTCATTTGTCATTTGCCATTCATCATCGCGTTGAATCTGGGAATTGAAAAATGACAAATGGCAAATGGAAAATGGAAAATAGAGAATGGAGAATCAGAATTACTTGATGCGACTGAGACTCTTGCTTCAACTTATATGCGTGCCGCTGCTGGCCCTGGCTACCGGTTTTGCAGCGCAAGCGCCGACTCAGCAACCGCCCTCGCGGGCCGACATCCTGCGCGGCGAGTATGGCCAGTATCGAGCCAACAACGACCTGCTCTCCTATGATCTCGACATTCGCGTCGATCCCGAAAAGAAGTTCATCAGCGGAAAGAACTTGATTCGCTTCAAGATGCTCAAGGATGACAACCGGATACAACTCGATCTGTTTGCCAACCTCAATGTCGATAAGATTGTGTTCGGCTCGACTGAGTTGAAATACACGCGAGAGATCAACACCGTGTTCGTAGACTTTCCTGTGGCACTCAAGAAAAGCTCTGTGCAAGCGATCGACTTCTATTACTCAGGTTCTCCGCAGGAGATCGGACGTTTTGGCGGCATCAGCTTCAAGAAGGATCCCGCCGGCCGGGATTGGATCACCACCGCGTGCCAGGGGATTGGCGCAAGCATCTGGTGGCCTAACAAGGACCAGCAGAGCGACGAAGTGGAGAACATGCGTCTCCGCGTTGCCATTCCGAGCACGCTCACGGATGTTTCCAACGGGCGGTTTGTCGGGAAGACCGATCTGGGTGACGGCTACACGCGCTACGAATGGGCCGTCAACTATCCGATCAACAACTACTGCGTTTCGCTCAACATCGGTCACTACGAACACTTCAGCGACAAGCTAGGCGATCTCACGTTGGACTTTTACTGCCTGCCTGAGAATCTGGAGAAGGCTAAACGGCAGTTCGCCCAGGCCAAGCCGATGATCGAGGCTTTTCAACGGTATTTCGGCGAGTATCCGTTCAAGAAGGATGGTTACAAGCTGATCGAAGTTCCGTACTCGGGGATGGAACATCAAAGCGCCGTGACTTATGGGAACCGCTTTGCCAACGGCTATCTCGAACGGGATTGGACGGGTGTCGGCGTCAGTCTGAAGTTCGACTTCATCATCATCCACGAAAGCGCGCACGAATGGTTCGGCAACAGCATCACGGCCAGCGATGTTTCCGACGAGTGGATTCACGAAGGGTGGGCGACTTACGCCGAATGCGTCTATGTTGAAGCGATGTTCGGCCGCGAGGACGCGCTCAAGTACGTCAACGGCTACAAAGCGAAGGTTAAGAACCAGCAACCGATCATCACCGCTCGTGAGGTCAATCAATCGCCCTCGCAGGATCAGTATTTCAAGGGCGCGCTTTTCTTGAACACGCTGCGCTCGGTCATTGATGATGACACTCGCTGGTGGAAGCTTGTTCGCGATTACTCTTTGCGGTTCAGATACCGCAACATCATGACCGAGGATCTGGTGAAGTTCTTCAACGAGAAGACGGGCATGAATCTCACTCCAGTTTTTGATCAATACCTCCGGCAGGCTGCGCTCCCGGCGCTCGAATTGCGATTTCAGGAAAGCGACGGCATGGTTTCTTATCGCTGGAAAGCCGGCGTCAAGGAGTTTGCAATGCCGGTGAGGGTCGGCCGGAGGACGGACTGGCAGCTTGTCAACCCAACAACGGAATGGAAGACTATGAAGACGGGAGTGAAGAAAGAAGAGTTTGAGATTGCGACTGATCGGTACTACGTCGAGGTCATCAAGGATTAGTGACAGCAAATCCGTGCGAATCCGTCGAATCCGTTTTATCCGTGGTCTATCGGGTTGGAATGATAGACCACGGATCAAACGGATTCGACGGATTTGCACGGATACACATTGAGGTAAGCGTCCATGTGTAGAAACATCAAGACTCTGTTCAACTTCGAACCGCCGGTTACGGAGGACGAGATTAGAGCGGCTGCTTTGCAGTTTGTTAGAAAGGTCAGTGGCTTCAACAAGCCGTCAAAAGCCAACGAGGCTGCCTTCCTCGCTGCGGTCGACGAAGTAGCCAGAATCTCAGGCAGCCTGCTCTATTCCCTCGAGACAAATGCGCCACCAAAGGACCGGCTGGAAGAGGCGGCGAAGGCGCGGAGCCGCGCCGCTCAGAGATTCTCCGCGTGAATGACTTTGCAAAAACCGATGGCCCACTATTTGATCAAGAGAGATTGCCTGCGCTTGCCGCAATGGGTAATATGAACCGGTCGATCGATGAGGACTCGGACCGCGAATCCTCGATTTTTTCTTCCGCCCGCGTTCTCCCCGCAGCGGCCCTGGGGCGCCATAACCGGACATTACAGATGAGGAAGACGAAAGGAGAAGAGAATGAAACAAAGGATTGTAAGTTCAGCATTGTTGGTGTTTCTGCTGGTTAGTTGTGCCGTTCTTGGTCAAGAGAAGGTATCCGTAGCGGCTTCAAACTCGGAGGCAGCCGAGGGCCTGGATCTAGGGGCTGTTGCTGAATTGTTCAAGGACTCGAAGAATCTTGAAGAGTTCGAGAAAGCCCTCAACGATCCCGACACCGGCATCAACAATCTCGACCTGGATGACAACGGGGAGGTCGATTTCATACGAGTCGTAGAGGAGGTGGGCGGCGACACTCATCTGATCATACTTCAAGTACCCCTCGCCAAGGATGAATTCCAGGATGTGGCGACGATTGAGATTGAGAAGACCGCCGCGGATAAGTACAACATGCAAGTTAGCGGGAATGAAGTAATCTATGGAGTCAATTACTACGTCGCACCCGCGCCGGCGTATGTTCGTATCCACACCTGGCCAGTGATCTCGTGGATATACCGGCCGGTCTACCGCCCATACAGGTCAGTCTTCTACTTTGGGTCTTATCCGCGCTGGTGGAGACCCTACCGTCCAGTGACCGTGGGAGTTTACCGCACTCGCACCGTGAGATTGACGGGCAGGGCTTCATTCACGGTCACCAGATCGCGCACAGTCAACGTCGCCAGAGTGAATTACACCCCTCGGTCCTCTCCGTTGGTCAGGAAGAAGACGACGGTCAGTCACACGACAACAACGGCCTCGGTGAAGAAAACTAATAGTGGGAAGACAGTCGCGCACGGGACAAAGACAACGACCAAAACGACCACGACAAAGACGGCGCGAAAACCACATAAGCAATAAATCGTGAGAGCCGTCGCCAAGTGGGTGGAGCTTGCGAACGGGGTTTAGCTCCCGTACGTCGAGCAGGAAGACGATCTTCCGTTCAGCGATCCTTAGCGGTCCCACTGAAGGCAGATGAGCGCCGCCGCTCAACGCGCGCGCGGCGCAAGCACGTAAGCCGACACCGGGCTCTCGTGGCCTTCCTTATCAACTGACTTCACCCCGAACACAAGCTGATCGATCGATGTGTTTTTCAACGTGAACTCTTTCACGTTGCCTGCCCAGATCTCGCGCTCCCAATCAGGCGAGGTCGTAGAACGCACGACGACGATGAAGCCGGCGAGATCGGGCTCGGGATCGGGTAATTCCCAGCGCAGCACCGCATCGTAACCTCCGCCTCGACTCAGCCCCGGACCAGTTGGCTGACGACGCGCTGCGGCATCGTCTGGGTCTGCCGGCGCTGCCGTAGCGGGATTGGTAGCCGAAGCAGTTGGTGCCGTGCCGGCCGTCCCAGTGGTCGCTGCTGCCGTTGGCGCTGGGCGAGACACGATTGGAGATCGTGGCGCTAGCGCCATCGCTGCCGCCGCCGCCGCGTTGATACGCGTCACCTTTGCGGCATAAGTTGGCGATGTGTTGGCGAACGTGTCCGTTGGCGAGTGCTGATTGGCAAAGTTCTCGTTCGGTGTGGTTATGCGCACTCCGGCGAAGCCTTCCTGATTGAAGGCCGTGTGATCGCCGCCGCGCCCGAAGCGGTCGTAGCGAAAAATCAAATCCACCATCATCTCGGGAAAGTAGCGTTCGCCGATTCGCTTGACGTACCGCGCGATCTGTCTCGAAGGGGAGTCGTTCGGGTCTTCCGACAGAACGAGCACGCGGCGGTTGTCGATCACTCCGTTGCCGCTCACTTCACTGCCGATGATGTCGTTGTTCAAGACCGCTTGAATCGTTTGAGCTTTCTCCTTGAGCCGTTTGGCCATCGCTCGTGCGCCTATAAGGCCTTGTTCCTCACCGGCGAACGCCACGAAGACCAGCGTTGCGTCGAACTCATATTGGCTCAGCACTCGCGCGCATTCCATCACGCAAGCCGTGCCGCTGCCGTCGTCGGTCACGCCAGGCGCGACGATCTCGACCGCCTTGGCCTGATCGTTTCGCAGTTCCGGCGGCACTCTCAAATTCAATGAGTCGTAATGCCCGGTGATCATGATCCAGCGGCTGGCCGCCTGCTGCATCTTGCCCGGCAATACCGCGACGACGTTTCGCAGCTCGATCTCTTTCCACACGCGGCCGCCTTTCGGGATCGTGTGCGTGTCAAAGCTTACCTGCAAGCGTGGGTTGTAGCTCTTGAACTGATCGAGGATCCATTGCCGCGCCGCGCCGATTCCACGATTAGGCTGGGTGGGATCCGAGAGAGTGTTGCGCGTCTCGAAGCTTTCGAGCTTTTTCTCGATCTCCGCGATACGGTCGGCGGAAATCTCCGAGACGATCTTTTGGATTCTCGGGTCGAGCCGCTGTGAGGGCTGAGGCTCTTCCTGAAAGCCTTGCGCTAGAAATGGGACTGCCAACAGAAGAGTGATCGTGCCGATAATTGTCCGCCTCATTGTCTTGATCCTCCGATGAAAAGAGTTCGTAGTTCGGCCTTCAGGCGGAAGTTCGTACCAGGTTAGCCTCGTGCCTATCCTACAAACTTCCGCCTGAAGGCCGAACTACGAACTTGCATCTTGGCGACTTTGCGCGAACGTAACCCAGCGCGAAGACGCAAAAGCCGCAAAGACGCAACGCTCAAACCGCCGGCATCATTGCTAACCTCAAGAGCCTTTACGTATCACGACGCCGGGAAGTCGTCCAGTCGTCTTGCCGTTTTCAAACACCTGTTCGCCATTAACGAATACGCGTTCGATTCCTTCAGACAGAAGCAGTGGCTCTTTGAAAGTAGAGCGGTCGATCACGCGCTTCGGATCGAAGATTACCAGGTCAGCCTTCATCCCCTCACGAATTAAGCCGCGGTCGTTCAGGCCCAGTCGAGACGCGGGAGCTGCGGTCATCTTTCGCACCGCTTCTTCGAGTGTGAGCCAGGCCCGCTCGCGCACGAAGCGCCCAAGCACCCGTGTGAAAGTGCCGGCGCCGCGAGGATGCCGCCCGCCCGCTTGCCCGTCGCTTGCGACCATCACCCACGGCTGACGGTAGAAGACTTTGATGTCCGAGTCTTTCATCGAACGGCAAACGACGCTCGCGCCGCCGTCTTTGACGATTTGAATGTAAGCGTCGACCACCGACACGCGCTGCTCTCGTGAGATTTCCTCGAGCGTCTTGCCTTCGTACTCGCGGTGCGCTCTGCAGCTTGTGACCAACACGTTCGCGGCGCCGCCAACATCGTCGAGTCCTTTCTTCACTGCAACTGGATCCTCGTGGCGGCGGCTTGGTATGAGCACGGTTATTGTAGACGACCAGGCATCATAGGGATAACAATCGGCGGTGACATCGATTCCGCTGTGCCGCGCTGCGTTGATCAATTCGACGGCTCTCTCGGCCTGTCCCCACACGCCGACGGTTCCAAGCTTGATGTGCGAGATATGCACTGGAATGCCAGCTTCGCGGCCTATCGCAATCGCTTCCGTGAACGCGGCCATCACGTCGTCAGCTTCATCGCGAACGTGACTCATGTATAACCCGCGGAAGCGCGCAGCGACTCGCGCAAGGGCGATCACTTCGTCCGTGGTGCTCGGATGACCGACGTCGTATTCGAGTCCGGTTGAGAGCCCGACCGCGCCCTCGCGCATGCCTTGCTCGACCAGCTTCGCCATATCGGCGATCTCTTGCTCAGTAGCGGCGCGATTGTAGTCTTTGCCCATCACCCGCTGACGAACGGTTGCATGTCCGACGAACGAGAGCACGTTGACGGCGGCAGGTTGTGCTGCAAGCTTCGCAAAGTAGTCCGCGATAGGCCACGGTGAACCGCCGTCGGGTCCCACTGCAAGGGTTGTGATTCCTTGCGACACCTGGCTTGAGAGGGCGGGTTCTGAGGCGAGCGCGCCGTCAGAGTGGTTGTGAATGTCGATGAAGCCCGGGGCGACCACGAGGCCGGGCGCCTGGATGATCTCTTCGTCGGCTCTTGTAACGAACTTGCCTACATTAGCGATTCGATCGCCGACGATCCGCACGTTTGCGACAAAGGCCTTGCGGCCACTGCCGTCGATGATGGTAGCGCCAACGATAACGCGCGATTTTGCGCCGGGCTTTGATTGACCGGCGGCGACGCCTAAGAGCGGGAGGATTAGAACCGCAAGAGCGGCACAAAGCGCGGTCGAGCGAATTGAGTTGATCATAGTTCTTATCGCGTGGTCACGGTGCATCGCGCGTCGGCTAGTGACTTGTACCGGGCATTTCGGCAGCGATCAAATCGGCAAGGAATCCGTGCGAATCCGTCGAATCCGCTTTATCCGTGGTCTATCGGGTTAGAATGATAGACCACGGATCAAACGGATTCGACGGATTTTGCGCGGATACTACTTCTGAAATCTGAGAGTCCTCATAAGGCACTCATACGCCTTGTCGTACCGACTGTGTCAACGCGTCTCAGGCTGCCGAACAGGCTTCCGACCCCGAAGGCGCTGGCGAATGACGAGCCAGATAAAAGCCGAGTTGCCTATCAAGTACCGCCGCCACAAACGCCGCGGCTCCTGCGCGAGTCGATGAAGCCACTCGAGCCCGCTCCGCTGCATCCATCGCGGCGCCCGCCGCGCAAGTCCGCTCAGATGATCGAAACTTCCGCCGACTCCCAGCGCAAAACGGACTCCGGTGAGCGCGACGTTGGAAGCTATCCAGAACTCCTGCCTGGGAGATCCCATCGCGACGAAGAGCAAATCCGCGCCGCTGAGCCTTATTGCCTCGCACACCGATTGACACTCAGACGAGTCGAAGTAGCCGTTGTGATATCCCGCGATCCGCAGCGCCGGGTACCTGTTGGTGAATAGCTCGACCGTGCCGCGCACAGACTCTTCTCGGGCGCCAAGAAAGTAAACCGTAAAGCCTCGGCGCGCAGCCTGCTCGACAAGGCGTTCGAAAAGGTCGATCCCGGTTACGCGTTCCTTCAACCCTTGTCCGAGAAGTCGAGAGGCCCACACCACCGACATGCCGTCGGCGGTTACCAGATCAGCATCTAGCAGCGCTCGTTTGAGTTTCTCATCTCGACTTGCGGCTACGAGCTTGGAGGCGTTGACCACCGCGCCGTAGTGCGATCCGCCTTCAGAGATTAGCTTGTCGATGGCTTCGACGGCTTCGTCTTGGCTAAGATTAGCGACGGGTATTCCGGCGACCGTGACGGTGTTCTCGGAGGAGCAGAGTGGTGGAGGAGCGGAGGAGCTGAGGGGAAGAGGGGAAGAGGGGCGGAGGAGCGGAGGGGAAGCGGGGCGCTCACCCCTGTCCCAACGCGCCTCTTCTCCTCCGCTCCTCCGCCCCTCTTCGCCTCTGCCCCTCTGCCCCTCTTCTCCTCCGCTCCTCTTCACCTCTGCCCCTCCACGCCTCTGCTCCTCCACCCCTCTGCTCCTCTTCCCCTCCGCGGCGCCCTTCATTCGTCGCTCTCATCGATGTTGATTCGCTCACGGACCAGGTAGGTGGGCTTGTCTTGAGACTCGTGATAGGTGCGGACGATCATCTCCGCAAGCAAACCCATGAAGATGAACTGAACCCCCATCGCGAACATGATCATCGAAAGCGTCGCAAGCGGCATGCGATTCAGATGCACACCTTCGACGAATCGGTAGTAGAGCGCGAACACGAATGTGAGAAAAGAGAGTACCAGACATACCAATCCAGCGGTTCCGAACAGATAGAGCGGCTTGGTCAGATAGCTCGACAGAAACTTGATTGTGATCAGATCGAATAAGACTTTGATCGTGCGTGAGAGCCCGTATTTGGATTCGCCCGCCGCGCGCGCATGATGAGTGACCGGTATCTCGGTAACGCGCGCGCCCGCCCATCCGGCGTAGATCGGAATGAAGCGATGCATCTCGCCATAGAGCTTCACACCGGTGAGCGCATCGCGGCGATAGGCCTTCAAGCTGCAGCCAAAATCGTGAAGGTCAACTCCGCTCAGCTTCGCAACGAGCCTGTTTGCAAGCCGCGATGGAAGCTGCCGCGTGAGCCATCGGTCTTTGCGGTTCTTGCGCCAACCGGACACCACGTCGTAGCCCTCGTCCAGCTTCTCGAGCAGGCGGCTGATGTCAGCGGGATCGTTTTGGAGATCGGCATCCATCGGGATCAGGATCTGGCCACGCGCGTGATCGATGCCCGCGCTCATTGCGGCTGTCTGGCCATAGTTGCGGCGCAGCGAGAGCACTCGAACGCGAGCGTCTCGCGTTGCGATCTCGCGGAGCTTAGCCAGGCTCTGATCGGTCGAGCCATCGTCGATGTAAATCACTTCGTAGCTTCGACCCAATGTTTCGAGTGCGTCGGTGAGTTTGAGGTTGAGCTGTGCGATGTTGTCCTGTTCGTTGTACACGGGCAGGAACACGGAAATCTCCGGATCGGCTACTTTTGACTCTCCTGGTCGGATCCACTGCTCCGGCCAGTCATCGAAACCAGCAACCGCTAGATCATCGACAAGGAGCGTATACAGTTTCTGATCCGGAAAATCGTTCACTCGAATCAAGAGTCTGGCGCCGGCCCACTCCGCCTGGTAGGGATAGGACGGGTTCTGGCCTTCCGTCCACGCGATTCGATCTTCGAAGAATCTTTGCTCCGGGGGCTGGTGGGTCTTATGCAGTCTCGACATCGTTATCCTCGCGACCTTATCCCTCTACAGACCGAGCAATCTGTCTATCACCATGTCAGTCCGATACGAACCATCTATTATCGCTTCGTAGGCAGCGTCCCCCTCAAGTCCTGCGTGCTCTTTGAGACGTGCAATAAGAAAGTCAAACGAGGACCCATCCGGACTTCCGTACTTTATCACGTCTCTCGCACGAAGGAGTTCGCGTTCACTTTTCTCCGCCATCATTGCGCGACTGGCGCGACGTGCTTCGCGTCGAAAGCGCCACGCTCGTTCGGCCCGGTCTCGCGGCGAAAGTCCTCGTCTAATCCAACCCTGATTCAATTCCACAATTGTGGCGACGCGTTCCAAATACCATTGCCGGATTTCCGAATTAGTCTTGTGCTTTCCGGCATTGGAGGCGTCATCCACTACGGAAGCTTAGAGACATCGACCTCCATACTCAAGCTCGTGTCGCCCCCAAGCAATGCGCGAATTATCGACTGCGAAAGCGATGGTCACACCGCACCGGATGGTTTTTGAAACCACTCGACAAAGATTTTTATGCCATCTTCGATCTGCGTCCTCGGGTTGTAGCCGAGAAGACGCCGAGCCTTGCTTATATCAGCAAAGGTAACCGGCACGTCCCCAGGTTGGAGCGCCTGATGTTCGATGATCGCCCGCTTGCCAAGGGCTCGCTCGAGCAGTTCAACCAACCGGCGAAGCTCGACTGTTTGCGACTCGCCCAGGTTGATCACTTCAAAACGGCTTTGATCGTACTTCATCGCGGCTACCGCTCCGGCAATGATGTCGTCGATGTATGTGTAATCGCGCCGCGTACTGCCGTCGCCGAAGATGGGGATCGGCTGCCCTTGCGATATCAATCGCGCGAACTTGTGAATAGCCAGGTCGGGCCTCTGCCGCGCGCCGTACACCGTGAAGAACCGCAGGCAAACGACTCGCAAATCGTATAGATGGCTGTAGACGTGACAGGCAGCTTCGGCCGCGATCTTGGTCGCTGCATATGGAGAGATCGGATTAGCGATGGGATCGTTTTCCGAGAAGGGGACTTTGGAATTGACTCCGTAGACCGAGCTGGAGGAACCAAAGATGAACTTGGGTACACGGTTGCGCCGCGCGGCTTCGAGCAGCGTGAACGTCCCTCGCACGTTTGTCTCTTCGTAAGCGAGCGGGTCTTCAAGCGAGGGCCGGACGCCGGCGCGCGCCGCGAGGTGAACCACGCAATCGAAACCGGCGCGAGCAAATAGATCGTTCATCGCTCGCGAGTCGGCTATGTCGGCTTCGACCAACTCGAAATCATCGCGCTTCAGATGAGGCGCGACGTTTGCGCGCTTGATCGCCGGATCGTAGAAGTCGTTGAAGTTATCGACTACCGTAACGCGAGCCCCGCCGTCAGCGAGCAAACGATCAACGAGATGGCTTCCGATAAACCCGGCTCCGCCTGTGACAAGGATGTTGTTCATAAGACATCGATGAATGCCCGATGCCATAACTCGAGCGTCAACAGTTGAAATACCTTCAAGCTGTTGTCTTCTCGCCCCGACAGATTGTCGTCTATCAATCGCCTAACGTGCGCGTACGCAAAATAACCGCGGCTGCGGATGTTCGATTCGGACAGCAAATCTTCAACAACGTCTCTCAGATCGCGCACAAGCCACGCGCGAACCGGCGCGCTGAAGCCCGCTTTCTTACGACGAACGATCTCGCGCGGCAGCCACGCCTCGGCTGCTCGCTTCAGAATGTATTTCCCGGTCAGGCCCTTCAGTTTCAACCCGGCTGGTATTCGAGCAGCCAGCTCAACCAAATCGTGATCGAGCAGCGGCACGCGCACTTCCGTCGAACTGGCCATGCTCGTCTTGTCGGTGTAGGTCAGGTTCAAACACGGCAAGAAAGTTTTCATGTCGACGTACAACATCTGATTCACGAAGTCTTCATCCGCCACACGATCGAAGTATCTTTGATGCTCTGCGTACGCATCGAACTCGCGCGCGGCTCTGGCTAGCTCGCCCGAATACAGTTCGCGCTTTTCAGCTTTGGTGAAATAAGTGCCGAATCCCAAATAGCGGTCTCGCTCAGGAAGGGCCGCCGACTTCGCGAGCTTCTTCGTGTTTCGAAACAGGGCGGTGAGCCGGCCCGGCCGCGCCCCGGGTAATGCGTCAACAACCGGCCGCGAGAGAAACGAAGGAATCAGGTTGTAAGCTTCGGCTATCTTCACCGCTGCGTGTCGAGGGTACCCCGCGAACACTTCGTCACCGCCCATTCCGGAGAGCAACACCGTCAACCGCTCACGCGCCGACCGGCAGATCAAGTAACTGGTGATGATTGCGGGGTCGGCCACCGGCTCGTCCATGTGATACACGAGCTTCGGCAACAACTCCATCACCTTAGGCTCGAGGTACTCTTCGTGATAATCGGTCGCGAACCGTTCGCCGACCACGCGCGCGTACTTCAGATCGTCTTCGAGGATATCGTAGCGGAGGTCCTCGGGGCGAAAACCGAAAGTGTACGTCGTGGGCTTGAGCTCCGAGACGCCCGACATCAACGCGACGATTGAAGATGAATCGACGCCACCTGACAGAAAGGCTCCCAGCGGAACGTCTGCCAGCATCTGCGCGCGCACGCTGCGGGCGACTTGCTCGCGCACGCGCTCGATCCATTCCGATTCCTTGATTGAATCGTCTTCTTCAAACTTCAGGTCCCAGTATTCCGATGCTTCAGCCCTCCCGTTGCGATAAACAAGGTAATGCGCCGGCGGGAGCTTCGAGACGCCACGAAACGCCGTCCGGGACCCCGGCGTCCACAGGAAAGTCATGAACTGATCGAGCGCTTCGAGATCGACGGACCGCTCCGCACCCGGTATGGCCAGCAGCGCTTTGACCTCGGATGCGAATGCGAACCCCGCCGGCGTGTCTGCATAGTACAGCGGCTTGATGCCCAGCCGATCGCGGGCCAAAAACAGGCTCTCATCCCGCGAGTCCCAAATCGCGAACGCGAACATGCCATTGAATCGAGCCAGACACTCGCGGCCCCATTCCAGGTAAGCGTAGATGATAACTTCGGCGTCGGTATTGGACTTGAATCGGTGCCCAAGCGTCTCCAACTCGCCGCGGAGTTCTTTGAAGTTGTAAATCTCACCGTTGAACGTGAGCCATACCCGCCCGCTGGCGTCGCTCATCGGCTCGTGGCCTGCGGGGGACAGGTCGATGATCGACAGGCGTCGATGGCCGAGCCCAATCCGCTCGCCGCTGGAGGTTTCGGCGACGTAGACACCTTCGTCATCAGGCCCGCGATGCGCGATGCGAGCGAGCATGTTCTTGATTAGTTGTTCATCGGGTTGCCCGACGATTCCACAAATCCCACACATGTTCTTTGCGCCTTCGCGTCTTTGCGCGTCTTTGCGTCTTTGCGCCTTTTCTCAACGATCAGGTTCGCGCAAAGACGCAAAAAGCCGCAAAGACGCAAAATTTAATGAAGCAAAAACACGTCGCCTGCTATCGTCACAAACAGGATCAGGCTCACGAACGCGTTCGTCGTGAAAAACGCGGCGTTCAATCGTGATAGGTCATTCGCCTTCACTATGCTGTGCTGATACGCAAGCAGCGCCCCCGTCGCCATCACGCCGGCCAGACCTAACCACCCGAGATGCGCATTCAAGAAGAACACTACAAGGGAAGCGAACATCAACACGTGTATCCCGCGCGCGATCCACAACGCTCGGCGGATACCGAATTGGCGCGGAATAGAATGAAGCCCGCTTTGCCGATCGAAGTCATAGTCCTGACACGCGTACAAAACGTCGAAGCCTGCGGTCCACAGCATAACCGATAGCGACAGCAACACTGGAACAAGCGTGAGCCTGCCCTGAATAGCTATCCACGCGCCCGACGGAGCGATAGCCAGGCACCAGCCGAGAATCAAATGTGAGAGGAAGGTGAAGCGCTTGGTGTACGAATAGAGCAGAACGGATCCGAGGGCGATCGGCGAGAGAATGAGCGTCAGTCGATTGAGCTGCGACGCCGCCAACAAAAAGAGCGCAGACGACGCGACCGCAAACACAGCAGCAAACCTCACATCGAGAAGCCTGGTCGGCAAGGCTCGCGTAGCGGTGCGTGGATTGGCGGCATCGATCTCGCGGTCGGCGATTCGATTGAACGTCATCGCGGCCGAGCGCGCGCCAACCATCGCAAGGGTGATCCACAGAAGCTTCGAAATCCAGAAGCTCGCCGTCTGAGGTTCCAGCTCACGCGCCGCGAGCGTCGCCCCCAGAAACGCAAACGGCAACGCGAAGAGCGTGTGCTCGATCCTGATCATCTCGAGCGTAGTGTTTAGGCGCCGCGCGATAGTCATATCGACGAGTCAAGACTTAGATTGGTCTGCTGATGTCTCCCTGCCAGACCGTCTCCTGTGAATGCGCGAGCCCCAGATGATCCATCACGCGATAGATGAAGTGATCGACCATCTCGATGAGATTCGCGGGCCTGTGATAAAACGCGGGCATAGCGGGGACGATCATCGCGCCCGCCTGCCTGAGTCTCAGCATGTTCTCAAGGTGAATCGTCGAAAGCGGCGTCTCGCGAGGGACGAGCACCAGCTTGCGTCCTTCCTTCAAGCAGACATCCGCTGCGCGGTGCAGAAGGTTGCGGCACGAACCCGAGGCCAACACTCCCAGCGTCGAAGCCGAACACGGGATGATGACCATCGCATCAACCGGATACGAGCCGGAAGCTATCGAGGCTCCAATGTCCCCGGGATGAAACACGATGGTCTTAGTCGAAGGCCGGCCAATCATCTCGGCCACGATCTGTTCGGTATCGGCGGTCGCGCTGACATCGAGCTCATCGGTGATGACTCGCCGCCCCGGCCCGCTGATCACCAGGTTAACCTGGCGAACCTCGGGACTCTCTTCAAGTTGGATCAAGAGCCGCTGTGCGTAGATGGCTCCACTCGCGCCGCTGATTCCTACGGTTATCGTTTTCACCACCTCGTATTGTAGCCACCGGCCGCAGGCTCAGCAATGAAGGGATCGATGGTAGTGTGATACTCCTGCGTTGCGGGTCGCGGCCATTCTCAGGACGGCTTACCGACGACCGCGCGCTCTTCCAGCCATCTATTGAACGATTGTTGACTCTCGCCTGATCGGCGTCCGGCTAGAATGCCCGAGACACTAAGGTCTTCATCGAGGTCCGGCCAATGTATTAGAGTACCATCCCCGCTTATCTCGAGATTACTTCGTTCCTCGGGGGTGCCATGCCACAAGCGCGCGTACCATGCGATGGGCACTATGATCGTTCGGCCGTCTACCATGTCGACGGTTAACGAGTCTTCGTTGACGCTAACCTTTTGGGCACGCGCCTCCTCAACATCAACTGCCAAAGAATTCATACCAACCTCCCAACAAAGCGTCACGATTGTCTCTAACCAATCGAGCGATTCTGTTTAGTTCTGGCCGACTGAATCCGCCCGACTTGTGCAGTTCCACGGGTCAAGCCAGAATTTTGCCACCATGTTTTCTCTCCGCACGTGAACGTGAGGAGGCTCATTGTAATCAAGAGAAACGAAGAACAGCCTATACGAGCCTATCCTCAAGACTGTTGGCATAGCACACTGTAGCTATTTCGCCTCCAGGATTTCAACTCGCTCCATTCGATCCCCGCGAGCGATGCGATTCACTACGTCCATTCCTTCAATCACGCGGCCAAAGACGGTGTAGCCTCCGTCCAAGTGCGGCTGAGGCGAATGCGTGATGAAGAACTGACTCCCGCCGGTGTCTTTTCCTGAAAGCGCCATTCCAACCGTTCCCGTCTCGTACTTGTGGAGGTTGATCTCGTCGCGAATCTGGTATCCGGGCCCGCCGTTCTGGTCGCCTCGCGGGTCCCCGCCTTGAATGACGAAGTTGGGCACCACTCGCACGAAGGCCAGGCCGTTGTAGAAACCGCTGCGGGCGAGGCGAATGAAATTGTCGACAGTCATCGGGGCATCGTCCGCGAACAGCTCGATGAGAATATCGCCCTTCTTTGTGTGGATCACTGCAGTCGGGTTCTTGATCGACTCGCTCAGATCGGCGATGCGCCGCCAGTATGCGCGATCGTGACCCGTATCGACTTTGCCTATCTGCAGCCGTGTAGTGCTCACTTCGGTGGGTGACGCGCGCAAAAGCTCGGCGGCTTTCAGTCTGACGACGTAGTCTTCGTCGCGGGTTGTCTCCGTCAGCACTTGAATGTTCATCGGGTGCTTGAGCTTGTCCGCTGCTTCGACGATGGCGATTCGCGCTTCGTTGACCTTATCCGCGCGGGCCGATTTGTATGCCTCGTAGAGCGCAGCGATCACCCGATCCGACGAATCACCAAGCTCGCCAAGCAACGATGCGGCTGTTTCGCGAATGTACACGTCCGCGGCCTTGAGTTGCTCCAGCAGAATGTCCCGCAGCCCTTCCACCTTCGCAGCAGCCAGGGCGTTCAAGATGGGAGGCAGCGCACGAACGTCAGCTTTGCCGTACGTCCTGCCCGCGAGCAGATCAAGCAAGAGAGTTTTTGCCCGGTCGGTGGCAAGCTGGCCAAGGGCCTGTGCGTACGAGGCCATCGCTTTCCAATCATCGCCGGGCAGCTTTGCGGTCGCGGGCACATCGAAGAACGCGGACTCTCCAAGCTTCGCGACCGCCAGTTCTACCTCAAGATGGGCGCCAAGTCTTCCATCTGCGAGCCGAAGCGCCTTGAGGAAGGAACCCGCGCGCTCGTCCTTTATGTTTCCGAGCGCGGCCGCTGTCAGCAAAAGCAAGTTCTGCTGCGTGGGAACTCCAAGCTTGTCGCGATCGAATGTGCGATAGCTCGCAAGCAGCGTGTTGCCCAACGCGACCAGCGCGTCAACGGCTCGCGCATCGCCGATCGTTCCAAGCGCCGTGATTGCGCCGGCTATAACGCGCTCGTCTTTGTCGCCCAGCAGCTTGACCAGAGGGTCGATGGCTTGTGCCGATTTCGCAATGCCCAGCGCGCGGGCGGCGTTCGCTCGCACGAGCGCGTCCTTGTCTTCGAGCAAAGGCAAGAGAGCGGGCGCTGCCACCGCAATGCCTTCGCGTATTCGAGCGAGCGCGTTCGCTGCCTGCCACCTCAGGTCCGCATCCGGCGAACGGAGCTGCGCGGCGATCGCTTCAACCGTCGACGTCTGTTTTATTTTTAGCAGCGCAGTGAGCGCCATCGACCCGACAAGCCTGGCGTCACCGGAAACGGGCTCGTTGGTTGCCGGCAACAAACGCACTATGGCTTCAGCCATGCCCCTGACCCCGTAAGCGCCGAGCGCCGCAATTACCAGCTTGTTGGAACCGATCTTGCCTAACGCTTCGACTGCGCGCGCCCGCACGAGCGCCGACTTTTCAATCGCGGGGTTGAGGCGCTCCAGAAGCACCGACACCGCGTGTTGATTCTGAATCTGCCCGAGCGAGAACGCGGCCAGCGCTCGGATCTCGGGATCACGGTTCTCGGGATTCTGATCGCTGATGAGAATGTCCAGCAGCGCCGCGAGCCCGCTGGGATATCCTATTCGACCAAGCGCAAGAATCGTTCGGCGCCGGGCGCCACCGTGCATCGGAAGGAGCAATTCGACAAGGTCGTTAGCGACGGTGCGCTCGTCCTCGTGCTGGATTATTTTCGGATACAGGATGCGCTGGGTGCGATCGCGTTTCAGCGCAGGCTTGCCGGCTGGGACAGTCACCGGAGGGAGTTGAGCAAGGAGCGGGATGCTCAGTGTCAGCAAGCTTGCTACGGCCCTCATGACATGAGTTCGCATTCCAGTAGCATAGACTTTAGTCTGTGTGTTGTTCAACGGCGCAAGACCGAAGTCTAATCCCTCTTCCTTATCACATCGCCACCCAGGCCGTCCGCCCCTCGCCGCCATAACGCAGGGCTTTTGCTGAAAGACACACACTGCCTCAACTACCGGATTGTCAGCTTGAGCACCAACCTGAGTTCGCGTAGCATAGGCTAGCTGATCGTTAATGATGAATTTCTGGGAGAACTTAAAGGCAGCGTCAGACGCGGCCGGAGCGTTTCACTGGTTGGCGCTAGGCTTCATCCTGGCGGCGCTCGTTCTTTTTGTTTACGTCCCGGCTGAACGGGGACGCATCAGGACGTCTGTCGTACTTTTCGGTTTCTCATTCGCAGGTCTGCTCGCAATCGCCCTGGTTCTTTCTTCCGGAGTCACTCAAGAGAGTATCGTCTACCGTTCCGCACGATGGGTATCCTTGCTGGCGGAGAGCATCGCCATAATCAACCTCGTGAGCGTGGTCGTCTTCGACGTCGCGCTCAGCGCCATTCATATCAGGCCGCCTAGAATACTCCGCGACTTGCTGATCGCCTCTGCTTACATTGTCATCGCCTTCATATTACTCTCACGCAGCGGGTTCGATTTGACCGGCATCGTCGCGACTTCCGCCGTCATCACAGCCGTCATTGGCTTCTCTTTGGCCGACACGCTCGGAAACATCATGGGCGGCATGGCCCTGCAAATGGAACACACGATCAACGTGGGCGATTGGGTTCGGATAGACCAGGTCGAAGGCCGCGTGAAGGAGATCCGATGGCGCCAGACCTCTATCGAGACGCGTGACTGGGACACGGTCGTGTTCCCGAACAGCTTCTTAATGAAAGGGCGGGTCAGTCTGGTTGGGCACCGAACGGGTGAACCGCGCCAACACCGCCAGTGGGTCTATTTCAACGTCGATTTCCGTTACGCCCCGACCGACGTGATTAGGATAGTGGAGCTGGCCTTGTGCGCCGAGGCGATCCCAAACGTCGCGCAGGAGCCCGCGCCGCATTGCATTGTCGTAGACTTCAAAGACAGCTACTCCTCCTTCGCCGTCCGGTACTGGTTGACAGACATGGCCCTACCCGATCCGACAGACTCGCTTGTCCGGTCGCGCATATATTCGGCGCTGCTCCGCGCCGACATTCGGCTATCGATCCCAGCCCAGTCGGTCTTTGTCACAGAGGAAACGGAAAAGCGGCGCGAGCGAAAGCGGGGCGAGAAGATCGGGCAGCGCGTCGAAGCACTCAAACGCGTTGAACTGTTTAGCAAGCTGACCCCTGAAGAGCGCCGCGACCTGGCCGCGCGGTTAAGGGTCGCTCCATTCGTCCGCGGTGAGGCTCTGACAAAACAAGGCGCCGAGGCTCACTGGCTGTACATCATCATCGAAGGCAAAGCCGAAGTTCAGGTCGCGGTCGATGGCAAAAGCGAGAAGGTCGCGTCGATCGGCGAAGGTGATTTCTTTGGAGAGATGGCGATGATGACGGGTGAGCCGCGAAGGGCCACCGTTTCGGCGCTGACCGACATGCTTTGTTACAGGCTGGATAAAGATGCTTTTCAGGAGATCATCAAGCGTCGCCCTGAAATAGCCGAGGACATCTCTCACGTGCTTGCGCGTCGCCGCGTCGAACTCGAAGCGGTACGAGAGGAATTGAGCGAGGAGGCCAAGCGACTGCGCATGGCTCACGCACAGACTGACCTTCTAGATCGGATACGAAACTTTTTCCGGCTCGGCGGCAACGATGAGCACGGTCACTGAACCACAGCGCGTGATTCTACAAACGAGAAGTTTTGGCCTGATTGTCGGTGAACGTCGCGGATTCGCTTGCCTGGGTGTCGCCAGTGAGATAGAAAGACCGGTGAATCACTGACAAACATCAAACGCGACGCGCGGCACGTGGCGTCTTTTCCCAAGGAGCATACGCTATGCGAAAGAACATCTTGTTGACTCTGATACTTGCTGTAGCGGTATTAGCCGCTGCCATTCAAAGCACACCCGGCCAGGGGCGGGGCGGCGCGACTCCGGAACTGATTGCCCGGCGGAACGCGATCGAGAACGAACTGCAGTCCATCGCGATCGTCGAGCGCAAGCTTATGATCCGGATGCGCGACGGCAAACGCATGGCTACCGACGTCTATCGCCCGAAAGACACGTCGAAGAAATACCCCGCGATCTTCGTCCGCACGCCCTACAACTTCAATTTCTGGGACGTACGCGGCGGCGCGCCGCGCGACTTGACCAATGAGCTCGAAGCCGTGAAGCGCGGATACGCTTTCGTCGAGATGAACGAACGCGGGCACTTTTTCTCCGAGGGCAACTACGACATCCTCGGCCCGCCGCTCACTGATGGCGATGACGCCTTCACGTGGATGGCCAAGCAACCGTGGTCGAACGGCAAGGTCGGCACGATCGGATGCTCCTCTACCGCGGAGTGGCAGATGGCCGTCGCGGCGCAAGGCAACCCGGCGTATGCGGCGATGATCCCGCAAGGATTCGGCGCCGGCGTGGGACGCGTCGGTGGCTACTGGGAGCAGGGGAACTGGTATCGCGGCGGCGCGGTCCAGATGCTGTTCATCGCGTGGCTCTCCGGCGAGCAAAACCAGGTGAGGCCGACGTTTCCGCCCAACACATCGCAAGAGGATTTGATTCGCGCGTCGAAGGCATTCGATCTCGCTCAGCAGTTGCCGCCGGTCGATTGGTCAAAGGCGCTGCGTCACCTTCCAGTAATGGACATCATGAAAGCCGTCGATGGGCCGCGTGGGATATTCGCCGACGACATGCCTGTCGACACTGGAGGCGCGATGATCAAGCGCGCGCCCAACGATCCGGCCTGGTACAAAGGAGGATTGTGGCACGACAACATGAAGATCAACGTGCCGGGTTTCTGGTTCATGTCGTGGTACGACGTGTCGGTCGGGCCCAACCTCGCCGCTTACAATCATGTCCGGAAGACGGCGAAACCTGAGATCGCCAACCAGCAATACGCGGTGATCGCGCCGACGCTTCACTGCGGCTACAAACGCGCTACGGAGAATACCATTGTCGGCGAGCGCAGCATGGGCGACGCGCGTCTGAACTATGACGAGCTGACGTACGGCTGGTTCGATTATTTTCTCAAGGGAGAGAACAACGGCATTCTCGAGAAGATGCCCAAGGTGCGCTACTACACGATGGGGATCAACAAGTGGCAGACATCGGATACGTGGCCGCCGCAAGGCGCGCAGCCGATGAGCTTTTTCCTCTCGAGTGGCGGCATGGCGAACACGCTCAACGGCGACGGTGTGCTCGGCGATGCGGCCCCGGGGACGGACAACCCCGATAAGTTCGACTACGACCCGATGAATCCAGTTCCGTCGTATGGTGGAAATGTCTGCTGCACGGGGAACGCGGTGCAGGGCGGCGCCTTAGACCAACGCAAGATGGAGGCGCGGCCCGACATTCTGGTTTACAACACCGAGCCTCTCAAGCAAGGGATCGAAGTGAGTGGTCCGATCGAGGTGACTCTGTATGTGTCATCTGACGCAAAGGACACGGACTTCACGGTGAAGCTCATCGACGTGTACCCGGACGGGCGAGCCTACAACCTGGATGAGACGATCCAGCGTGTGAGGTATCGAAACGGCTACGACAAGCCTGAGGTGTGGATGGAAGCTGGGAAGGTGTACAAGGTGACGCTGCAGCCGATGACGACGAGTAATTTCTTCGAGGCGGGCCATAGGATTCGGTTGGAGGTGTCGAGCAGCAACTTCCCGCGCTTCGATCGGAACCTGAACACGGGCGGGAAGAACTACGACGAGGTAAAAGGTGTGGTCGCGCACAACGCGGTGCATCACTCGAAGCAGTATCCGTCGGAACTCAAGATCACGGTGGTGAAGAAGTCGCGCGATTGACTCAATCAACCGTTTCCCGAAAGGAGCTAGAGATGCCAACGACACAAGGGGACACAGCATTACTCAATGATCCGGTTGCGCAAGAGTTGCTGCACTCCAACATCCCGGCGCGCTTAGCTTATGTCTGGAATGATGGAACTCCTCGAGTAATACCCATTTGGTTTCACTGGAATGGACAAGAGATCGTGCTTGGTACTCCACTGAAATCGCCAAAGATGAGGGCATTGCCGCAAAACTCAAAAGTGGCACTGACAATCGACACCAATACCTGGCCGAATAAGGTGCTACAGATTCGAGGTACGGCGAAGGTTGAGACGGTGGATGGAGTGGTTCCAGAATATGCCGCTGCCGCAAGACGATATTTTGGTGAGGAACAAGGGCGAGCGTGGGCGGAGCAAATGGGAAAAATGTTTCCCCAAATGGCCCGTATCTCTGTCCGGCCGGAATGGGTGAGCATCATTGATTTCGAGAAACGTTTTCCGAGTGCGATTGAAGCTGCGATGGCTGGTTAGTACATTAAGAATATGGAGCCGAGAAAAGCCCCGCAGCCGATTACTGCATTGCGCGGCTGGGGACCGGTCATTATCTTGCCGGTCGCCGTTCTCATTCTTACCCCGGCGGCGTGGCCCCGCTGGATTTTCATGTGGCTGCTTGCGTTCGTGATCCTTGTTGGCTGTAAGTGGTTAACCTGGCGCCGCACGCCGGCCCCTCACGCGCGATGGTGGCAACACGCTGGATATTTACTTGCGTGGCCGGGTTTGGACGCCAAGTCTTTCCTGAGTTCTGAGCGGTTGCATGAAAACGATCGTCCGACCTCAGGAGAATGGGGCTTTGCGGCCGTAAAACTCCTCGTCGGTGGCGCGCTTTTTTGGGGGGTGGCCGGGTGGATTTCCGAGGACCAAAGAATTCTCTCCGCATGGGTAGGGATGGTCGGCTTGATCCTGATGCTTCACTTCGGCGCATTCCACCTGCTCAGTTGTGTCTGGAGATCAGTCGGGATCGATGCGCGCCCGCTCATGAATCGTCCGCTATCCTCCGTCAGCGCGAGTGAATTCTGGGGCCGGAGGTGGAACACAGCATTTCGGGACTTCACGTATCGGTTTCTCTTTCGTCCGCTAAGCTCATGGCTGGGACCGCGGCGGGCGATCTTAGCCGGGTTCGTATTTAGCGGCATCATTCATGACCTGGTTATTTCGGTTCCGGCAGGCGGTGGATATGGCTGGCCGACACTCTTCTTCGGAACTCAGGCCGCCGCGATTTTCGCCGAGCGGTCGCGCGTTGGTCGGGCCATTGGCCTCGGGCACGGGCTGCGTGGACGGCTGTTCGCAATGCTCACATTGGCTCTGCCCGCGTATGGATTATTTCACCCGCCGTTTGTCAGGAATATCATCCTGCCGTTCATGCAAGCGCTCGGCGCGCGTTGATCACTTCATTGGCGAGGGGACTTGATGCAAGAGTTGATGCCAACATTGATCTTTCTGGCTGGTGCGGGGCAATTGGGGGTGTTGATCGCCTCGGCACTCGTTCCATTTCAATTGAAGTGGAAAACAGAACTGATGGTACTGTCTCGTCTGCATCGGCAGATGTATTGGGTTTACGGCGGCTATGTCGTGCTGGCGATTTCGGCCTTTGGCTTGATCAGCCTATTCAATGCCAGGGAGTTGGCTAACGGGAGCGGCTTGGCCCGCTGCGTATGCGGATATATCGCGGTGTTCTGGGGAGTAAGATTAGTGCTTCAGTGGGTCTTTGATGTTACGGGGCATCTCTCCACCTGGTGGTTAAGGCTGGGTTATTATGCTCTGACGATCCTATTCGCTAGCTTTACTCTTTTGTTTGGTTTGGCCGCACTGCGACCATTTGCGTGATCGGATTCGACGCGACAGAAGGAGGAATGAGATGCAGAAGCTATTCAGCGTTGCGCTTAGTCTGGTTGCCATCGCCGTTCTTGGCCTGGCGCAGGAATCAAAGACGCCAACCCAAAAGACCGCGATGAAAGATATGCCCGCCGGGAGCTACGCGATGATGCCTGCCGAGATGCGCCATTTCGCGATCGCGAAGACGGCGGTGACGCTTCAGGTCCACGGAATGGGGCCGTTCGTGCTGAACTACGTCAACCCGCGAGACGACCCTGGCAAGGCCAACGCCGCAAAGTGAATCAAAAGGCTCATCGCGCACAACGTCGTGCATCAATCGAAGCGGTATCCGTCGGAACTCAAGATCACGGCGGTGAGAAAGTCGTCTGCGCCTTAGGAGCCCATTGGACAGCAACGTCTTCTGAGGAGGTATCTCAAGTGACACTCCTCAACGCAGCTCGACCGCCCAGGTAGGCCGAGAGCAGCTTCGTTGAATGTGAAATCGCAACCATCGACCAGTTATAGTCCGTGGGCTTAGCCAGAAATATCAGCGGCATATCGATGATGAACAGAATGAACCAAGCCCACACGCACATAGCCACCGCGCGAGTACCCGCCTTCCGTCCTGCCCGTCGGCAAGCGAGGAACCAGAACGGTATGCCGAGCACGACGGAAACGAACGGACTCGCGAACTGCGCGTAGTTCTCGTAATAGGCCGGCTCCTCGCCGGGGTGGATCAAATAGCTGTAGATCGCAACCCATGCGAACGCCGAGATAACCATAACGACTTCCAAACCGACGGCTGTGCCGACAACCCAACCCCACGGGATGCGATTCGGCGGGCTCACTGCTGACTGACGATTCGATGCCTCCTGCATATTTCCTCCTTACTTCTTAATCCGGCTGACCGGGATGTAGATTTCGGTGTGATTCATCTCGTGGCCCGCGTCGACACGCGTCGTGCGATAGATCTCGATCGACGGCAGACCGCCGAAGCGATAGCCCTTAAGCCCGCCAACCCGCTCGACAACCGCTCCGTATGCCTGCGGCAGCGTACGGTAGTGACCGATATGCGTGGTCATAGCGAACTCGGCAGGCCCGAGCACCTGGTGGCCGATTGTTCTATCGGCGGCGAACGCCTCGGGTACGACTATGGCGGCATCGAACCGTAGCTTCTTGGGCGGTGTTATTCCCGGTGCGTCTTGCGCGATGCCAAGGAATATCAGATCGAGGGGTAGCCGCCTAACTCGCGCCCAATCAGCCAGCTTGTGCCAGAGCGTGTCGGGCACCAACTCATAAGGTCCAATGTGTCGAATGAACGCCACCTGCAGTTGCGCCATCCGCGTGACCTTCGTTGCGGAGAGCTCAAAGTCATCGAACAGCTCGTCCAACTGAGTTGGTGACGCTGAGTTTTGCTTCAGTTTTCCGCGAGCCCACTGGCGGTAGCCCCTCGGTGTGACTTGGAACCGGCGTTTGAACTCGCGTGTAAACGTCTCGTGGCTCTGAAACCCCGAGTCAAGCGCGACATCCAGGATCGTGCCGTCAAAAATTATCAGCCGGTTCGCCGCGCGCTCGAGTCGCAACCGTTGCGTGTACTGCTTCAATGTCTCACCGACTGCCGACCGGAACAGCCGGTGAAAGTGGAACGGCGACAGCCGAACTCGTTTTGCCAGCGCATCCAGCGATAGGTCCTCGTCGAGGTTCGCCTGAATATGAACCAGGACCGGCAGTAGCTTCTCCAATGCGTTTGCAGGAATCTGTTCTTGCACGGGTGACTTCCTTCCGTCTACGTCTCCGGGGATCTCATCCCGATGACTCCTTGAACATCGGCGGCATTATAGCGTCAGCCGCGAAGAGTTTCTTGACGATTCTTGCGGTACCGGTCGGTGGGTGAGAGTGAAGGCACGTGTAGCCCCACCGACCGGTGATTAACGGCAACGTCCCGAAGCGGCAGAATGCAAACACGCCGCTCGGTATATCGAAGTCGGTGTGATAACATCGACGACGCCGCAGGCCGATGATGTGAATCGATCGGCTTGGCGCAGAGCCGCATCGACTGTGGCGTTTCCAAAGAAAGGAGACATATGAACCGACGAGCCTTCCTCCAGAGTGCCGTTGCAGGCGGAACTTCTTTTGCCTTGCGGAGCCCGGCGCGTGCCGATGTGAACGATCTTAGCGCCATTCGCGCTCAGATCGAGAAGCGACACGACGAATCAGTAAGACGTCTGCAGGAGTGGATTCGGCAGCCGTCAATCGCCGCCGAGAACCGCGGTGTCAACGAAGGCTGCGACCTCACTATGCGCTTCTTCCGCGACGCGGGATTTGGTGAGGTCACAAAGATTCCTACTGACGGGCAGCCCGGCATCCTGGCTATGCTCGATGCCGGCGCTCCGCGCACCGTTGGCATCTATTTCATGTATGACGTGAAGCAAGTGGACCCGGCTGAGTGGTCCTCGCCGCCCTGGGACGCAGCGCTCGTCGAGAAGCCGGGCGTCGGCAAGGTCATCGTCGGCCGTGGCTCCGTGAATCAGAAGGGCCCGGAGGCCGCGTTCCTCGCCGCGCTGCACGCCATCAGAGCCGCAGGCCGAAAGCTCCCTGTGAATCTGGTGCTCGTCGCGGAAGGCGAGGAGGAGATCGGCTCGCCTCACTTCTTTCAGATCGTGCGCCGACCGGAGGTGCAGGCCGCACTCAAACGCTGCGATGGAATCTTCATGCCGTTCGCGGCGCAGGGGCTTGATGGTCAGGTGACGATGTACCTGGGCGCTAAGGGTATTGTCGAACTCGAGCTCGTTTCGAGCGGCGAGCGCTGGGGCCGCGGACCTCGCAGAGATATTCACTCGAGCAACAAGGCGCGTGTTGACAGTCCGGCATGGCACCTCGTTCAAGCGCTGGCGACGCTAGTCTCACCGGATGGCAATGATCCCGCAATTGAAGGTTTCGCGGCGAAGGCGCGCCCACTTTCGCAAGCAGACAAGGCGATGATCGCGGAGGCTTCACGGCGTCTCAACGAAGCGGGTGCAAAGAAGGCGCTCGGAGTGCAGCACTGGGTCAAAGACGTGAGCTGGCCCGAGTCGCTGGAGCGGCTCGTGTCGCGGCCAACGGTCAATATCGAAGGCCTGGTGGGCGGCTACACGGGACCGGGCGGTAAGACGATCCTTCCTCACAAGGCGGTGGCCAAGCTCGATCTGAGGCTGGTACCGGATATGACTGCGGCGGATTCGCTTGCGGCGGTCAGGTCTCATCTCGCGAAACGCGGTTTTGGCGACATCGAAGTGAACATGAGCGGCGGATATGATCCCACAACTACGCCTGCTGACTCGGCGGTCATTAGGGCGGCGACTACCGTCTATCGGCGATCAGGAATCGATCCTATACTGATGCCGCGGCTGGCTGGTTCATGGCCAGGCTATGTGTTCACGGGCGAGCCGCTTCGGTTACCCGCCGGCCATTTCGGTTTGGGACATGGCGACGGGGCGCACGCGCCTGACGAGTACTACATCATCGAGGCTGCGAACCCAAAGGTCCAGGGCATGGACGGCGCAGTGCAGTCTTATGTCGAGTACCTGTACGAGCTTGCGGTGGCCAGATGAGGATAGCAGCACAGTTTCAGCCGCAACGAGTTGAGCAACATCGAGCGCGTCGTCCGCTAATCCCACCGACGTCCAAGACCGCGTGAAGAGTCAGGGAATCCCGTCCACTGCCGAGACTGCGTGCAAAGGCCAGAGCAAAGCGGGCGTTCTCGAACCTCAGCATAGTGACAGGTAGGGAAGGTGGGCTTGCCCCCGCTGCTTGTGATTCTCAGGAGACCATACCGGGCTCCGGTGTGCCAATCGTCGACACTATCAAGCAGCGGGGGCAAGCCCACCTTCCCTACCTGTCATCGCTTCAAGTCAACGTCGCCACCTAAATCGGCTTTCGCACAGTCTCCGCCGTGGGTGGTATTCGGGAAACAGTCGATCGCGCTTTCTGTTTAGGCTGAGTATGGACAATCCACCCAATGCCGTGGGTGGTATTGATGTCCTTCGTACCAGCCGTTATGTTAGGCGTGGTCCGGGCTCGAGTCACAATCAACGCACTGACCTCTGTTGTGCCACACCCACCTTCAGACTAGAATCACTCCTGGGTAACCGGAAGCAGTTGCCGCCAAAGACGCGCCGATTAATGAGCGCGCCATTGGGCAGAATGGAAGGAGATACGCCATGTCGCGAGACCGCAAACCCCTGACCGATGTGAGCGCGAAGCCCGGCGGCGCTCACCCGATGAGCAAAGCCGCCGAGCTGGCAGCCGTCCTTGAATCTCATCGCGGCGAGCGACACGCGATCGTGATGCAGGACTACCCTGATCCCGACGCGATCTCAACTGCCTGGGCGCACAAGCTGATTGCCGCAAGGTTCGGCGTTGAGTGTGACATCATCTACGAAGGTCGAATAAGTCATCAGGAGAACCTGGCCCTGGTGCAACTGACTGAGTTGGGGATGGTCAGGTACACGGAGGGCTACAGTCTCGAACAGTACAAGGGCACCGTGTTTGTCGACAATCAAGGCACGACCGCGGCGCTGACGGATCGTTTCGCCGCAGTCGGCGTGAAGCCGGTCGTGATCGTCGACCATCACGAGAAGCAGGATCGGATACAGGCTGAGTTCACCGATATACGGCAGATCGGCGCCACCGCTACGATCTACACCGAGTACATCCGCGAAGGCCTGCTCGAGTTGAACAAGAGCGACGCCAACCACGTAAAGCTCGCAACCGCGCTGATGCACGGCATCCGCAGCGAGACGTCGGGGCTGATTCGCGCGCGCGCGGAAGAGTTGGAAGCCGCGAGCTTCCTAAGCCGCATAGCGGATTCGTCGCTGCTTGAAGACATCCTCTCAGTGAAGCGCTCGAAGACTGTGATGGACGTGATTCGCCTCGCGCTCGAGAATCGCGAGATTCGAGAGAGTTATTCGATATCAGGTGTTGGATTTCTAAGAAGCGAGGATCGAGACTCGATTCCGCAAGCCGCGGACTTCCTGATGACCGAAGAAAACGTTCACACCGCGATAGTCTACGGCATCATCCTCAAAGGCGATCGCGAGATGGTCGTAGGCTCGATGCGAACGAGCAAAGTGACATTGAACCCCGACGAATTCCTCAAGGAAGCGCTCGGCACGGCCGAGACCGGACGCCACTACGGCGGTGGCCGCCGGGGCGCGGGCGGGTTCGAAATACCGATCGGGTTTCTGGCCGGAATCGCAGACGACGAACTGGTTCGCATGAAGTGGCGGCTCTATGACGAGTTGATAAAGAAGAAGCTGCTTGCAAAAATCGGAGTCCCGCCGCCGGCTATAAGAAGCGAAACGACGCGCAGCGAAACCGGGGCGTTGCCGACGGGCGGGCTCCGTGTAGAAGAGGTTTAGAGGAGACTCGGGACCGCAGGAACGCCATAGTCACGGCGGACTCTGAGCCTGATTCTGATTGGACGCCACCACAGTGTGATTGTTCGACTTGTTGACCAGGAACCCGGCGTGACTTATACCCAGAATAGCAATGAAGCCCTCGGACAACACCGGAAATGCAGCAAGCTCTCCGGTTGGCCTGTTCTTGATCCAACTGAACAGGATCACGAAGTAGCTTAGCGCAGCCACAATCGTGAAGAAAAACATCTGGACCTTTGCGAGGTCGACGTATGCGGTATTTCCCACCTCATCGCCCTCAAACATGTCGGAGAAGGCCGCGTCCTTGATTTCAGGGTTCGCGTAGAGTGTGCCCTGGGCGTTACTTACAACAGCGGCTCCTGTTTCGCCTGTCAGAGGCGCAGTCTTGTCTGCCGCGTCGAGGTCCGGCACCTTGGTCTTCTTGGT
This sequence comes from uncultured Clostridia bacterium, assembly GCA_964548075.1. Taxonomy (GTDB): domain Bacteria; phylum Acidobacteriota; class Blastocatellia; order UBA7656; family UBA7656; genus Onstottus_A. Next base: position 18,117 of record CAZJQQ010000013.1, on the reverse strand, counting down.
GCTCTGAATGAGCGGGGATCCGATCAGCGACACTGTGCTGATGCCCATCAGAGCCCAGAGCCTGGGGTCCAACGCGATGTCGAGCGGGCTTTGACCCTCTGGTACTCCTTGGCGAATCCTCTGCAGAGCCATCGTCAAGAACGCGGAAAGTATGATCAGCGTCCACAAGACGGTTTGAAACCGTGCAAGGCTGATCAGATTGCGCTCGTTGATCAGAATGCCGGCGGGCCGCCCGCTGACTCTCACGCCCACCGTAATCACAAACAGAAGCATCGCCACCAACACCACAATGAAGTTCCTGGCTTTAGCGCCATCAGGTAGAATCCATGTGGCCGCGAACATCACCGTTGTGAGGATGATCAGGGAGAGGGCGGTCAAAAAGGTCTTTCCCTTCGATTCCATTTTGAGACACCTCCAAGGGGGAAGATTGTAATACCAATAGCAGCCGCACTACTATGACATAAATTGCAGGCAGTCAACAACAAGCCCCTGGTTTAGTAGGGCCAGAAGGACCGCCTTGGAACAGACTTGAAATCAGCCCCGACACGCCGTAGCATTGACCGCATATAGCAGCCAGGAAGGAACGGATGTCTCGCATTATCGATCGCCGTCAGTTCATTCGAGATCTCAGCTTGGGCGCCGCGGCGCTGGCGCTCGCGCCACGCGTCGCAAGAGCCGGGCGGCGAGGCGGGATCAAGCTGCTGAGCGAACCCAAGAACGTCGTCATCCTCGGCGGCGGACTTGCGGGACTCGCGGCCGGGCTCGAGCTCAAGCGTGCCGGGCACAACATCACCATCCTTGAAGCGCGCAAGTTCCCGGGCGGGCGGGTGGAGACCATTCGCGATTTCGCCAACGGGCAGTACGCCGAGGCAGGCGCGATAAGCTTTCCTCAATCGCACGGATTCACCTACGGCTATGCGACGGACTTTGAGTTGCCGCTCCGCCCGGCGTTCCGTTTGGGCGTCGATTCGATAGCCAACATTCGCGGGAACAGGTTTCGGATCAACTCGTCAGGAATTGCAGACATCCCATTCCAACTCTCGTCGAGGGAGCGAGCGGCGGGTGTGTTTGGGATCATTGCGCTCTACCTCAATGACTACATCAGCGCAGTCGGCAATCCGCGAAAGCCCGGCTGGCCGCCGGATGAGTTGAGAGATATTGACGTAGTCTCGCTCCAACAGTTGCTGTCAGACCTTGGAGCGTCGGATGGAGCGATCGATATCATCGCGGCTTCGCAGCTTGGGCTGCTGGGATTCGGTCTCGATTCATTCTCGGCTTTGGACGGAGTCGTAACGGAAGCCATTGCCGGGGACTCGCTCTTCTACGAAATAGTCGACGGCAACGATCAGTTGGCGTCCGTGCTCAAGCGGAAGGTCAAGAAGCAGTTCAGAAAGGCGTCCATCGTCAAGCGCATCGAGCAGAATCAGAACAGCGTGACCGTCACTTACTCAAACTCCGACGGCATTCAAACTATCATGGCCGACCGAGTCATCTGCACACTCCCGTTCCCAGTCTTGAAAGACATCGAAGTCTCGCCGGCCTTTTCCGAAGACAAGCAGCGCGCGATCAACGAGCTGAAGCTTACGCCGGTGACTCGCACGTACCTCCAGTTCCGAACTCGCGTGTGGGAGCAAGCCGGCTTTAGCGGTTACGGGTTGAGCGATCTCCCGATTCAGAACACCTACTCGCCGACGCTCACTCAAGAAGGTAAGAGCGGGATCTTGACTTCGTACGCCGGCGGACAGCGCGCGCTCGATCTGAGCGCGATGAGCGAGAGCGATCGTCAGAGCTTTGTGCTTCGACAGATGGGCAATCTGTTTAGTGGGCTCGACAATCAGTACCTCGGTGGGACGAGCGAGATCTGGCATGAGGAACAATTCGCTCGCGGGGCTTTTGCGTATTTCGAGCCGGGCCAGATGACGACTCTGTTACCTGTCGCGCAACGTCCAGAGGGGCGCGTACACTTCGCGGGCGAACACACCTCCGTGTGGCACGGATGGATGAACGGCGCGCTTGAGTCGGGAAATCGCGCGGCCGCTGAAGTGAACGATGCGGAGAGCGCGGCTACGTTGGCATTCCGAGTCTCTGACTGATACTCATCCCGATAGGAAAACGCATTACACGCCTTCCCCTAACCTTGCAAGTCTAGTCTTCTTCACGACTTCAGCTTTCGGGCCAATTCCCGTACGCTGCGCAGCCAATCGGTCCGCTTCATCTGCCGGCTGTCTGCGATCAACCGCGTCAGGTCAGCGCTCGTTAGTCCCGGGAAGATTTCGCTGCCTTCCTGTGCGCGATAAGTCTCGCCTTCCAGCTTGAGGATGATCAGGGCTTGCTTGTGATACCGCCAGAGTTCCGGAATTCCCAAGCCCGCGAATATCGGGAACTTGTTCAGCGAGGGATGGGTGATGTCAATCTCGATGACCAACTCAGGCGGCGGGTCGGTGTCCAAATCGATTCGCTTTTGGCCTCGGATGCGAGCGGCCTGCTGAATGTAAAAGGAGGCGTCAGGCTCAAACCCCTGCGCCAGATCCTCTCGCTGGAAAGTCGTCGACGCAGCACCAACGATATCAATCCCTAGCTCTTCCGCAATGACCTCAACGATAGTAGCCAAATCGTGCTTTAGGTTTTCGTGCTCGTACGAGCTAACCACTATCTCGAGCCTCCCGCGGTCATAAGCGTAGCGTGGCTTAGGGCGCTCGCCGCGCTCTTCCATCAATCGTTGGTAGGTCTCCCAACTGATGTTGTCGAGAATGACCTTCTGGGTCACTTGTTCTGGCGGAGTCAGAGTTGCAGTCATACTAACTCTCCTGGTGACTTGTTTGCTGATCTCTTGCCATCAGATTCTAACTCTCGTGACTCATTGAAGCTACTGATTACGGCCACGCTGAGCGCGACGGGGGCGGCGTACCCTAATTCTGACAACTCGCTGCACATTGGAAGATGAAGTTGGCCTGACCGCTTGTTGATCTATACACGATCGGCCCGGGCAATCCATCGCATACTCGGCCCTTTGCGATCATTCTTCTAAACGAATTGTTCGTCGGGTCCGGGTCTTTGAACTTCAGCTTCTTTGGAATCACACCGCCGATTGTCACCGTGTCGCCCTCCCTTAGACCGACCCCGATCATGGTCAAAGTGAATACGCCCGATTCGCTGCGATCAAGCCGGCAGCTAACTATGGGAGGATCGCCAATCGTGGGAGGCGTTTCGCCCGAGCCTCCGCTCGCGCCTTTGCACTTGAACGTGACCTTGACGCCTTGCTCATTCCCCAACGGACAACCTGCGGGCGCACCCGCCGGCAAATCAGTCAGGTTGCGGCTCGTGCCGTTTGGTCCGCTCGCGTAGATCAGGAACGTCTTTCCCGCGTTCGCCGGTCCGGGCTGGAAGAACGCATCAATAAGGTTGGCGGATAGTATTTGTATCGGACGAGCTTGAATCACGTTGTTAGGATTGCCGACCTCGACAGCGAACACCGAGGTGACGTTCGGCTTCCCACCCGCGAGCAGAAAGCACGCGCCCGGTATCAATAGGTTTTGTCCATTCGCGCAGTCTCCGTCAGAAGGCGTGGCCGAGATAACGACTGGCGCTCTTACACCCAGATCGATCGAGCACGTAAGCGTTTGGGTGAAAGGTCCGAAGATGTTGTCGTCTCCCGCGCTGATGGTCCGAGTCAACGTAATCGTCGTTGGCCCGCCACAACAAACGAGAGGAAACGCGCTGCCCGGCGTTGTTGCGAGCGCCGGGATCGTTGCTTGAAGCAGCAGTCCGTTGATCGCTTTGATGTTCTTGAGTGGGATCGAAATATCCGGCACGCCGTCGCCGTTAGTGTCGCAGCCGAGCGTGATGGAGGTCGGCGTGAATCCGCATCCGACGAAATCCAGCGTCACGTCGCACAGCGCGTTGATGATGCCGATCGTCGATTGATGCTGGATTGCTGGTTGATTCGGCGCCACCACGACCGGACCGTCCGGGAAGATGACCGGGCAACCGTCCTGAGCACCGGCGAGCGTTGACGTCGAAGTGGAAACCAACGACGGATCGATCGCAACTCTCGCGGCCCAAGCCATACCGGGCGCGATCGGGATAGTCGCCGCGACCGCGAGTGATACCATCGCCGTTATCATTGCTCTCGTTATTCTCGTCATCCTCAACTCCTGAAGTTGTGACAGGCTCGAAACCTTGCACGTCGCTTTAGCCGTCGTCTCTCGCACTCTTGCATTAGGACTGTGCGGACCGAATTATATCTGAATGTTTGCGGCGCGCCAGGGTCTTGTCAGCCTGCCTTCTTGCCGTAGCCGGTATTCGACCGGTATGCTATCAGCTCTAATTTGCACGCCGTTGAAATATGGAGCGATGAACCCATAGCCCGACCCGATTGAAACCCACTCAAACCTTGATGCTTCGCCTCGCAATATTCAAATCAATCACCAAGCCGTTCACCGCAGGTTTTGCGTTCCTTCAGGGAGCGGGAGCCGCCGCGTGGACGTTTCCATCGGTGCTTGGCTCGGCGATGCTGATCGCGTGGGCTGCGGAAGCCGCGCAGTTTCTGATCTCGCAAGGACTCGCGCTGGCGATGCTGGCCTGGCTTCAGACGCTGCCGGAGTTCGCGGTCGAAGCGGTCATCGCCTGGCAAGCCGGCAAGACCGCAGGCGATCCGTCTCTGGCTCCCGCGGTGAAATCCCAGGCGACCGCTCTGATGACGGCCAACCTGACTGGCAGTCTGCGCCTTCTGGTGGGACTCGGGTGGCCGATGATCTACGCGACAGCCGCGATTTTCTATCGCAAACAGAGCAAGAAGCGGCTGAGAGAGATCAAGCTCGAAAAAGAGCACGCGATCGAAATAGTTTTCTTGCTGGTCGCGATCGCTTATTTCGCGGTGATCTGGCTAAAGGGCACGCTCAGTTGGGTCGATACGATTGCGCTGTCCGTAATCTATTTCGTCTATCTCTACTTCCTGAAAAAAATCCCGCCGCAGGGAGAAGAGAAGATCGAAGACCTGGACCGCATCCCTCGATTCATCTTGCGCCAGCGGCGTGCCGCTCGCAACGCGCTGATCTTTTCGATGTTCGCCGGGGGCGGGTTGATCCTGTACTTCGCGGCGCATCCGTTTCTTGAGAGCCTGAAGGCTATCGCCGTCGGACTTGGGATTTCGACGTTCGTGTTTGTTCAGTGGGTTGCGCCTTTCTTATCGGAGTTTCCCGAGAAAGTTTCTGCGTTCAACTGGGCGCGGCGCGTGACCAGCGCGCCGATGGCCTTGATGAACATGGTCAGCTCAAACATCAACCAGTGGACGATGCTGGCAGCGATGCTCCCGATCGCGTATGCGCTTGCGCTCGGGCATCTGGCTACAATAGATTTCGACTCGCATCAAGAGCTCGAGGTGCTGATGACCATCGGGCAGTCGCTGCTGGGCGCATTGATGCTGGCTAACATGAGATTCACCTGGTGGGAAGCGGCGCTGCTGTTTACACTGTGGGCCGTTCAGTTCGTGCTTTCAGGTTTCGAGCGGCCGATTGATCCGACAATGCCTCACAACAGCCTTGCGGTAGGCGTCGCGGGCTGGCTATCGATCGGCGCCGAACGGATCGAGTCGCTAGCGCATACAGGTAAGGAAGTCATTACGGCCTTATACTTCGTCTGGACGGCAGCCTTAATAGCTATTGCCTTCAAACGTCGCAGGACGTTTGAAGCATTCGTTGTCTTTCCCAAGCTGATGCGAGAACATTGGTAGACATGATCAAGACTATCCTTGTTCCAACCGATTTCAGCGAGCACGCCCAGCGCGCGTTTGAAAGAGCATTCGATCTGGCCGGGCAGCTCGGGGCGAAGCTCTATCTGTTGCACGTCCAGAGTGAGAGCTTCTTGAGGACCGCCGTTAAGGAGGGATTACTTGACGGTGCGTCTACTGACGAAGCGCTGCAAGACGCGGTCAGTCAACTGATCGAGGAGCGCTTCTCCCAGACGCTATGCGCAGTCGACCATTCGCAGATCGCGATTGAACACACCTCGCGGCGAGGCGACCCTGACGCAGTGATCCCAGCCTACGCGGAAGAGATTGGCGCCGACTTGATAGTAGTTGGAAGACGCGGCTCCGGGTTCATCGACGAAATGCGAGCCGCCGTCATCGGGTCCGTCACCGGAAGCGTGATCAGAAAATCTCCGTGTCCGGTTATGGTTGTTAGACGAGAACACCAAGGATAGAAGAATGGAGGATAGCTGAGGAGCAGAGGAGCAGAGGGGCGGAGGAGTAGAGGGGTAGGGGGCACCTCTACTCCTCCGCCCCTCTGCTCCTCTGCTCCTCTGCTCCTCTGCTCCTCCACCCCTCTGCTCCTCTGCGCCTCGCCTCAATATCCTCTATCCCCGGATCTTCAACTTGTAGATCGACCACCAATGTTGGAGGTCGTGATTTGCGATCGCCGTGATCCGAAGAAATCTCGTGCGCACCGGATTGAAGTTTGCCACCGAGCGCCCACGTTCACCCTGTCCTTGATACACGCCTCGCCAGCGGCTGCCGTCATTGCTGACCTCTATGCGATAGCGGCCGGGGTAATCCCGCTCGTCGGGATCGTGAATCTGAACGACTCGCGACACGGTGTAGCTGCCGCCTAGATCGACCTGAATCCAACTACCCGCGTAATTAACCGTATTCGTCGTCGCGCGAGTCGTGCCTTTGCCGTCACCAACCGCCGAGGCGTTCGATATTCCCTGGGCGTCGACGCGGCGTATCTCACGCGGGGCGAGTTGGTCGTCTTCGTCGCGGTCAGCGACGTCCTGGTCGCGATTGGTTCGAAGCTCGGCTATCGACCACCAGTGAAAACGATCGCGGCTGCGGAGCGCGGTGACGCGAACGTATCGAGTGAACACCGGAGCGAACTGCGCCATGCTGCGAACGGGCTCGCCGGCGCCGCGAAATACCTCGCGGAATCTGCTCTCGTTTCGGTCCCTGCTAACCTCGATCTTGTATTCAGCGGGATAATCATCGGACCATTGCCCGTGCAGTTGAACGACTCGCGAAAGTTCGTACTCGCCTTCAAGATCAAAAGTCAAAGAAGCGCCGGCATAGTCAAAGACGCCGCTCGTTGCTCGGGTGTTCAAGTTCCTGTCGAACGCAAGGTTGAGATCGCGCAGCCCGCGGTCAGTTTGCGGCTCAGGAAAGCGATCTCGGTCCCGATCTTGATCTCGATCACGGTCTCCCGCCGGACCGCGGCGAGGCGTTGCGCCTGGATCGACGATCACGCGCACTTCAGCGATCGACCAGTCTTCGCCGCCTCGACGCGCTTCGGTCGCGATGATGCGAACGAATCGGCCGCGCGCTGCTTCGAAGATCGCCTTGCTCTCGCCGCGCTGCCCCGCGCCTTCGAAAACCCTGTCCCAGCGGCCGGCCAATGACCCAGCAACCTCGACTCTGTAGGCGCCAGGATATTGCGTCGGCCAGCGCCCGTGATCTTGAATCACGCCGATGATGTTGTGCTCTCCGCCAAGGTCGACCGTGAGACTCAAGCGAGCGTAGCTGGGCGTTCCGGCATTCGCTCGGGTGTAATCGCGCTCGTCGTTTGCCCTGGTAATGTCGATCAGGTCACCCACGACCGACACAGGTCGAACGGTGCGCGCCTGAGCGGTCTGCGCCGGGGCGGTTTGCGCGCCGAACAAGAAAACAACCAGGAACGCGAAGCTTGAAATCAGTGCGACCAGTCTGGTCTTTGAAGCCATTGCATTGCCTCCTGTTGATCAGCCCCAATTCGCGTCGATATTCGGGGCGTCAAATGATCGTCAGACCCTACGATCCGACTAAGGAATCAGTACGTGTCCCGCGACAATCCAAATTATCATGTGACGGTACGTGCTGACCAGATGTGAGGCAATGGTGGGGCGAGAAGTGAGTGATCTTTGAAGGGAGTTCGTAGTTCGGCCTTCAGGCGGAAGTTCGTAGCGTTTTGCCCGAGAGCAATCCTACAAACTTCCGCCTGAAGGCCGAACTACAAACTCTTGATGTGGTCATTCGTATCTAAGCGCGATCATCGGATCGGCTCTTATGGCTTTGCGAGTTGGCACATAACATGCGAGCATCGCAACGCCGCCGAGCAGCAGCGAAATGCCTATGAACGTCAGCGGATCTGTAGCGGTCACCCCGTACAGAAGCCCGGCCATCGCGCGGGTCAGCGCGTAAGCTCCAGCCAGTCCGATCACGATGCCGATCAGCGTTAGCGCGAGTCCTTGCGTGATAACCAGTTTGAATATGTCGCGAGCCTGAGCGCCGAGCGCCATTCGAATCCCGATCTCGTGCGTTCGCTGGGAGACCGCGTAACTCATCACCGCATAGATGCCTACCCCCGCAAGCACGAGCGCAACCAGGGCGAAGACTGCCATCATAAACGTCGCCAATCGCTTGGGCGACAGGCGCTCTCCGATGACTTGTTCCATTGGCTTGACGTTGAAGACCGGCAGCGTCTTATCGAGCACGCTTACTTCACCACGCACCGCAGAAGTGAGTTGCGCCGGGTCAGAGCCGCTGCGAATCACCAGGGATATCGAGCGCCATACCTCCTGCGCGTAAGGGGCGTAAATCTGCGCCTCGAGTTTGTCGTCGAAATCTGCATTCATCACATTGGCCGTCACGCCGATGATCGACACAGCCGGGCGGCCGGGTTCTGCGAACTGCTGTCCGATGGGGTCCTGGCCGGGCAGGAACTCGTTCACGAACGCCTCATTGACCAACGCTACGCGCGGTGAATCGCCGCGATCCTCGCTGCCGAAGTTGCGGCCTTTGATGAGCCGCGTGCCGATGGCTTCGAAATAGCCGGGCGTGGCTGGAACGTAGAGGATGTTTGGTTGCTTACCTCGCGGAAAAACGGTTTGCCCGATTCGCTCGATGCCATGGCTGTTGTTGGAACCGCCCATCGGCAGATTTCCGACCCCACCGATTCGCGTCACACCGGGCAACGCTTCGATGCGATCCAGAAGCTGGTTGTAGAAATCGAGTCGCGTCTCGATCTTAGCGTACTTTTCATTGGGCAGCGAAACTTGCATCGTCAGGACGTTCGTCGGATTGACGCCGAGATCCGATCGCAGCAATTCGACGAAGCTGCGAATCATCAGTCCCGCGCCGATCAGCAGCACCAGCGACAACGCGACTTCCACAACAACCAAAATGTTGCGCGAGCGATTGTGCGATGGCTTCCCCGACGAGCCTTTGCCGCCTTCTTTCAGAGTTTCGTTGAAATTCGTCTTTGTGGATTGCATCGCCGGAATCAGCCCGAAAAGCAGGCCGGTTATCACCGACACAATGAGCGTGAAGGCGAACGCCGTTCGATTGATGACGAGGTTGTGCCAGCCGGGGATGAACTTGGAGAATTCGTCGGGGATGGCGCGTGCAAGTGCCCGTACGCCCCACACCGAAACCAACAGGCCGAGCGCGCCGCCTGCCAGGCTGAGCATCAAACTCTCGGTGAGCAACTGGCGCACGAGCCGCCAGCGGCTCGCGCCCATTGCTAACCTGATCGCGATCTCCTTTTGCCGGGAGGCGCCGCGCACCAGCAAGAGGTTTGCGACGTTGGCGCAAGCGATGAGCAAGACGAAGCCAACTGCTGCCAGCATAACCGGCCCGTACATGCGCGCGCCGCGCGTTGCGTCTTCCGTCATCGACATGACGTTGACGCCTCGTCCAGCGTTGGTCTCCGGGAACTGCTCGGCCGCTCGCCCGGCGATCCCGTTGAGGTCCTCGCGACCTTGTTGGCTGGTCACGCCCGGTTTGAGCAAGCCCATCACTTGCAGATAATGATCGCCGCGATTCGTCAGGTCTTTTGGCTCGAAGACAACCGGCACCCACATCTCGCCGCCGTTGAATGGATAGTTGAACCCCGATGGCATCACGCCGATGACGGTGAAACTCTTGCCGTCGAGCCGGATGGTTTGGTTGACGATGTTAGGGTCCGCGCCGAATCGTTGTTGCCAGAGGCTGTGTTTTAGCACAACGACATTTTGTTTGCCCGGCTGAGCGTCATCGGGCGTGAAGGTGCGGCCATACCGCGCCCTCACTCCGAGCGCGTCGAAGAAGCTCGACGACACCCGATAACCGAAGATCCGCTCGGGCTCGTCTCGCTCCGTCAGATCGAAGTAGCGCTGGTTGATAACGACGACCTGTTCGAAGGTCTGATTCTGCTCTTGCCAGTCGTTGACGTTGGCGGGCGCAACCGAGCCACGATTGAAGCCCAACTCCTTGTTGCTCTCCCACAGCATCACGAGACGGTTCTGATTGGGAAACGAGAACGGGTGAAAGAGCGTCGCATCCATCGCGCTGAACGTGGTCGTGTTAGCGGCGATGCCCAACGTGATTGCAAGCAGAGCCACAGCCGTGAAGCCGGGACTGCGCAGCAGCATCCGAAATCCGTAGCGGACGTCTTTGAGAATTGTTTCCATAAGTAGGCATCGATTGATGCGGTGGCGCCGATCATCATCAACTACGGCTGACTTCGGGCCTAAGTTGCGGTTCGATGTGTTTTTTGTTCGAAAGCTCGCCGCTCGTTGGGCGCTCGTGCCTCCGAGAAGTGATTTACTCGTATCTGAGCGCGACCATTGGGTCTACCTTTGTCGCTCGGCGAGCCGGAACGAAACAGGCCCCCAGAGCCTAGAGCCTTGGATCAGGTTTCCTCTGGGAAGCCGGGGTTCTGCGGTGCATATGCGGCGTCTTCTCGACGCCTCCTTAACACCGATTCATCGATGAGTTCATTTCCAAACTGCGTCCGGGCGATAGAGCGGAAGTGCCTGGGGTTGATTCGCGCGTAAGCGCCTTTGAGAAACCCCTGGTAGGAATCGGTAAGTGGCCCAAGGTAATTATTCTCCGGCACCTCTCGCGGGGTTAGCGTCAGGCCCAATTCGCTCGCTCGATCCTGCAGCCATCTAAGCGCCATGTCGGAGAGTCGTCGATCAGGGTATCCGCCTCCTACGTCGCAATGGGCGCCGACGAACCAGCGTTGCTCGATCGTTTGATCGGGCTTATTAGAAGGGTCCCAAAGACACACATCGTAGTCCTTACGATTCTCATCGACGGCTATTGCCTGATAGGCATTCCCGACAATGCGGCTCAGCCCCGTGTCGTGGAACTCGTAGAGTTTCATATTGAACTTGCTCAGGAACTCCAATGGGACTCCCAGCGCTCCCACCGTATCCCATACGCCAACGAACTTGATCTTGATCTCTCTCGAGAACATGGATCGAAATAGCCGGGCGGTCATCGAATCGACGCCATCGTCTCTGGTGCGGTATATGCCATACGCCATTGCGGTTCTGAAACCGAGATGTTTCTTCTTGATCAGCCCGCAATTTCGAATCATGCCGACAAGGCTTCGAGCGGTATAGGCGCCTCGACTGAAACCGAGTACGTACACCTCGTCGTCATCTTGATAGTTTTCAGCTAGAACCCTGTAACCTTCGAGAATGTTGAAATCCAGGCCCGCGCCAGTGGTTCCGCCGGCAAAGCGATCAAACCAGTGCGTGCCCACACCCTCGTCATACCACTTCACTTGCTCAATTCCATCCGCGCCTGGCGCGTGTATTGACTCGTAGAATCTACGGACGTTGGTTTCGACCTGTTGCTCCTCAGGCAGGTTCTCATCAGCGGGCGTATTCCAGGTTCCGTCGAAACAGATTACTATTCTCTTCATAGCTCCTCCTTGTGTTACTTGAACTCACCAAAGATCGCGCTGATGTCGCGGAAGCTCACGATATCATCGCCGAAAGTGAACGTCCCGTGATCATGCATTTCCTTGGCGGCACGAATAAAGGCGCTGAGCGCGACTCGCGAGAGCACGCTGCCGACGCTGACGCGCTTCACTCCAATCTCCGAAAGTTCGGCCAGGTTCAATCGCACACCCGCGAGTCCCATCAATACATTCACAGGCCGGTCCAGAGAGCTGACCACCGCGGCTATGTCATCCTTGGTCGCCAGGCCCGGTGCGTAGAGTACGTCTGCTCCCGCCTCTTGATAGGATTGAAGCCGGTTGATTGTGTCGTTCAGATCGCGCCGACCGAAGAGATAGTTTTCAGCGCGAGCGGTCAACGTGAAAGGGAAGGGAAGTGAGTGAGCCAGCTCAGCGGCCGCTCGGACTCGTTCAGCCGCGCGCTCAAGCTCGTAGATCGGATCCTCCCGCCGAGCGGAGGAATCCTCGATCGACCCGCCGACAAGTCCCGCCGCCGCGCCAAGCCTGATTGTTTCGGCGGCCGTTTCAGGGTCATCGCCAAAGCCGTTTTCGAGGTCGGCACTGACCGGAAGATCTGTTGCGGCGACGATATCACGGACGTGCGCAATCATCCTGTCGCGGCCGACGGTGTTATCGCGCTGCCCGATCGAGAACGCATACCCGGCGCTGGTAGTCGCCAGCGCTTCAAACCCCATATGCGCAAGTACCCGGGCCGTGCCGACATCCCACGGATTTGGAATGATGAATGCGTGGTCATGTTGGTGAAGCTCGCGAAATGCGGTTCCTTTTTCTGTTTGGGTAAGCATTTCACCTCCAGTCCTGAACGGACGATTGAGAATAGCCACGTTTTATTCCGGGTACAGATAGAGTTGCGTACGGACGCCTGCACGGTGGTGCTAGGTGGAGTCGCCCTCGCACATCTCCTTTGCGCGCCAATAGCAATATCGCACGCGCTCGTTATGTGGGTCCAACACGTAAGATTTGTACCATCGCTCCGCAGCCTCTTTGTATCTCCCTTCTCGCCAGGCCAATACAGCACGAACGTCATGCCATTGAGCCAAGTCGTCGACCGCCCATGCTGCCAGGCGATAGTGCAAACGCCGACGCATTCTGGCCATGACCGTAGCCGCATAGACATCTGCTCTTGTTTCTTCCTCCTTGTCTGGCTTTTTGTCTAGCCTGCCTGTCAGACCGACGGCCTGTCCTTTCTTACGGCTAATATGATGGCCCACTTCATGAGCCAAAGTCTGCGTGATAATGAGAGTTGCTACGGGCGTCCACCGGTAAACTCGAGGAATGCACTTGCAGATGTCCTTGATGTGGAGGCTTATCGATGCTCCCGTGCGATTCCGTGCCTGGTACCATCCAAGGATGAAAAGCTCATGTTTTTGTGCTTTCTTATACCAGGGCGGAGAGACCTCCTTGGCAGGTTCGAGTTCGTCTATCAACTTCAGACAGGATATTCCCTCTAAGTCGCCAGGAAAAATCCAGGATATGCTTCGCGTGACCTGCCAGAGCGTACCAGAAGGAAGACTCTTGCACTCATTGATTACTTTCATGCTTCAAAGGGCGGCTAGTCCGTTATCAACGCCGAACTTTCGTCCTTCTCCATTAGATCGAAATCCATTCATACTCTGGAAGGTCCATATCCGCGAAGTATCATCTTGTCTGCGTTCATGTGTGCCGGGATTGTACCACCCCAAGGACCGTGAGAATTCATTGCAGTGGCTGAATGATCACAGGGCTGCCGCCATTGGATATTCGCGGAGGCATCACTCTTGCTGACAAACTGATGTGCCCCTACTCCCGGTCGTGCTGCCTCTCAGCGCCGACAATTTTCCTAATCTCAGGTGAAAGGCCCGAAGGATCGAGCAGCGAACCGTACAGCTTTAGCCAGTGGGTGTGCGCAAGCTGATGCAACGCGAACGACGTCTGCATAGCTTGCACCCGACCCTGAGCGTCTTCAGCCACATTCACGGCCTCTTTCGTAAGCTTGAGAGCAAAGAGCGATTTGGTCGTGATTCTCTTCGCCATCTCGATCGCGGCATCTTGCAGTCTGTCACGCGGCACGATTTGGTTGACCATGCCCAGTTGCTTCGCCTCCGCTGCCGAGAGCCAGTCCGATGTGAACAACAGCTCTTTTGCCTTGCGCGCTCCAAGTTCCCAGGGGTGAGCGAAGAACTCGACGCCGCCTATACCGAAGCTCACAACAGGATCGCAAAACTGCGCGTCGTCACTGGCGATAATAATGTCGCACGGCCAGATCAGCATGAGACCGCCGGCGACGACTTTGCCTTGTACTGCTGCGATGGTTGGCTTGGGAATGTTGCGCCAGCGCTCGCAGAAGCCCAGGTAGATTTCTTTCTCGCGCGCCATCTGGGCTTCTGCGCCGGCGCAGGTGAATCCGCACCACGTGCCTACGGTGCGAAAGTCAGCCATCTTCTGATACGGGTCCTGCTCGCGAAGATCGTGACCCGAGGAGAAATGCGGGCCGTTCGCCGCGAGGATAATGACTTTGATCGTGTCGTCCTGCGATGCGATATCGAAGGCGTCGTTCAGCTCATAAAGCAGTCTCGTGTCCTGCGCGTTGATGGTCTCGGGGCGGTTCAAAACGATACGAGCGATGTGTTCGGCAGGGCTTTCATACAGAATGGTTTCGAAGTCTTTCATGAAGCCTCCTCTTAGAGGTTCGTAGTTCGGCCTTCAGGCGGAAGTTCGTAGCGCCCCGCACAAGAGCCCGATACAAACTTCTGCCTAAAGGCCGAACTACGAACTCTTCAGTTGACGGTCGCTGACGCGCGCTACTGTACACCCGCTGTTGGCCCCTGCCAACCTGCTCCCTGGAGGACCCTGGTTGATCGTCGATGGCTTCCTCAGGTGATACCGAAGTCTTCTAGAGCTAATCACGGAAGTACCGATGCCGCCAGCAGCGTCCCGATTTGAAAGCTAGAACCTTTAGGACTAAACTGGGCGAGCTTCAGGATCCTGAGGAAGGCTGAATGGTCTCAGAGACAATCTCGCATTACCGGATCGTTAAGACACTCGGCGCAGGCGGGATGGGCGAAGTCCATCTCGCTGACGATACGAAACTGCGCCGTAAGGTCGCACTTAAACTCTTATCATCTGATGTAACTCAAAACCCAGATCTTCTGCACCGCTTCGAGCAAGAAGCTCAAGCCGCATCGGCACTCAATCATCCGAATATCCTGACAATCTACGAGTTTGGCGAAGAGAACGGGGCGCATTTCATAGCTACGGAATTCGTCGATGGCGAGACGCTACGCAAGCGAATGGCTCGGTCCCAGATGAGCATTCGTGAGGTGCTGGATGTAGCTGTGCAGACGGCAAGCGCATTAGCGGCAGCACACGCAGCGGGAATCGTCCATCGGGACATAAAGCCAGAAAACATAATGCTGCGATCTGATGGCTACGTGAAGGTCTTGGACTTCGGGTTGGCCAAACTGATGCAGCAGGAGAAAGTGACGACAACGGAAACCGAAGTGCCGACGATGGTGAACACAGCGCCCGGCTTGGTGCTCGGCACCGTCTATTACATGTCACCAGAGCAAGCCAGCGGTCTTATGGATGTGGATGGGCGCTCTGACATCTGGAGTCTCGGCGTGGTGATCTATGAAATGCTCGCGCGCCGTGTGCCATTTGGATTTGACGGAGCCACACCCACTCAAGTCATCTCACTGATTATCCAAAAGCAGGCGCCACCGGTCAGTCAGTTCGCACCCGTGGTCCCCGAAGAGCTGAGCGGGATAGTCATGAAAGCTCTCGAGAACAAGAAAGAGGATCGTTACCAGAGGGCGGAGGATATGCTGGGCGACTTGCGGCGTCTGAGTAGGCAATTAGAGCGGGACTCCGAAGACGGGCTGACGGTGACGCTAGACTCAGGCGGCGGCGACGGAACGTCTCCGCAGCGTAACATGCCCACTCAGTCCGCAGCATCGCAGCATTCAAGCGCGCTGATGATGCTATCGGACGTGATTCGCCGGCCACGTGTCTCGCTCGGCTCTTCTATTCTTGCGATAGCGGTGACGGGGCTGATCGTCTGGGGTGCCCTGCATTGGTGGCGGCCTTCCCCGCATCAACCAACGGCTGAAGCGCGTTTCTGGTATGAGAAGGGAGAGCACGCGTTACGAGACGGCGCCTACTATCAGGCGAGCAAGGCGCTTGAGCGAGCAGTCGAGCTAGATGACAAATTCGCACTCGCACACGCTCGATTGGCCGACGCATACGCAGAGATAGACTGCACCGACAAGGCGAAAGATGAGTTGTTAGCCGCGTCATCGCTGGCGCCAGATCGATCCGCTCTTCCGAAGGCGGACGCAATCTACCTGGATGCCATCGCGGCGACAGTAAGGCGGGAATTCCCCGCCGCCATCGAGCACTACCGTACGATTGCGGAGCAAGCGACAGACTCGGAGAAACCGAACGCGTATGTGGACCTGGGCCGCGCGTACGAAAAGAATGAGAACATCGAGAAAGCAATTGCGAGCTACCTTGAAGCGTCGAAGCGCGATCAGCAATCCGCAACGGCCCTCCTGCGGCTGGCAATCCTCTACGGCCGGCAACAGAATTTGAAAGAGGCCACAGAAGCATTCAATAAGGCCGAAGCGCTCTATCAGGCTTTGAGCAATCTGGAAGGGGTCACTGAAGTGGCCTACCAGCGCGGCGTCCTCCTGAACAAAATAGACAAGCTAGCCGAGGCGCGCGTGCAATTGGACAGAGCCCTGGAAATAGCGCGGACCACTGCCAACAAGTATCAGGAGATAAAAACGCTATTGCAATTGAGCAGCGTCTCTTACAGCGGAGGAGATACAGCGCGAGCCAAACAGCAAGCAATCGAAGCGATAGACCTGGCACAAGCCAACAACATCGAGGACCTTGCGACAAACGGTTTGATTGAGCTCGGCATTACGTTTTTGCTTCGTAGCGAACAGGCCGATGCGGAGAAGTATTTCAAACAGGCGCTTGAATTTGCCCAGAGGAGAAAGGCGCGTCGCAGCGAGGCGAGGGCTTTGATGATGCTGGGAAGCTTGAATCAGCAACGGCGCAATGCCGACGAAACAATTCGGTACGCGGAACAAGCACTCGCCTTTTATCAGCCGGGAGGGTATCGCAAAGAGACATCGCAAGGCCTTATCTTGCTGGGACGCGCCAATCAACAGAAGGGAGACTATGCGGCTGCACTCCAAATCTTCGAACAACAGCTTCAGGTTGCTAACGAATTAGGCGAGCCATCGCAAATAGCCTCTTCGCAGTTGAGTATTGGCCTCTTACTCATGGAACAACACCAGTACCCGGCGGCGCTGTCCCATCTCGATGAGAGTTACAAGATCGATGAGTCACTGGGGGCAAAACAAAGGATAGGTTTTGACCTGCTCAACCGCGGCAACGTGCTGTGGCTTATGGGACGTTACCAGGAAGCGCGGACCGACCTCGATAAGGCGTTCTCGATAGCTGACCGCCCCGAGTCCGGCTATAAGCGATTGTTGGCAGAGGTGTACCTGTCAAATGCCCTGATGGCGCTAAGTGAGCGGCGCTTTCCGGAAG
The DNA here is from genome assembly GCA_964548075.1 of uncultured Clostridia bacterium. Taxonomy (GTDB): domain Bacteria; phylum Acidobacteriota; class Blastocatellia; order UBA7656; family UBA7656; genus Onstottus_A. The sequence goes on along the minus strand of CAZJQQ010000013.1, from coordinate 859 downwards.
CCAAAGCGAAAGCTCAGCAAGCCTCAGAACTGGCCGGCACGCAATTTGAGAATATAGCCGTTCAGTCCAGGTATGCACTCGGGTTAGCACAAGCGCTTTCCGGTGCGCCCCAAGCAGGCAGGCCGCTGTGTGAGCAAGCAGTGGCAATGGCGAAAGAGAAAAGCAATCCCGGACTGCTTGCCAATGCGCTGCTGGCGCTTGCGGAGGTAATGCTCAAAGCCGGCGACTCCCAGAATGCGGCAACGATCGCGCTGCAGGCGCAAGCAACGTTCGCGCGTTCAGGACGAAAAGACTCCGAGTGGCATGCGTGGTTGATTGCGGCACGCGCAAGCCAACTCGCGGGCAACGAGCCGGCGATGCATGATTACGCATCGCGCGCCGCCGGGTTGCTCTCAGAGCTTCAACAGAATTGGGGGCCGGAAGTATATGGGAGCTATTTGAGCAGACCGGATATTCAGTCCTGCCGTCAGCAGATTGACCGAATACTCGGGAAGAGCAAATGAACGGACACCCACTGCCCTTTCGAAGGCATCGTTCAGCTCATAAAGCAGTCTCGTGTCCTGCGCGTTGACGGTCGCTGACGCGCGCTACTGTACACCCGGCGTTCGACCTTGCCAACGGCGCTCGTGGTGACGGTCGGTGCTCACGCCGAATTGGAGGAACCGCAGCGGTCTCAGGCAACAACAAAAGGAGCAAACGCCCTGCTGTGTTCAAAGGGCGTTTGCTCCTTTCTGTCTCCTCGAGAGCTAAGCGGCTTGATCAGCACTCGGTACGAATCAGGTTTCTGTGCCGTCTACTTCAGCTTCATCGAGGGGTCACCAAACAGGATCCACGTGCGCCTGATGTCGGCGTCGGTCAC
>CAZJQQ010000012.1:0-177365 GCA_964548075.1 uncultured Clostridia bacterium | reverse complement strand
GGCCTGACGTCTTCCGATGTAGTTGATACCGCGAACGCGTTGTTGATGCGCGACGCGGCGACGCTTCTGCTCGAAGAACTCGACCGATTGGGCCTTGTGCTGAAGCGGCGCGCAATCGAGCACAAGCACACGGCGATGATGGGACGCACCCACGGAGTCCACGCTGAGCCTACGACGTTTGGGCTCGTGCTGGCGCTCTACTACAGCGAGAACGAGCGGAACAAAGAACGACTCACCCGCGCGCGTGAGGCGATCAGCTACGGCAAGATCTCGGGCGCGGTCGGCACGTTCGCGCATCTGGACCCCGAGGTCGAAGAGCGTGTCTGCGAGAAGCTCTCCTTGAAGCACGCGCCTATCTCGACTCAGATCATTCAGCGAGACCGCCACGCCGAGTTTCTGGGGACGTTGGCGATCATCGCGTCGTCGATGGAGAAGATTGCTCTTGAGGTTCGCCATCTTCAACGCACCGAGGTCCGTGAAGTCGAAGAGCCGTTTTCAGCAGGCCAGAAGGGCTCGTCCGCGATGCCTCACAAACGCAACCCGGTAACGTCGGAGCAGATTTGCGGGCTCGCGAGAGTTGTTCGCGCAAACTCGCAGGCGGCACTCGAGAACATCGCGCTCTGGCACGAGCGGGATATTTCGCACTCGTCGGTCGAGCGAGTGATCCTGCCCGACTCGTGCATACTCACCGACTACTTGATCAACAAGACCGAGTGGTTGATCGACGGCCTGGCTGTTTATCCGACCCGCATGCGCGCGAACCTGGAATCGCTGGGTGGCGTGACTGCCAGCGGACAGTTGCTGTTGGAGTTGACGCGGAAGGGAGTCTCACGCGAGGACGCTTATGCGATCGTGCAGCCGCTTGCGATGCGCGTATGGGATGAAGGCGCAAACTTCCGCGATCTCGTCTTGAACGATAAGCGCGTCACTGACAAGCTCTCGCGAGAAGAACTGGACGAGTTGTTCGACGTGAACACGCAACTCCGGAACGTCGATAAGATATTCAAACGGGTATTTGAAGAATGACAGAAGGCGGACGCCAGAGACCGACGTCAGAAGATTTTCCATTTTCTATTTGTCATTTGTCATTTGTCATTTGGGACTGAGGTCAAACGAGTCTGCGAGCATTGGAAAATAACAAATGACAAATCGCAAATGGAAAATGGCAAATCTTTGAGGGTCCCTCTGACTTCTGACCACGGACTACGGACAACGGACTTATGAAAGCGAAAATATACGTCACATTGAAACCCTCGGTGCTCGACCCTCAGGGCAAAGCTATTCACCACGCGGTCGAGACTATCGGCTACCGCGGGATCGAAGACGTCCGCCAGGGCAAGTACTTTGTAGTCACCGTCGATGGCTCGCTATCGCCCGAGGAAGCCCGCGCCGAGATTGAGCGCATGGCCCGAGACGTTCTGGCCAACCCGATCATCGAGGACTTTCGCGTCGAACTAGATTCCGATTCTTGATCGTGCGATAATGCCGCTTACGAACCCCCGGCGCGGCACTCCCAAACCGCTAACGAAAGAATCGGAGGAGTAGATGAAATTCGGCGTAGTGATGTTCCCGGGTTCAAACTGCGATCACGACACCTACCACGTAATCAGCAAAGTAATCGGCCAGCCTGTTGATTTTATCTGGCATCGTCAGAACACTGTCGGCGACTGCGATGCGGTGATACTGCCGGGCGGCTTTTCGTACGGCGACTATCTCAGGACCGGGGCCATCGCCCGCTTCAGCCCGGTGATGGGAGCGGTCAAAGAGTTCGCCGCGCGCGGCGGGCTGGTGATGGGAATCTGCAACGGGTTTCAGATTCTCTGTGAAGCCGGGCTGTTGCCGGGCGCACTGCTGCGCAACAAGAACCTCAGGTTTATCTGCGACCACATCAACATCCGCGTCGAAGCGACCGACACCCCGTATACCAACCGCTGCCAGCGCGGGCAGGTGCTCTCGGTCCCGATAGCACACGGAGACGGCAATTATTTCTGCGACGCTGAGACGCTCGCGGAGCTTCAACGGGAGAACCGGATCATCTTCCGCTACTCGGATGCGAATGGGAACCTGGCGGCTGATGCGAATCCTAACGGCTCGGTCGACAACATCGCAGGCATATGCAATCGCGAGCGGAACGTGTTAGGGCTGATGCCTCACCCCGAGCGCGCCAGCGAGCAGCTACTGGGGAGCAGCGACGGGCGAATTATCTTTTACTCACTAGCGGACACGCTGGCAGAACTCGCTAAAGCCTCCTAAAGAAGCTGTGATGGCGTTCTAAGCGCTAGCCCAGAGATCACCATGAGTGCTCCGAGGCGCCCGATGTTTGGGCTCGAGAGGTTATCGGGACCAGCTCGATTGTAAATGTCCGATAGCGCTTGTCGAGAACGTGCTTTAGAACCAGAATGGAAACAGGGACGGAGCCGAGCCAGCCTAGCACCCCTCCGACGGCTGCACCTAGATCGGGGCGTCCAGCAACACCTACTATGAACCCGCCGATAAAACCAAGAACAAAACCGGCGACCGTACTAAGAACTGTAGCTCTCCAGACAACCGCCCACCAGATTGAGAGTGTCTGACTCCACGTTACTCCGTCCCCCGCTTCATCCATCTTTTCCTCCAGGCGCGCCCAACAACGATGTAGTCGTCAATCACGCTGACGCCTCACCGAATAATCCGGCCAACAGAACAACGGCGTATTTGGATCAGACGGATCGAGTCCATCGAGTGGATCATCCACCAGTCCGCGTCTCCCGCCTTGCTGACCCTGAGCCGCTGCGGTTGGAGCCGGAGCAGCAAACTTCGGATCAAGGGCTTTCGCGATCTGGTCCTTCGAGTCTTCGAGGTGCAACCGCGTGGCTCGGTCCGTCGCGTGCGGCATAGCTCGCGCGATCATCTGATTCAGCGAACGAAGCTCGCCTCGAAGGAATGGGCGCTGCTCGTCGATCACTGGAGCGCGGCCGTTCAGCTTCTCGGACACTAGCTCGAGATAAGCCCGCTGCAGGTTACGGCGATAAGCGTCGATTCGCACCGTTGGCGCTTCGAGCTCGCGCCATATCCCGGTCCTCACGTCATCGAGGAACTCCGCCGGCTTGTACGCACCCGCGCCGTCCATCGCTTCCTGCTCGACCAGCCGGTTGAACCTCGCGCCGTTCATCAGTGAGTTCAGCACGCGAAGCTGGCTCGCTTTGATCAGGTCGAGCGCGCCGGTTGCCTGTGTGCGGCGCAGCACCTCGGGCTTGATTGCCCATGCCGGTGTCGCAAACGCGTTCTCATTCAGGAAGCGCACAGCTTCAGCCTGTTTCTGTTTGGGGACGGGTGTGAACAACACGCCGTCCTGACCGCCGTACTTCTCCTGTGAGTTGAACCCGCCGACAATCTGAGTCACGTGATTCAGCTCGGTCGCCCACTGTCCGAGCATTCGGCCATACAACTCCTCGAGATCGTCGTACGGCTCACCGGGCTGAGTCGTCGCGGCCAGCAGCATGTTAGAGACGCGCTCGAGGTTTTTGATTCCCAGCGCAGTTGACTTGACCGCATCCGCATCACCCACTGCTTCGGTGTTCTCGCCCGGGTCGGAGCCTCGCGTGCCTGCGGTCGAGAATCGCAGCCAGGGACTCTTGTCCTGCGCGCGCGCCCATTCGTCGAGTGTCTTGCGCTCTTCGTCGGGTGTGCGCGCGCCCGGAATCGGTTTGTAGCCCCACATCGTCGCCCACTTGTCATAAGGCCCGATGCCCGGTATCAAAAGCGCCGGGTCGATTTTGTCCTCGGGCTGCACGACGTAGTTGAAGCGCGAGTAGTCCATCAGCGTGGGCGTGTGGCCCATCGTCTTGAGCCATTCCTTGTCCCGTACCTTTTCAGCCGGATAAGTCGCGCTCGCTTTCATGTTGTGCTGGAATCCAAGCGTGTGTCCGACCTCGTGCGCGACGACGTACTCGATCAAGGTGCCCATCAAATCATCCGGCAGCGGGAGTCGTTGTGCGCGCTGATCGAGGGGTCCGACTTGAAGGAAGTACCAGTCTCGAGAAAGGTTCATCACGTTGTGATAGAACTGGATGTCCGATTCTAGAATCTCGCCCGTGCGAGGATCGTTGACATGTGGACCCGACGCGTTCTCGATCGTTGACGGTAGCCATCGGATCACCGAATAGCGCGCGTCTTCGGGGCTCCAATCGGGGTCCTGCTCCTGGCTCGGCGCTTCCTTGGCGATGATCGCGTTCTTAAAGCCCGCCTCTTCAAAAGCCGCCTGCCACTTCTCGATACCGCGTTTTATGTACGGAACCCACTTGGTTGGCGTCGCGGGATCGACATAGTAGACGATCGGCTTAACCGGTTCGGAGACGGCAGCGTTGGGGTCTTTCTTTTCCAGCCGCCAACGAGTGATGTAACGGCGTTCGGGCGCGCGATGCTCGTCCTGTCCGTAGTCGGTCTGCCTCACAGTGAAATATCCGACGCGCTCATCGAACACTCGCGGCATCATCGGCTTCTCCGGGAGCTTGACCATGCTGTAGTGCATCACGACGCTCCCGCTGCCCGTGCGCATTCCGGTTCCGAGAAAGGGATTGGGCGGCTGCGGCGGGCCGGCCGGCGTCGTCGTATCCGGCGGCGAAGTGAATGTGTGCGTGGCTTCGACTTCGATGTTAGCCGGGTATGAGACGATTCGCTCGATGAACGACCGGTTCGCATCGAAGGCCCGCGCACGGAGTCGCGCTCTGGCGCTGAACTCGGTCACTTCGGTTGTAAACAGGCGAGTGACATCGATGACCGGAGCGTCGTCTTTGCCGAAGGCTTCGATCCAGAACGACATGATGATCGGATTGTTATTGGCGGCTTGAACGGCGCGGGAGACTGGAAGCTTCGGGTCCGCCACAACCTCGTAGGAAACACTGCGCAGAAGAACGCGGTTGTTGTAGCGTTCCCAACGGACGACGTGTCTACCGGCCGCCTGTCCGCCGTAGCCCACGCCCAGAGTCGTCCGCGCGATTTGGCTGACCCACAGAAAGTCTTTGCCCAGCTCGCTCTTTGGGATCTCGTAATACACTTTCTCCTTGATGCGATGAACGTTGAAGACACCCGCGTCGGACTTGGCGTCCTTGGTGATCACGCGGTCATAAGGTCTGATCTCAGGCGCGGCGTCGCGGCGAAAGGGGCTCTCCTGGCCGCCGGGCGCTTGAGTCTGAGCTTGCGGATCTTGCGGATCGGCCTCAACTGAAGAACCTGAGGATTGAATCTCCGCGGCCGGTTTCGTCGATTGTTGGCCGGCATGCGCAAGCGGCGCCGAGTTGAAACTGAAGGCGGCGAGAAGTCCCGCCAGGCAAAAAGCAGCAAATCGTTTCATAAGATGTCCCTCTTTGGTGGAGTTGGAATCGTTAGGCCACTGGTCTAGGAAGATCGCGAAGCATATTCCTTTCGACTTAGGATTTCAATCCTGCCCGGCGAATGCGCGTGCCTCAGACTTTGCGCAAACCCACACTTCTTAGCGAGCGTAAGCTTTTGGCAGGCAAAGTGCGGAAACCGTAGACCGAGATTGCGCCGCCTCGTCTGGGCTGCGCTGCCAGCGGACGACGGTTAAAAATGCTCGCTATCTTACGAGAGTTTTTCGCTGCATACTAAAGTCAGGGAGGTCAATCCCGCGGTTCATCGGTATTGCCACGGTAAGGCAACTTGATAAAGTCTCGGGGGGTCGGGTAGCATATCGCTCACCTTTTCCATCCGTTCTTCAAGCAAGAACCAACATGAGTGAACCCGCTATCACGCCCGAACTCATTCGAAGCCACGGACTCACCGACGAGGAGTACAACCGAATAGTCGAGCTCCTTGGGCGCGAGCCCAGCTACACCGAGCTTGGCATTTTCTCGGTTATGTGGTCCGAGCACTGCTCGTACAAATCATCAAGGGTCCACTTGCGGCGCCTGCCCACCAAAGGCGACTGTGTCCTGCAAGGCCCGGGCGAAAACGCCGGTGTCGTCGACATAGGCGGAGGGCTGGCCGCCGCGTTCAAAATCGAATCGCACAATCACCCTTCCTTCATCGAGCCTTATCAGGGAGCGGCCACCGGCGTAGGCGGGATTCTGCGCGACGTGTTCACAATGGGCGCGCGTCCGCTGGCAGCGATGAACTCGCTGCACTTCGGACCACTCACCGCGAGCGACAACGCTTCAGATGAAGAGCGCGCAACAGTCGCGCGCAACCGCTCGATAATGGCAGGCGTGGTGAAAGGCATAGGCGACTACGGCAACGCGTTTGGGGTTCCAACCATAGGCGGAGAGGTGCGTTTTGGCGAATGCTACTCGCGCAACCCGCTGGTGAACGCGTTCACGCTTGGAATCATGCGCAAGGAGCATATCTTCTATGGCCGCGCGCAAGGGGTTGGCAATCCGGTGATTTATGTCGGGGCGAAAACCGGGCGCGACGGGATACATGGCGCGACGATGGCTTCAGAAGAGTTCGGGGAAGAGGCTCAATCGAAGCGGCCAACCGTGCAGGTAGGCGATCCGTTCTTGGAAAAGCTGTTGCTCGAAGCATGCCTCGAAGCGATGCGCGCCGGAGCGATAGTCGGTATTCAGGACATGGGCGCGGCCGGCTTGACCAGTTCGTCGTGCGAGATGGGGGCGCGCGCGGGCAACGGCGTCGAGATCGACATCGAGCTCGTGCCGCAGCGCGAAACCGGAATGACGCCTTACGAAATCATGCTCTCCGAGTCGCAGGAGCGCATGCTGATTGTCGCCGCGAAAGGCCGCGAACGAGAGGTCGTCGACATCTTCAAGAAGTGGGAGCTTGACGCAGTTGTGATTGGACGCGTCACCGATGATGGTCACTTGCGGGTCAAGAACAGCGGCCATATCGTGGCTGACATTGCCAACGTTGCACTCACCGACGAGGCTCCTGTCTATCACCGTCCGTTGGACAAACCTGCGAACGCTCAGCCGATCGAAGTCGAGCAGCTCGAAGCGTCAAGCGACGAACTCGAGTCGACTTTTATGCGGATCATCGCACAGCCGACGATTGCGTCGAAGGAATGGGTCTATCGCCAATACGATCACATGGTTCGAACGAATACCGTTGTGCTGCCTGGCTCTGACGCGGCGGTGATACGAGTAAAAGAAAAGCGGCGCGGGCTTGCGATGACTTTGGACTCGAACGCGCGTTACTGCGCGGTTGATCCCCGAGCCGGCGCGAGGCTGGTCGTCGCCGAGGCGTGCCGGAACCTGGTCGTGAGCGGCGCTCGCCCGCTTGCTCTGACGAACTGTTTGAATTTCGGATCGCCGGAGCGGCCCGAGGTGATGTGGCAGTTCAGCGAAGTTGTCGATGGGATGGCTGAGGCTTGCGAGGTGTTCGGCACGCCGGTGACGGGCGGCAACGTGAGCTTCTACAACGAGACGGATGGCCGCGGGATTCCCCCGACGCCGGTGATCGGAATGGTCGGCATAGTCGAGGACTCGCGGCACATCACGACTCAATGGTTCAAGGGCGATGGCCGCGCGATCATTCTGCTCGGTGCGACCTCGAACGACTTGGGGGTGAGTGAGTACGCGGTTTCGATGCTTGGAGGGCTTGAGGGTCGTGTGCCTCAGCTTGACCTCGAGCTCGAGCGCCGAGTGCAAGAAGCTTGCTTGAAGATCATTCAGGCAGGACTTGTCGAGTCGGCTCACGACTGTTCGGATGGAGGGCTTGCGGTAACGATAGCCGAGAGTTGCTTCTCGAGTTATCGCCGCGACGAGGTCGGTTGTGAAGTGAACCTCGAAGGTGGGTTGCAGGCAGCGGCGTTGTTGTTCGCCGAGACGCCTTCTCGAATCGTGCTGTCGGCGGTGGATAGTAACGTCGCGCGAATCCTCGACATTGCTCATGAGTTAAAGGTCGCCGCAACCGTGATCGGCAGAACGAAAGGCGCGCGATTGAAGATAGGCGTGAACGGCGAGCACGTGATCGATCGGCGCGTTGCCGAAGTTGAATCCGCCTGGCGGGGCGTGCTGCCGAGCACGCTAGATATCTCGTCGCTCGTCGCCGCAGAAGAGAAATGACACCTGCGGGCCTCCGGTCGGATAGGGTAAGTCAGTACCGCGAGTTGCGAGCGCGTTCAGCACTCAGCCGTAGCCGCACTCGCTACCGCTCGCGGTACTGACTAAATGATTGCGTGCGCAAAGTCCCAACCAAGCTACAAGTCTCCGCAGGCGGCGTTGCCTTTCGCAAACAAGACGGACAAGCCGAAGTCGTGCTCATCTCGGTAGGCGAAAACAACCGCTGGCAGTTGCCCAAGGGCCTTGTCGATAAGGGTGAATCAACCGAAGAGGCAGCGCTCCGCGAAGTCCGCGAGGAGGCAGGAATCGATGCTGAGATGTTCGCACGCATTGACAGGGTCGAGTACTGGTACTTCTCGAAAGAGCAAGGCCACCCCGTTCGCTATCACAAGTTCGTTTACTTCTACCTCGTCCGCTACAAGTCAGGCGACGTGCGCGACCACGACCATGAAGTGAACGAGGTGCGATGGGTCAACATCGACGACGCGATCACGATGCTTGCGTTTGATAACGAAAAGAAGATTATGGAGAAGGCGAAGGAGCTGATCGGCTAGATTTGTTCAAGTGCCGGCATCTGTCTGTTAGAATCTGGGTCCACTCATCACAGAGGTCAATTATGAGGAACGCCACCCGTGAAGGAACCAGACGATATGCGCAACGCATGAACTCAGCCACCGCTCGCGGGCATTTTCGCGAGCGGGACGGGCTGCTGATGTCTTCGATTGGGCTGGGCACGTATCTGGGTCACTGGGACGAGCACACGGACCGAAGCTATCACGAGGCAATCAAGCGCGCGGTCGAGTTGGGATGCAACGTAATCGATTCGGCCATCAACTATCGCTTCCAGCGCAGCGAGCGGGCGATCGGCGTGGCCCTCAAAGAAGTGTTCGACGCCGGCAAAACTTTGCGCGATGAGATCATCGTGGCGACCAAGGGCGGCTTCTTCCCTTTTGAAGACGAACCTCCTCGCGATCCGCGAGCGTGGATAGTGGAGAACGTCATCGACAAAGATCTCGCGCGGCCTGAAGAGATCGCCGCCGGCAGTCACTGCATGACGCCGGCTTACCTGGGAGACCAACTCGCCCACAGCCTGGAAAATCTCGGAGTTGAAACGATCGATATCTACTACGTTCACAACCCGGAGAGTCAACTGCAAGCCGTGGATCGCGATGAGTTCGACCACCGCCTTCGAGAGGCTTTTGAGTTCCTGGAGCGAGCTGCCTCGGACGGGCGCATCGGCTGCTATGGCACCGCGACATGGAACGGGTATCGGCAGCAGCCAGGCTCGCGCGGATATTTGTCGCTCGCCGAAGTGGCAACAGTCGCGCGCGAAGTCGGTGGCGATACCCACCACTTCCGGGCGATCCAGTTGCCGCACAATCTGGAGATGCCGGAAGCGCTCACGTTGGGAAATCAGGTCGTCGAGGGCGAGCACCTATCGCTATTGATGGCCGCAGCCCGCCTCGGTATCACGGTGATGTGCAGCGCATCGATGCTACAGGCGAAGCTCTGCAGAGGCCTTCCTCCTTTCGTCGGCGAGGCTCTCAAAGGATTGAGCACCGACGCGCAGCGCGCTATTCAGTTCGTGCGCTCGACTCCCGGCGTCACGACCGCGCTGGTTGGCATGAGCCAGCGCACTCATGTTGATGAGAACATGGCGGTGGCTGCCGTTCCCCCCGCCTCCGTCGAGGAATTCTTCGGCATGTTCTCCAGCGAGGAACCTTGAGCACGCGGCGAGCGACCCTTCATTTGGCGATGATTGATATCCCGCAAATACTGGGATAAGCTGTTGCCGTTCTAATCCTTTCATATCTCCGGCTTACTGCGACTTTGCACTTTCTCGGTTCGGCGCTGCGTAATGTACAATAGAGGCACGGTGCGAGTGCGCAACAACCGATGCGCACGAGGTTCTGCCTGGCGGGTTGGGTCAGTAGCGCAGCGTCCTGACTCGGTGGTTTCGTTATGGAAAGAGTCGCCCACACAGCGAATCGAACTGAACCGAATCCGGACCGCATTATCTGGATCATGCCGTGGCCTGGTCTTGCCAATCGGCTTGGGTGTGCGTTGCGGGACACCTTGCGCGAGTTTGGCGGAGGTCCGATCTCATATCTGCGCTCGGCTTTTCTGCCCGATCGCATCGAGGACTGGTTCTGGTTCAAGCTAACCGGGCTAATCGCGACATCAGTAGCTCATCCCGTCGAAACGATCCGAGGCGCGGCCGCGGGTGACGCAATAGAACTCAAGCGCCGCCGCCGATTCTTCCCGATACTCGCGGTGTCGGCTGGAGCGCACGGCGTGCTGATCGTTTATTTGATCTACTTGGCATTCTTCTCGCAGTTTGCAAACGTGCGCGTAGTCGACAAGGCTTATCGAAAGTTCGACGCGAACAGGCTAATGGAGAAGCTCTATTATCCCCCGCAGATGTTGCGGATGGCGCCGACGGGACCGGCGATGACCCTCGAAGAAATCCGAGCACGAGCTGAGAAACATAAGAAGGAGCTGGCGCTGGCGAGAGAGAAGGCCGAGAAGGAAAAGAAGGAGAAAGAAGAAGCCGAGCGCAAGGCTGCTGAAGAGGCAGCGAAGGTTGCGGCTCAGAACAAGCCGGCTTCCGAGACGAAGTTCGGAGAGATCAACATTGCTCCTATCAGAGACACCGTCGGCAACCTGTACAAGCTATTCGAGGCGGGCGGGCTCGATATTCCGGAGGTGAAGTTCTCGGTGATGGCCGGCTTCAAGGTCATGCCCGACGGATCGTTTGAGAACATCCGAATTATCACATCGTCCGGTTCGAAGATCATTGACCGTAACGCGCTGGAGATACTCTCAAACATCGGTGAGTCGCACGCGCTCGGGCCAGTCGCCACCTTGTCTTCTTCGACGATTAGTCTCGAGGTCACCGACGACCTCGCGCGGATCAGAATCATGGCGTTCGCTCCGACGCCGGAAATCGCCAAGGAGAAGTCGGGCCTGTTGAACGCGCTCTTTTGGGCTCTGCGCATGAAGGAAAAAAGCCCGGAATTGGGCCAGTTGCTGAAGCTGATAAAGGTAAAGAGCGAGGGCAAGCGCGTTGATACCGATTTGATGGTACCTCGCGCCCAGGCAACTCAGATGTTCCGTGCCTGGCTCGCGAACCCCGCCACTCCGCAATGACCTCGCCGTTGCAGTCGATACGCCCTAAATCATTACTGTTGCCCCGTCATTCGGTTGACCCTATAATGCTGAAGCTCACCGCCGTCGGACGTAAGTGATTGGCGGTTTGCGGCTTCCGCGAAGGCCCCTTCTCATCAGATTCGGGCGACCCTCATAAAGCTCTGAATGATTGGGTCAGCCGTCAAAAAGGCTTCCGACTTGTGTCCCCAGGGTCTCCCCAGGTCAAGCTAAACCGCTTTGCGAGGCAAAGACAAATGTCACCGAGTATCGATCAACTGCTGACCATCGCATGCAGCAAGGGCGCTTCTGATCTGCACATCAAGGCCGGTAGCTTTCCATTCATGCGCGTCAACGGCGAGCTTCAACCGATGGTGGAGGCGCAGCGGCTGGCAAGTGAAGACTCGCTTAACATGGCCTTCTCCATAATGAACAACCGCCAAAAGCAGCGGTTCAACGAGAATTCTGAGATTGATATCGCGTACGGCGTATCCGGGCTGGGCCGTTTCCGCTGCAACATATTCCAGCAACGCGGCACCGTCGGCATGGTGCTGAGAGTCATTCCAACAACCGTTCGCACAACCGAAGAGCTGCGTTTGCCCCCGGTGATCGAAAAGATCGCCGACGAGAATCGAGGGCTCGTGCTGGTCACCGGCTCGACCGGTTCTGGAAAGTCGACGACGCTCGCAGCGATGATCGACTACATGAACCGGACTCGTACGGGTCACATCGTAACTATCGAAGACCCGATAGAATTCCTTCATCGCGACAAGAAATCCTACGTGAACCAGCGCGAGGTCGATGTCGACACCCGAAGCTTCTCCGAGGCGCTGCGCGGCGCGTTAAGACAGGATCCCGACGTCATACTCGTCGGCGAGATGCGCGACTACGAGACGATTGAGACCGCAATCACGGCGGCCGAGACAGGTCATCTGGTGCTATCGACGCTGCACACGCTCGACGCAACCGAGACGCTTAACCGGATAGTATCCGTCTTTCCTCCGCACCAGCAGCGAGCGATCCGTTTGCAGCTTGCGAGCGTGCTCAAGGCGGTGGTCTCGATGAGGCTTGTGCGCGCGGCCGAGGCGATTCAAGGGCGCGTGCCCGCGGTCGAAGTCATGATGGTCACTCCGTACATACGCGATTGCATCATTCACCCGGAGAAGACTGCGACGATACGCGAGGCGATAGCGCAGGGGACTTCGCAGTACGGTATGCAGACCTTCGACCAGTCGTTGTTTGATCTGTACTCTCGCGGATTGATAACATACGAAGAGGCATTGACCGGAGCTACCAATGCGGATGAGTTCCGATTGAGAGTGTCGGGTGTCAGGTCGGTCTCGGATCAGGCGCGCGAAGACATGGAGCGCTCGCGAAGGCGCACTGGCTCGCTGGACGCAACCAAGCCCGAGACCAAGCAGTTCGTCAATTGGCTTTTGGAAGGAACAGAACAAGTAACAAGATAAAGGGCGCACGCGGCCCGGAGGCCGACGAGCGCCCGGCGCGCGGTAAAAAGGCAACCAGAGCAGGTGAAGGCGAAAGCACCGAACAGCCGAGCAAAAAAGTGATGAAAGCAGCGCTCACGATACTTGCGACTCGCTCTTGCAGCGAGGGTCAGTTACGCGACCGGCTAAGCGCGAAAGGCTGGGCCGAGGCGGGTCTGGTTGAGGATTGCATCAACAGACTAAAGGAGCTTGGCTATGTCAACGACGATTTGTTCGCACATAGTTATGCGAACAATCGAGTCAGCGCGAAGCCGTTGGGCCGAGCCAGGCTGGCCCGCGAGCTGGCTTTCAGGAAGGTCCCGCGGAACAGCATCGACGGAGCGCTGGACCTGGTTTTCGGAGAGTTGGCTGAAGAAACCCTGATAGACCGCGCGATCGGGCGTCGCATACGATCCCACGGCCGGCCCGCCGACCGTGCTGCCGCTAAACGAATGTTCGATCATCTTGCGCGGCTCGGGTTTGAGTACGATTTGATAGCAAGAAAGCTCCGGGAGTTGAAGGCCGAGGTTGAGGACGATTAGAGAAAACGGAACGGAGGAGCTCGGGATTGGTTGCCGCGGACGCGAATCCACAACCCGAATTGGGACGGTGATGAGGTACGACAAGGACAAACGAGAAGCAAAGCGCATTAGCTATCTGTGCGAAGTTCAGTGTGAAGGAGTTGGCCTCAGTCGTCTGGCCACTCGCATCAACGACCTGAGTATGACCGGCGCATTCATTGACTCGCTGACTTGCTACGCACCGGGCACGAGTCTGAGGCTCAGGTTTCACATCAAGGACGTGTTAATCGAAACTACCGCCGAAGTTCGCTACGCCATGCCGCAGATGGGTATGGGGGTGCAATTCCTCGACTTGAAGCCCGATCAACTGGCCGCTCTCGAAAGCCTGATCGAGGGTAAGCCTCTGATTCGAGCGCAGGCAACCCCCGACCAGCAGGTGGGAAGCGAGAGCGAGCCAAATGGCCCGAACACCCCGGACCTGCTGTTGGGAAACTTCGCGATCGTGAGCATGGTTGATATCATACAGATAATCGAGAACAACCGGCTTAGCGGCGCGCTCGGGGTGATGTCGCCTGCCGCAAACGGCGAGATTCATTTCAATGACGGCCAAATAGTCGGTGCACATTCCGATTTAAGCACGAGTACCGACGCGCTCAAGGGCTTTCTGGATGTAACCGAAGGTTCATTCAAATTCAGAAGATCTGCGACCCACTACCCTTCGACGATTCAGGCGGCGAGCAATATGTCTTTGATGCTCGACCTGCTGCGCGTCGGTGACGAAGAGACAGCCACACTGTCTTAGCATCCAGCACCCCGCTCCTAGAATCGGGCTTTACAATCTTGCCGGAACCAGACTTTCTTGCCGGGCACGAGCGCCGCTTCATATAATCCTCTCAATGACCTCAGCAGAAGTAAGAACCGAGTTGCTCGGTCTCACGCTGGATGAAGTGCGCGAGTTCATGGCCGCACTGGACGAGAAGCCGTATCGCGCCCGGCAACTTTACGACGCGATCTATCGGCGGCGGATCACCAGCTTCGATGCAATGACCGATTTGCCTAAGACGCTGCGGCGAGTTCTCCAGCATCATTCCATCGTCACGCACACACGGATCGAAAGCGAGTTTCTGTCGTCAGACGGTACGCGAAGATTCTTGTTGAAGCTCGCCGATGAGTCCGAAGTCGAATCAGTGTTCATGCCCGAGGAGCGCCGCGACACAATCTGCATATCGAGTCAGGTGGGATGCCCGCTGGCATGTAGCTTCTGCATGACCGGCGTGATGGGTTTGAAACGCAACATGACCGCCACCGAAATAGTCTCACAAGTGATAGTCGTATTGAATCAAGTTTACGGCGAGGGAATCGAGGTTCCCCATCGGACTAACATCGTGATGATGGGAATGGGCGAGCCCCTCTTGAACTACGATCAGGTGATCAAAGCGGTGCGTTTGCTCGTCGATCAACAGGGTCTCGCGATCGCCCCACGCTGCGTGACGCTTTCAACCGCCGGGGTAGTCCCGCGAATCTACGATCTCGGCAGAGAAGCAATCAGGCCACGTCTGGCGATCTCGCTAACGGCGCCGAACGACGAACTTCGCGACCGGTTGTTTCCGATCAATCGAAAGTACCCGCTCACCGAACTGATCGAAGCGTGCCGCCGTTATCCATTGGGGGAGCGCGAGCGGCTGACTTTCGAGTACGTGATGCTCGACGGCGTGAACGACGGCGATCAACATGCTCGCGAGCTTGTGCGGTTGCTATCAGGCATACGAGCAAAGGTGAACTTGATCCCGCACAATCCGGCGCCGGAGCTTCCGTATGCGTCATCCCCGATGGAGAGAATACTCGCGTTTCAGAAGATCCTGACCGGCGGCGGTCTGCCTTCATTCATTCGCCGCCCGCGGGGTCAGGATATCTCAGCGGCGTGCGGTCAACTCGCCGCTCGCCATCAAGCTACCGCGTGACGCATTCGGTTACGTTAAATCTCACCTAACGACGCCGGCGTCCGTTCCGTTCTCGCTTGCGATGTTCACTCAAAAACTGACCCGGGCCCCCAACTGAAAAGCTCGCGGGCCGCCAGAGCCGAACACCTGGGTGAAGCGTGCGCTGGGCTGACCGAAAGCGACGCTGGTGAGATTGCCACTATGGCCGGAAAGGTTCGCAGCGTTGTAAAGGTTGAACACCTCGCCGATAAGCGCCAAACGCCACCGCCTTTCGAACACAAACTCCCGACTCAGCCGCAGATCAAGCGCTTGAAAATTGTCGCCAAACCAGTAATGCTCCGGCAGCTTCAGCGTGGGGATCGGCGCACCCTTGCCGTCGACCTTGCCGGCGTAGGTTTGGTTGAATTGGGCGACGAGGCTCTCTAGCTCTGCACGCCCCAGACCGCGATTCAGGGCGTTCACCGTTGTTCCGGGCAGCAGGTCGTTCGCGGTGCCGTCACCGTTGAAATCGATTCCGCCGACGAAGGCGCTGAACGGTGGTTCGCTCGCATACGAGAGGTTAAGCCCAAGCTGAAAGCGCCACGGCAACTGCACGACGCCAGCGAGATTCACAATATGGGTGATGTCGTTTGCGAGCGGGCCGTGATTGCTCAGCCAGTTGTCCAGATCGAAGCCGTTCCCGGTGTTAGTCCCGGTGTTGCTCGAATACGCCCACGAGCCTAGCAACTGAAAGCCGTGTGAGAAGCGCTTGTCAGCCCGCACCAGCAGGCCCTTGTAAGTCGCGCGGCCCCCATTAGTCTGCACATTGATCGCACCCGTTGAGCAAAGCGCCTGCGGGTCGTTGCGCTGCGCCTCGGTACACCTTGGAATCACCGGGCCGCGCGCGCTGTTGAAATGATTCAGGTCAAACTGGCCCAGCCCGAGGTAGAAGCGCCGGTAAGCAAAATCGGCGCTCACAACGAAGCCCCGCGCAATCTCCCGCTGAATGCCCAGGTTGAAGTGGAGCGCGGACGAGCTTGGCACGTCAACGGTATTCAAGCCGCTGGCCTGCTTGGTCAATTGGATCGCCTGAATAGATCGATTCTCATTCGCCAGGTTCTGGGCTAACTCAGCCCGAATCGCCGGCAGACAGGTCAGCAGGTTCGCGCCGGTAAACCGCGATGGCGTGTTGGGGAAGTTGAGAGCCGCTCCCACCGGGACGTCCGGAATGCGCGGCAAGCAATTGAGGAGCCTGCTTCCGGAGATATCCTGACGGCCCGAGCCAGGCGGGCCGAGGAGTGCGCGCTCGCTATCGGGGAAGGAGCCGAAGAAAAAGTCGTAGAAGATGCCGGCGCCGACGCGAACGACCGTCTTTCCATCGCGCCACGGCGCCCAGGCCAGCCCCAGCACGGGAGAAAAGTTCTTCCACTGTTTGCGCGTCGGCCCCAGGCCGTCTGCGCCCAGAATCGGCGCGAGCAAGGCGGGCTTGGTCAGGTCGTAGTTGAGATAACGGTCAATGTTCCAGCCCAGCCCGAAGTTGACAGTCAGTCGTGAATGGAGTCGCCAGGTGTCCTGGAAGAAGAGTCGCAGGGTGTTCCAGTTCCGCACCAAGCCTCCGTTTTCCTGTGGCACGCGCGGGTCCCCGATCCCCACGGTAACGCTCTGCAGCGGAAGCTGAAGAATATCGTCCAGCGTGCGGAACACCGACGGGACCGGGATGTTGGCTTGGCGCGCCCGTTGCGGCGAAAAGAGCGTCAGCGTCGCCGGCTCGTTGCTCGACATAAGAACTCCGCCTCGATGGTATTCCCAGTCCACGCCGAAACGCGCGCGGTGTGCGGCCCGCTGCCAGGTGACGTAATCGTTGAGATGGAAGCGCCGGCCGAGAGTGTGTTGAATCACAGCTCTCCCGATAGACAAGAAAGCCTGCGCCACGGTGATTGAAGGCGCGCCGACTCCCAGGCAGCCGGGACAATCCAGCTCGGTTGGCTCGACCTGGCTTGAGCTGACGTAAAAGTACGAAAAGCGAAGGTCATTAACCAGCGTCTCGCGGAATACACTGGTGAGACCCAAGATGCTCTGGTCAACAAAGGCCGGCTGGCGCGTCCAAAACGACGGGTACGCATTCGGTTGGGGCGTGGGCGGTCCGAAGGCCCGGACGCCATCGTGCGAGTAGCGGATAAAGGCCGTGTGCGCGTTGGAGAGACGGCCGTCAAGCCGCAAGCTAAGCTGGTTGCCGAAATACGGGCTGGGAGTGATGCGGCTGAGGTGCGCGAACTCCTCCACCAACAGCGTGGTCGCCACGACCCCCCGCTGCTCGTTTCGCTCATAGTTGCCGAAGAAGAAGGCCCGGTCACGACGCAGCGGGCCGCCGAGGGCGAAGCCGAATTGCCGCCGCTGGAAGAACGGGTCCGGATCGGCGGGATCACGGTTGAGCGCGGGATAGGCCGCCAGCGTGTGGTCACGGAAAAAGTAGAGGCCGGTGCCGTGCAGCTCGTTGCCGCCCGAGCGCGTGACCACGTTGATGGCTGCCCCGTTAGTGAGACCCGTGGCAAGGTCGAAGTTCACGGTCGTGAGCTGAAACTCCTGGACGACTTCCTGCGAAAAGCCCATGGCCGAGCCTCCGTTGCCCACCGCCATGATGCTGCCGCCATCAACTGTGACGCGCGTGCCGCGGCCGCTATTGCCCACGGGTTGGCCCAAAGCCGGCACAAAGGTTCGGTTGCTGCTGGCGCGCGCCGGAGACTGGACGCCCGGTTCGAGCTTGGCCAGTTCGAGGAAGCTGCGGCCGTTGAGCGGCAGACCCTGAATCTGGCGCTGTGTGACCAGGCCGCCGACGGTGTTGGCATCGTAATGCATCTGCGCCGAGGCGCCGTCGACGGTTATGGAGTCATTCGTTCCACCGACTATCAGTTCGAAGTCTGTCGTCGTCGTAGCGCCCGCTTCCACCGTCGCCAGTCGAAGCATGCGCCGGAACCCTTCGGCTTCCGTGCTCACCTCATATTCGCCGGCCAGGAGCGAGGGGAAACTGTACTCACCCTGCTCGGAGGTAGCCACCGTGCGCGTCAAAACGGTCGCCAGATTGACCAGCTTTACCTGCGCCCCAGCGACGGCGGCACCCGACGGGTCGCGGACCACGCCGGCGATAATTCCAGTCGGCGCTTGCGCGCGGGCGACACCGCCAGCGGCTAACGCCACCAGCAAAAGCGAGGCTTGAATTTTGCTCATGGCCAAGTTGTAGCACTTCGGGTTCGCACTCTATCATCCGCTCCAGACTTTCCCAATGACTGTTGCATGTTCATAGCACAACAAGTCAGGGAACGCTATCAAGGCGGACGATGCGGTAGTGTCCTAATTTGAATTTCATCGGCTACTCATGACGGATCAATAAACGTTGCCTTGCGAAGCGTCTCGCGTATCCACTCAGAGAGCGTTTGCTTGTTCGCTTTGGCCGCTTTGCTGAACTGCTTAAACTCTTCGCCCCTCACGCGCACGGGCACGATTTTGCCCTTAGCATCGCCCTTCGGCAGTCGCGGCCGTCCGACTGGTCTAGTTTTCTTTTTCTCGCTCACGGTACTCCTGAACTATTGCTATCTTGACCGCTGTCTGCGGTGAATCGACGGGCGGGATTTCCAGCACGGTTACGTACCGCTTCCCTTCGTCGCTCTCGCCTGTTTGATGCGTCCACACATCCACCCGCTCAGCCTTTGGGTGATTCTCTAAGCTGAATACCTCAACGTCGCCCTGCCACACGATCTGGCCTTGAAACGTCTCTATGATTGGCACGGTTTCGACGTGTGCGGGCTTGCGGCCGTGCAAGTCTTCGATCACCTTGGCGATGTCGTCTATGTCGCTCATATCGCTTGCTCGATTAGATCACCAACCGTCCAAAAGCTCGGCTCGACGCCCGCAGCCATCGCGGGCGTGCACCTGATCGTGTTATGTCGTCGCACAAAATTGTAATAGGCGAAGTGGAGCGCAACGGCAGCCTCGAAGTTTTCCAGTTTCTTTGAGAACGCCAGCGTAAGCCGATTCAATCTTTTGATATGAAGGCGCGTTGTCGCGTTCAATCGCTCGACGTAGCTAGTAGAGACTAACTCCATATTCGGGTTGCCCGTGATGTGAATCTTCTCAGAAGACTCGATTCTGGCTGCGCTGTATAATGGGATTATTGTAGCACAGAAATTATCTGTGTCAAGAACTATTTTCGTGTTACAGTTATTTTTCTCCCGGACTTCTCTTGTGGCATATTAAGGATGACATCTAGATGGCGCCAAAAAACGATAAAACCGCAAATGATTCCCCCAACAGTGATAACAATAGTGGCCGCGCCCCAGACGCTAAGCTGTGGTGGATTTTTGTCACCGGAGGGATTCTCTTCGTTGCTTTGCTCTTCGGTAGCATTTTCATCCCTAACCTGACCGAGCGGGTGAAGTTCTTCACCGCAAATGCGCTGAGTCTCTCCGTTCTTGTGGCTATTGGCGTTCAAGCATACATCTACCGCAGGCAGTGGGAAGTAATGAAAACCCAAGCGGATAGCATGAGAGATGGACTCGAAGAAACCCGCAGTCTTGTTGCTCAGAATGAACGCGCTGT
Organism: uncultured Clostridia bacterium; assembly: GCA_964548075.1. Taxonomy (GTDB): domain Bacteria; phylum Acidobacteriota; class Blastocatellia; order UBA7656; family UBA7656; genus Onstottus_A. Next base: position 157,689 of record CAZJQQ010000012.1, on the reverse strand, counting down.
TAGAGCCGCTGAGCAAAGTAGTGAGATTGCGCAGCAGAATATGATTTACGCGCAACGCGCCAACATAGGAATTAGCAACGGCGAAGCGGTTCGGGTTGGAGCCGATATTCTGTTTCGGCTGAAAGTTGAGAATTCTGGTCATACCCCTGCCTATGATGTTCAAGTAGTCAAATGGGTAGATGTCAAAGACGGTCCTCCTGCCGAAGAGATCCCCGAACAGGCAATAAAGCAGACTAAGAAACAGACGGTGAATGCCCAAATTAGGACACTACCGACGATGCTAAGGATTTGATCTGGGAAGAGCTGCGCGAGATGGGACAGAGGGCTCTGCAAGATTGGGTCGAAGGGAGCTGAGCAAGAAAGTTCAGAGTTCAACCTTTAGGTTGCCGGTGCCGCTGGCAAGCTGAAGCTAGAACTCTGAACTCGCAAGCTGAAGCTTGAACTCTGAACTTCACGGCGCGAGGTTCATCTTCCGCAGCAATTCAACGTAACGCGGGTCTGAGCGCAAGGGGTCGAACATCGGTCGGCTCTTGATGCGATATACCAGCCGCGTGCGCTGCTCATAACATTTTTCCAGCCATTCGAATGCTCGATCCTTATCGCCCAGGCCTGTATAGATTATGGCGAAGTTGTAGGGCGAGATGTAACCGCGCTTCGCCAGCTTCTCTTGCTCGTCGAGTATTTTCAGCGCCTCATCGCGGTGGCCCGCCACCGCATAAGCGTATGCCAGCAACGGGAGTTTATCCCACCGCTCCGGGGAGTTATCGAGAGCAACAACCTTTCGCATCTCTGCGACGCCCTCCTCATACATCCCCTTTGCTATATAAGCCTCCGCAAGCAAATGGTTGCCTGAAGGCTTGTCTGATCTTTTAGCCTTCAGCCATAGATCAATTGCCTTGTCATACTGTCGCGCCAGGAGATAAGCCTGGCCAGGGCTAGACGTTGAGTCAAGTTCGTTAGCCCGTATCGCATAGAAAAGGGCTTCATCCACGCGCCCGACGCCCGACAGATAGTGGAAATAGGTGCCATTAGCTATAGAGGAGTTCGGGTCAAGCTCCAAAGCCCTTTTGATTTCTTTCTCCGCTCCCGCCCAGTCGAAGCGATTGTATTTAACTATCCCCAAAAAGGAGTGGCCCTCGGCAAGTGCGTCATCAAGCTCCAGTGCCTTTAGCGCCCACAACTCGACCATTTGCTCGGACTCCTCAGTCGTCCAGAATCCTCGCGTTCCCATAAAATGATACGTTCGGGCTAACCCGATATATGCCAGCGCATAATTCGGGTCTTTTTTGATTGCCTGCTTGAAATGCTCAATGCTTTTCTCATATCCCTCTTTTGTCCGCTGACGGAAGAAATACCCACCCAAATTGTAAAGCTGATAAGCCTCGGTGTTCTCGGTGGACTGTTTAGCCAGTTGCTTTTTCTCTTCGCCGGAGAGTCGCAGCCGCAACCCCGCTGAAATCTGCCGCGCGATGTCATCCTGAACGATAAGAATGTCCGACAGCTTACGGTTATATTGCTCGCCCCACAGACGGCGGTTGTCCCTCACATCAACCAGTTCGGTGCTGATTGCCAGCCCGTCTCCTTGCTGTGTCAGTCTGCCCATCAACACAGCCTTGACACTCAACTCGCGCCCGACTGCCTGCGGGTCTACCTGCTGCCCCTTGTAGCGCAAGACTGAGTTGAGCGAGATGATTTTCAGGTTGGGCAACCGTGAGAGGCTGTTGATGATGCTGTCGCTGATCCCGTCCGAGAGGTATTCGGTGTTGGGGTCGCCGCTCACGTTGACGAAAGGCAAGACCGCCAGTGAGTCTATCGCCTCGCCGCCGCTGGCGGGGTAGAAGGAATATGCGAGGGCCGCGACCGCAACGACAACGGCTGCTGCTGCGAGGACGGCGCCACGCTTGTGGCGCTTGATCTCGCTGACCAGATACTCGGCGCTCGATGTCGTACGTGCCGTCGCAACATCACCAGTCGTCGCGGCAGACTCATAGACAGTCTCGGCCGCCGAATCACTATCGCTCTTCGCCGTTATTCTTCCATCGTCGGTGTCCGGCTGAAGGGACCGCTTCAGTCGCGCCTCAATCTCCTGCTCTTGGTTCAGACTCTTCAAATCGAGCGCCAGGTCGCTAGCCGTCTGGTATCGCTCCTCTCTGTTCTTGCGCAGCGCCTTGTCCACGATTCGCTCAAGCTCCACCGGCACTTCTGCGTATCGGGTCAGCCGAGGCGGTTCGCTTTCCAGAATCGAGACGATCACATGACTGGGTGTTTCCCCTTTGAACGGCGCGCGGCCCGTTACCATCTCGTAGAGCACGACGCCCAGGCTCCAGATGTCTGTACGTGCGTCCACGTCCTGTGCGCGCGCTTGCTCCGGCGACATGTACTGTACCGTTCCCATCACTACGCCTGGATTCGTCTTGACCATTGATCTGGTCTGCGCTTCCGCGTCAACTGCCGACAGTTGTGGCAATGCGAGCTTGGCCAATCCGAAGTCCAGCACTTTCACGATCCGGTCGCGCCGCAGCATGACGTTCTCAGGCTTGATGTCCCTGTGCACGATCCCAGCCGCGTGCGCCGCCGCCAGAGCAGACGCGACTTGGATACCGATGTCGAGCACTTCGTTGAGCTTCACGGCCCGGCCCGCTATGTGTTCACGTAATGTCTCGCCGTCAATGAACTCTGTTGCGATGAAGTGCGTTGAGTCTGCCCGGCCGATCTCATGGATGGTGACAATGTTCGGATGATTGAGCGCCGACGCCGAGCGCGCCTCTTGTTCGAAGCGGCGCACACGCTCGGCATCCGTAGTGAACTGCGCGGGGAGGAGCTTGAGCGCGATGCGTCGGCCAAGCCTCGTGTCCTCGGCGAGGTATACCTCCCCCATGCCACCCGCACCGATTGAGGACAGGACCTTGTAATAAGCGATCTGTTGCCCCGCCTTTAGTTCGCTCGGCCTTTTGGCAAGCAACTCCGCTGCGATGTCGGAGGCAGGTGTCTCGATGAAGCTAGCCGGATCGTCGTGAAATGAGATCAGAGACTCAACTTCTCTGAGCAATGGCTCATCGCCGGAGCAGGCTTGGGCCAGGAACGCGGCCCGCAGGGCGGGTTCGCACGCTAAGGCGGTGTGGAATAGCTCGTCAACGTGTTGCCAACGTTCCGGAGTCATAGCATTGATGGTCGAGCAGGAGCTTAACTAACGGTTCTCCGAGACCTCTGAAGGAGCCCTTGCCTATTTCTGAGTCTATCCGTGGCCAATGTCTCTTGAACCACGGAGCCGGAGATTGCGCGGACTCTTTTAGTCCCGCAAAGCCCTTGCCTTATGGCTCTCCAATCTAAACGCGAGAATTGTCTCTAAAACCTCTAATTGACTTTCTACTTATTTCCGGACATCTCTCTTCGTAACCATGCCTTTGCCAGAGTCCAGTCGCGCATGACCGTGCCAGGTGAGACGCCCAGCACTTCGGCTGTTTCCTCAATGGACAGGCCGCCAAAGAATCTTAGCTCGACCAGTCGGCTCTTCCGTTCATCCAAAGTCGCCAGGCTTTGCAACGCCTCATCAAGCGCGACTACCTCCGCGCTGCGCTCCTGCGAAACGATTAACTCTTCGTCCAGAGACACCTGACACGCGCCGCCTCCTCGTTTCGCATAGCTACGATTGCGCGCGTAATCAACCAGGATTCGACGCATCATCTGACCGGCAATCCCGAAGAAGTGGGCGCGGTTTTGCCACTGTACATCCCTCTGATCGGCGAGCCTCAGAAAAGCCTCATTGACCAGTGCTGATGTTTGCAGTGTGTGGCCGGGCCGTTCGCGGCTCATGTACTGATGGGCAAGCCGGTGCAGTTCTTGATAGACGAGTGGAATCAACTCATCGCGCGCATTCTGATCACCATTGCGCCAGGCGACGAGAAGTTGTGTCACTTCTTGTGGCGAGCATGTCATTCGGGGTCACCCCGTACTAGCCTGAGATAAGCGCAGTGGTTGCGAATTATACACTCTCGGGGGCCTCTTTGCTTCATTTTGTGGCCCGGCGAAAAAGAAACTCTCACCGCCGTTAGAGGTTCCCGCCACAGTTCTCGCGTTACCTGGTAGCGGTCGGTCTCGGAAGCAGTAGTTGCTTTGATACGGATGGCTGCGGGCTGCGCTGTATAGAAGAAGTCCAAGTGCCTCCGATTTTGGGGATGGGCAGGTGTCTCACATGAAAAGCTCGACAATCACCGGACGTGTATTAGGACTGGCCTTGGCGCTCATAGGGTTGATGGGCTGGTATGCATCTGTCGATTATGCTTTCAGCCCGTCAGACGCTTCCGCGTCCGGCCCCAAAATGACTCCCGCTGACGAGGGCGCTTGGCGGAACCTTGGACCTAACGTGGATATTCGATCATTAGCGATTGATCCCACAAATCCGAATATCATCTATGTAGGGTCAAGATTCGGCGTGTTTAAAACCGTCGATGGCGGCGAGAGCTGGAGCGCCGCCGGGCTCGGAAACCTCTCCGTCGAGGCGCTGGCAGTTGATTTTGTCAACCCGAACACTGTCTTTGCAGGGACCTATGCCGGCGGTAATTGCTTCCAGACTCCATTATTCAAAAGCACTGACGGCGGCGAAACGTGGAGCAATCAGAGCACGCTGGTAGACTGTGACATTAGCATGATCGTGATGGATCCTACTTCTCCGAATACTCTCTACGCAGGATCGGAAGTCCAATATGTGTTTACAGGCGGCATAATCCTGTGGAAGAGCGTTGACGGCGGCGCAGGCTGGGGGGGAGATAGGACTGGCAACATCGGGCTAGCACACTACGGATGGGTCATCAATCCGGCTAATCCACAAACACTCTATGCCCCGGGGGACGTTTACGACGGTTTTCCTCCTAATGTGATCTATAGCGGATTGTTCAAGAGCACTGACGGAGGCGCAACCTGGAGCGCAACCGGCCTGACCGGCAAGGATAGGTTTGTCAGCGCCGTGTCAATTGATCCGCGCAACCCGGACACGCTTTATGCAGGGACCCTTGACTATGAGCCGGGCTATAGGGCTTTTCGAGAAATGCTCAAAAGCACGGATGGCGGCGTTAGTTGGTTCGCAATCAACAGTGGCCTGACTGGTCTGATCGACACCACATCGTCTATCTCAGCCCTTGCGATTCAAGCGGACAATCCGAGCACTGTCTATGCAGGGACTTTTGGAGCGGGCGTTTTCCTAAGCAAGAATGGCGGCGCGAGCTGGAACGAATTCAACGTCGGGCTGACCAACCTCGGCGTCAAAGCGCTAGTCATAGACCCATCGGGTAGGCACCTGTACGCAGCTACGAGCACGGGCGTGTTTGGCTGTCAATTCGCTGCGCCTTGCGCCGATCCGCTTTCTCCCGCCAATCAATCTTTTGATTCCAGCGGCGGAACTGGCTTCGTCAATGTCACAGCCGCCAGCGAGTGCAGTTGGACCGCAGCAAGCAATGCTAATTGGATCAGCGTCACATCCGACCGCGGTGGAAGTGGAAGTGGAACGGTGAGCTATTCAGTAGCTCCTAACGAAAGCACGGCCACGGCCCCCCGCATAGGAATCATCGGCATTGCCGCTCGCTTTTTGACCGTCACTCAGGCAGGCGCGCCCGTCAGGATCAACAGCGCGACTGTTTCAGGCAAGAAGTTGCTTGTAACAGGCGAGAACTTCGACGTCGGCGCGGTGATACTGCTCAACGGTGAAGAGCAGAAGACTAGAAACGATGATCAGAACCCGAAGACTATCGTAATCGGCAAGAAAGCGGGCAAGACGATCAAGATAGGCGACAGGCTACAGGTCCGAAACCCGAACGGCACAATCTCAGGGCGGTTCACTTTCGCGGGCATGTAGAGTACGGAGCAGAAAAAGGTTATCTCGGCAACACGGACAAGGAGGCTCGTATGAGCAAGCCAATAAATATCAATCGACTATTCGTCCTGTCGTTCACACTGGCGGGCTTGATCAGTTGGAACACTCTGCCGGTTCACTCTTTGCGTCAGGCAGTGGGTGCGGCCACTATGCGGACCGACGGGCCGGCGCCAACGACTGTGGCCAACGGCAAGATCGCATTCGCCAGCGACCGGGACGGCAACGCGGAAATCTACACGATGAACCCGGACGGCAGCGACTTGATTCGCCTCACGTTCGACCCGAGAGACGACTCCAATCCGGCGTGGTCGCCCGACGGATCAAAGATCGCATTTGTGAGGTTCAATGGGCGATGGCCCAACGCGGGAGGCGAAATCTACGCAATGAACGCCGACGGCAGCAATCAAACCAGGCTCACTACTTCCCGGGATGACAATTTTCCTGCCTGGTCTCCAGATGGGACCAAGATCGCTTTTTCGCAGGACTTCTACTCTGAAGGCGTGCCCGCAGTCTATGTGATGAACGCCGACGGCGCTGATCAGAAGGTTATCAACTTCGGCTATCAGCCTGCGTGGTCTCCCGATGGCTCGAAGCTGGCACTCACGGACGGCTTTCGTATCTGGTCGATTAACGCTGACGGCAGAGGGCTGACTCAGATCACAGCGCCGCCATTTTCGGGCATTTACGCTGATTGGGACTTCGCCCCTGCATGGTCGCCCGATGGCGCCAAGATTGCCTTTTCCAGATTTCTAAGTTGCAACGGTCTTGATGATACCTGCCCGTCATCAGAAATCTGGGTAGCCAACGCTGACGGCAGCAGCGGGAGACCACTGAAGGGCTTCTCCAACTACCTCACCTACGTCGACGACCCCGCTCCCAGTTGGTCCCCCGACGGCGCGACAATCGTTTTCTCAACCATTGGAGACCTGTTCGTGATAACCGCTGACGGAAGCGGCATAACGAACATTACCCAAACGAATAGTACAACTGAATCGCACCCGTCGTGGCCTCTTTTATCAATCGGTTGTGCCAACTCAGTCTCACAGTCAGGCCAATCTTTTGAAGCCAACGGCGGAACGGGCAGCGTCGATGTCAGTGCGGGAAGTGAATGTGGTTGGACGGTTTCAAGCAATGCAAGTTGGATCAGCGTCACGCTGGGAAGCGGTTCCGGCAGCGGAAGTGTCAGTTACTCGGTAGCAGCCAACGCCAGCACGGGCTCTCGAACCGCCGGGCTCATCGTGGCGGGTCATATCGTCATTGTCACTCAGTCGGGTGTCCCCGTCAGAATCATCAGCGCCTCGGTCGAGGGCAATAAGCTCTTTGTCGTTGGCGAGAACTTTGACCCCGGTGCGGTGATACTGCGTAACGGAGTAGAGCGGAAGACAAAGAACGATCCCCGGAATCCGCAGACCGGATTAATCGGCAAGAAGGCGGGCAAGAAGCTCTTGGCCGGCGACACGCTACAGATTTGGAATCCAAACGGCACAGTCTCACAGGAGTTCACTTTCACAGGCTCAATCACTCCAATGACGCAATAGAGATTCTTCGAAAGAAGAAACAAATCATGTCTAGAAAGGAGATCAACAAATCATGTCCAAGAAAACCCCCAAACAAAACGTTCGCCATCCGCGCAGCGAGAACCGTCAAGAGGTCAATCGGTAATGGCACAGGAGAAGTGATGAAGGTGCGCCTTTTCGTGTTCGTCAGCGTTGCGGTAGCGCTGACATTCGCTTCGGTTGTTTCAGCAAAGCACTTTGGCCAGTGGGGTGCGCCAGTGAACCTGGAATCAATCCCCGGCACCAGTTCAGAGCTCAATACGGCTTCCAACGACGGCTGCCCAATCCAGTCGCCGGACGGTCTGAGTCTGTACATCGCCACGAATCGGCCGGGTGGCTTCGGCGGCCAAGACATCTGGGTCGCCCGCCGCGCAAGTACGGACGACCCGTGGGGAGCCCCGGAGCATCTCGGCATGCCTGTGAACAGCAGCGCTAACGACTTCTGCCCCACACCGGTGCCAGGCCACGGGCTCTTCTTTGTCAGTGAGCGCGCGGGCGGCTGCGGCTCCGGCGACATCTACTTCACGCGTTTTAAACACGGCGGCTGGGAGGAGCCGCAAAACCTCGGCTGCGAAATCAACAGTATTGCCGGAGAGGCAAGCCCTTCGTACTTCGAGGACGAGAGCGGACACGCCATCCTATACTTCTCAAGCCAGCGCACGGACGGCTTCGCACCCGGCGGCGCCGACTCCGACATCTACTTCAGCGTCGATTTCGGCCCGGCGCAGCTCGCTCCCGGACTCAACACCGCAGTCGAGGATTCTCGACCGAACGTCCGCAAAGACGGGCGCGAGATCGTCTTTGACTCAAACCGGGTCGGCGGCATCGGTCTGCAGGACATCTGGACGGCAACCCGCGAGACGACCGCCGATGACTGGTCGACGCCAACCAATCTGGGCCCAATGATCAACAGCGCGGCAACCGATGCGCGGGCGACGCTGTCGCGCGACGGCCTGACCATGTTCTTCGGCTCAGGCCGCGCCGGCACCGATGGGCTGTCCGACATCTTCATGACAAGTCGCGAGAAACTTAAGGGTAATCAGCACTGAGACGAAGAGGGCGCGCCGCAGGAAGGCGCGCCCTGGATGTGCGGAACATAGCAAGTGAGTTCATATGAAACGACAAAGAGATCCAATAGAAATTAGGAAAGGAGGTTACTTCGATGAAAGCCCTGAAATCTCATCCACAAATTGAGCGACCGAATTCTATGAGGAATCGAATAGACCGGGTAAGGAGGGGTCGTATGAGAGAGCCAAGAAACATCGCTCGACTACTCAGCCTGGCGCTCACACTGGCCGGCTTGATGAGTTGGAACACTCTGCCGATTCATTCTTCGGGTCGGGCAGTGTGTGCAGCCACGCGGGTAAGCCTTAGGCGGAGCGAAGGGTCAGCTTCAGCGGCTGTGGCTAACGGGAAGATCGCATTCGTCAGTGACCGGGACGGCAACGCGGAAATCTACAGGATGAACCCGGATGGCAGCGACCTGAATCGGCTCAAACGTTCGACCCGAGACCCGACTTCTATCCCGCGTGGTCGCCCGACGGCTCAAGGATCGCATTTGTTAAGTTCAATGGTAATTTGGCCGGCGCTCAGCCGTCGAGCGAAATATACGTGATGAACGCGGACGGCAGCAACAAAACGCGGCTCACCAAGTCCCGCAATGACAGTTACCCCGCCTGGTCTCCAGATGGAACGAAGATCGCTTTTTCGCAAGACTTCTTGAGTCCGACTTCTTCTGAGCGGGGAATTTATGTGATGAACGTGGACGGCAGTGACCAGAGACTCATACGAACCAGTGATCACCGGGGAATCATAGTCCTGGCCAACGGCTATCAGCCTGCGTGGTCTCCCGATGGCTCGAAGCTGGCATTTACGAGTGGTGGCAGTAATATTCATTCGATCAACGCCGACGGCAGCGGCCTGACTCAGATCACATCGCCGCCAATCGAGGGCCTGAGGAACGACTACGACTTCGGCCCGGCCTGGTCGCCCGATGGCGCAAAGATCGCTTTCAAAAGATTTCTAAGTTGCGACTATGAGCTCTTCTGCGCAGGATCACAAACCTGGGTAGTCAATGCAGACGGCGGCAGCAGCGGGAGACCACTGACGGAGAGATTCCCCAACGCCCTTGACTTGGCCGACTTGGTTCCCAGTTGGTCATCCGATGGCGCGAAAATCATTTTCTCCCTGCCTACACCTGATCGTGGTGACCTGTTCGTGATGAACTCCGACGGCAGCGGCCTCGCTAACATTACCAACACAGCTAGTACGGGTGAATGGGCCCCCTCGTGGCACCCCCTTTCATTAGCCAGTTGTGTCAACTCAATCTCGCCCACAAGCCAATCTTTTGAAGTCGATGGCGGAACAGGCAGCGTCGAGGTCACAGCGGATAGTGAATGCAGTTGGGCGGCTTCATGCAATGCCGGTTGGATCAGCGTCACGCCGGGGAGCAGTTCCGGCGACGGAAGTGTCGTCTACTTGGTAGCAGCTAACACCAGCACGAGCTCTCGAACAGCCGCGCTAGTAGTTGCGGGTCGTATCGTCGCCATCAGTCAGGCGGGCGTACCAGTCAGAATCATCAACGCTTCGGTGCAAGGCAAAAACCTGTTTGTATTCGGTGAAAACTTCGACCCCGGCGCCGTGATTTTGCTCATCGGCGAGGAGCAGAAAACTAAACACGCTGGCCAGAATCCTGAAACGACACTGATAGGCAAGAAGGTGGGCAAGAAGATCAAACCCGGCGACAAGCTACAGGTGCGAAACCCTAACGGCACACTCTCGCAGGAGTTCATTTTCACAGGTTCATAAGATCAAACACACCAATGACGCAATAGAGATTCTTGGAAAGGAGATTACTTCGATGAAAACCCTGAAATCTCATCCAGTGTTCCAGGCGACGAGCAGTTGAGTGATCTCGTGGGTTGAGGGAGTCTCTATATAAAAGAGTGAATAAGATCCTCGCCGTTTCCCGTCAAGACTTACAGGGAACAAATGAGCACAACCAAACACCGAGATGTGAATGAGCAATCCAGAAAGCAAAAAACTATCTCGCGAGCGTTAGCACTCTTCCGAACAGGCGACGCCTTCATAGATGAGGGCGGCAAAAGGCTGGCCCGAAGTAGTTAGCACACAAGTAGCATCTTCAAAAGGAGAAAGATCATGAGAAGAGTGAATCTCACAATTGAACAATCGCATTGGGCGAATAATCTCATGAACCGCACGAAGCAAAGGGCCGGTCTGGTACTGGCAGTGATCTGCTTGACCAGCGGGCTTGCTTTGCCAGGTTATTGCTGGAATCAGCAGGTTTCTTCCCAAGCCGAAGTTGCGCCAGCGGCGAATTCGGCTTGGAACAACACTGGCAACCTCAACGCCGCACGCCGCAGTCACACGGCGACGCTGCTGCCCAGTGGCAAGGTTCTGGTCGCGGGGGGCGACAACGGCTTTGATGACCCCATCCTTAACAGTGCGGAGCTGTACGACCCGGCCGATGAGACGTGGCGCTATACCGGCAGCCTCAACATACCTCGCCTCATCCACACTGCGACCCTTTTGCCTAACGGCACGGTTCTGGCCGCAGGAGGATCGAATGACATCGCTGGCACGCTCAACAGCGCCGAGATTTACGACCCGGCCAATGGGACGTGGAGCAGCACTGCCAACCTTAACACGGTCCGTTTTTGGCACACAGCGACACTGCTTCAAAACGATAAGGTTCTGGTCGTGGGGGGCTGGGGCGACGATCTCCCTCTTAAAAGTGCGGAGCTATACGACCCGGCCACCGGGACGTGGAGCGTCACCGGCAGCATCACAGCAGCCCGCTATGGGCACACGGCGACGCTACTCGAAAACGGCAAGGTTCTCATCGTGGGAGGATCGGACGATGGTGACCTCGCCTCCACCTTAGCGAGCGCGGAATTATACGACCCGGCCACCGGTGCGTGGAGCGTCACCGCCAACCTCAATGCCGCCCCTATTCTTCACACGGCCACGCTGCTTCCCGACGGAAAGGTCTTAGTGGCGGGCGGATACAATTGGCCTCCTGTCTCTTTAAGCGGCGCGGCGCTGTATGATCCAGACACCGGGACGTGGAGCGATACCCGCAATCTCAATGCGGCCCGCAATAGTCATACCGCGACGCTGCTGCCGAGCGGCACGGTCCTGATTGCGGGGGGAGATGATTGGAATCGCCGTTCCTCACTAAACAGCTCGGAGCGATATCACTCGGCCATCGGGATATGGGACAGCACCACTAGCCTCAACACGCCTCGCGACGGTCACACAGCGACGCTATTAACCAACGGCAAAGTGTTGGTCGCAGGGGGCTTTTTGCTCGCAGGGGGCCCAAGCGGCAGCATCCTCGACAGCGCGGAGCTTTATGATCCGACGGCCACAGGCCCAATCGCGATCCCAACGATCGTCAGCGCTTCGGTCGAGGGCAAGAGGCTCTTTGTCGTTGGCGAGAACTTTGACCCCGGCGCGGTGATACTGCGTAACGGAGTAGAGCAGAATACCAAGAACGATCCCCAGAATCCGCAGACCGCATTGATCGGCAAGAAAGCGGGCAAGAATCTCAAACCCGGCGACAAGCTACAGGTGCGAAACCCTAACGGCACACTCTCGGAGGAGTTCACTTTCACAGGCTCCTAAGGCAAAGGTCCAGTGGGTTGCACCTGTTAGGGATCCCGAGTCGGCACGCGAGCCCAAGGCTCCGCCAACCAGAATCATCTTCCCGTCGCGGGCGACATCGATCGGAAGAACACCGTGTCTTACTCTTCGCGGCGCATCACAGAACCGTTGTGATAAACGCGGAATCGCTTTAGCGAGCGCCTTGCGTTCATACCGGGAGGAAGACTTGCACCAGCACGATGTACATCACCTCCTCGTGAGGCAGCAAAAGCGACAAGTAGTCTCGCAAGCCAGCCGCGTATGTTAAGGCTTCAGCCCTTTCCCGGGCGACCGTCCATCCCATGGCAGATCGCACCAAACTAGCGTGATCCGGTCACGTACAGTTAATCCGGTTGTAGAACGATAACGGCCGTCGACCCTCTGAATCGCGCTGCATCCGCCGTGCGCGTAGGTAAACTCATCGCAGAGCCAGTCGAACGCTATTTCATAAGCTTCTTGGTCAAAGCGTTCTGGGATGTAGCACTCAATCCGGATCGTTGACCTTGGGATGTGTTTTCTTGAACTGCTCAAGGTGGGCGCGCCTCCACTCTTCGATGGACCGAAACCGGCGCAATTCCTCCTCGCGCGAGAGAATCTCACGCCGCGGATGCAGCGGTCTTAGTTTTGTTTTCTTCACCTCTGCTTCTTTTCGCATGCGATTCTCAACGGCATCCTAAAGTGAATCTGAGTTTATCCAGGACCGTCATGGCAGTCAACCGCAAAGTCTGATCAGAATCGCGATTGCGACCGCCTGAACCCTCTCTCTCTGCGACGGCCGATCCCCGACAGCGTCACGAAGGGACTTGTTCGACGACCGTCTCCGCTACTCCAACTTGAATCATCTTACCATCGCGAGCTACCTCGAACAGCCGGCCTCGCCATTCGACTCTCTTGCCGACCCAACTCAGGCACCAGATAAGAAAACTCAACAAGTCGCGCACCGGCACGAGACAAAAGTACCTCTTCAGAATCCTATCGCCGAGCCAGTGGACGCCTATCATCCAACCCATCGTCAACCGTATGACTAACGTTGCGGCGAGGAGCATCAGGCTAAACGTCGACGCGCGGTCCACCGCAACATTCAACAAAGCCAACGCCGTTCCGTAAGTCAGGATCAATCCGAGATAACCCATTGGCCGCGATATGCGAGTCGAGCGCGCCCACCGCATCTGATGCCGCATCATCCCCCTGAAGCCGGCCGCCTGCATCACCGTTTCGATAACGTGATGAGACAGTCGAACTTCGTACCCGTCCCTCTCGATCAGTTTCCCCAGCATGAAATCGTCCGCAAGATAATCGGCAAGCGCATGAAATCCTCCAATCGCTTCGAGCCTGGTCCGCGTCGTCGCGATCGTCAATCCGAGCGCAAACTTCACCCCTTCAAGCATCCACGCCATCAGAACGCCGGCGGCGAACTCGGCCGTGATGCCCACCGCCTCCAGCTTCGAAGCGAAGTCCGGCGTTTCAGCCGCGCGATAGAGACACGTCACCAGTCCCACTCGCGGATCCGAGAGCGGCGCCAGAACCTTGCGCAGATAATCGCGGCCCACTCGAATGTCGCTGTCGACGATCACAATCTGTTCGTGCTTCACTCGCGCGAGCATGTTCTCGAGGTTGCTCACCTTCAGGTTCTGCCCGATTGTCTTGTCGGAAATCACCAGCGCTATGTCTCGATCGGGAAAGTCTGAGATCAGCTTCTTGACGATGGGCACTGAAGAGTCTCGCGAGTCGCGCACGCCAAATACGATTTGATATTCAGGATAGTCCTGCCGGCACAGTTCGGCATAGTTCTGATAAGCCTTGAAGTCCGCTCCGTGCAGCGGAATCATTATGGACACCGGCAGAAGCTCGGCGGGCTCCGAATCTCTCGACCTTGAAAAGAACCTGAACCCGGCGATTATCGACAGCAGGTAATAGGCATTGGCGGCCAACGTGCAGCCGATCAGAATCACCTGGATCGCTATGAAGGCAAGGTGTAGCAACGTGTATCAGGGTTGCGAGGGTATCGAGATCAGCGCCACGCCAATGCAGACCAGCAGGATACCTGCCCAACGCGTCGCGCTGATGGTCTCTTTCAGGAAAAGCCGGGCGCCGATCGTGGTGATGACGAAGCTGATTGACGTCGCGGGAAGCACAAGGCTCAAATCCGCAAGCCTGAGAGCCCCGAGAAACGAGAAGTAGCTGACCGCCATAAAAAACAGGCCGATCAGAAAGTACCGATTCGTGATTGCGCGGCCAAGTATTCCAAGGAGCCGCCCGGCGTTGAGCGTCGAAATCTCGCCGATTTGCTTCATACCTTTAGTTATGAACACGTCGCCCGCCGAGCCACCAAGCACGACCAGCGCAATCAACAACGCCGTAATCATTCGAGCACCCCTGGCGCGCGCAGATCGTCGCGCGGCATTTCATCCGTGCGCTGCCCGGAGCGCGAGACGAACAGGACCCCGAGCGTAATTATCACAGCGCCTGCCCATCGTTTATTGGAGACTGATTCGCCCAGGAAGTAATTGCCCGCGGCGACATTCAACACGTAGCCGAACGCGGTGGCCGGGAGCACGAAGCTCAAGTCAGCCCACGACAACGCCGCCGAAAACAGCGCGAAGAACATTATCAGCAGCAGCGTGCCGACCCACACCATCGGGTTCTGGATCGCCTGAAGCGCGATATGCGAGACTTGCGAAAGCAATCCAGAGAAACCGGCGCCGCCGGTCTCCAGCGAAGTTATCGCTTTCATTCCTTTGGTCAGGCACACGTCGCCGAAAGCTTGCGCGACGATGGCCGTTATGAGCACTACGGCAGTCTTCATCGACTCCTTTAGGTTTGTAGTTCGGCCTTCAGGCGGAAGTTTGTAGCCCGCCAAGATGACTTGGCGACTACTCTACAAACTTCCGCCTGAAGGCCGAACTACAAACTGCTCAGTTCAGATCTCAAAATAATTGGTCAACTTGACGCCAAGTTCCTGCACTTTTTCTTTGACTTTCTTGCTTGTCAGCGCTTCGAACTCGATCGAGCACTGACGCTCGTCCTTGTTGAGCAATCTGTCGTCTGCGTAAACAGCCGGGTGAAAATATATCTCACTGGTTTCGTCCGTGAGGTTGTCGAGCGTGTAAAGAAAATATCGTTCGCTCATTCGCCCGCTTTGCAGATTACCGTATACCCTCTCTGGAAATGTGAAGCCGCGTCCTCTCAGTTTCTTCTTCATGTATCGCGCCAGCTCGCCGAACAGGAGAGTATGAATCGACTTCCGGAGAAGATTCGCGCGATCGAATGCGAGAGCAAGCCGCCGCTCTTCAGAGGGCACCCTCATGCGTCGCGCTCCGTACTTGGCGCCTAGATCGAGCGCAGCGTTGAAGATCACCGGATGAACATGCAGGTGGAGGTGGCCGTCGATGTGTGAGAGCGGAAGGCCCGTCGAGTGAAACTTCTCGAACTGCGCTGCCAGTTCTCTTCTCAACTCTCGGCGCGCCCGCGGTGAAAAATAGTATTTCAACCCGGCGGCCATTGGGTTGTTCGAGAAGTTCCCTTCCCTGTCTACAAGCGACGGAATCTGCGCGTGAGAAAGCACGCTCTTCCCGACAACCGTGACCAGATGAATCCCGACGGCGAGCCCGGGATTCTCTGTCGCGAGCTTGACCGCCTGCTCGAACGCCGCTCCGGTCACCATCAAGCTTGTGCTGGTGAGCACCCCCTCCTTGTAAGCGCGAATGACTGCTTCGTTCACTTCCTCGGACATACCAAAGTCATCCGCGTTGACGATCAGCCGGCGCTGCGCTGACTTGACAGCGGCCGGCGGCGTCACGATGTCGTTGCGTGTTTCAGGCAAAAGCGCGCTAGCGCTGCCTCTACTCCGTGCAAAGGCAGCGCTAGGTTGTTCACTGGAAGCTCGATACTGACGACTCATCGGCTGGCTTGGGCTTGTACGAACTCCTTACGCTTCGCGCGAAGCTGGAGAAATTCCTTGGCTTCCTTGTACAGCCGCCTGCGTTCGTGCCCGTTGAACGCCGCGCGGCGGACGATCCTGAAGATGATCCGCGGCCGGAAATAATAGCGGTCGTAGAAGTGCTCGACCGCCTGCACGATGTCTTCGCGGGTGAGTCCGGGATACTGGATCACCGGAAGCTGATGGCCCATCTCGTCGGTCATCTCGGCGTTCATCAGATAGTCGTTATTGCGAAGGTAGTCGTCGAACTCGGTCCCGGGATACGAATGCGCGATCGAGACCTGAATGGTCTCCGCGTCAAGCTCCTCGGCAAATTTGACGGTGCGCTTGATCGTCTCCGGCGTTTCGCCCGGCAGTCCGATGATGAAATCGCCGTGTACCTTGATTCCGAGCTTCTTACAATTCTTCATGAACTCGCGGGCTTGCTCGACGGTCGCGCCCTTCTTGATGTTCTTGAGGATCTGAGGATCGCCCGACTCGAAGCCCACGATCAACAATCGGCAGCCCGCTTCTTTCATCGCCTTGAGCGTTTCGTAGTCGGTGTGCACGCGAGATGTGCAAGACCAGGTCGTCTTGAGCGGCTTCAGCTTTTCACAGACCGCGATCGTTCGGTTCTTCGCCCACGCAAACGTGTCGTCGTCAAAGAATATCTCTTGAAGGTTCGGGAACAGCTCCCACGCGCGTTTGACTTCGGTGGCGACATTCTCGGGACTGCGAGTCCTCCACGCGTGACCGCTGATTGTCTGTGGCCATAAGCAAAATGTGCAAAGCGCCGGGCAGCCTCGCGACGTGTAGAACGCGATGTAAGGATGAAGCAGGAATGGCACGTTGTACTTGGTGATGTCGAGGTCGCGTTTGTAAATCTCCGTCGCGAACGGCAGCGAATCCAGATCGTGAAGCGGCGGACGATCGGCGTTGTGAACAATGCGCCCGTCTTTGCGAAAGCTCACACCCTGGATGTCTTCGAGGTCCTTCCCCTCGGCGAATTCTTTTAGCGCGTAATCGATTTCTTTTCGGACGACGAAATCAATCGCCTCAGATGAATTCAATGCCTCATCGGGTTGCGAAGTGACGGGCGGCCCGACGAAGGCAAGCTTAAGGTCAGGCTTGGCGGCCTTCATCATCTCAGCGAGCTTGATGTCATTCTTGAAACCTGGCGTGCTGGTGTAGAGCGTGACAAAGTCGTACTGTTTCGCGATCTCAATCGTCTCCTCGGGGGTGACTCCGTGGGGCGGCGCATCGAGCAAGCGGCTATCTTTGATCAACCCCGCGGGATACGCGAGCCAAACCGGATACCAGAAGGACGCGATCTCGCGCGAAGCGGGCCATCGTGAGCTGGCTCCGCCGTCAAAATTCGGGAACGATGGCGGATTCAACAGCAGTGTTTTCATGGTGCCTCTTTTCCAGTAACGTCGCGATAAGGGTTATAGCGTGCGGCTCAGCGCGTAGTCAAGCACGTGAGATTTTGCTCGGCAATGTAGATGTACTGCCAAGACTCGACCGCGCAGATTGACAGTATGGCGTCTTCCATCGTAGAAGAAAGCTGAAAGGAAAACCAAAATGGGTACGGCATCGATTGCGCCGCGTCAAATTGGTCAGTTCGGGGGCGGCCCGGGTGATGTAGCATCTAAATATGAATGGGTTCAATCGAAGGAGCAAGTACCTCCACATTTGCGATGTTCCGTTTGGAGGCCTGACCATCATGCCACTGACAGAAACAGAGACCTTTAGCGTGGGCAGGGGAACGACGCATTACCGCGGCAGTCTGCGATGCCCTGAATGTATCGAGGACTACCCCGATCGCTGCCCCTGTGGTGGACTCATACATGCTGACGAAGAAGAAGGAGCACTTGAGGCCAAGTGCGATACGTGCGGCGGTAGGGAATAAGCTAACCTGCCTTAATCGGGCGTACGGGCGGAAAAACACAAGCTTATTCCCAACCCGAGTCAGTTACTTTGCTCCGAGGTTCTGCCTTAGTTCGTACTTTCCAACGACCTCAAGGTCTAAACAGCTACCGGTAATTAGTAATCGGTCGGTTGTTTCGTCAGCAAGCTGAACAAGCGATGCACGACTGACGAATGCGTACTCGCCAGACTCGTCTTGATCCAGTATTCGTCGTGCCAGTTGTTCGCTACATTCCATGTCAAATAGGAGGTCGTCCAGAAAATTCCGTAGATGGAGGAAGTACTTTTTCTCGCGCTTCTCTATGTCTTTCACCGACGCGAAGAACAGAAAGGGCCGCCCGCTTCCGTCATCTATTAAGGCTTCGAGCTCCGCTGAGTAAAGTCCGCGATAAGTAACCCGGCGAAAATCTTTCGGTTTCTTTGATATGATGCTCTTCCCCCAGTCAGTTAGGGCATTATGCTTGGCAGCAAGAACGGACACTCTTTCATCCCCAAGATCGTTGCGCTTATGGTTCCTTTGGCCACACCCTTGAAGCATTAACGCTACGGCAGGCATCAAGAGAAGAATGCACCATGATCTTGCCATCAAACTTGTCATCAACAAGGGTTCCATCAACTAGACTAAAACGCTCGCGTCGGATAGAGTTTGCCACAAACAAAGCCAGAGAGCCGAACTACGCGACGCCGAAATCGGGGTCCCGATGGAGATATAGAATATGAACAAACGTCAACGCAGTTTGATGGTTATTGCAGTTGCGTTAATAGTTGTGACAGGCATACTCCCTCCCTGGAAGCGGGTGCTCGGGCGCCAGGGATCAGAATCGTACAGCCCAATTTGGAGGCCGCCTGAGTTGTCGCAGGTTGACGTGACTAGACTAGGTATCGAGTGGATCCTAATCTGCTTAGTAGCTGCCGTAATCTGGCTTTTTCTCCGCAAGGAAGACCGAAAAGAAGAATAAAAGTATGGCTTAGCCACAAAGAGTGACGGGTCTCTGAATGTAAGGAGTTTGGATATGGCATTGAATGGACCAAACAGTTACAAGGCAACAATTCTAACAAGGGATGGCAAGCGCATCTGTGGCGCCGAATGCCGCATTTCGGTTGATGATAACGTGGAAGCCTTTAGCGAGGTCGGCGTTTTGATCCCGGATGATAGCCATTCTTTCCGGGAACACGTAATCAATGATCCCCATTTGATCCTGCAACTAACGCAGCATCCACCTTACAAAATCATCATCGATGCGGTACACGGTCTTAACGGCGGCCTATTCAACTTCGTTAGCGAACCAGAGGGCGGCATTGACACAAACAAGTGCTGACATGCGAGCACTCAAAGAAGCTGATGAGTAAATCTCTTCGTCTTCGCAGGAGTGATGTAGGTCTGGCGGCGTCACGTCCGCATATTATCACCCACGATCTTTGATGGTTCGAGATCGACCGCAGTCTCGGTGGCCGCAGGTCGAGTTAGGGTTTATTGCTCAAATCGAGAAGATGGCTTCGACTTTACAGCGGTATCCGGGCAGCACCGAACTTGTGATCTCGTCTTGCGCAGTTAAGATTGACTGAAGTTTCAGGGTCCGCCCCTCAAGCAGGTAGACTTCGACGGTGCGATTCTCGAAATCGACGATCCAATATTCTTTAACGCCGTACTTGCCGTAAAGCTGTCGTTTGGCGAGCCGGTCACGGCGCTCATTCTCGGCTCCTGGTGAAACGATCTCGATCACCAGGTCCGGCGCGCCGGTTATGCGATCCCCGGAGGCGATCTCATTGCGCCGCTCGTGACTCACAAAAACCAGATCGGGAATCACGCCGCTTGACTCGCTGAAGATAACTCCCGGCGTAAGCCATAGCCGGCCAATCGGGTTCTGAATCAGATAAGTGTCAACGCTACGGAACAGGTTGCCAGAGACACTTTGGTGAGTGAGGGTGGGTGCTCTAGACACGAATAGTTCCCCTTCAATGATCTCGTATCGGTTTCCGTCGTCGGGCATTATGTCGAGGTCCGCTACTGTCAGCAGCGGCTCAATGTGGGTTGCCATATGGACCTCCAAACTTCCCCTGAATTCTAGCATGGATTTGTGATACAACAATGCTCAGATCGCATTCGTGAAATGAGGTCAGGGATCAGATCTTGAGGATTGAGGATTTACCCGATGCGACTCAATCAAGTCACCATTCCATCGATCGACGTAGCCAGATCAGTCGAGTTTTACAAACAGCTCGGCTTGATTCAGATCGTGGAGAGCCTGCCGGGCTACGCGCGCTTTGTTTGTCCTGACGGCGATGCGACGTTTTCAATTCATCGCGTTGAGACAGTTGCTACAGGAGAAAAACCCGTCGTGTACTTTGAATGCGACGCTCTGGATCAAACGGTCGCAGAGCTCGAGCAGCTAGGTATCGAGTTCGACTCGCGGCCGGTGGACCAGAGGTGGCTTTGGAGAGAGGCTTACCTGCGAGATCCGGATGGCAACTTGATCGGCCTCTACTTCGCCGGTGAGAGCAGATTGAATCCGCCGTGGCGGCTTCAGCGTGAGAAGGCATAGGACTAACCTGCCCTACACCTCGCAACTATCAGGGTGATGTCGTCTTGCTGCTCATGAGGGCTGAACTGTCGAACATCATCAACAATTGACTCAAGCAAGGCTTGTGAAGACAACTCGCGGTGTCGCCGCAACGCTTCGATCAGGCGCTGTTCTCCGTATTCCTCTTCTGCATCGTTGAACGATTCGGTTATGCCGTCCGTGTAGAGGGCTAGCGTGTCTCCCGGGAAGAGTCTTCGTTCTTCTATCGAGCAATCCCATTCCTTGAAAAGTCCCAGCACGGTGGACGTCGAATCCAGCCGCTCAACCTTGTTGTCGCTCCGAAGCAAGAGAGCGCAGAGATGCCCACAATTCGCGAAGCGCAAGCTCCCCCCTTCGCCGTTGTATTCGGCAAAGAAAAGCGTGGCGTACGCGCCGTCGGTCGTATTCTCGTAAAAGAGCCGGTTCACGGCTCGCAAGAGTCGTTGCGGCTCATCGCCGGCGATCGCGCACTGGCTGCGCAGATTCGCTTGAAGATTGGCCATCAAGAGAGCCGCGGCGATTCCCTTTCCCGCAATGTCGCCGATCACTAACCCAAGGCGGCCTCGACCCAGATCAAGAAAATCGTAATAATCGCCGCCGACCTCGCGAGCCTGAATGCAAATGCCCGCGTAGTCGAGTGTAGCGAGTTTCGGCAGCGTTTGAGGGAAGAGCCTGGCCTGCACTTGTTTCGCGATTTCCAGTTCCCGGACAGCGCGGCGTTCGGATTCCAGCTTCTCGGCCAGAGCTCGGCGTTGCTCGTCGAGCGCCTGGCTCACCTCGTCGAAGCTCACAAGCGAAAAAGAATTCCTGTCGATATCCTCGAAGCGGGTGAACACTCCGCCCCAAATCGGACTCTGCGTACCGAGCAGCATCGAGGGGCCGGTGGAGTCCTGGGCCGTCTCCTGGCGCTCATACTTGATGCGCTTTAGGCGCGGAATACGACGAAACTTAACCCCGCGCCTGGACCACTCGTGGAACTTGGCAACGACATCGTCAGTCACGAAAGCAACCTGGGTGGCCCGACCGATAAGTCTGTACTCACTCGAATCTGGCTTCGGCGTCACTAGCGCAAGGATCGCAGTGCCGTCGGGAGGAGCGACAGCTACCCAGCGTTCACCGGACTGAAGGCGGGTATCGTAGACCAGACTGAATCCAAGCTGGTCCAGGTAGAATCGCAGGCTTCGATCCTGATCTCTAACAAAGATTTTCACCGCGTGAAAACGGAGATAGGGATCATTGCGGTCCGGACGAGGAGCTGACTCATCAGGCTTATCGGATGAGGGAGAACTGGCCATCGGCGTGATTATAGAATCTGTAGCCTGTTCTGGCATAGCCCTCTCGCGTCAGCCTTATTAAACCCCGTCAATGCCAGGTAGGTGTAACAGTCGTTTCGCCAGTCAAGCCGTAGTATCCGCGGCCAACCACTGGGTTCGAGCTTCCCCGGCAAAGCAACCAATGCGACTAATGCTCATCTAATGCGACTGATGAAACGCCACAGCCGCACAGCTTTCTTGCTCGCTTTAGTACTCGCTGCTCCTTTGCTCGCATCAGCGATCGCGTCCCGCGGCAAAGAAGCGGACGCCATACGGAGGACAACTCAAGCAAGCCAGTTGTCGACAGCCGATTCGGATGACCCCGGCAATCGCCCTTCCGATATTCAGTTTTCTGCGTTAACCCAGGCAAAGTCCGCGCATTTTGAAGTGTTCAAGATCCAGGGGAGAAAGTCGATCACGGAACTGGAGTCGCGATTAGGCGCGGACGCCTTCTCGGCGATGTTGAAGATAAACCGAACAGACAGGAAACACATTCGGGCCGGCGACTCGCTGATCATTCCCGACGCAGGCGCCGACTTAATGAGCATCGCGCCGTTTCCGCTTCAGCTCGAAGTCGCGCGAACAATACCAAAACTGGTTCTGGTTTCGCGCCGTGTGCAGGCTTTTGGCGCCTACGAATCGGGCAGGCTCGTGCGCTGGGGACCAACGAGCACCGGTAAGAAGTCAACCCCGACACCGGCAGGACTCTACCACACGAATTGGAAAGCGAAGGAGACCAGAAGCTCAGTTAACCAGAGCTGGATTCTGCCCTGGTGTTTCAACCTTGATAATTTCTCTGGTGTGTCCTTTCACAAGTTCGACTTGCCGGGCTATCCGGCGAGCCATGGCTGCGTGCGGTTGCTTGAGGAGGACGCGAAGTGGATTTACGACTGGGCCGACCAATGGACGATTTCTAAGATCGACCACTCCGTCTTAACTTTCGGAACGCCTGTCCTAATTTTCGGAGACTACACGTACGGAGAGAAACCGCTTTGGAAGCGGCTCGCTGATGATCCGGCGGCGACCACCATCCCGGTCGCGGAAACCGAAAGCTCATTGAACCAACATCTGGCGACGATCGAGATCAAAGCGCGCCCGCGCCGACCGGTAAACTCCGGCCAGGAAATCCCCGTTGTTGCCGCCGCCGCCGTGCTTCCTAACTGAGTTCAGCGATCTGTGTCAGCGGCGGCGGATTATCGGACAACCTCAGTTGTCGTAGCGGCTTGTCGTGATGGCTGATTGCAGCGCATCAACGACTCGGGGACAAACGGACTTTGAAGTTTGTCGGACCTTCATCTTGTATACGGATAGTTGACATACTCGCGCGACCACGGTCCGGTGATCGTCAGGCGCTCCGCGTATCGTTTCGCCGGGTTGAAGAACAACGCGCCGAGCGTTCCGCGATCGAAAGAAAAATCCAGCGCAAAAGGCGAGATGCCCCTGTCACTACCGAACGGCCCGCTGAATCGATTCCCGTCGTAGAAACGCGGTACCTCCTTGATGTCTACAAGGTCGTCTTGATAACGATACGATCCGTCGAGCAGCTTGCCGTCCCCGGTCAGCCTACCGTCTCGAAGCAGCGGCCAAAGCTTCATGGTGATTGAATCAAGTTGATATGCAGCGTCACCGACGCTTGTGTTGATTGGCTCGTTCACTTCTTCACCCACTCGCGCAGGGCGGAACAGCAGACCGCTGGCGCCTTTGAAGGTGTAACTGCCATCCGGATTCACGTGAACTTCACTGTCCGAACCCAGCGTCCCGTAGATCCCGTGGCCTTGCGATTCGACGAAGACACAGGCGTGTGTACCCATCTCGTCCGGGACGCCATTCGAATCGACGGTTTGAAACGCCCCGTTGATTTGCGCCACGCCGGACTTGATGCCTGAGCCTGGAATCGCGTAGACGGAACTCCGGTAATGAGCCTGCGTCCACAACAGCACAACGCGGCCGTCGCTCTTGCGAACGACCACCTGAAAGTTCTCGCCGTCGTTTTCGTGAGTATCGTTGAGCCAGAACGTGAAGTGGTTCCAATCACGCGGATGGAACAGATGATAAGACACGAAGTAGTGAGTCTCTGTCTCGAGTATCGCGTAGTAGACCGTTGGAGTCAGCTCGAAGCGGTCGAAGTTCTCCCAGTTGTTGTTACCTACCAGATCGCCATCGAAGTCGATGTTAGAGATGGCGTCCTGCCTGCCGCCAGACTTATCCGTCGCTGCGTAGATGAACGGCGCGTATTGCTCTACGATTAGAGTGAGCGTTTCGGTTGCTGGAGCCATTCCGTGATTTGGATTGGCGGGCTTGGGCAAGTGCGAAAGGTGATGAACGTTTGAGATGATCAATGAGACAAACAGCAGGCCAGCCACCCACGCGGAATACTTCAGCGATTTCTTAACCCCGGTCATAAGCTCTCAGCGCAGTTTGCCCTGGGAGCGCAGGCATCCCTGCCTGCTTGGCGTTGCGCAAGGAAGAGAGTAGCAGTTAGAGGAAGAGCAGGCAGGATGCCTGCGCTCCCAGGGCGCCCTGATCAAAACCACACTGTGTCCACCATCTCATCCTTCCAGGCGTCGAGGGTCTCCTGATCAAGCCGGAGCACCGCTTCTCTCGTAAGGCCCTTCGGCAACCGAACCAGCTCGATCATCCTGTTCAACACCTGCACGCGCCGGTCTCCCTCGACGTTTGAGAGCAGATGCCATAACGTGAAAGTGTCGCGCTGTCGGGCCTGGCCTAGCAGAGCTCTGAGCACTTCGTCTCCACCGTTCTCGAAGTCGAAACTCTCGAGCAAGCGGACGAACGTTTCGGACGCGTCCTCAAAGTAAGGCGTACCCGGACCTATTCCCGGCCGCGCCTGGCACATCGCGAAGCGAGGAACGTAAACCTCGCGCTCGTTGCGCACCAATGCTACCCAGCCCAGTGTAACGTGGAGCAGGGTCGTACCCGCATCGTCAACCTGGAGGGTGTACTTGCATCCAAGATCGATCGCCTCCGCCGCAGGGGTATCCACGAAGAACAGTCGCGGCGGAGCCGATATCGTGGCTTTAATGCGACCGTGATCGAGAGCCAGGCGGTGCTGGGTCTTCCCGGTCTGCACCAGTCGTATTTGGCTGTTCGAATCGAGTTCAACCTCTCCAATTTCGCTCACAGTAACTCTCGCCTGGGCAAAGTCGCCGGTTTCGAGTGTCTCGCCAACCGCCAGCCTAGCTTTGCTACTGATCTTGTCACCGTCGATTCGTACGGCGCCAACGCTCTCGACTGCCCACGAATCTCGCGGGACGTAGCGAATGGATCTTGAAGACACCATTAATCCGATCGCCACCGCGACGACAAGCACCGCGCCGACCGCGGCCACGCGGTACCAACTGAACGCGAACGCTAACTTCGGAGCCTTTGGTTCAAATGCCGGCCTCCGTGACCGTTCATCCAGCAACGCCTCAATCTCGCTCCACATCTCAGCAGGCGCCGACGCCAGCGGGAGCTGCTGCGCAAGGTTCACGCCGAGTTTTATTTCGTCGTGCTCTTTGCGGCATCGCTTACACGCGAGCAGGTGTTCGCGCACTCGTTGCGCCTGATCCGCCGCAAGCTCGCCGTTGCAATACGCCGACAGTTGTTTGATTACATGCTTCGTAAACATCTTTATTCCCCTGATGCGAACTCGCTCCGCAGATGACCCAGCTTGCGCGCCAGCATCTTGTGTCCCCGATTGAGCCGCGAGGATACCGTCCCAATCGAAACGCCGAGCGACTCAGCGATCTCGTCGTATGAGAGGCCCTCGACGTATTTGAGCAAGATGGGCAGCCGCAGCTTTGGGGTCAGCTCCCCGATGGCGCCACGCACCGAATCGGCCATCTGGCGTCTGTGATAGGCTTCCTCTTGAGAGCCCTTCCCCACCATAGTCCTCACCTCGATCTCAGGGCTGAACGGAACGAAACGTCTTCGCTTTCTGTGTTCGTCCGTGCACGCGTTGGCCACAATGCGATAAAGCCATGTCGTGAACTGCGAATTCTCATGAAACTGGTTAATGCTCGTGAACAGCTTAAGGAAGACTTGCTGAGTGACATCGTGAGCCATCGCCTCATCGCCGCTGTAATGAAACGCAATCGTGTAGACTCGATCTTTGTGAGCTTCAAACAGATCGCGAAAGGCGTCCCTATCACCCTGTTTGCAAGCCTCGATGATTTCAGCCTCTGTTTGGCGATCGCTCATTATTGCAAGCCGCTCCATAGGAAAAGCCATCCATAATTCCGTTGATTAGACGGCCACGCCTTTGCTTTTCTTCCATTTGGGATCTGGTCTCTGGTTTCTGGTTTGTAGTTTCTGGTTTCTGGTTGGCCTGTCGCTTGAACCACAAAATCAAAAACTAGAAACCAGAGACTACAAACCAGAAACCAGAAACCACTGCTCGACGCAACGTTCGCAATCGAACTTAACGGCATTGTATAATCAACAGCCTTCGCGAGGACAATCTCGCAGCGCAATCATCAAGAGGTCTTATGAGCAAAAAGGGAATACGGGCGCACAAGGGTTTGATCCTCGGACTAATACTCTCATTATCGTTCCCGCTTATCGCCATTCGAGCAACCGCTCAAGGCGGCTCAATCGAACTGGCGGTTGACACCGCGAACTTCAACCAGGACGGCATTCTCGTTTTGTTCGGCGGACTTCGATTGCAGGGCGACGTCGGCTTGCCTGTCGCCGCCGGAGACATAAACGGGGACGGCCGCGCTGACGTCATGTTTTGCGGAATGTACGGCAGCACCGGAAACCGCGAGAACAA
The DNA here is from genome assembly GCA_964548075.1 of uncultured Clostridia bacterium. GTDB lineage: Bacteria > Acidobacteriota > Blastocatellia > UBA7656 > UBA7656 > Onstottus_A. The sequence goes on along the minus strand of CAZJQQ010000012.1, from coordinate 131,112 downwards.
CGGCGTGGTGAATTTTTATTTGAGCGACGGGCGCGACAGTGGCTTCGTCGACGCCGCTCAAAACCCGGCAAGCATTTTCAAGCTGGCTGGCCAGCGTTCGGGCGATCTTTTGGGCACTTCGGCATCCGCTAACGGAGACGTGAACGGCGATGGAATACGCGATGTGGTGATCGGAGCCGCCTGTCAGGACGGCCTAAACGGCGGAATCGCAGACAATCGCGGCGCGGCTTACGTCGTGTTTGGCTCGCGGAGTTTCAACCTGAACGCCGATCTCAGCACGAATGACGGCAACCCTCCGCCCGGAATCACGGCGATCTACGGACCCCAGTCTGGCGGGCGAATGGGGATTTGGATCGACGCAGGCGATGTCGATGCCGATGGACTGGCGGACATCATCATCGGGTCGGACCAGATCAACTCGGGCGCGGGTCAACACGTCGGCGGCGCCTACATTGTATTCGGCTCCGCGAATTTGCCTTCGGTGATTGATCTCGCATCGCCGCCCGCTGGCGTTCGCACCGCTCGTATCGTCGGCGCCAACGAGGAAGATCACTGGGGCGCCGCGCTGCAAGTCGGGGACATCAACAACGACGGGACCGGTGACGTCATTATCGGCGGATCAATAGACCGCGACTCGGGTTCGTACGTGACCCCTAACATTCGAAACGGCCACAACTTCTTTGCAGCAAATTTTAATGGGCAAAGAGAGAGATGCGGTGAAGCATATGTGATCTATGGGCAACGGAACTGGCCGGCGACGATTGACCTTGGCAGCCCGCCGCAAAATGCAACTCACGTCATTGGCGCGAATCGGCTCGACTTTCTCGCCTCACAGCTTCACAGCGGGGACGTAAACGGAGACGGCCGGACAGATTTGATAATTGGTGCGTTACTGGCTACGGCTCCTGACAACCAGGGACAGACTGGCGCGGTCTACGTCGTATACGGCTCGGCGACTTTGCCTGGCGCGACTATCGACCTTGCGAGTCCCGCCGCCTCAGGTCAGCGAGTCACGGCGATCTATGGTGAACATGTGCTGGATTGCGCCGGCGATTCCGTTCGCACCTACGACATAAACAAAGACGGCTTTTCGGATTTGTTTATCGGCAGTCCCGAGCGCACGTTTGTACTGAACGGCGAGGAGCGCGAGGACGCCGGCGTTACCGAACTGATCTATGGCCAACGCGACTTTCTTCCGTCCGTCATCAAGTTGTATGACCCACCGGCGAGTCCGCGCATCTTCCGCCTGGCAGGCGCACACGGGGAGGCACAGGGCGTCGAGGGCGGCGACGAGTTTTCCTATCGGCTGGCGGGCGCTGACGTCGACGGCGATGGCTACATCGACTACATCGCGAACGCGATGCACGGAGACGGATTCGGCAACGGGATCGTGAATGGCGGGAACGTCTACATCTTCAGCGGAAAGAAGCTGTCTGCCAAGCTTGGGATGCTTGCGCCGCCGCAGGCACCGGTGCCTGTGTTAACTGGGGCCGTACTGTCCCTTGGATTCACTGGCGTGGCGGAGGCGCCAGCCGGCCAGAGCAACCTCAACGTGAGCGTGTTTGGCAATAACTTGCGGGCTGATCTTCAGATCTTCATCAATGACATTCCCGTGATTTCTAGTTTGGTTCCCGATGCGCCACCCGGCAGTCTGCCGACCTGGGTGTCTCTTGATCAGAACCTTTCGGTGAGGAACAGCGTTGGGCCGCTTGTGGTTCGGGCGCGTAACATGTTGCCGACGCCGTCGGACTTGTCTAACTCGGTCACCGCAGGAAGACTGATCGGGCCTGAGATCACCAGGGTCAAGGTCAAGAAGAAGGCGTCGGGCGCCATGCTGTTGAACATCTTCGGCGTGAACTTTCCGAGCGGCGGAACGGTCACCGTCATTGCGAACGGCTCTCAACTGGCGATCCAATCTGCAGTATTCGAGCCGCCTGATTTCGTTCAGGCCAAGATAAGCGTGGCCGCCGCGCCGGCTCCGGGCACCACTTTGCTGATACGCCTGGTGACCACACAGGGGATCCAATCAAATGAAGTAACCGCTACGGCGAAGTGACATCGCATAGACCGGCGTATCATAGACTTTAGAGACTCTTGCAAAACCCCCAACTTCAGTTGGGGGATGTTTCATTTCAACCTACGGCACGACGGCGCTTCTCCCCTCCGCGGTGATTAGCTCCTCTCCCGCGCGCCACTCGCGGCGCGAGTGGCGCGCGGGAGAGGAGAGACGAACAGACGAGCGTCACCCACAACACACGTAGGCTGAACTTAACGATCCCCCAACTGAAGTTGGGGGTTTTGTAAGAGGCTCTTTAGTCTGTGGAAGACGAATGGTTCGCAGGCTCATGAACGACACAGACTAAAGTCTATGCTACTCCCGCATTTCGGTTGACAGCCTGTTGTTGGATGTGTAGGATTGGCGCGTTTTGTTCAGCAGTAGTGTGAGGAGGACTGAAGTTGAAGTTAAGGTTTTGCGCGTTTGAAAGTTTGACCGCAAACGCTCTTTGCTTTAGCTCCGATCATCACTCTGCAATTCACTCTAGATGAAAAGGAGAAGAAAGCATTGAGAGAAACAGGAACTGTTAAGTGGTTCAACGCGACGAAGGGATACGGCTTCATCACCCGCGAAGGTGGTGACGACGTGTTCGTTCACTATTCAGCCATCGAGGCCGACGGATACAAGACGCTCAACGAGGGGCAGCGTGTTGAGTTCACCATCACGCAAGGTCCGAAAGGCCTGGCTGCCAGCAACGTAATCGCGGCTTAGTCCTGTGCAATCACTAGGCGAGCCCGGTCACGAGCCGGGCTCGCCTTTTCTCTTCCCCACACCCCGCTAACCCACAACCAGCGACTGCGGAAAAGCCTCGTAGTTTTCCCCGCCTTGCTTCTGTGCTAGACTTTTCTCGCGCGGGAAAGTGACGGCAATCAAAAGCAGAGGCGATTACTTATGGCAGACAAGTCTAAGGGAGAGTTCATTGACGCCGGCACCGCGGAGAGCGAACAATACGAGGCTGATGAAGAAGTTCGGCAGGAGTTTGAAGAAGCGCAGCGGCTGGCTTCCGGGGGCGAGCAGATCCGACGCGAGCTTCGAGAGCACCGCTCGCGCACGCCTGATCTTTCTGGCGGTGATATTGATGCCGATTGGGCTCGCGCCGACATCGGCGACGAGACAGTAGGCGGGTCCTCGCCGACACCCGACCAGGATGTGGTTGACGAATTGGGCCTAGCAGTAGGGTTGACTTACCAAGACAACGAGCCGTTGCACACGACTGAAAAAGTAGAAGAGCGCGACCGCAGGCGCTGGGAACTCGATCCAGCGTCGTCTGAAGACTACAATGACCGGGTAAATCGCGAAGGCGAATAACGTTTTATCCAGATCCCTTGACGGGTCAGTACCGCCAGCGGTAGCGAGCGCGGACAACATCAACGGGCCAACGGACACGCTCGCCATTGCTCGCGAGATTGACTCCTCAAGTTTCACACTCGAAAGCGCTCTGATATAATTCGCGACCGAAATCCAAGACTCAATAACCGCGGAGGCGTAAAATGCGGAAGTTTTCGTTGTTGTCGCTGATCTCTGTTGTAGTCATCGCGTCCACCGCTCTCGGAGACACGATCCATTTGAAGAACGGCAGCGTGCTAAAAGGCAAGGTGACTAGCTTCGCCGACGACCAATTCATAGTCATGTTGGACACCGGTTCGGGCCGCTATCTGAGCAAAGCCATGGTCTACATGGGAGATGTTGCGCGAATCGAGTTTGACTCGGCGGCCGCACCTGCGGGCGATGCGTCAAGCACCGCAGCGCAGCCCGCCGAAGCTCCACCGCGCGTGATCAACGACAATCCGCGGCGGGACACAAAGACTCGCGTGCCTGATCCTGGCGAAACTCCGGTGCGCACACAGCCTGCTGATCCGCAGCCGCGCGAAACGGGTCCTCCTGAGACGCAACCCGTGCCGCCACCTGTGCGAGAGCCTGAACCGGCGCAACCCGAAAAGCCTGCCGTGACCAGTCCCGCACCAGTGACTGCACCGCCTGCCTCCGAGACTTCAGACAGTGAGCGACCTCCTCGAAAGCCGCTTCTGCCGGTGAAGACTATGACCGTGGATGTAGCCGCAAAGAAGGACTGGACGAGCTCAGGACTGATAGTCAAGCGGGGCGACCACCTGCGCGTCACCGCTAGCGGCACTATCACGCTGGATCCTGTCAGCGGCCGCACGTGCGGGCCTGAAGGCGTCAGCGATCTGGTTGATCCCAAGAAGCTAATGCCGGACCAGCCCACCGGGGCGCTCATTGCCGTGATTTCCTCCGACAACGATGACTTCATCTTCCTGGGCCGCTCGGGTGAATTTACGGCCACGCGCGACGGCCTTCTGTTTTTATCCGTCAACGAAGGGCTGCTCTCCGACAATGTCGGAGCATTCAAGGCGGTGGTTGAAGTGCTGGCACAGCGAAAACAGTAACCCTTCGGTGAGAGGCGAGTACGCGCGGTGTTAGGATCAGGAAAGCTGGCTCATCAAGAGATAACTGCTTATGTTCGCCGTGATCTCGAGTCGGCGGAGGTCTTTAGGCCGGTTTATTTAACACCTATTTTCCTTGACTTGAATCGGTCCTTGAAGTAGCCTTTCCTTTCCCGCGAGGCAGTTGTCAAAATTCGCTCACAGGACGGCGGCGAGCAGGCCAAACGTGGTAACGGTTCAGCGAGGCCGTTTCGCTCTCGCCAGGCTTAGAGATAACGTCGGATACGCGCGGGGCGCTCATTTCAGGTGGATCCGTTTCGCTTGCGACCGCTCACATACGATGGGCGAAGCTCATCAGACCGCTTCCTGTTGTGAGCCGCAGGAGTAGGTGTTTCAAAGGGGGAGGAGAACGCTGCTTTCAGCAGGACGACTTACCGCGCAGCTAGCCTCTTCTATCAATCGGCGGGACAAAGCCGAACAACTGACACAGAACTCTCTGGGTGCTGGCTGCGGCAAGCGTGCGCATCACCCGTGAATCAATTACCACACTTTTTTTCATGAGGAGAGGCAGGAAAATGTCAAAACCAAAAACATTCCACTCACTATGCGCAGTGCTGCTGGTGCTGTGTCTTTGCTCCGCGGCTGTTCCGGCCATGGCGCAGTCACAGGCCAGCACCGGTCAGATCGCAGGCATCGTCACTGACAGTCAGGGCGCGGCCATCGCCAAGGCGACGGTTACCGCCAGCAACAAGCAGACGGGTCTGTCACGCTCGTCGACCTCCAATGACGACGGGCTGTACGCCATCTTGCTGCTGCCTCCCGGCCTTTACAACGTGTCGGCTGAGGCAAGCGGATTTGCTGCGACCAACATTAAGGACGTGGAGGTGAGCGTCGGTCGAACCTTTGATCTCAAGATTTCAATGAGCGCGAGCGGCGTTCAGGAGGTAGTGAACGTAACCTCCGGCGCGATTCAGGTTCAAACGACCCGTTCAGAAGCTGACTCCGTATTGAACGAACAGGCCATCGCGAATCTCCCGGTCAACGGTCGCCGTTTTCAGGACTTTGTTACGCTCACACCGACGGCTCAGGTTGATCCGCAGCGCGGCCAGATCTCGCTTGCCGGACAACGAGGAATCAATTCGAACGTCAACGTTGACGGTGTGGACTACAACCAGCCGTTCTTCGGCGGCATCCGGGGCGGGGAGCGATCCAACAGCGCCCCCACCATCCCACAAGAATCGATCAAGGAATTTCAGGTGGTGGCGTCGGGCTACAGCGCCGAGTTCGGCCGCTCAACCGGCGGCATCGTAAACGCCGTGACCAAGGCAGGAAGCAACAACTGGCATGGCTCAGGTTTCTATGTGCGCCGCGACCAGGACTGGTCTAGAACGAACGACTTCTTTCAGTCAGTGGAAGACAACATCAATGCCAGCCTGGCGGCGGGCGTTCCACTGAGGAAGGTTGTCGCTGCGCCTACGCAGCAACAGTTCGGGGGCTCGATCGGCGGGCCGATCAAGAAGGACCGGGCGTTTTTCTTTTTCGCTTATGAGCAGCAAGAGTTCAGCAACAATCGCCAGGTGTTCTTTGATCCTCTCAGCCTCACCACCTCGAAAGCGAATACGGCAGAGGCGTTTAGCTACTACACCTCGCTCCAGCAGCCCTTCACCCAGACAAACGACGCCAAGGCACTTACTGGGCGCTTCGATTACGAGATCAACAGCAATCACCGCTTCAATGTTCGGTACGGCTACAGCAAGAACCAAGCGCTGAACGCCAACTCAGTCGGCAACCAGTTGTTTCCGACGACCATTAGCGCGCTTTCCAACAACGGAACCGAGTTGGATAGCAGCCACTCAGTCGTTGGACAATTCACCAGCTTCTTCAGTGCGACGATGGTCAATGAGTTTCGCGGACAGTTTGTGCGTGAAGAGCGTCCGCGTCCTGCCAACGCCATCCAGCCATTGGTAAGTAGTGGCGTTGGCAACGATGGCACCGTTTCCTTCCTGGGTCAGAACACTCAGTTTGACCGCCGCATTCAGGCCGCAGACAGCCTGACATGGTCTCGCAGCAACCACACACTCAAGTTTGGGACCGAATACAATCACATCTTCATCAGCCAGCTTTTCGGCTTCAATCAAACGGGCGCGTTCAGTATTTCGCAATCAGTAAGCAACGCCGCCGGCGTCGATACGGTTCTCGACATCCTGTCGGTCGGCGGCACAACCGCAAACCGATTCGATACCACAGCCGTTACTTTCAGACGGCAGATCGGGAATCTGATGGCTTCGTATGCGACAGACGAGATTGCTTTCTTCGCTCAGGACTCGTGGCGCGTTCGTCCCAACCTGACGCTTAACTACGGCCTTCGCTGGGAAGGACAGTACAATCCCAGTCCCGAAGCCACCAACACAGCACTGATTGCCAAAGTCAAAGGATTCCGCTTCCCGTCCGGTCACACAGCCGACCCCACTCAGATCGCCGACAACGCCAAGCAGTTCGGACCGCGCTTCGGGATTGCGTGGGATCCGTGGGGCGATGGCAAGACGGTCGTTCGCGGATACACTGGAATCTACTTCGCCAGAACGCCGCTGCTGCTGTTCGCTGGTGCTGGTAACAACTGGCGCGCCACTCCCGGCGACGTTTCCGTGCAGCTTCCTTTCACTGTGCCCACGACCAACCCGAATAAAACGGTCTACCAGCAATTGAAGTTGATCGGGATAGACCTGAATGCGTTCACGCTTGATAAGCTGCCGGACATCACCGCGGACAAAGCTTTGGCGGTTGCTGCCGCGCTTGGCTTAGCCGTCGATCCGTTCACCGGGGCAAACCTGATTTTGAATGCCGCTGATTACAAGAACCCCAAGGCATACCAGGGCGGAATTGGTATCGAGCGGCAGGTAAGCCAGAGCATGACTTTGGGCGCGGACTTCACATACGTTCACACGATCCACCTGGAGCGCAACCGCGACTTGAACCTGCCGCTGCCGGTGTTGCGAACGACGACCGTCGATCCGGCGCAGCGACCTTTCTTCGGCGTGCGCACCGGCACACCCCGACCGATTTCATCCCTTGGCAGCATCACCGTGCGCGAGTCTACAGCAAGGTCGCTTTACCGCGGACTCACATTGCGCGCTAAGTTCCAGAAAAAGTGGGGCCAGTTCAACACATTCTACACGCTGTCAAAGAACATAGGGGACGACGACAACGAACGCGATGCAACCGGATTCCGCTATGAGAATGCGTTCAATACTGCGCCTGAATACGCAGATTCAAACATTGATCGGCGGCATCAGTTCGTTGCCAGTCCGGTCTTCTTCCTCCCGCATGGCTTTGACTTCTCGAGCGCCATCAGGGTGTTCTCCGGATTCCCCATTGATGCGAGCTCCGGACTAACCGATCCAAACAACGATCTCGGAGGGCCGGATCGTCCGTACCTTGGACCGGGAGTGCCTTTCACGCGAAATGGATTCCGGAACAAGGCCTTCTACGGCTTTGATGTTCACGGTTCGAAGCATTTCGACTTTGCCGAGAGCAAGCGACTGGTGTTCTCGGTCGACATCTTCAATCTCTTTAACCTCCAGAACATCTCACTGGCTGGGACATCGACTACCTTCTGCGCGCCTGCGACGGCCAGTTGTGGATTCCTTGGGCCGACAAACCCGAATTGGCTTCAGGTTAGAGATCAGAACGTGGCCTCGGCCCGGCTCGGCAACCTCTTGCTTACCAACAATCCTGGTCCGCCGTTCCAGATGCAATTCTCAGCGCGTTTCCAGTTCTAGAGTAGTTCGTCTGCTCAAACCCTCGGCGGTGGCGAGTCGTAACTCGCCACCGCTTTTCTTTCGGCAAATCGCAAGCGATGCTCTCCTCCTTACACGAACTCCCTCCGCCTTCGACTTCCGACCTTCTCATCTTCCCTGCAAACCAGTCGCACTATGGCGTTCTAGGATCGAACAGAAGAGCTTGGAACCTTGATCCGGTTCTGGTGTCTAACCAACTGGTACCAGTCGATCACCTGAGCACCGTGCGTCCCGTGCAAAGCAGCTATCTAAGAATGAGTGCCTGTCTCGACCTTAGTCCTGAGCGCCAATCAAGGACTCGTTATGCAAAGCCAACAGCATCGGCCGTTTCGCTTCACCGAAGTGTTGGCGTGCTCGACCCTATGTCCGTTGGGCCTGGTAAATGCGTCGCATCAGGAACCAAGGTTGCGGCAGCCCGGAGGTGTCATGCAACGCAGAATTATTCTCTCCCTCACAGTCCTCACAATGCTCTTTGCAGCGGGCTACATCACACTCGCCCGGGTCTCGAAGACTCGAGGTCCGGGCTTCGCGACCTCAGCTTCCAGCTTGCACACGCAGGGCGCGCTTCAAGTGGTCGATCCGGAAAACGGGGTCGTAGCACTGTGTCCGCTCAAACACACGTATGTCAAAGCTGAGATCAGCGGATTCATCTCGCGCGTAGTTGTTACTCAAGAGTTTGAGAATCCTTTCAAAGAAAAGATCGAAGCCGTATACACGTTTCCTTTGCCTCAAAACGCCGCCGTCGATGATATGACCATGCGCGTCGGCGAACGCACCGTGCGCGGACGAATCAAGCGCCGAGAAGAAGCTCGCGCCGTGTATGAAGCCGCCCGCGCCGCCGGACAAGTCGCAAGCTTGCTCGATCAAGAGCGCCCGAACATCTTCACTCAGTCGGTAGCGAACATAATGCCCGGAGAGAAAGTCACCGTTACGATCAGCTACGTCGAAACTCTGAAGTACGAAGACGGCTCCTACGAGTTTGTCTTCCCGATGGTTGTCGGCCCGCGATACATTCCCGGTGCGCCCGTTGGCAAGCAAGGCGGCGGCCGGACGCCGGATACGGATCGCGTACCCGACGCATCGCGAATCACGCCGGGTACTCCGCAGGGCACGCGCGCCGGTCACGACATCTCAATCGAAGTCGCGCTCGATGCGGGCGTGCCAATCGACGGATTGAAATCGACGCTGCACGACGTCGAAGTGGAACGGCCTACTGCTCACAGCGCGGTCGTGAGTCTCAAGGACAAAGCCGTAATTCCAAACAAGGATTTCATTCTCAAATACGACGTTGCGGGAGGGCGGATCGAAGATGCGATGCTAACTCACCGATCTGGGAGTGATCGGGCCGAGGGGTTCTTCACAATGATCCTTCAACCTCCCGAGCGAGTAACTGCGCAAGACGTGATGCCCAAGGAACTCATATTCGTGCTCGACACGTCGGGCTCGATGAAGGGCTTCCCAATTGAAAAGGCAAAGGAAACGATGAAGCTCGCGCTCGACGGGCTCTACCCGCAAGACACCTTCAACCTGATCACCTTCTCTGGCGACACCAACATACTGTTTCCCAAGCCAGTCCCCGCGACGGGGGAAAATCTCGCAAAAGCGCAGGCATTCCTGGCATCACGCTCAGGCAGCGGCGGAACCGAAATGATGAAAGCCGTTCGCGCAGCGCTCGATCCTTCAGATGCTCAGGATCACGTGCGCATCGTGTGCTTTATGACCGACGGTTACGTCGGCAATGATATGGAGATCATCTCCGAAGTCCAAAGGCATCCTAACGCGCGAGTGTTTGCGTTCGGGATCGGCAGCTCAGTCAACCGCTTCCTGCTCGACAAGATGGCTGAGCACGGACGCGGCGAAGTCGAGTACGTGACGCTCAGCGACGATGGCTCGGCAGCGGCGAAGCGATTCCACGAACGAGTTCGCAATCCGCTGCTTACGGACATCTCGATTGATTGGTCTGGACTGCCGGTGACTGACGTTTATCCGAACCGTCTGCCTGATCTCTTCAGCGCGAAACCGGTGATCGTCAGCGGCCGGTACACGGCCGGCGCACGCGGTATGATCAGACTCAAAGGTCAGATGTCCGGCCGTGAGTTCGTGCGCGAGATTCCGATCGAACTTCCGGAAAACGAACCGCGACACGATGTGCTCGCCACACTGTGGGCTCGGACCCGCATCGACGACTTGATGAGCCAGGACTACGCCGGCATTCAGAACGGCAATGCGCGTGACGATATTCGTGAAGGGATAACTCAGCTTGGCTTGAGCTTTCGATTGATGACCCAGTTTACTTCGTTCGTTGCAGTCGAAGAAATGACGGTTACCGACGCAGGCGAGCCGCGAAAGATTGAAGTGCCCGTCGAGATGCCGGAGGGTGTAAGCCGCGCAGGTGTTTTCGGCGAATTAACAGAGGACATCCTGATGTTGCAGTCTGCGGTAGTCGTGAACAAAACGGGCAGCGTTGGCTACGCAACCGGCCGCGATGGCGGCGGGGGCAGAGCGCGGCCACCGAGCAAAGGTTATTTGCCAAAACTGTCTGCGTCGCCTCCGGCCTCCCCGCAACCGAAAGCTAGAACCAGGAAGGACTCGAGTTCGGGCACTGCGGGTGGCATCGGTCGCGGCAGCGGCGGCGGGGCGGGATCCGGCAACGGGCCAGGCACTGGGTCGCAGTTGCTATACACGCCAAACGCCGGGCTGACACTAGCTGAGTCGCTCGGTATGTCTAGCAAAGCTGATCGGGTCTCGCCCGAAGAGCAAAAGCGCCGGGAGTTTCTCTCAAAGATGAATCCATCCATCTCTGCTCTGATCGAACGATTGAAGAACAAAGGGCAGCCGACCGCCGATGACGCCAGGTTCATTCGTAACGGAAAAGCTGAGATTCAAGTCTGGCTCACTGACAAGTCTCCGGAGACCATGGCTCAGCTCAGGCAGCTCGGCTTTGAAATCGTGCTCGATCCTAAGACCGCAAAGATGATCATCGGCCGGCTGCCGATCGAGAAGCTCGCGGCGCTGGTCGAACTCAAATCGGTCCGTTACGTTGCTCCGATGACGAGCAACTGAATCGCATCTTCGTCCTTCGCCGAGTTGACTATGTGTTGGCTCAGTCGAGGACCGGTCCATAGCGAAAGGCAAGCTCGCGCGAGCTTGCCTTTCTTTTCATCGATCACAGATAATCGCAGCGTGAAAAAGTGAGATTCTGAGACGGGGAGAAGAGCTTGACTGGCGAAGAAATGGAACGAGCGATTCAGTTTCTAATCAATCATCAAGCAAAGGTAAGCTCAGACATCGAAGGCTTGAAAGAGCTTCAGATAAGGACTGCCGCGAAGATCGCCTATATGGCTGGACCGGCAGAAGCCGATCGTCGCGAGATAAGGGGAACATTCGCATTCTAACGGAGGAAATGCGAGAGCGCATTGACAAGCTCATCCTCTCGAACGAAGTCACGCGCGATCTCACGAATCAGGTCGCTCGCCTTTGCCATTGAACCAGCCGACGCGTGTCGTTCTCGAAACCAACTCAAGTACCCTCGAGGCGAAGGATAAGAGAAACCGCAAATGACCCAAACCGTGAGAGCCCGTTTTGCGCCCTCCCCCACAGGCTATCTTCACCTGGGCGGCGCTCGCACCGCCCTGTTCAATTGGCTCTTCACCCGCAAACATGACGGCGTGTTCATCCTTCGTATCGAAGATACCGACATTCAGCGATCATCCGAAGAGATGGTGCAAGGCATTCTCGACGGAATGCACTGGCTGGGACTCGACCCCGACGAAGGCCCTTTCTTTCAATCTTCATTTCTCGAGCAACACCGAGCAGCGGCTCGCAGACTGGTCGAAGAAGGCAAGGCCTATTATGACTTCACGCCAAAAGAACAGACCGACGACCGCACCGTCAGAGCCAGAATAGTTGATCGAGCGCGGGCCCAGATCGGCACAGTCAAGGAGCCAAACCCGTTTCGCGACCTGCCACTTGAAGAAGCGCTTCGGCGAGTCGCCTCAGGCGAGGCAGCGGCGATCAGGCTGAAGATTCCCGAGCACGGCGTCTCTCGATTCGACGACCTTGTCTATGGTCCGCAAGAACGTGACCACTCAGACATCGAAGACCTCGTGTTAATTCGGTCGGATGGTCACCCGCTTTACAACCTCTCGGTGGTGGTTGACGACATCGAGATGCGCATCACCCACGTCATTCGCGGTCAGGACCACTTAACCAACACTCACAAACAAGTGCTGATCTACGAAGCGCTGGGCGCTTCTTTGCCGCAGTTCGCGCATCTGCCGCTGATAATGGCGCCCGGAAAGGAGAAACTGTCGAAGCGCAAGCACGGCGAAGTAGTCTCGGTGACGACATATCGCGATCAAGGCTTCGTTCGCGATGCGTTAGTCAATTATCTGGCTCTGCTAGGCTGGTCGCCGGGATCGGATCAGGAAATCATGTCACGCGAGGAACTGATCGAGAAGTTCTCTCTCGAAGCAGTCAACAAAGCATCGGCGATCTTCAACTTCAGCGAGAACGACCCGCGTGACTGGACCGACCCTAAAGCGCTGTGGATGAACGGCGAATACCTTCGCGCAATGCCTCTTGACGAGCTGGTTCCGCTTGTCGGCGAACAGTTGAAGAGGTTCAACCTCTGGCGTGAAGAGTACGACTCGAATGAACGCGAGTGGTTAGCTCGAACCATCAACCTTCTGCGGGCGCGTTATCGTACCACTCAGGATTTCGCAACACTCGGGTGTCCTTATTTCACTGACGAATTCGAATACGAGCCTGACGCGGTCAAGAAAAACCTGAAGGATGAAAGGCTGAAGGCCTTGTTGCCCGGCCTGGCCGACCGGCTCGCGTCGCTCGATGAATTCACACACGATGCCACGGAAACGGCTCTGAGAGCCTACGCTGAGGAGCAGGCCGTCAAGGCGGGACTCCTGATCAACGCCGCGCGCACCGCGCTAACGGGCCAGGCGGTCGGGCCTGGTATGTTCGACATTATGGTAACGCTAGGGCGACAGCGCACAGTCGAACGGCTGCGCCGCGCCACGGCCGTGCTCGCCTGAGTAGATTTCACGCCGTTCAGCGTTGGGTTTTACCCAACGCTAGCCATGATGCATTCCACACTCACCCGGACGGGTTAGCCGCTGGTAAACAAACCCTATTTCGCATTTAGAAACACTAGGTAGAGAGGGACCAGTCTCGTAGTGGAGGATGAACGCCAAAGCAAAAGAGGTTAGTTGACGCGGAAGTCGCTCAACACTATCCTGTCATCAGGTCCAACCTCGGGTATCTAAACGGCCTGCAAACAATGCGATTGCAATCTGGAAACACGATCATCAGTGGAATCGAGCCCGTTGACGAGTTGATGGGCGGACTCGATCGCGGCCAGCTCTATCTGGTCCACGGCGAAGCGTCCGGCAAGTCGCTTTTTGGGATCAAGTTTCTCATCGAAGGACTCAAACGCGGCGAAAACGGCGCGCTGGTGATTCGCTATTCACCCGAAGATGCAGTCCGCCGCTTCGCGCGGCTCGGCTATGACTGTCTCGAAGATGTCTACAGCGGCCGGCTGGTGATACTGGAATACTCCGACGACATAATCCAAAAGATCGGAAAGCTTCGCGAGCTTACACCGGTGCTGCGAGAGCTCGAGTGGCTGCTCGGCGAAACTCGGCCCGAGCGCTTGATCTTCGATCCAGTCGCAAGCGTCCTCGCAGGCGCCGAAGGCAACCTCGAAACACGCGCACGCGAATTCGCCGAATGGGCGCGCTCATTTGGCGCGACCGTTGTGCTGATCGCCAATGAGTCCAATCACGAAATCATCAAGAGCTTCGAGCCCCTGGTTGCAGAGTCGTTTCGATTTGACGTCAGGGACGTTGGCGACCGCGCCGCTCGTTTCATCACGTTTGAGAAATCACCAGCAATTCCTGACCAGGCAATCGAAGTTGACCCGTCGCGCGGTGTCTTCTTGTTAGGGCGCGCGTACCCAACGGACGCCGCCGGCAGATATCAAGCCGCGCCTCAACCTCCCTCGATCGCCGAACTCGAATCGATCAGGGAGGAGCTGCGCGCGGTGCGCGCCCAAACGCGGACAGAAGAGTCCGAGCTAATAGCGGAGATAGAAGTGATGGGCGAAACTTCGATCCCGCCGTATCGGACCCTCGACCCGCATGATACCGAGCCGTTAGTCTCCGACCGGGAGCCGCGCGATACTCTTCAGACTCGGAAGCTCACCCCGGTTGAAGAAAAGGAGTTCCAGGCCCCGCGAGCGGGCGTAACGTCTCAACCAACCGACTCAACATCTAAGGAAGAGTTGGAGCTTCAGCTCGAAGAACCTATCGGCTCTTCAGCACCTGCGCGGCCGCTGTCCGAAGGACAGCTAGACGAGTTGTCTGATTTGCTCGATGATCTGACAGGCTCAGCATCACCGCTCGACCTTGATTTGCCGGAGCTGAAGTTCCCCTACAACGCAGCCGACCCGGGCCTCGATCGACAGGCCAGCGCCGCGATTGACTTGGCACAACCAGCAGTTGAATCAGGTGAGGTGCAGCCCTCTTTACTTCGCGATGCACGTGAAACATCTTCCAGCAGCCGCGACGCCGATCAAGCGAAGCCGCGCTCGACAAGACACGGTAGGGCATCCGACATCAGAATTGATTCAACAATGGCTGCGCGAGCCGTGGAGTTGTTGCTCCATCCGCCGGAGTCAGATGCAGAATTTCCGTCGCCGGCAAGCCAAACGGCGCGGCGGCGCGCGGTTCGCGAAACGACACAACCAGAACCGCCGCCTGAGGCCGAAGTCCGAGCCAAGGATTTCAACGTTCTCATCATCGAAGACGACCCCGAGACCTGTGACCTTGTAACCCAGACGCTCGGCGACTACTCACTGGAAGTCGTGCATGACGGAGTGAGCGGGCTGGCGAAACTGATATCGTTCAAGCCCGACCTGGTGGTTCTGGACTTCGATCTTCCGGTCATCGACGGCTTTAAAGTCCTGACGCTGATCCGCTCGGCCCTCAACGTCCCGATCATAATTGTGTCAGGTTCGCGCATGCGTGCGATCGATCGAGTGATGGCGTCGGAGCTTGGCGCGGACTACTACCTGACCAAGCCGTTCAGCGCGAAAGAGCTGAAGCACAAAGCGCGCCAGTTAATAGCGCGCTATCGCGGTCTCAGCTCGTGGATAATAAACCCGTCGGGCGCTTCCAGCGCGGCGCCTGCTGCTCGCAACGCCGAGCCCGCCGCGGCTGCTGCCGCGCCCGAGCAAGAGCTGTTCACACCTTACACGGAGTTCGCCGCGGAGGTTGACAAGAGAGTCAAAGCCGCAATGGACAACGGCGCTCCATTCTCGATAGTGGGATGCCGGCTGCCGCAGATGACTGCAGACGGCGGACGGCTGGCGCTGAGGCTATTTGAAATACTGCGAGGGCTGGCGCGCGACGCGGACCTCACCTCTACGAACCCGCGGAATGATCTGGTGATATTGCTCGCCGATGCTGGCGCGTCCGGCGCGCGAGCGTTTGCCGGCCGATTGCGGGCGCGCGTGATAGACGAATTGAACCAGGAGCCGGCGCTCTGGATTCGCAGCTTTCCCGACCTCCAGGAATCGACCGAAGCCGCTACGCCAGTTGACGAGCCGGCACAAGGTGGCACATTCAACCGCCGCTCGGGCGATCAAGCCAGGCCGGCGCCGTCGCTCAAAGATGAGCAATCCGCAGAGAGGGCCGACCCGCGCGACTCATACATAGACTTCCTCGAGCGTCTATGAAATCCTGGGTCAGTAGTTGAATCAGTGGTGTGTAGCGGTGGGCGGGCGGCAACTCCTCATAAACGGCCAGTGCTGTTCTCGCCGGTTATCGCCTTAAGCTGAATCTTAATCCGGCCAAGACTGGTCTGCACTTCGGCCGGGATACTTTCGCCTTGATCGATCGATGCCAGCCTCCGCATAAGACCAGAGAACTCCTGCCGGAGCTTCTCCAGACGCACGTAGAGGGTGTACAGGTACCGGCGGGCGGATTCGACTCGCTGAGCGCATTCAGCTTCAGCGGCTCGCAACTCCGAGATCGTCTTCTCGACCACGACCGCGCGGTTTTGCAAATCTACCAGCTTGTCCATATCGCCGGTCGCGGCGGCTTCCTGTATATGAGTTTCGAGATCCAGGCGCTCTGTCCTGCGCTCTGCCAACAGGGCGAGGAGGCGTTCGAGCTTAGCCTCTGACTCTTGCAATGTCAATTGTGCTTTTGCCAACTCGCCGCGATTCGGCCTGTTGCGTTCCAACATATTCTTGTCCCAATCGCTGACAAATCAGCGATGTTTACCCGTTGACTCGTGTGTACTATGAAGACCATATGCCCGGGTGTTATGGGCAGGCGCCACGTGCTTAGGGGCAGGTGTTCACAGAGTAATGCAAGTGGGGTTCGCCATCAATACTTTTGAGGCCAAACGTGGGACGCCATAATTGCGGAAATGGTAGAACGGAGGCGTTGGAACCTCAAGCTGAAACCGGCGCGACTCCGACGCAGTTCTGAAGTCCTTCGATGACCCGGCGTCTGACTTCCTCGAAGTCACCCTCGATCCGGCAACCGGCAGCATTGCGATGCCCGCCGCCGCCGAACAGCTCGGCTACCTTGGCAACGTTGTTCTTGCCCTTCGAGCGCAGGCTTATGCGGTAGGAACCCGGCGTAAGCTCCTTGAAGAAAGCAACGGCTTCGACCTCGCCTATAGACAGCGCGTGATTGACGATCCCGTCCGAATCTTCTTCGCAGGCATCGGCTTCGTACATAGTCGCCCGGTCCATGGTGATCCACGCGATGCGGCCCGATTCGTCGCGCTCGATGTTGGAGAGCACCAGCCCGAGCAATTTGACCTTCGAATAAGGGCCGGAGTAGAACAGTGCCTGTGATATGCGCGCAGGCTCGACGCCGCGACGTACGAGTTCGGATGCGATCTTTAGAGTTCGTTCAGTCGTGTTCGAGAAGTGAAAACTTCCCGTGTCGGTAAGCAAGGCGGTGTATATGCATTCGGCGATTTCTTTCGTCACCTCGACGCCCAGAGCCTTGCAGAGGTTGTAGATCATTTCACCGACGGCCGCAGCGGTCGGGTCTATCCAGTTTATGTCGCCAAATGGAACTGTGGTGGAATGATGATCGATGTTGACGACGAATTGATCCTTGAGACCGGGTAGCCCGGGCCGGTCAACGTCGCTGCATTCGATGATAAAGGCCGCGTCATACCTCTCCGTGACATGGTCCTGAACGACCACGAGTTCCGATGCCGGCAGCACGTTATAGGCAGGTGGGACTCGGTCTCGTAAGACTACGTCAACCTCTTTCCCCAGGTCCCTAAGCATCCAGTAAAGAGCAAGACCCGAACCCAGGCCGTCACCATCGGGACGGATGTGCGAAGTGATCATGAAACGCTGCTGTTGTTCTATAAGCTGTACAACCTGACTAAGCATGACTATTCAAAGCTACGGGCCGTTCGATTCAAGATTCCGAAGCCCTTCCGGTTCTCTATCGGGTACATATTGATCTCGATTTGAGATCCTGAAGTCCCAGACCGTCCGAATCTCTTTTCATCCGTGTTCGTCAGCGTAGCCCGACCCGGAACTGTCTTGATCGGGCGCACTCTGATCTCGCTCCCGCGCCGCCGCTGCCTCCTCGCTGAGTAATTCTTCTATCCTTGCAGCCCTCGACTCCGCGTCATCGTAAGCGAAGTGCAACTCCGGCGTGTGTCTCATTCTGAGCACAGCGCCAAGCTGAGCCCGAATGAACCCACTGGCATGTTTGAGTGCTGCAAGCGAACCCTTCACCTCGTTCTGGGAGCCGATCACGCTCACGTAAACCTTCGCGTGGCGCAAGTCGGCGCTCAGCTTTGCATCGGTGACGGTGACGAACCCAACTCTGGGATCTTCGACTTCGCCCGCGATGATCAGGCTGACCTCTTCCTTGATCTGTTCGGCGAGCCGTTCAGGTCTTCTCCCTGGCATACGTCCCCTCAGTCAGCTATCGAGGTGAGAATCAAACTAAGTATGCTAAACGGAAATCACCGAACATGCAAACGAATCATTTTCCGTTTTCCATTTGTCATTTTCCATATTTCCATTTGTCATTGATTGGCGATTACCAGTGCAATGGCAAACGACAAATAACAAATCAAAATGGAAAATGGAAAATGCCGTCGGGTTGCTCGATCCGAAAGATCACAACTGGGTAGGGGCTACTTCCTCTGTAGTGTAGGCTTCTATCACGTCACCTGTCTTGACATCCTGGAACCGTTCCAGCGATAGACCGCATTCAAAGCCCTGCTTCACCTCGCTCACGTCGTCTTTGAATCTTCTCAGCGAGTCTATCTTGCCCTCGAAAATGACGACGTTATCGCGCAGGATGCGAGCGGTCGTGCGGCGTACGGACCCGTCGGTCACGTAGCAACCCGCAATCTGTCCCACACGCGGCACACGGAAGACCTGGCGCACTTCGGCATGACCGGTGACGACTTCGCGTTTGGTCGCTTCAAGCAGGCCGAGCATCGCGGCGCGGATCTCTTCCTCAATCTTGTAGATCACCGTATGGAGACGAACATCGACGCGCTCGGCCTCGGCTATCTCTCGCGCTCGCGTCTCAGGCCGCACGTTGAAGCCAATGATGACCGACGCGCGGTTCATATCGTTCGCGGATGCCGCCGCGAGCATAACATCGGATTCGGTGATTGCGCCGACGCCCGATCTGATGATTCGAATTTTAACGCGCTCGGTAGAGAGCTTGTTCAAGCCGTCGCGCACGGCTTCGACTGAACCTTGCACGTCGCCCTTCAGAATAACGAGCAGCTCCTTGACCTGATTTTTATCCGAGAAGAGCTGTTCGAGCCCGCGGGCTGAAGTGCGAGCGATTGCGGCCTGCCGCGCTTGCATCTGCCGCTGAGCTGCGATGTGCTGAGCCTGGGTCGGGTCTTGGACGACCTGTAGCTGATCGCCAGCGTGAGGAACGCCCTGCAAGCCGAGCACTTCAACCGGGGTGGACGGACCCGCGCCGTTGATCGCCCGCCCTCGGTCGTCAAACATCGCTCGCACGCGGCCGAACACCTGTCCCGCGATGAAAGGATCGCCGACCTTCAAAGTACCCTGCTGCACGAGCAACGTGGCAACCGCCCCGCGACCGCGGTCGAGCTTGGCCTCGAGCACTACCCCGCTCGCCAGACGATCAGGATTGGCTTTGAGCTCGAGCAGGTCAGAGGTCAGCAATATCATCTCGAGCAGCGCATCGAGGTTTTGCTGCTTCTTCGCTGACACCTCGACCATCACCGTGTCGCCTCCCCAGCCGTCCCACTGAAGTCCGCGGTCGGCCAATTGCTGCTTGACGCGATCGATTTGGGCCTCGGCCTTATCAATCTTGTTTATGGCTACAAGGATCGGCACTTCTGCCGCGCGGGCATGATCTATCGCCTCGAGCGTCTGTGGCATAACGCCGTCGTCGGCGGCGACTACCAGCACAACTACGTCGGTCACGCGCGCACCGCGCGCGCGCATCATCGTGAACGCTTCGTGGCCAGGCGTGTCCAGGAACACGATAGGCCTCTTCTTCTCAGGATTGTCCGGATCGGAGACCTCGACCGAATATGCGCCGATGTGTTGAGTGATTCCGCCAGCTTCGCCTTCCGCGACGTGCGTCTTTCGTATCCCGTCGAGCAAGGAGGTCTTACCATGGTCGACGTGCCCCATCACGGTCACGACCGGAGCGCGCGGAACGGTTCCCTCTTCGCCCGACTCGATGATCTTCTCCTCTTCCTCATCGCTGATCATCTCTTCGAACGGGACAAAGGCTGCGTCGAATCCGAACTCTTTGCCGATCTCTTTGGCGATGTCCTGGCTCAGGGTCTGGTTTATGGTTGCCATCACGCCGCGTTGAAGCAGCATTTGAACCACGTCCTTCGCTTTCACGTCGAGCTTTTCGGAGAACTCCTTGACCGTTGTGCCTTCGATGAGCTTCAAGGGTCGCAACTCCGTGAAGACCGGTCTAGCCTTTGGCTGGATGACCGTGCCGGGACCGCGCATGTGGCGCGGCAGTTCTACGTGCTTTCCCTCTTCGTGACCGAACTCCCCGGGTCCGCGTTTCCCGCGGCGCGTTCGCTTCCGCGGCCGGCCGGTATCTTGAGGAACGTAGGTCGTTCGAGGACGGGCCGGCGGCACGCCGGTTTCAGTAACTACCCCGCCCTCTGTTCCCATTGTGCGGACGCCAATCCCCCCGGCCCCGGTGTACCCCGCGCCTCCTGCTCCTCGCGCCGCAATCGGCGCAGGCGCCCCCGGCCTTGGCCGCAGCACGCGCACCTGCGTAGGAGGCCGCTGCGCAGGCTGCATGCCGGGAGGCAACGGCCCTGTTCCGGGTCGCGCTGGCTCTTCGGCTTGTGATTCACGTTCCTCGGCGGCCGGCTGCGCAGAAGATGCGGTTGGCTGTGTCGGCGGGGTGGCCTTCAATACGCGAACCTTTGGCCTCGGCGGCTCTGTAGTTGCGGGTTCAGCCGCTGGCCTATGCGCCGCCGCCGCCTCACGCTCGGGCTCTGCTTCAGGCTCAACCGCTTCCGGGGGAGCTTCCACTGGCTCGACCTGCTTGACATGCTTGACGAGGCGCGGGCCCACCTTCGGAGCGACTTTTTTTGGAAAGTACTTGAGGCGAATACGCTCGGCTACTTCATGCGGTACTGTGTTGGAAGGCACACTTACGTCTATACCCTCGCGACGCGCATCCTCCATCACTTTCTTGTTGTCGAGCTTCAGCTCTTTCGCGAGATCGTAGATTCTTATCTTTTGTTGACCTGTCGGCATAGTTGTCTGAACTGCGCTTGCGGCGACGGCAACGCCGCTTCGCCTCACTGACAATCCCTAAGAATTCAACGCCTAACTCACTCGTTCTTGTGTTCCTCGTCGTCGCCCGCAACACTCTCTGGCGGACCTTCCTCTATTCCTGATTCAGTCTCCGAGGGTTCAGTTTCGGCGTGGGGTGACAACTCCGCTACAGTCTCCTGGTCTGTCGCGGCTTCGATAGCAATAGCTGGTTCCGCCGGCCCCGATTCGATCTCCAGCCCAGAAGTAGTCTCTTCCTCTGCCGCGGCTTCGACAGCAATAGATGGTTCCGCCGGCTCCGATTCGATCGCCACTTCGATCTGAGCTTCTTCGGCGGGAGCCGCTCCCTGGGCTCTCTCTTCGGCGGCGCTCCCTGCAGCCTCGAAGCCTTCAGGCCCCGACAACTCCTCAACCGTTTCCAGCGCGCCGAGGTCTTCACCTTCGGCGGTTGCGGCTACCGGCTCGTCAGATTCAGTCTCAGTTGCCGCTTTCGCCGTAGCCTCTTCGGCCTCTCGCGCTTCTCGTGCTTCGCGAGCGTGCTTCTGAGCAAGCAGACGATGCGACCTCTCGAGTATTTCGTTGGCTTGGTCGTAGCTTACGTCGATCGCGTCCACAACCTCGTCGACCGAGATTAACGCGAGCTGGTCGATCGTCTCGATGCCGCGACCTTTCAACCGTTCAGCGGTGATCTGATCGAGCGCCAAGCTGTCGCGGATGTCGGTAAGCGTTGCCTCGCCGCCGGCCATCACGGCTTCAAGCTGTGCAGCCGCAGCACGCGCAGCTTCTTCGGCGCTGCGTATGTCGATGTGCCAACCGACGAGCTTCGCCGCCAGCCGCACGTTCTGTCCCTTCTTTCCGATTGCCAGCGAGAGCTGATCTTCGGGAACCGTCACAGTCAGCTTCTTCTCTTCAAAGCTGTTGATCTCGACCTTCGAAACCTTGGCGGGCGAAAGCGCGTTTGCAGCGAACACCGCCGGGTCTTCGGCCCACTCGATGATGTCGATGCGTTCGCCGCGTAACTCACGAATGATTGCTTGCACGCGCGAGCCCTTCATACCAACGCACGCGCCCACTGGGTCCACGTCACGTTCAGTCGAGATCACCGCGATTTTTGCGCGGTCACCCGGCTCGCGAACAGCGGCCCTGATTTGGACAGTACCGTCATAGATCTCAGGCACCTCCATTTCGAACAGGCGCTTCAGCAATTCGGGCGATGTGCGCGAGACCTCAACCTGCGGACCCTTGGTGTCCTTCGAGACCGTGTTTATTACGACCCGAATGCGCTCGCCCTGGCTGAACGCTTCGGCGCGCGACTGCTGCGTTTTTGGAAGCACCGATTCGATCTTGCCTAGATCGACGATTATGCGTCCGCCTTCAAACCGTTTGACAAAGCCGTGTACCAACTCAGCGACGCGGCCGATGTATTCGTCGTAAACATTATTGCGTTCGGCCTCGCGCACTTTTTGAAAGATGATTTGCTTCGCGGTTTGAGCAGCGATGCGGCCCAGTTCTTCGCGAGGCTTCGGGAATTCCAGCTGGTCCCCGACCTCGGCGCCTTCGACTCCCATCGCTTCAACATCGGTGAGGCTGATTTCGGTTGCCGGATCCTGCACTTCATCGACCACAGTCATCAGGGCGAACAACTCGACGTCGCCGGTTTCGG
The DNA here is from genome assembly GCA_964548075.1 of uncultured Clostridia bacterium. Lineage (GTDB taxonomy): Bacteria > Acidobacteriota > Blastocatellia > UBA7656 > UBA7656 > Onstottus_A. The sequence continues at coordinate 108,374 of CAZJQQ010000012.1, read as the reverse complement.
CGTTGTAGCGAGCGCGAAGGTCCTCACCGGTCTTGAACTGCTTACGCGCAGCAGTCACCACAGCGTCCTCGATCGCCGAGATGATGACCTGCGGGTCAATTCCCTTCTCCCGGCTCAGAATGTCTATGGTCTGCGGAATCGGACTCGTTGACATAATTCCCTCGAGGAGTCCGTAGTCCGTGGTCCCTAGCTCGTAGTCCGTAGTCCGTAGTCCGTAGTCCGTAGTTAATTGCCGCTGTGATTTGCGAGCAACCTGGCTACTGACTACTGACTACTGGCTACTGACTACTGACTACTGACTACTGACTACTGACTACTAAAACTCGTATTCAATATTCGCCTTGACGATCTGCTCGTAAGGTATCTCCATCTGACCTCGCCCGTCGGCCTCAAGGGAAACGATGTCGCCAACAAGGCCTATGAGCTTTCCCCGAAAGTTCCGCTGGCCGTCTATTGGCTGAGACGTCTTCACCTTAACTCGACTGCCCAAGAACCGCTCGTAATCTGCCGGCTTATAGAGGCCGCGCTCTATCCCGGGCGACGAAACTTCAAGTACGTACCGATTCGGGATCAGGTCTTCAACATCCAGCAACGTGCCAACTTGATTGCTGACCGTTTCGCAGTCGCCGTGGGTTACGCCGCCCGGCTTGTCGATATAAATGCGCAACACAAAGTTGTTGCGCGGGCCGACCGGTTCCCAGTGGACCAGCTCAAGTCCCTCTCGCACCGCTACTCGCTCGATGACCTTTCCAATCGCTTCTCGGTCGAACTCGATCATTGTCCCCAAGAAAAAAAGTGGGCCAAGCCCACTCTCTCAGCAAGCAGGACATAATACCTTCTCGATACCGCAAAAAGCAAGTACAGCAGCCTTGCATTCAAAAGCTCTCGCGCCGTAGACTGCCATGCTGCAAATCACGATGCTCAAACTCGATTGATTCGTCGACGACCGTTAGAACATCTTGACCCATAGATGCTAAACAGCTCAGCCGCGCGCTATGTCAAGCTACAACGAAAAACAAAAAATCATCGAACATTACGATTTCGCGAGCCCATACTATCACGCGTTGTGGGGAGAGCACCTGCACCACGGTTATTGGCGAACAGGCGCAGAAACAAAAGAAGAAGCTCAACTAGCTCTCACCGCTCATCTCGCCGAAGCGGCTCAAGTGCCGCGCGGGGCTGTCATCCTGGATGTTGGATGTGGGGTCGGAGGCAGCAGCATTTATCTGGCCACCCATTATCAGGCCACCGTCACCGGGATAACCATATCTCCGGTCCAGGCGGCGATGGCTCGACAATCCGCCAACAATGCTAACGCAACGGCGCGATTCCTGGTGATGGATGCCGACCACATTACATTGCGGGACAAGTTTGATTTGGTCTGGTCTATTGAGGCCATTTCCCACTTTACGAACAAGACCGGGTTCTTCACTCAAGCCACGCGGATGTTGCAGCCAGGAGGGACCCTGGCACTAATAGACTGGTTCAAGCAGGAACACCTGTCAGCCGCCCAGCATCGGACCTACATCACGCCGATTGAGCGTGGAATGCTTGTAGAACTCGATACCATTGCTGACTACGCTGAAATGATCCGGGCTGCAGGCTTGGAGATGACGCACACCAGCGATCTAAGCGGGCAGTGCTCCAAGACCTGGGAAATATCTGCGAACCTCATTAGGAAGCGGGCAGTGTGGCAGCTGGCCAGCGCCAAGGGGGTTGAATTCATTCGCTTCCTTCGATCATTCGGCGCAATGCGGAAAGGTTTCGCTTCGGGTTGTTTCGTCTACGGGATGCTCATCGCGCGCAGGCCTGAGGCGCCTAAACGATAGTAAGCAAACCACGAGCGAAGTCGTTTTCATTGACAATCGATGGACCCTAAGTGATAATCGCAAGCGACAACCCAAGCCAACGACAGTCCCCGCGGATCATCTTCGCTAAGTGTGGGAGGAACCCAGGTGGAAAACGAGCGTGAGGTTCGGCTGCGCCGACGAATAGAAGAGCTGGTACGAGTTCGCGTGGGCTTGCTTGAGCAAGACATCAGCCGGTTACAACGGGAAGTAAACGAATCATTCAACCGTTTGCTTGAGCAGACCGAAGTAACCACTTCGATGCAAGATCAAGATGAGGCGTTCACGCAGATAGCCGCTGAAGTGACCGCGCAGATTGATCAGGCGGGTGCTGAGAGCGTAAGGCTCGGCGCGGATATCGCATTACTCAGGGATTCGGTTGCCGAACTTGATGGACAGCGCACACAGGCCGAGGTGTTGAACACGTTGGTGGCCCGGGCGGCGAACTTCGCCCCGCGGGTTGTGCTGTTTGTCGTCAAGGGCGCTAACGCCGTCGGGTGGGCGGCTCGCGGATTGGACGACGCTGCAACCAACACCTCGATAAGAGGAACGTCAATATCTTTGGAGTCGGACACGGTGTTGCGGGCCGCGCTGAACTCACAGCAGACCTTCTACGGCTCGCCCGATCTTCAGTCGGAGAACCAAGGCCTATTCGCACGACTTGGCAAGATTCTCCCGCAGCGGGTGCTGACCGTGCCACTCAAGGTGCGAAGCAAGACGGCAGCGCTGATTTATGCCGACTCGGCTGAGCGCGGCGAGGTTGCGACTAACGTCGAAGCCATTGAGTTGTTGGCTCACACAGCGGGGCTGGTGGTCGAACTCGTGTCGCTTCGCGCGAGAATGTCGGAGGCGGCTCAACCCGCCGCCAAACAACCTGCGGCTGCGCCGCCAGAGCCGGCTGTTGCGGCCAGCTCAACCGCGCAATCGGGAGCGCTTCCACAAACTCACCCCACGACGCCCGATTTCATTGCGCAACCAGAGCCTTCCGGTGACCTCCATCTACCTGCCGCGGCGTCGACCTATTTCAGGCCCACAACCGAGCCGGGTGATCCGGCGCTGCAGTCGGCAGCTTCGGCAGGGCCAGCGAGCGGCCCGCTTGGCGAGGAAGAAAAAGCGCACAACGACGCGCGTCGATTCGCTCGGTTGCTGGTGAGCGAGATAAAACTCTACAACGAGCAGAAGGTCGCCGATGGACGGCGCGGCGGCAATCTGTACGACAGGTTGAAAGAGGACATAGACCGCAGCCGGCAGATGTACGAAAAGCGAGTGACTCCGAGCGTCGCCGCCAGGTTTGATTACTTCTACGATGAGCTGGTAAGCACTCTGGCGGAAGGCGACCCGTCAAAGCTCGGCTCCGACTGCCCCGGCCCAACGGTGGCCGCAACTGCCTGATCAAAAGAGGCGCATGGAGTTCAGGCTTTAGCCTGGCTTTCTGATTTCGGAGAATCAAAACTCAGGCTAAAGCCTGAACTCCATGCACCTCTGTCAATTGATTTCTTCCGACCCTTCGTCAATAATCCCATCAGCCCCATTGCGAGTTTGTCTGTCGCGCACACCATGCTTCGAGGAGTAGCCATGCCCAATCCAATCAGCCGCCCGTTGATGAATGCGCAAAGACGATCATCCATGATTGTGCTGCCTCTGCTCACCTTTGCCCTCATTACTCCGATGACAGTCTCGTGTCAGCGGAGCGCGGCCAATCCCGATAGCGGCATCGAAGAACTTCGCGGGCTGGTGCGCGGCGCGTCTGGCCGGCCTGCTGTGAGTGAACTGACTCGCATCGAGTCGCGATACCCGAGAACCCGTACCGCCGCCCTGGCTCGATTCCTGCGGGGTTACATCTATTATGGCGTTCAAAACTATCAGGCTGCGGTCGAAGCGTTGGACGGCCAGGCAATAAGCGCCACAACTTCTTTTGGCGATTACGCCTTCTTCTATCGCGCGGAGAGCGAGGCGGCGAACGACGGCAAGAGCGGAGCGCGTCGCGATTACGAAACGGTGTACGCGAAGTATCCCGACTCATTGAAGGTTCGCGAGGCAAGGCTCCGAGCCGCCGAGATGGCGGTCGCGCTCGGCGATCCTTCGGGCGCAATCAGGGATCTCGCGCGGCTGGTCGAAACGAATGACGCCGATGCCAGCTATGTCACGGGTCAGGCCCACGAAGCGATGGGCAAGACCGATCGGGCCGTCGAATCGTATCGACGGATCTACTACGACCTTCCCGCGACCAGCGCAAGCGTGCAGGCCGAAGCGAGGCTGGCCGCGCTAAACGCGCCTCCCAAAGACAACCCCGGCTCGTTTCAAGAAGAGCGCTCGCGGGCCGACGCGCTGTTCCAAGCCAGGCAGTATGCCGAAGCCGCCGCCGCGTACGAACAATTGATCGCGCGCTTCCCTGAAGCGGACCGAATCGATGAGATTCACCTGCGGCGAGGCGTGAGTCTGCTCAACTCCAGGCAGCACGCGCAAGCCGTCATCGCGCTCGCCCGCGTGAGTGATCGCAATCAGGATCTGCGCGCCGAAGCGATGTTTCATCAGGCCGACGCGCTGCGCCGCGCCAATCGTTCAGCCGAGTCGTCAGTGGTAGTCGATCGCTTGCTCAGTCAGTACTCGAAGAGCCGTCGGGCGAGCGAGGCCCTTTACGCGCTCGCTGCATATCTGAACAAGCAAGAAAGAGAAACCGAAGCCGCCAGCCGCTATCGGCAGTTGCTAGCTGCCTTTCCGAAGAGCCAGTACGCCCCCGAAGCTTCCTACAATCTCGGTTGGTTTGCCTACAAGTCGAAGACCTATGCCGACGCCGCGCGCATACTCGAGCAGCATCTTGCGACCTACCGTTACCCGGACACCAAGTTCATCGGCGAGGCCTGTTTATGGGCGGCGAAGTCCGAAGAGCGGCTCGGACACAAATCGCGCGCGCTCGCATTGTACAACCTGGTGAATGAGCGGTATCGCTACGGCTATCACGGTTACGTCGCCGGTCTTCGCTCAGCCGCGCTGCGCAAAGCAGAACCGTCGCTCAAGCCCGAAGAACCCAAGCCTGGCTCCGACCTCGAGAGCATTCGCGCGAACGTCACCTACATCGAACCGATTCAAGAGACCGCGGACGGATCTGAGGCTGCGCGCATCGCAAAGGCGAACGATCTGGAGGTGATCGGGCTCGACGAGCTTGCGGTGAGGGAGCTGAACAAGGCTCTGGAAGCCGCTCCTGCGTCTCCGAAGATCAACCTTCGGCTGGCCGGGCTTTACTCGAGGCGCGGAGAGAACTTTCAGGCAACGCTGGTTCTAAGAAAGGGTTATCCGGACTTGTACTCTTATCGGGAGTCCGACGTGCCGCGTGAAGCGTGGGAGATTTTCTTCCCGCTCGTAGCGTGGGGGGCGATCAAGGAAGAAGCCAAACGCTACGGCATCGATCCTTACATTGTCGCCGGACTCATTCGGCAGGAGAGCGTCTTCAACCCAAACGCGACTTCCCGCGTGGGCGCTCGCGGTTTGATGCAAGTCATGCCCGCAACTGGCCAGTTGGTCTCCAAACGGCAGGGCAGCGGTAGTATCACACCGGCCGACCTTTACAATCCGGTGCTCAACGTCAAGCTTGGTATGAACTACCTCGCGCAGGTAATCGGGCAGTTCGGGCGGATCGAATACGCGGCCGCTGCGTACAACGCGGGTCCCGCGCGGGCGCAGAGGTGGATCGCTGAGCGCGGCTCGATGGATATCGAAGACTGGATCGAGAGCATCCCGTTTTCAGAGACCCGCGGCTATGTTCAAGGCGTTCTTCGCTACGCCGCGAACTACCGAAGGCTCTACAAAGAGTGATCCCTGGGAGCTCAAGCTTGGGCGTGGCAAAGGCATTCACAGCAAATGCGCTGAAGTTGCGCGGAAATCCTTCGACTCAGCCTGGCCGCATTCCCGGCGACTCTGGTATGAACCGGCGCGCGGCAACTATCTGCCTGATCGTCCTGCTCACATGCTCGGTTCTTCACACAAAAGCGCAGCCTCAAAAGAATCCTGGATCATCCGGCGGAAAGACTCCGGTGGCGGCTCGTATGCGCACCGGCAGCTTGAAAGTAATCACCGGACACCCCGACTCTGTCGTCTTCATCAACAACGTTCGCCACGGAGCGACAGGCGACAATGGCGAGCTTGATCTCCCGCACGTGATCGCTGGTTCGTACCCCGTCCGAGTGAGAACCGTCGGCTACGCTGATTGGAATAGCCGGGTCGTCGTCATCGCGGGCGCCAGCCGAACGCTCAAAGTATCTCAGCAGCCAACTGGCGACGAGCCTACGTTGCGCTATCAGAAGGCGGAGGCCCTCCGCGACAAAGGTAAGAACAGAGATGCAGTTGAGGAATACAGGCAGGCCCTTGCGCTGCGGTCCTCTCCTGAAGCGCGGATCGGGATGGCCCGGAGCTTGATCACCCTTCAGGATTTCCAGGAGGGTGAAAAACAAATCCAAGCGGCGATCAAGGCGGGCGGCCCGACGCTAGTAGAAGCGCAGACTGTGCTTGCCAATCTCCGGCGCCATCAGGGACTCGGCGACGAGTCAATCGTTGAGTACAGAAAGGCGCTTCGGCTTGCGCGCGGCAATTCATTCGAGGCGCACATTGGACTTGGGATCGCGCTCAATGAGCAAGGCAGTGTCGATGAAGCGGTCAAGGAATATCGAATCGGAATAATCCAGGACATGGAGACCGAGCCGATTCTCTACTATCAGCTCGCGGAGATTCTCGAGAAAGCCAACCGCAACAAAGAGGCGATTGACGCGTATCGCAATTACTTGCGACTCGACCCCGAGGGCGAATATGCTTCGGCGGTCGAATCGATCATCGAAAGACTGAAGGAAGAAAACCCAAGGTAAGTTGGTTTCTGGTTTTTGGTTTCTCGTTTCTGGTTTCTCCTTTTCGAGTTCAAGGGGAGCCCCATAACGGGCCTGAGCCGAACCAGAAACCACAAACCAGAAACCAGAAACGACAAACCAGAAACCACAAGACCCGATGCCCAAACAAATCATTTCCCACAAAGCAGAACAGTTCACCGAATCGGTCATCCGCGAGATGACCCGGCAGGCGAACCTGTACGGCGCGATCAACCTCTCGCAGGGCTTTCCTGATTTCCCCGCGCCCGAAGAGATAAAACTCGCGGCTTGCGACGCGATCATGGCCGACGTGAATCAGTACGCGATCACCTGGGGCGCGAAGAAGTTTCGCGACGCGATTGCGGAAAAGTCTTCGTGGTACCTGGGCCTCGAAGTCGACCCCGAGCGCGAGATCACAGTCACCTGCGGTTCAACCGAAGCGATGATCGCCGCGATGATGGCGATCGTGAATCCGGGCGATGAGGTGATCGTCTTCGAACCGTTTTATGAGAACTACGGACCGGACGCGATACTGTCGGGCGCGACGCCTCGCTACGTGACCTTGCGCCCGCCCGACTGGTCATTTGATCCCGACGAGCTGGCGGCGGCCTTCAATGACAACACGAAGGCGATAATCATCAACACTCCGAACAACCCGACCGGAAAGGTCTTCAGCCGCGAAGAGCTGCAAACCATCGCCGAGCTTTGCCACAAGTGGAACGCCATCGCGATCACCGACGAGATCTACGAACACATTTTGTTCAACGACAAGAAACACATCGCCATCGCAACGCTGGATGGAATGCGCGACCGCACGATCACGATCAACGGGCTTTCGAAGACGTATTCAGTGACCGGCTGGCGAGTCGGCTACACGATCGGTCCGCCTGAGATTACTCAAGCGATTCGCAAGGTGCACGACTTTCTCACTGTAGGCGCCGCGGCTCCATTGCAGGAAGCAGGCGTGCGAGCGTTGAGAATGCCTCGGTCGTACTATGATCATCTGCAAACGGACTACACCGTGCGTCGCAACCGGCTTCTCCCGGTGCTGAAAGACGCGGGTTTCCGGTGCTTCGATCCGGATGGGGCTTACTACGTGATGACCGACATCAGCGCCTTCGGCTACAAGGATGACGTAGAGTTCTCCAAGTTTCTGGTGAAAGACATCGGCGTTGCGGTTGTGCCCGGGAGCAGCTTCTATCACGAGCCGGAACTGGGCCGCACTCAGGTGAGATTCACGTTCTGCAAGAGAGACGAAACGCTCGCGGCAGCAGAAGAGCGCCTGCAGAAGCTAAAACGAACAACATGATTTGAAGTAACTTACTCGTAATCTAGATGGACTACCGCCAACCAACCCTTTTCGAAGAGCCCCCGATTCAAGAAGCTCCCGAGACTGGGAAGACGACTTCCGAACTCAGTATTCCGGAAGCTTTCAAGATCACAAACGAGACGGTTCTCGAACCCGCGGCTCCAGAAATTGCCAAGAGCACAGTGGAGAGGATTCTCGAACACATAAACAATCGGTTGCCGAACCCATTGAGCGTCGTCAAACCAGCCCTCATTGAGAATCCCACGGACCCCGAGGTGTTGATCCTGGCAGCGCTCGCGGCATTGCTCGAAGAACGCCCCGATCAGAGCCTGACGTATCAAAAGCGGCTCAAACGACGCTATGTTCCAAGTCCGGCGGTTCATCTGCTTCACGCGCTTGCGCTGGCACAGAAGCGGCTGTGGCCGCAAGCCGCCAGAATCATGGATCAACACTTCTTCAATGACTTCGGAATCTCACGCTGGCCGTACTACCTGCCTTGCGGAGACGTTCTCAGGCCGTGGGTCAGGCGATGGCTCAAAACAATTGAGACCGAGAACGATCGTTTGCTGGCTCCGCGGGAAAAAGCTCCAAGGAAGCCGTCGCCGCGCACACCAGATATAGCGAAGCGTTCAAAAACAAGCGCTACTCCAGAGCCCCTCGCGCAAAAGACCGCTCAGCATGAAGAAGCTGTGGCCCCCACGCTTCCCGCCCTCCCGCGTCTCTCTGCCCAGATTCCTGTGTCTTTCGATCTGCCCGGCGCAGACAGCTTCGTCCTGACAACGGAAGTTCCGAACGAAGACCCCACCTGGTTTCGCCTGCGTTCGCAGTTTGCCCATCTCAGCTTGTTGCAGGGATTCGACGAGCTTCTCTGTCTGCCGCTGTTGCATGACGTGAACACCTACTGGTACCAGGTCGAGACCGTTCGCAAAGTGCTCAAGCAGTTTCGCGGGCGAGTGTTGCTGGCCGACGAGGTTGGGCTTGGCAAGACAATCGAAGCAGGCATGGTGCTGAAGGAATACATGCTACGGGGCATGGCGAAGAAAGTCCTGGTGTTGACTCCCGCGACGATGGTTGGCCAGTGGCTCGAGGAGATGCAAACCAAATTCGACATCGAGTTCGCTTCCAGCTACGACAGCTTGCTTCGCAGCGATCCGGAGCGGTTCTGGTCGCAGCCGCGCGTGATCGCCTCGATTGCCGCCGCCAGACGCGCTGAGCACATCGAAACGCTTCGCCGGCAAGTTTACGACCTGGTAATAGTCGACGAGGCTCATCACCTGAAGAACCGTGCGACCAACAACTGGAAGTTGGTAGATGCGCTACAGAAGCGTTTCCTCTTGCTGCTCTCCGCTACTCCGGTGCAGAACAGCCTGGTCGAGTTGTACAACCTGCTGACCTTGCTCAAGCCGGGCATCTTCAAAACAGAAAAAGAGTTTCGCTCGACCTATGTTACCGCCGGCAAGCCCCGCGTGCCTGCGAACAGGGATCGCATGCGCGACCTGATGCGTGATGTGATGATTCGCAACACCCGCTCGCAAGTGGACGTGCGCCTCCCGCCTCGCACGGCCGTGACGCTGCAATTGGATCCGAGCGCCGAAGAAGCTTCTTGCTACCAGGAACTGAGCCGTCTCATACAGGAAGTCCACAGAGGCCAGGGCTCACATCATCGGCTGGCGTTGCGTCATCTGTTGTCCTCGGCGGGGTCTTCACCAGCGGCGGCTGCGGCCGCGATACACCGCTTCATCGCATCGAACAATGTTGAGGGGCCGTGGCTCGACGTGCATAACCGGTACAGCGCGCTCCCGGCAGGCAGCAAGGAAATCGCATTGCTTGATTTGCTCAGGCGCAACCCCGATGAGAAGAAGATGGTCTTCGTGCATCATCGCGAGACGCTCTCGCGATTGGACGGGTTGATGCGAGGGGAAGGAGTGAGCTTCGCGCGCTTCGACGGCTCGATGAGCGGGCCCGATAAGGATAGAGCCGTCGAACGTTTCCGCACTGAAGTTCCGCTTCTGCTATGCACCGAATCCGGCGGCGAGGGACGCAACCTTCAATTCTGCAACACGCTGATCAACGTCGATCTCCCGTGGAATCCAATGGCTATCGAGCAGCGGATCGGGCGGCTGCACCGCATCGGGCAGGAGCGTCAGGTTTTCATCTTCAATCTGGTCGTTCGAAACACGCTCGAGGAATACGTTCTCAGAATTCTGGATGAGAAGATCAATATGTTCGAACTGGTGGTCGGCGAGATCGACGCGATACTCGGCGAGATGACCGACGAACAAGAGTTCGCCGAGATGGTTTTCAGCGCCTGGGTGGGGACGACCGAGCACGAGCGGCCTTCCGCATTCGTTGAGCTTGGAGAAAGGATGGCGGACGCCAAGCGCCAATATGAAGCCGTAAAGGTGTTGGACGAGAATCTGTTTGGCGATGAATTCGTATCGGGATAGTCTGGAGTCGGGAGTCTGAAGTCTGGAGTCGGAAGTCTGGAGTCAATCCCGACTCCCGACTCCCGACTCCCGACTCCAGACTCCAGACCCCAGACCCTAAACTCTAAGGAGGAGGCTTTGTTATGGCAACATTCAAGAGAAACGAAGACATCCAGGCGTGGCAAAAAGCGCGTCAAGCCACTCGATCGGTTTATGAGCTGCCCGCCAGTGATCGGTTTGCCAAAGGCTACGGTTTGCGCGATCAGATCCGACGAGCTTCCGTTTCAACCATGGCGAACATCGCTGAAGGGTTTGGAAGACATTCGGATAAAGAATTCGCCAACTTCCTGAACATCGCTCACGGCTCAGTTTCAGAAGTTCAATCACATTTGTATGTGGCACTTGATCTGAGCTACATCGATCAGGACCGGTTCTCCAAATTGTATGAACTTCTCGGCGAGGTATCGCGGATGACGCTTGCTCTTGCTCAACATCTTCGGCGATCAAAACCATAAGTTCGGAGTCTTGAGACTCCAGACTTCAGACTTCAGACTCCAGACTCCGGACTTCCTATGGCAACCAGCACCTTGAAGAGTTTCGTGGCTCAACTGTTGGAACTCGAAGGCGCCGAAGTGGGAACTGTTGAGCCCGACGGCCTGGAATACCTGGCGCCATTGCCTCTCCAGCAAACGCTGAAGACCGGCGAATTCGGCAGGCTCGGTTTCGGCGTGGAACTCCCTGATGGCGCGCAGCGAGTGAGTTTCGAATCCGACTGGATAGACCGGCTCGGGAACGTGCTTGGAGACCGTGGCCGGGTCTCGCGTTCGATCCTTCGTCCACCGATCACGCCCGTCTCAAACCCCGAACGCGTCCTCGATCACGCTCTAACGCTGCAGAACGCGGTGTATCGCTTGACTGGAGTGACCCCGGCTTGGACTCGTTATCTCATACTGACTTTTCACTACAGCGCGTTTTCGGATGAGAAGCGCGATGGCATCGTGCCCCTCGTGCTCAATCTCTCAAACGGAAGCACGCCCGACGAGTTCGCCGGTCCGCTGGTGGCTGCGGCAAACGCAGTCACTGACCCGAGCGAGTCGCTCCGCGCCAACGTTGGCCTTCCGCCGTTGTGGGACGCCGCGCGAATGGGCAACGCTGTGCGACGCGCGTTGCCTCCTCGCGTCCGGCAGAGTGTTGGGCCGTTTCTCGCCGGCTTGCAGCGCCGTCTTGAACGCGGGCTTGGGCGCGTATTCGAATACCACAATGACTTACGCGAGGAATCGTTGCGCCGCCTTCAAAAGCAATCGAGCGACATTGGCCGTGAACGGCTGCGCGTTGAAGCCATCTCACGCGAGTATCAAGCGAAGGTCGCGGACTTGCAGCAGAAGTACGCTGTGAGAATCGCACTGGAGTGGGTGCAGACTCAGGAATTGATCATGCCGGTCCAGCGCTTCGGTCTGCTGGTCAAGCGGCGAAAAGGTGAGCGGCGGCTCCATCTCGATTGGAACCCGATCACAAAGAGAATCGAGCCGCCCCCTTGTGAATTCAGCTTTGCGGCGGATTCAGTTCGAGTGGTGTGCGACGAGGCGCTGCATCTTGTCAGTCCTGCCGCGCACAAAGCCTGCGCCCAATGTGGGAAGGAGTTTTGCCGTGCCTGCCATCCGTTGAAATGCGCCAAGTGCGGTCACCGGCAAGAGAATGCGGTGAAATAGTGCCGCCGTGGTTTAGAACTTCCAATCAGGCAAACTTGATGATATAAAGAAAGCTATGAGCGATGACCCAACGAAAAACCTACCGCGAACGACTGACGGAATGCTTGGCGAAATTCTAAACCGGCTTGAGAGTTTAGAGACAGCTTTTGATCAACGATTCAAGCAGACGACGCCACTCTCGGCACAGTTGGCTGAGCTGCTTGCACGAATGGAGGCTGGCTTTCGGGAGGCCAGTGAACGCCAAGATCGGATGGAAGGGGAATCCGGGGAACGCCAAGATCGGACTGAAAAAGAGCTTCGGGAGATCAACCGCACTCTTAGACGAATGAATGTAGACCTCGCGACAGCCCTACGAGATCAAGACGAGCTTGGAGACAGGGTCACTGCGTTAGAAACACAGATGTCGCAACCGTAAATCCGAATCCCGACACAATCTTCTTAGATGGACCAATCAAGGCACCAATCGGAACATCGGAGGAGGTCGTGTTTCACATCGTTAACATTTCGGTGAATCTCAAGAAAGTCAAGCCTGACGCCATCATCTCCCCTCGCAAGGATGACGTAAAGTTCTCCAAGTTTTTGGTGAAAGACATCGGCGTTGCAGTTGTGCCCGGGAGCAGCTTCTATCACGAACCGGAACTCGGCCGGTCGCAGGTGAGATTCACGTTCTGCAAGAGAGATGAAACGCTAGCGGCAGCAGAAGAGCGCTTACAGAAACTAAAATCGATTCCGCGGTGAGCCGGTAAAGGACGCGAGCCCGCTTTACCGCAGGCAAATATTAGGCTCGGGGCCTTCATTTTCGAAGGAGTTGCAACAGCCGACGTTGCCGCTCAATCTCCCTGACCTGTTCTGCAATCATAGATTTCAAGTTAGCATCCAGTCTGAGGCACTCATTGAAATCATGCTCTGCCTCAGTCGTTCTGCCCAGGCGCAATCGGGCCAGCCCCCGGTTAGCATATGCCTCCGCATGTCCCGGGGCTATCGTGATAACTTCGGCATAATCGGCAATAGCCCTTTCCATTTCTCCCTTGATATACAACGCGTTGCCTCGATTGAAGTAGGCCTGGACGAAGTACGGATTGATCTTAATGCTCTGATCAAAATTCGCTATGGCAGCGTTGATGTCTGCCTTCTCCTGCAAGACTTTCCCCCGAAGATCATAGAGCTCGGCTAAACCTGGATTCAGCTTGATGCTGAAGTTTAGGTCCGCCAAAGCGCCATCCAAATCGCCTAGCCCTCTGCGCGCAGCGGCGCGATTGAAGTAAGTTTCAACGAGATGTGCGGTTGGAGACTAAGAGTTGAGAGATCGGCAGAGAGGTGACGATCAGGCCATTAGTGCGAGCCGACACTCAGGTCTAACAATCCGGTTTCAGATGTCGGCATAATCACGCCGTCATCATTTCAAATCGCCTACCGCAAATCCTGCAATGTGACCTGCTGGGGGGCTTGGCGTGTTTGTATGCCCGATAACCGTCATCCTGAACTTTTGACCGCCTTTCCCTAGCAGCACGTTCTGCGATCCGAGTCTAAAGTAATCGCTCGAAATGATCGTATTGACAAAGGTTGTTGTAAACGACCCTGCGATGGTGTCAATAATCACTTGATGTCTGAGCTCAGAGGTTTGCACAGGAACTCCATCGCGAAATGTATCGGGACTCGCAAAATCTCCGTCTGGTGTTGTGTCCAGATAGATGGTGGTTGTTCCAACTCGATTGATGATCCGCAACGGACCGTTGTTGATTACCCGCTCGGTTAAAGTATCGTTGTAGAACGTAAGGAGCGCAGTTGTTTCATTCTGCGGCCCGGCGTTGAAGAGGGGCTCGCTGCCGCTGACGCCGTTGATGAAGGTGAGATAGCCGAACTGGATCGAGGCGGTGGCTGACGGATTTACAACCTGACCGACAAATTCAAACTGCACGTCGCCCACAGCAGTAGACGCCTTGCTCTGAGGAAAGACCGGAGCAGACAGCCCGGCGAGCAAAAACGATGCTGCCAGGAATATAGTTGATGTAGCTCTGAGTTTCATGATTTTGTCCCCTTTCAGGAGCAGTCAAAGCTGACCGGCCTGGTTTGTTTGGTTAAATCCACTTTGTGATCAATCAGTGAAAGGCGTACTCTCCTCCCCTAACTGACGAGCATTTACCAGGGTGAGGTGAGGTGTTCCGTTGCTTCCCTCAGTCGCCCGCGTTAGAATAGCCCGGCGTATTAAAGGTCAGATCTCTGAGTGCTCGATAGCGTTTCACAACATTGCGCACAGTACTCTGAGGGCATTTTGGAAGTCCCGTAATAGTTCTGAAGAAATCATTCGGAAATCCTTCGGGCACCCATGAGCAAGCAAATAAAGGTTGTCGAGTTCGGTCGCTTCCATCTGGATGCCGAAGAATGTTTGTTGCTGGCCGACGGCCAGGCTGTCTCTATCGAGCCTCAAGTCTTCAAGACGCTGCTTGCACTCGTTGAGAACAATGGCCACCTGTGTGAGAAAGGCTGGCTGATAGGGCAGGTTTGGGGTGATACGATAGTCGAGGAAGGCAATCTAACGCGCAATATCTCCGCGCTCAGAAAAGTGCTGGGTGACGGATACATTCAGACCATCCCCAAACGCGGATACCGCTTCGTGGCGCCGGTGAAACACCAGCGGTACGAAGATCTGCTGCGGCAGCGTATCGGTTCCTGGATAGTCCTCGAAGAAGAGACAGGGGAATGCGCCTCATCTCAGCCTGCTGAAGCGGCGCCCGCCATCCTGTCAGATGTTAGCGATCGTGCGGGCGTGGGGATGGCACGAACTGAAGTGTTTCACCAACTTTGGCGGAGAAGGAATCTGAAGGCGGCTCTGATTATTGGAGGGCTGTTGGTCCTGGCATCTCTGTGGGCGCTTTTTTGGCCTTTAGCAGCCACCGAAGAAGCTGGAGCGTCATTACGGAATCCTTCCTTCGCGCGTCTCACCGATCAGCCTTTTTTGGAATACTGTCCCAGTCTTTCACCGGACGGTAAGTCATTCGCTTATCTCAGTCTCGTAACCGGCAACGGTGACATCTATCTTCAGCGTGTGGGCGGGAGAAATGCTATCAATCTGACTCCGGATTCAGCAGCTCTTGACCTCCACCCGGCCTTTTCTCCCGATGGCGAGCAAATTGCCTTTCGCTCTGAGCGCAACGGCGGCGGCATCTTTGTTATGGGCACGACTGGGGAGAATGTTAGGCGGCTTACAGATTTTGGCTTCCATCCGGCATGGTCGCCCGATGGAAAACAGATTCTCTGCGCCACAGGCATCGTGTGGACTCCTGAGTCTTGTCGAACGATAAGTCAGGTCTGGCTGGTAAATGTCGCCACCGGGGAGAAGAAGCAGTTAATCACCAAAGAGGACGCAAATCAGCCCCAATGGTCACCACACGGGCATCGAATTGCCTATTGGGGCCGACATCAAGGCGGACAGCGAGACATCTGGACGATGGCGGCGAGCGGGGGCGAGTCGGTGGCGGTAACCAACGACTTTTCGACGAACTGGAACCCGGTCTGGTCGCCCGATGGCAAGTATCTCTACTATTCGAGCGACCGAGGCGGAAGTATGGGCCTCTGGCGCGTCGCGATTGATGAGACGTCAGGGAGAGTCGTGAGTCAGCCCGAGCCGGTCACGACTCCATCCGAATATGTAATGCACCTGAGCTTTTCGCGTGATGGGCGGCAGTTAGTATACGTATCTGACATCAGGAGAGCCAACCTCTACCGAATCGGATTTGATTGCGAAAGGGGAACTATCATAGGGGAACCCATCGCGATCACTCAAGGTTCCAGGCAGATGCTTCATCCTGAGCTCTCACCGGATGGTGAATCGTTGGCCTTTGATTCAACGGGGAACAAACAGGAGGACATCTTCGTCATCAGGCCTGACGGTGCTGACCTGCGCCAGTTGACGGATGACCTTCATAAGGACCGCCTGCCGCGCTGGTCGCCGGACGGGAAACGAATCGCGTTCAATTCCGATCGCACCGGCAGCTTCGAAATCTGGACTATAAACCGCGATGGCAGCGGGCTTCAGCAACTAACTTTCGCATCGGGTCGAAACGTCACGGGCTGTGTTTGGTCGACGGACGGGGCCCGCGTCGCATACAGCCTTCAAGCTGGCGACACCTTCGTCATCGAAGCCGGGAGACCCTGGGCGGAGCAAACGCCGCAAGCGATTCCACGAGTGAGCGGCACTCAAAGCACCTTTCGAGCTTTTTCGTGGTCTCCCGACGGGCGGAAACTGGCTGGCTGGTACCGGCGTTCTGAGGGTGAGACCGAGGATGCCTTTGGCATCGCCCTGTACTCGTTTGAGTCTAGGCAATTCGAGAAGTTCGACGCTTTCGGAATAGCCCCTGTTTGGCTGAGCGACGGCCGCCGACTGATCTTTGGCGATGGAGCAGGCACGCTTTCCCTATTGGACAGTAAGACAAGTAAGACTCGCCGGCTTTACTCTCTAGCCCCGCAAGGAATCGAGGGATTCACGCTCTCGCGGGATGGTCGCTCAATCTATTTCAGTTACTTCACTGAAGAAACGGACATCTGGCTGTGCAATCTTCAGTGAGTCAAGCCCATAAACCCCTTTTCGACAGCGAAGAAGGCAGGCCTAGAAACTTTCCCGGATTCCGAACTAGAAGGCTCGCGGAATGCCCGTAGCAAAAGGATCCCGATACTTTTCGGATGGCTTGCTTTGGCTTCAAACTCGAGCGCGCGGTGGGGTTCTTACGAGGTCGGTCATCAGCGAAACCATTTCCGGCTCGCTGCACAACAGGTCCTTCAACGTAATCTTTGTGAGCACCTGATCCACAGCGCTCTGCAACGCTTGCCACAGCGAACGAATGGAACAATCAATCGAATGCGTGCAAAGGCTTTCAGCGCCAGCGTGGCGTTCGCAGAAATCAGATTCAAACAAGCGTCCGCCCAGCAGCGTGAGCGCTTCGCCTGCAGTGATCTGCTCGGCGGGGCGTGAAAGCGTGTAGCCGCCTGTTGCTCCGCGCGCGCTGGTCACCAGTCCTCCTTGCCGCAGGATGCGCATCAACTTGGCGACGTACTCGGGTGAGATTCCTTCCGTCCGGCTGATCTCGGGAATGGTCAGGCTGGTACCGTCGCCCTGCGCTCCGAGGCGCAGCAAACAGCGGAGTCCGTATTCTTCCTGTGCGCTCAGTTTCATGTTTCAGCCTCCTCGGGGCGGTTCAGAAATCCGCGAGAATCTGTCGAATCAGTGTCATCCGTGGGCTATTGCTTTCGGAACCGCTAGTGCCGGATAGACCACGGATGACACTGATCTGACGGATTTGCACGGATACTACATTTTCACTCGCTAATGTCTACGCATCGCTAGAACATCCCAAGCTGAAGCTTGGCCGCTTCAGACATCTTTTCCATGCCCCACGGCGGGTCCCAGACCAACTCAACCTTCGCCGCAGTCACGCCCGGAACGGAGCGAACCTTTTCCTCGACTTCTCCTGGCAGACTGCCCGCGACAGGGCAACCGGGCGAGGTGAGAGTCATCCTGATATTCACTTCGCCTGAAGGCTGGACATCGATCCCGTAAATCAACCCAAGCTCGTAGATGTCCACCGGTATCTCGGGGTCGAAGCACGTATGCAACGCCGCGATGATTGGCGCTTCGAGATCGCTACCTTCTAGTTCGCTCATGTTCGCCCTCCGACTTCATATTGTATCCGTGCGAATCCGTCAAATCCGTGTCATCTGTGGTCTATTGAGTTCCGAAAAGAATCCCTTTGCGAGTGCCGATAGACCATCACGGATGACTCTGATTCGACGGATTTGCACGGATACTGCGTCCTCACTAGCGATGCCTGTTACACGCCACTAGAAGCCTATTCCTCTACTCAGTCGAAATGACCTCGCCTTTCCCATTCAGAGCCGCGCGCAGAGTGTGCCACGACAGCGTCGCGCATTTGACGCGGATCGGGAATTCGCTGACTCCTGAAAACACCGCCAGCTTCCCCAACTCTGGCGCGTCGAGCTGCGCTTGCTTCCCGGTCACCAGATCGTGAAATGTCTGAAAGAGTTCTTCTGCTTCGACCCGCGTCTTCCCTTTCAAGGTCTCGGTCATGATCGACGCGGACGCCGTCGAGATCGCGCAGCCCGCCCCTTCGAAGCTGATGTCCTTAAGTATGTCTCCCTCCATCCTGACATAGACCTTCACCTTGTCGCCGCAGAGCGGGTTGTACCCCTCGGCGCTTCGCGTCGCCCCATCAAGCGCCTTGAGGTTTCGCGGCCTTCTCCCGTGGTCGAGGATCAGCTCCTGGTACAGATCCTGGAGATCGGTCATCAGCCGAAGACCTCCTTGACCTTGCGCATCCCCGCGACTAGCGCGTCGATCTCTTCTCTCGTGTTGTAGAACGCCAGCGATGCGCGCGCCGTAGCCGGTATTCCGAAACGTTCCATCAGGGGCATCGCACAGTGGTGGCCAGTCCGAATGGCGATCCCTTCGCGATCGAGGATCGTACCGACGTCGTGGGGATGTACGCCTTCAAGGACGAATGAGAGGACACCGGCTTTGTCTTTCGCGGTCCCGATCAGCCGCAGCCCCGGGATCGGTGAGAGCGCCTCGGTCGCATACTCCAGGAGCTCGTGTTCATACCGGGCGATTCTTTCGATTCCAATCTGATTCACGTAGTCGATTGCGGCCCCGAGTCCGATCGTCCCGGCGATGTTCGGCGTGCCCGCTTCAAACTTGTAAGGCAGCGTGTTGTATGTCGTCTTCTCAAACGTGACTGAGGCGATCATATCGCCGCCCCCTTGATATGGAGGCATCGCGTCGAGCAGGCTTGCCTTGCCGTAGAGCACTCCGATTCCGGTCGGCCCGTAGACCTTGTGGCCGGAGAACGCGTAAAAGTCACAATCAAGTTCTTGCACGTCGAGCGTCATATGCGGCGCTGCTTGCGCCCCGTCGATCATCACCGGAACATTGTGGCGATGAGCAATCTCAACGATTCCGCGAATCGGGTTTATCGTGCCTAGAGCGTTGGAGACATGCACCACCGATACGAGTTTCGTTCTCTCGTTCAGCAGCTTCTCGAACTCTTCGAGGATCAGCTCACCCTCGTCGTTGATCGGGGCGACGCGGAGCCGCGCGCCTTTCTCCTCACAAAGAATTTGCCACGGAACGATATTCGAGTGATGTTCCATCGCGGTGATCAGGACTTCGTCTCTCGCGTTCACGTTTGCGCGGCCGTAGCTGCCGGCGACAAGGTTAATGGCTTCTGTTGTTCCGCGAGTGAAGATGATTTCTTTTGACTGAGCGGCGTTTATGAAGCGCTGCACTTTCAAGCGCGCTTCTTCGTACGCCTGTGTCGCGCGCTCGCTCAGAAGGTGCACGCCGCGATGTATGTTCGAATTGTCCGTCGAGTAGTAGCGTGTCATCGCATCGATAACAGCGCTGGGCTTTTGGCTGGTGGCTGCGTTGTCCAAATAGACGAGCGGTTTGCCGTAGACTAACTGCTTCAGAATCGGAAAGTCCTCTTTAATAATGTTCGGGTCGAAGGAAAGGGCCTTCGTAGGTTGCTCTGAAGCTAAGATCCCGCCTGTCGCCTTCATGCTTCCTCCTCGGGAAGAGTTCGTAGTACGGCCTTTAGGCGGAAGTTTGTACCTGGTTACAGTCCGGCCATTGTGCTACAAACTTCCGCCTAAAGGCCGTACTACGAACTCGCCTTCATGATTCCTCCGGTTGCGTGTGGGTGGCTGGTATGCGCGCCACCAGCGCGCATTCAAGCCGGACGCGAACAGCGTTAAGCTTCATCCTGTTCAGCACGTCGTTGGCGAAGCCATACGTCAAAACCGTTCGCGCCTCGTCTGGGCCTACGCCGCGAGAGCGCAGATAGAACACCGAGTCCTCATCCAGGTGGCCGATGCTCGTCCCGTGAGTGCATTTCACATCGTCGGCGTTGATCTCGAGTTGAGGCTTGCTGTTGATCGTCGCGCCCTCCGAGAGCAAGAGGTTCTTGTTACTCTGACGGGCGTCGGTCTTCTGCGCGTCCTTGCGAACGACTATGCTGCCGTTGAAGACCGCAGAAGATTTGCCACCGAGGATGCCCTTGTAAAGCTCGCGGCTTGTGCCATGCGGCTTGCAATGGTCGATGACAGTGTGATTATCGACGTGCTGCCGGCCGCCGGTGACGTAGAGGCCGTTAAGCGAGCACTCGATCCCGGAACCGTCCAACACAGCGTTGAGATCGTTGCGGACCAGCCCGCCGCCCAGCGTGACTGTGTGAGACGTGAAGTTGCTGTTGCGATCTTGATTGACCTGCACGGCGCCGATATGAAACGCCTGCTCGCTCTCGTGCTGGAGCTTGTAATACTCGACTACGGTGTTCTCGCCTGCGACGATCTCTGTCACCGCGTTGGTGAAGTAGACGCCGTCTGCAAGGCCGATGTAGCTCTCGATGATTTGCGCCTGGCTGCCGCTTCCAACGACGATCAAGTTGCGAGGATAAATGACGGTGGGGGCCTCGCTTTCCGTCGCGACGAAAATCAGATAGATGGGCTTTTCGAGGATCATGCCATTCGGTATCTGAACAAACGCGCCGTCTTGCATAAAGGCCGTGTTGAGCGCGACGAAGGCGTGATCGTGATAGCTGGCATAACGCGCGAGGCGCCTCTCTATCACCGCGGCATCAGTCCTCAGAGCGGCAGAGAGGCTTGTTACCCGGGCGCCTTCCGGCAAAGCATCGATGGACGATAGCTCGCTACAGAAGCGCCCGTTGACGAACACGAGTCGATGGCAGCCGGTTCCAAATGCGACGTCCGCCAACGGCGTGCTCGCAAGCTCCTCGATAGTCAACTCGTTCGCTGGTTGTCGAGGCGGCTGGAACGCGAGCTTCGCTATGGGCGCGACGCTTGTGAACTTCCACTCTTCAAGCTTGCTTGTCGGAAGACCCAGCTCGGCAAACCGTTCGATTGCGGCCTTGCGAATTGGACGAGTCCACGACCAGTCGCCGGCCGTCAGCTCTTGTTCCAACTGCGCGTAGGTCGATACGTAGATGTCTTGTTTTTCCTTGACTCCGATCATCGCAAAGACGCTCCCGACTTCACCGGCTGCGCGCTTTCCTCCAGCCAGACGTAGCCCTTCTCTTCAAGCTCGAGAGCCAGCTCTCTACCGCCGGACTTGACGATGCGACCTTCAGACAACACGTGCACGTAATCGGGCACGACGTAGTTCAGCAGCCTCTGATAATGGGTCACCAGTACGATCGCGCGATCAGGGCTACGCAGCGCGTTGATGCCGTCAGCGACCGTCTTCAGCGCGTCGATATCGAGACCCGAATCCGTCTCGTCCAGAATGGCGAGCTTCGGTTCGAGCACCGCCATCTGGAATATCTCGTTGCGCTTTTTCTCGCCTCCCGAGAATCCATCGTTCACCGGACGATTCATCAACGTTTGGTCCATATCAAGCAACATCATCTTTCCGCGGACCATCGCGAGAAAGTCCATCGCATCAAGCTCGTCGAGTCCGCGATGCTTGCGAATCGCGTTGAGCGCGGCTCGCAGAAAATACATATTGCTCACGCCAGGAATCTCGACCGGATACTGAAACGCCAGGAACACGCCTTCGCGGGCGCGCAGCTCCGGCGGCATCGCGAGCAAGTCTTTGCCGTCGTAGATCACATCGCCTTCGGTAACCTGGTAACCGTCGCGTCCGGCTAACACGTGGGCCAGCGTGCTCTTGCCCGAGCCGTTCGGGCCCATGATGGCGTGCACTTCGCCCGCGTTCACCTTGAGGTTGATGCCTCTCAGGATTTCATTCTTATCGACGCTTGCATGTAGGTTCTTGACTTCGAGCATTATTCCCCCAAAGGATTGCCGATTGCCGAACTTCGAAGAGCCCTTTCCCGTCGGCAATCGGAAAGACTTGTTTGCAGAACCCGTTGACGATCATGTTGACTGCGTCCTCGCTCGACAGTCCGCGCTGGCGGAAGTAAACAATCTGATCCTCACCTATCTTTGAGGGCGTCGCCTCATGTTCTACCTGCGCGGTCGAGTTCTTCGCTTCGAGGCCGAACTGCGGCCTTGAGATCACCCGGCCATGCGACCGGGTGAGCCCCACTTGGCTTGGAACTCTTCCCCTGACAGCGCATAGTAATCAGAGTTCTTCTCGATGTGATGCTTCCAATCTGCCGGCACGTCGTCCTCCGAGGGAAAGATCGCCTGTACCGGGCACGCAGGCTCACACGCTCCACAGTCTATGCACTCATCCGGATGAATGTAGAGCTGAATTACAGAGTCGAACTCTGGCTCGTCCTTGCGCGGGTGAATGCAGTCAACTGGGCAGACATCCACACAGGCAGAGTCCTTCGTCCCGATGCACGGCTCAGCGATTACATAAGGCATAACTTCTGTCCCCCTTCTTAGAAAACCTCCTCCGGCACGGGTCTCGTTGATCAACCGCGCTATCCAATTTCAATCTCCAACCCTTCCTAGCCACCAAACGGGAAATCTCTTCAGGCTGGCGTGCCCAAAACCTCGACCTCGATATCCCCGTCCTCAACACGAATGTCATACCGGGACACGGCTACTGGTGGTGGCGGGCCTAACACCTCTCCGGTCGTTACGTCGAACACCCCCCCGTGCCAGGGGCAAGTTACCTCTTTGCCGTTAAGTTCCCCATCCGAAAGCGGACCACCACGATGGGTGCAAGTGTCGTCGATGGCGTAAAAGGTCCCCTCAACATTGAAAAGCGCGATCTTACTGCCATTAACTTCAACCATCTTGCCCTGGCCTGGAGCGATTTCATCGGCCTTGGCCACCTTCACGAATCCTGCCATAAGAAACCTCCTTCATCGAATTGGGTGAATTGAACTCCTGAAATCATGTTCTTCCGTTCATGCCTGAAGGCGGGAAACTCGTCTAACACCTCGTCTACGGCACGCATGGCCCGAGGCGCGTTGATGCGAAAGTAACGGATGCGCCTGCGGGAAGCGTAACTTTTCTCCCCGTAAGGAATCTGGATCGCCTCGCAATTGCGGCTCAGAGTTATCCGGCGTTCACCTTGAGGTTGATGCCTCTCAGGATTTCATTCTTATCGACGCTTGCATGTAGATTCTTGGCTTCGAGCATTATTCCCCCAGCACAGATTGCCGATTTCAGATTGGCGATTGCCGATTGCGGGATTTCGACGGCGCGCTCAATCGGCAATCGCCAATTGGCAATCGGCAATCTCCTTCACCCGACGCTTCCCTCGAGACTCACACCCAGCAGCTTCTGAGCTTCCACTGCGAATTCCATCGGCAGCTCCCGAAAGACTTTTTTGCAGAAGCCGTTGACGATCATGCTGATCGCATCCTCGCTCGACAGCCCTCGCTGGCGGAAGTAGAAGATTTGATCCTCACCTATCTTTGAGGTAGTGGCCTCGTGCTCGACCTGCGCGGTCGAGTTCTTAACCTCGAGATAGGGGAATGTGTGCGCGCCGCACTTATCGCCGAGCAGCAGCGAATCACACTGCGAGTAGTTACGCGCGCCGGTTGCGCCCTTGAGAATCTTTACCATCCCACGATAGGTGTTCTGACCGTGGCGCGCAGAGATTCCCTTCGACACGATAGTGCTGCGCGTATTCTTGCCGATGTGGATCATCTTGGTTCCGGTGTCGGCTTGCTGGTAGTTGTTGGTTAGCGCAACCGAATAGAACTCACCGACTGAATTGTCCCCTTGCAGAATGCAGCTCGGGTACTTCCAGGTTATCGCGGAGCCCGTCTCAACCTGCGTCCACGATATCTTCGAATTCTTGCCGAGACATTTGCCACGCTTGGTGACGAAGTTGTAGATACCGCCTCTGCCTTCTTTGTCACCGGGATACCAGTTCTGCACGGTCGAGTATTTGATCGTCGCGTCGTCGTGTGCGATCAGCTCGACTACGGCAGCGTGAAGCTGATTCTCGTCGCGCATCGGAGCAGTGCAGCCTTCGAGATAGCTCACGTAGCTGCCCTCCTCGGCGATGATCAACGTGCGCTCGAACTGGCCGGTGTTCTTGGCGTTGATGCGAAAGTAAGTAGACAGCTCCATCGGGCATCGCACGTCTTTGGGTATGTAGCAGAACGAGCCGTCTGTGAAGACCGCAGCGTTGAGCGCCGCGAAGAAGTTGTCGGTGTAAGGCACGACCGAACCGAGATATTTCTTTACCAGGTTGGGATGCTCCTGGACGGCTTCGGAGAAAGAACAGAAAATTATCCCAAGTTCCCCGAGTTTCTCCCTGAAGGTGGTCGCTACCGAAACGCTATCGAACACGGCATCGATCGCGACTCCGCTGAGGATCTCGCGTTCCCGAAGCGGTATACCGAGCTTTTCATAAGTCCTGAGCAATTCTGGATCGACTTCGTCCAAACTCTTCGGACCGTCCTTCTTAGTCTTAGGCGCCGAGTAGTAGACGATCTTCTGGTAATCGATCGGTGGATAATGGATGTTCGCCCAAGTCGGTTCCGCGTCTGATTCCTCGAGTGTCAACCAATGTCTATAAGCGCTCAAGCGCCACTCGAGCATGAACGCGGGTTCATTCTTCTTGGCTGATATCAGCCGGATCGTGTCCTCGTTCAAACCGCAGGGCACGGTATCGGCCTCGATTTCGGTTACGAACCCCCACTTGTACTCGCTGTTGACTAGCGCTTCGATGGTGTCGATCTCTGTGCTCATGATAGTGGTCTCCGAGTTTCCCTTGAACTCTGTGATTCAGAGGCTCATTGACATAGTAGAAAATCTGTACTTTAAAGTCAAGATTGGCAAGAGCTCAGGCCGGGGGCTGTAAGGCTTATCATTTTGCAAGTTAGTGTCGCAGCCAAGTACATGACCGTTTTAGTCAACAATGAACTTGACTTAATCAGTCGGGTATCCTAAAGTCTCAATTCCGGATTGGAAACGTTGAACGGCGAGTGGTCGGTTTGAAGGCTATGCAGGTTTCTTCAAAAGGGAAATACTCGGTGCGCGCGGTGCTGGACATCGCTCAGCACTCGGATGGCGCGCCGGTGCCGCTGGCGGCCATCTCACAGCGAGAAGGAATATCGCTGATGTTTCTCGAGCAGCTCTTTCAACAACTCCGCAAGGGAAGCATAGTCAAAAGCGTGCGCGGATCGCACGGAGGATACGTTCTCGCTCGTGATCAGTCGGAGATCACGATTGGCGAAATCCTTCGCCTGGTCGAGTCTCCGCTTTACACAAACTCCTGCTTTAGCAAAGAAGAATCGGTCGACGATTGCAGGATATCGAGCAGTTGCATCAGCGGCGCGATCTGGAAGCAGTTGGCCGAGCACGTTGACAACTTTTTGGATTCGATCACGTTGGCCGATCTCTCAAACAAGGGGAAGCCAGAGATCGTCTACGGTCTAAGAGTGAAATCGAAACGAATACTGGCAGATCGAGGGATGACCGTCGAAAGACCCGAACCGGAAACGGCTGAGGTCGCTTAGGGATGGGGAGTTCGTAGTTCGGCCTTCAGGCGGAAGTTCGTAACACTTCGCCGGAGACTAACATACTAACTTCCGCCTGAGGCCGAACTACGAACTTTGTTCCGAGGAGAATAGAATGGCACTGAAGCTCCCAATTTATATGGACTATCACGCGACGACGCCGTGTGATCCGCGCGTATTCGAGACGATGCGTCCTTACTTCATCGAAGTATTCGGAAACGCAGCAAGCCGCAATCATCAGTTTGGGTGGGAAGCCGAAGAAGCTGTCGAGAACGCGCGCAAACAAGTAGCCGATTTGATCAGCGCGTCTTCGAAGGAGATCGTGTTTACCAGCGGCGCGACTGAGTCCGACAACCTTGCGATCAAGGGCGTCGCCGACATGTATTACGAGCGCGGCGACCACATCATAACCGCAGTCACCGAACATAAGGCAGTGCTGGACAGTTGCAAGAAGCTCGAGAAGCGCGGCTTCAAGGTGACGTATCTCCCTGTAGGAAGCGATGGACTGATCACACCCGATGACATTAGGAATGCGATCACCGACAAGACGATCCTCGTTACAATCATGATGGCGAACAATGAGATTGGGGTCATTCAGCCTATCGCAGAGATCGGCAAGGTATGTAAAGAGAGGGGCGTCCTGTTTCACACTGACGCAACTCAAGCGATCGGCAAAATCCCGTTCAGCGTCAACGAGCTGAACGTCGACCTCGCTTCGTTTTCAGCTCACAAGATCTACGGACCGAAGGGCGTCGGAGGCCTATACGTTCGCCGCAAGAACCCTCGCGTGGTGCTGGTGCCGATGATGGACGGCGGCGGACACGAGCGCGGGATGCGCAGCGGCACTCTGAACGTAACCGGAATAGTCGGGCTGGGAAAAGCGTGCGAGATCGCAAGGGACGAGATGCCGGTCGAGAACGAGCGAGTCTTCAGCTTGCGTGAGAAGTTGCGCAAGGGGCTTATGGATGAGCTGCCCGACGTCTACATCAACGGTCATCCGACCGAGCGTCTGCCCGGCAACCTCAACGTCTCGTTCGCATATGTCGAGGGCGAATCGCTGTTGATGGGCATAAACGACATCGCGGTTTCGTCGGGCTCCGCGTGCACGTCGGCGAGTCTCGAACCGAGTTATGTGCTGAAAGCGCTTGGCGTCGGCGAAGAGCTTGCGCACAGTTCGATTCGATTTGGACTCGGGCGATTCAACACAGAAGAAGAAGTCGACTATACGATCGGCCGCGTGAACGAGGCCGTGAACAGATTGCGAGATCTTTCACCGCTGTGGGAGATGGTCCAGGAAGGCGTCGACCTCAGCAAGGTTCAGTGGGCTGGCGAATAAGAGAGAACTCAACAGTACGAGAGGACGGACAAACAAATGGCATATTCAGACAAGGTCGTTGATCATTACAACAATCCGCGCAACGTTGGAAGCCTCGACAAGAAAGACCCCAGCGTTGGCACTGGGCTTGTCGGCGCGCCCGAGTGCGGCGACGTGATGAAGCTTCAGATCAAGATCAATCCCGATACGCAGATCATCGAGGATGCGAAGTTCAAGACGTTCGGCTGCGGCTCGGCAATCGCAAGCTCGAGCCTCGCGACCGAATGGCTCAAGGGACGCTCGGTGGATGATGCGCTCGCGATCAAGAACACGGCGATCGTAAAGGAGCTGAACCTCCCGCCGGTCAAGATTCATTGCTCGGTTCTTGCTGAGGACGCGATCAAAGCGGCGGTGCGCGATTATCAGCAGAAACAGACGACTGAAGGGTCAAAAGCCGAAGAAGCCGCCGTCAACGCGTGAGCGATATGATTGAACTGACTTCAAAAGCTGTTGAGAAGGTCCGCGAGATCATGCACGACCAGGGAATCGCCGAGGGCGGTCTTAGAGTCGGCGTGAAGGGCGGAGGTTGTTCCGGGATGAGCTACAACCTGGCGATCGATACCGAAGAGCGGCCGGGCGATAAAGTCTTCGAAAAGGACGGAGTGAAGGTCTTCGTCGATCTGAAGAGCTTTTTGTTCCTTGACGGCTCGACGCTTGATTACAAAGAGGAGGGACTGATGCAAAGGGGATTCACCTTCCTCAATCCCAAGTCTTCAGGCACGTGCGGCTGCGGCGAATCGTTCGCGGTTTGAGGTAGCATAGACTATATAGTCTGTGTTGGTAATCTCACGCAGGCCCTCCGGCTGGAACACCAATTCTGGAGAAGATTGATGGTTGGGCGCCGTTGCGACTCAACCATCTTTTTGTTGGCGAGGGAAGTTAGCGCCAAGACTCAAAGAACGCGAAGACCCAAAAGCTGAATGGCTGAAGCTGCAATCAATACGGAAAGGTCCTCTCAGGGCGTATGCCTGCACTGCGGAGCTCAATCCGCCGGCGCGCACTGTTGCTCAGAGTGCGGAAAGATTCAAGCAGTCGCCAGGGACTCGGATCATTTCAGCTTCTTCGGCTTACCGAGAAAGCTGCGCATCGACGAATCCGAACTGGAGAAGTCGTTCTATGCGCTTAGCCGGCAGTTTCATCCCGACTACTTCATGAGCGCGAGCGAAGCTGAACGGCAAGCCAGTATGGAGCGCTCGTCGATGCTAAACGACGCGTATCGCACACTGCGCGATAGGGTCGCGCGGGTCACGTACCTGCTGACGCTTGAAGGCTACAAGGAAGCTGAAAAAAAAGCGCCGCCCGATCTGTTGGAAGAAGTTTTCGAGTTGAACATGCAAATCGAAGAGTTGAAGGCTGCGAAAAAGATGGGCGATGAAAACGAAGTCGCTGAAGCCCGGTCGTCGCTCGAAGATGCGCTCGCGAGTTTGCGCGAAAAGTTAGCCGGCATGGACGAGAGGCTTCTCGCACTTTTTGACGACTGGGATTGTGGCTTCGATCAAAATGCTGCGACAGACGAGAAGAAGCCTTTGCTCGATCGAATGAGTGAGTTGCTCTCACACCGATCCTACATTCGCCATCTTGTTAGTGACATCCAGGAGGAACTCTGATTAATGCCGGTCATTGAACTCAGCTTGAGCGGCCGCCCGAAGTCTGCTCGCGTAGTCGGTATAGACCTCGGGACCACCAATAGCCTCGTCGCTTATATGAGCAACCACGGCCCCGAGGTTATTCGCGACGAATCGGGCAACGGACTCGTGCCGTCGATTGTTTATTACGACCACGAGCAAGACCGCCTGCTCGTCGGCGAGGAAGCTCGCGATAGACTCATCACCGAACCGCGCAAGGCAATCTATTCTGTAAAGCGATTCATGGGAAAGGGCAGCGCAGACGTTCAGGAAGATCTCAGCCTTGTTCCGTTTCAAATCACGCCGGGCAGCGAGCAAGTGATTGGCTTCCAGATGGGCGACCGCGTCTTCACCCCGCCGGAGATTTCCGCATTCATACTTCGTGATCTCAAAAGGCGCGCTTCGCAGTTCTTTGGCGAGGAAGTTTCTCAGGCAGTCATAACTGTTCCGGCTTACTTCAACGACGCTCAGCGGCAGGCCACAAAAGACGCGGGCCATTTGGCCGGGCTTGAGGTCTTGCGGATCGTGAATGAGCCCACCGCTGCTTCGCTTGCGTACGGCATCGACAAGAAAGACGAGGCCATCGTCGCCGTCTATGATCTTGGCGGCGGCACATTCGACATCTCCATCCTGAAGCTCAAAGAAGGCATATTCGAGGTGCTCTCGACTAACGGTGACACACATCTTGGCGGCGACGATCTGGACAATCGGCTCATCACGCTGATCATCGATGAACTCGAACGGGGCGCGGGCAAGAGCGTCGCACACGATCCGGCTGTATTTCAGGCGATACGAAAGGCCGTCATCAAAGCAAAGCACGACCTGTCAGACTCCTACGGAGCTTTGATCGATATCGATCTGGGGGCCGAGGGCGGACCATATCGGCGCGAGTTGACGCGTGATCAATTCGACGGATTGATCGCTGACCTGGTCGAACGCACGATTGGCCCCTGCAAGCAAGCGCTGAAAGACGCCGGCCTGGGTCCCGACCAGATCGATGAAATCGTGATGGTAGGCGGGTCAACTCGTATTCCGCTGGTTCGCAGCAGAGTGAAAGCCCTGTTCAAGCGCGAGCCGCACATCGAGCTCAATCCGGACGAGGTCGTCGCGCTGGGCGCCGCCATTCAAGCCGATGTGCTTGCAGGCGGGCGAAGGGATTTACTCTTGCTCGACGTTACTCCGTTGAGCCTCGGAATCGAAACGATGGGCGGAGTCGTGGCCAAGATAATCAATCGCAACTCGACGATCCCCGCTTCCGCGGCCGAGATGTTCACGACCTGGGTCGACAATCAAACAGGCATCGACGTTCACGTGCTTCAAGGTGAACGCGAGATGGTAGAAGATTGCCGGAGTCTTGCGAAGTTCACCTTGAAGGGCATACCACCCCAACCGGCGGGGCTCCCTCGAATCGAGGTAAGGTTCCTGATCGACGCTAACGGCATCCTGACCGTCAGCGCGCGCGATTTGCGAACGGACCAGGAGCACTCGATCGAGGTCAAGCCTTCCTACGGGTTGACCGATGAACAGATCGAGAAGATGTTGCTAGACTCGTTCGAATTCGCCGAAGAAGACATCCGCAAACGTCAGCTCATCGAGGCCCGCAACGAAGCCGAGACCGTCACGCGCGCCGCGGAGAAAGCGCTGGCGGAGCACGCACAAGGGTTGATCGATGACCACGAGCGTGCAGGAATTCGCCGCTCTCTCGATGATCTGCGCCAGGCTATCGGCGGCGGCGACCATCAACTTATACGCGAGAGAATCAAGGTGCTGGACGACGCTTCGCAGCATTTCGCGGAGATCATTATGGACAGCGCGCTGGTAGCCGCGCTCAAAGACCGCAAGGCATCCGAGGTGGCAGAGGGATGAGCATGGAAGCAGTCGAAGCAAGCAGCAGCGCAATCGCCGAAGAGGACGTTGCCGGCACCGAAACTAAGACCTGCAGAGTCACGTTCCTCCGCTCGCACAGCGAGCCGGTGACCGTCGAATACCAGCCGGGGATGACGCCCTATCACGAGCACGGCAAGGAAGGATCGCTGCTGGACATCGCGCTGAATTTTGGCGTTAACCTCGAGCACTCTTGCGGCGGCAACTGCGCGTGTACCACCTGCCACGTTATAGTCAAACAAGGGGAAGAGAACCTGACGGAGATGGACGAAGACGAAGAGGACCGGCTCTACATGGCTGATGGCTTGACGCTGCATTCGAGGCTGGGCTGCCAGTGTGTTGTGACAGGTGATGTGACTGTCGAGATACCGGACGTGCTCGACTTCATTCGCCACGGATGAAACGAAGGAGACGTAATGAGTTCAATGTTTTGCGCTCGATGCGCCACACCCCAACCGATGAATCGATCGACCTCCGAGCAAGAGATCACAGGTCCGGGCGGGGAATCTATCAGGCTTGTGATTCAGACTTATCACTGCGCGATCTGCCATTCGTTTGTCAGAAGCGAAAGCGTTCACGAGCCGGAAAACGACGTCGCCGCTTAGCAAGTGTTAGGTCGCAGTGGGCGCAAGTGACCGACCCAGGGTAAGCGGTGGGCGCTTCGTTTCAGGTACAATGCCACCAGTGCGGGTTCGAGAAACAATCAAAGATCGGAGGCGATTCTTGCGTCCATGGTACCGTCCATCCTGGTGGTTCCTTCTAATCGTCACGCCTTGGATGATCGGAGCGGCGTTACATATCTACCAGTGGCGTGTCGACCGAGCGATCGCCCAGCGCCAACAGACTACGTGGGGAACAATCTTCGCCCACGAACCACACAACCATAATAGGTACGGCTACACGTTCAGCGTAAACGGTATATTCTACAGTGGCTGGTACAGCCCCGAAAATGACGAGCCAACAGTCGGTCAGCGCGTCACTGTCTATTATGACCCCGTTGACCCAAACACCAGCGCGCTGGAAGACTTTGGTGAATTGGCTTTCCGAGTTTTGGGCCCTGTTCCCCTGGAGATAGGAGGTAGCGGCGTTATTGCACTTATCATCGTTGTGCGGCGGCGCATGACCGCAATGAAGACCTGACGTTGATAACACTGTAACCAAGGCGTCGATCTCGCGGGATGTTGAAGGTGGGGCGCCCAAACAACGACATGCAATGGTTTCCCGCGATGCCGTTCGGCGGCCCGGTGATGTCGAGCGTTAGGGTACCGGCTGAACGCGAACGAGACGAGGATCAATCATGGCTGAGATTGGATGGACCGACACCGAAGAGATTGCTATCAGACTGCTCGAAGCACATTCGGACGTTGATCCGCTCACCGTGCGCTTTACCGATTTGCACCGCTGGGTGATGGAACTCGACGGGTTCGCCGGCGACGCCAAGGGGTCGAACGAGAAGAAACTCGAAGCGATTCAGATGGCGTGGTACGAGGAGTGGCAGGAAGAGCATGGATAGCCAGCCAAGCCTGTTCAGGGTTCCGCGTTCAGAGTTCCGGGTTTAACCCTGAACCAAGAACCCGGAACCTGGAACTCGAAACCCGGAACTTATGAAAGTGTACCTGGACAATAGCGCGACGACTGCGATGGCAGCCGAAGTTATCGAAGCGATGTTGCCCTACTTCGCCGATGAGATGGGTAACGCGCAGTCCGTGCACTCGTTTGGACAACGCGCGAAGGCCGCCGTTGAAAAAGCCCGCCGTGAAGTTGCGGCCCTGATCAATGCCGCGCCTGCCGAAATCGTTTTTCTCTCCGGCGGCACTGAAGCCGACAACCTCGCGATCAGAGGAATAGCTGAGGCGCACGGTGGCCACGGCCGGCACATAATCACGACAAAGATCGAACATCCGGCCGTGCTGGCGACGTGCGAGGCGCTGGAAGGCGCCGGTTATCGAATCACTTATCTTCCAGTATCTCGAAACGGGATCGTCAGCATCGATGATGTGCGCCGGGCAATCAGCGACGACACGATTCTGATTTCAGTGATGCTCGCAAACAACGAGACGGGGACGATTCAGCCCATCCAGGAGATCGCCGGTGTAGTCACCGAAGCTCGCTCGCGCGGTCTCGATCATCTGTACTTTCACACCGACGCCGTTCAAGCAGTCGGCAAGGTCCCGATCGACGTCAAGAGACTAGCAGTTGATCTGCTGTCGCTGTCGGGTCACAAAATTCATGGTCCGAAGGGCGTCGGAGCGTTGTACGTTCGAAAGGGCACGCGTTTGGCGAAGCTGCTTTACGGCGGGCATCACGAGCGCGATCGAAGAGCGGGTACTGAGAATGTTCCCGGCATCGTCGGGCTAGGACGAGCGGCTGAGCTGGCGCGCACGCAACTCGACGAACGAATGAGCCGAATGCGAGAGTTGAGAGACTACCTCGAGCGAGAAGTGATTTCGCGCTTCTCCGGCGTCCGAGTGAACGGTGATAGACAGCACCGCGTGCCTAACGTCTCGAATATGAGCTTTGACGGCGTTGACGGTGAGAGCCTGCTGATCGCCCTTGACCTGAAAGGGATCGCCGTTTCGACCGGCTCAGCGTGCGCCTCAGGGTCGATCGAGCCAAGCCACGTGCTTCAAGCGCTCGGGCTCCGCCGCGAAGAGGTACGAGGGAGCCTTCGGTTCAGCTTGGGTGCATTCAACACTCGGGATGAGATCGACTATGCGGTTGCTGTCCTCGCGGAAACCGTCACTCGACTTCGGGAGATGATTCCGACCGATCAACCGGAGGCGGCGAAGCTGGCTCTGTCGTAGAACTGAGCGGGCAGCATAACTGAGCGGGCAGCATAAGTGATGTACAGCCCTCAAATCACCGAGCACATCGCAAACCCGCGCAACGTAGGCGAGCTCGAGAATCCCTCAGGCGTCGGCGATGTGACCAACGAAGTATGCCTTGATCGAATCAGACTGACCGTGCGGGTTGAAGGCAAACAGCTCACCGATGCGAAGGTTAAAGCTTCCGGCTGCCCCCCGACAATTGCCGCCGCGTCGGCCCTGACTGAATTGATCATCGGGCGTTCTCTCCAAGAGATTCAGTCACTCACCCGAAAAGACGTCGCAGATGCGCTGGGTCATCTGCCCCCTGCAAAGGCACATTGCACAGCGCTGGCAATCGATGCGCTGCGTGACGCGCTTGAAGACTTTAAGAGTTGATCGTTCCCCTAAGGATTGCTTACCGTTCACGCCGCAGGCGGCACGGATCCGCACCACGGGCAGAAGATGTCATCCGTCGACATTACCCGCTTGCACTCCGCGCACGTAGGGTTGGCTGGACGCGACGACCCAATCGCGTCGGCAAAGACACCGCAGGTTATACAGAACAGATCATCAGCATCAGACTCGGCGCCACAGGCGACGCACACTCCTCGCGATAGCGCGCCCGTGTACACAATATCCGGAGGTAGATTGAAGCCGGACAACGGGCCGCTTGGTCTGGGCCCCTCAACCTGGCGTGGGCGGACTTCGCTTGACTCAACATACGCCTTCGAAACCTCGGAATCGGAGGCGGATGCTGCTGCAGGTACCGTCGCGTCTGTATCGACAGGTTTGATCCGCGGGAGTGTTACTACCGGTTCGCCCGCGGTGTGTTTGATAGGTTCGACCGGCGCGTGTGTTAGGACCGGTTCGGGAGAGGTCTGTTCCCCGCCCTGTTCCGCGGACGCCTTCGCGGTTTCCGCGGACGCCTTTTCTGGACGACTTACCAAACGCAACTGCTCCTCGGGCGACAGCTCCGCAAAGGCGATCAGCTCATCATAGAGATCTATCTCGTCCGCGCTGGCTGTACCGGCTTGCGCGTTGATCGAGTCAGTACAGACCGCTGCGTCGTTGTTGTTGAGCTCCATCCGAGTTTTTTCTTTCGCAGGAATCAAGTGAGGAGGCAGGGCGCAGTCATCTTACAACACGAGGCAATCGGTTGCTATAGATTTGTGGTTGCTCACGGCACGCCTGTTCCGGGTGCTCATCCTCACAAAGGCGCGAAGACTCCAAGTTTCACGGCGTCTTTGTGAACCTTCGTGGCTTTGGGGCGGGTCCGTGCGTGAATTGTTGCTCGCTCGCGCCGGTGCTACGATTCAAGCCTCCGAGGACTTCATGCCTGGTGAGTCTGAGATCATTGCGCGGTTAAGGAAACGCGCCGGCGTCAACGACGAAGTGTTGTTGGGCATTGGCGACGACGCGGCCGTGATAAAAACGGCCGGCGGAAGAGACTTGATCGCCTGCTGCGACTTGATGGTGGAGGGCGTGCACTTCCGCACGGAGTGGACGCCGCCACGCCTCCTGGGCCGGAAAGCGCTTGCCGTTAATCTCAGCGATATAGCAGCGATGGGCGGCGTCCCGAAGTTTGCAATGATGAGCATTGCTCTCCCTCACTGGTGTTCTTCCGAATTCGTCGATGAGTTGTTTGAAGGGATATTTGAGTTGGCGGACGCCACCGGGGTTGCAATCATAGGCGGAGACACTTCAAGCTCTCGTGACTCGTTGTTCATCGACATAAGCCTGATCGGCGAGTGCGAAGGGGGCAAAGCAGTCACCCGCCGAGGCGCGAATATCGGCGACAGAATCTACGTCAGCGGCTCGATTGGCGCATCGGCGCTTGGACTGTCGTTGCTTGAAGACGGGTTCAGGCTCAACGATTCGCAGGACAGAAGCGATGCGAGGCGCCAAGCTGTTTTGAAGCACCTTTCACCCAACCCTCAGTTAAAGCTGGGCCGTGCACTCGGAGAGGCGGGACTCGCGACGGCGATGATCGACATCAGCGATGGATTGAGCACCGATCTGTGGCACATTCTGGACGAAAGCGGCGTCGGAGCCGTGATTCACGCCAGCGCGATTCCGATTGCGGAATGTGTTCGCTCCATCGCATTAGAAGCCTCAGGCATTGATCCTTTGAGGTTGGCGCTCGACGGTGGCGAAGAGTACGAATTGTTGTTCACAGTTCGGCCTGAGAATCACGAGCAAGTCATGGCGCTCGCTGAAACTTTGACCATCACAGTGATAGGAGGCATCGTTGCCGAGAAGCAAACGCATCTTGAACGGAACGGAACGATCGAATCGTTCCAACCACTTGGCTATCAGCACCTAGTCTGAAAAACAACGTCTCAACACCGCGGTGCGCTCGCGCGACGCAATCTTGCTATGGCTGATCCTCGAACACCTGGTCTTCATAGAAGAAAGCGGGACCGCAAACGAGGATCAACTTGATCGGTTCGGCGCCAGTGTTTTTTAGAGTGTGCCGGTGACCACGCGGAACATACACGGCGTCGCCGGCATTCACCTTGCAAGTCTCATCGCCGACCGTCATCAAGCCACTCCCGGAAACGACATAATAAATCTCTTCGATCGCGCGGTGATGGTGAGGCGTCACAGCGCAGCCCGGCGGGAGCATCTCTTCGGCGAGGCTGCACTGAGTGGCGCCCGATGTTGTCCGATCAATAAGCGGGCGAATCTCAGAGCCGTGAGCTGTGTTGATAATGCCGGCCCGGTCGCGGTTTACGATGATCATTGCTGTTCTCCTAATTCCTCATAGATGACTGCCAGGTCTCAGCGCGAGTCTATCGATCACTCATCGAGGATTCTACTTGATATGACTGCTCGAAAGGCATAAGATTTTTTCTGCAACGCGCAGCCCTCACGAGCGTTGAACTCAATATCCACTGGGAGCCCTCGACTGGTGAAAACAGATAGGAAAGCCGCAACCTTGGTCATTTGTCTACTGTTGCTAAGCCTCGCCGTTGCGCAGGGCGGCGATCACCGAACCAGGCTCTCTCGCGCACGCAGCGTATCGCTGCCTTCTTCCGCCATACTCGACAAGAATGCGCAGCCGCTGATCGCTTCGAGCGGCAAGGTCGGATTCGTCGCGTCAGTCACCGGCGGGGCGCTAATCTCGTTCAGCATGACTTCCGGAAGGATTCTCTCGTCGGTGGCCGTCGGCGAGACGCTGGGCTCAATCTCGATGATAGAGGGTGCCGGCCGCAGACTCATCGCCGTCCCCGCCGTGAATGATCCCGCGCGCGGAAGCCCGGCGACAGTCAGCATCGTCGACGCGACCAGCGCAAAACGGCTGGAGATGAAAGCGCTGCTGGTGCTTCCGCGCGACGCGGTCATAACCCCCGCGACTGGCGCGATGCTGACGAGCGACGGGCGCTTCTGCGTGATCGCTTCCAGCTTCGACGTGCCGACGCTTTACTCGTTCGACGTAGAAACCGGACAGTTAGCATCTCACCTCGCGCTCATCGGGCGACCCTCTGGAATAGCGCTTTACGATGACGGCGGGCGGCGGATGCTGGCGGTTGCAAGCGCTGCCGGAAACAACCTATCCGTCATTAGAATCGATGAGCAGGGCGGGCTGGTTTCAAGTGCAAACTTCAGCCCATCAATCGCGCGCTTTGATGAGGCGAACAACCCCGCGTTCAGCTCGGATGGCCGACTGGTTTACATTGCGGCTTCAACGGGTGACCGTCTGTTTGCCATAGACTCGGAAAGCGCCATCATCATCGACAGCATCACGATAGCCTCTCCTGAACGAATCACCGTTGCGGCGCGGCCGGACGGAATCGAGATGATTGCGGTGACGCGAATACGACGGCCTTCCAACAGCAAGCGGGGAGGTGTCAGCGTTATCGAGAACCAGGATGGTCGACTTGCACGCAGGTCGGAATTCACGCCGCCGGACGGAATCGACTTTTCATTGGCGAATAACGTCGCGTTCACGGACGACGCTTCGACCGCGTTTGTTGGATCCACCACAGGGATCCTGTTTGCCTTTAACACCGCAACCGGCGAGTTGGAATCTTATCAAGAGATCGGCAACGAGGTTCGCCGGGTGGCGCTGAGTGAGAAGACCCATTCGGTGGCCGCCGTGCGCTCGGCGCCGGGTGGCGATGAAGTGACCATCGTCAATTTCGATGTCGTCGGATCGGATGAGACGAACCCCTCAGCGCCGTTGATCGAATCAGTGTCGCCCGAAGTCGTAGAACAAGGCCGCGTCAGGAATCTAAAGCTCGTGGTCGCCGGGAAGAATTTCACCGAAGGCGCCTCGCTCGTAGTGAATGGCGTCGAGATGGGCGCCGATCTGGTGAGAAGAGGAAGGTCCCTCGAAACCAGGCTTCCGAAAGCACTGTTCAATCAAGTCGCTTCTATCAACGTTCTGGTAAAGGGCGCCGACGGCGCGCTGTCTCAGCCTCGAGAATTGAGAGTTGTGAGGCCCGATGCGCCAATGATCGATCGCATTAGCCCTCCCGAAGTTGCGGGTCCCAGCACGCCATTCACGCTCAGAGTCACGGGCAAGAACTTCCGCGCAAGTTCAACGGTCGTCGTCGGCGGCCAGCAGCTCAACACTCAGCAGATTGGATCCGCTACGCTGCAAGCGATCGTGCCCGCGGACATCGCCGACACGGTTAGGGCGGATGGCCTCAAAGTGCAGGTGAAGGATCTAGCAGTGCCCGGCCTCGTTTCGGCGAATGAAAAAGAGCTGCGCATCGTTGGTCCACGGGTGACAGACCTTAGGACCTCGGTCCAAAACGTTGTCGCCGGCAGCCGAAGCTTCGGTCTGAGAATATCGGGCTCCAACTTCCGCGAAGGCGCTCAGGTCGAGTTACGGGTTGGTGGCGATATGTTTACCGCCGTGCAGGTCAAGCGACTTGGCAGCAAGGTTATCAGGCTGAGCGTTCCGACGCACATTTTTCAGGAGTCTGGGACTCTGGCGGTGGTAGTGCGCAACCCGGACGGCAGCAAGTCCGAGGCGCGCGACCTGGAACTCCGAGCGCCTGAGATCACGACCTTCGCGCAGGGAAAAGTCTTCGCGGGTTCATCCGATATCCGAGTCGATATTCTCGGCCAGAGCTTTCGCAGAAACGCGCGGGTCTACGCAGGCAATGCGCGCATCGAGAACAAGCACGTGCGTTTTCGAAG
Organism: uncultured Clostridia bacterium; assembly: GCA_964548075.1. Classification (GTDB taxonomy): domain Bacteria; phylum Acidobacteriota; class Blastocatellia; order UBA7656; family UBA7656; genus Onstottus_A. Next base: position 69,967 of record CAZJQQ010000012.1, on the reverse strand, counting down.
CAGCTCTCATTTGACCGTCACGCTAACCGGTGACTTGAACCGACTGCTCGAGAAACCCGACCTGCTGAAGTTCCAGGTAGTCAATCCGAACGAGGCTGACGGCGTTCCTTCGTCGGACAAAGCGCTGAGCATCGTAGGGCCCGAGATCGCCGACGCCGCAATTAAAACCCTGAAGGATGACGCCTCTCAGGTGCGTGTCGTCATCCAGGGCGCGAACTTCCGAAGAGGCGCGATGGTCGAGTTCTTCAAAGTGGGCATGGAAGACGCGCCAGTCATTCAACAGAAGCCGGCGACGCTGACAAACGACAGGTTGATCGTAGTGGTGTCCGCGAAGAAGATCGAGAGGATGGGCAGCTTCGGAGTGAGGGTTGTCAACGGCGGAGGCGTCGCATCGCCTCTGGTCCGGACTCGTTTCGACCCGACCACGGTTGGCAACGATTAGCTCATTCCGCTTCCTCCGCTTCTCCCAACTGCTGCTTGAAGCCAAGCGCTAGAGGATCAGAAGGGGTCGCGCTCCCGCCGGTAATCGCGCGATTACAGTGCCAGCTTCAAACATCTCTTCACGCCTATTTGAAATCCTTCAACAGCACTACATCGCTCGTCGCGGTATGCCGCATGTAGGCCAGCCATTGGCCATCGCGCGACCAGGCAAACGACAACAACTGTTCGGCCTTGAAGTTGGTCAATTGTCTTGGCGGGCCTCCGCTCAAAGGCTGGACCCAGATATTCGAGGAGCCTTTCTCGTTGGCGACATATGCCAAACCTTCGCCGTCTGGAGTCCAGCGAAGAGCGCGGGATGCGACCGTTGAGGGAAAGGGGAACTTCTTGCTAGCCTCCCCTTGGTCAAGCGGAGTAACTCCGATCCCCCATTGCTTCTCATCCAAGTACACATAAGCTATGAGTCTGCCATCGGGAGACGTCGCAGGACGCAGCGTCAGGCTATCGGTGAGGCGTTGTGGCTCACCCCCCGCGGCCGGCACTCGCCAGATGCTGGGTTCGTCCAGGCCCAGACCTTGTTGATAAACCAGCCACTGACCGTCGGGGCTAATATCGGGCAGAATCTGATTGCCGCCGCGGGTCAATTGCGTCGGGTTGCTCCCATCCGATTGCATACGCCAGATGTTGAAGGCGCCGGTCCGGTCAGAAGCGAAGAAGATGTAGCGGCCATCCGATGGGACGGACGGGTACAGATCGTTGTGAGAATCAAAGGTGAGCTGTTTTTGACCACTGCCGTCCGCGTTCATTGTCCAGAGGTCCCAGTTGCCGCCAGCCCGTGAGGAATACACGATGCGATTGTCAGGCGTCCATGAGACGCGCTCGCGCGCGCTCCCAACCTCCGCCAATATCTCGCTTCCGCTGGAAAGGGTTTCACCGCCTTTATCGCCATCGGAGCGGGATGCAACTGAAATCGAGAGAGCTTCCTGGGTTTGCACCGCAGCTATGGTCTTCCCGTCGGCCGTCACGCTGACGCCGTTGTAGTCGTGCAAGTCGTTTGTGATCTTGCGTGCGGCGCCGTCCGGATATGAAACGAACCAGAGTTGGCGTGGCGCATCCATTTGTTCTCGTGCTGATATCACCAGCCCGCTGCCATCACTCAGCCACGCGACGCGTCCTACGTCTATCCAGCTCTGAACCGTCAACAGGCGTTCCTCTTTGTTTCCCACGGTCGCCACAAAAACCCGTGCAAGCTGAATATCGTTATCAACCGAGCCGCAAGCCGCATACGCGATGAGTGTGCCGTCATGAGACCAGGCTGGCCCGCCGGGGTATGCGGCAAAGAATTCGGGCTTTCGTCGGCTCACCAAGGTCTCAACTGCCCCGCCGTCAAGGTTCGCCACCTTCACATAGGATTCGCCCTTCGACGAGGACGAGAACACATAAGCGAAGCGGTCTCCCGTCGGAGAAAAGCTGATCGGCGTATCAATCGCTGTCGGCAGTTTCCTGGGCGTGCCGCCAAGAACCGGAAGTTGGTAAAGCGCGGCATCCGATTCGTTGCGCACCCACGAGACGTAGTAAATGAAGTTGCTGTCGTTTGAGAAAGTGAGGCCCCAATAATCCACCTGCGCGGGCGCGACAAGACTAACGCTGCTCGTGTTCGCGGCCACCTGTCGCAGCCAGAGGCTCTGCAAACCGCCCTCATCCTGCACCGTTGCGACGTACTTGCCGTCAGGCGAAATAGCCGCAGTCAGAATGTTGCCGGAGGCCGTGAACCTGCTCACTTGCGTTGTCTGAAATGCTCGGTGCGACCCGTCCGGAGAAGCCTTCTTCGTGAGCACCTCGCGCAAACCGAGCGCGCCCCCTGCGATGACAACTCCAGCGACAACTATTGCTGCAAAGGGCGTCAAAATGCGTTGGGTCTTGTTTCCCGCTCTCAAAAACGAGGCCAGTGGCACGGTCTCAGTGTCGGCGGGGGTGCTTTCTTCCTCCTGTTCGATAACGAGGTGCGCCTCGGTTGTCTTTTCCACTATCAAGGTGGCCCTATCATCAACCTCTCTGACTGGGGCCACGAAGCGGTAACCTCGCTTAGGAACCGTTTCGACGTACTGCTCCTCGCCTAGGGCTTTTCTCAAGTCCGAGATGTTTCGAGTCAGCGCGCCCTCTTCGACGAAGGTGTCGGGCCAGAGTTTTCCCATCAGGTCTTCTTTTTCTACCAGGTGGCCGCTGTGTTCGATGAGCGCGATCAGCGTGTCAAAAACTTTTGGGGTAAGCCCAATGGGCTGTCCATCGTGTAGAAGCAGCCGCTCGAATTCATCAAGGTGAAAGAGCCCGAACTCCCAAACACGATGTTTTGCATTGCTAGCGGCCATTGCGGAAACGCTCTCAGAAAACGCTCAGAAAAATATCAGCCCGCTGTAAGGACTTCCGAACCGGTCTCAGGCTAGGTTGGGCAGCGCGGAATCGCGTGAGCAGACCGGTTTCAGAGATCCAGTCGCCGCCTATTCTAGCGCACCGACGATGGGAGGAGCAATTGACGTGGGCGCGAGTGACGCGGGCGCGAGAGACCGGTGTTGCTGCGGAGGTGAGGTGAGGTCAAGAAAACGGACTGAGATAACCCTGAAGACGAGACAAATACTTGTCGTAAGAAGCCCTCGCAGCGAAGCCACTCTCTGGTGCTCGGAGTGCCTCGAACCTTCCCAGATGATCATGCCGAACGAGGCCGCAGTCTTAAGCGATACCAGCAGTCGCGCGATTTATCGCTTGATAGAGGACGGAGGGTTGCACTTTGTGGAAACACGAGATGGAGATCTTCTCATCTGCCTCAACTCGCTGATGGCGCGATTGGCAGGGGCTTCTGGAATGAAAGCGAAAGATGACTGAACAGGAGGGTTCGCATGCCGTCATTCGTTCGACTTGTCGCAATGCTAACCAGCGCGATGATTCTCAGCGCTGTGTTATTGGCTTACCAGTCTGCCTCCGTTCAGTTGTCAGCTGACAAGCCTGCTTCCCCAAAGACTTGCGTGAACCCTCCTGCGGGGATGGTGAGCTGGTGGCCAGGCGAAGGCGACGCCAACGACATTCAGGGCGGCAACAACGGCACGCTGGTAAACGGAGCGACGTTTGCCGCCGGCAAGGTTGGTATTGCGTTCAGCCTGGATGGGGTAGACGATTCTATCCAGGTTCCCGATTCTCCCAGTCTGAACTTCGATTCCAATTCGACAATCACAATCGATCTCTGGGCCTTTCGAACAGCGTCGAGCACGATCGGGAATCTCATCGGGAAACGCTCAGGTTGCGGTTCATTCAACTACGCGATAGCTTATGATCCAACAAACGGACTGCACTTCAATAGTTCTTCGGGCGGCGCATTTACCGGCATTCAACTCCCACTAAACACGTGGACGCATCTTGCAGGCAGCTTCGATGGGACGAATTACAGATTCTATATTAACGGCGTGTTGAGCATGACCGCTCCTGGAACGTTCGGGCCGACAAACAGCGCGCCGTTGACAATCGGCAGATCAGGGAGCTGTGAACCATTTGGAGGGCTAATCGACGAGGTCGAAATATTCAATCGCGCCCTCTCTGCTTCGGAAATCCAGTCTATCTTTAATGCAGGCAGCGACGGCAAGTGCCGAGTGCCGTCCCTCTCGATTAATGATGTAGTGGTCACTGAGGGTAACACGGGGACCACAAACGCTACCTTCACCATTAGCGTTGTTCGTCCAAACAGCACTGCTATCACGGTCGACTACGCGTCCGCTGACGGCTCGGCGACCGCCCCGAGCGACTACGCCAGCGCGTCCGGTACTCTGACCGTCCCTGCAAACACGGCATCCGCCACGATCACCATTGCGGTCAACGGCGACACCCCGCTGGAGCCGGACGAGACCTTCTTTGTCAACCTGAGTAACCCAGCTAATGCCGTCATCAACGACGCACAGGGCATCGGCACGATTGTCAATGATGATTGCTTCCCTCCGCCCGCGGGGATGGTCGCCTGGTGGCCAGGCGACGGCAATGCCAATGACATTCAAGGCACGAACAACGGAACGCTTCAGGGCGGGGTGTTCTTCACAGCAGCTCGAGTCGGCCAAGGGTTCGCATTTGATAGCGATGATGACCGCGTGACCGTCGCGCACAATAACAGTCTCGACATCAATAGTCCCGGCTTTAGTGCCGACTTCTGGATGAGGGGAATCAAGAATCAACCGCAATCACTATTCGCGGTATTCGAGAAATCACACGGCTTTGGCGACAGCACCGGGTGGGCTTTTCAGGGCAATAGCGCGACCGGAACAATAGATTTTGTTGCCGGAAACGGTTCTGGCTTTCCTTTTGTTAGTTCGACCGTGGATGTGCTTGACGGCAATTTCCACCTTATCGCAGGCACGTGGAATGGCAGCGAAATTAGACTCTACGTTGACGGCGTGTTACAAGGATCGCCTGCGGCCCTGACGACACCAGCCAATAACACCAGGTCAGTAAACATAGGCTTTGCATCTGGAGGGTTAAGTCAAAACCCCCAGCGCTTCTTCAGAGGTATCGCCGATGAGCTCGAAGTATTCAATCGCGCTCTCGCTATTTCAGAGATCCAGTCCATCTACATTGCCGGCAGCGCGGGTAAGTGCCGCCCTGCGGTGCCGAATCTACTTATCAATGACGTGACGGTCGCCGAGGGTAACTCGGGCACTACCGGCGCCACTTTCACCGTGACCGCGTCTCAGCCAACCGGCGTACCGATAACGGTCAACTATGCTACGGCGGATGGAACAGCGACTGCCCCGAGCGACTATGCCAGTGCATCCGGTACGCTGACTATTCCGGCAAACACCACATCAGCGACCATCACTATCGCGGTTAACGGCGACACGACCTTTGAACTGGATGAGACATTCTTTGTCAATCTCAGCGCGCCGGCCAACGCCAATATCCTCGATGGGCAGGGAGTCTGCACGATCCTCAACGACGACTGCTTTGCCCCGCCTGCGGGTATGGTGGCGCACTGGCCGGGCGAGAACAATGCCAATGACATTCAGGGCGGCAACAACGGAACGCTGGAAAACGGCACCACGTTTGCCGCCGGCGAAGTCGGGCAGGCTTTCAGCTTTGATGGTGTAGGTAGTTCGGTGCTGAATCCCACAATCGGCATCGGTTCGGCATTTACCGTTGAGCTTTGGATCTTCCCCATCAACAGCGCGGTAAGTCTCCAGCATATGGTATCGAATGGTTTGCAAAGTCAGAACTACGGCGCGCTTGTTTTCACCGGCGGCGTTGTAGCGTACTACCAGGGCGGCGGTCCGCAAGCCGCCTCTGGCTCCATACCTTTGAACGCGTGGACCCATGTTGGTTTGACCTACGACGGCAGCGTTGATCGTTTGTACATCAACGGCAGCCTAGCGGGAATGAGCCCCAATCACGCAGAGAACTTCAACAACGCGCTGCGATTCGGTTACGACGTTGTAGCTCAGAACAATCGGTTTCAAGGGCGGCTGGATGAAATCACCCTCTACAGTCGCGTTCTCTCCTCTAATGAGATCCTGTCGATCTTCAGCGCGCGCGGCGCAGGTAAGTGTACGGGAGGAAGCTGGACTGGCGCTATGAGCTCCGACTGGAATACCCCAGGCAACTGGAGCAGCGGCCAGGTTCCCAATGCTTCCTCAGATGTCACCATAGCCGCTACCGGCGTCGCCAACAATCCAGCAATCAGCGGCGGAGATGTGACCATCAACAGCCTGACGATCGCGACAGGTCGCACGCTCACGATCAACAGCGGCAGGACTCTCACGATCAACGACTACTTGACGAACGGCGGCGCAGTAACCGGCGCAGGAACGATGACGTTGCCCGGAAGCGCGCTGATAAACGGCGGAACCGTCTCGGTGGCGAACGTCAACTTCAGCCATATCGGAACGCAATCGCTTGCCGGCGCGGGCAGCTTTTCATCGAACACCGCTACGGTGACAGCGGGCTCGCTGCTCATGCTTTTGAGCGACCCTCAGATGGCCGCGCTAGTCGTCCAGAGCGGCGCGACGATGGATATATCTTCACGGACACTGCGGCTATCAGGCTCGCTTACCAACAACGGCGCACTGACTGCGACCGGAAGCACCATAGTTGCTAACGGCACGACACCGCAGACCCTGATCACACCGAGCTTTCACAGCCTGACCATCAACAACCTTGCGGGAGTGAGCCTCGGCAGCAATGCCACGCTCGCAGGGACCCTCACGCTCACAACGGATCTGACGACTGGGGGGTTCATTCTGGAGATGTCCAACGCGGGCGCCTCGGCAGGCAGCGGCGACGTCATAGGCAACCTCCGCCGCACAGGGGTTTTCTTCCTCGATCTCAGTTACGGCAATCCCTTCACCAGAATAAAATGCAGCGGAGGCAATCCACCAAACGACATCAACGTGAACCTCGTCAAAGCACCGCCTCCTGATTTCGGCAATTCAGTGCGCCGCACTTACACAATCACGCCAAATGGCGGCAGCGGGTTCTCGGCAGCGGTACGACTGCACTACCTTGATGCCGAACTGAACGGGAACGATGAAGCAACTCTGCAACTGTGGAGAAGGGATGGCGCAAGCTGGGCTTCCCAGGGAGCGACCAGCCGTGACGCAACCGACAACTGGGTGGAAACAACCGGGGTGACACAATTCTCGCCGTGGACCATCGGCGGGCCAGGGGGGCCGACTGCGATTGATCTCGCCTCATTCGATGCGACCGCATACGACGATGGAGTCTTCATCGAGTGGCAGACGGGGTTTGAAGTAAACAATCTCGGCTTCAACATCTATCGTCAGGAAGCCGGCAAGCTCACCACTGTCAATCAACAACTCATCGCCGGCTCTGCGCTGAAATTCGGACAAGGCATAGGTCTCCGTTCGGGCTTTTCTTACTGCTGGTGGGACAAAGGAAATGCTAACTGCGGATCTGGGATTTCCGATTGTCAGAACGTCTCGTACTGGATCGAAGATGTTGACCTGAATGGCAAGTCCACCTGGCACGGTCCTGTCGCTCCGCTTTCGGCGTTCGGCAAAGAGCGTCCGTCAAGAATAGAGCAAGCGCGAACTCTTGCTTCACTCGCCGGCACCACGACGCCTTCGTTGCCTCTACTGCCGGTGACGAAGCTTGCTCGCCCAACGGCATCGGCCCTGCAGCTTCAGGCGTCAATTGCTTCGGGTTCGGCCTTGAAGATCGGGGTCAAACGAACGGGCTTCTACCGGCTCACGGCCGAAGAACTGAGCATGGCCGGCCTTGATCCGATGGTTGACCCGCGTCTGCTACAACTATTCGTTGACGGCCACGAGCAGCCCATCTCTGTCATCGGCGAGCAGGACGGGCGACTGGATCCAACTGATGCGATTGAATTCTACGGTCTGGGCGTTGATTCTCCGTTTTCAGATTCTCGCGTCTACTGGCTGACTGTCGGCAAACAGCCGGGCCTGCGCATCGTCAGCGTGCCTGCTTTTGCCAAGCCCAATCCCGGAGGCAGCTTCGCTTATACGGTCGAGCGCAGGGATAGGACGGTCTACTTCAGCGGGCTGCTCAACGGCGACCTGGAGAACTTTTTCGGCGCGTTGGTGGCGACTCAACCGGTCTATCAAGCCCTCAATGTTCGCCACCTCGATCCTTCAGCCTCAGAAGCCGCGACGCTTGAAGTGGCGCTTCAAGGCGTGAAACAGCAGCCGCATAGGATTGCCGTGCAACTCAATGGCTCGACGGTCGGTTACATCTCATTTAACGGGCAATCGCATTCGACAAATACCTTCTCTGTTCCATCAGCGTTGCTCACGGAAGGCGATAATCAAGTGAGACTCGCAACGTCAGGCGACCCTGCTGACGTCAGCCTCGTTGACTGGATTCGCCTGACTTACCGGCACACATACGTGGCTGATGGCGACGCGCTGATGCTGACGGCTCAAGGCCAGCAGTCGCTCACCATCACCGGCTTCAGTAACAAATCAATTCGCGTGCTTGATGTAACCGATCCAAACGCGGTGCTGGAACTATCGGGCGAGATCGCGGAGCAAGACTCCGGTTACGCAGTTGGGTTTCAAGTGCCGGGCGCTGGTCAAAGAACGCTGCTAGCGTTGACTGACGAACAATTCAGTCGCGCTGCAAGAATTGTCGCCGATTCTCCGTCGAGTTGGCGCAGCCCATCGAACGGCGCGGACCTTGTAATCGTGACTCGCCGTGAGTTGATGAGCGCGGTCCAGCCATTGAAGCTCGCGCGTCAGGCTCAAGGTCTGTCGGTAGCGGTCGTCGATGTCGAGGACGTCTATGATGAGTTCAGCTACGGGCAGAAGACTCCCGCCGCAATCAAAGATTTTCTTCTCTTCGCGAAAGCGAGTTGGAAGAAGGCTCCTCGCTTTGTGTTGCTCGCGGGCGACGCCAGCTACGACTCGAAAGACTACCTCGGCTTCGGCGACCACGACTTCATCCCGACCAGGCTGATTGACACGCAGTTCATGGAGACGGCTTCCGATGACTGGCTGGTGGATTTCGACGGCAACGGATTGCCAGATCTGGCGGTCGGCCGTCTGCCTGTGCGCGACGCTGAGGAAGCTTCGAACATGGTTCATAAGATCATCAGCTACGAGCGGTCGGGCCAGTCTGACGAGGCGTTGCTTGTGTCTGATGCTAATGACGGCTTCGACTTCGAGCGAGCAAGCGACGACCTGAGATCGTTGATCCCGAGCAACTTGAGGATCACACAAGTCAACCGTGGCCGGCTGACTGGGGAAATGGCGAGACGTTCACTGTTTGAAGCTTTGTACCGGAAGCAATTCCTAGTCAACTACGTCGGCCACGGTTCGGTAGGTCAGTGGAAAGCCAATCTATTGACTGCGGAAGACGCCCGCGATTTGAGAAACGAAGACCATCCGCCCTTGTTTGTGATGATGACGTGTTTGAACGGGTACTTCCACGACGCGGCGATGGACTCGCTGGGCGAAGCGTTGATGAAGGCCGAGCATGGTGGAGCGGTGGCGGTATGGGCGTCGTCAGGGATGACTTTTCCGGCAGTTCAGGCAGCGCTGAATCAAGAACTCTACCGGCTTATCTACAATCAAGGCCCTGCGATCACCATAGGCGAAGCGGCAGCCAGAGCAAAGGCGTCGGTAGGTGACCCTGACGTTCGCAGAACGTGGGTGCTGCTTGGCGACCCGGCTACGAGGCTCAAGTAATAAGTTCGTGGCCCCGCATTTATGCGGAAGGCTGTTGATTCGGTATTACGAACCAGATCAAGAGGATTCGCCTTATGTTCATAGGCCCATCACCGCCCGGGTTCTGGCCCAATGCCGTGTCGTGTCCGTTTGCGTAGCCTCCGCTAGCGGAGTTCTTCACCGTGTCGGGCGGGCCGAGTAGCGTGAACGTGATCGCCTTGAAAAGACTTTCAGAAAACGCTCAGAAAAAATCTCAGCCCCCTGTAAGGACTTCTGGACGGCTCTCAGGCTATGTTGGGCGGCGCCGATGGCTGAGCAGGCCGGTTTCAGAGGTCCAGCCACCGCATATTCTATCGAATGGTTATGGCGGGAGCAAACGGGGCGTGGAGGCGGAATGGGATCAAGGAAGAGAGTCGAGATAACGCTGACGGCTAGACAAACACTCGTCGTGAGAAGCTCTCGCACCAGGGTGGCATCCTGGTGCTCGGAGTGTGTTCCGCCTTCTCAAATGATCGCGCCGGAGGAGGCTGCAATGGTGGCTGGCGTTGGCCTGCGTCAGCTATTCAGGCAGATCGAAACAGGCGGCATTCACTACAGCGAGACAGCCGAAGGAAGGCTGCTCGTCTGCCTGGCATCTCTAGCAACCGTGATTCAGTAGCTCACTAGAAGCTCTCAAAAGAGGACGTGACATGCGAACCATGAGATCGCTCTCGAATGTTCCTGCCCGCCGTGCATGGGGTGTGATCACGCTGCTCATATCAATGCTGAGCCTGGGTGGGGTGCCTTTCAGTAACTCCGCCGCATCTGAGCCGCCCCGTCCGCCGAATGAGAAGCAGTCGCTACCGAGCCTGCAAGGCCAGAAGGCCGTTGACCAACTCAAGCAGCAAGATCTCTATTCGTCGCTGCAGGAGGCGGTGGCGGCTACGTGCTATGAGGCCGAGTGGCAAGCGGCTCAGGGTGCGTATGAGTTGAAGAATTCGGCTCAAGGCCTCCGCGCTCAGGTCACGGCTTCGGAGTTTCGTGTGACTTCACTCGGCAAAGCGCCGCAAGAATCATGGCAGTTGGGGATGAAGCTCGCTGGGTATGGTTACGGCGATAGTCTTTCATCTGTCACATCAAGCGAGATGACTGCAAAAGGAAGCCGAGTGTCAGTTGCCAAATCCGTAATCCGCAATCCGCAGTCGGCAATCGAAGAATGGTACTTCAACAGCGCGGAAGGAATCGAGCAGGGATTCACCATCAACTCACGTCCGCAATCCGCAATCAAACTGGAGCCGCTGCGGTTGATGCAAGAGCTATCGGGCAGCTTTGAAGCGCGGCTCGATGAATCGGGGCAGGCGATCAGCTTCAGCAATGGCAGCACGTCGCTGGTCTACAACAAGCTTGAGGCTTTCGATGCGCGAGGCCGAAGGCTTCAGGCGAGGATGGAGCTAAAGGCCAATCGAGTGACGCTGGTAGTGGATGATGCGGGTGCGGAATATCCCGTAACGATTGACCCGTTGCTAACACAGCAATTGAAACTCACCGCAAGCGACGGAGCGGCGCTTGACTTTCTCGGCACCTCAGTCGCAGTAAGCGGAGACACCGCGGTCGTCGGCGCCACCAAATTTACAAGTCTAGACTCGGCGTATGTCTTCGTCCGAAGCGGCGCTACCTGGACTCAGCAACAAAAGCTCACCGCCAGCGACGGAGCGTCGGCTGACGAGTTCGGCACCTCAGTCGCGATAAGCGGAGACACCGTGGTCGTCGGCGCTTTCTTCGATGACGTCGGATTCACCGATCAAGGCTCTGCGTATGTCTTCGTCCGAAGCGGCACTACCTGGACTCAGCAGCAAAAGCTCACCGCCGGCGACGGAGCGGCGCTTGATCAGTTCGGCACCTCAGTCGCGATAAGCGGAGACACTGTGGTCGTCGGCGCTGAATTCGATGGCGTCGGATTCAGCAATCAAGGCTCTGCGTATGTCTTCGTCCGAAGCGGCACTACCTGGACTCAACAACAAAAGCTCACCGCCAGCGACGGAGCGCTGAATGACGAGTTCGGCTTCTCAGTCGCAATAAGCGGAGATACTGTGGTCGTCGGCGCTATCATCGATAACGTCGGAGCAAACAGCAATCAGGGCTCTGCGTATGTTTTCGTCCGAGGCGGCGCTAGCTGGACTCAGCAACAGCAACTCATCGCCAGCGACGGAGCCGCGGGTGACCTCTTTGGCCGATCAGTCGCAATAAGCGGCGACACGGTGGTCGTCGGCGCGGACGGCGATGACGTCGGATTCACCGATCAAGGCTCAGCGTATGTCTTCGTCCGAAGCGGCACTGCCTGGACTCAGCAACAAAAGCTCACCGCCAGCGACGGAGCGGGGAGTGATCAGTTCGGCATCTCAGTTGCAATAAGCGGGGACACTGTGGTCGTCGGCGTTCCCTTCGAACAAAACTTGCAAGGCTCGGCGTATGTCTTCGTCCGAAGCGGCACTGCCTGGACTCAGCAACAAAAGCTCACCGCCAGCGACGGAGCGGCGGATGACGCGTTCGGCCTCTCAGTCGGAATAAGCGGAGACGCTGTGGTCATCGGCGCGAACCGCGATGACGTGGGAGCAAACACCGATCAAGGCTCTGCGTATGTCTTTGCGTGTGGTTTAACAGAACAGGCGCAGGTAATCGCAAACGATGGGCAGGCGGGCGACCTGCTCGGCAGGTCTGTGTCCATTAGCGGAGACACAGTCGTCGTCGGCGCTGAGAACCATGACGTTGGAACAAGTACAGATCAAGGATCGGCATACATCTTTGTCCGCAGCGGAATGGGTTGGTCCCAGCAGGCAATGCTCACGGCGAGCGACGGCGCAGCATCCGACAACTTCGGCGTATCAGTAGCCATCGACGGCAATACAGTCGTTGTCGGCGCCTGGTTCGCAGACCCTACGTTTACCGACCAGGGCGCAGCTTATGTATTCGTGCGCAGCGGCACAACCTGGTCACAGCAACAGAAGCTCTTCGCAATTGACGGAGCAGGAGGCGACCTTTTCGGCGGATCAGTGGCCATCGGCGGCGACACAGTCGTCGTGGGCGCTCCGTTGGATGATGGAACGGCAGGCAGTAATGAAGGCTCTGCTTACGTCTTTGTCCGCAGCGGAACCGTCTGGTCACAGCAACAGAAACTCATAGCAGCAAGCGATCAACAGGCAGACGCTCGGTTGGGCACTTCGGTTGCCATCAGCGGCGATACTGTGTTCGTCGGTGCGCCTCTACACGATACTTTGGCAATAGACGACGGCGCCGCGTATGTCTTCACTCGCAGCGGAACCGTCTGGTCACAACTACAGAAGCTTATAGCAATGGAAGTCTTTGTTGCACCCGGTGATGATCACTTTGGTGCGTCAGTAGCCATCAGCGGTAATACGGCTGTTGTCGGAGCCAATCTCCGCAATGTTGGAACAAACGCCAATCAAGGCGCCGCTTTTGTTTTCACTCGCGCCGTCACGTTCTTTTCACAGGTACAGAAACTCGTTGCGAACGACGGCGCGGCGGATGACAACTTCGGAAGCTCTGTTGCCATTAGCGGCAGCACGATTGTTGTTGGAGCAGATTCCGACGATGTGGACACACCAGATCAAGGCTCTGCATATGTGTTTATCCCGTTCAACACAACCTGGCAACAACAGCGGCAACTCATCGCCCGTGATGCTGGTGCGGGAGATTTTTTCGGCAGAACAGTGGCGATCAACGGCCAGACGGTCGTAGTCGGCGCTCTCGGGAATGATGCTTTGGGCAACCCGGACCCGGTTGTGAATCAAGGCTCCGCTTACATCATCTTCAGCAGTTGCAACACTGCTCCGACAATCACAGCCGCGACCACGTTCACTCGCAAGCAGGGCACTCCTGCGGCGCTTGCCACGCTCGCTACCGTAAGCGACTTTCAAGATGCAGTGGGCGGCCTCGCAGTGACTGCCATTTCAATTCCTTCGGGCATCACGCTGCCAGGTCTTGCAAACAGCAGCGGCACAATCACCGCGTTGGTCGCGGCGGCTTGCAACGCCCTCATCGGCTCGCAGTCCATTACCTTGCAAGTCACCGACAGCAACGGCGCGACTGCAACCGCAAACGCCACCGTTAACGTCACCGCCAACCCATCGCCTATTCTTGGCGCTTATCCGAGCACAACCATATCGACAGGTGGCTCTGTCACGGTCACGCCGAGCGGAGCGCCTTCTGACAACGGCTCCATCGTGAGCCTGACCGCTTCGGCGCCGGGTTTCGCCGGAAACTATTCGGTCAGTTCAGGAACAGGCGTGGTGTCGATTTCTAACTCCACTCCGCAAGGTGTTTACCTGATGACCGTGACGGCTGTTGATAACTGCGGTTCAAGCACATCCACCTCGTTCACTCTCACCGTCGGCGGGGTTATTACAGTCAATCCCGCAACACTTCCCAACGGCGGCGTGAGTGTAGCATACAATCAGACGCTCACTGCTGCGGGCGGCACTGCGCCCTATACTTTTGCAGTAACCAATGGAACGCTGCCGCCCGGACTCTCGCTCTCTTCGGCGGGAACCTTATCAGGCACGCCGACCAACGGCGGCAATTTCAACTTCACGGTCAGAGCAACCGATTCATCTCCGACCCAGGACACCGGCAGCCGCGCCTACTCGCTCGTGATCTCCGGACCAACAAACATCAACCTGACATCGTTCGACGCAACCCGCTATGACGATGGCGTTTTCATAAGCTGGCAGACAGGCTATGAAGTCAACAATCTCGGCTTCAATCTCCATCGTGAAGAAGGCGGCAAGCTCACGCTAGTCAACTCGCAACTGATTGCCGGTTCAGCGCTGGTGGTTGGTCAAGGAGTTGAGGTTCGATCTGGCTACTCATACACGTGGTGGGACGAGAAGATTCCGGATTGCCAATTGCCGATTGCCGATTGTCAAAGCGTCCGGTACTGGCTAGAGGATGTTGACCTGAACAGTCACTCAACGTGGCACGGACCATTCGCTGCCGTAGCTTCGGGCGACAAGCAGCGCCCTGCTTCTGTCGAGCAGGCCAGACTGCTTGCCTCGCTCGTCACATCTGAACGAGATTCTGCGGCCGTCGAGCCGCGCGCAACTCTCATTCGCGCCGCTTCTGAAAAACAAATCCCGCCGCCCATCGCCTCCGTCAACCCGGTCAAGATAGCGATCAAGCAGACGGGCTGGTACAGACTCACTCAGCCAGAACTCATCGGCGCGGGGCTGTACCCGGCAGTTGACCCGCGACGCTTGCAGTTGGTTGTTGACGGGCGCGAGCTTGCCATCTCAGTGGCAGGCGAAATGGACGGACGACTCGACGCGGGCGATGCGGTTGAGTTTTACGCCACTGGCCTGGATTCGCCTTATTCCACTTCGCGCATCTGCTGGCTGATCGCCGGAACGAAGCCCGGGAAGCGAATCACTGCTCTCAGCAGCGCTGCGAATCCCGCCGCCGGGGGGAGCTTCGCATTCACCATCGAGCGCAAAGATCGGGGCGTCTATTTCGCGGCGCTTAGAAACGGAGAGCGCGAGAACTTCTTCGGCTCGGTCGTGTACACGCAGCCGCTGGATCAAGCGTTGACGGTTCACCACCTGGACACGCAAACGCCTGTGGGAGCCGGTTTGGAGGTGGCGCTTCAAGGTGTGACCAATTCCTCGCACCAGGTTGCGGTCCAGCTCAATGGTTCGACAATCGGACATCTGGTCTATCAAGGGCAGGCAAATCAAGTTGCATACTTTCGGATTCCAGGGTCGCTGGTGCGAGAGGGCCGCAATACCGTCACCCTTAGAACCGCCGGCGGCCCATCCGATCTGAGCCTCGTGGACTACATTCGTCTGACCTACCAGCACGGCTACAGCGCAGACGCCGACTCCCTCGTGTTTACGGCTGAAGGCCAACAGCAGGTGACCATCAGCGGGTTCACAACCAAGAAGATTCGCGTGTTCGATGTCACCGACTCGGAAGCAGTGCAAGAGTTAATAGGCGAGATCGTCGATGAAGGGAAAGCCTACGCGATGGCTATTCGCGTTGCCGGACCGGGCGAAAGGACTCTGCTTGCCGTGACTAACGAAAGCGCGAAACGCGCGGCGAAGGTCGTAGCGGATGCGTTTTCAAACCTGCACAGCTCGGCAAACGCGGCAGATCTGGTTATCGTTACTCATCGCGAATTTATCGAACAGGCCGGACTGCTTGCCAGTCTCAGGCGCAACGAGGGCCTGTCCGCGATGCTCGTGTATGTTGAAGACATCTACGACGAGTTCAGCTACGGGCAGAAGACCCCCCAAGCATTGAAGGATTTCCTGATGTTTGCGCGCAACAATTGGAAGGCAGCGCCTCGCTACCTGCTGTTGTTCGGAGATGCGAGCTACGACCCAAAGAACTATCTCGGCTTCGGCGAGTTGGATCTGGTGCCGACGAAGCTGATCGACACGGTGTTCATGGAATCTGCAAGCGACGATTGGCTTGCGGACTTCGACGGTGACGGAATAGCCGATATCGCAGTAGGGCGATTGCCTGCTGGCTCGAAGGCAGAAGCGGATTTGATGATCAAGAAACTCTTCAGCTACGAGGAGTCCCGGCCGTCGCAGGAAACGCTGCTCGCTGCCGACGCAAACGACGGCTACGACTTCGAGGCTGTGATAGACAGGCTGCGAGGTCTCGTGCCGGCGAACCTGGGAGTCGTGGAAGTGAAGCGCGGACAGATGGGAGACGCCGCGGCAAAGACTGTGTTGATCCAGGCGCTCGATCGAGGACAAAAGCTTGCGGCCTACTCCGGTCACGGCTCGGCCAACAGTTGGCGCGGAAACCTGCTGACAAATGCGGACGCCAGTGCGTTGACCAACAGCGACAAGCTGACGGTTTTCGTGATGATGAACTGTCTGAACGGATACTTCCACCACCCGCAAACAGAGAGCCTGTCAGAAGCGCTACTTAAGGCTCAGCAAGGAGGAGCGATAGCCGTGTGGGCGTCATCGGCTATGACCTTTGCCGAAGGGCAGGAAGAGATGACAAGAGAGTTGTACAGACAGCTATTCGGCGACCGCTCAGTGAGACTTGGCGATGCGGTCCGGCGGGCGAAGACAGTCACCTTCGATCCCGATGTGCGGAGAACGTGGATACTCTTTGGCGACCCGACCGCACGAATTAAGAATCAGTGAAAGCTTCTTGGAATTTCCGAAGCGCGTTTTGAAAGGAGACTCATCTTATGTTCAAACAATCGCTGTGCTCGAGAAGATTATCGTCGCTCGTTGTTTCTTTGATTGTAACCCTGGCGATCTGCGCAATCACCGCATCCGCGCAGACAACAGCTTTCACCTATCAAGGAAGGCTGACCGATGGGGCTAATCCCGCCAACGGCCCGTTCGATATGGAGTTCAAGCTGTTTGACCTCGCAACGGTCGGCACCGGTAACCAGCAGGGCCCAACGGTGACACGTTTGAATGTTATGGTGGCCGCGGGCACCTTCTCTGTGCAGCTCGATTTCGGCGTGTGCACGCTTTGCTTCCCCGGAGCCAAGCGCTATCTCGAGATCTCACTCAAGGCGGCGGGCGACCCGGCGTACACAACGCTCAGTCCGCGTCAACAGATCCTGTCAGCACCCTATTCACTCAAAAGCGCGAACGCCACCGCCGCCGACAGTCTCTCGGCGCTCTGCATCAACTGCGTGACAAGCAGTCAGATCGCAAGCGTCAACGGGAGCGCAGTCACCGGCACGATCCCGGCCTCGAGCGTGCCTGCGGGAAGCGACAGCTACATTCAGAACACGACCACACAACAAGCGGCATCGGATTTTAATATCAGCGGGAACGGCGTGGTGGGCGGCACGCTGGGGGTTGGTACGTCCACTCCGGCCGGGGCGCTGCACGTGAAGGGGGCAAGTCCCGTGCGCATACTTGGTGACACGTCAACTCTGTCTGGATCAGAGTTTGTGGATTTCTTTGCAAGGAGCTCGATCTTTGCCTCCGACTTGGGAGGCATGCGCATTCAACGACAAGCAGGCTCCGGCGATATTGACACCCTGGTCTTTGCGGCCGCGGCCGGGAATTCGGCATCCGAAAAGATGCGCGTAACCGGCAATGGCAACGTCGGGATTGGGACGAACAGCCCGGTCGGGTCGCTCCACGTGAAGGGTGCGAGTCCGGTGCGCATCCTTGGTGACGCGCCACTTCTGGCAGGCTCAGAGTATGTAGACTTCATGGCAAGGAGTTCGGCCCTTTCCTCCGACTTGGGCGGCATGCGCATTCTGCGACAAACAGGAACAGGCAATGTTGACACCCTGATTTTCGCCTCTCCGTTCGGAAGCTCCGCGCGCGAAATCATGCGGGTGAGCGGCACTGGCTACGTCGGCATTGGGACGGACAGCCCTCTGCAGAGGCTGCATCTGGACGGGTCGACCTCACACCTGCGGCTGCAATCGAGGAACACCAACGTCTGGACGCAGACCGAATACGTGACGGATTCTCGCGAGTGGCATGTCGGGGTCGGTGGTTCGGCCGTCACCAATGACATTAATAACAAGTACTACATCGGTGACGCCACGTTAGGATTGGTGCGGCTGGTTGTGGATACGTCCGGTGAGGTTGGCATCGGGACAACCAGCCCC
The DNA here is from genome assembly GCA_964548075.1 of uncultured Clostridia bacterium. GTDB lineage: Bacteria > Acidobacteriota > Blastocatellia > UBA7656 > UBA7656 > Onstottus_A. The sequence continues at coordinate 51,754 of CAZJQQ010000012.1, read as the reverse complement.
GATACCTTACTACACCTCCGCAAGGACGTGTCGGGCGGCCTCGGCCCGAGGCTCACCTTGATGAATGGCGGGGGTGCCGCGGGCGCTGCCGTCGGAATAGACTTTGCCACCTATTTCCCGACCGGCCCCCAACCGTCGGCTCAAATTCGCGTTACCGACGATGGCAACTTTTCCAGTTACTTCAGATTCTTTACCAAGAACTCCGGCAACATCAACAACCCTTCCTCCGAACGGCTGACGATAGCGCCTAATGGCAATATCGGCATCGACAAAACTTCGCCGCAGGCAAAACTTGATGTATTCGGAAACGCAGCTTTCAGTGGGCCCGTAACTATCGGCGGCCCACTAAATATAGGTGGGCAATTGATTGTCAGCGACATTCCGGGCGGAGGAGATTCGCCCTTGTGTTTTCAAGCACCCACTTTCCCTCATTTGATCCAGTATTGCTCATCGAGTGCCCGCTACAAGAGCCAAATCCTTCCGCTGAACGCAGGACTAGACTTGATCAATCGCCTTCGGCCTGTGACCTTCAATTGGAAGGCTAGCGGCCGGCCAGACCTTGGACTGATAGCCGAAGAAGTCGAGCGTGTTGAACCCCTGCTAGTTACCAGAAACTCAAAGGGCGAAATCGAAGGCGTGAAGTATTCTCAGCTTTCCGCAGTCTTCATCAACGCTTTCAAAGAACAACACGCGCAGATCGAGAGTCAGCAGGAGCAAATCCGCGAGCTCCAGCGTCAAGCCTCAGTTCAACAACAGGAAATCAAACTGCATCGAAAACAACTCGCAACGGAGCAGCAACGAAACGGCCAACAACAAACCCAACTCGCCGATCAACACGCTGAGATTGAAGCCTTGAAGAGCCTGGTCTGTGCGGGGCATCCCCGGGCTGCTGCCTGCAAAGCGATGCGGCGAGTCAGATGAGGCCTGTTTCTGGTCTTCTCAGCACATAGCCCGCGCCGCGCACAGTGTGGATCAGCTTCGGCGAAAAATTCCGGTCTACTTTATTGCGAAGGTAGTTCACGTACACATCGATGACGTTCGTGAAGGAGTCGAAGGTTTCATCCCACACATTCTCTGAAAGCACGGTTCGCGAGAGCACTTGATCCGCGTGCCGCATAAAGCACTCGAGCAGCGCAAACTCCTTGGAGGTGAGCGAGATTGCTTGGTTCGCGCGTGAGACTCGGCGCGTCAGCGGATCGAGCACAAGGTCACCGACTTGCAGGCGGAGATTCACCTCGGCACGGTCGCGCCTGCGCAGCGCTCGAATGCGCGCCAGAAGTTCGGCGAATGCGAAAGGTTTGGTTAGGTAGTCATCCGCGCCGCTGTCCAGTCCGCGGACTTTCATGTCAACCGAGTCTCGCGCAGTCAGCAGCAAAATCGGCGTAGACACGCGGCTCTCCCGAAGCTTGCGGCAAACCTCCAAGCCGTCGATCAAGGGAAGCGTGATGTCGAGCACGATCAGGTCGTAGCTCCCCGTCGATGCGCGATAAAGACCATCCTGGCCGTCGGGCGAAATGTCAACGGCGGCCCCTTCTTCCTCAAGCCCGCGCTTGATGAAGCTTGCCATTTTGGCTTCGTCTTCGACGACTAGAACGCGCATCGCTGTCAGTATAAGAGGGCAAAGGGCGAAGGGCAAAGGGCGAAGAGCGATGGGGAGACGGGGCGAGGGAGGGCGAGTGGGAGAGGCAGAGGAGCAGAGGAGCAGAGGAGCAGAGGGCGCCAGCGCGGATGAAGTGCCCCAGCAGTCCATTTTCTATTTCCCATTTCTATTTTCTATTTTCCATTGCCATTTTCCATTTGCCATTTTCCATTTGCCATTTTCTATTTGCCATTCCCGGTGTTCATCGAATTGAAGAAATGACAAATGACAAATGGCAAATCGAAAATAGAAAATGGAAAATAGACAATTGAAATCGGACTAGAGGTTCCACTCCTCCGCTCCTCCGCTCCTCTGCTCCTCTGCTCCTCTGCCAGTGTGCTATACTCTCACCGGTTCTTTGGAGTGGGTCGGACGGTTGCTGGCGCTCACTTGAGGTTTCAAATCTGAGATTTGAGATTTCAACTTGCGCGCGAGAGGAAAGTCCGAACACCGCAGGGCAACGGACTGGCTAACAGCCAGGCGGGGTGACCCGACGACAAGTGCAACAGAAAATAAACCAGCCGATGGCTCCTCTGCCTGCAGCGAAAGCTGTTTCCTGGGGGCACAGGTGATGGGTGAAACGGTGGGGTAAGAGCCCACCAGCACAGGTGGCGACACTCTGTGGCTAGGCAAACTCTTCGTGGTGCAAGACCAAATAGGGAGGCGTCATAAGGACTGCCCGTCCAAAGCGCGCGGCTTCGGTTCGCGTGCTACGACCTCCGGGTAGGTCGCTCGAGCGAGCGGAGTAATCCGCCGCCTAGATGAATGACCGTCGCTGACTCCCGACAACGCTCGCGTGGCTACGCCGCTCGAGCAGCCGGGAGCCGGAACAGGATTCGGCTTACAGACCCACTCCAGAATCATTAAGTGTACCGTAGGTTATCGAACCTGCGAGCAGGGTTGGGCAAATCAAATGCAGGTCGGACAACCCGCGATACATTGCATCGGAGACGAATTGTGAACAGGAACAAATACTTGATCGGCCTCATCGGATTGGCCCTCGGATTCATCATCAGTTTCTTTCTAACGCAAAACTACAACAAGAGTAACGCGGCGCCAGCCGCAGCCGGGATGCCGTCAGGCATGGCGAGCGGTGCCGGCGGCGCAGGCGGCCAGCAAGCGATGATGGGCCAAGTCGCGCAGGTCATCGAAAAGGCAAAGAATGGTCCTAACGATTTTCAGGCTCAGGTTGAAGCAGCGAAGATTTTCAATCAGATCGGCCGGGTCGCCGAAACGGTTGATTATTTGAAGCGGGCATACGCTATCGACGAGACCAAATTCAATGAACTCGGCGCCGCCGGCTTCTTAGGTCAGTACTACTTTGAGCAAAAGGACTACGCCGAAGCGGAGACCTGGTTCAATCGCGCAATAAAGTCCGATCCGAAAGAGGCTGATCTCTACGTGGCGCTGGCGGAAACCTACGTTCAGCGCGAACCTCCTCAACCCGACCAGGCCATTGCGCAGCTTCAACAAGCGCTCGGCGTTGATCCCAAGAACGGCCACGCACTTGGCCATCTTGTCGAAGCCTACGCCTTGAAGAAAGACGCCCGGGGGGCCGAAGACGCGGTCAAACGTCTCAAGGAAACCGACCCGACAAATAAGAGGATCTCCGTTCTGGAGACACTTGTCGCGGACTTGAAAGCCGGGAAAGCGGTAACCATTCCTAAGGAGTAAACAGGGAGTGACGCGTGATGAGTGATGCGCGGTCGAGCGGCGGCCTTGTCACGCATCACTTATCACGCTCAGAGCAATGTTTAATTTCAGGTTCATTATCTATTGCGTTCTGGCGTACCTCGCGTATCGCTTTGTCAGGCGGCTCCTGTCTCCGGCGTCTGGCGGCGGGTCTCGGGCAGCCAGGCGCGAAGATGGGCCTGCGCAGATGATCAGGTGCGAGAATTGCGGGATGTTTATAACCCAGACAAGCGCTCTGCTTGTCGGCGGCCGCGAGTTTTGCTCTAAATCCTGCGCTCAGAAAGTTAACAGGGTTTGAATTCCGGCGAAAAATATTTCTCCGATTTGGAAAGTTATTGCATCGTCCCGCAAAAAGTTTCCGTCCATTATAGGTGAAGGGGAGAGACATTAAGAGCTGGACAACCCTTCATTGGCCAGGGCGCTTCGGCAGAGTGGGCCCGGCCAATTGCTGAGCCAGCATTCCCGATTCGGCGCTGCTTGTGAGCGCTGGCCCCATTCCCCGCGATGTTCGGCAATGCTCGGCGACGACAGGATTGTGTGGGAGGCACTTGAAGCCCTATGAGAATCAGTGATGTTCTATTCCGCCTGATTGGCGCGAGAGACCCGAATTGCCCCAATGAAGCCGACGTTCTCGCCTACTCGGAAAACAGACTCTCAACACCCAGCAAGGCGCAGATAGAGCGGCACTTCGCCGATTGCCACGACTGCCGGCAAGTCCTCGCCTTTCTCGGACGCAAGCTTGATGAAACTCCGGCTCCGCTCACCAAGGAAGCCGTTTCTGCACAGACCGACAGAGTCCTCGCCTACATACAGAATGATGAGCGCAACCGAGGTAAGCCGGGTCAAAAGGCTCGATCCGCAGCCGGTTTTTACATCTCTTATCCCAGGCTCGCGGCAGTCGGCCTTGTAATCTGCGCGATCGCGGCCGGTGGTCTGTTCATGATCACTCGTGACCAGTCGCCCGCGGACGCTGCTATGGAGGCGCTCAGGTTGGCCGTCAAGGATGCGCGATACACAGAAGCCCGAATCTCGGGCGGGTTTGATCATTCACGCTACGCGGGGACGACCCGAGGTGATGAAAATAGTAACGACGCTTTGCACTTCGACCGTGCGGAGAACAAGGTGAAGGCGGCGGCACAAGAGGCCGCGGCAGTTGAAGCTAGACTGGTGTTGGCGCGGGTTTGCCTTGCTCGCGGGAATCGTGAGGACGCAAAACGCGCGCTGGCGATACTCGAACAACTTATGAAGAGCGGAGTCGAGACACCTGTAGCGCTCAATGACATGGGAGTAGCCCAGTTTCAGGTGGCTAATTACGATGACGCCATCGTCTATTTCACCAAGGCCCTGGAGAAGTCGCCGCGCTATGACGAGGCTCTCTTCAATCGGGCGCTAGCCGAGGGACGCGCCCATCGCGACGCCGAGGCCAGGCAAGACTGGCAGCAATTCATCAATCAATCTTCGGACGAGAATTGGAAAAACGAGGCGAGGAACCACCTCACCTCAATAGACTGAGCGGACCCAACTGATCGCTGGTTTCGCTTTTTGTCCCGCACTATTTCAGCCAAGCATCACCGATCGTGATATCCACCGTCACCGGCACGCTGCGGATGAACTCGCGCGCTGCGGCGATCATTTCGCGATCGAGTATCGCCGCGCATTCTTCAGCCTGGGTCTCGGCTGCTTCGACAACAATCTCGTCGTGAATGCAATTCACAATCTTCGCGTCGATCGGCTTGAGCGCGTCGTATAGCAGCGCAAGCGCGCGCTTAATGATGTCCGCGGATGAGCCCTGAATCGGCGCGTTCTTGCCCAGCCGCTGAGTCGCCCCCACCTGACTGCGATCGTTCGCATCAAAGCTGAAATAGATCAACCGGCCCGAACGCGTGCGGCTCTCGCGATCGCCAACCGCGCGGTCCGCTGCATCGCGCAAGAACGCGGCGACTCCACTGTACGCCTCGAAGTACTTCCGCAGCAGGCCCTCGGCCTCTTCCAGCGAACATCCGATTCGCGCGCCCAATCCTTGCGCGCCCAGCCCATACATTATCCCGTAGTTGAGCTGCTTTGCGGCCGCGCGCTGATCCTTCGAAACCTGCTCCAGCGATATCCCAAACATCTGACTGGCGGTTACGCAATGCAAGTCCTCCCCGGATAACAGCGCCTTGACGAGCGCGGTGTCTTGCGACCAATCGGCGAGTATCCGCAGCTCGATCTGCGAATAATCCGCGATCACCAGCTTCCGGCCCGCCGGCGCGCGAAAGCACGAACGATACTCGGGCGTGTTGGGAACCTGCTGGAGATTAGGGTCCGAACAACTCATGCGTCCACCGGTCGCGCCCATCTGCCTGAAGTCCGCGTGTATGCGTCCAGTCACCGGGTTGATGTGTTCGAGCAACGCAAGACCGTAGCTCGAAAGTAGCTTTTGAACGCTGCGGTATTCCAGAAGTTTTTCGATCGCCGGATGATCTTTCGCAAGAGGCTGAAGCTGCCAGCTTCGCGTGCCCTCGACCTTGATGCCCATATGGGCGAGCGCTTCGGTTACCTGTGTCGGGCTGTCGAGGTTGATGTTCGGAGGCTCACCGAAGAGCGTGAGCTGCGGAATGCCTGCTGCAAGCTCGCGCTTCAACTGATCAGACAAGACGTCGTGCGCGCGTTCGAGATTAACAACCAGTCCCCGCCAACAATCGGCATCGAGCGCCATCCCGGCAAGCTCCATCGCTGCGATTGGAAGAACGCATTCGAACTCGAGTGTCGCAACATCCTCCAGGCTCAGTTCCCGTAGACCCGCAGATAGCTTCTCATACAGCGGCAGCATCAGCTCGGCATCCTTCCCGGCGTACTCGTATTGAGCGTCAGTGAGCCTGCCCGACCAGTCGCTCACCTGCATTGACTTATCTACAAGCTCGCCAAGATGCCGATCGCTTACCGCCGCAAGCCCGTGCCCGCCTTCGTTTCGACCCGCGCCGATCAACTGGCTCGCCAGCAGAGTATCGAACAGACCGCGCACTTCCAGATCGAAGTGGTGGAGCAGCATCTTCAAATCGAACTTCGCGTTGTGAAAGACTTTGATTGGTTGCGTCGAAGAGAGCAGCTCCCGCAGCCCTCGATGCCTGACCGCCGGGAGCTGGAAGAGATCGATGACGAAGCTTTGTTCGCGAGTCGCGAGTTGCAGCAGGCGAACCGCGCCTTGAAAAGGACTAAGCGCGGTGGTTTCGGTATCAACTCCGACAACCGGGCTCCTGGAGATGGCTTCTAGAGCCTGCTCCAGGGCTGGTTCCGTACTAACGAGTTTGAAGGGCGTCCTGCTCAATTGGATTTGCCTCGCTCGCCGGCGTCAGTCACCGCCCCAGGTCGGAGCATAAAAGAGCCCGTTCACGCTCGATCGGCGGCTTGCTTGAGAAAGTCACAAGTGCCCGATATAGTTGATGATTCTTACATCAAGGTTGAGCACAATCAAGCATTCGAGGCCACGCCATCTTTATGACAGCAGCTCTTGGACGTCCGTCGAAGGACCAGACCAAACAACGGCGCGAGGAGTTCATGCGCCGGATACCCGGCGGCATTGCGGTCTTCCCTGCCGCGCCGACCGCGATTCGCAACTCGGACGTCGAGCACGAATATCGTCAGGACACTGACTTCTATTACCTCACGGGATTCGAAGAACCGAACGCCATCGCCGTGCTCGCGCCGAATCACCCTGAACACAAATTCGTCTTGTTCGTTCAGCCCAAAGACCGCGAGCGTGAGGTGTGGACCGGCTGGCGCGCAGGCGACGAGGGCGCTAAGCGTGACTACGGCGCGGATGCGGCATTCACGATCGACAAGCTCGACGAGGAACTTCCCAAACTCGCGGAGAAGGCAGATCGAGTTTACTACCGCTTCGGCAGCGACCCGTCGTTCGACGAGAGGCTGGTCGGATTCATGCGGCGCTTCCAACGTCAGCGGCAGCGCGAAGGCACTGGCCCGACTTCGGTGATTGATCCCGCGGAGATGCTGCATGAAATGCGGCTTATCAAAACGCCCGACGAACTCGAGCTGCTTCGACGCGCGATTGATATCACCTGCGAAGGACATCTCGCGGCGATCGAGGCGCTCAAGCCCGGCGCCTACGAGTACGAGATCGAAGCGGCGATAGGCTACGTCTTTCGCAAGAACGGGAGCCCGCGGTGCGGTTATGCAACGATCGTCGGATCGGGCGCCAACGCAACTGTGCTTCATTACACCGTCAACAACCGGCGCATCGAGGACGGCGATCTGGTGCTGATCGATGCGGGCGCCGAGTTCGGCTACTACACCGGTGACGTAACCAGGACGCTGCCGGCCGGAGGAAGCTTCACCGGCGATCAAGCCGTGTTGTATCAGCTCGTGCTGGACGCCCAGCTTGAAGCGATCGACCTGATCCGGCCAGGCGCGACATTCATCGAGCCTCACGACCGCGCAGTGCGCGTGTTGACCGAGGGATTGGTGCGGCTCGGTTTGCTCGAAGGTGAGATCGACAAGCTCATCGAAGAGAACGTGTTCAAGAAGTTCTTCATGCACCGCGCAAGTCACTGGCTGGGGATGGACGTGCACGATGCCGGACCTTATAAGGTAGCTGACGAATGGCGGCGGCTTGCGCCAGGGATGGTGATGACCGTCGAGCCGGGACTTTACATCGCCGAGGATTCGGAAGGCGTAGACCCGCGCTATCGAGGGATAGGCATTCGTATCGAAGATGATGTGCTCGTAACCGAAGACGGACACGAGGTGCTTTCGGCGCGCGTGCCCAAGACTATCGCGGAGATCGAAGGCGCGATGAACGCCCCTTACATGGTGAAAGGAAAATGAGGCTTCGCAAGCAAACGATTACTTGCTTAGCGGCTCTGCTGATCTCGCTTACCGCTCATGGCGAGACGCCGCAAAAGCAGATGAAGGGCTATGAGCTGTATAGCCGGAAGATCAAAGGTCACTGGTATTATTCGCTGCTCCCGGGGACGAACCGTTTGAAGAGCTACGAAGAAATAACAGCGCCCGGCGTAGTCCGGCGCGATGCCGCGGGTCTGAAAGCCGAGCTGCAAAAGCTGCCGAGGGGCGAAGAGGTGTTTTGGATGTCGGATGCCCCGGCCGGGGCGAGCAAGTCAGCCGCAGGTCAACTGCTCAACGTAAAGCATCCTTCACGAAAGCGTATTCAGGGCATCAAAGCCATGTGCGACAAGCTGGGAATCATCCTCAAGCTCAGTTGAATCGCCCGTTAATCATCTGGGCAATGCGTGGCCGGCGCCACAGAACGATTTTTTTTGACAGTCGCGTTTTCTTCCGGGTAATATTTCCGGCGTGGACAATGTCTGCCGAAGTTGCTCGTGGCCGAGTTGCCAAGCCTGAGACGAGCAGCACGGGGGAACCAAGGCCCTGCTGAAAGTGGGGCACGGGGCGCATCGAGCGAATCGGCCTCAGCCGATGCTCGTAGGACACTTCCAGTCCGAGCCCGTCAGCTAACCTCGTAGGCCAAAAGGAAGGGCATTACGCCGCGGCGAGTCCTCTTCGTTTTCTTCACATCGCGCGGCTAATCCCCTTTGGACAAAGTAAGAGCATCTGTTCGGTGGATACGGGCGAAGCCTATTTGCACCGAAGAGGAGATAGCCTTCTATGAAAACGAACGCAAGAACGCGAACCTCGGTATGCCTCGCGTTGATCACGCTATTGAGCGCGTTGCTGGCAAGCACGCTTCAAGGATGCGGAAGTCAGGGAGGCAAGGGCGCCAACAAAGTAACGCTGATCCTCGGCGCTTACACGACTCCGCGTGAGGCTTATGGTAAGGCCGTCATCCCCGCGTTCCAAAAACACTGGAAGGAAAAGACTGGGCAGGATGTAGAGTTTCAGGAATCCTACCAGGCCAGCGGCGCGCAGTCTCGCGCGATCATCGGCGGATTTGAAGCTGACATCGCCGCGCTCTCACTCGAAGGGGACATCGACAAGATTGCCGACGCCGGTCTCATCACCCACGATTGGAAATCGACGCCGAATCGCGGAATGGTCAGCACCTCGATTGTCGTCATCGCCGTGCGCCCCGGCAATCCCAAAGCTATAGAAGACTGGTCTGATCTGGCTCAGCCGGGTCTGAACGTGTTGACCCCGGATCCGAAGACTTCTGGCGGCGCTCAGTGGAACATCAACGCAATCTATGGCGCCGCGCTGAGAGGATTCGCCGGCGTCGGGAAAGACGACAAGGCCGCCGCGCAGGAGTTTCTCAAGAGCGTTCTTCGCAACGTCTCGATCATGGATAAGGGCGCCCGCGAATCGATCACGACCTTTGAGAAGGGAGTCGGCGACGTCGCGATCACCTACGAGAATGAGGTCCTCGTGGGCCGCCAAGCGGGGCAGAACTACGACTATGTGGTGCCGCGTTCGACCATTCTGATCGAGAATCCGGTCGTTCTCATCGACAAAAGCGTTGATAAGCACGGAGTGCGCGAAGTAGCCGAGGCATTCGTCGGTTTCCTGTTGACGCAAGACGCGCAGCGAGGCTACGCAAAGTACGGCTTGAGGCCCGTGGTCCCAACGGCGGTGGGCGCAGAGGCCCTCGCGCAGTTCCCGCCAGTGCAGGATCTTTGGAAGGTGGACTATCTTGGAGGATGGAAGAAGGTTACTGACGAGATTTATGGACCTCAAGGTGTTTACTTGAAGGCCACTGAGGAGCTTCAAAAATCTAGATGAGCAGCGTGCAAGCAAATCTCAATGCGCCGAAGCCTATTGCTTCGCCTCGCGTCTCGTTGGCGTGGGGCAGGTGGGGGCTGCGGGTCACAGCCTTTCTCTACCTCGGCTTCATGGTTGCGCTGCCTCTAGCAACAATCATCAAGAACGGAGTAGCTGACGGACTCCCGGCCTTTTGGGAAGACGTGACCAACCCAACGGCTTTTGCTGCTCTCAAGTTGACGCTGACGACCTCGATTATCATCACGATCATCAACGCGGTGATGGGGACTCTTACAGCCTACGTCCTGGTGCGCTTTCCGTTTCCAGGAAAGGGACTGCTCAACGCGGTGATAGACATGCCGTTCGCAATTCCAACCCTTGTAACCGGAGTGATGCTCGTAGCGCTTTACGGCCCGCAACGCACAGTCGGCGCGTGGCTGAGTGCGCACGGCATTCAGGTCATTTTCGCGACGCCGGGAATAGTGCTCGCGCTGTTGGTCGTCACTTATCCGTTTGTGATTCGAGCGGTCCAACCGGTGTTGATGGAGGTCGAAAAGGGACAGGAAGAAGCGGCTTACACGCTCGGCGCGTCCAAGTGGACGACGTTCCGGCGGGTGGTCTTGCCGACGATTGCGCCGGCGCTCATCACCGGATCGCTGTTGTGCTTTGCGCGCGCGCTGGGCGAGTTTGGCTCCATTGTTGTCGTTGCCGGAAATATTCCGGGCGTCACGCTGACAGCGCCAGTCTACGTGTTCGGGCAGATCGAATCGCAGAACCAGCGCGGAGCAAGCGCGATGTCAATCTTGCTGCTCGCGCTCTCATTCACTTTGATTGTGACCGTTGAGTGGATGCAGGGCCGCAACAGGAGAAACCATGTATCGAGTTGAGAGCTTGATTCACCGCAGAGAAGCGGAGGACGCCGAACTGGCGCAGAGAAAAACTCCTGCGGGAACTTTGCGCTCTCGAAGCCAAGGCGGCGAAAACCCCTCTGGCAGCAAGCCGCGTGGTTCGATACGGGCGAGGCTCGTCGAGTGGTTGCTGATCGCGATTGTTGTCTCTTATGCAGCGGGCTTGCTGTTGGCCCCGTTAATAGCGATCTTCTGGGGCGCGCTTGCGGAAGGCTTTGGCGCGGTTGTACGCGAGCTGACTTCGGCCGACGCAGTCAGTTCGCTCAAGCTGACTTTAATAATGGCGGTGAGCGCGACTGCGATCAACACTGTGTTTGGTCTTTGCATCGCGTGGGTCTTGGTGCGCGACAAGTTTTGGGGCCGGCGAATTCTCAACGGGCTTGTCGACATGCCGTTCGCGGTCTCGCCGGTCATCGCAGGTTTCATGTTGATTCTGTTGTTCGGAAGGACCGGATGGCTGACACCGGTAACGGAAGCACTTGGAATCAAGGTAGTCTTCGCACTGCCCGGGATTTTGCTGGCGACTATCTTCATTTCTCTGCCGTTCGTCATCCGTGAAGTCGCGCCAGTGCTCGGCCAGGTCAGCCTCGATCAAGAGAACGCGGCATTGACGATCGGCGCCAACCGGTTGCAGACCTTCTGGCACGTGACGCTGCCGGCGATACGTTGGGGTCTGCTCTACGGCGTGTCGTTGACCTTTGCGCGCGCGGTCGGCGAGATCGGCGCGGTCCTCGTTGTAAGCGGCGGCGTGAGCCGTCTAACCGAAACGTCCACTCTTTTCATCTTCCGTTCGCTCGACGACCGGAACTACGTTGGCGCGAACGCAATGGCGGTCGTGTTGGCGGGAATCTCGTTCGTCATCCTGATGGTGATCGAGTTTCTCAAGAAGCGAACGGAACAGACTCAGACGCTTTAACGCCTCCCATAAGAACCAATTGAATGACACCAGACGACGAATGTAAGATTCTTAGGTCATCGTTCAGCACCCGAGCTTTCTCGATTCAAGCTTCCAATGTCGATAGTTCTTGAACAGATATCGAAGCGGTTCGGCAACCAGTGGGTCGTCGACAACGTCTCGCTGGAAGTGGCGGACAAAGAGCTGTTCGTGTTGCTGGGGTCCAGCGGCAGCGGCAAGAGCACGATACTGCGAATGATCGCCGGCCTGACTCAACCCACTAGCGGACGAATACTGCTGCACGAGCGCGACGTCACCAATCTGCCGCCTCAGCAGCGGGGCACGGGATTCGTCTTTCAAAACTATTCGATCTTTCGCCACATGACCGTTGCCGAGAACATCGAGTTTGGACTGCGGATTCGCAAGGTGCCGAAGGAAGAACGAACCCGGCGGCGCGAGCAGTTGCTGGAGCTGGCCGGGCTTGCAGGACTCGGCAGCCGATACGCGCATCAACTATCGGGAGGCCAGCAACAACGAGTCGCGCTCGCGCGCGCGCTGGTGTACGAACCGAATGTGCTGCTGCTCGACGAACCGTTCGGCGCATTGGATGTCAAGATTCGATCGCAGCTCAGACGCATTCTCAAGGAGATTCAACAGCGGCTCGCGGTGACAACCATTCTTGTAACTCACGATCAGGAGGAGGCATTCGAGTTGGCTGATCGAATCGGAGTGCTCGAACGCGGCCGGCTGCTCGAGGTTGGAGCAGGCGAGAATCTTTATGCTCGCCCCCGGTCACTGTTCGCGGCGACTTTCCTCGGTGCGGGCACGGTGCTGGTGGGCAGAGCTGAAAACGGGCAAGCGCGATTCGGCTCGCTGACCTTGCCGATTCCTCCCGAGAGCCCGCACGACGAAGGCGCGCGCGTGCAGTTGCTGTTCCGCCCCGAGCAGGTAGTCCTCGGTACGGACGCTCCGCCGCCTGACGTCCAGTCCATCGGCAAGGGCACCATCATCGAAGAAAGCTTCGCGGGAGCGTCGCGCCGCGTGCGCGTGCGATTGCCAAGACCTTCGGGGACACGACAACTGGCGCCGCCGCTTCCATTCGGAGAGGAGTCTTTGCTGATTGACGCAACCTTGCCCTCCGAGGCCACGGTCAACGGACAGGAGCTGTGGGTCGGTCTGCGCGCGTGGACAATCCTGGATCAACCCGATCCGCAATTGCTCACCTGCGATCCGGGTGAAGGCTCAACGACGCCGCTCGCGATTACTCGCTTGCTTGCAGAGCGAATGCAGGCTTCAACGACGGTGCTGGCGGTTGCGGAGGACGCGGACACGGCCGAGGCGTTGCGGGCAAAGCTCAGCGAGCGTGCGCAAGCTGAATCTTTACCAGAGGCGGTGCTCCGCGTGCGCTTTGGGAAGGCAGCGGAACAGATTGCCGCCGAGCAAGCCGCCTCGCTGTATGAGATGCTAGTGATGACTGCTCGGGCGCGATCGAAGCCCTCGAGGCTACCGGTCCTTGAGGCCAGAGCCATGGCAAGGCAGTTGGGTGAAACCTTGATGACCGTCCTGGAGCACACAGACGTTCCGGTGCTCATAGCGAAAGGAGAGCGGACACGGCTTGAACGCATACTGATCTGCACGGCCGCAGGCGAACCGGGCAAGAGCGACGTCCGCGTGGGCGGCCGGTTGGCGCGGCGCCTCGGCGCGACGGTGACTCTGTTGTACGTCGCGCGAGAATCGGAGGAAGTGAGTTCCCTGACGCGCAGTCACCTCGATCGCGCCGCCGGTACGCTCAAAGCAATCGACGTCGAAAGCGAAGTGCGAATCAGAAACGCGGCGACTCCGCTTGCGGGAATAATGGCTGAAGCGATAGAAGGCGACTACGACTTGATAGTCATCGGCGCTCATGGCCCGCGGTCTCGAATTCGTTTCAGGCCTAACGACGTGATGCTTCAAGTGCTGGCGACGGCACAGCGCCACGTGCTGGTTGTCCCACCCGATAGGGTTTGAGTCTATCAGTGAGGCGGTCTCACGGATTCTTCTATTAGCACCTCACCTGAAGTGAGGTGTTAATCAGATTCCGATATTCCAGGACGGCAACGAACTCGAGGTCAAGATTGGCAAACAACCCGGAGAAGGACCGAACCCGAAAAATCATCGCGCGGCTCAAGAAGGCCTATCCCGATGCGAAGTGCAGCTTGAACCATAGCAATCCGCTCGAGCTATTGATCGCAACAATACTATCGGCTCAATGCACCGACGAGCGCGTCAACATCGTCACCGCCGATCTGTTCCGAAAGTATCGTTCGTGCGCCGATTACTTGAAGGCCCCAACCAGCGAGCTACAGAACGATGTTCGCACGACTGGTTTCTTCCGCAACAAGACGAAATCAATTCAAGGCGCCTGCAAGGTCTTGAGCGAGAAGCATGGCGACCGAGTCCCGGAGACGATGGAAGAGTTGCTGCAACTGCCTGGCGTGGCTCGCAAGACGGCAAACGTCGTCCTTGGAAATGCGTTCGGTATCGCGAGCGGCGTTGTCGTCGACACTCACGTATCGCGGCTGTCTCAGCGGCTCGGCCTCACCACAAACAAGACACCAGAGAAGATCGAGCGTGATCTCGTTGAGCTTGTGCCGAAGAAAGACTGGATCGATTTCTCACACCTGTTGATCTATCACGGGCGGCGAATATGCAAGGCCCGCAAGCCGCTGTGCGAGAAGTGTGTGGTTGAGAAGTATTGCCCTTCGTCGCGGCTCAAGACCGGTGAGGAGCCGGCGTGACGGCTCGTAGCGAAGGGTTCGTAGTTCGGCCTTCAGGCGGAGGTTCGTAGCACCTTTAGACCTGTGCGACTGGCAAGCTACGAACTTCCGCCTGAAGGCCGAACTACGAACTCTTTTCGAAGGAGAAGGTTGTCGTCGCTCCTGGGGATCTGGCAGATTGCGTTGCGTCACCACTTCAGCGGAGGCTGCTCGTCTTCCAGCCAATCGCGGGTCATATCACACCACAACGCGAGGCCCCGCCACTCAGCGAATCGCGAGTAGTATCGCTCGATCTTCTTGTCAGAAGTCTTGCGCGCGCCGTTGTGCATGCGGGCGAACTTGCCTCTGACCCACGCATCGAGCGCCAGCCCGTCGTAGCGGCCGACCAGCTTCAAGATATTCTCCGCAGCGTAGTCGCCTACACCTTTGACGCGCTTCATCTCGCGCTTCAGCTCCTCGGTCGGCAGCTCGCTCGTTAGCCAGCTTTCCGCGTCGATGTCTCCGCTCGCAACGCGTTCGGCAAGCTCTTTCAAATAGGGCGCGCGATAGCCCGCTCGCACTTCGTCACGGTAGAACTTCTCAGGCATTGACGCCATCGTTTCCGGAGTCGGAAACGTGCGGCGTCCACGGCTCGCCTCGCGGCCCAGCGCGTCAACGAGGCTATTGATCATCTTGTCTGTCAGCGCCCACGAACAGTTGGTCGTGCAGATCATCTTCACGAGGTCTTCGAACACAGTGGGCGCGCGCAGCAAGCGGCCCGCGCCCGAGCTTGCGATCCACGAGAAATCAGGATCGTGCGCAACCGCGCTGTAGAAGTGAGTCATATCATCGTCGAGCCTGAGCATGTGCCGCACATCGCGAGTGATCTTCTCAATCGCGCGTGGTCCAACGGTTCGAGCTACGTTAACCTTGACGGCTCGCTTCCCTTCCGAGATCGCCACCGTCACCGGCCGGCCTTTGCCCAGGTCAATGACTCTCGTAAGCGCCCACGTTTCCTGATTCAACTCGAACGGTGGAAGATCGTACCAACCGTGACTGATCGCCGTTCGTTTGAAGCTGAAGGTTGGGGGAGTCGGGATTGTTATTTCCATATGACCTATATGACCAATGACAAATAATCACATCTCTTCATCAAGGTCGACAAACTCGTCGGCTTGCTCAATTTCAAAATACTGATCGAACACCTCAGCAGAGCGCGGCAGATCGAGGTCGCTCGAAAAGAAAAGGTATTCGAGAAATCGTTCCTTCGTCTGTCGTTCGTCGTCGACGACGTCCTGACCGAAGCCGCCCTGAGTTATTGCCACGATCATGCGTTGCGTCGCGGCCGCTTCACCTTCGTCAGACGCCGATTCCAAACGAGATGCCATCGCGCGCAAGAGCTTCAGGTAGGCCGGTTTGAAGGTGACTAGGTAATAGGCCCTCTCCATTTCCATAAGAAAAAACCGGTTCCGGGTTCAGAGTTCCGGGTTCAGAGTTCAGCCTTTAGGCTGCGCGCTCAAGCTGGCCGCTCGCATCCAGGCAAGCTAAAGCTTGAACTCTGAACTTATTTCGCTCGCTTGTCGCGCCGATACGAAGCGCGGATGACTGTCTTTATGTTTCCACGGATGTTGAAGTCGCCTTCGATATCAACTGACATCGGATCGCACGCGCCGACGAAGTCTTCGAGGATGCGATTCACGACGTGCTCGTGAAAGATCTTCACCGACCTGAACGCATTGATGTAGAGCTTGAGTGACTTCAACTCAACGCAAAGCTCGTTCGGAACGTATTCGACTTTGATCGTGGCGAAATCCGGGAAATCCGAGAACGGACAAATCGCCGTGAACTCCGGACAGGTGAACGAAATGTTTATGTCCTTGCCTTTGTACTTGTACTCGAAGGTGTCCAGTCCAGGGAGATTCATCGCCTCGGGCAGCGTTTCTTCAATCACAAGACCGGAGTGTTCCAAGACTTCTGCTGTCATGATCGGCTCCTTTTGCCCCTCCGATCGTTGGAGAGGTTTTAGACTGACCATTCGCGGGTCAGGTTTCAGGAACGCGGCATCAATTGTCCCGTGGACCGCGCGACGAAGAGTCTAGCAGCGCGGATCATCTCGCTTCAAACGTGAGCCGAGTTCATGGGTATCGCTGGCGGATGTTGTTGCGGCGGCGGAAAAGAAGGCAGAGCCCGAGTCCGACAGCGAAGCCGCCGATGTGCGCCATGTAAGCGACACCGCCTTGCCCCGAATGCTTGAAGCTAGCGGTGTACTGACTGAAGATCTGAATGACGATCCAAAAGCCGAGCACGACGACGGCCGGAAGCTCAATGGTAGTCCAGAGGAATCCGAGCGGCAGCAAGGTCCGAACTCGATTTCGCGGGAACATTATCAGGTACGCGCCCAGCACTCCTGCGATCGCGCCCGATGCGCCTAATGAAGGAATCGCGGAATCTGGGTCAACGAAAATGTGAGAGAACGACGCTGCTACCCCACACACCAAATAAAAGATCAAAAACTTCACGTGTCCGAAATTGTCTTCGATGTTGTCCCCGAATATCCACAGATAGAGCATGTTGCCCAGGATGTGCATCCAGCCTCCGTGCATAAACATAGAGGTGAGGATCGTCAACCATATCGGCGCCGGACCCGGGAATTGCGGGATGACACCTCCTCCCTGTATGCGGACTGGAGCGACGAGGTCGACATTGTGAGTGATCTCATAAGGCACAACGGAGTACGCGTATGTGAATTCAAAGCCGGCTTCGGTGCCCGTGGCTTGTTGAAACACCAAAAACACAACGACGTTGATGGCTATAATGATGTAGACAACGAACGGCGTAGTCAGCCGCCCTTGATTGTCATCGCCGATGGGTAGAAGCATTTGGTACCTCGGGAAGTAGCACAGACTATGCTACCTGCCGCTCCATCTCAATTTGCTTCGCAGTATCTCGAAGTAATCGCGGTCCTTCGCACAGACTGTGTTGAATGTCTTTGCGCTCTTGCGTATCTCGACTCGGTCGCCGGCCATCAAGGGCAGCCCTGTCTGTCCGTCGGCGGTCATCATCACTTCCTGCTCGCGGGTATTCATCTGAAGCCTGATCTCGACGTTGAACCGAAGCACCAAAGGCCGATTCGTCAGGGTGTGCGGGCAAATCGGGCAGATGGAAATCACCTCGGCGTCGGGCGCGATGATTGGTCCGCCCGCAGAGAGGTTATAGGCGGTCGAGCCGGTGGGCGTCGCCACAATCAAGCCGTCCGCTCGATAGCCCGTAACATACTGTGAGCCGACCCAGCAGTCGATGTCGATTATCCGGGCGAGCGCTGATTTGTTGAGAACGACGTCGTTAAGCGCCGTGCCTGCGCCTACCTGGTCGCCGTCTCGAAGCACCCGCCAATCGAGCATCGTTCGCTGAACGGTTTCATAGTCGCCGCGGACCACGAACTCGAGCGCCGGTATCGCTTCGTCGGCGGCAAATTCCGTTAGATACCCCAGCGTCCCGAAATTGATGCCCAGAACAGGCGTGCCTCGTCCGGCCACCAGCCTCGCGGTCGAGATCATCGTGCCGTCGCCTCCGAGCGCTATCAGCAGATCACAGTTGTCGGCGATTTCTCTCGCGGAAGCGGAGAAGGTGCCGGGCAGCAAGTCCTTAATGCGATCGTTGACGAAGAGGTTGATCTCGTGATCGGCTGCCCAAGCTGCTATTTGCGCCGCGAGTTCGCCCGCGCGCGCTTCGCCTGGCTTGGTGATGATGCCGAGTTTTGCCGGTGGTTCCATAATCAAGGGAAAAGGGCTAAGAGCAAAGGGCTAAGAGCAAAGGGCCCTTCGCTCTTTGCTCTTTGCCCTTTGCTCTTTGCTCTTTGCTCTTTGCTTTATTCATCGACTGGCACCCATAACAGGATGCTGCGGATTACCTGTAGATTGTCGGGCTGAACGCCAATTTCGAAGGTATCATATTCATTGGCCAGTGCGAGGTACTCATCATAAAGCGCGCGGAGAGCTTCGCTGGCTTCCTGCTCGATGCGCTCGAGGTCTTCGCGCAGTTCCGATTCGTCGGCCCGGTATATCTCTTCCTTAGATCGCGGTTCAGCGGAGCCGAACACAGCGCCGGCAAGCGTCGAGAACATGCCTGCCAATCTGTTCTCGCTCTCGAAAAAGTGCAGCTTGTTGGAAATGAAGCTTTCCAGATTGAGGCTTTCCGTAAACGACCCCTTCGAAGCTTGCGCTTCGCGCACCTGCTCGAGTTGAAGCTCGAATCGATTACGAAGCCTTTTCAGTTCGGGCTCGATACGACCGAGCGCCGCATCAGCGATGCGGGTCAGAAAATCTTCAAGCGGATCACCCGGAGCCGAGAAGAGCCCAAAGACCGGGTTGAAGTAGACACTAAGCCGCTCGGTTCTTACGAGCCTTTCTATCAGCTCGGCTACGCACTGTTCAAAGTCAGACTCTGTCGTCAGGTAGTTTCCCGGGCGGTAGCCGATGCCCGGATCAGGTTGTGTTGCGAGTTGAGAAACGCCCTCGATGTCATCATCCCGCGAGTCCCAATCTATCGCGAGGTCCGCCTCCGGAAGCCAGGCCGAGTAACTGCGCTCCTCCGAGTGATTGAGCCCCGCACGAAGGCTCCGGAAGTTGACCGCATACTCGATGAGCACCGCCGGCCGATAGACCAGCGGTCCCGGCAACCCGTCACCGGGCCTGAGCCAGGCTTCGGCGATCCCTTCGATTCTCAGTTTCTCGACGGCTTGTCCGCTCACAACGGTTTTGAAACGACGTAGCTTAGACTTGAGTCTGTATTCACTCCAAACTTAAGTCTACGCTGAAAGCTCGGTGCACGATCGTCCGAAGCGGTCGGACTAGAGTCTATGCCTCTAGTCCTGGTTGGCAGCTCCGGCTGACTGGGAGGTTTCGTCTCGATAATAAAGGATTCGCCCGCAGTTCTCGCAAATGATCAACTGGTCTCCCTTGCGAACGTCGCTGAATATCTTTGGACGGACTCTTACCCTGCACGCCGCGCATATACCATTGCTTCGAACCTCAGCCAGGGCCTGCCCCCGCCCCAGTCGCGACAAGCGCTCGTAGTTCGAGAAGAGGTGTTTCGGCATCTTGCCCGCCAGCTTTTTCCGGCGCTCGCGGAATTCAAACAACAGATGGTTGGCCTCCTCGTGTTCTTTGTCCAACGCAGCCAAACCCACGTCAACTTCTGCTCGCATCCGCTCGACGTCGGGCGCTCGAGTGGCAAGCTCGGCATCAAGCGTTTCAATCTCTTCCATACGCTTGAGTATGTCGGTCTCCAGAGAGCTGATGTGTTTCCGAGCGGTGTCAATCTCGCGCAACACGGCAGTATATTCCTTCTCGTTTTGGACTCGAGTCTTGTCTCGCTCAAACTTCTCGTGGTTTTGTTGGGTGGTGGCCAGTTCGGCTTCAAGCTGTTTGCGGTCTTCGAGGGTTCGTTCGTGCTTGCTCTTCAGGTCCAGGAACTCGGCGGCGTGCTGTTTGAATTCGGTTTCTGTCCTATCGCGTTCTTCCGGTATTCTCGAGAGCCGGTCCGACGTACGCTGTATCTCGATGTCGAGTTCCTGGAGCTCAATGAGCTGACTTAATTCAGGGCTCACAGAGTTCCTCCATGTTTTTTCAAAGCAGAGTCTACTACATCGACTGGCTATTCTCAAGTTTCCCTCGGCCCCTTGTCCCTCGGCCCTTGCTTCGGCCGTTGCTTGATTGCTCGCTTCAACCAGTGTGGGTTACAATAGGGCACGCGCCGCAGCCAAGGCATACGACGCTGTGAGGGCGAGGGCGCGATAGCCCCGGAGGTCCACTTTATGAAACTCTTTGTGATTCTCGTGGTTGGTATTGCGCTCGCGGCGCCCGCGTTGTCTATGCAGAGTAATCAAGCGGAAGGTGCGGCACCGCCTTCGTCCTTCAATGACATCAAACCGCTGCCGCCGATTAATCTCCAGGACTTCGACGGCAAGGCCATACCCGCGGATCAGTTTAAGGGCAACATCGTTGTGATCGACTTCTGGGCGACATGGTGTGTACCGTGTATCGCAGAAATACCGACGCTCAACCGGCTTCAGGAGAGATACGGAGCCAAGGGTGTCAGAGTTCTCGGCGTTACAATGGCATCCGGCGACGCGGCAGAAGTAAAACCTTTCGTCGGGCGCAACAAGATGAAATACACGGTGCTTATGGGCGATGACGACCAGGTCTATGACTTGAACGTGGTAGCCTTTCCCACCACCTACCTCGTCACTCGAGACATGAAAGTGTTTCGTAGGTACATCGGCGCAGGTCCAAGAAAAGCGGCAGAACTTGAAGCCGACATTCAGAAGCTGTTAGCAGGGAACTGAAAGGGCCTGGCCCTGACACCCCCCGGCCAGCCGCCTTATTGACACGACCGGACTCAATCTACAATCTCCCGCCGACAACTAACCCTTACTCTTGGCGGCTGCCGCTTTGGCGGCTTGAGCGGGCTCGTGAACGCGAGGCCGGCGATGCCTCGCTCCAACCATGTGGTGGTTCTGGTAATACTTCTCCACCCGCTTTGAAAGCGTGTTGCGATGGATGCGGAGTTCATCGGCAGCTTTTGATAAATTCCCCTTCGTGCGTTTTAGTACCGAGAGTATGAAGTACTTTTCGAACTCCGCCACCGCATCCTCAAACAGAATTCCTCGCTCTACCATTTCCGTCACGAGGGCTTCGAGCCTGCTCTTCATCTCAGTTCTCCTGTAGCTTTTCGCTATTCAACTCGCCTGTCCCCAGAGCTGCTTGACTGCTTCATACCCGCTGAAAAACCGTTGCCTCAACTCGCGCGAGGTCAGATAGGCGATCACGCGCGTCCCTTCGAGAAGGGCCGGTCCGAAAGTCGCTCGCTCAACAGCTTCGGGTTTCAGGGGAAACGCGGTCAACGCCAGGAAAATCACCGAACAGATGAGCCAGCCCCTTAGAAGTCCGAATGCTGCGCCGAGCACATGATCTATCCACCCTAGTCGCGCCCGCTTGAGCCCTCCTCGCAACCGCCGCGAAGCAAGGCTCCCAGCCACAAGCACAAGCACGAACACCGCTACAAATCCGAGCAGATCTGCAAGCCGCGCAGCTACAAAGACGCGCGCCAAGCCGGCAGCGTACGGGTACGCGTACGCCGCCACAACCAGCCCGGCCACGGTGAACGCAACCGATACTATTACCCGGATGATTCCTCTTCTTGCGCCTGAGGCGACGGATGCCACTACGACGAGCAGGACGAAGTAGTCGAGAACTGTCATAGGACTTAGGATGCAGGATACAGGACTCACGATTCAGGAGCTGCAAGCCTGAATCCTGATTCCTGACTCCTGATACCCGAATCCTTGATCGTTCTGCCTGTCAACAGTCTGTATGCCTCAAGATACTTCTCGCTCGTTCGCGCTAACACCGTCTCGGGCAGGTTTGGTCCGGGAGGCTGCTTGTCCCATGTGAGGGTTTCGAGGTAATCGCGCAGGTATTGCTTATCGAATGACTGCTGCCCTCGACCCGGCTGGTAAGACTCTCTCGGCCAGAACCTGGATGAATCCGGCGTCAGCGCTTCGTCAACAAGAATCACTCTTCCATCTTTCAGTCCGAATTCGAACTTCGTGTCGGCGATGATTATGCCTCGTGAATCTGCGAACTCCGAGGCCCGCGAGTAGAGCGTAAGGGTCAACTCCTTAAGCTCACGCGTGGCATCCTCGCCTATGCGGTCCGCCATTTCGCGCTCGCTGATATTGATGTCGTGCCCGGTCTCGGCCTTCGTCGCCGGCGTGAAGACCGGCTCGGAAAGCTTGTCAGACTCTCTCAGCCCGGCCGGCAGCCTTACGCCACACACTTCCCCGGTCTGCTGATACTCTTTCCAGCCCGAGCCTGCAAGATAACCCCGGGCGACGCACTCGATCGGAAAGACATCGGCGCGCACCACAAGCATCGAGCGCCCTTCGAGTTGATCGCGATAAGACGGCAAGGGCGCCGGATAGGTATCGACGTCAGTCGATATCAGATGATTCGGAACGACCCCTTTCAGGAAGTCAAACCAGAACAACGACAGCGCGGTGAGCACTGCGCCCTTGTATGGAATCGGGTTCGGCAGCACAACGTCGAAAGCTGAAATGCGGTCGGTAACCACAATCAACAGCTTGTCTTCGATAGCATAAACGTCTCTAACTTTGCCGCGTCTGAAAAACTCGACACCAGGGATATCAGTTTGAGTGACTACGTTAATAGTCGCGCCTCTTCTATTGGATTAAGCTGTCAACTCGCGTGGAACTGATACTGACGACCAAGGGCTTTGTGATGGCACTCCGCATTATCAGCATGAGCCCAACCGATGTCAAGCACTAACAGCACGAACGATCAACTTTGTTTTAATTTTTTTTGCGCGACTGCTTTTTCCTCGTGATTGCTCGCGCTCCGAGCTTGCTTGTATACTTTTGCGTCGTGTATTTCACCCGGTTCGCGCCTGTCATGGTGCTGACGGTTGCGGGCTCGAGCGAAGAGAATAGCTAGATCAGGCTAGATCATGGATTTCAAGCTCGTATGTGATTACGTTCCGCAAGGCGACCAGCCCACGGCGATCAAGCAGCTAGTGCGCGGGTTCGACGAAGGCCTCCAGCATCAGGTGCTGCTGGGCGTGACTGGAAGCGGCAAGACGTTCACAATGGCTGCGGTGATCGAGCGCATCAACCGGCCGGTGCTGGTGATGGCGCACAACAAAACCCTGGCGGCTCAGCTATATCAGGAGTTCAGGTCTTTCTTCCCGCACAATGCCACCGAGTACTTCGTCAGCTACTACGACTACTATCAACCCGAGGCCTACATACCGTCGACCGACACCTACATAGAGAAAGAATCCACCATCAACGAAGACATAGACCGGCTGCGGCTGTCAGCTACGCGGACATTGTTTGAGCGGAGGGACTGCATAATTGTCGCGAGCGTATCGTGCATCTACGGCCTGGGCGATCCTGACGCCTATTACGGCATGATCGCGTTCGTCGAGCGCGGCCAACAGTTGTCGCGCACCGCGCTGCTGAAGAAGCTTGTCGAGATTCAATATCAGCGCAACGACGCATCGTTCGAGCGCGGGATGTTCCGAGTCCGCGGCGACGTGGTCGAGATCTATCCGGTGTATCAGGAAAACGCCTTCCGAATCGAGTTCTGGGGCGATGAGATCGAATCAATCTCTACGATCGATCCGCTGCTGGGCGAGGTGATCGAAACCCACGAGCGACTGCCGATCTATCCGAAGTCTCACTTTGTCATGCCCCAGGACAGGCTGAAGCGCGCAATCAAAACGATCAAGGAAGAGCTTGACTGGTGGGAACCGCAGCTTATCGAACAGGGCAAGCTGCTTGAAGCCCAGCGGCTGCATCAGCGCACGCTTTATGACATCGAGATGCTAAAGGAGCTTGGCTATTGTCACGGGATCGAGAACTACTCGCGTCATC
Source organism: uncultured Clostridia bacterium (assembly GCA_964548075.1). Taxonomy (GTDB): domain Bacteria; phylum Acidobacteriota; class Blastocatellia; order UBA7656; family UBA7656; genus Onstottus_A. The sequence goes on along the minus strand of CAZJQQ010000012.1, from coordinate 27,762 downwards.
TGACGGGACGCCTGCCCGGCGAACCGCCGCCGACATTGCTTGATTACCTTCCCCGCGACGCGATGGTGATGGTCGACGAGAGCCACCAGACGATTCCGCAAGTTCGAGGCATGTACCACGGCGATCAGTCGCGCAAGAAAACGCTGGTTGAGTACGGCTTCCGCTTGCCTTCGGCGATGGACAATCGCCCGCTCAACTTCGAGGAGTGGGAACGGCGCATGGGCCAGTTGGTATTCGTGTCGGCGACGCCCGGTCCTTACGAGTTGTCGAAGACCTCCGGCGAGTTTGTAGAGCAAGTCATCCGCCCAACCGGTTTGATCGATCCCGTTGTCGACGTGCGGCCGGTGAAGGGGCAGATCGACGATCTGTTGAACGAGGTTCGTATGCGCGCGGCTCGGAACGAACGCGTGCTGGTCACGACTCTCACGAAGAAGATGGCTGAGAACCTGACCGAGTATTACGCCGAACTCGGCGTGCGAGTGCGTTACCTGCACTCTGAAATTCAGACGCTTGATCGGGTCAAAATTCTGCGAGACTTGCGCGCTGGTGAATTCGATGTGCTCGTGGGAATAAACCTGTTGCGCGAAGGCTTGGACCTTCCCGAAGTGTCGCTCGTAGCGATACTCGACGCGGACAAAGAAGGCTTTCTACGGTCGGAGCAGGCGTTGATTCAGACAATCGGCCGGGCAGCGCGCAACCTGAGCGGCAAAGCGATTCTCTACGCGGACCGGGTGACTGATTCAATGCGGAGGGCGCTTGGTGAAACGCAACGCCGGCGCGAGAGGCAAGCGGTTTACAATCGCGAGAACAACATCACGCCGCAGTCGATCGTGAAGGCGATTGGTTCGACTCTGGTGTCGATCGCTGAAGCAGACTACTTCAAGCTGCCGAGCGTGGCTGAAGAAGCGGAAGAGTATTCAGCCGAGAACATCGCGGCGACGATTAAGAGGCTCGAGGGACAGATGCGAGCGCTGGCCGCAAAGTATGAGTTCGAGCGCGCGGCCGAGCTGCGTGATAAGATCAAGTACCTGCGGAGCCGCCAGCTTGAGGTGGCGTAAAGCGACTAAGCCTCTTGGCTCAGCGTGACCCAAAGGACCAATTATGGAAAACACCGTGGACTATCAACAGGCATTGATGAACGAGATTGCGGGCTTGCCGCAAGAAGCGTTTCCCAACCTCTTGCAGATCGTTCGTTTATTCAAAGAGAGCGTGTTGGTTCAGAGTAGGCAAGCCGCTCTTGCGCTTCAGGACGAATTTGAACAGTGGGACCGGCTTAGCGATGAAGCGCTCGTTGACTTCGAGAAGGGACTTCCGTAATGGAAATCGGCGACGTCCACACCGTCGAGTTCCCTGAGTGCGTCGAGACAGCGTGATCGAAAGCTATAGGGAGTAACAATGATAAGCAGCTATACAGCCAAATATACGAAGTTGTCATCGGGCTACCTGGGGCAATTAGTCGAGTGGCCAGAGGTGGTAACCGAAGGGAAGACGATCGACGAATGCAGAGAGATGCTCGAAGACGCTCTGCACGAGATGATCGTGGCATACAAAGAACAGCACAAGGAGATTCCTTTAGGAAGAGCGTTATTAGAACAAATCCCAGTCGAGGTTTAGGATGCCGGTTAAGCGTCGTGACTTGATCGACTACCTCCAAGAGAACGGGTTTTATCTTCTTCGCGAAGGCGGGAAGCACTCGATTTATACGAACAATGCGAAGACGATACCCGTCAAGAGACACCGCACGATTGACAGAATAACGGCCAACGAACTCTGCAAACAGGCCGGTCTGAAGCCCAAGTTCTAGGCGATCGGAACTTCGCTGACCCTGGAGCAAGATGATCCGAGACACAGAGGTCCAAGTTCCTGAACCTGATTATGACGATCCGAAGGAGGTCTATGCGTTCTACGGATTGGCCGCATATGCGGCGCAGGTTCTGGAACAGGGCTTGGTGAACTTGCTGGTCGGGTTGAGCATTGCAGGCGAACGCGGCATAACCGTGGAGGTGATTGACGGACTCTTCGAGCGATTCAACTCTCATACGTTTGGCCATCTATTCAAAGCCCTAAAGAACCGAATAAGCGTTCCTGCGGGTCTTGAAGGGCAGCTAAGCGAAGCTCTGATGCGAAGAAATCTTCTGGTTCACCAATTCTTCGAGAAGCATTTGGAAGCTTTCATGAGCGAAAAAGGCCGTCACCTAATGATCGATGAACTCCGCGAACTCATCGTTCTATTCAAGAGTGCTGATCAATCGGTAGATGATCTGACTCTACCACTATTTTCGAAGCTCGGGCTTACCGCGGAGATCATTCAAAGGGGGCTTGACGTCATGCGAGCGGCCGCGACGGCGCGAGACGAGGGCACTTAGGGGCTTGAGCGGTCACTCGCTCTTTCGAGACGAGGAATGCCAGAGTCGATGTCGAATTTTGCGTTAGAGTGGTTGAGGAAATGAACCAATTCAACTTCGTCACAGCCGGTGAATCTCACGGCAAGGGCTTAGTCGCCATCATCGAAGGGCTGCCCGCCGGTCTCCCGATCGATCCCGCATTCATCAACCGCGAACTATGGCGGCGGCAGCAGGGCTACGGGCGCGGCGGCAGGATGAAGATCGAAAGCGATGAGGTCGAGATTCTCTCCGGTGTTCGTCACGGCAAGACCCTTGGCTCGCCGGTCTCGCTGCTGATTCGCAATCGGGACTTTGAGAACTGGCAAGATGTAATGGCGGCAGAGCCTCGCGAGTTCGCCGACGAAAAGCGCGCTCGAAAGCTCACACGTCCGAGGCCCGGTCACACAGATCTAGCAGGCGGGCTTAAGTACGACACGCACGATCTGCGGGACATCCTTGAACGCGCCAGCGCTAGAGAAACCGCGGCTCGTGTCGCGGTCGGAGCATTCGCCAAGCTTCTGCTCAAAGAAATCGGCATAGAGATCGCGAGCCACACCGCGATGATCGGCGGCGTGCCTGATAAACCGATCAAAGCAACGTGGGAGCAGATCGAGGCGATTTCCGATGAGTCTGCGCTTCGGTGCGCAGACAAAGAAGCAGAACAGAAGATGATCGCCCTCATAGACGCCACGAAAGAAGCAAAGGACACGTTGGGAGGAATCTTCGAAGTCGTTGCGAGCGGCGTTGTAGCTGGGCTTGGCTCGCACACGCAGTGGAACCGAAAGATCGACGGCCGATTAGCTCAAGCCATCATGTGCATCCCCGCCGTAAAGGCCGTTGAGATAGGAATGGGCGTGGAGGTGAGCCGAAGCGCCGGTTCGCGGGTGCACGATGAGATCGGCTATAATTCCGTTGAAGGAAGCTTCACTCGACCAACCAATCGAGCAGGGGGAATCGAGGGCGGCATAACTAACGGAGAGGAAGTACGAGTAACCGGTCACTTGAAACCGATTTCGACTTTGAGGCAGCCGCTTGCAAGCGTCGATGTGATCACGAAGCAGGAATCAGCCGCCGCTTTCGAACGTTCCGACATCGTGGCAGTTCCGGCAGCGGGAGTGATTGCCGAGGCGATGGTTGCGATAGTCCTGGCCGACGCAGCGCAAGAGAAGCTCGGCGGCGACAGCCTCGGAGAAATGAAGCGAAACTTCGAAGGCTATGTAGGACAGTTGAAGCGGTATTGAAGTAGCATAGACTTTAGTCTGTATCCGGAGACTTCATTTGCACCCGGGCAGCCGGACACAGACAAAAGTCTATGCTACTTCACGGGAGCAGGATCATGATCGCGATGACCCACGACCGGCAGGCAGCCGACAATCGGCCCGACGTAGACCGCGAAGTAGAAGAACTGCGCCGCTCGATCAACGCGAGGCGCACACACGGCATCCTCTATTATCTGCTGCTGGTGGCGATATTTTTCGTTGGCTTCGCTATGGGCTATGCGACGCACAGCCTTGTCGGGGCTGCTATAATACTGGTCGGACTAGCTATCGTAGCGTGGCGAGAAGTGACCGGGTTTAGAGCCCGAACCGCCGTGCTCAACCAGTTGCTAGGCGAGAAGCTGGCTGAGCGGCGTCAGTACGACGAAAGACCTAAGGAGTTCGAGACAGGACAATGATTCTGAATGTTGTTAAATACGGAGATCCCATTCTCACCAAACGCGCTGAGGAAGTCGTGGACTTTGATGAGAAACTGCACAAGTTTATCGACGATATGTTCGAGACTATGTACGGCGCGCCAGGCGTGGGGCTGGCTGCTCCCCAAGTCGGCGTGCTCAAGCGTCTGTTCGTGATGGATTGCAGCGGCGGCAAGGACAGAAAGCAGAAAGCCGTACTGATCAATCCGGTGATTGAAACCGAAGAGGGCGAGCAGATCGGCGACGAAGGCTGCCTGAGCTTTCCCGGTGTGTTTCTTGAAATCAAGCGGCCTCAGCGCGTTGTGGTGCGGGCTCGCGACATTGATGGCAGCGAGATGACTCTGGACTTGATGGACCTACAAGCTCGCTGCGTTTCGCACGAAACTGATCACTTGGACGGTGAGCTCTTCATCAACTATCTGAGCCCGCTTAAGCGCGATCTGACGAAGCGAAAGATCAAGAAGCGCATTAAGCAGGGCGACTGGTAGACGTGCGGAGAGTAGCGCAAGATTCCTCGGGCGCTTTGTTCACTTACTCTCGGCATCCAAACTCTCAATTCCTTGTAGTGGTAGCAGGACTTTAGGTCTGTGTCCGGCGAGTTCGTTCACCTGGCAGCCACCGGACACAGATTAATGTCTATGCTACCGATAGGTTCTTTGCTCTGAATTGAACCGATTCAATCCCTGAGTTCAGCGTTTTCGAGAGAAGTGGGCTCAATTGACTTGGCAGGGCGGCTGTAGTAGGTTTCGATCATGACCTGCTGCAACCGGCCTAGGATTAGTGAAGAACGATAAACGAGGGTAATACTGTCGCGCTTGTGAGCCCCAAGGGGCTGGATGAGCGCTTTTTTTGTATGGGAGATAAACCGGCAGTCTTGAAGAAAGTAACTCTACCTGAAGAAGGGATTCGGGCGCTTTTCGGCCCCTACGACGAGAATATCAAACACCTCGAAAGCTTAATCGGCGTGCGCGTAAATCTGCGTGGCAGCGATCTGATGATCGAAGGCGATGAGCACGACGTCAAGGTCGTCGAAAAAGTCCTCGAAGACTACGCCGACTTGTTCGAGGAAGGCCGGCGGATGTCCAACGATGAGTTGAAATCGGCCTTCAAGCAAATCGCTGAAGATCGGGCGTACACGCTGCGCGATTACTTCACCAGGACTCGGATCAATCCAACGGGCAAAAAGCAAGTCACGGCGCGTTCGGCAAACCAGCGCCGCTACATCGAAGCGATCGAGAAGAGCGACATAGTCTTCGGCATCGGCGTCGCAGGCACCGGGAAAACATATCTTGCGGTAGCGATGGCGGTTCAAGCGCTGATGCAGAAAAGCGTGAACCGGATCGTCCTCGCGCGGCCGGCAGTCGAGGCCGGCGAGAAGCTCGGCTTTCTGCCGGGCGATCTGCAGGATAAAGTCGATCCTTATCTGCGCCCGCTCTATGATGCGCTGTTCGACCTTGTTGACTATGAAAAGGTGACGCGGCTGCTCGAGAAGCGAGTGATTGAAGTCGCGCCGCTCGCCTTCATGAGGGGGCGAACGCTTGCGGATGCGTTCATTATTCTGGACGAAGCGCAGAACACAACCTCCGAGCAGATGAAGATGTTTCTCACTCGCATAGGGTTTGGGTCGAAGGCGGTCATAACCGGCGACATAACTCAGATCGACCTGCCCGCGGGCCGCCGCTCAGGACTCGTCGAAGCTCAGCGAGTAGTTGGAGGTGTGGACGGCATCGAGTTCATCTATTTCACCGAAAAGGATGTGGTACGTCATCATCTCGTTCACATGATAGTCCAGGCTTACGAGAAGCACGGTAAGACAAAGTTCGAAGACAAGCTGTGATATTTCCGATTGGCGATTGGCGATTGCCGATTGAACCTGGAGCGCCCGGCCTCGCTCCCTTTTAATCTCTTTCCTCGGCAATCGGCAATCGCCAATCGGAAATCTGCAATCCGCATTATGTCAAAGCCCGTTGCAACCACGCGCCCCCGCCTTTCAGCCCGGCTGATGCAGGGTCTGAAGAGCTTCTCTGCCAGCTTGTCCGACCAGGCGGTGATTGACGCGGGCGTTGGTCTCTTCATCATAGTCGCTCTTTCCATCCTTCTGCTTCGCGATTACCAGCGCCCAAGCGTCGAGCAACTGCCGGCAGGTGTCGTCGCGTCCGCCGACATAATCGCTCCCGAAGATTTGAAGATCGAGGACACCGCCGAGACGAAACTTCTTCGAGATCAAGCGGCTGCGCAAGTGTTGCCGGTTTTCGATTTCAACGTCCGGATCGCGCGGGAGGCTAGAAGTAGTCTCGAGCAAATGTTCGCGATGGGGCGCGAGGCCCCGCTCGATGCGACGGTCGAGGACGTGCACGATAAGATCGAGGAAGGAATTGGGATTCCGCTAGACCCGGATCAGATCAGATTGCTTAAGAAGCATCGGTTCAGCTCGGAGCTTGAGCGGCTGATGACCGAGCACATCGAGTCAGTGATGTTGATGCCGGTCGTCGGCAGCCGAAGCCAGTTTCGAAGGTTCGGAGCGAGCGGGATCGTCCGTAGAGATCTAAAGACCGGACAGGAGGTCCTGGTTACCGACCTTACCTTGGTTCGGGATAAAATGACCGCCAGCGCGTCGCTCAAATCCGAGAAGCTCATATGGCCCGCAGAGTACAGCGTAAATGACCGCAAGATGCTTGGCGAGATACTGGGTTCCTTGATCGTACCGAATCTCGAATACAACGAAGCCGAAACGGAAAAGCGCAAGACTCAGCTGCGTGAGGGAATTCCGCCGGCCATGGTTATCGTGGGGCGTGGGAAACCCATCGTCTCGAGCGGCCAGACGGTTACTCCCGCTCAAGCGATGCTGCTCGCCGAAGCTGCACTGCGTCGCCCGATCGGGCAGCGCGCGATCGAATTCGCCGGCACGATAATCATAGTGATGCTGCTCTTGCTGGTGCTGTGGCAGTACATGGTTCGCTATCAGCGCCAGCACCTTCGCGTGCGCAGGCATTTCCTGCTCCAGATTGCCTGCTTTTTTGTGACGCTGGGACTCGCACGGCTCTTCTTTACCTTCGCTTCAGCCCTGAGCCAATGGTCGACCCACACGCCGTTCAATTCACCGAACGGCTACCGGTATCTGGCGCCGTTGGCAGTCGGAGCAGTGATGGTTACGATTCTGACGGACGCTAACGCCGCGTTCATCTTCTCGGCCATCCTTTCTGTCTTTGTCGGAGTCTTTTCCGGCAACGTGTACCTGGCTGGGTTCACTTTGATGTCGAGCGCCGGAGCGATCTACCACTTGCAGAATTGCAGAGATCGAACTGCGCTCGTGGCTGCGGGTCTGTGGATTGGCGCCATCAACGCGGCCACGGCGCTGGCGCTGGACTTGCTCGGCGCGAACGAGCCCGGTCTGCGGCTGCTGCTCTTCGACACATTCTGCGGTTATGTGGGTGGCGTGCTTGCGACGATGGCGGCTTCCATATTGCTGCCTTTGTTTGAATGGCTCTTTTCGATAACCACTGGGATCAAGCTGCTCGAACTCTCCAACTTGAATCTGCCGCTGCTCAAGCAACTGGCCGAGCGTGCCCCGGGAACTTACCACCACTCGATCATGGTCGGCTTACTCGCCGAAGCGGGCGCGGAAGCCGTCGGAGGCGACGCCCTGTTTGCGCGCGTCGCATGTTATTACCACGACATCGGCAAGAGCGTGAGGCCGAGCTACTTCGTCGAGAACCAGTCATACATGGACAACCGGCACGATAAGCTCTCACCCAAGATGTCATCGATCGTCCTTGCCAACCACGTGAAGCAGGGCATCGAAATAGCGAAGCAGCACAAGCTCCCGCCCAGGATTATCGATATCATCCCTCAGCATCACGGCACGGGTCTCATGAAGTTTTTCTACTACAAGGCTCGCAAGGGCACCGACGATGACTCGACCGCCCTCGAACAGGAGTTCCGATATCCCGGCCCCAAACCGAGGAGCAGGGAAGCTGCGATAATCATGATTGCCGATTCAGTAGAAGCCGCAGCGCGCACGGTGGATGAACCGACGCCCGGCAAGCTGCGCAACATGGTTGACATGATCATCGGCCGCTTGCGGGATGACGGCCAGTTCGATGACTGCGACATCACCCTGCGCGATCTGCGGGTAGTGGCCGAGAGCTTCGTCAAGGTACTGATGGGGATTCATCATCACCGCATCGCGTATCCGGGGTACGACTTCAACCAGTTGTCAAAAGTAGCACCGTCAGTGGAGGCGTTCGACTCGGGCGGTATTCCGGCGGTTACCACGAAAACTTCTCAGTCGCCAAAGCTCAGAGAGGCTCGTGGCGATTGAAGTCGTAAACAGGCAGAGGCTCGCTCGCATCGACGCGCGCCGGGTCGCGAAACTCGCAGACGCGGCCCTCGACGCAATTGAGAGAGAGGGCGCAAACCTGACTGTTGCATTCGTTCGGGATCGCGTCTTACGAGAGTTGAATAGCAAATTCAGGGGAAGCGACCGGGCAACGGATGTGCTCTCTTTTCCAGCCGAGAATGAGCGCGAAAGCGCAAGAGGCGTCCACTTCATGGGCCGCAGCGCATCGGAGCACGTTGGTGACATCGTAGTTTCAACCGACACCGCGCTGAGGCAGGCCAACGACGCGGGCCACTCGTTCGCGCAGGAGGTGGACGAGCTTGTGATTCACGGCGTGCTTCATCTGTGCGGCTACGATCACGAGACCGACCGCGGCCAGATGAATCGGCTCGAATTAAAGCTGCGAAAGAAGCTGCTTGATCCGAAGTAGCATAGACTTTTAGTCTGTGTCCGGCGGATCGGCCCGTACGCAACTAGCGGACACAGACTGAAGTCTATGCTACGTTCACTTCCGTTATGCTAACCGAGTTAACATTGACCGGCGGCGTCTTATTCCTGCTGGTCTTCCTTTCAACCATCGAGAGTGCGTATGAATCGCTGAGCGAGGTCTCTCTCAGAGTCCTGGTCGGCGAGCGCGAGGACAGCCCGCGGCGCGTGCGCTTCTTTCGCGAGTTGATGGAACACCGCCGCCGGTTTGAACTGATACTGATACTTGGCACGCAGCTCTCAATAGCGGCGATCGCGATCCTGCTAGCCGACGTGTTCATTGACGCAGGCGCCCGCACGCCGCTGCTTCTGGGCTTCGCCGCTGCATTCGTAGTCGTAGTGCTCTTTCGACAATTGGTCCCCCGCCTTCTAACGCAAAACCATCCTGAAGATGTGTTCTGGGCGCTGTTGCCTGTGTTCCAGGTCTTTTATCGCGTCTTCTCGGTGTTCGTCGCGCCGGTGACCGGACTCCTCAACCGAATGAGGAAGCCTGAGCCGGAAGAGACCGTCGCCGAAGAAGAAGCAGAAGAAACCAAGGAAGAGATTCAGGCTTTCATCGACGTCGGCGAAGAGGCCGGAATCATCGAGGAGTCTGAGGGCGAGCTTATTCAATCCATCATCGAGTTCAGCGATACGCGTGTCGCCGAGGTCATGCGCCCGCGGCCTCAAATCATTGCAATCGAATACACGGCAACCGTTGCCGACGCAAGACAGCTGATGATCGAGTCCAAGCATTCGCGGATCCCCGTGTACCGCGATCAAATCGACACCATCGAGGGGATTGTCTACGTTCGGGATTTGCTGGCGTTTTGCGACGCCGAGAAGATGTCGATGCGGGTGACCAGGTGCATGCGTCCCGCCTACTTCGTTCCTGAAAGCAAGTCTGTTCGAGAACTGCTCGAAGAGATGCAAAAAGCAAAGGTCCAGATCGCAATGGTCATAGACGAGTATGGAGGAGTGGCCGGGCTGGTGACCGTCGAAGACATAATCGAAGAGATACTCGGTGAGATCGAAGACGAGGACGAAGCAGCGGTCTCGGACGAAATCATTCAGTCAGACGACGGATCGTACTTGATCGATGGCAGCGCCGAGATAAGGAAGGTCGAGCTGCTTTATGACAAGGAGCTCGAGGCAGACGACTTTACGACCGTGGCGGGACTGGTCATCAACGAGCTGGGTCACGTGCCCGCGGTCGGGGAGCAACTCGACTTCAAGGGACTGCGATTCGAAGTAGTGGACGCCGACAACAAACGTGTGAACCGCATCCGGCTGAGCACTATCGATAAGCCGGCTACTGGTGATGCCGAATCGAGGGCGACCAGTGAGTAGAACCGGCAGAGTGCCGGAAGCGTGCCACGCGTCGCCGGGACCCATAGTGGAAGACGGACATCGCAAATCCGGAGTCGTCGCCCTGATCGGGCGCCCTAACGCTGGAAAGTCCACCCTGCTCAATCGAGTCATCGGCGAAAAGATCGCGATCGTCTCCGACAAGCCTCAAACCACTCGGACTCGAATCACAGGCGTGCTCACCCGACCCGAAGGTCAGATTGTCTTTCTTGACACGCCTGGTATTCACAAACCCGGCTACAAGCTCAACCGCCGGATGATGGCTATCGTTACCGACGCGCTGTCGACCGTCGATTTGATCCTGCTCATGATCGACGCGACAAAGCCGATGGGACACGGCGACCAGTTCGTGCTCGAAATGTTGAAGCGCGTCGAGACTCGGGCTTTCCTCCTGCCTAACAAAGTCGACGCGCTGCGTGACAAGACAAAACTGCTGACGCTGATCGGGCGCTACATCAGCGAGCGTGAGTTTGCTGAAGTCATCCCGATCTCTGCGCTCACCGGCGACGGCGCCGAGTTGCTAATCGAAAAGATCTTCGAATGTCTTGCACCGGGCCCGATGCTTTATCCGGAAGACGAGATGACTGATCAGCCCGAACGCGTGCTCGCGGCAGAGCTTGTGCGAGAGAAGATCCTTCAAGTGACCGGCGAAGAGTTGCCGTACGTTACCGCCGTCGTCACCGAACGGTGGGAAGAAGGTCAAGACATCACCAAAATTCACTGTCTGATCTACGTCGAGCGGCCCTCGCATAAGGCCATAGTAATCGGGAAAGCCGGCGGGCGGCTGAAAGAAATCGGCACTGCTGCCCGAGCCGATATTGAGAAGCTGCTCGGCCGCCGCGTTTTCCTGAACCTTTTCGTCAAGGTGCGTGAGCGGTGGCGCGACGACGAGCGAGCGTTGGATGAACTGGGAATCCACGGGTGAGATTTCGGATTGCGGATTGCGGATTGAAAGCGGTCGCGCCTATCCTCAATCCACATGACCTCCCAAATCCGCAATCGGCAATCGGCAATCGGCAATTCTCGTTGGTGGCTCGTAACGCTCTGCGTATCGCGCGATGCTGAGGAAACCGCAAGCGCGCTGCTTTTCGATCTCGGGTCAACGGGGATCGTCACGCTCGATGAGACCGCTGACAGCGTTAGACTCGGCGCATACTTCGATGAACCAACAAATCCGGACGATATCAAACAGGCGGTTGATGCTGAGTTCGCGCGAGCCGGCCGGCCGGGCGCGCTCAGCAGTGTTTCCATCTCCGCAGTTCCCGAACAGGACTGGATGCACAAGTGGAAAGAAGGATTCGAAGCTGTTGAAATCGGCAGACGGCTGGTCGTTGCTCCTTCCTGGAAGCTGCCTGGCAAGAGTGACGGGCGAGTGGTGATTCAAATCGATCCGGGCATGGCATTCGGCACCGGAACGCACGAGTCTACGCGGCTTTGTTTGGAGGCTATCGAACGCTGCTGGCACGGGGGCAGCCTGCTTGATGTGGGAACCGGAACCGGGATACTTGCGATCGCAGCCGCATTGCTTGCACCGGGCTCGCGCGTGGTCGCAATCGACGTTGATCCGCAAGCCATCGAAGTCGCGCGGGAAAACCTGGCGATCAATGGCGTGTCGAGTTCCATCGAATTGCGCGAAGGGCAACCTCGCAGTCTCGCCCCTCAAGAGTTCGGCGTGATCGTCGCCAATCTGACCGCGGAAGTGATCGTCGATTTGATGGCTGACCTTGCTCGTTGCCTCGCTTCGGAAGGTAGGATGATATTGTCTGGGATACTCAGTGAGCTTGCTGAGGAGGTGGAGCACGCGCTTGGCGCTTGTGGTTTCAAAGTGACGGAGCGGCGCGAGGCCGGCGAGTGGTGCGCGCTCGTCGCGAAAAGAACCTAGCACTCAGTCACGATGATTTGATAAGCACGCGTAAGGGCGTCCCTCCGCGGGCGCCCCTCGTTGGAAATCAAAGTGCCCTGCAGCGAGGGGCGCCCACGGAGTAACCAGGCCCGTTTGGCGGGCCAATGCGCCCTGGAAACCATTCCCGTAAGCTGTTGATTTCATTCAACAGCCTCCGGTGGTTTCTAAGGAGGGACGCCCTTACACGTGTTCATCACAATCGTCGTGAGTACTACACGCCTGGACGACCGGAGAGAGAACAATGGCGCGCCGAAGATTCTACGCACCGCCGGGTAACATAACAGCCTCACTCGTCACTCTGTCCACCCACGAGACGCATCACTTGATCCACGTGCTGCGGATGACGCCCGGCGATGAGGCCTTTGTCTTTGACGGCTGCGGGCGCGAGTACCGGTGCAGTTTTCGCAAAGTTGAGAACAATCATGCGCAGTTGGAAATCGCTGGCGTACTTTCTGATGTTGTCGAGTCCCCGCTTCATCTCACTCTCGCTCAAGCGCTCGTCAAAGGAGAGAAGTTCGACTTCATCATCCAGAAGGCGACCGAGCTTGGCGTTAGCTCTATCGCGCCTCTGATGACGCGCTATGCAGATGTCAGGCTCGACGACCAACAGAAAACCAAGCGAGTCGAGCGATGGCGGCGAATCTCGCTCGAAGCAATGAAGCAATGCGGCCGCCGCCGGCTTGTCGAGATCACGACGCCGCGCACGCTTCGCGAATTCAGCGCTAAACGCGATCGGTCCTCGGCCGGGACGCCTGACGCTGCCCCTCACACTTCGCCAGCTCTGCTGTTGTTTAGTGCAAAGGGCGGGATGGCGGTAACAGACGCGCTCGCAGGGATGCCGTCACACTGCCCGGTCAGCGCGCTTATTGGCCCTGAAGGAGGCTGGAGCGACGACGAGATGGAGATGTTGAACGACTGCGGTTGCAAGGCGGTCACTCTTGGCCCTCGGGTATTGAGGACCGAGACCGCAGCCGTTGTCGCGATAACATTGATTCAACACGCGATGGGCGATCTTTCACCTGAAGGGGCCGGGTGACGGAGAGTGCGAAGCTTTTAGGGATTTCGCAGGAAGGCGATCCGGCCCTTCACTCGAACTGCTTCTTGAACTCAAAGAACTGCTGCTTGAGTTCCTCCAGCTCACCCCGGACTTGCGCCAGCTCGCCCTCAAGCTTTGCAAGCCTCTCATTCTCCTGGCGGACCTCGAGCGTTGCGGGCTCCAGCCGCGGCGCGACTTCGCGTTCCTCAACCTTGACCTCTCCGGCCAGCAGGTGCGCGTAACGCGACTCCTTTGTTCCGGGTTGCCGCGGCAGTCTCAACACCAGCGGAGGTTGGGCCGCCATCAAAGCTTGAAGCGTCAGCTCGACTTCCTCGAGTTCTTTGAACTCATACAACCTTCCGGTGCGGCCGCGAATCTCGCCGACAGTCTGTGGCCCGCGCAGCATCAGCACACAGAGCACGGCAACTTCTTGCGCGGCGAGCTGAAGCGCTTCGCTAAACCTGTGTTCGTACTTTGGCACGCGGCCCACGCCGGTCACCATCCATGCGAGCTTCTTTTCGCGCAAGCTTTCCAGCGCCCGGGCCACGGTCTTTTCGTCGAATGAGACTACAGGATCCCGGTTGGAAATCTGATTGCAGGCGTTGGTGAGCGCATTGAGCGTGAGCGGATAGTACTCGGGGGTGGTAATCTCTTTTTCGATCAGCGAGCCGAGCACGCGCGCTTCCACTAGGGTCAGTATCTGATCCACGATCTGTGATTCCTCTTCAAAGTCACAATGGGCGTTCGCTGTGAATTTATATAACACCGCCGCGAAAACTTCTATCCTTAGTCGGTAGTCCGTGGTCCGTAGCCCGTAGTCCGTAGTCGGGAAAGGTTACAGAAACTCTTTTGGTTGCCGGCCATTTGTGGTCTATACTGATCGGCAACAACCGTTCACGCTCAGGAGGGTCTGATATGAGGAAGTTCCAATCGAGGCTTACACTGCGCGTCTTGTTTGCCCTTGTCGCATTTGCAGTAATCTTGGGGGAGCCGGCCTCTCTCAGCGCTCAAAAGCGCAGACCCATTCCTTCGGCCCCGGTCAAGCCGCCGACTCCGGACTCGACATCCAATTCAACACCCAACCTCCGATCAGCGGATCAGGCTGCGCTCGAGATGTCGATTCTAATGTCGAGAAGGACCTTGATGACAGACCTGGAACGGGAGCGACGCCGGTTGGCCTCCCAGCTAGCGCGGGACCTTGAGCAGCTTGAGCAGATAAACGCCGAGAAGATAGTTCCGCTGTCGTCAGCTACATCTCTCGACTACAAGAACCTGGCGCAAGCTTCGGCAGAGGTAAGAGCCCGCGCGACGCGAATCAAGTTCTATAGTCCCCTTGCGCTAATCGACAAGACGGGCGAGAAGATCCGATATGAGGCCGACGCCAGCCAGCTCGGGACAATGCTGCCTCAACTCAGCCGCGCGGTCACAAAGTTCGTAGGCAACCCCGTCTTTCGCATCAGCGCCCCAAATGATGCCGAGCTTCGTTCGATAGCGGCTCACGACCTGGAGGGCGTCATCAGACTCAGCGACGCGATCAACAAGATCGCAAAGCGGTTGAGCAAGACGCTCATCGCCAGTAGATGACAGGTCGGATCAGCATTGAGAAATAACCCGAGACCAAAGCTGCTCACCTAAGAACGCATAATCGCCGTGCGCTCTCAATAACCTTAATCGACCGCCCACTGTCAGGCCACCGGCACGCCAACCGTCTAGCTCAGTGGCTTTCGAGCGGCTCTTGCCCAATGTTAGAATGCGCCCACAAAGGATCAAAAGCCGAGGATCAAGAGTGAGCGCATGGCAAACGGGTCAGGAGCGGGAGCCGAGCTTGACAGAAACTGGCTCGACAACCTGAGCGACGAGGACCTCGTGGACACCTTCCTCGCGCGTTCGAAGAACGACCGCCGCGCCGCGCATCTGTGCTTCGAAGTAATCATCGCTCGTTACCACTGGCTGATTAGTCACGTCGTGCGCAGCTCCCGTTATCGCTTTCCAGCGTGGGATTCGGCGGACGATGTGATCTCGCGAGTGGTCTTCAAGGTCTATCGGGGGCTGGCGCAGTGGCGGAGGCAGGGGAAGCTTTCGAGCTTCGTCGCTCGCATCGCTTCAAGCGAGATGATTGACACGATTCGCAGGGTGGGCCGCGACAAATCATGGAACCCGCGGCAATCCCCTGCGGATCCTGATTCGGATGCGCCGTCTCCGGTTGAGACGGCGCCTTCAAGAGAGCTTTCGCCTGAGGCGCAGTTGGTCGCGCGCGAGCAGCGCGAGATTGTGGACAGCTTGCTCGCGGACGTTTGCCGCGATTGGAAGGATAGCGTCATCGTGAACGAGTACATAATTGGCAATCAGAGCGGCAAGGAGATCGCCGAGAAGTACGACATCTCGGAAGACCTGGTGTACCAGCGTGCTCGGCGGCTGCGAGTGCGCCTGGTCAAATGGCTGAACGATCGAGGCATCACATCGGCGCACTCGCTGCTGACCGGGTTCGCCGCGAAATGAAAGTCGCTCAGTACGATTGGAAGAAGTGAGCAAGAGAGAAACTGGGAATCAGAAGTAACGAATTCAGGACGGTCTGATGGCTAAGAAGGCACCACATACGGACTTCCGATTGTTCGAATACCTCAACGGCACCGTCGATGAGAAGGCCGCTCAGGCAATCGAGGCGCATTTGTCCGTGTGCAATGACTGTGCTTCGGTTGCAAGGCTGGTTCGCGAGTTGAAGGGATCGGCCCTAGAACCACGCCGGGAAGGCCAATCTCAAATCCCACATCTGACGTCTCAAGTCTCCGGGGAGCATCCGGACATCGGCGAGCTCGCGTCCTTCTTTTACGCCGGGTCTCGGCGCGCACGAAGCTCCAATGTGGCGGCTCACGTGGCGCTTTGCAGCTCCTGCGGCGACGCGATCGCGCAGTACGCTAATGGGGAGCACGCTGCTGTTGAATACAAATCCGTGAACGAGGCCGCGGGCGAAGTTCCCGCAAAGGCCTGGGAGATGATTCGCGACTGGGAAGACAGCAGCTTCGCGAAGGTCAAGCTCGCGAGTGAAGTGCTCGGCCAGGAACTGCTCGATCGACTTTCGGGTCTTCTGAACGAGCGGGAGGTTCGTGACTTGGAGAGCGGAACTTCGCGGAAACAAAACCGTGAACGAGTACCAGTGCTCATCGTCAGCAGTTCAGGAGAGGTACGCAGCGTGGAGTTTTTCGAAAAGGAAGTAGACTCAACAGGAGCCAGCGCTTTGAGGCACTCAGAAGGTTCCGCTCGCTTCGACAATAAGCCTGTCCACGCGCTGTTCGACTTTGGCGAGAAGGAACCGTTAGTTGTTTCAAACCTGGTTCGCCGCGACACCGTTCGACTCGAACAAGCCCAACCGGACGAAGAGTCTCACCGCGCGGATTACATCATCATCGAGGACTGATCAAAGACCTATGCCTTGCGCGGCTTGCGGCAAACGCGCATCGCTCACCGGCTCACCAGGGAGACGGTGGTCGCTGTTCCCGGTCCAGATAATAAGAAGAAACCACAAAGGCGAAAGGTCTCGGTCGTACTTATGTTAGGCGGGAAACTGCCCGCCCGTTAGGACAGTGGCGAAGCGAGGGCAGGCTTACGCCCGATACGCAGGCGACTAACAGAGAGTATTTAGAACACCAGATGGGGCCGGGCCTGCAATATTGAATGGAATCGAGCATCGTACAAGGCCAGAGAAATCGCGGTACGGAATTGCACAATTCCAGGCCCGGCCCCAAGTCCCGAAGCAAAATCGATATTGACACTCGGCCCGCAAAGCATGTAGGATCGCCGTTCCACGTGGGCACTCGGCCTCACCCGGACAGGGAATTGACATCCATGACGCAAAGTGTGTAGGATCGCCGTCTCACGTGGACACGGCGGCGGCGTGGGGTCTGGGTCTCGGGAGTCGGCCGCCCGCACTCTCGCATGCTGGGCGACAGGGTCGAGTGGAGCCTGTCGCAGATGAAACGGCTTATAGGTTGTAGGTTCAACTACAGAAATGGGAGGACATTAATGAAACACTTGACCTTGTCGGTAATTTGTGTCGCTACGCTGGCTATGGCCTGCCCCCGGTGGGCCCAGGCCGATGATGACCGCAACGACCGGGAGAGCGTGACCGTCTCGTTTGGCGCTGGGCTGAACACCACGGTGCCACCAGGCAACCCGGCGAATCACCACGTCCTGCCGAGCGTAATCCGGGTGAAGGAGGGCGGAGTGGTGAACTTCGTCGTGGCCGGATTCCATCAGATTTTTGTGTACAAGCCCGGGACGGAGCCTGGGGACATAGTGGTGCCTGATTCCCCCCCCAACCTGTTCATCAATGACTTCAACAATCTGTATTATCTGGGCGTCAATCCCGGATTAAATTTTCCACCTACACCACAACCCCCCGGTGTGCCGCCCCTACCTGCCGGCGTTTCCACCGCTCCAAACCGTGTGGAATCCGTGACTTTCAGTACGCGTGAGACCTACCTCGTGATCTGCAACGTCAATCCCCACTTTCGTGATGGGATGTTTGCGTTCGTGAAGGTCGGTGGTGGTTAGAACGACTAGATTGACAGTTACAGTCTAATCAAGGACGCCGTTCCACGTGGGCACTCGGCCTCACCCGGATAAGGAATTGATATCCATGACGCAAAGCGTGTGGGATCGCCGTCTCACGTGGACACGGCGGCGGCGTGGGGTCTGGGTCTCGGGAGTCGGCCACCCGCACTCTCGTATGCTGGGCGACGGGGTCGAGTGGCGCCTGTGGCAGATGAAACGGCGCATAGGTTGTACTCCGCCCTCCTTCACCCGGATTACCCTAGGCAGGACGTGGTGATTCGCCGGGTTGCCTGCCTGCGCGGTGTTCAGCCCAGGGCCAAACGAGACTTCGTCGTGGCCGGATTCCATCAGATTTTTGTGTACAAGCCCGGGACGGAGCCTGGGGACATAGTGGTGCCTGATTCCCCCCCCAACCTGTTCATCAATGACTTCAACAATCTGTATTATCTGGGCGTCAATCCCGGATTAAATTTTCCACCTACACCACAACCCCCCGGTGTGCCGCCCCTACCTGCCGGCGTTTCCACCGCTCCAAACCGTGTGGAATCCGTGACTTTCAGTACGCGTGAGACCTACCTCGTGATCTGCAACGTCAATCCCCACTTTCGTGATGGGATGTTTGCGTTCGTGAAGGTCGGTGGTGGTTAGAACGACTAGATTGACAGTTACAGTCTAATCAAGGACGCGTCGTCGAAGCATTCTTGCTCGTTATCACTTTCTCGATCGAGTAGATCGGCTTTCCTTGCGACTCGAAGTAAGTCCGGCTAAGCATCTCTCCGATCAACCCGGACGACACCAACTGCACTCCCGCCAGTATCAGCACCGCGCCGAGAAGCATCAGCGGGCCGTGCTTGTCGAACAAGTCCGTTCCGTAAACAACCTTGTCGATGATCATCCACACGTAGATCGACATTCCGAGCGTGGTGCTGAGCAGCCCAATCGGCCCAAAGAAGTGCAAAGGCCGCGTCACGTACTTGAGAAGAAACCGAATCGTCAGAAGATCAAACAAGACTCGCACCGTTCGCGAAAGCCCGTAGTGAGAACGCCCGTCCGGCCGCTCGATATTTCTGATGGGTACTTCTACAATCGTCGCGCCGTTCCACGATGCGAGAGCCGGAATGAACCGATGCATCTCTCCGTAGAGCTTGATCTGCTTGATCGTGTCCTTCCGATAGACCTTGAAGGTAGTGCCGAAGTCGTGAATATCCACGCCCGATAGCCTCGACATCAGCCAGTTCGCTACACGCGACGGCGCGCGGCGGAGGAGAAAGTTGTCTACTCGCTTCTTGCGCCAACCGCTGACGATATCGCAAGCGGTCTCTTCGAAAGCGGCAAGCATCTGTGGAATGTCGGCCGGATCATGCTGCAGATCACCGTCCATAGAGATGATCACGTCGCCTTCGGCATAGTCGAAGCCCGCAGCGAGCGCGACGGTTTGCCCGTAGTTTCGCTTCAATCTAATGGCCACGACTCGCGGGTCGCTTTTCGCAAGCTCGTTCAGCACCTGATTCGTCGAGTCGGTGCTGTGATCGTCAATGAAGATGAACTCGACCGGCTCGTAACGGCCGGTCATCACCGCCGAGAGCTGTTGATACAGCTCTCGCACGCTCTCTTGCTCGTTGTGAAACGGGACAACAACCGAGTACGTCGGGCTCCCCTCTTCATTCACAAGATTCACAACAGCTCCCCATAGTTGATCAGTTCGATTCCCTGCTCTTCCGCAAGCCGCCTGAGGCTCGGATCGCAAATCGCTTCAAGCTCACGCTCACGCTCGCGCTTGAGTCGCGTCGGCGCGCGATCGAGGTCGTCATCATACACGCCCGGATGGCACATCAACTCGGCCGTCCCTTCTCCTAAGGATTCCATCATACTTCGAATCGCTGCGCTGTCCAGCATTCCTGTCAGCCCGACGCCATAGAACCTGTCAGGAGTCTTGAGACCATGCTCCCGCGCGAGCCGCTTGAATTCTATCGCGCCCGGCTGGATCGCCGCCGACAACGCATACTGTTTCAGATAGGCCCATTTCGAAAGTGAACTGAGCCGAACAGGTGCAAAGACGCCTTCAAACGGATTTCGCACACATTTGATGCCGAACTCAGCAGCCACGCGCGCCAGAGCCTTCATGACCTGAGGGTGAGTGTGCGAGTGTTTGTGGGTGTCGAGATGGGTCGGCTGGATGCCGGCGCTCGCCACACGCTCGAGCTGCGCGCGAAACTCGTGCGCGATCTCATCAGTCGCGACCGATCCCCGAGCGAGCTTGATCATCAACTGCGTAAGCGTCGCCGGCAGGGCTCCGTCGACATCCAACAGTGAGCGGACCTCGGACGCCTTCGCGACGGGCCGCCCGCCAACAACCGCCAGGTGACACCCGACTCCGAGACCGGGATTAGCGCGAGCCAACTCGACGGCGTTTTCAAACGCTTCGCCGTTAGCCATGATTGTCGTGCTGGTAACGATGCCGGTCTTATGCGCGCGCACTATGCCGGCGTTGACCCCCCGGGTGAATCCGAAATCATCCGCGTTGACGATCAGTCTTTTCATCTTCGTCACTGGGAGCGCAGGGATCCTGCCTGCTTGGCGTCGCGCGAGAAGAGGCAGGCAGGGTGCCTGCGCTCCCAGGCTGACGACTACTTCTCGCCGGTCGCATAAACCCGAGAGGCTGCTGCGCCTTCGTAGACGCTCGACTGTACTATCGGAAAGGTCTTCTCGATAAAGTTGAAATTCTCGATGTTCTCGAGGTAAACGCGGCCGCGTTGGAGCAGCACGAAGTCCGGGCGACCACGGCTCAGCGTGAAGCTGGGTTGCGAAATGATCTCAGAGCGAATATCCGGCCGGTTGAACCGCTCGAGGTAGTACTGCACCACGCCGGGAATCTCACTGGCCATCTTCGCAGCGGGCGGCGCGGTTTCGGCTATGAAGCGAATGCTCTCTCTCGCGCCGAGATCGTAAAACTCGTCATGCGGAAAGAAGTATCCTACGCGGTTTCTGCCAAACACATTGACGTAGAGGCTCGGATGAGATTGGCTCAAGCACCTGATGGTCACGACTGCGGGTGCGATGATGAATGCCGCGGTAACCGCAACCGCTGCGGTCATACGCGCGCCGTGCATGCCAGCCCCGGCCTTCCTGATTAGAGAGAAAAGCGCGCGCCACATCAGCACGATCCCAACCGAAGCAGTCATATAGATGAGCGGCATCAGCGAGAGCGAATAGCGCAGAAACTTGGTTCCAACAACCGCCTCGGGAATCAGCCAGAACACCAGCATCATTCTCAAGAAGATATAGCCGCGCGAGTAAGGATAGCTGCCACGGCTCGAGAATATGTGCGCCACGCCGACAGCAAACGCCACAAGCACAGGCAACGGCAGCTTCACACCCAGGAATAAGAAGTAGAAGTACCAGGGGTTCCCGCCGGGCGTTTGCAGGAAGTCGTTGATGAAGAGTTTGTCCATGACCAGATAACCGTGATGCGTCAGCAACTCTTCATTGACGTACTTCCACAGGTACCGCCACGTTTGTGGGAGAAACGCCGCCGGATTAAACATCACGAACGCCAGCAACATCGCCGCAAAGTACTTCCTCCACATGGCTCGGGTCAGCGGCCGGTTGTTTCTGCTGTCGTATCCAACAAGTGAATAGAACAGCAAGTTCAGAGCCCAGTAATGCGGAAAGTACTTCGACGCTATCATCAGTCCAAATGCGGCGCCCGCCAGCGAGAAAAGCCTTTCCTGTCCAGTCACATCCGAGGCGGGCAATTGCTTGGCCCGGTAGTACAAATAGAACCCCCAGAGCATGAAGAAAACCAAAAACGTGTCTTCTTTCACCGTCCGGTTGAACCAGATCGCATCCAGACCCAATGCCCATAGCAGTGAAGTGATCAATCCAACTCTGAATCCCAGCAAGCCGGTGGTTAGCAAGAGTAAGGGTATGACTGTCAGTGCCCCGAACGCGGCGTTGGGCAACCTCAGGGCCGTCTCTTCGGAAATCTGTAGCTCGAGCAATTGCCCTGCCGCTCTGTTCCATGCAGACGCGGCCCGAGTCGAAGCATAGCAGAGCATTTTCATCACCATTGGATGCTCTGCGTTCGCGGTGAAATCGCCCTGCTCGTACGCGCGCGCCGCAAATATCTTGTTTGCTTCGTCCTCCGCAAATCCTGCTGCGTCCAGCCGATAGGCACGGGCGCAAAAGCCCAGGGCTACGGCTACCATAACTATCAAAAGCTTCCTTCGCTCGAGTCTATCAAACAGTCCCAGTGTGGGTTCTGCTTTAGGATGGTCAATCTGAGCGTAGTCTACCGCCAGATCGTCTACTGTTCGCATCTTCTGTCTCCAGCTAGCTCGAATACGCAGTTCATTGTCTGATCAAGCGCGAGAAGCGGGTAGAAGATAGTAACAAAAGGGGCCGCTGCTCTCACAGCGGCCCCGCAGCACGGAGGATAGTCGATGCCAAAGGTCAGTCGGCTTTCTTGCGAATGAACGCAGGGACGTTAATGTCTTCGCGCCGTAGGGGGTCGGCAACGGACCCAGGAATTCCAATTGGCCCGGTAACGCGGCTCTCGGACACGGCCGGCTGCGAGGCTGCAAAAGCTCGCGACGGTTCCACGGCGGCCACTGCCTTATCGAAGCCCGTGGCGATTACAGTTATTTTCATTTCGTTGGTCAGCCGTTCATCGAGCACCGCTCCGAAGATGATGTTGGCGTCGGGGTCAGCCGAATCGTGGATTATGGACATCGCCTCGTTCACTTCGAACAGGGTGAGATCGGCGCCGCCGCTGACGTTCACCAGCAATCCCTTTGCGCCCTCGATTGAAGCTTCCTCGAGCAGCGGACTCGAGATCGCTCGCTGAGTCGCTTCGATCGCGCGATTTTCGCCGGTGGCCGAGCCTGTGCCCATCAAGGCGATCCCCATCCCTTCCATGATCGCCTTCACGTCGGCGAAGTCGACGTTGATCAGCCCAGGCACGGTGATGAT
Organism: uncultured Clostridia bacterium; assembly: GCA_964548075.1. Lineage (GTDB taxonomy): Bacteria > Acidobacteriota > Blastocatellia > UBA7656 > UBA7656 > Onstottus_A. Next base: position 5,052 of record CAZJQQ010000012.1, on the reverse strand, counting down.
ATCGGATATGCCCTGCACTGCTTGCAGCAGCACGTCGTCGACCAGCCTGAAGGATTCCTGAAAACGCGTACCTTTGGGCACCGCGTTGAGCAGGCGCTCGTTAGGGATCGTGATAACCGTGTCGACACACTCGCGCAGTTCGTTCAGGCCTTGCTCGGCTTGCCGTTGCCGGCGGCGGCCCTCGAATCTAAAGGGCTTGGTCACCACCGCGACGGTGAGCGCGCCAAGCTCAGTGGCCAGGCTGGCAATGATCGGCCCGGCCCCGGTGCCGGTGCCACCGCCAAGGCCCGCCGTAATGAAGACCATGTCCGCACCTTCGAGTGCTTCGATAATCTTCTCGGTGTCTTCGAGCGCCGATTGCCGGCCCTTCTCAGGATCGCCGCCCACCCCCAGCCCGCGCGTCAGCTTTTCGCCGATCTGGATTTTGACGGAAGCCTGAGAGGCTTTGAGAGACTGGAGGTCGGTATTAGCGACGAGAAACTGGACTCCCTGGATGCCGGCCTCGATCATTCTGTTGATCGCGTTGCCGCCTCCGCCGCCGATGCCGACTACTTTTATGCATGCGCCGCTTATGGGCTGTTCGGATTCGTCAAAGACTATAGACCCGCTTCGGATCTCTCCACGTTGATCCACCGCCATTATTCGTGCCTCCTGCTAGCAATCAAGCTACAGATGAGCGACCGGGCAAGCGATACACTGATGCGCAGGTGACGCTCGCACAAGAATCTACGTTCGCATTTCAATAGGTTCTTACACACTGCCGGATCATTCAAAAGTTCGCAGAAGCGAAACTCTCGCCCTCCTCGGCGCTGGAGCCAAGCGGCCGTGCTCTAGGGGTTCTCCTAACAGTGCCTTTGAGGCTGGCAACCGGTTGCTACAATATGTGGTGGCCCAAGTTTCTGAAGACGCGCCAAATGGTAGCACAGTCGCCTAGCCCCTACAACCTTTTTTTGTCCAATCTGAAACATTTTCAAAACAAAACTAACGGAACCACCGCTTCCACTTGCTCGGCTGCTTGGGGGCGCCGTCCTTCAGCGAGTGAATCTTTTTCTGGTTCATCTGCTTGTGGAACCCGTACAACATCGTCCCGACAACCGTCGCGAAGGCAGGGCTGTCGATTTCACCCGTCAGACCTCCCACAAAATCAGGCAGGCCATGACGCGCCGGGAGATCCAACACCTGCTCCGCCATCTCGACCACACCGTCCATCAGCGACCCGCCCCCGATCAACACCACGCTCGAAAGGATCTGCTTGTCAAAGCCGGCCCGCTGGATCTCTTCCAGCGCGTGACTGAAAATCTCCTCGGCGCGCGGCTGCAGAATCTCACACAGGATCTGGCGGCTGAGCATCCGTGGTTGACGGCCTCCAACCGAAGGCACCTCGACCATCCGCGAACGCTCGCCGTCGGCCATCAACCCGGCCAGCGCGCACCCTTCGCTCTGCTTGATCCGCTCGGCCTCAGGCACCGGCGTGCGCAGTCCGACCGCAATATCGTTGGTAAAGTGATTTCCTCCCATTGGAAACACAGCCGTGTGACGAATCGCGTCGCGGAAGAAAATCGTCAGGTTCGTAATGTCAGCGCCAATGTCTATCACCGCAGCGCCGTACTCTTTCTCGTCAGGCGAAAGCGTCGCTTCTCCTCCGGCTACGTGATTGACGACCGTATCGTTGACCATTATTCCGGCGCGATTCACCGACGTGATGACATTCTGACGGGCGGTGATCGGTGAAGTGACCACGTGAACGCACGCCTCGAGTCTCATCCCGAGAAACCCGATTGGGTTTCCGATGCCGTCCTGTCCATCGACGGTGAACTCTTGCGGCAGCACGTCGATGATCTCGCGATCGGTCGGCACGCTCACAGCGCGCGCCTGATCGATGACGCGATAAACATCCTCTTCGGTGATGTCGCGGTTGCGCCGGCTGATGGCGATGACTCCGCGCGAGTTGATCCCGCGCACCTGGACGCCGCCCAGCCCTACGTTGACAGAATCGATCGGAAGGCCCGACATCATTTCGGCCTCCTCGACGGCGCGCTTGATAGCATCAACGGTAGCCTCTATGTTGACAACCACCGCTTTGCGAACGCCACGCGAGGGCGCCCGCCCGATGCCGATTATCTCGAGTCTGTCGTTTTCGGTTATCTCACCAACGATCGCCCTGACTTCGGTCGTGCCGATGTCCAGCGCAGCAATTTGTTTGTTCCCTTTTGCCATTTCTAATCCTCCGGCGTAATAGGACGCATAGGGCGGATATGTCCTATTTACTTATTCTTCTCCTGCCGAACAGCCTTTGCGCCGGGGGTGGCGATGTTGACTACGATGCGATCGCCCGAAGCCGCATCGATAAAGCTTATGTTATCGGCATTCTGAATCAGCCGGTCGATATCCTGAACACGGAAGAGGCTTAGCGATTCAGAATCCCTCTGCCTTACGGCCTGCAGCACTTGAAGCGCCCTTTCGAAGCGCTTGCGGAAGTCAGTGCTGCCGATGTGAATCAGCACCGGCGGGTGCGCCAGTCGCATGTTCACGGACTTTGTGAAAGTCAGATCAATTTGATCGATGAGGTTCCATAGCGGGTTCGGCCCCTCACTGAACTCTTGCTCGATCCGTTTGTAGATCGCGATTCGCTCGCGGTCTTCGGCGATCGCCGACTGCGAGCGATTGCCTTCGGCGAAGCCCTTCGCTATCGGCGGAACCTCACTGGCGGCTCCGGGCTTTGAACTCGAACCGGGCAATTTCACATCAGAGAATTCGCCCACCTCGACCGCGTCTTCGTCGAGCCATACCAGCGCTTCCGCTTCGCGCCGGACCAGAACGGCCGGTTGCCGCTCGACCACCTTCACGAAGATCCCATCCGGCAGCACCCGGGCAACCGTAGCCCCTCGCACTCGCGGCATGGCTTCGATCTTCTGCCTTAGACCCGAAAGGTCAACTTCCATCAACTTGGTCTGTCCGACGGTGCGGCGAATCATCTGCTCGATATCTGCTTGCAAGGCTGATCCGGCGTCGCTGATGGTGACCCGATGCAACAGAAACAACTTTGAATCGGCCAGCGCGTTGTAGCCTACGATCACCAACACCAAGGCAACCAAGGCTGCCGCCGGTCTCGCAAATATCGCCGCCGTGCTGAAAATTTTTCCGAGATCAATCGCGCTTCGCCGACGCGTTCGAGTTCGATCGAGGCGTCGAGACGAACGCGGCGTGACGATCTGAGTGCGTGCCTTGGGCTCATCCTTTGAAGCTATTCCCACAGTGCCACCTCCCTTGAGAGACAGGAGAGGAGGGGCAGAGGAGCGGAGGAGCGGAGGAGCAGAGGGGCGGAGGAGCAGAGGGGCGGAGGGGCAGAGGGGCGGAGGGGCAGAGGGGCAAAGGCGGTCACGCCTCCCCCACGCTCCTCTGCTCCTCTTCTCCTCTGCTCCTCTGCTCCTCTTCTCCTCATCTCCTCTTCTCCTCTGCTCCTCATCTCCCCTGCTTTCCTTCAAGTATTCTCAGCAACTCGTCTCCTGCTTGATAAACGTTACCGGCTCCGAGCGTGAGCACGAGGTCGCCGGGCTGCGCGACCTCCTTTAGCTTTGCCGCCGCACCTGCCAGCCCGCCGATGTATTCGACGTGGCGGTGGCCGAAGCGCTCGACCTGTTCGGCCAATGCGTGGCTGCTTATTCCCTCAATCGGATCCTCGCTCGCCGGGTAGATATCCGTGATGAGCAAAAGATCCGCGCCGTAAAAGGAGCGGGCGAATTCGTCCTTCAAATCGCGGGTCCGAGTGTAACGATGGGGCTGAAACAATGTCACCACTCGACGCCCCGCCGTGCGCGCCGCCGCGAGCGTCGCCTTGATCTCAGTTGGGTGATGGCCGTAGTCATCCACCACCATCACGCCGTTCTTCTCGCCTTTGATCTGGAACCTTCGCTCGGCTCCGCGAAACTCGGCGAGCACTTCGGCGATGTTTTCAAACTTGATGCCGAGATCGAGTCCGACGGCCACCGCGGCCAGCGCGTTGTGAACATTGTGAAGGCCCGGAACCGGAAGTTTGATCTTCCCCTTCTCGCCGCCAAAAGCGCGCACCGTGAATTCAGAGCCGAAGCTCGCATCCAGTTGGATCCCGAGACCCGATACGTCCGCCTGAGCCGCCGAGCCGTAGCTGATCGTCCGGCGGGTTAGCTGGGGGATGATCGCTTGCACATTTTGATCGTCCAGACAAAGCACGATGGTTCCGTAAAACGGCACGCTGTTGGCGAAAGCCACGAAGCATTGCTTGATCTGCTCTATGCCGCCCGTGAAATGATCGAGATGATCGGAATCTATGTTAGTCAGCACCGCGATTGTCGGCGTCAACAGCAGCAGCGAGCCGTCCGATTCGTCCGCTTCGACTATGATGTATTCGCCGCGCCCGTGACGCGCGTTCGAGCCGAGAGAAGCGACGCGGCCTCCCACGACGACCGACGGATCGAACCCCGTTCCGGTCATCAGATGCGCAATCATCGAGGTCGTCGTAGTCTTGCCGTGAGTGCCCGCGACCGCGATACCGTGCCGGTATAGGCGCATCAACTCAGCCAGCATTTCAGCGCGTTGGATCACGGGAATCTGCTTTTGTCGCGCGGCAACCACTTCGGGGTTGTCATCGCGCACCGCCGAGGAGGTCACGATGACGTCGGCTCCAACAACGTTCTCAGACTTGTGACCTTCCGAGACGATCGCGCCCATCGATTCCAGACGCTCAATGATCTGCGAGCGCTTCAGGTCGCTGCCGGTGACGCGGAAGTTCTCACCGAGCGACAGCAGGACCTCTGCTATGCCGCTCATGCCGATGCCCCCGATCCCAACGAAATGAATGTGTCTGAGTCCCCGAAAAAGCATGTTAGTCCGTGGTCCGTAGTCCGTAGTCCGTGGTCCGTAGTCCGTAGTCCGTGGTCCGTAGTCCGTGGTAACCATAGTCCGTGGTCCGTAGTTCTCTTACGCAGCACTGCGTTACTGACTACGGACTACTGACTACGTCTTGAGTGCCAAGACATTGTTGACACCGAAGAGTGCCATGACATCGTTGACACA
>CAZJQQ010000011.1:28478-178253 GCA_964548075.1 uncultured Clostridia bacterium | reverse complement strand
ATCCACCAACTGCGTTGGTGGGATTCCGAAAGTCACACTGTTCATCACAATCACTGTAACTGACTACTAGTCCGATTTAGGTTTTCTCTGCGCGTCCTCTGCGTCTTCGGCGTATCTGCGGTGATGTTAGGGATTCACCGCAGAGACGCAAAGATCGCAGAGGTTACGCAGAGGGATTCCTTCCGAGAGACTCCTTCAGCCTAGAAAGAAAGCTTCAATCCAAACTGAATGATTCGAGCATTGCTCGCCGAGAGAATCTGCCCGAATCCGGTGCTGTCGCGCGCAATATTCGGCGGGCCGAAGTTGGCGCGGTTGAAAGCATTGAAGAACTCGGTGCGGAACTGCATGCGAATCCTCTCGGTGACGCTGAAGTTCTTCGCCAGCGTGAAGTCGAAGTTCACATATCCAGGCCCGCGCACCTCAGCGAGGTGAGGCCGAGCGCGCACTCTACTTGCCCCAAGTTTGGTGTTGCTTGAATCGTTCAGCCAACCCAGGCTGTTCACCTGGGTTGGCTATAGGCGAATCAGAAATTGAACTTCAGCGCGAACTGCATCAGACGCGGATCGCCTGAGAGCGTCGAGATGCGCCCAAACGAGCCGCTTGAAGCATTCCGCTCCGGCAGCCCGAACTGCGCATGGTTCAACACATTGAACACCTCCCAACGCAGCTCCAGGTTGCGGTTTTCGCCGAAATAGTTGAAGACTCGCGCTAGCTGAAAATCAAAGTTGATGTAGTCGGGGCCTCGAACAGTGTTGCGGCCGCAAGTTCCGAGTCGTGCCTCAACTGCATTGTTCTTGGTCGGGTTCGGAGCAGTGGGCACTTGAAAGGCGGTCTTGTCAAACCAGTTATCGACATTCTGCAAGTCGCCTGACAATTCGCTTTTGCCGACACAATCGGCAAATGCGCTGACCAAACCGCCGCCCCGAGGCCCGCCAATGGTCGTGTCATTACCGCCTGCGCGGATGGTGAATGGCCTGCCGGATCTCATACCGGTCATCATAGTGGTGCGCCAACCTCCTAACACATGCGAGAGCGGGCCTTCCGTGAGATAGCTGCGACCTTTTCCGAAAGGTATTTCGTATAGGATGTTCCCACCGAAGCGATGCCGTACGTCGAAATCACTTGGTCCGCGTCGCTCTCGCAGTAGATCTTTAGCGTTCTGGGTAAAACTGCCGGTTCCGCCCGAAGCTAGGTGCTCCTGAGATTCATCTATCGACTTCTGAAAGTTGTAACCGGCGCCGAACGACAGACCTCTGTTAAACCGCTTATTGATCGAAACCTCCATACCGTGGTAGGTCGAATTACCGTTGTTCTCGCGGTATTCAATTGGCCCCAGGTCCGGATAGGGTACTACCGGTGATCCGTTTACGTTCAGCACGGTGCCGTTGGAATTGAACAACACCTGATTTAAGTTGCGCAGGGTGGAAAGATGGGTTCCCTTGGTTCCAACATAATCGATTGTCACCACCACGTCTCTACCGAGCTCGCGTTGGAAACCCAGGTTCCATTGATCGACGCTACCCTCAACCGAATCGGGATTGATCGCGCGCAGGCGCACGTTTCTGACTTTGGTTACATCGCTCAAGATCGCACTAGGATCCAACGACAAATTGAAGCCGGTGTTAAGCCGCATGCTGTTGGCCGTCGAATTGTTGTTCGCCGCAGTCACGACGTTGTTGACCAGGAAAGGTAGATTGAGCGCCAACTGGTCTTCGCTGCCCGCGCGCTCAAAGGTCATGTAGAACCTGCCATATCCTACTCTGGCAACCGTCTTTGGCGTGATTTGGTATGCGAAACCTATTCGGGGTGCGAAATTGTTCTTGTCCGGCTTGACCAGACCTCTGCCGACATCCGAATTCGCCGGAGTGAACTTTAGACCCGTCGCCGGATCGAGGTTTGTCATGCGATCTTGACCTTCGTACGGCCAGCTCGCGTAATCGTAACGAAGCCCGAGATTGGCGGTCAGCTTCGGCGTGATTTTCCAGTCGTCCTGGAAAAACGCCGAGTACATCCTGAGGCGCTGGTCCACTACGAAGAGATTTGTGAGCTGCGCCCCCGAAGGATAGCCGAGAAGGAAATCAGCCGCGCCGACGCCAGTTCGATTACCATCAAAGCTAAAGCTGCCACGCGTGGCCGGCACGTCAAGATAGATATTCCTTATCGGGCCGCGAATCTCGCCACCGAACTTATACTGATGAGCCCCGCGAGTCAGGCTCACTGTATCAGTCCACTGAAACTGATTGGTCTTCTGGTACTTCGGCAAGAAGTCAGGAGAACCGATTCGATCAAAGCCCGATTGTCCACCCCAGACGAGGGTACCTCCGCGAGCAGAGAGGTTGAGTCCAGGTATGCCGCCTCCGATCACCGAAGACTCGGAGACGCCTTTGAAACCAAACGCCGCGGCTGTCTCCAGGTCAAAGGAGTCTTGTATTGCGCTAGAGTCGTTTCGTCCCCAGCCCAGCCGGAATTCGTTCACCATCCTGGATCCAAACAGACGGTTCCACCCGATCGCCGCTGCCTGACCCTTCATAAACAGGCGGCCATTTGCCGACGAGCCGGTGCCATCGAGGATTCCACCAAATATACCGGGGATATACCGAAAGCGATCCACATTTGTGTAACGCACGAATACGCTATTGCTTGCGTCCACCTGCCAATCGACGCGGGTTGTGTGGCTGTCGGTGTCATCGATGATCCCGGGAGCGCGAACAAAGTTCAGTTGGTTGAGCGGACCGGACCCGGGAACGACATTCGGAGCTGGCAGCAAGCCTACGATTTTGGCGGCAATCGGATCGATACACGCCGCCGGAATCTGGTTGTTCTTAAACGAGCCGTCCGCGTTGAAAGCCGAAGGCGCCTTAGCGCGGCAGTCGCCGACTCGGTCAAAGATCGTCGCGTATGTCACCCGATTGGCTGCCGCTGCCGCCGGGGAAAAATCGCCGATTCGCTCGTTGCTCGTGGGCACATTCCCCAATCTCAGCACGCCTCTTCGAACTCGCGTCCCTTCATAGTTGTAGAAGAAGAACAAGCGGTCTTTGATTATTCTGCCACCGAGGTTTCCGCCGAATTGATTCTGAATATTCTGTGGCTTTTTGAGACCGGCTCGGTTGCTGAAGAAATCATTTGCATCAAAGATGCGATTTCGATGGAACTCGTAGAGCGCTCCGTGGAATGCGTTGCCGCCGCTCTTGGTAGTGACGCTGACCAGCGAGCCGGGGCTGCGACCGTTTTCGGCAGAATATGGATTAGTGGTTACCTTAAATTCCTGGATCGAGTCCACCGACGGTCGAACAACCTGAGTGGTCAGCTCCTGGACATTTTCGGAAATCGAGTTGTTGTCTACGCCGTCCAAAATGAAATTGTTTTGCAGCGACCGAATACCGTGGACGTTGGCTCCGCCGGTCCGTCCGTTCGCGGTGCCCCCGCCTTGTTCTGTAAAGCGGTCAGCCTGGACTCCCGGAACCATAGCCAGCAAGTCATCCCAGTTGCGGGCAGCAAGCGGTAAGTCGGATATCAACTTGTTTTCAACCACTCCGCCAGTCGAGGCCTCCTGTGTTGTCAACATAGGCGTCTCGGCACTGACCATAACCGATTCGCTTACCGCGCCTACCTCAAGATTGACATCTATTCGCGCCTTTTGGCCGATCACCAGTTCGATGTCTTCACGGACCGATTTCTTGAATCCCTGCGCCTCAGCACTCAGGGTGTAAGTTCCTCCAGGCAAGCTGGCAAACGTGTAGTACCCCGAGGAGTCTGTTGTCACGGTCAATTCTATGTTTGTCGCCTTGTTCCTCGCCTTCACCGTCGCGTTAGCTACAGCCGCGCCATTGGGGTCTGCAACCAGTCCCGTCAGACTGGCGGTATGAACCTGGGCGAACCCCTGAACAACAAGACTCACGCATAGAAGCGACAAGCTTGCGATGCGGAATGGTAGTCTTCTAAGCATTTTCTCTCCTTCTTTAGATTGGCACTTAGCTCAGCAGGCATGCGAGTGCCCAACGTTACGGATGAGTTGAATCGGTCGCCAACCGCGCCCCACGCCACGGCTAACCAACCGGCGAAATAGCTTGAATCAAAACTTGTGTGGCCCCTCTTTTAGAAAGTGTCGCTCCTTCTTCGAGGCCTCTTCGTATTTCTCTCGAGCGCTCCGTACCGCCTCAACTTCTGATACCTCAGCCACAGGAACATCCCACCAGGATTCGTAGCCGGGTACGCGCACTTCCTTGTCGACTTCCACAACGATGACTGTAGTGCGATTTTTTTTGCGAGCTTCTTCGAGCGCGCGTTGCAAATCGTCGCGGGTAACCGCGCGGATCGAGTGCGCTCCGAGGCTTTCGGCATTCGCGGCAAAGTCGACGGGCACGTGCTCGCCATCCAGTTGGCCGGTCTCCGCGTTGCGAAAACGGTAATCGGTCCCAAACCCGCCTGACCCGATCGACTGCGAAAGCCCCCCGATGCTCGAAAACCCGTGGTTGTCCAGCACGACGATGTTCAGTTTGTAGCCCTCCTGAATCGAGGTGACGATCTCCGAGGACATCATCAAGTAAGAACCGTCACCCACCATCACGTACACTTCGCGGGACGGATCGGCCATCTTCACGCCAAGCCCTCCGGCGATTTCATAGCCCATGCAGGAATAGCCGTACTCCAGGTGATAGCCTTTGGCATCCCGCGCCCGCCAGAGCTTGTGCAGATCACCGGGCAGACTCCCCGCCGCGCAAACCACCACGTCCTCTGGCCGCGAGAATTTGTTTACCGTGCCGATGACTTCGCTCTGACTGATCGGGGGCCCGTGCCGAAGAGCGAACAAGCGTTCGACCTCGGTTTCCCAATCCTGTTTCAAGCTAGAGATGCGAGCGGCGTAATCGTCGCTCACGTGATAACCTTCAAGTGCCTCGGTCAACTCTTCAAGCGTGGAGCGCGCATCGGCAAGGAGTGGTAGCGCCGCGTGTTTGTGAGCATCGATTGCCGCTACGTTGATGTTTATGAAGCGCACATCCGGGTTCTGAAACGCGGTCTTGGAAGCGGTAGTGAAGTCGCTCAGGCGCGTGCCGATCGCAATCACCAGATCCGCCTCTCGGGCGATGATGTTCGCGCCGGGTGTGCCGGTGACGCCGATCGCGTCGAGGTTTTGCGGGTGATCGAAAGAAAGCGCACCCTTGCCCGCTTGCGTCTCTCCAACCGGAATGCCAGTTCGCTCGACTAAGTGAGCCAGAGCCGATGATGCCTGGCTATAGATCACTCCGCCGCCAGCAATAATCAGCGGTTTCTTAGCCGCGCGGATGCCTTGCGCCGCTCGCTCAAGCAACACGCGATCGGCCAGCGGACGCGCGATGTGCCAGACACGCTTCTCAAAGAATTCCTCGGGGTAATCCCACGCTTCAGCTTGCACGTCCTGAGGCAGAGCCAACGTCACCGCACCGGTATCGGCGGGTGACGTCAGAACGCGCATTGCTTCCATCAAAGCGAAAGCAAGTTGATCAGGTCGATTGATGCGATCCCAGTAACGCGAAACGGGCTTGAAGGCGTCGTTGACTGAGATGTCTTGCGTATGTTCGGACTCGAGTTGCTGGAGCACCGGAGCAACGTTGCGGCGCGCAAAGATATCGCCAGGCAGAAGCAGCACTGGAATTCGATTGATCGTGGCAGTAGCCGCGCCGGTGATCATGTTTGTAGCTCCCGGCCCGATCGAAGACGTACACGCAAAGGTGCGAAGCCGGTTACTCATCTTTGCAAAAGCTGTCGAAGTGTGTACCATCGCCTGCTCGTTGCGGGCCAGATAGTAGCGAAGCGCCGACTGTTGCTGGAGGGCCTGACCGAGTCCGGCGACGTTGCCGTGACCGAAGATGCCCCATACACCGGCGAAGAAGGCAGTCTCGCGTCCATCTCGCTCCACGTATTGCTGCGCGAGAGAGTTCGTTAGCGCTTGTGCCATTGTCAGTCGTCGCGTCTTCACGCGTGCCTCCGGTCAAGCTTCGAGTGCATTGCCTGTTCGACCGTCCATCCTTGATGAACGATCCCGCCTACCGCTTCGGCAACTGCGAACGGATCGTCATCTCCGGGGTAAAGCACATTGCGCCCGACGAGCGCGCCGCGCACGTTCGAGCCGGCGGCCATCCCTGCCGAGACTTCGCGCAAAAACGCGGTCGGATCGCCGGCGGATTCACCACCGAGCAGCAAAATCGGCAAAGTCGTCGCGCGCGCAACAACCTCGTAGTTCTCGCAATAGGGTAGCTTCAGCCACAAGTAGCGACTGCTGTCGCCGAGGGCCGACGCCACTCCTACGATCTTTGCCAATGCCTCGGCGGTCTTGACGACTTTGTATCCCTTCTCGGTTTTGACGACAGGCAAGGGCTCTAGAAACATCGGCAGGTGAAGCGCGTTGGTTTCGCTGATGGCCGAGGCGCTTGCAACCATCGTCCTCAGGGAGTCCGGTTCGTCATCACACAGACGCATCAAGATCTTTGCGCCGTCCAGCTTCCAGGCCGCGCACGTCTCCGGAGATGCGCCGGTCATCCGATCGTTCATCTCCCAACTGCTACCCGCGAGTCCGCCTCGATTCAGGCTCGCGATGAGAAGCTTGTCTTTAAGAAACCCGTCGCGGCCGATTAGATCGTGGAGGATGAGAAGATCCTCGATGATATCCATTGTCGCCATCACGCCATCCACCGCGCCGCTCATTAAGACGCGCACTATGCGAGCCAGGTAGTCGTGACGATCCGCCATGCCGAGCGAAATACCCCCAACACTTGTCACGCGACGAGCGGGATGATCGGCAGCAAGAATGTTGAGCTTGCCGTCTCTGGTCAGAGCAACGCGGCGCTCACGCGACTTGGCCACCCGGAACGCGTACTCTGGATCATACACACGAATCTCGGTCAGCCGCGCCAGCAACGCAGTTGGCAGGACACTCTCGCGGAACTCCTGCACTTAGAATCCTCCCCGTTGTTCGATAAAAGCCAGCGCTTCCTGCTCGAAAGGCATGAAGTTGGCGCAGCCGTGGCGCGTAACGACTATCGCGCCGCATGCATTGCCCATTCTCGCCGCGCGATGCCAGTCCCAACCTTTCAGGTAACCGTAGATCAACCCGCTCGCAAACGCATCGCCAGCTCCGAGCACGTTGCAGACTTCAACTGGAAACGGCGCGGCTTCGATCACCTCGCCGCCGCGCAAATAAACTGTGGTGGCTTCTCCGCCGCGCTTCATTGCGAGCGTCGTCGGACCGGCCGCGAGCACGGCTTCGATTGCCTTCATTACATCGCCTCCGACTCGCGCACCCGAGACTTGCGAATGTTCAACCGACACGTTCGCCTCCGCCTGAAGCGCACCCGCCTTAACTTCGTCAGCCGTGCCGATCACCACGTCCGCAAAACGCATTGCCGCGCGCATCGTTACGCCATAGGCTCTCGCGTCGTGCCACTGATCGGGGCGAAAATCCAAGTCCAGAAAGACTGTCGTGCCATGCGCCCTCGCTTGCTCGGCTGCGAACAGAGTCGCGCTTCGAGAAGGTTCTCGGCTAAGGCCCGTCCCCGAGATCAGGAGAGCACGACTCTGGGTGATCGGCGCGGCGAGCACGTCCTCAATCGTAAGCTCTATGTCAGCACAGTTGTCGCGGTAAAAGACGAGCGGGAACTTATCCGGGGGCTCAATACCGAGGATCACCGCGCTTGTTCGGCGGCCGGGTTTGCGTGGAATGAAGCTCGTCACCACTCCCTCTCGCTCCAGGAAATTGAGAATGAAATCTCCCACCGGGTCCTCGCCAATCGCCGTGAGCAAGGCGGAGCGAAGTCCCAAACGTCGCGTGCCTACGCTGATGTTCGTCGGGCATCCGCCTACGTAGGCGGCGAAGCTCTTGATTTCCGGGAAGGGCGCGCCGATCTCGTTCGCGTAGAGATCAATCGAGCTGCGGCCCATCGCCAAAATGTCGTAGCTGCGGTCGGGCATTGCCCCTCAGCGATATAGTTCTCGAGCAACAAAAGCCTGGCATACAGATGTGAGATTCCGGATATCTCTGTCTAAACTTTAAGTTAATACTTTGTAAACCAGGCGATGCTCACCTCACCACCGGCACGCGCGGGTCCTTCTCGTTCCAGGTTTGCCGAACCCACGCGTAAGCCGGGTCGTCGGAAGCAGCCATCGAACGCGCACTGCCTGCCAGCGCGTTCAGATAGTAAACATCATAACCGTGTGCCGCCACGACCGGATGATAGCCTTCTGGTATCAGGATCAGCTCGCCATCCCGCACGGTCAACGTCGAGTCGATCCGACGGTCAGGCGTGTACACCTTCTGAATTGCATAACCGTCGGGATGATTTATTTTGTAGTAGTAAATCTCCTCGAGATCCACTTCCGCCGGCGGGTTGTGAACATCGTGTTTGTGCGGCGGATAGCTGGACCAGTTGCCACTCGGGGTGTAGACCTCGACTATCAGCAATCGGTGGGCGGGAAACTCTGGTCTCAAGATGTGATTGATCTGCCGCGTCGCGTTCGCGCCGCCTCGAATCTCGACTTCGACCTCATCCGGAGTCACTAGACGTCCGGGATACTTCACCTCAGCCCGGCAGAAACATAGGGCCAGATCGCAATCGGTTACGGCTCGCACCGTAAATGCCGTTTCAATCGGCAAATAGAGCGCATAAGGTAGTCCATTGAACACGTGTGCACGGCCACCGAAGTTTGACCACGAACCGGCGGACGATTCGACTGAGCAGCGTCCGCCCAACACTACTAGTCCCAATTCGTTATCGCCGGTTTCATCGGTAAAGCTTTCGTCTTTTGCCAGGCATTGGGCCCGGAACGTCAGGTATTCAAAGCCGGAGCGTTCCCGCGTGACTAGCATTGCTTGCGCGGACGAGCCGTCGGTCGCTGTGGGACGGATGAGTAATTCGCTGCTCGCTTTCAGCATCGATCGCCTCTTCCTAATGACCTGATCTGGGTGCGGCGGTGGACTCCCGCACGATCAACTGACCCTGAACCTTGATATTGGTTTTCGAGTTTGCGCCGTTAAAGAGCTTGAGCAAAATCTCCATCGCCGCGCTTCCCATCTGTCGCATGGGCTGGCTGATGGTAGTCAGCGCAGGATTCGTGTAAGAAGCGATGAACAGATCGTCGAATCCGACGACCGAGATATCCTCAGGCACTCGCAAACCCTTCGCGCGGATTGCCCGCAGCGCACCCAGCGCCGACATATCGTTGTAGCAAAACACTGCGGTTGGCGGTTCAGCCAGCGCCAGGAGTCTTTCCATTGCGCGCATTCCGCCTTCAGCGTTTCCATCGCCGTGAGCTGTCAATTCAGGCGCGAAGGGAACATCCGCCAATTCCAGCGCGCTGCGATAACCTGCGAAGCGTTCTGTGTCCGATTGAAAGCCGGATTGATCACCGATATAAGCTACTCGCTTGTGGCCGAGTTGGATGAGATGTTCTGTCGCTCGTCGGCTGGCTGCGGGGTTGTCGATCATGACAGAGTGAGCAAACTCGCCGGGATGCTGGTTGTTGATGAGCACCGTCGGGACTCTCATTTCAGTAAGCAGCGGCATATACAGCGCACCGACGCGCGAGGCTGTAACCAGAATCCCGTCTACTCGCCGTTCGTGAAACGAGTGCACGACTTTGACCTCCCGGTCCGGGTTGGCATTGGAATTGGCCAGAAAGACCGAGTAGCCATGATCGTTGGCGACTTCTTCGATTCCGTTTACAACCTCGGCAATAAACGGGTCAGCGATTCGGGTCACTACCACGCCGATTGTCATTGTCCTTTTGGTGACGAGGCTCCGCGCTACGGCGCTGGCCCGATAGCCCTTCTCAAGAGCAATGTCTCGAATTCGCTGCGCAGTCTGATGGCTCACCAGAGGACTGTTCTGAAGAGCCCTCGAAACGGTCGAATGCGACACCTTGGCCGCCCGCGCAATGTCCTTAATCGAGATCAACCCCATCGCTGCACACGTGTTCAACAAACTGCAAAAAGGAAAGCAGCGATACGCTGCTTGGCACATCAAGCTCACACTTGGAAGAACTGGTCCTCGAACTAGACCCCGCCTCAAATGAACTCTTCCGGCTAGTGAGGCAAGCTTATATTGAAATCAGTTTTGTTTGTCAATAGGAGGGAGGGTTGACTGGCGAAAATCCGGCGGGTTAACATCCACGTTTGGTAGGGGCGCATGACTCAAAATGGTGCTCCTGCTTGAAGTGAGATGGGCCGTTAGCTCAGGTGGTAGAGCAGCTGGCTTTTAACCAGCGGGTCGCAGGTTCGAGTCCTGCACGGCTCACTTTACATTCTATTCATTGCGGCTACCGGAATGGTAGCCTTTTTCTTTCGTCTACAGTTTCATCTACAGGTACAACCAGACATCTACAGAACAAGGTGACAAACGAACGACGAAGGAAGCCGTGCAAAAGCCTTGCGCGGGCGTCACTCTCTTGTCCGATTTTAGTAATGGAAACGCGATTGAAACAGAATATTGGGCGGTGGGGGTAGGAAGAACGCTGGGGGTACCGCGATGGGACCAAAGGACCCACATCCTGTTCCGCAGTCTGAGTGCGATTGGGCAGATGCTCCCAATGCTCTCTCGCTGACGCGCGATCACGTGCACATCTGGAGGGTGCAGTTGAATTGCTCAGAGCATGCACTTCGTCTCTTTGAGCAAACTCTCGAGCCCGAGGAGCGAGCAAGAGCAGAACGTTTCCATTTTGAGCGCGATCGAAGGCGATTCATTGCTGCCCGCGCCCAACTCAGAATGATCCTTGCCCGCTACGTTGGGATCGATCCGTATGCGCTGGTGTTTTCTTACGGGTCGCGCGGCAAGCCATTCTTAGCCCAAGCGTCGAAGCCACCCCTAAAGTTCAACCTCTCCCACTCTGGAGAACTGGCTCTCGTCGCCGTAACGCGCGACCGGGACATCGGCGTCGACCTCGAAGAGGTGCGTTCCTTCGATGACGCTGGCGGATTGGCAGAGCGATTCTTCTCCCCACAAGAGAATGCGGTACTGCGCGCACTTCCGGAAACGGCGAGACTTGAGGCGTTCTTCTGCTGCTGGACGCTCAAGGAAGCTTATGTAAAGGCGACCGGCGATGGACTGGCGTTGGCGACCGACTCATTTGATGTAGCCTTTGCTCGTGGCGAGCCTGTTCGGTTGCTTCGCGTTGAGGGGGATTCGGGAGAGGCTTCCCGTTGGTCGTTGGTGGGTCTGGCTCCTGCGCCGGGCTATATAGGCGGAGTCGCAGTTGAGGGACATGATTGGAGTATGACGTTCTGGGACTTTCGCCTTTAGATCGTGGTTAGGTCCCACAATTCATTTAGAATACTTGAGGGTTCAAGTGAAGGTGCAACATACGTACGCCGGACTCATTATCACCGAGCGTCTATCGGACCGAACCCTGTGCCTGGTGTAAAGCAACGGGCCGCGCCGCCGATCGCGTGTGCCCCGGCTGCAAAGGCAACGGGAAGGTTCGGGTGTATCAACCATCTTTGGTATGTCCAGAATGTGGGGGCGCCGGTAAAGCGAAAAGCGCGTCGAACTCACGTCTCTATCCGCGGTGCTCTATTTGTGGTGGCTCTGGATGGGCGAGGGTCACGATGGTGAAGTCGTGTTGAGTGACCTCTGCGAAATGGGGAGTGCCTCCGGTCATGCCCTTCGACGATCTGATCCAAGACGGATTTCGCAAGAAATTCAAATCGTCAGATTCGCTTGATGGCTCTGAGACGCTCCTGGGATGATAGTGGGGACCGCTAAAGTGGAGTGAAACAGCTTCTGTTCAACCCCTCTCAGGGTTTGCCTCCATTTGCAACAGAATCGCCGCCAGTTCTGCTCGCCCGCGAACACCGGCTTTTCGATATACCTGATCGAGATGCTTGTTGACCGTTTCGGCGCTCACCCCTAAGCGTACAGCGCTCCTGGTGTTTCTTAGCCCTCGGACACACTCTATTGCAACGCGCGACTCGGCCTCGCCCAAACCCCAGCGGGCCCGCATGAACCGCCTATAGCGTTCCCATGTATCACCTCGGATAAAAGAAGCCTCGACCCCATAGCAATCGTTGAGACATTCTGGCGAGTAATTGCGCGCAGCGCGTTTGGTCATTTCTGCGCGCGGATTCCTAGTCTTAGCCATATTTCGAGGATTCTGTTAGTCGGTTCCTTTCAGGGTTGCGGCACGGTTTAGGGCCGACAATTCACCACACGGAAAAGCTGTCTCGAGAAAACTCTTGCAATCCCGGGGGCGCATTGTATACTTCACCCGTCTCACACTCACTGAGACCTCTAATCGGGTCCGCCCCTAACACGATCTAAGAGAGCCCCTCCTTCGAGTCAGAATGAAAGATCCCAGCAGATTGCTGGAGCGCTGGACTGTTCATTAGGTTGTTGTAATCGACAAAGTGTGATCTGAACCCGGCTCTTGCCCAGACTAAATACAGCGGGGTTCACACCATGAAGCAGCCACATTCTGCGTGTCGAGTATGTTTGCGCCTTCTTTCGGTTTTCGCCCTTTGCAGCGTGTCCTCCGTGCTCCCAAGCTCGGTGGAACCAGCAACTGCTCACGCCGCGGCAATAACGTCTCAGGATGGTTTCGCAGCAGCATCCTCCGCATCATCGATAGGCATCTTCCCCACCACCATCGTCGGTGGCGACGTTGCTATGGGAGAGGTATTCCTGTCGGCCCCCGCGCCCGTTGGCGGAGCGCTGGTCAACCTGTCGAGCAACAGTCCTTTCGCCTCGGTTCCAAAGACCGTCTGGGTTTATGAGCGCTGGTCCTCGTTGACTTTCAAGATCAAGACGAAACAGGTCACATCCCCAAGGACGGTAACCATCTCAGCCACCTATGGTGTGACCGTAAGTACTTCATTAACCATAGTGGCTAAGGCGACCGCGCTGTCGTCAGTGAGGGTCAATCCAACGACTGTAGTCGGCGGGAGCACAGCGCAGGGGACGGCAAACCTGACGGGGCCGGCCCCAACGGGAGGCCTGACCGTATCCCTCGCGAGCGACAACCAGTCAGTGGCGGGGGTTCCACCGAGCGTGACAGTTCCATCCGGATCCTCAAGCGCAAATTTCAACGTAACAACGAGTACGGTGGTGAATGAGACGTCCGCGATGATCTCTGGCGCGTATTCCGGCGCAACAAGCGGTTCTAGTCTCACGGTGCAGCCTCCATCATCGGGGGCTCAGTTTTATGTTTCTCCGACCGGCAGCGCGAGTGGGAATGGCAGCTTCAGCAATCCGTGGAACTTGCGGACGGCGCTCAACCAACCCGCATCAGTGCAGCCCGGGGCTACGATTAATCTTCGAGGGGGGACGTATGTGGGGAAGTTTGTTAGCAATTTGACCAGCACTGCATCTAACCCAATCACCGTGCGGTCGTATCCAGGAGAGTGGGCTAAGATCGAAGGTTATCTGACCAGCACATTGCGCGTAGCTCTTCCATCTTCGGCTGGCGATCCCGTGACGGTGGTTTTTAATACCGATCCCAGCTTTCCTAGCGGCGTTGCCGTGAGGATTGGTAATGAATACGTTTTCCTGGCGGGTAAGCAAAGCGATGGAGTGACCTGGACTAATTGTGCACGAGGTTGGTCTGGTACGACGCCAGTAGCGCACAGCGTTGGCTCACTAGCCTTGGCGTCAGGCGACCAACTTGCGATCAATGGTCAATACACCTTTTATCGAGACTTCGAG
Organism: uncultured Clostridia bacterium; assembly: GCA_964548075.1. GTDB lineage: Bacteria > Acidobacteriota > Blastocatellia > UBA7656 > UBA7656 > Onstottus_A. Next base: position 164,589 of record CAZJQQ010000011.1, on the reverse strand, counting down.
ATTTTCAACTCAAAGCCAGAGCGCTCTTTCAACGCGGTGATAATACCGCAGGACGAGCGAGGTGAGGGTATCACGGTGAATCCCAGCACCGGGATAAAGCTCATCAACCTGGTCATCCATGACAACCGAGAAGGCATTTTCGCGGGCATCGGTGCGCTAGGCTTGGAAATCTATGGTTGTATCATTTTTAACAATGGACTAGTCGATTGGCAGCGTGGCCATGGGTTGGGGATTTACGTGCTCAACGGCCCGGGCGCGCCACAAAAGAGAATCCGTAACGTATTCTCGTTCAACGGATTCGTCGATGGGATGAAGGCATATTCTGAGTCGCAATACGCCCAGAACTTTCTTTTCGAGCATGTGATTAGTTTTAACAACGGCGTGCTTGCGGGCTTTCCCGGTAATCAGGGCGATAACGGCAGTCCACTAGCACCAAATCACCGCGCCTGTAATATCTTTGCTGGAACCGGGAATAGCAACAACCCAATCAATGACATCCTGATCCATGACTGCTACCTATTTCATCCGTTCGACGCTAAGCCTCAAGGCGGAAACTTAGCACTTGGGTATCAGGCTCCAGGGGCTACTGGACTTGAGATTACCAACTCCCGAATCATGGGCGGGAACAACGCTCTTGGGCTCTCCCATTTCCGAACCTTCACCGTCACTGGCAATAAGCTGTACGCCCAAGCGACGAGTCCTGGTAATGTGTGGAACACGCTTGTAAGCGCGCAGCTTGAGTCTGGTTATTCAGGGACCTGGAACAACAACACCTATTTCGAGCAATTGCCTATTGCGTGGCAGTTTCTGTTCACCAACGGCACCGCGATCAGACATGCCTGCGATACAGGAGCAATACTCAAATCCACAGAGACCGGTTGTTCTCCAAATGGAGGATGGAAAGAGCATACTGGTTTTGATGCTAACAGCTCCTTTTCGCATGGCGCGCCGACAGGAACGGAGGTGTTTGTCATGCCCAACGAGTACGAAGCAGGCCGAGCACATATAGCCATTTACAACTGGGCCTTGAACTCCTCAGTTAATGTAAACCTCTCGAATGTATTGGTCGTCGGCGATCAGTACGCAGTCTACGCCGTAGAAGATTATTTCGGATCCCCAGTTCAGATGGGCATCTACGACGGAAACCCAGTCGCGGTTCCGATGACTGGGACGAGCGTTAGCGCACCGATCGGGCTTGGCTGGACGCCCCAAACGGTTCGACCGCAGTTCGGTGCATTCGTTGTCAAGAGGCAATAGAGATCTGCTGCCGATCACTTCAAAAGACTAGGTATGAACAAAATCCGAACGACGCTCGGGCGCTCTTGATGAGAATACGTTTTCGATTAAGACTGATACCGATGGCTACGATTTAGGTCGTTTCTTGGCCTGCCATACGAACGAATACCTGTAATATGCTCTTAAAGATTCCTGCTTCACCACGTTCAAGGCTGCGCGCGGCGCTGCATAAAAAACGGCTACGGCAAGATCGCTAAGACTTCCGATCAAACTGCGGTTTGCAAAGCCTACCTTTCGCCCCGTAGAGCGGTACACTTCCAGCAATTCACGATAGTTTTTCCTAAGCGCAGGAATGGGGGGTACCGCCTTGATGTAAGCATAGAAGGCCGGACATGGAGAGAATATTGAGTATCCCTTCCTTAGAACTTGTTCTGCCCAAATTTTTTCCTCGGCTGCACAGGCCTCCTCGTTGAAGGGGATTTTTTCCCACACGCTACGCCTGATAACACAGCCACTGGCGAGAGGTCCTTTGGAAACGTAGTCTGAGGTCGCATTCAAAACCTCAGGCTCCATCCATCTGGTGAGGTCGGCGCCCTTACTCGCGTAAACACATCGCGCCGCAGCCACCGAGTCATTCTCGAAAGGCTTCATACACTCTCCAACAAAACCCAGCCCAAGCGGCAGAGAGTGAGCACTCAATATCACACAAACCTCAGAGTGTGCCTCCCCGCAACCCAATATTGAGAGACTCGGCCATAAGTGAACGACGACTCGCCGATTGTTACTATTTTGGCACCGAAGCCGCGCGCCACCTCGACGCTATCATCTGTTGACTCGTTGTCCACAACAATCAACTCGATGTTCTTCACTTCCTGTAAGGAAAGAGCGCGAAGCACCGGCCTGAGGTATTTAGCCTCGTTCCGGTTTCGGATGATGATGGAGGCAGATGGCTGCTGGCGACTCATCTTTGCAAATGGCGCTTTAGCGGACTCGGCGCCCCTCAGTCAGCTTTTGTTATCAGTTGGGTATTGAGCGGTTAGAAGCTCGCCGGAAGCGAATCGAGATGGGGACTATCCATGATTTGATTCGAACCCAGGGACGACGTGGGGCGCATCTGCTTTCCTCTCCCCGCTTCGTGCGTTACCGTTGGATTCGTGACGGAAAGGTCGCGGCTCGACTAGCGGGCATGTCAGAAAGGTTCAAGCTTGCTGACGTTCCTCAACCCTCAATCATTAGTCCTCGGTCCAGGGATTTCGCGTGGAAAGTGTTTGCTTTAGGAAGCTCCTGAGTGATAGTCCTCTTGTAGCTTTGCTGCGCGCTCAATAAGCAAGGTGTCAGTTTCTCAGCCAGAAACCTGGCATGGGGGTCTACGGTTACAGCGCCATGGAAACCAGGCACCTCGTAGATTTCGAGCCCCCCTAAGGCCATTCCATCCCAGCCCAAAGTATCATCCGGTACCACGCCGACTGGCTGACTTGCAGCGCGAAAAAGAGTAAGACGGCCCCCGTAGGCTTGAGGTTTGTAGGCTCGCAGAGCCTGGTCGATGGCCTTGTGGTTACGCTGAATGTCTTTCGGTAGCGGACGCCCAGTGGCTGAGTTGAATGCAATTGCTATTTCGTTCTTTTTCCATAGGAACTTGCGCAAGACCTTCTTCCGGACCTTCCCTGCTTTTGCTAGGACGTATTCAACTTTTTCTCTCGGTTCAAGCAAGGTGAGAGTCTGGCGTACGCGGCGCGCCAGTTGAATCCAGCCCGTTACAATTCCTAATGCTTTTGAGTTGGATGTCAACCTGGGGTAACCGGGGCCATACGTATCAAACAATGCGAGCAGGCCAACTCTCTCCCCCTCACGCTCGAGTTGCCGGGCCATCTCGAACGCTACCAACCCACCGAACGAAGAGCCTCCGAGGTAGTAGGGTCCTTCCGGCTGAAAAGCACGGATTTCACCCAAGTAGCAAGCAGCCATTTCTTCGACGCTGTTGTGATTAGTCTCATCCCGGTTCACCCCTCTCGCCTGCAGACCGAAAAAAGGCTGGTCCATTCCAAGGTGTTTAGCAAGGTCACGATAAAAGAGGACATTTCCTCCAGCTGCGTGCATACAATAGAAAGGCGGCCGAGAACCCAGCGGCTGGATAGGCACGAGCGACGACCAGCCACGCTTGCCAGTGTCCTCCACCAACCGACCTGCCAGCTGATGAATGGTTGGGGCCTCGAGAAGGGTAACCAGTGGCAAGTGTCTACCAAGGGCTCTTTCAACCTCCGAGAAAATGCGAACGGCCTGAAATGAGTCTCCACCAAGATCGAAGTAGTTGTCCGTTGCACTTATCGGCTGCACGCCCAGGACCTGCTCCCAGATGAGCTTTAACTTCGTCTCAACTTCATTGCTTGGCGCGACAAGAGCAGTTCTGGGCGTACGTCGTGACTTCTCCGCCAACAGGCGAGAGAGAATCTGCTGCGGGGTGCTAAACTCTGCCGGAACGCGAGCCAGGAATGACGAGATCGGCGGAGGAGTTCCGACTAACGCCGATCCGATCGATTCTTTAGTTCCCGCATTCTCGGCTGCCGAATTGGATCTTGTGAGTGGAGCCGCTTCTAATTTAGCTGCCTCGGCCACTTGCGAAGAAATCTTGAAGATTGCGTCTCCGTCAGCTGCCTTCGTCTCGGTTGCATCGAGCTGACTGATGAATTCAAGGGCCGGTCGATTCTTTTCCGTTGGCCGATATCGAATGCCCAGGTACTCACGTTTTCGATCGCGCGCGAGTGAGCCCAAATGTGCCAGCATCCGGTGCTCTACGCCTCTGCCGAGTGCGCGGCAACTCAGAAGAAACGTATCAACCTCAAGCGCATTCGTTTGCGTCCGGAAGATCATTGCGCCGACGAGTCCATAGTTGCCGAAACGATCAGTAACATTGACAGTGAGGCATTCCGCCTGACCGGCTTGACAGAGCTCCTCGATCTCTCTTTCAGAACGCCGAATAGTCGTGAAGTTAAACTGATTCGTGCGCTGGGTCAGTTGTGAAACACGGGGTAGGTGTTCGGGACACAATGAGGAAATGGTTATCTCAAGGCAAAGTCCAGCCAGGAAATCCTCGAGACTCTCAGAATGTGAGCGCAGCTGTTCTCGCTCCACATTCACTCTATAGAGCCTGGTCCGCGCCTCGTCTTCAGAGGTGATTCCCAGGTTGTCAAAAGCCCAGACGTGTTTCAGAAATGTCACGATCTCGCCGGTCTCATCCGGGAGTTGAAGCGTGAGCACCTCGGGGCAATTCGCCCGCACCTCAGCACACACAGCGGGATCATCATCGATGAAGATGAAACTATCCAATCCGAGGTTTAACTCAGCGGACAGCGAACGCAGGTTTTCGGACTTCGGTCGCCAGTTGATTCTTGACGAAACAATGTGATCTCGTCTCAGAAGCATTTCCGGCCGTCGCTCGAAGACCTCAAAGACGTCTTGCTCGTTGTTCTTGCTGCACAGGCAAAGCAACATCCCCGCCGTATACTGATTGACCATGAATTCCTGAAGCGCGCGCCTGGGCGGATCGATTTCCACTCCGTTCGCGCCGTCTTCGCCGCATATGCCTCGCCATAGTGTCTGGTCACAATCGAGAGCAATAACCTTATGTGGAGCATTCCGTAAACCGTAGATTCGGCGGACGATCATTGCAGCTAGGGCAATGAAAAAAGACTCGGTGTAGGGAATATGGCCAAGCCTGTTTCCCTCGGGATCGTCGTAGCTCGGCACCGGATAAAGGTCGGCTATGAGGTCGGGCAGAACCGAATGAACGCCTCGAAGTTCCTCTAGTTCCGAAGCGATGAATTGTTCCATTTCCCTGAGAAAGGGGAAGAAATGTGGTTCGGATGCGGCTGTAAGCGAAGGAGGACAAATCACGACCAGCTGCGGACTTCCGGAGCTCAGAGCCGTCGATCTCAGCGCCGACACGAAATCCTGAGCTGCACGTCTGACGCTGTCACACGCGTTGGGTGGAAAAAGAATCTTTCCGCTGTCACTGACTTCAGGTTTTCCCCAGTCCTCCAATCTCAGCAGGACGACATTGATCCCGCCGCGGTTCTTGCGGCAAACGCTTGCAGGATCAAGGAGCTGCTGAAAGACCTGATTGTATGGAGCAAATTCGAGGCTCACAGCGATGCGAAGCTCGCCAATGAGAAACAGGAGAGGATCTTGCAGAGGCTCCGCGGTGAAGTTAGCGGCTATCGTAAGGTGCAGGTCTGACACTGACCAACCTCCATTTAGAGCGCAAAAAGGCAGTTGCCGTGGGGTCAAAAAAACCACGAATCCCGAAGGAACTCCAAGATGCCGTGCAGATCGGATTCGAGATCACATTCCAGGTGCCCTATCTCGCCCGGAGAGACTCCCAGCAACTAAGGCCGCGCATTTGCCGAATGATCGTGTTCTGCCTCTACTGCTTCAAGACAAAACTGTAGCTGTCTAGCCAAATGCTGCACCGAAGGTTCGTCAAACATCCTGAGATGTGAACCGGGAACGACGAAGCAATCGAGCCCATGCGCGGCTATGTCGGCCCATGCGAGGTGACTCTCCTTACGCCTGAGAGATCTGAACTCCGTGCTGCGAATAAGAGTAATTCGCCCCGGGAAGGGTCTGTGCGATATAAGTGCTCCCGGCCCTGCGGAATCCTAGTTCAAGACGCTGCAGACGCCCAATCTCGGGTCCGCCAGCCGCTCGCTCACGAATCCTTGCACACCGGTTAAACGCATAGCGCACCACCTTGCGTTGGCTGGCCCACGCGAGCAGCGTCTCGCTCAATTGTCTACGCCTAAAATGGAATAAAGAACGGCGGGCGTAGTGGATCAGAGACTTCCGAGGCCGAGCTACCGGCGATGAACCCAACGTCTTCGGCGGCCCTGAGTCAAACACGACGAGAAGGCCAACCCGATGGCCCTGGCTTTCAAGCTGCTGGGCCATCTCGAAAGCGACATACGCACCAAAGCACCTACCTGCGATCCATGCCCGCCCACTCGAAACTTGTCCTCAAGATCGAATGGCGCTGCGCCGCGTCTTGCCAGGCGCGCTCAAAGGCGCTGCTATCAAGATTCTCGCGCAACGTGCAAACGATTTGCTCTATGTCAACTCCAGATTCTTGCACAAAGAGGTTGTGAAAGAGCATCCCCTGCTGCAGCAGCGATAGGGGGTAAGAGTCCTCGATGTTTAGCATTGTGCGATCACTGATAAGGCCACGTGTCACAGTTTCTTCTTCTGATGGAATGTCCGCGCCAGGATTCCAGACCCATACATGCCAAACAAGCGGAACGGGCGAGTGAAGTAGCTTAAGAAAGAGAGATGGGCACGCGATGAGAGGCCGGTTCGGTCTTGGGCTGTCGGCCGGACGGCGAGTCGAAGATAGCGGTAAGAATAGTGCAAACGTAACCGTATTCGGTCCCTCAGTCGCTCTTTCATTCTGATGTGATAGTCGTGTAAATAGCCGATATCAAACGAAGGATGCACATCCTGAAAAAGCAGATCTTGAACCTGCGCTGCGAGCGATCTTATTCTCGGATCGTCCCGAATCTTCTCCAACACTTCTCCGGGAATCTTGGCGCCGAGCAGTTCGTTCGCTAAATAAAGGCCTAACGCGAGGTTGCGTTCGTTTCCAAGTTCGGTTGCTTCTTGCATGATTTGCTGCCAGTCCCAATCTGAATTGACCCGCACCATCTCCGCCACATCACATATCCAACCGATTCGCTCCCAGCCATGCCGGGATCCATGCATACAGAGATAAAGCAACAGTTCTTTGGGCGGCAGCGTGCGGACGAAAGTGCCGGCGATGGGCATCACGTCGAGACCATTCCATAAGTGTTTTGCATCGACCGGAAAAGAAAAATGTTTCCCGGACAGCCGCCAGTGAAGCTCGATCCTTACGTTGCTAGAAGCGTTGACAAGAACGAGATCCTTTCTGGTTGAAAGAGTGGGGATTAGTTTTTGAAACCGCGTTAGGGTTACGCCAACTCCGTACCCTTCGGCCATAAGCAGCTTTTTGGCCCTGGCAACATCTCGCTTGTGTACCAGAATATCCAGATCTGCAAACTGTCTCAATGAAAGATTCTTGTAAGCCAGCGCCGCCAAAATTGGGCCTTTGAAAGGCAGCACCGGGATCCCGTTGGCTTCAAGCATCTCGACGAGGCGGATGAGCTCCCGGGTCAAAAAGAGGTTGTGGCGGGCGTGAACCTGCAGGCCGAGCCGGGCCCTGAGTCGTAAACCCTCTGGTATCGCTTCGGAAAAATGTGTTATCAGGTTGAAGGATAGAAGAGGCGCGACGAAGTGCCGATTAGCTCGCTGGAAGAGGTAGTCCCAATCAATCCGCTGCATTAATAAATAGCGGATCAAGTCGGCTGTTTCGGGGTCGATCTCTGTACGGGCGCAGGCCACCAGTAGACGCATCTCCGGACGAGTTTCACGCGCCGGCGGCCCAGATAGATCCTGTGGTGAAGCCAGTTCAGATTTCTTCAGCGGCTGGGAAGAGCGGGCGCGGTTCGCGTTCGCGCTTAAGCTCTTAAGCTTAATCGTCTCGCGAACTAGCGGTGACGTAACCCTTGCTGTCTTATGCCGTGCCGACATCCGTTCGCTCTCCTATGCCTCCACCTCTTCCAGTGTGAGTCCCGCTTGAAAGACGGCGGTCGGCCCGCCGGCAACCTCGATGCGAGGAGCGGCTTCCATCTGTGCCTCCCAAGATTGGGCATATGAGCCACCCCCCGCGATCAGCTCATGATGTGTGCCAGATTCGACAATGCGGCCACTATCCATCACGTGAATAATGTCAGCGCGCATGGCGATGCTGAACCGATGCGTGATCAAAACGGCAGTGTGTCCCTGGGCCAACTCGCGGAAGCGAGCAAACCAGTCGGTTTCGGCCCAGGAGTCCATCATGCTGGTAGGTTCGTCAAGCAGGATGATTGGCGATCGCCGCAGATAAGCACGGGCCGTGGCGATGCGGTGCCATTCGCCGCCGCTGAGTTCAACACCGTTCCCGAAGGTTCTGCCCAGTTGTGTGTCGTACCCGCCTGGCAGTCTAGTGATCAACTCGTGGGCGCCGGCACTACGCGCGGCCGCTTCAACCTCAGGAATGCCGGGGTTACCCTCGAGATCACCCATTGCAATACTTTGCGCGGCAGTGGCCTGATAATTAATCGGAAACTGGAAGAGCACCGTGATCATCCGGCGCAATTCGTTGAGTGAGAAGTCACGCACGTCAATCCCATCCACCTCAACGCGCCCGCCTTCGGGGTCATAGAAGCGACACAGGATTTTAAGCAGTGTGGTTTTGCCCGCCCCATTGGCGCCGACGATAGCCACAATCTTCCCTGCCGGAATAAAGAGATTAAAGTCCTGCAGTGCCGGTCGTTCTGTGCCCGGATAGCGAAATGTAAGCTGACGGAATTCAATCCCTTTGTTGAGTGATGCCGGCGCGGCTACCGGATGCTGAGGGTCACTCACTTGTGGCCGCATGTCCAGAAACGCGAATAGGTTTTCCAGAAACAAGCTGTTGCTATGGATTTGCCCAACGCTTCCTAACAGCGAGCGCAAGAGTCCCTGCCCGCGATTGAAAGCTTGATAGAAGAGTGCGAGATCACCAAGCGTCACGGCCCCTTGCAAAGCCCGCCAGATCATCCACGCCAAAGCCAAACCCGATACAAGTTGCGCCAGGGCGCTCGCACCGAGTTTCGCTCTGCTTTGTTTCGTGATTTGCGCCATCCGCTCGGTGCGCAAAAGCTTACGTATCTGCTGATAACCTGATTGGAAATGAGTTGCCAGACCAAACAGACGCAGTTCGGCAGCGGTCACGCTGTGGGTTAGCAGCAAGTCGTAGTACTGAGCCAAGCGTCGTTCGCTGGTGCGACGCAGCCACCAATGATGGTATTGCCGATCAAAGAGCAGCACCACACCGAAGGCCGGCAAGGTGCTGAGCAGTAGGACTAAGGGAAGCCACAGGCCAAAAGGTGCCAGCACGGCGGCCATCGCCAACAGGGTGATTCCGTTCTGGACCAGACTGCCCGCGCTTTCCAACAAAGCAAGCGGTCGTGTTCCAGCCTCGCTGCGGGCGCGGTCTAGCCGATCCTGATATTCAGACGACTCGTGGATGCTCAAGTCCATTGTGGCGGATTGCTGGTGCACCAACCCCTTAATATAGTCCTGCACCAGCTCTGACTGCGCCGTGCGAACCAGATCGCTAACACTCTGCAACACCTCTGCCAGAAGCATGACACCGATGGTTAACGCGACCAGAACGATTGCGGGACGCACGTGTGTCCAGTCGCCCCCGGAATTTGCGGCCTTAACCAGTCTATCGACCAGCAGCTTGATCAGATAGACTGCGGCCAACGGCTGTATACCCTGCACAATCAATAAGACTGCCCAGGCAACTGTCCAGCGAGGCGCGGCTGTCCAGATCAGCCGGAACGTGCGCCGCCAGTAGACTATCTTGGGGGCGGCGTCCCGTAGCCCACCGATAAAAGATCTGGTGTTCGGGTTAGCAGACATTCGTTTCAGCTGGCGCTCAAGTTCATTAATACACCGAAATATCTCAGACCAAAGTCTGGAGTGCGGGGATTCGTCACTGCTTTGTTAGGTTAGTTGCTTTTGTTGACCGTGAGGTGAGAAGTCGTTGGTTCTAGAGCGAAAAGGCGCCGACCCTCAAAGAGTCAAGCAGCCGACTTCGCCAGGGATTGCAAGCGCTCTGGCCGGTCAGCCGCGGCGCGCTTTTATCCCAATATCGCGAATCATGAAAATTGGTGCTTCTTAGGCTTCTTAGTGCCTCTCGCGCTAGTGCTAAATAACGCATCAAGGTCTTCGCCAAGGTCATCGCCCAGGGTGATCGAATCTACATCACCATGTTTAGCCAGCTTGGGCGTGGCGTAAACCTTTTTGGTGGATACATCTTTCTTTGTCATCATGAAACCTCCAAATTTAGAGTTATGTTGATGGCTTTGTCTGTGACTGTCAAATCAAAACTGGTCCGAGATGTTCTTCCACCAACTGCGCTATGGAAGGCAGTAGAGCCAAATCGTTGGGTCGCTCAAGCCGGTAGACAGGAACCTCACGGATAAGCGTCGTGCATTGGCGCAGGTGCGCAGCCGCCTCTGCGTCATGGAGCAACTGGTTACCGAAACGCGACATGTATGAGTTCGCGATCAAGGTCAGCAATGCGGCTTGCGGATCGAGCTGATTGATTGTAGAGACGGGGCCGCGCCTCAACACGTAGATACTCCTGAGAGGCAGTGATTGCTGGGCAAATCGATCCGTTACACGCCGTCCGCGCTTTTCATAACCATCGGCAAGCTCGGGTAGGAGTTCGTGATCGTCGCCTAAAGAAGAGGCGACTGCTTCCGGATAAAGCTTGATTTGCGGGAAACCGGGCATCACCATTGGAGGTCCCGGCGCGTCAATGGACAACGCCACCACATCGTCGGCGATCAATTGGTGGCCGCGTCCGTACAGGGTGGCCGCCATAGTAGACTTGCCACGCCCCTTGTTGCCGACAAAGATGATCGCTTCGCCGTCGATGGCCACCGCACTGGCGTGCAGCACGAGGCGACCGCGCTGATGCAGGAGGACGGCCAGGATCGTCCCCAGCAGCGGCAGCCGCAGCAGCCGCTCTTCGACACCTGCGCATGGATCGATAACGATCGCACTCCCGCCACTGACGGTGAACTTCCCTAGCTGGGCCCAAAAGAAATAGGCTTTGTCGGTCGTTACCTCAAAGCACAGTTCTTCCGAACTGAGCGCCTCGGGCGGCGGCGACCAGTTGACTCTGCCGACCCGGATCGTGACGTCTGTCGCCGCCTCCGCCGAAGCTTGTAACTCCGGCAGAGGCAGCGCAGAGCTAATACCTAGGTTGTAGGCATTGTAGTTGTACACCAAGTGGGGCACTCCCTTACTTAAGCCCTTGTCTCACGAAAAACTGAGCAACCTTCTGGGGGTTTGAGTAGGAAACGCCGCATCGGTGAAGTCTCCGATTTGAGTCCCTAACGTGATCGCCTCGATGTCGCCGAGGACAATAGTTCGAGGCGCCGTGTAGGGCTTCCTTTCGGTGTTATTGTCGGATTGTTCCATAGGTTTCATCTCCTTGGTTGACTTGCGAAAGTGGATCTCGTTTCGGTTTACATTGGTATCACCCCCTCTCAAACGGACCATGCGTGTTGCAGCCAAAGGGCCAAAGAAGCACATTTCCAAATATTAAAAAGGTCGGTTGAATCCGCCGACTCGCCAGCGAGAAACCGCTGGTACGCCTGGCGAAGGGCACTAACGTTTACGTATTTCTCGAGGATACTCGGGTTTTCGAGGATGATTTTGTCCAATATATGCTGCTCAAAGGTTTTCAATCCGTAAGAGAGACTAGGCGAGAAATCCATCTTGCCGCCCCGCCACTGAACCTTCTTTGGGAGGATGTCTTCCATAGCGCGGCGCATTACCATCCGCGTCCAGCCACCACAGAGCTTCTGTTCGGGGGGCAACGACAAACAAAACTCCACCACCCGCCGGTCCCAGAACGGGTAACGCTTTTCAATTGAGAAGGCCGCGGCCGCGCTGTCGTGCACTTCGAGAGCAAAAGCCTGCATAGGTTGCGCGAGCACGCGGTAGTGGCCTTCCCTCTCGCTGCGTGCCGAGTTCGACAGTGTCTTTCGCCAGGCTTTGTGGCGCTCTGCCATGTTGGTTTGGACGGCAAACTCAGGATTCAGCAGGTCACGCCAGTCACTTGGCTTACCGCCAGTCTCGTCGACATCACTCGCCGCACGGCGCCCGAGGGCTTGCCACATTCGCTGAGGGATGCGCAAAGACCGGTGCTTTGCCAACAGCGGCTTGATACCGTAATGCGTCACATAAGCCCGCAGGATGTTCATTGGTGAGTCGCCGTAGTGTTTGGCCAGTCCTCTTACTTCTCGCGTCAAAGTCAACCAGCGCCCGGCGATGGCCAGTTCGTCCAAGTATTTGTAGCCGTGAGAGACGACGCTGTCGCCGTCGTGCCCATCCAGCAGCACGTGTACACCCTTTTCACGAACGGTACCGTAAATCTTCCACACCATTGCGAAGTTAGGAGCATAAAAGGCTTGATCCTCGTGCCAATGGATGCGCTCTATTTCTCGGAATGGTCCAGTCTGGTCGCCGCTGATGAAGTGACGGTCGACTCCGTCAAGAGCCAGCACGGCGTTGATGTATTCGCGCTCGTCGCACCGTGGCACCTTGTCGAACACCGTTGAGAAAGTGGGCAGGCGCCGTCCTTCTGCCACGAGCAACTTAAGCGCGGTACAAGTAATCGACGACGAGTCGAGCCCGCCGCTCAACATCGAACCGACCGGCGCGATGCTGCGCAGACGCGAGCGTACGGATTCCGTAAACACCTCACGAAACCCTTCCGCGTACTCGTCATTCGAACGCAAACGCAGCTCGCGCGATGGATCGAGCGCCCAGTAGCGCCGCACGCGTACGCCATCGGGGGTGACTGTCATGCTGTGTGCCGGAGGCAGCCGCAGAATGTCACGGTAGAAGGTGCTCTCGTCATCGGCGAACACATCCGCCAGGTGATCGCCCACGCGCACTTCGTTGAGTTCGCACGGTACATCAGGCAGGGCGAAGAGCGCCTTAATCTCCGTGGCGAACGCGAAAGCCTGCCCCGGAGACAAATAGTAATAGAAAGGTCTCACTCCAAAATGGTCCCGCGCGCAGAAGAGCGTCCGCTGCCGCGTGTCCCAGATGGCGAAGGCAAAATCACCGAGCAGTTTTTCAGGACAGATCTCTCCCCACTGACGGTAAGCCGCCAGGATCAGCTCGCTGTCGGTCTTATCCCCCGCGCCAGCGCCCTGGAATCCCAGCTGGCTGATAAGTTCCTCCCGGTTATCGAGGCGGGCGTCCGCGGTGATGACAAGGTTATCTCTGGAATCCTGGTAAGGCAGCGTTTCATGAAGAGACTCAGGAGTCGTTCGGAGCATCCTATGTCCCAGGCCCACTGGTCCATCGAACCACACGTAACCATCCGGCCCGCGGTGCGCCAGGACCTGGGCCATCCGCTCGAGTTCGGAACCCGACGCAGGGCGCCGGTCAATATAATATGTACCAAAAATCGCGCTCATGTTCCCTCGACAGCATGCAGAACGGTGAAGCGTGAAAGGTCGACATGAGAGCCGCCGATGATCACCCTGCCCATACTTTCGACCCAGGCATGAGCTTCCAGCTCTCCTGATTTGCTTCTGGCTACGCCGATTCGGAGACACGCAGGCAATCCCGCGTCTTCCAGCAGCTTTACGGTAACGAGTGACTGCGCAAGGCAAGTCGCTGCAGGCACGTACCGACTCATGCGTTTTACGCTGCGCGCAATTTTTCGTATCGACGCCAATTCTGTTGTGACCTCGGCGATCGGTTTGCGGCTTTTTTTACTCAGCAGATCTCGCAGCCATTGAAAAGGTAGGATCCAAAGACCCAGTCTAACGATCCATAGTAGTACCGCCGCCCTGATCAGCATCTTTCGATCGCCGACCGGCATACGTAGTAATTTGAGCAGCCTAGGCATTTCTGACTTCGATCAGGTTGCGCTCAGTCATCTCAGCGAAGAGGTTCCTCAGATCTTCCCCACACCGCGCAGGCTCGACGGCATACTCCTCCAGCACCGCTGCGGCAATGTCGCGCAGGACCTTTGGCTCCTGAATCAGTGCCCAGATGAACGTACCGACGTCATCCAGGCCGTAGTAGACGCCAGACTTGAGGTCGAGGATGACCGCGCCATCCGGCAGATCGCAACAGAGTAAATCCCTGCGCGCTACGATTGTGGAGTTGTCGCTCATAGTCATAGCCTCCAGGCTCGGGGGCTCGGTTCGGATTGGGGGAAGTGTAACTTCAAGCATTGTTTGAAATTGCTAAGAACGCGTGCTGCGATCAATCACCAACGGCGGAATGAGCGGCGGCCACCTTGTAAATCGGAATGAGTGGGGCAGGTTCTTCGCCGGATGCCCGCAGTCGCGCTTCCGGCAAGAGGATCGATAAGTTGACTTACGCAGTTCCTGCGCCCATCCGTTTTCCGTCATTCAGCACTGTTTGGTGATCGGGCTTCAATCTTTAAGCGACCTTAGTTGGCGAAGCGCTCTCTATTCAGGTAACAGGTCGAACGCTGACGGCATTCTGGCAGAAAGGGCTCTCATCACCGCATCTTGCGCCGAAGGTCAGCGGTCACCGTCGTTTCGAGAACCTCAAACGTTCAAGCACGGGTCCGATACCGTAGACTCCGAGCAGTCGGAAACTAAGCAAACAGTTCATTCCTGAGTCTCTATTAGATCCCTCTGCTTGAGTTGGTTTAGAAGATCGAGAAGGTCTCGTTCGCAGCAACCGAATTCGACGTCGTACTCGTCGAGAACTATGTCCCTCCTTCACTTACTCGCCTCGGCGCTTGGATGAGAGCCCAAACGCGGGCTCCGACGTCATCCAGCCCGTAATAAATGCCTTTCTTCAGGTCGAGAATCACTGCTTCTCCGAGAAGATCGCACGAGATTTGTTCCTTGGACACTACTACTACTGAGTGCGTCGATATCGCCTGCTCATCCGGTGGGTCTGAATTTCGGTTTCTTCGGGTCCAGTATCCTTGTCCTCCTCATGCTTAGCATCTGATGCTCTCCTCGGCGAGAGTCCGCCAGTAAGTAGTTGCATATCTTTCTTTCTCCAGTACGAGTGCGGTGATTCTTTGAACTGAAACCAAGACGCAAGGAGCCTCTCTTCGTTGATAGGATCAAGGGGTGGCGGCGGAGCGCCGCGACCTGACCTGAGAGACCCATGTATTGCTGAGCCCTACACCCGGCTCACTATCGTCCTCGACTGCGACCCGAGCCTCCGGCAGCAAGTGGTTCAGATAGGCTCGGATCTCCTGATCCCGACCGTTCCTTGCCATGACGGATAGCGCCTCCAGCGCATGGCTGACCTTCTGGTGGGGATACGCGGCAATCTTGCCGATGAAGATCTTGGGATGACGAGTCCTGGACATCTCCTCCTCTTTAATCTCTAACTCCTCAAATAGCTTCTCGCCAGGGCGCACGCCAGTGAACGCAATATCAATGTCCTCGAAGGGTTTGAGGCCTGAAAAGATGATCGCCTCTTTGGCTAAATCCAGAATACGCACTGGCTCACCCATATCGAGGATAAAGATCTCACCGCCGTTTCCCATCGCGCCGGCTTCCAATACCAGATGGGCCGCCTCTGGAATTGTCATGAAGTACCTCATCATGTCAGGGTGCGTCACAGTCACCGGGCCGCCATTGCGTATCTGTTCTCGAAAGACTGGAATGACGGATCCCGCGGACCCGATCACGTTGCCGAATCGCACTGCTACGTATCGCGTAGTAAACCAGCGATTGAGATCCTGAACTACTAACTCGGCCACCCTTTTTGTAGCTCCCATAACTGAGATTGGCTTGACAGCTTTGTCCGTGGAAATGAGCACGAAAGCTTCGACGCCAAACTCGCCGGCTATCCGTCCTATCTTGTGCGTCGCAAGCACGTTGTTTTTCACCGCCTCCGCAGCATTATTCTCCATTAGCGGTACGTGTTTGTGCGCCGCCGCGTGGAAGACCATTTGGGGACGATACTCTTCGAAAATGGCTCGCATGCGCGGTTCGTCATCAACATCGGCGATCAAAGAAATGTGCACCACGCCAGGGTCAAGTCTCGAAAGTTCTCGATCGATTTCGAACAACGCGAATTCAGCTCTCTCGACAAGAAGAAGTCTGTCCGGCTCAAACATTGCCAACTGCCTGGCGAGTTCGGAACCGATAGACCCCCCAGCCCCAGTTACGAGCACGGTTTTCCCGAACACGAACCGTCGCATATCACCCTCATCCAATTGTACGGGCGCGCGCCCGAGCAAGTCTTCAATTTGCAAATCGCGGATTCGGCTCACCCGGACCTTGCCCTGAAGGATCTCGTGCAGGCCAGGTATGACGCGAACTTTGACTGGAATCCGCTCACAGATATCGAGTATGCGTCGAAACTCCGATCTTGAGGCCTGGGCAATCGAGATCACCAACTGATCGATCCCGAGTTCTTGCACAACACTCGGTAAATGGCTGGTAGAACCGAGCACCTTGACTCCTTGTATGATCGATCCTCGCTTTGCGGGGTCGTCGTCGATGAAGCCCACAATCTCCAAATCCGAATCCCCGCGGCTCTGTATCTCACCTGCCGCCATGACGCCCGCACGACCTGCGCCGATCAGGAGCACGCGCGACTTAGGGGCGGAGTGGCTGACTGATTGCTTTTTCTTTTTGCGGGACCATTCATAATGCGTTCGGCGTAGGACGCGCAGACCGAGTACTCCACCGAAAGCCAACACTGTGTCCATCAGGATGACCGAGAGAGGTACCCGCAAATCTCGATGCTCCTCTGGCACGCCAAGGCGAATCGCGATCAGCGGCACGCACGAGAGCGAGGCCGCCGCAACAAACCGATGGACCTCGGCCATCCCGACATAGCGCCAGATCAACAGATACGTGCCCATCGCCGCTAAGGACGCGAACTGCAGGATCGTAACGTATGAACCCTGAAGCAGCATCGGACGAAATTCCTGACTCGGTATTGCGAAGTCGAACCTGAGGTTGTAGGCGAGATAGAAGGCCAGGAATAGCACCAACAAATCCAAGCCAATCTGAGCTTGCTTTGCAAATGCACGGGTGCTGAATAGCCATTGCTTTAGTACCTGGGGGCTCGTACTCATTTTGTCCACCTTTCTTGCTCGATGATAAAACTACTTGGCTAATGGAGGAGGCATCACTGTGGCCCCGCCGAGACAACACCGGGACGTGGTGTATCGGCGACCATGCATTCTGCAACACTGAAGATTATTGCGAACGCTACGGAGCGTATCCAGCGACTGTCACTATTGGATTGCTTTAGGTTTTGGCCGCATTTTGGTGAACCTCACCCCAACGCCGACTTTCGGGAAGATGTCTTCACACCGCACCACTTCGGCCGAGTAAGCCATCCACCGCTGGTCCTTGAATGGCATTTCGATCCATACTTCTAGTTTCCTTCCGACAGTGAGGCGTCTCTGGAGCTGCAGGAAGGCTCCACGCGAGCTGAGGTTCACCAAAAAACCGGTTTCCTCGAGGGTAGCACCCGCCCCATCCTGGCCCTTGACGACGACGGGCCAGTCTACGTCAAACCTTCGCGCCTTTCGATGCTCTTCCAACGCTGTCCTCTCCGTCATCGAGTTTCTGCTACCGTGAAACATTTTGCTGCGTAGATGTGTATGGAGGAGACCCTGAGTCTCGGAAAGCGATCAGTGCTCCGCGCTTCCTAGAGCATCGGCGACAGGACTGGAATTAAGAGATGCGCTTTCCGCCACCTATGACACCGTGGGTCTCCAGATCTAGTTGAAGTTAGCGATTGTTTTAGTCCGTAGAGTGACTCCACCAACTCGCAAGGAGTCACGCTCGTACGTGGCCTAGCGATGCGCCGATGTCTGATGTACAAGCATTCGTTCCGCGGCAGCTTTCTCGATCAAAATATTCGCCTCTCCGAGCACTTGTGCCGCCGTCGGAGCCGGACTGCGGCTGGGTAGAATCACAGCCAATGCTGTTCTAAAAACGACCTTTAGATCGGCAGTCCAGCTTCGATTCTCGAGGTATTCCAAATAACCGTTGAGCTTCAGCGGTTGCAACACCCCGACGTAGAAGAGTTCCACGTCACCCTCGATCCCAGCCAACAGCCGCTCCTCGTTGCGCAAACGCAAGGTCACTGGATCAGTCAAGCCGGGCCGCGATCGCAAAACCTCGCGCCACCTCGGATCTTGGAGATCCACATAACGTGGAACTTCAGGGCGAGGGCCGACCAGTGACATATCACCCTTTAGCACGTTCCAGAGTTCCGGGAGTTCATCCAGCTTCGTCTTTCTGAGGAATCGACCAACTAAGGTGACCCGCGAATCGTCCCGTGCCGTGACCTCTGGGCCTGTTTTGGACATTCGCATGGTTCGGAGCTTCAAGAGGACAAAAAGTCGTCCATCTCTGCCAACTCTGTTCTGCCTGAAAAAGCCCCCCCCACGCGAGGTCACTGCAACGGCAAAAGCCGAAAGCGCGATCAACGGGGCCAAAGCGATCAAGCCAAACAGAGCTACAATCGCTTCGACTGGACGCGGGATCCCTTTCTTGTGGTTGGTGTTTGGCTTACGATCACTTTGAGAGGCGTTGATTCCCGCTCTACTCCCTGCCACTTTCATATCGATTGCTCTCCATCCTCGATCTGGTCTATCGCACCAACTCACCGCAACTCTGCGGGAGAGCCGCTCAACGCCGTCGAATGCTCGGGCCGCGAGAGGCGATGCCGAGCACACAGACTCTTGATCGTTCGGATAACGAGGACAACTTCCTCTTCTCGCATTCCTGGGAAAATGGGCAGACTAATCAGCCGCACCCAGACGGCAGAAGCGACCGGGAGATCCTCTGGCCGCCACCCGAAGGTCTCCTTGTAGTATGGGTGCAGATGCAGTGGACGCCAGTGAACCGAGCAACCGATGCCGGCTTGTTTGAGTTCTTCTATGAACCTGTTTCGATCGATTGACAGGCTCTCCAGCTTTAGCCGGAGGGGAAACAAATGCCAAGCGTGCACGCGGTTGGGATCGCTAGGCGGCAGCTCTATTTCGTGAACGCTGGCCATCTCCTCTGTGTAGCGGGCAGCGATCGCCTCACGTTCCCTCCGCATCTCTTCCGATCGCGCGAGCTGATGAATGCCGATCGCGGCGGCGATATCGGTTAGGTTGTATTTGAATCCGGGCGCGCCAATCTTGTAGTCCCAGTTTCCTCCCGCGGCATATCGGTTCCAGGCATCCTGGGTGAGACCGTGAAGCGACATCATCCGCATCCGGTCAGCGACCTCGGCGTGCTCTGTCACGGCCATTCCACCTTCGCCTGTGGTTATCGTTTTGTTTGCATAGAACGAAAAGCAGGTTACGTCCGCAGTGCCTTCACCGCACCGCTGCCAGCGAGCCTCAGAGTCCGGCCTCCAAGCCGCGGGAAAGGCGTGTGCAGCGTCCTCCACAATCCACAACCCCTCGCGAGAAGCAAAAGAGCGCACTGCGTCGCAGTTGAGCATCAGCCCGCCCACATGAACAGGAATGATGCCGACAGCCGAACTGTCCGCGGGCATCAAGCTCGGTAGCATGCCACGACGCAACTGATCCAGCTTCCGCTCGGCGTCATCGAGGTCCAGGTTCAATGTCTCAGGATCACAGTCGACTGGAATAGGCATAGCGCCTTGATAGCGAACTACTTCAGCGGTCGCGGCGAACGTCATTGTGGGCACCAATACGGCCTGCCCCTGCCTGAGATTCATGGCCTCGACGGCCAGATGAAGCGCTGCCGTGCATGAATTCACCGCCACCGCATATCCCGCGCCCAGTGAAGAGGCAAAAGATTCTTCAAACCTCTTAACCTTTGGTCCCGTGGTCAGCCACCCGGAGCGCAGAGTGTCCAGCACTTCTCCTATCTCAGCCTCGGTTAGTGAGGGTCTGAAGAAGGGTACTGAGCCACGGGGCGAAGAGGCACTATATGCAGTCATTCTCTGGAATCCTCTCTAAGGGGTTCTTCCGTTTAGCTGTTGTTTCCTCGTACTGGAGCGGCGTGCTGAACAATAGACCGAATTGAGCATTCAAAACACTAGAGACCCCGTGGTTGAAACAACTGAAGCGGTACGGCAGTCAAAGTTTTCTGACTATAAACGCGCCGAATTCAGGCCGGACGGTGGAGGGCGCCCATCCGAGACCTATGGGCGCCATCACCGAAGTTCCTCTCATAGGTATCGAGACCGGGTCGCCATTGTATACGCCCGTAGTAATTGGAACTCCCAGGTAGTCCTCGGCCGCACGGACCTCGTACGCGTCGCCAATACTGAGTACTCCAGCCAGATCCACGCCCACCGATTTCCTCAAAGCCCAGTTGTAAATGGCTATATGTGCGCGGCCTGCTTCGTACTCGTTGGGAATGACAAACACTTCCGTTCCAGTCGGCGCGCCATGCGAAAATGAGCTATTAGCATCAAATCCAGTGTTCTCTTTCCATCCTCCATTTGGAGAACATCCGTTCTCTGTGAATTTGAGTATTGCTCCTGTATCGCAGGCATGTTTGATCGTGGCGCCGTTCATGAACGTAAATTGCCACGCAATAGGCAATTGGTCGAAATAGGTGTTGTTGTCCCAGGTCCCCGAATAACCAGACTCAAGTTGCGCGCTTACAAGCGTGTTCCACCCACTACCAGTGCTCGTCGCTTGGGCGTACACCTTATTGCCAGCGACGGTGAAGCTTTGGAAATGGGAGAGCGCAAGAGCGCTGTTCCCTCCCATGATTCGAGAGTTGGAAATCTCAAGTCCAGTAGCCCCTGGGGCCTGATAGCCAAGTCCTACGTTTCCGCCTTCAGGCTTAGCGTCGAACGGATGATAGAAATAAGAATCGTGAATCAATATGTCATTGATTGGGTTTTTGCTATTCCCAGTTCCAGCAAAGATATTGCAGGCCCGATGATTAGCATCTAGCGGCCGTCCATTATTGCCTTGATTGCCGGGAAAGCCCGCAAGCACGCCGTTGTTAAAACTAATCACATACTCGAAAAGAAAGTTCTGGGCGTATTGCGACTCAGAATAAGCCTTCATGCCGTCAGAGAATCCGTTGAACGAGATTACGTTACGCACTTTCTTTTGTGGCGCGCCCGGGCCGTTGAGCACGTAAATCCCCAACCCATGTCCACGCTGCCAATCGACTAGCCCATTGTTGAAAATGATACAACCATAGATTTCTAGGCCTAGCGCACCGATGCCTGCGAAAATGCCTTCTCGGTTGTCATGGATGACCAAGTTGATGAGCTTTATGCCGCTACTGGGGTTTACCGTGATACCCTCGCCTCGCTCATCCTGCGGTGTTATCCGCGCATTGAAAGAACGCTCTGGCTTTGAGTTGAGAATCTCGATGTCTCGATAATAGGTGTATTGACCATTGATCGTAAGCTGGTCGCCTGATGCCACGGCTAGGTCGCCAACGTTATGTGCCACTGGCGTCGTACCAGACCAACCTCGTGCACAATTAGTCCAAGTCACTCCATCGCTCTGCTTACCTGCCAAGAAAACGTATTCACTCCCAATCCTGACGGCGACGCCGCTAGGAAAGCCAGGATCGGTATCAAAAACAACCCTCACGGGGTCACCAGCCGAAGGCGAAAGAGCTACGCGCAATGTGCTGGTCACATAGCCGTCGATCTTAGCCCACTCGCCGGGATAAGACCGCACATTGATTGGGTTAGCTGCAGTGCCCGTCAAATTGCTACTGAACTTTCCGACGTACGTGCCACCACGTAGATAGATAGTAGCTCCTGGCTGGACGTTTTCAGGGTGCGAAAGAGCCGTTTGAAGATCGATAGGCTTCTTCTTCTTCCCCTTCGCATTCGGCTTTCCATCAGGCGCTACGAAGATCGTCTGACCGTCACCCTCCGCAGTTGTCTGAGCAGAATTCCGGAGGCTTGCGGGCGCGACCATTGTGCGCTGACTGTCTTCCCCCTCGGTTGGCTGAACAGAATCCTGGCGACCTCCCCGCGCAACCAGGTGAAAGGTGATGCCGACAAAAGCCGCGATCACACCAGCCAGAATGAACGAACCTAATCGACGGTGCGCCAAAAGTCTTGTCATCATACCTACCTCGCTCATTGGTAACGCGCAGCTTCTATCTCATTGCGCGTTTCGCATGCGAAATTCCGTTTGAATCGCGCGAGTCTCTCGATCTCCCCAGCGATTCCAAAACCTTACTAATCCGGTCAAGAAGCCAATGCCGTACGCCAGATGCAGGATGGCAAAACAGAGTGGCAGAACCGGCAATAATCGTCCTCTTTGTCTTGTGGTCAAAAGGGAAGCGACGAGATTCGCCGCTATATAAGAAACAACAGTGGAGACGAAAATCCACCGGGCTACCCTTGAGAACGACAGCGCTATAAGGGATAGTACCAAAAAAGCGGCAAACGACGGTGGTGCAAACTGACGCATCCGCATTTGAAGAGGATGCTTCTGCATCACTCGAACCTTCCAATAGCCATACTGGAAGTACTGCCGCCAGAGCGAGCGGAGCGAGCTGCGGCTGTAATACCGAGAGCGAACATCCTGGGCCAGAAGTATCCTGGCGCCGGCGCCGCGCAGACGGTAGTTGTACTCGTCGTCCTGGTTGCGGACCAACTCTTCGTCATAGGGTCCCGCTTGCTCGATCACATCTCGCGTGTATGCCGGAAAAGCCACGGTGTCGGTAAGCATCGTCTTATCTTTCACGGTTCGGAAGGCGGAGCCACCAACTCCGAAGGATGAACTCATCGCCACCGCGATGGCCTCTGCCGTCTCCGTCTCGCTCACGGTGTCCACCGGCCCGCCGACCGCCTCAACCCCATCAGTTTGTAGGTGTTCGACGCAACGGCGAACGTAATCAGGAGCGATCTTGCAATGGCCGTCCACGCGAATGATAATCTCACCGGCAGCCATGGACAAAGCCGCATTCAAGCCGGTCGCCACTATCCTCCCCGGGTTGTTTAGCAGCTTAACGTTGGAGTGGCCGGCCTGAAAGAGCGCAACCACCTCGCGCGTGTTGTCGCTGGACATTCCGTCGACGACGAATATCTCCATACGCTCAGCCGGATAGTCCTGTGCCAGCACTGCCCCAAGGCTTCGCTCCATGAACTCGGCCTCGTTGCGAACCGGCATCAGGACGGATACAAAAGGATAGTCATTCATCGCGATCTCACGTTCACTGTCTAATGCGCACTTGTCCTTCCGCGCCCACCGTTTCCGACCGTTTCTCACGCAGTAACATCGCTTGCTCTGGCGGTAAGTTGCAGATCACCGCTCGAAATTTGCCGTTGCTGGTCCGTGGAATTTCGTTCACCGCTTCCAGAATCACGTCGATGTTTCCCATGCGTTCTTGTATACGGGCAACCATCGCTCGGCCATCCTCCGGCGTGTATTCGGGCGCGGGAACGAACCGTAGCCGCACACCATCAAGCGCGTCCTGGATGATCTGAGCTTCGCGAATCGCTAGATTGCCCTTGAATACCGAATCGAGTCTTCCGACGTGCCGACCGTCGGCTGTGTACAAGACATCATCGGAGCGGCCTTCGATAGAAGCCATCTGTGGCAGCGCCCGCCCGCAACGGCAGGGCGTCTGGACCAACGGCAGCGTGGCGCAATCTCCTATGCGGTAACGAATCAGGGGCATATCGGTGTTCAACAAACTGGTACAGATCAAATCGCCCGACTTACCGTCTGGAACTCCCTGATGATCCGGTTCGACCTCGCCAACCCCAGCTTCAGGCCACGTATGCATCCGGCCGGCGGTGCACTCGCTGGCCGCAAAGACGATCTCCGCCATGCCGTAGGTCTCCCGCACCGGGCATTGAAAGGCTTCCGTGATGGCGTCGCGCTGGTAATCCAAGACCGGCTCCGCGTTGGTGATAACCACTGCCAACTGCAAGTCCTTGAGCTTCAGACGAAGCGCCTCGTGCGCCAACGCATACAAAGAGGATGTGTAACCAATCAAATAAGTAACACGATAGCGTTGGATCGCCTCCAGGTAGTGCGGTATCAGATCGGGAGCCAGGTGGTATGACGACATATAGAGCTGGTTGAGCCCCGCGTTCCATACCCAGAACGGCGGACGACGCTGAGAGACAGGTGTGACCATCTGCCCCCCCAATATCGCCCAGCGATCCCTCTTCGAAACTCCGTACCATCGTCGAACTCGTGCTTCGAACAAGGCGTACCACGAACGAACCGTGTCCTTCGATTGCCATAGATCGAGCGGCTTTCCCGTGGTGCCGCTGGTGTGATCGCGGAACATCTTGCGAAATGCGCAATCCTCCGCGACGAAGGCTTTCGTGTTCTTGCGCACCGATTCTTTCTCCAGAATTGGCCAGTTTTCAAGACGCTCCCACGACGCGTTGTCGCCACGCCGACGACGCTGTGCCCACTGTTGCGTGTAGTACGGCACTCTGGTCGCTGCCCGGTGCAATACGAAGGCCAGCCGTTCTTCTCGCCAAGTTCTCCACTGCTCTTCGGTCCAACTCTCCCTTGCGTGCGCCGCTTCGACGAGTCGGTCGGTTTCGCGACCATAGCGCCAGCGCTTCAATCCGTACCCTCGCAAACTCGCGGCAACCGAACGCGCCGGGCCCGGCAACTTATGATAGATGCGCAAAAGGTTGTCGTCCAATTCTGTAAACCAGGTGAGCAATAACTTCTTCTGTGCTTACGGGCAGCGCGCCCAGGCGATGATGCCGGGAACCAGCAGTGTGCGCCGGGCGATCTTTGAAAGGGCGACGCCTGCGACGTAGGCCGCCTTTGCGTCCCAGCGCACATCTTGAACAATGTGCGTCTTGTCGGGTGCGATAAAGATTTCCAGATAGCCGCAGTTTTGGAGGACACACTTCAGGCTGCTAGCGCTTTGCACAAACGCGTGATCTACTACCGCCCGCGCAAAAAGCGTCTGCGCGCGTCTCGCCGAAACTTTGGAGAGGACCGTGGACAACCAGACAGCCCATAGCTTATTCGTAGTTCGCAGTACCAACCAGCCACGCGGTTTTAGCAAGGTCCGGGCGCTTTCGAACTCGGCCCGCTGATCTTTGAAATAGTACGAGACGTCCAGCATCGTGATGGCGTCGAAACTCGACTTCGGAGCGGACGCGCGCATAAGGCTGGAGGCTTGGAACGCCGCGAACCCTTGCGACTGAAGGTATCTAACACAGTCGGGATTAATATCAGTCGCTGATGGCTTGAAGCCTTCGGCCTGCGCTTCTTTCAAGAAGCCTCCGAAAGAAGCCCCGACATCGAGAACGTTAGCTCCTGACAGGCCGCGTTTTGCCATCCCCGAACAGATATATTGATACATCGGCCGCTTCAGTTCGCGATAACGCTCAAATCGCGCAAGACGACCATGTTCGCGCGTCTGATGATGAACAACATCATCTTGCTCTGTTGAATCGATTCCGCAAAAACATGAGTCGCATACGTTACACCAGAACCACGGAGCGTTAATATTCTCCCTTTGCGGTTGATTGCAAAACGAGGGAGCAGTCTGGCGTCATCGACGTCGCTACCACAAGCATTGCATCGCTACCACAAGCATTGCACTTCAAGTTAACCATCACCACTTTCGCGTCCAGGTACAAACGTGCGCTTGAATCGACGGTGCACTAATCATCATCAATCAAGTCAATCGACTCGTCGGGTCAATTAACCTAAGAAGTCGCACGCGAGATAAGGCGATACATGGATTGCAAGCGCCTTGGCTTCAGAAGTGGACCAAACGGTCGCACGAGCGGATGCCATTCCTGATTCTCTTGCAAGGCCACGGCCTCGAATCCCAGATTGCGTTTGAAGCGATGCAGTCCCTCTTTGTCGCCGCCGTAAGCGCTCAGCCCCAAGGAGACAAGCGGATTACCGCTCTCCAGGGCCTGTTTGGTTACAGTGTAGATGAGCGCGTTATTGGGATAGAGACCGAGTGCTCTTTGCTCGCTGCGTGTGAGCACAAACTCTTTGCCCCACGGAGTCTGAATCGTAACGACAAAGGCTACCATGTGTCCTTCATGCCACCCGGACCAGAATTCGATGCCGCGAGCCCGCCGAATCGCTTGTACCCACGTTTGCCACCTGTGATTGAGTTGAGCATCCGTTCTCATCAACCGAAGTCGCCTGACAGTATCCGCATAGACGGCGAAGGCCAGCGGTTCGGTGGCTTCGTCCAGGTCCTGCCGGCGAACCTCTACCCGCTCGAGCCCGCGGCGCGTCTGGTGTCGAGCATTGTGCGGCAGCAAAGCGATATCGTATGGACCGCGCGCGATGTATAGCATCGGCGTCGTCGCTCCGGAGCTTACGGCTGACCCGTCTCGCCTCGAGAACCAGCGGCACGCGATCGCGTTAGTTTGTTTGAACACGACTCGGATTTCGTCCTTCTCAATCGGCGGCAAATGGAAGGGGGGAGCTGGTTGAAAAACTCCAGGTCGAACATTAACCCATAGTGAAGAAGGGGTCCGAACGACGCGATGCCCAACTAGCCTGAGGAATTCTTCGTACTCTTTCAACCTTTCCGGATTCTCGATCTTCATCGTGCAACCGCCTGGATCAAACTCAGCCAGCGGGGCGTTACCTCGCTCCAGTCCATTCTCTCCGCTGCCATCCGTGCATTCTGGCTCAACCGCCGTGCCAGGCCCGGTTGCTGCAGAATTCTTAGCATCTTCGCGGCCATCTCCGTCTCATCCCCTGGCGACACTAGAAGCGCGGTTTCTTCATCCTTCAGCAGATGAGGCAGGCCTCCAACGTTGGTTGCCACGATACACATTCCCATCGCCATCGCTTCTACTATGCTCACTGGCGTGTTATCTACCAGGGTCGGATTCAAGAAGATGTCACACTGCATCCCCAGTTCCGGGATCTGCGACTTGGGAACGCGGCCCAGGAACTCTATGCTTCCCTCCAACCCCGCCTCTCTTGCGAGTGATTTGCACTTGGGGAGGACATCATCGATCTCGGGCCCGGCCATCACTAGCCGGGCATCGGGAAACTGTTGCCGCACGATGGCGAACGCCTTGATTGCCGTCAGCGGGCCATAACGTGTGTGGAAGGCGCGCAGGTATAAGAAGCTCGGCCGCACAGAGTCGCGTTGTCTGTATGAGTAGTTGTGCACGTTCAACGCATTCGGAATAACTTCAACTTCGACGTATCGGGAAAACTCGTTGGCCAGATACGTGGAAGGCGAAACTACTCGGCGGGCGCCCCGAAGGATGCGCAGTAGCTTGGAGCGCGAAGTGGACAGGAGGCTCGGGAGGTTACCCCCGTGCAAGACTACAATGTACGGCTTGCGGGTTATCCGACAGATCTTAGAAACCAGATACGCTGCAGGAAAGGCTCTTGGCCCACTGCACAGGTCGACAATTACACACGCCCGCTCGCGCGGCGCAGTCCAGACTGCCGTAGCCATGTTGAACAGACGCAACAAGGGGTTTCGAAGACTTGAAGCCGCTCTAACCGCCAGTCCCTCCTCGCACAGCTTGGGTACCAGTGCCTCCGAGTACGTCGGGTTGAATCCGTGCTTCGACAGAAAGTTGCCCACGTAGGTTATGTGTATCATGTCTGCAACAACAAATCGTTGTGACTCAGCCGCGCCTTGGGAGAGCACCCACTGCAACCGCCTGTTGCGGCAGCGGGTGCCGCCGCACCTCACGCAACTGCCTGATCTTTCGCCGTCGCGCCGGTCGCGCAGCAACGCCCCTGGCGTACTCCGGCAAGACTGTTGCAAAGGCAAGTCCGAATGCGAAAGCAGGTGCGACCAGCCGCATCGCAGCGTTGAGCATAAACAGACAGCTCCATCCGATCATGCATACGGCGATCGCTCTTCCCTTGAGTGTCTTTGCGCCTCGAATACTCTTCGCCGCAGCGATCAGCAAGAGAAGAAAAGCCACTATTCCAAGTGTGCCGTGTTCCGCAAACAAACGACCGAACTCCGTATGTGCTGTGGAAACGCCAACGAATTTCGAGCCGCCTGGCCCGACACCGAGCACAGGGTATTCCTGCCAGACGCGCAATTCGTCCAAAACAATCTGGGCTCGATTTGTCGTCTCCGTGTTTCTGAACCGAGAGCCAAGCGCTCCGTCTGTCAGTTCCTCCAAACGTGGGAGGATGACATAGCTCCCGAGCGCGAACACAAGGACCGCGACGAACAATAAGCTCCTGCGCATTCGCGCGTCTCTCAGCAGGTAGACGGAAGCAAAAGCGGCGCTTCCGGCAAAGTTATATAGGCCGCCTCGGGAAAAGGTCAGCGCGCTCTGGACTGCCATTAGCAGCATTGCGCCGAGCATCAGAATCCTCAGTTTTGCGCTAGTCTCGCCAAGGATAATAAACATCAGCGCAAACAAAGCCCCCAGCCCCAGTGCGGCTGATACCTGATTGGGTCCGAAACCACCGCTGGAGGCGAAGTTCGACTCGCTGCCAAACGTAATATCCTTTGCAGTGTAAATCCCCAAGAAGGTGATTGTCGCAATTCCTATGACCGGTGCGGCGGCGGCCAGAAAGATTCGCTGGATATGCTGGACAGATAGCTTGATCTGGGAGAAGAACCACGCCGCCACCATCATAGCGAAAGGGCCGGATAGGTTGAAGCTGATATAGCCTCTTGCTTCAGAGGGGCCCAGCCGCTGGATGATGACGGCAATTGAGGGAATCAACAGAGCAAAATAAGCGAACATCAGCGTCGGCCCCTTCAAACGGCCGCTGCGCAAAATCGCCACCAAAAAGATGACCGCTGTCCCGTATTTGGCGAACTCCCAAAATACACTCGCCCCGCTCATCCGCCACAGAACCTCAGCGCCAGTGATGTAAGCCCCGACGTATGCGACATGGATCAAGCGGCGGCGACCCGATAGAGCCCACCAGATCCCAATGCCAAAAACCGCGAGCGCGTGCAACGTCGACACGAGGCCGAAGCGATATAGGAGGACGGCAAGCGGGATATGTAGGAGGCAAAAGGACGTCGCCCCAAGTCCCCAGCCGCTACGGCTTGCTAGACGCGGATTCACTGCCAGTTTTCGCGCCGGAACGATCTGGTACGGCTGAGTCGCGATTCGGTTCATGAGAGCGCCACCTCGTAAATGCCAGCGAGAATCGTTGGGAGGCTGCGCGGCGAGTGATTTGTGACTACGTATTCGCGAGCTCGACGGCCAACTTGCAAACGAAGGTTCGAATCGCGCATCAGCGTCAGCAACGAATCAACCATCGAGTCCTCATCGGTAGGATCGACTATAAACCCGGTCACGGCGTGCTCGATCACTTCGGGAACTCCCCCGACCCTGGTTGCAACCACCGGCAACCCCGAGGCCATCGCTTCCAACACGACATTAGGTGTTCCTTCCCAATCCGAGGTCAGGACGAAAATATCGGCCTCCTGATAGGCCGTCGTCATATCTGCCGTGCTGTCTCTGAATTCGATCACCTGCGGCAGCAGGCCAAGCTCTGCTGCTTGCTCCTTCAAGGATTGGCGCTCGGGTCCTTCGCCAACAATCACGCCTTCGAAGGCCACGTTGGCTCGCCGTTTCAGTTGTGCCATCAACCGCAAGAAGCGGTCTAAGCGTTTCTGCCTGACCAACCGACCCACGGTGATGAGGCGAACCGTTGTGCTATCGCGGCGCGACGATGGGTGAAACCGGTCAGTGTCAACAACGTTCGGCAAGAAGTGCAGACGGTCGGTCGGGATTCCCATCGCAATTGCGTTGCGTATGGCAGATCTCGAGTTAGCCGCTATCATTCGGGGTGCTCGCAGCCCAAGGCCACCGAACATAGGTCCGTTTGCCGAGACCTCGAAGATCCCTGTGTTCCGGACCGCACCTATGTCGTGCCTGCGAAGCAGTCTTGACGCGGCGACCGCGTACAGGTTGGTGTAGAAGTGCTGGCTCTGAATTATGTCCGGTGGGTTCGCCCGCAACTCTCTGACGATCCGAGCCAGACGAGCCAGCCTCGACCGCTGCTGGCCGACCCATGTTATAGGGATTCCCAGTTTCGCAATTCGTTCCTCCCAGATCTCTCCTTTCGTGAGGCACAGGACTCGGGGCACCGCGCCACAATCGCGCAGGGCTCTCAAGATGTAAAAGAGCTGGCGTTCGGCTCCCCCCTGCCCAAGTGTTCCGGCAAGGAAGCAGATGTTGAGCTTAGAAAGATCGGGCATCGCCATTCGTGCGTCCCCAGGCCACCTTCAGCAAATCGGCTATGGTATCGCGCCAGCCTTCCAGCGAATACTGTTGCGCTGTTTCAAACGCTCTGGTGGAAAGCTCCCGGTAGCGGGCCTCGTTTATGGCGATCTGCTTGACCGCCTCCGCCATCGCCTCGGGGCTGGCTTCGTCGATCAACAGGCCACAGCCGCTGCCGACCAGTTGCGGCAAGACCGATACCTTGGTCGCAATCACCGGCAGCCCGCAAGCTAGGGCCTCCAGAACCGCCTTCGGAAACCCTTCGGAAGCAACTGTCGGGTAGCAAAAGATATGTGCACGCTGAAGGAGCTCAATCACCCTCGCGTGAGTGACTTTGCCGTGAAAGGTTATCTGATCGCTCACGCCTAGTTCCGCCGCCAGCCGCTTGAACGAACCGAGCGCGCTGCCCTCGCCGACGATATCGAGCGTAGCCTGCGGGAATTGTCTCAGGATGGCGGGCAGGCTTTGAATAACTATGCCCGCGCCTTTCTCGACTTCCTGTCGACAGGCGATGATCAATCGCGGATGGTCACCGGGCACCTGGCCTTTGCGCGCGCGGCAACTCAACAACTCGTCCGCTTTGAGACTTGTTGAGAATATCCACCGTATGGCCCCATTGCGCTGCGACGGTGGCTCCGACGCGCCACCCGTTGCCAGACACACGATTCGACCGCCCGCGAATCTCTCCATGAACCACTTCCAGAAGTGTTCCGCCAGCGTCCTCTGCACGAACCAATTCCCACAATGGCGAACGAACAACGGCTTGCGCAGCAGAAATGCCAAGACCATCCCAATTGTGCCGATATCACCTGGGATTGGTGTGTGGACAGCATCCGCTCCTAGAGTCGCCCGCACGAAAAGAGCAGAGTTGCGCATCAACCAGAACGGGATGCGCAACTTTCGACGGAGACCAGTGCCCTCGAGATTCGCTAAAGGAGTGACGGAAACGCGATGTCCCATAAGAGGGATTTCGCCTGTGTGCCTCCCGATAGAACCGCAGGGAACCACGAGAGTAGTGCTATCAAACAACTCCGACAGAGCCGCCATCTGAAGCGGGAAGCCCCCATCGGACGCGTAGCCAGATGGCGAGGTCTCATTTGGCCAGCACAGTTTGTGTGAGAATACTATCACCTTAGCCATCACCTACGCACCCTATTCGCCAAGCATCACGATTCGTGTGACAAGACCCTCTCAGACTCTTTCTGCCCAATCTGTCGGCTTATTCGCCTTGCTTTGACACATCGACGCCCAGTCGGAAACGATTCGCCTCGGATGGACTTCATCCGATTGCTTTCTCCCGAAAAACGCCGAGGCGGCGGGAATGGTCAAGTTGCTAGATTTCGCATAC
Organism: uncultured Clostridia bacterium; assembly: GCA_964548075.1. GTDB lineage: Bacteria > Acidobacteriota > Blastocatellia > UBA7656 > UBA7656 > Onstottus_A. The sequence continues at coordinate 133,256 of CAZJQQ010000011.1, read as the reverse complement.
CGCAGGTCTAGCCAGAAGATCGGTGTGAAAGAAATACGGACTGCGAGGCTGCAAAGCGACTTCCACCATCTGTTGTCCCAAAGGCCGCTTAGGAATCCTATAAGAGTAAGCGACAAGGCAGATACTGGACCCTGGGTAATTCGCATTTCTAGTTCTTCAAATCCGCGGAACAGCATCCTATGACCAAGCGGGGTGTACCGATTAAAGTCGAAAGGGAATCCGTGGATTGGTGTATGAAACGGTAGTCCCGAATAGACAATGCCCCCAGACCTCAGACATCTCAGTATATCCGCGACGACGCCGACCGGATTCAAAGCGTGCTCGAGCACTTGATCTATCACAACACAATCCAGAGACTGATCCCGGAACGGGAGGCATTCCGCGTCACAAACAACTGTCGAGTCTCCTTGGAGAGTGACATCGCTTAGAAAAACTCTTCCCTTCGAGAAAGCTCTCACATAACGCTCGCCGCTAAACCCGCAACCGATTACCAGAACCACTGGAGAACAGGGAAGCAGATGGGAAAACTTCTCGAATAGGGATAAGCAGATCTCCCGCGATGAGGATGCGGGAAACAGTTTTCGCACTCGGTATCGCCAGCCCTTGTTTTCAGGAAACTGTCGCATATCGCCAAGCGAGGCAACCTCCGTTGATGTGAAAATGCTCTTCGATTCGTCAAACAGAATCGGACGTCCCTCTGCTGATCGAAAGCTACGATTACAGATCTCGCAGACTATCTCGTTGGCCGAGATCTGCTTTAGGTCTCCGTGGTCCGGGTACGGACAGCACAGATACTGGATGTCCGTACCCCCAGGAGACGCCGTAAGTGTTGCGCTCATCGATACAGACAAAAGACAGTGCCTCTCCTTTTTTTTCCGCGCGTTCGAAGCGGACCGTGCAAGGAAACGGTACTCGACCCCGGAATCAGGTTCGCGATTGAAGACCGCGCATCACGACTTTGAAACCCTTCAGGCGTCCTTGAATCTCCTGGAAATCGGTCCAACGGCAGTTGTAGAGAGCGGATGCAGTTACCCGAAACAACTCGAATGCCTGAAACCTCCAGAACCGCAGCTGGTGCCGCCATGTAAGAGGTCCCACGATATCGCGAAACACATAGTAATAGTTAACTACGCACTTGTATCCGATCTGCCTCTTGTTAACTCTGGCAACGGGCGAGTTCATCTCCTCGCAGTGGGCATCCCCGCACTGAAAGAGCTTCCATTTGAGGCCTGCCTTTAGCGAAAAGTGTGCATCTTCAAGGATGCCGTAGTCGGAAAAGAAAGGATCGAACCGCATGCCAGAATCGAACACATCTCGTCGCCAGATGACGCAGGCAGTCGTCATGAAATCCACCGGGCGTGTCCCGCCAAATGGCGGCTGCATGTTCGCGTTTACTGGGTAGCCGCTCTGAAAATCATACCGGCCTGGCTCGTAGGTTGTGAGTAGCCGCAGGCGGCGATACCACTTCCATCGCAAGCGGCTGTTCATATCAAAGTGTTGATTCATCCTATAGCCGACGATACCGCCAACCTTTCGCTCCGCATCACCGGCAAAAACCGTAGAAATCGTTTCAAAGAAGTTAGGCTCGAGGCGGACATCGTCATCAATGAAGGCTATGTATGCGCCAGTAGCTAACTCTACGCCGGCATTTCTCTGAATCGCGGTGCCGCGAGCGTACCTGACATAGCGACAACGGAACGGCAGTTTGTCGATCACGCGCGATATGAGCTCTTCAGTCTCTTTTTCCTCATCCGGCGCTCCGTCGACTAAAATAACCTCAGAGGGAACCAGCGTTTGATTGCTTAGATTTTCCAGCAATCCCTCCACCTCAGAGGGACGCCGGAATGTTGGTGTGACTACTGAAATCAATGCTAGCTTACGCATACTCAGCAAATCCAAAGCTGCCTTCATTTCATTTGATGAGATCTGGCAGCCAGCATGTCGAGGACGCCGGCGACCCTTGTGCTAGACCATCCATCGAGACTGTTGCCAAAAAACCGGCGCACCAGCGACCGCCGCTGCATAGCGTGTCGTTCCGGATGTAATAGCGTCGCGATCAGCTTTACGCGAAGCTCTTCTTCAGAACGCGCTACCTCTACAGCGCCGCTTTCCACTATTGGCCGATAGTGATCAAATTCGTAGTAGCGCGCATAATCTACAACGTTCGAATCAACGTCAGGAGGATTGTAGCCGACATTGATGACCGGTTTGTCGAACATGCACATTTCGAGCGAAATTGTGGAGGCCACATTGACACACACAGCTGAATGACGCAGCATATTTGTCAATAAGTATGAATCCTCTATCAGAGGCGTCAGCCAATTGGACTCCCACGGTATCGTCGGTACCAGAACTTCTGGGTAACGCCGTTTGATATCTTCAAAACGTCGAGTTTGGTCCTTCGGATACACTCTAACAAGTAACTGAGGAGCGCCGAGACCCGTCAACTCTCTCAGCATCAAAGCAATCCGCTCGACAATGGCGGGTTCTCCAGGCATGTGATTGGCCATGCCAGTCGTATAAAGCACCATTGGTCGCGCCGGGTCCGCGCCGACCCGCTTGCAGAACTTTTCTCGCGTCCAATAGAACTCTGGCCTGAAGTGAAAATCGAACTGCGGCGTTCCGGTCACGAAGACCTGTTCCTGCCGAATCGAACGATACATCTCTAGGAGCTGGTTGCGCAGGCCTTCGCTCCACACAAGGTAATAATCATACAGCGGAATAATGCGTCCTTGAGACGTGAGATTGTCCCACGAAAAGATAAACGTGGCGGTTGGGATGCCAAGCCATTGCGCCGCTCTCACGGCGTGCGTTGCCACGTGACTGTGCACATGAGAAGCATTGAACACCAGAGACGGCTTCAGCTCCTCGAACAGCCGGACGTATTCATTGGTGGTTCGAAGCAACCGGCTCGAAACATTTTCCAATCCGGACAAGAACTCGAGTCCGCCGGCATTGGCAAAAGGATAACATGCCAGCTTCTTTAAGCATCGTTTCATTCGCGATCCCGACGCTGCGGCCTCGGCGTCGCGAAGCCGCCAGCGTTCACGCGCTGCTTCCGACCATAGCCAGCGGCCGTGGGCCATATCCAAAATCTCTCTGAGAAATGTGACGATCCATCTGTCAGTGGTAGCGCTGAGTTGAAACACGTTGCCGTAGCGGGAAGTCAGCAAGGCGGCGAGGTCGTCATTTGGGACTACGGATAGAAGCGAGACATCAGCATTGCGCGCCGCTTCATCTAGCGCTCCCGTATAAACAAAATTACGAATCGCTTCGCCGCGAGGCAGAATTGCTACGATCCTCGATCCACCCGAACCGTTCGTTTGCCAACTCGCCTCAAAGCCGTTGCTGCGGATTGTTTGAATCTGACCAGTGTCAATCAAGTCGTTTCCCAATTCCGCAATGCCCGTGTGGCCCCAACATTAGCGCTAGCGAACTCACTTACTGCATTAGCCATGCGCTCCCCGCAGCGCCCGTCAAGATACTGGCATACGTACTCCGCAATCCACCGACGTTTTTCTCGATGCAGCTCCGGCTGAACCAGGTAAGTTCTTACCGCCTCGATCATTTCCTGCGGATTGTTCACCAGCCAGACACCGCCGGATTCCGCGATAGGTTTGAAATGGGTCCAGGTATGATTGACATCCTTGACAAGTGCCTGGTTTGGCCGACCTGGCTCCGGGTCATAATCAAGATTCACGACCGGACGATCGAGGATCGCGGCGTCGACAGTAACTGTAGAAGACAGGTTAACCACTACGTCTGCGTGGCGAAAGGTGTTCACCCATTCAAGAATCTGTCTCTCATCTTGCGATCGGGCGTCGCGGGCGGTTCCTATTTCAGCCGTCTTTTGAAGGACTACGTGCGGGTAGAATTGGCCCAACAGCCCTTCCATCTCGCCCATGTAGTGCGCCGGATGTGGTCTGACGATCAGTTGCGCATCACCTAAGTCACCCCGAGCTACTCTTTGGGCCATGTCCAAAGCTCCGTGATGTTCCTTAAGAAAGTTTGGCGAGCCCAACGCATACACAATAATGGGAGCCTCCGGACGCAATCCATTGTCTGCGCAGAACGCCTCTCGAGAAATGTCGAATCGCTTCTGGTAAAAGACGTCGAATTGAGCAGCTCCGACAACGTAGATCGGGACGTCACGAGTGTACGGATAGAAGTGGTGCAGCTCTTCCTTTGTACGCTTCGACCACACGATAAAACCGTCGTACCTAATAACCAACCGGCCTTTGGTCGAAACGTTATCCCAGGACGGAATCAACGCGATCGTTGGGATCCCCAGACTCCTGGCAGCGGCCACAAGGGCGGGCTGAAGGTACTGAAACGGGGCCGTTGTCAGAAGCACATCAGGCCGCTTTGTCCGCAGACGCTCAATGGCTTCAGGGCTTCGCGGATAGCTGAGCAAGAGCCTTTCGAGATTCCTTTCCAGCAGCCCTTCTGCTCTCATCAACGCCAGTGCGCGCGCCGGAGGCCTTAGCGCGCGGATAAGACGGGCGGCCGTTCTACTGCGGACATGTTTCCACATACTGAGCCGACTAGGTGCACGTTGACCATAGTCCCACGCGAACTCATTAACTCGGCGAAGGAGATTGTAAGGGAATTCCCTGAAGGGACGTATGTTAGGGAAATCTTCAACATTGGCCTCAGCTCGACTCCATAGGTCATCGAGCGTGGGGGTTCGCGCAGAGTTGGCCCAAACTGTGACCTCCGCGCTTCGGTTAAGTGAGTCCAGGAAATGCGTGTACAGAAACATCCGGTCCGTCAGCAGTGAGGTGGAGAGCACTACTACCTTTGATTGCCTCTTGCCCCCGGTCTCCGCTATTCGAGCGTTACGTATGTTGGGGACAGGGGCAGCCACGTCCATAGCCATTATTCGTTCTCGTTTCCAGCTTAATCTGTTCGCCAGCTACGGCTCAGCGGGGCAGGAAGACCTTTGTGCGTTCTTCCGATGGCAGACATCGAACGACGAATTCCTGTCCCGACATCACCCTCCTTCGGGTAAAAGGGCCGACTCTTGTCACCGATGCCCTCCTTAATTCTTAGTCAGCAGGAAGCTCTTGAGAGTAGGTAACTAAAGCAGCCCCGGCATTCGTGGCTAATTGTTCAGATGTAATGCTCCATCTTAGTGGGGGTGCGAGGCTGGCGCGGCTAATACCCGTGAAACCACCCTTCACATCGACGATCGCTCTGTCTGACAGTTGGCGCACTTCGCCTCCGGTTGAACGTCGACCGATCAACTTGAAGTACGCTGTGTAAACACCCGGTGCAAGCCAGAGCGGCGGTAGGTCTACGCGAACGCAATAACGCCGCGCTTGAGCACCCTTAGCCCACAATTCACTGCTGTTGACCCGCTGATGGACAACCGGATCACCGAACGGGTCGTTTAGGATGCAGTAGAGCTCCCCGCCGGAAAAATCGCTGTCTAGATCTAATATTGCCTCGGCGGAGAATGGCTGACCACCCTCAATCGACGTCGAAAAGCCGTCATGCTGGCCCTCTACGCGGACACCGCGCCATCCGATTGTACTCGCGGGCGAAATGTACGCACCCTCTCTCATCCCGCTGGTGTAGCGAGCTATCGCCTCGACAACAGGACCTCGAAACTCGATCGCACCGTCACTCAGCACGATCGCGCTACTGCACAGCTCCTTCATAGCGGCCAGGTTGTGACTCACGAACAATACCGTCCTGCCATCCGCCGCGTCATCCCCCATCTTCCCTAAGCACTTCTTCTGAAACGCGGCGTCACCTACAGCGAGCACTTCATCGACTAGAAGAATGTCCGGCTCAAGATGCGCGGCGACAGAAAAAGCCAACCGAAGGTACATGCCACTGGAGTAGTGCTTAACCGGCGTGTCGATGAATTTCTCTATCTCAGCAAACGCTACCATCTCATCGAATTTATGATCAATCTCGCTGCGCTTCATGCCCAGGATAGCGCCGCTCAACGCGATGTTCTCTCTGCCGGTGAGCTCAGGATGAAAACCAGTGCCTACTTCAAGCAAGGATGCAATTCGTCCTCGAATCTCAGCAAAACCCTCAGTGGGTTCGGTGATTCGCGAGAGTATCTTGAGCAACGTGCTCTTGCCGGCGCCATTCCGCCCAATCACTCCCATGACTTCTCCGCGATCGATTTCGATGGAGATGTCTCTCAGCGCCCAGATGACGTTCTTGTCTCCGTGGTTCCCATTCCTGGAGCGGATTCGCTTAATAGGCGCCATCAGCGCATCACTGAGGGTGTCTCGAAGGGTCCTGTAAGCCTTATGTTCGCCGATGCGGTATCGCTTCGAAAGTCCCACGACCGTTATGGCGCTGTAGTTCATCTTCAGTTGATTCCCCTTGGGTCTAGGCTGATACTAACGCGAGTATGCAACGCGAGAATTCGAGCAACTGTTGACCATGAGTCCAAGACTGATCCACTGCCATACGTAGAAGCTATTACCAGTTTCGCCGCGCTGAAATGATTTCCACTCGCGCTCGACTTCCGAGTTACTCAACCAGCTACCGCCGAAATCAGCGAGGGCGCGCTCTATATGCCGATGTGCCCATTCACGCAGCGGTCCGCGGAGCCACTCGCGCTGCGGCGTCTGCAGGGCCCGCTTGGGGGCTTCGATGATCTTGTTGGGAAGCAGGTCCTTGACCAGCTCGCGCAGAAACCATTTCCCGGTTCCGCCGGCGATCTTGCGTTCAGGCCGCTGGCGCAGAGCCAGCTCGAACAGTCGATGATCCAGGAAAGGCTCGCGCAACTCGGTGGATGATCTCATCGAAACTCGATCGTTGAACCGCAAGGCTCTCGGGATCTTCGTATAACGCGCGTCTCGATACTGCAGGTTCATCAGGGAGTCGGTGAACGGCTGGTCTGCTTCGAACTGCTCAGCCTGGTCGCGAAACTCAGGCGTCAAGCTTCCAGACTTCACAGGCTGATCCTTAACTCCCTGCACAATGCCCGCTTTTCCCCCGTTCAGCGCGGAGAGGTAGTAGTCGTATCCAGCCCATTGCTCATCCATACCCTGGCCGTCCAGCAATACGATCACGCCCTCCGCACGCGCCGTCTCAAACAAGCGCGCATACGCCAACGTTGGCAACCCGCCAAAGGGTTCGGATTCGTGAGCCTGGACAGACTCGGCCAACGCCGGAACGTCGCCTGGGCTTAAGCGGCAAACCACCGAGGGATGCCTCGTGCTAGCGAGCATCTGACTGACCCACGGTAGCTCATCGTAGTTCGGATGGCCGGTTATGAAGGTGAAAGCCTTGACGTCGCTGTCCTCCCCTTGTACCGCCTGCACCAGGCCCAGCAGTACTGAAGAATCGAGCCCGCCGCTGAGATTGATGCCGACTGGTACGTCAGAACGAAAGCGCAACCGCACGCTGTCTACCAGAAGGGAGAGGTACTCCTCCTTTACCACCTCGAGTGGGCGGTCGTCCCACTCGAGCCCGACTCGATCAGCCAAATCGTACCAGCGAGACACGCGCAGTCTGCCGTTCCGCCATTTCATTGAGTGTCCCGGAAGTAAGGACTTGATCCCGTCCCAGAAAGTGCGTTCGCTGTAATCACAGAGGCCATGAGTGAGATATGTTGCCCAGGCGACTTTGTCCGAATGAGCGGGCACTCCTGCTGCGTGCAGGGTTCTTATCTCGCTCGCGAGCAGCAGCGTGCCATCCGACGCCTGATGGTAGTAGAGGGGCTTGACACCAAAACGATCCCGCGCGGCAAACAGGGTCTTGGCGCGCTCGTCCCAGATCGCAAAGGCGAACATTCCTACAAAACGATCCAGGCAAGCTTCTCCCCACTTGTTGTAGGCGGCAAGGAGTACTTCGGTGTCTGTGCGCGTTTGGAACTGATATTCGCCTCTCAGCTCTTGGCGGAGTTCTAGGTAGTTGTAGATCTCCCCGTTGAAGACGATCCAGTATCTCCCGGCCCTGTCAGGCATTGGCTGTCCGCCCGCTTCGGAAAGATCTATGATACTCAGCCGGTTATGACCGAGGCCTGCCACAGCAGCCGGATCAGAGTAGATTGCTTCGGCGTCGGGCCCTCGGTGTCGCTGAGTGGAAATCATTTTACCAATCTGCGTTGCCCGGACGCCATAACCAAATGAGCCACTGATTCCACACATAATGTCATAAAGCGGATCGTTCAGTATGAGCGCGATTCCCCTGGTCGCGATGGTTCAAAAACTATAGCCCGGCCCCGGTACTTACCAGTAATATACGCCCCGGAATCGTTTGCGCTGGTCAAGCGAATCGGCGTGGGGTTTTCGCTCTGCTTGGCTTCCGCTATTGCCGCAACAAGAGCTTCGACTACTTTCATGTTGAAGTGCTGGTTGGGAACCTTCTGAGAAGTCCGCATTTTCCGAAAGGACAATCCCGGCGGAAGGCCACTTATGTACGTAAGGGTTTTGTCAATTTGCTCAATTTCTCTGTTTGTGATACTCCGTAAAGGAGTCGCCGCGATCGAGAAAGCTGGGGTGTTGAACCCCTCCTGCAGGCCCAAGAGTAGCGCCGTTGTACTCACCACGGTTGCGTGAGTACTTGGAATGCCGCCATAACCCATCTGGCCCCATGCCAATTGTCTTGCGCCCACCGAGTTGATGATGAATTTGAGGCTCCCGGCGACGAACCAACCGACCGCCGGAGCTAAGGCGTAGGCCACTCTCATCGGGTTAACTGCCCGCGCTAACTAAGTCCTAGGATTCATAAATACGATGACGTAATCTGATGCTGTTCGCGATCGTTGACAATTGTTCGTCCCATCGCGGTCAAAAAGCGTCTGACAGGTTGAGAGCAAAGTGGCCAACACTCGTCCTGGTTCACACGCCGATCCATGCCAGTTGGCTAAACCAGATCGAAATCTACTTCTCAATCATCCAAAGGAAAGTTCTTATCCCCAATACGTTCGCATCATTGGAAGAGTTGGAACTACAGATACTCGCGTTTCAAGCGCGCTACAACGAAATCGCTTATAGTGAACCTCGTCTTATGCTTCCGGTCGCTTCTATGTTGTTGACCCCGAACTTTCACTCTCGTAGGAATGAAAGGCACGGAATGCGCCATCGGAACAGATTCGTCGACGCTTGACTATATAATCGCACAGCCAGTTCTTACCTGAGCCTCATTGTCGGATCGCCAAGCAACACCCACGTCCGGCGAATATCTGCATCGCTCACCGCTCGCTTCGCTTCCAAAGTCGCCTCTCCGAGCGTCAGTGCTTCACCCTGAGTCTTCCCGGTCGCAAACAACAACTGATATAGCCGTTTGTTCAACGCCGATTGCTGAGCCGGCGATGTCATCCCGGTTGATGTCCACACCGCAACGCCGCCTCCTTGTTCTGCTTTCAACAACGACTCGGCCAGTGAGTCGAATCCAGGATCGTGGAAGTACCCGTTCAAGCAGGTCATCATCACAAACACCGACAGCCTCTCTGCATTCGTCAAGCTCCTTGCATCCGCGGTCGTCAGCAAGCCCCCATTCCACACGTTCACCGATCCGTGCCCGATGTAGTTGATGACTTTCTGCCCGCGCGCTATCGCATCCAGCAAATTGCTCTTTGCTGTTGCTGGATCCACCTGGCCTCGATTGATCCGCTCCACTCGCAGATTAGCAGGTATCAATCCTCGAAGTTCAGTGGCTGCCGATTCAAAGTCGAAGCCATTGTTGATGTCCGCCACCAGCAACATGGATTCGAGCGGTTCGGAGCCTTCATAGCCGACGATCTTTTTCACCATCGCGGCGGCTTCTTCCGCCGTTCGGGCCGCCAGTCGTCCTACTGCCAGTTCGGCTTTCCCATCTCCATCGAAGTCTGCCAGCCAGTCATCGGAAGCGGTCTCCATCAACTGTGTGTCTATCAGCTTCGTTGGAACGATGTCCCAGTCTCCCAACCCAAGATAATTCTTTCCGTCATAGCTCGCGTCTCCAACAAGCAACAGGTATCGTGGCTTGATCTTCCAATTCGCCTTTGCATACAACAGAAGATCTTTCGCCGCCTGCGGTGACTTGTTGCCAAAGCTGAACTCATCGTAGATGTCTTCGACATCCGCAAGCTCTACTTCCATCCCTTGCTTGCTGCGAAGCGCCCGGAGCGGCTCTATTGCTGAGAAGAAGTCTCTTGGCGCAATCACCACCAAGTCTGCTGCGTGAGCGGTAGTGCGCCAATTCGATGGCTGATTTGCAGCAACCTTCGCCGGCTTGCTTGACTGTTGATCTACCATCGTAAGCAATTGCCTGTCACCTGCTCCGGGCGATGCCACCGTTACAGTAAAGCCGGTCTTTTGTTGCTCGATCTTTGCTGCGAGCTCCTGCGGTGCATCCGGGTCAGTCACATCAAGCACTCGTATCGCTCCGCTTGTGAATCCGTCTATCGTGACTTCCTGGTTGCCTGCCGCTGTGAAGCGCAGCGAGTTGTCATCGGCCGTGAAGGTGTGCCAGTAAGAGAGCCGTACGTAATCCACGAGGCTTATGTCGCTCGGGCCTCCCTGCGCTACTAACCTCACGTGGTTTTCTCCTGATGTCAGAAGCGACTGCGCCACGGTGAGCCTTGAAATCGCTTCTGTCTGGCCCGTAAAGGACACTTCTCCAGCGAACACACCGTTGAGATAGACCCACACCTTGTGAGGTAGTGTGGTGACGCCTTGCAGCGCCACTTCAATCGTTGCTGCTCCGGCTGCTGATCGATCGATGTGCTGAAGTGCGAGCGATTGATCTACCGGCGACGTGGCAATCACCGGCCCGAAGAAGTTTTCTTTCTCCCCATTACGCAGGGCTGAGAAGTAGATAACGCGGTCTCTGCGCTCGACCGTGTAGAGGAAGCTTTGCGCCGCTGTTGGTTGGCCGGGGCCTTTGACCTGCTCGATGCGAAGCCCTGGCTGTGAGCCTGATAAGAGCCAGTAGACTCGCGCATCTGTGTAGGCGGCATCCAAACCTCTGCCGTAGAACTCTATGGCAGCCAGCAACCCTTCTTTATCGGTGATGACATTGATCGGGATTTGCTGTCCGTCAGCGTACAGTTGCAGGAAGCGCGTGTCAGCTTTCGGATCAAGCCCGGCCTGGGCAAGCTCTGCGGCTGTGACTCTGTAGAGGCCTTCTCTCTTCACCCACAACTTCACAGCCGGCTGTCCGGCTAAACCCGATTGAGGCTTGATCTGCTCAGGCTTGCCGCTCTGAGGCAAAGCTGCCCGCTCAACCGGCACGGTCGGCCCTGCTTGAGCATCGCCACCGCGACCGAGCATTGATGAATTGCCGCGGGCTGGCCCGGCGCCTCCAACGAACTTAGAGAAGAAGGGCCCGTGCCACGTGCTTCGTCCGTTAAGGTCCACGTCTTCCAGCCAGTACTGCATGCTCTTACAATCCGCAATCCGCGATGCGCAATCCGCAATTCCCTTGTCCCACCAGGCATACGATTGGCCTGCCTGCATCACTACCCCGGAGCCAGTTATCAGAGCCGATCCTGCGATTAGCTGCCTATTGACCAACTCGCACTTGCCACCATCTTCCCGGTAGATATTGAAGCCGAGGTTGTCCACCTCGAGTCCTGTCCGCCACTCGATGAACACGCCTGTGTCATAACCGGTTGCGCTGAAAGAGGGGAGAGTGATCGCTGTTGGCGCTGAGGAAATCTGAAAAATGGTCAGCGCCCCCGCTGCGTTAATAGATGTGGTGATGTTCTGTCCTGCACTGATAGTTTGATTCGCGTTGTCCTGATCGTAGCTTGCCGCCGTGCTCCACTTAATCCCGTAAGTCCCCGCTGGAAGTCCGCCTACCGTGAACGTGCCCGAAGATGCAGCAGCTTTCACGACGACAACATACTTGCCGTTGGTATTCTGGAAGGCGAGCGGCGCGAGGTTGCCATCGCTGGAAGTCGCGCCCTTTCGAACGGCTCCCATGCGCACCTTCAGGAAATATTGCCGCAACAGCTTGGCCCGACTGGTGATTGTTGGGTTAGGCACGGTCGGATGGTTGGTCAGTGTGTAATACACGGTCCCGTCATCCGGTACCGCATGGGCATCCGCGTATTGCTGCCAAAAGGATACTCGCCCCTCGACTATATCAGTATGGAGTTCTATATAGTCTGCTCCAATATGCTCGGTCATGCCGCTAAAGAGCGAATTGTTGATCGCCCGTGTGCGGATGTTATTACGGTCGGCGTTCGAGCCGCTGTAGGAGTGATAGGAGATAGATTTCAGATAAGATGAGACTCCGGTGATTGCCCAAATTGTATCGAAGCTTGTAACCGAACTTGAGATACTATCGTTATCTGGGGAGACGAAATGAATATTGCTAGTATAGCCGCCCGCCGCCAGCCGGTCCCCTGCGGCCTTGAGGCAGTTTCCAACTTGCGTGGCCGTCCAGCTATTCACGTTGGGCTCAAGCTGCACGGTCCACGAGTCAGGCAGCCAGCCGTATGTGGAATTCATGTGGTCGTAGGTTGCTAGGACGTACTCTGCATATTCGCTTGTGCTGTCGCGATGAAAGGTGCTCTGACCCGCGTCCGCAACAAAGTGGAAGTTGACTGAGAGGGTTTCGCCGTTGGCTATCAGGCGGTCGCGCATATCAACGACAAAGTTGTCAATGATCCAGTCAAGGTAAGTCCATTTGAAACCTGAATCTAGTCGAACATTCGCGTCCGCGTTGTCATTAACGACAAGCCCCCTACTGCCCAGCCAAGTAGGCTGGCTGATGGTTCCAGCCAATCGCTGAGCAAAATAGTCCGTGGTGTTCTCGGCGGAAGGATAGATCTCTAGTCTCACCCTGTTCAGGCCAAGTTCATTGACCAATTTCTCGGCGACCAGGGGAGACCAAGTAGGCGAGTTGTCTTTGAAGAGCGGGCCATAGGCCCCGACTGTAGCCTCCCATCCTTTCATTGTCTGAAGGCTCGTAGCGGGATCGACGGTGATAGTCGCCGCCTGCGCGAACGTGTTCAGTAATAAAAGTAGAACGGTAACAACGATAACTACTTTCAAAATCAATTCAACTCCTCGATTACCCAAAACGATTCACCCTGCGCCGGTTATAGGGGTTCGTCCCCGTGATCGTCGGTGAATTGAAGCCGGTTGCCCGGTGTGTTGGCCAACACTGCCACGTTTCTTCATTATTGCACCTTATACATTGCCGCTGAGCTTAACGTTGCCAATTGTAACACTCTATGAACGAGAGACGCTTGAAACACTAGCACGTCAGTATACGTCACCGTATCGAGATGTTGTTCGGGCAAAGATCATTCTGTATGCTGCGCAAGGTCTCGCTAATTACGTTATCGCATCGCGCCTCGACTTGCAACGTAAGATTGTCAGTAAGTGGCGAAAACGGTTCTCCGAGCTCCGGTTGGCCGGGCTCGATGAACAGCCAAGAGGTGGGCGCCCGACGCGCTTTTCCCCCCAGCGTCGTCGTTGAAGTAAAGGCCCTCGCGTGTGAACTGCCATCTCGTCTCGGCTTGCCGTTGTCGCGGTTTTCTCTGTCCGACATTCGCCGTGAGGTAATCGCTCAAGGTATCACTGCCCAGATCAGCGGAACTACTCTCTGCCGATCGGCAGGTGCGAGCCCAAGATGGGCATTCACTTCGACACCCTTCTTAACCAAGTGATGAGTCAAGACCCCTATCGGTCGGCCGATCGAGTCTTCTGGATCGTGGACAATTGTTCGTCCCATCGCGGTCAAAAAGCGTCTGACAGGTTGAGAGCAAAGTGGCCAACACTCGTCCTGGTTCACAGGCCGATCCATGCCAGTTAGCTAAACCAGATCGAAATCTACTTCTCAATCATCCAAAGGAAAGTTCTTACCCCTCTGTGCTCACTATGACCCGCTCAAAAAGGTGGCTCTGGAGTGCGCCGGCAATGGAGTAGGCGATCGAGGGCTTTCCGCGGAAGTCTCTGACGTTTTTGCCGGAGACTCTTTTTGACCCGCCTCGCGCCGGGATTATTGCAATGTTGGTTGGGTCTACCATACCGAAATCGACGTACGCCTACCCGCGAGCTGAACGGTACAACGGCCAGCTTTGCTTGTTGCCGCACCTTGCGGCTTCCTCGCGAAAGCAATCAGATGGTGAGTGCCCCTCGCGCGGCATCTGATCGCGTTTCCGCTTGATTCAAGTGAATTGATGAGGTTGCCTGCCATGCTAAGCGCGGTTCTGGCAGGATGCATCAACGACCAGCCGCGGAGTCCCCATCGATGGAAGACCCCTCCCTTTATTGCGTAGTGAACCTGTGTCTCGGAGAAGTACCCGGACAACAAGTCAGCGAGCTGTTGTCTTGAGTAGTGCCGTTTGTGGTCCGGATTGTTGTTCTCTAAATAGTCGCCATTGGGAGTTGTCATAAGAAACACGCCGCCGGGCTTGAGGATGCGTTGAACGTTGGCAACGAAGTCAGCGTCTAGCTCAACGTGCTCAAGAACCTCGACCGCCACTACACAATCAAATCCATCGCTTTGCAAAGATGAACTCGTCATATCGTCGAAGACAATGTCCCGGACGTTGGTTCGTCTCCTCTTGGTGCGCTCGATTATTGACTCGTTGATGCCGAGCCCCAGACGGTGCTGAATCTCAGTGTTTCGTGGCAGATCGGTAATTGTTATGGTGGCCGGCACGCCGATCGTGTAATGAGATTTCCTACCCCCGACGTCTAAGATCTCGCACGGATCATCAAACTGCTTTGAGATTCGGACGAGTTCACGATGTACCGTGCGGTGCAACGGCAGATAGACCGGCTGCACACAGAGGTAAAACCACTCGAATAGTTTCAAAGTCGCGAAGCTGAAAGCAAGCGTTCCGCTCGCTTCCAGTCCTCAGAGTTGTCAATATTAACGCTACGCTCCAGGTCCATCAGATATCCTACGAGGCGCTTCCCGAAGAGACTGTTCTGCTTGACCACCTGGCTTCGCGTGACATAGACGGAGCCCTCGCGGTGAAAAGCTGAGGGCAAATCTTGCCTGCGCGGAATCGGATCAGTCTCGCCAGTGCTTAATCTGAGCAATCCGCCTTTGCCCTCGAAATAGACCCAGTGAGGGTTGTATTCCGCCGGGACCGGAAGAACGGTGACCACTGCATCGGCATCTGTGCTCTCGAGCAGCTCGAGACATGCGTCAATGTCCTCAGCCCGCCGAAGCGGATTGGTCGGCTGCAACAGGCACACGGCATCGAAGTGCTCGCCGTTGATCTCCATCCAGCGCAACGCGTGCTGAACTACCGGAAGCGTAGGCGTCGTGTCCTCGGCGAGTTCGGCAGGGCGAAGAAAAGGAACGTCCAATCCGCAGCTTCTTCCTATCTCAGCGATCTCATCATCCTCTGTGCTTAGAATCACTGTTGTGATTCGCTGAGCGGCCAAGGCGGCCTCCGCCGTATACTGAAGAAGCGGCTTACCGCAAAGCAGCCGGATGTTCTTCCGAGGTATGCCTTTTGATCCGCCTCGAGCGGGAATCAGACCTAGCACTTTCATTAGTAGGCCAGACGCTTTTCAATTTGCAGCCGCGCTTCGGCCAGCAGATTCGCTATTCGCTCACCGGCCTTGCCGTCGCCGTAAAGCTGGTCGTTCGGATAACGACCGTTCCGCCGGTGGCGCTTGATGGCGCCAGCTATCTCCGCGCGGTCGTAACCGACGTCGAGGACATTGCTGCCGCGCTCGCGACCGCCCTGCCGCGAGCCGATGTTGACAACCGGTACGCCAAGGAATGAACTCTCACGTATTCCAACGCTAGAGTTACCAACGAGGCATCTGCAGTTGTGAATCAAGCGGAGAAAATCGGCTGGCGCCATGTTCTTGAAGAAGTGGATATTGGTTGGATTCTCCCTCTCACGGAAGGTCCTTATCCCGTTCGAAGTGCCGTCCGAGCCCGCGTCTACGTTTGGCCAAAACCACAGCGTTGGCAGTTCGCTGTCGCGGACCGCATGAAGCGTCTCGAACACGTGCTGTTTTGCGAGTTGATACTCCGTCGTAACCGGATGCTGCATCACGACCAGATAACCGCCTGATAGATCCACCGGCGCGCCAACTCCGCCATACTTGCGAAACGGATCGAAGTTCAAGGTCGGGTCGCTCAGTATGCCGGCGGCCAGGTCTATCGAAGGACAACCGGTCACGAAGACGGTTGCCGGGTCCTCGCCCATCTTGATGACTCGCTCGCCCGCCTTGTCGGTCGAGACAAAGTGCAAGTCAGCCAGTTTTGTGACGGCGTGGCGAACCTTCTCGTCGATCGACCCCGTGACTTCGCCTCCCTGCACATGGGCCACCGGTATGTTCATGTACGAGGCTGCTACGGCAGTGGCGAGCGTTTCGTATCGGTCCGCGACCGTGACGACCACGTCCGGCCTGAGGTTGTCGAATACGGTTGCAAGCTCGAGCATGCCCAGCCCGGTCGTCTTTGCCATCGACGCAGGGTTCTCTCCCTCAAGAACCATGTAGACCTTGGCTGCGATAGCAAACCCATCGGCTTCTATGTAATCGACTGCCGTTCCATAACGGTCGAGCAGTGCCGACGCCGCTACAACGAGTTGCAACTCGAGATCCTTGTGGTCTTGTATCGCCGTCAACGCTGTCTTGATGCGGCTGTAGCTCGGCCTAGCCGTAATAACAACACAAACCTTTCGACGCATTACTGCAAAGCCTCCAGATCGCTTTCTCTTATCAACTCATCCGCCCTGACGGCTCTAACCAGCCTGGTTCCTATCAAACTCACAAGCCTTGACGCAGGTATGCCGGTCCCAGGTTTCTTGAGCGCCAGGTGTTCGTCCTGCAGCACTGTGCCGCTTGGGAGGTCGAAACGAGCAACAACGCTCTTTGTAAAGAGGTCGCGCAACGGGCGAGCCTCCTCAGCAAGTCGGTCTTTATCCACTGGACTTGTGATCATTCGTTCAATGAACCTGACTCCATCAACGAGTTGCCCGAACTCGGATGTGGTCACGGATGCTGGAACGTCAGGGCCAAACATCTCTCGGCTTAGAGTAACGTGTACTTCGAGAACATCCGCACCCAAGGTTGCCGCGGCCAGCCCCGGGTAGATCGTAGCGGAATGATCTGACAGCCCGACCGGGCAGTTGTAGCGCTCGCGAAAGATCGGAAGCATGTTTAGCCCGATCTTTTCGGCCGGGCAGGGGTAACTGGACGTACACTGCATGACGGCGAAGGGAAGATCGAAGCGCCGGATATGCTCGACCGTATTGTCAATCTCGCTCAGCGAGCTCATCCCAGTCGACAATATGAAAGGTAGTCGCGTATCAGCCATTCTATCGAGCATCCTAGTTGTTCCTACTTCGCCGGACGCAACCTTCCAGGCAGCAACGCCCACTCTGGTCAGCAACTCGACAGCCTCAACCGAGAAAGGCGAGCTGAGGAAGAGCAAGTTTCTCTCGTTGGCGTGCTTTCGAAGTCCTGCCCACTGCTCCTCGGTGAATTCCATTCGCTTCCAGTAAGCGTAGCGAGTGTCGTCTTGCGGGCTGAACTTGACACGCCACGGTTCACTTGGCGTGCTCTCAGCAGCGGCGATGTGTGTTTGGAACTTGACGGCGTCCGCACCAGCGTTTGCAATTCCGTCAATGAATGCGTGGGCCATCCCCAGACTGCCGTCGTGCGCTTGGGCCACCTCGCCGATAATCAGAGATTCCCCCCCCGTTTGGTTCGTGGGGGCGGACCGTCTCTTCAGAACGTCTTTAAATGTCACGAGAGACCTTTCTCAAACGGCTTTGCTTCTGCCAAGGACGACTCGAAACAGATATGAACTTATGAGCATCATCGTAGGTTGGCTCGTACAGGAATTCAGATAGCCCATGAGTCAGTTGTATATTTCATAAGGTCTTGAACGGAGTGTCGAATTTCGGATTGCAAATTATTGCAAATATAGAAGACGCGAGTTAAGAACTGCGATTTAATAATTGCGAAGAAAAGAAATTAGAAACTCAAACGATATCCGCGAACGTCTTTTCCATTCGCCGAAAATAGAATGCCCCGCTAATGAGGATCGACACCGCTGCCAGCGATGAAACAGCAATCATCAGACCGGGCGCACTTTGCGTGCCGAGAAGCGCCCATCGGAATCCTTCAACTACCCCGGCCATCGGGTTGATTCCATAGACAGTTCGCCAGGGTTGGGGCAACAGACTGCTGGGATAAGCAATCGGAGTGGCAAACATCCAGAACTGCGTGATGAAGGGTACAACGTAGCGAACGTCGCGATATTGCACGTTCATCGCAGACAACCAGAGGCCGACTCCGAGTGACGTCGTCAGCGCCAGCGCTAGAAACAGTGGTAAAAAGAAGACGTTCAGTGTTGGTGTGATGCCGTAGAAAAACATCATCACCATCAGCACGACGAAAGCCAGGGCGAAGTCGACCGCCTCCGAAAGAACCGTCGAGATCGGAATGGCCAGTCTCGGAAAGTAGACTTTCTTAATAAGATTTGCGCTGCCAACCAGGCTGTTAGAAGACTGACTCAAGCCATTAGCGAAGAAAGTCCACGGCACGAGAGCGGCATAGCTGAAGATCGGATACGGGATCCCGTCCGACGGTATTTTGGCTAGCTTGCCGAAGAAGAGGCTGAAAACGATCATCGTGAACACCGGCTGGATGATCGCCCACGCAGCGCCTAGCGCGGTCTGCTTGTAACGCACCTTAATATCTCGCCAGGTGAGGAAGTACAGCAACTCGCGGTATTCCCAAAGCTCGTTGAGTTTCAAAGACACCCAGCCCTTCGACGGCTCTATGCGTACGACCGGTATCTCGTCAATACTCCTAATTTCACTTGCCACCTGTTGGACCTCACGAACAGCCGCCATCTTGTTCTAGCCTCTCGGTGTTGATATCAGGGTTTTGGCTGCTTTCTAACGTCGGACAGATTTGTCTTGAATACCGCGTTACGCCCGGTGTCGGTGCTCTTGAACACAAATGTGATCGTGCCAACTGCCTGTACTGGAACACCATCCAGCTTCGTGGGCCGATACGGTCGAAACCTCCAGGCGCGCGCGGCACTGACCGCAGCCTGCCTCAACAGCGCGTGCCCTGAGATCGCCTTCGCATCTGTGACTCTCCCTCGCTCGTCAACAACCACCTCAACTACGACTTCGCCAGTGACTCCAGCCTGTTGGGCGCCATAGGGGTAAGAAGGCTTCTCGCGTCTGACGGCCTCACTTTGCAACTCAACCCGAGGAGTGCTCATCTTTCGAGAAGCCCCATTCGGATTGGAGTCTCTTGGCGCGCCCGGACTCAGCGTCCCGGTACTTGGCGCTGGGAGCGCCTCAAAGGTCGCTTCCGGTTTAATGCCTAGCACTGCTAACGCCGGCCCGTCGGCTGCCACTTCGGACATCGAATCGACTCTCGCGACCACCGGCGGCAATGCGCTTGCCTTGCTGACTGCTTTTTTATTTTTATGACCGTTCGCGATGTTTACGATTCGAAAACTCTGTGTAATCGGAACGACCAGTAGCTCAAAACTGTAGGTATACTCACCGCTCTCCCCGGTTTTGACGAAAAGGTTGCTAATCCCGCTTGACGCCACCGGCTTGAGAAACAAGTCATTGTCGCTTCGTTGAATCACGAAATTACCCCTGCCATCCGCGGGGTCGTAGAGGTCGCCGCAAATAATCTCCTTAATCCGCTCCGGAAACGAAATTTTCGTCGAGATCCCCTGGGAGGTCTTAACCAGTCCCAGTTCGTCGCGGCCAAGCGTCATCGTTGTTACCAGTGACTGGGAGAGGCCGGCGGAGACGATGACAAAACAAAGGGGCAGCGAAGCTACGACAAGAATTCTGAGTCTCATTCTCTTATCCCGCAACCGATCACGGACCCCAATTTTCATTTTCCATTTGTCATTGATCCGGAACCGCCCGGTGCATCGAGGAAATAGAAAATCGCAAATGGAAAATGGAAAATGGCAAATAGAAAGCGAACGCGGAACGCACGAAGAGGGGCATTCACTTCGTGGTTGTACTACGAAAGCAGATCGCTGACACGGTCCTCGTCCCTCTGGCGCGAGTCGTCACTATGATAGGGATAGTAAGTAAGATCGCTCGCGCTGAGATTTCGCGAACTCACGTTGTTGAGAACTACGCCAAAAATCTTTGCGCCAACGTTGGTGAGCATGTTTCGAGACTGCCGAATGCCATCTCGTGTGCTCTTGCCTCCGTGAACGACGAGGATTACGCCCTCAACCAGGGTCGACAATATTACTGAATCTGTCACGTACAAGAGCGGGGGCGAATCAATCAAGACGTGATCGTAACGTTCTGTGACCAACCGCATCAGATCCTTCATCTTGTTTGAGCTGAGCAACTCTGCCGGGTTTGGCGGTATTGGTCCACACGCAAGCAAAGACAAGTTGGGTATCTTCAGTTTCTGAATGAGTCCATCCAACTCAGCGTTTCGAGATAGGAATGTAGACAGGCCCCAATCGTTCTTGACGTTCAAACCCGTATGCGTTGCTGGCTTTCTCAGATCAGCGTCAATTATGAGAACGGATGAGCCGAGCTGCGCGAGGGACACCGCCGTATTCACAAGAGTAGTGGTTTTGCCCTCGCCTGGCCGGCCGCTCGTCAACAGGATGGTCTTTGGTGGGCTGCCCGCAGCAGATAACAGGACCGAAGTCCTAACCACCCGATAAGCCTCCGACACTGACGATGTGTCGCGCATAGTTGACAACTGCTGCGTGAAAGCGGGTTCGGACTCTTTATTCGATCCATTAGAACCGGTTTGAGGCTGTGGCAACAGGTTTGTTCCGGCGCCGGATATTGAAATAGACCCGCGATTCCTCTTGTTCCTACGTTTGGATGCTAACCCGCGAGCCCTGACAAAGGCGATCGAGGGTATGACACCGAGAGTCGGCAACTGCGCATATCGATTAACGTCTCCGACGTTCTTAATGCTTGTGTCGAATCGCTCCAGAACAAACGCCAGGCCCACGCCTCCAGCCAGGCTGAGTACGAATGCCAGCAGGACTGAGAGCGCCGCCTTAGGGCCCTCCGGGGATCTAGGTATCTGCGCTGGCTGAATAATATTCATGTTGTTTCGTTGTTGCGCCAGTTCCAGGTCGGCCTGACTCGTCTTGTGCAGGAACTCGGTATACAAAGAATTGGCGGTATCGACGTCCTGCTTGAGTATGGAGTATTGAATAGCCGCCTGATCCTGTTGTACGGCTTCACCCTTGGCTTGTTCAAGGGCCGAATTGAGCGACTTTTGATCTCTTTCCGCGCGCTCATAGTCGCTCTTCATTTTGTCTTCGAGAGCTTTTCGGCTCTCCTCGATCTGTTCCTGAACGACAATCATTTCCTGCTGGATTTCCTTGACCCTCTCATGCTCCGGCCCATAGGTAACGTTTAGCGTCACGGCCTGAATCTTCAGATCGCTCAGCTTCTTTTGGAATTCCGATATCCTCGGGTCGCCGTATGCCGCCGGCAGTCTCGCAACTCGGCCTTGCTTGACTTCTTCATAAAGAGAGCTCTTGAGGAAGACCTCGTTCTCGGCCCGCATCGCCTGGTCGTGCAACCGGACCAATCGGTCACTGGTCAGGGTCGTCTGTCCCTGGGTCGTAAAGATATTGTGATCGCGAGAGTAATTCGCCAATGCCTGCTCGGCTGCCCGGACTTTGTCCTTCATCTTATCCGTAGAGCTCACCAGCCAACTTGAAGCATTTGTGAACTTGTCAACCTTGCTCTCGAAGTTTTTTTGGATGAAGCTCTGGGCAAGGCCATTCGCCACCAGAGCCGCGATTTCTGGGTGCCTGTGAGAGAACGAAATCTTCAGCGCCTGAGTATCCTTGATGCGCTCGACACCTAGCCCTCTCTGAAGAATGCCCACCACTGGATCCAGTCTGGGGGTTGCCAAAGGAAGACCAAGAGAATCTAAATCGCTCTGCGTTTTTGCTCCATCGGAGCCGGAGTCTTTTCCGCCGTCTGCGTGATTGGCGACGTGCGGCAGTGTCTCCGGTTGTAGCTCGTCTGGCTCTCCACCTGTGAGGCCTTTGATTGTTTCCCACCATGAGCGCTTCTGCGAAACATCGCGAAACGTTGAGTTCTGGTCGAGTCTCAGCCGGCTAACCACATCTTCAAGCAGAGGGCGGCTCTTGAACATCAGCAGCTTTGTGTTGAGGCTAAGTGCACTATCAAGATCCGACTCACCGTTTGCTATGATGAGTGGAGCGTTCTCTTTGCGGACTTCCACTACGGCCGACGCGGAATATGTGGGTCTGACACTTAGCATCTCGATGGCTGTGATGACTGTGATAACGGTGGTCAACGCGAGAATCCACCACTTGCGTTTGCGTACCGCAAGCACGAGCTCTCGCAGGATGTGTGACGCCTCCTCCTGTCTGGGTCCTGCGTCGCCATACTCAGGTGGGTACTCATCAACATAGGCTTCGGGATAGTATCCGCTCGCCGGAGGACAACGGCGCACCAGCGCAGTCTCGTGATTGGCTGAGGGCTTCTCAATTTCGACTTTCTCGTCTGACATAACTCAATCCTTACGAGCTTCCAATCCGCTTCGACGTTTTGCCGCCGAGACGCATTCTCGCGAAATCACTCCATTGTGGAGCTGCCCGAATTCTATCGGCCTGGAGACTGTGCGAAAACTCAACGAATGCGGCCCACGGCAGAGAGCAAGTAAAACAAAGGCGGGGAATAGCACCCACGGAAGTGGGTGGTATTCCCGGAGTTTTCACACGGTATTCTGGGCAGTGGTTAATAGCGAATCACTCGTGTAGCGGAACCTCCAAAAGATCTGAGTAACGCGGCTCCCACCGACTTGAGCTTGCTGTTGGGAATTATGATCACGTCGTTTGCCCTGATCGCAAGATCCTCGCTCTTGCCTTCCATCACGGCTCCAACATCGACCTTCATATCCACCCGCTTACCGGTCGATGCATCCTCGCGGAAGATCATCGCGCGATCCGTTGCCGCTTGAAACAAAGTGCCCTGAGCAAGCGAAATCGCCTGTCTAAGCGTGGTACCCGGCTTCAAGGGGAAAGATCCCGGAGCGCGCACTTCGCCGGCAACAAAAAAAACATCCGCCTGTGGAATGTTGACGATGTCGTGTGGCTCAATCATGACGTTTTCACTCAGGTTCCCCCTCAGCAGACCGCTGATGCTCACGGGCGTAAACACGTAATCAGGAGGGTCTCCGGCGTTGGCGTCAACAGATGACTGGACTTTGGGCGCAGCGGATTCATCAGGATTCGCTTCGGTCCGGGCTACGCTAGAACGTGCCTCGCGGAAGATGAACGCCGACGACCCGTGATTGTCAGCCAGTCCTCCGCACAGGCTTATCAACTTCAGGAGGGAGACCCTTCCTCCTAGCTGATAGACTCCGGGGGTGCGCACGGCTCCCTGCACGAATACCGCGCGACTGTTGTATTGCTTCACTTCCACTGTGACGTGTGGCGACTTCAAGTAGCGACCCCGTAGGGCGTCGGCAATCAAAGCGCTGAGTTCTTCGGGCGACTTATTCTCCGCGACGACGGCGCCGAGGAAATACATCTGAAAGGTTCCATTTGAGGTCACGCGGTAGGTCCCGCTCAGCTCTGGCGCTTTGTCAACTCGAACCTCAATCATGTCGCCCACACCAATGCGATAATCGGCGCCTATTGTTAGACCTGCTGGTTCTGAACCCTGACTCGACGGCGGAGCGGAGGGAAGCCGCTCCGGCGGCGGCTGCCCGGCGCTGTGAACTTGACTAGCCAGTTGCGTCATCGTCAGCACTAGAGCGATGAAGCCCACCCGGCGCCAGTCTCGATGGAGGCTTTGCTTGAACATTTCTGCGTCTCCTGCGTGATGTTAGGTGCGAACCCTATGAGGCTTTGGGGCAGGTTAAGCGTATTTTGTGCAACCCTTGTTTGTTCATCCCGATATTATCTCGATGCAGTGGGTGTCGCAACACTGCTGACTACGTCCTCCGCTATTAACCAGGGAGACGAACGCGTCGCCGAGGGTTAGGATGAGTACTTGAGAAGTTAGGAGTATGCGGCGCTCAGTGCAACGACGCGCAGACAGATACCATTGTATGTTAAGCCCCGAAGGGAAGCCGCGCTTGGCGGCAGGTACGACTACCGTTGAAGGGGAGAACTTCCCCTTTCGAGATCCGAGACGCTTCGTGGATGGTTATTATTTGCGGCCCCGTGTGACAGCGAATAACGGTTCAAAACCGTTACAACGGATCGGAGGCGCTTATTAGCGCCGAAGGACTAGGGGACATGAACCCAGAAGCGGATTGGGGGAGGAATCCGTAAATGGGTTCGCTGAGAGGCGGCTGAGATGCGTCTGCGCCCGTAACTCTGTTCGAGAGGAGCCCGGCTCAGGGGCTATCCTATTATCTATTTGCTATCGTTTTTTGCCGCGCCACTCGTCAGATCTCAAGTCCTGCTGCTTGCTGCCCGCGAATGCCTCGCACTCGCAAGTGGTAGTGGGGCTTAATCCAGCGTCTCCTTTCTACTATCCGGACGTCTAATCTGCTGTATCTATCCCGGTGATATTGACTACGACCACGCCAACTCTTCGCCACCGGGCACGCAGTGACTTCCAAGCCACTGCCTATGAAGTTCGTAACAATACTAGAGTCGATGATTCTGGCACATCGGAATAAGCGACCATTTTCTGATAGCACAAAGAGACCAATTGGCCGCTCCGTGATATGGCCGTCATGTGTTTGTTCGCGAATACACATGTGTGCCAGGAGGACATCCGGCTGCGAGATGACTTTGAAGACTTATTGGCATGACTGTCGGTTGGGGGATTCGCCGAAATCGCGGACGCCGCTCTTGTAGGCATCCCCAACCTTCCCGGTCGGGGTTTTCACACGGTCGCCGCGGTCGATGGTTGTCTCGGACTACCTTCTATCTTTGCGAAGACGGATCGCTATTATGAAAAGCGGCACGAAGACGGCGGCCTCGAATAGACTGATGCACACCAGTGCCTTGACAGCTTGAAAGGCGCTTTGCTCGTTCGCCTGGCCAAGTTGAAAGTAATCGAACAGGCCGAGTCTGAATCTGTGCGCGGAAAACGGCCACAGCAACTCCTCGCCATCATGAAGGTCCCTTCCCGTAAGCGCGTCTAAGAACCCGTGGGAGGCGGTGGCGGCTATGAATCTGAGATTGCTCCTAAGGGGAGAGATCCCCAGGAGCCACGGAACCAGTAGGCCGACTAGAGTCGCAAATGCGATTGAGTGCGAGAAGCTCCCGTGCCAAGAGTTGCCGAGACCCACGACCGAAGAGAAGAAAACATCAAAGTCAGGGCAGATTGATAACACTGCGGCGACCGACAGCGCCTTCCAATCCAAGCCGGTTGTATCGCGGGAACTCACGACAGCAACAATACTTGCGCCGACCAGACCGTGAGCTACCGGTAGCGGCATGCGGAAATCTCACCTCCCGAACGAGTCACGTCGGATATCTATGTCAGACCACGCGATGGCGCCCGACTCTATTGCAATGTGCATTGTGTGAGGTATCGCGAGTATACAACCGCTCGTTGGCGAATCTCAACTCCAAAATCCGACATCTCAAAGATCAGATATCAAGCGTCAATTCTATTTGACTTGGAACGCGGAAATGCATAGAATGGCGACCGGTTAAAGACAGCGGCGGTAGCAATCATATCGGAGTCTCATTGGTCTGACCATCTTTTGGCTCAGCTTCTGTCTCAGAAGAGAATTCTCCGGTCGCGCTTCGATTGCTCTCCCTTTCCCTGCCAGTCTTCCGTAGTGGGATTTCTGTCCAAGCGGTTCTCCCTTCTTCTTACTTCAGCATGTTTCCGGTCAGGCCCCTTCGCTCCACGATCATTACTCGCTTCTTCGCTACTAATGAGCCTGTCCGACTCTCGGCCACAGCCCCCGTCAGGTTATGTCTTCCCTCACGGAGTTCCTCTCCCGCTCTGCCGGGTCTCCCAGGTTCCTCAGCTGATCTTTCCACGCGCGCTGTCCCCTACCACCCCGGAGAGTCCGGCGGCTGCTTGCGCCCATTTCTTCACCGCCGATTGCAGGCTTCCGCATCTCTGGAAGACTGGCCACCCCCATTTGCGTCACGAGGCCGAACCAGGTTCGCTTGCGCTACGGCTCACGTGTTCGCCGCACGAGGCTTCGCCGGCAGGATTGCTCCTGCTCACGCTCGCTTGGCTAATTGTCGAACGGGCAATTAACAATGTGTACACCTTTCAGTACACTAGATCAGCCAGGCTTGTCCTGGCGCACCAAAGGCGCCAGTACGTGCTCAGCCCGCCCTCAACGTCTCCCGAGCTTCTCGCCGAGGGTCTGATACCAGACTTCGTCTCCTGAGATCGGGCCCGCGGATAGCCGGGTTTTTACCGCAACCGGTCCCACACCGCCGAAAGTTCAGAGCGATAGATAACTGCCGCGTTGTAGACCAGCCAGCCGAGGATCGCAACGAGCAATGGTACGTCGCGAACGACCAGTTTGCTGGGATCGCCTCCATGGGCCGGACTTTCGGTTAAAGCCATGTATCGGAACAGCCCGTAGACGACGAACACTGAGCCGTAAATCAGGACATCAGTGCCGAATCGAGCGGTTGTATCAGGAGCTACGGTGTAGAGCGCATAACAGACCATCGTAGCGCCCATCAAAATGTTGTTCACGCGATCTATGTAGGCCACGCTGTACTTGCCAAGTACCTCGCGGTGTTGGAAGGCCGTTCCAGAAAGCACTAACAGTTCCTGGCGGCGCTTTACGAAAGCCAGGTAAAGAGCAAGCAGGAATGTACACGCGATTAGCCAGTGGGTAGCCTGCACCTCGGCGGCTACAGCCCCACCCACTACGCGCAGTACGAAGCCACTGGCCAGAATCATCGCGTCCAAGACGATGGCTCGCTTAAGGCCAACCGTGTAAGCAATCATCAGTACGCTGTAACCGGCTGCCAGGAGCAGGAAGGACATACTAACGACCGCCGCAAGCCAGAAACTGGCGGCTGAAAGAACGCAAAAGGCGGTCAGCGCTGCTGATACTGGTAACGCTCCGCGTGCTATCGGGCGATCCCGCTTCTGAGGATGTAGCCGGTCCTTTGGGGCGTCAACGATGTCGTTAAGGATATAGATCGCGCTGGAAAGCAAGCAGAATGCGCCGCAGGCGATTAATCCCTGAACCAGAGCCACCGGCTGGCTAAACTTCCTTCCGAAAAGAAGCGGGGCCAGTACAAACAGGTTCTTCGTCCATTGATAAGGCCGCATGGACTCGAGCAGCAGACTTAGCCTCCCTCGCCCTCGCAGAGCTTCAGATGCTGGCTCGTCTGCAATTATCGCGACAGCTCTCTGTGACATGTAATGCTCCTTTGCAGCCCGCTGAGCGGACTGTGAACTACTTTCCTATCTCGTATCACTTGGCGACATGAGAGCCGACCCGGCGGCCGAGGCGTATCTAAACGCAGAACTCTCCTCAAGCACGCGCTCAGTCACAAACCAGTCACGTATCAGCCCCAGCGCTTCGTGGATCGATACGCGGGGTGAATAGCCTGTCATATCGAGCACTTTGGTGATGTCGGGAACTCGCCGCTCCATATCTTCGAATCCCTCTTCGTAAGCTCTTTCGTAGGGCACGAATTGAATCCCAACATCCGCGCAGATAACGCGAATTGTCTCGCGCGCAAGTTCCGCGATCGTTATTTCTTGGGGATTGCCGAGGTTGAACACCTGGCCGACCGCCTTATCTTCCGAGGCCAACAGCAACAGCCACTCCACGATGTCCGAGACGTAGCTAAAACAGCGTGACTGCTGGCCTGTGCCGTACACAGTCAGGTCTTGGCCGCTCAATGCCTGCGCCATGAACCGCGGCACTACCATTCCGTATCGCCCGATCTGCCGCGGGCCAATCGTATTGAAGAAGCGCGCCACAACCGTTGGCACCCTAAGCTGGTGCCAGTACGAAAGCGCAAGGAACTCATCCACGAGCTTGCTGGCGGCGTAGCTCCAGCGCGATTTGGTCGAAGGGCCAAAGGTCAGATCTCCGTTCTCGCGAAAGGGTATCTTGTCACTCTTACCGTAGACCTCAGAGGTAGACGCCACGATGACCTTCTTCTTCTTCTTGGCTGCTGCCTTGAGTATCGCTTCGGTGCCTCCGATGTTGTTGACAATCGTGTCGACCGGGCTCTCGATGATGTTGAACACCCCGACAGTGGCAGCCAGATGGAATACCACGTCGGCTTCGTCAACCAACCCGGCCAGTACATTGTGCTGGCTCACGGACTCGGGGACGAACTCCAGAAGCGGATTCGACTGCAGATGAGATATGTTCCTGACGCTTCCAGACGAGAGATCGTCCAGTATCAACACGCGTTGACCTAGCGCAAGTAACCTCTCGGCCAGGTGCGAGCCGATGAAGCCCGCACCCCCAGTGATTAAGAACGTTGACATTGTTTGATTCCTTTCTTTCAGCCCGTCATGGGCGGTCCCAAGTCAGGGTCTGAGATGGTCTTCAGCTCTCAGCTTCAAGGGAGTAGATCCGGATCAGTCTTGAAGTATTCAAGAACTGCTTGGTTCCCAACTCAGAGACGGGAAACCGTGTTGGAAAACCTGTAACCTGCCGGAAAATCCGATGTCAGAATCCTCGTCTTCTCAAAAGGATCTTCATAGATGAGTTTCAGATCGAATTCGGGGACGAAGTCAAAAGGCGTGTTCAAGTCAAGAACCCAAAATACTTTCGCAGGCTTGCTGGCAAAAGCGGAGCTCCAGAACTTCTTCGGTGGGAGCCTTCTGAAGTCTATGCGCGACCCTGTGCCATCTACTTGCAGAGTATGGGTTTCATAAGCGTAATAGGCATAGTTCGCCAAATAAAACACCGCATCCGGATATGCTCCGTAGAGTTCCCTTATCTTGTTCCTGGAGTTCTCTTTAATCGAGTAGATTTGATTACCCGGGTAATCGATCTCGCGGGAGGTGCTCGTCAATCGTGCTCTTCTTGCCGGGGTGAAGCTAAGGGTTGCCCGGATCAATTCTGCACGCTTACCCAATAACAGCCCTGAACATGGTATGTAGATACAGACGTAGAACACGAACGGAAGAACAAATGCGATCGAGACAAACCTCAAGGCTCGATTCCTCGCTTTGGAGCTCGCCAGTTCGTAAAAGATCAGTGGACAACAGAGCATTAGTGGCTCGTAGTATCTCGGGACGCCGAACAGCCCCAGCCCTGCTTTGACTTCCAAGGCAATCTGGAACATCAGCAGAGACAAGGGCAAGAGAGACATTGCCAATTGAACATCTTTGCGAGCCTCGCGGCGGCTTAGAGGAGATCGCCCAAGAACTACAAAAGGCAACATTACGACGGCAATAGGGCAGCACACACCGAATAGGAAGGACACCAAAGTTGAATTCAAAAACCTCAGAGCTTGGAAAAAAAGATTAAAGCCAAACAGCAACACAGATGTAACTTGGGAGGCCCGCAGCATCCATAACAACTTCCCCGTCGGACTCGAAGACACCGTCGCGCCGCCTACAAAGTCCGGCATGGAACCCTGCTGAGAGAAGACCTTGACGTAAATCAGAATCGGAACGATCAGGATCAGGGCGCATAAAGCGAATACCGAGAATTTCTTGATCGCAGACTTGATGTCGGGGAAGTTCACCTGAATCAGAATCAGCAGGGCGGCGACACCGAGGAACGCGCTCGCATAACGTAGGGAGAACAACAACCCAAAAGTCACCCCTGCCAGGACAACGGATCCAGAAACGGAACCTGAGCCTCTTGCCCTGAGAAGCCAGACAGCGATCAAAGGTGTGCCCGCCCATAGGAAGATATCTGTTCCCTGCCAAATTGGCGTGGTAAAGATTGGAAGGAACACAGGGAGAACGTAATGGATGGGAAAATCCCGGCCAGCCAGCGTTATCGGCCTAAACATCAATTGGCTCGCAAGCGCTCCCCAGCCAGTCCAACCAATCAGAGTCGTCATCCCATAGATGGTTTTGAGAGACACCACAAGAGGCATTCCGAGCTTCAGGAAGACCGCTACCAGAAGCGACAGTCCAGGCGGCCACCAGGTAAGGTACACTGAATCGGGTGCTTCTGTTATGTCCGAAGATCGCGGTGCAGAGAAATATGTAGTCGTTAAGCCTCGCCCTTCAGTCAATCGTTCTGCAGCCTCCAGCTGCAGCGCCTGATCCTTCCCGATCTCGAAAGGAGCCAACAGCCTTGCGATAGTAATGATAAACGCAGTTATGAGAAACAAACGAAGTACCTTGGATTTGACCCTGCTATCGCTATCCCCAGTCAGGGGTACTGAGGCGCCACCCGCCCATGTTACCTCCGAGGTCTGCTTCGCAGTGATAGCCGACACACCATCTGTCATTGAACTCCTCGATCATTGGGCCAAGATACAGGTTTGATTGCTTTGTGTTGGGTTAGTCGTTCGTGTCGCATGATGGAGTTTTGCAAGCTCTGGTTGCCACTTACCGAGTCGCCGTGTCTCGCGCCGCCATTGAAAGTGGATTGCTCCTTCGTTCCTCTATTCCCAGGGAATACAGCCAAATTTCTTGGTCGCAGTCTTCCTCAGGAGGTCGAAATAGAGACGGAAATGCTCCTCCCTTGACCACAACTTCACAAAGGCCCGGTATCCATTCTCGCCCAGCTCGTCACGTAACTGCGGCGACCTTGCCATGCGGCCAATAGCCGCAAGCAGCTCTTCGTCCGTTCGGTAGACGAAACCGCCATCACTGTCTTGAATGACTTCGGGCAACGCGCCAAGGTCGTGAGCGATCACGGGCGTCTTTCGGGCGAAGGACTCGATGATTATCATCCCAAAGGTTTCATAGGTGATCGACGGCACTATCGAGGCTACAGCGTGGCAATACAGCGCGCCCAGTTCGCGCTGAGATAATGCGCCCAGGAACCTTATGTTGGGATTGGATGCCGCTTGTTCGCGCAATTCCATTTCATAGCTGCCCTTGCCCGCCACGAGAAGATCGAACCCTTCTACTTTGTGCCAGACCCGTATCAAGTTTTGAAGACCCTTAATGGCCTCGAGCCGGCCGACAAACAGAAAGTATGGCCTCTCTTGCGGTCGTGGACCGGGTTCTTTCCACTCGTGATCGACGCGGTCGATGAAATAGGGTAAATGCGCGACTGGCTGTGAGAAGCCCCGCTCGGCGTGGATCCTAGCGGTGAACCGGCTTGGCGCTACAAACTGATCTACGTGCCGGCTCGCGTCTCGGAGGAGGTCCGTATAGCGCCATAGCTGAGGGGGCCTCTTTGCCATGACAGTGCAGCGTAGACACGCGGGCTTCTCACAAGCCCGGCTGTTGAATTTCCAGAGAACATGCATGGGGCAAACGAGCCAGTGCTCATGGGTCATGTACATCTTTACCGCTGCCCCTCGCGCAGGTTCGAGTCGTAACACCTCCGGACCCAACAGCGAAATGTTGTGATAGTGGATGACGTCGTAGGGCTTGCTGTCCAGGACCTCGCGAATGGCCTTTTGCTTTAGCAACGGCCTGCCGGTTTGCTGGGTCATTAGCGGCGATAGCCATCCATATCCGCTGCGCAGTCCATGAGTCCTGACATTCGGATGATCCGCAAACTTGATCTCAGGCTCGGCGGGATGCGAGAGGTGGTAGGAATCAACGCAATGCACCACGTCCACTTGATGCCCTGCATCGCCAAGGCTCTGCGCCAGGCGGTAGATGTACATTGCATCGCCGCCGAAGCTATATGGTGGATAAAATGTTGTGAGATGCAGGAAGTTCAGTGGACGACTCATCGCGTGACAACCTTATCGATCAAGTTCATCATCTGTTGCGCAGCCGCATTCCACGTGAGGCGGCTGGCGGCGGCTATGCCATCACTCCGCATCTGTCGACGGAGACTCTCTGAGTCAAGTACGCAACACAGAGCCTGTTCCAATTGTGCGCTGGAAGAGGGGTCGATGTAGAGTCCCGCGCGACCCAGCAACCCGGGCAGTGGACTCTCCTTGGTCGCAATAACTGGGCAGCCACATGCCGACCCTTCGACGGCTGGGAGTCCGAAACCCTCCATCAACGAAGGCAGTACTAGACAGGTCGAGAGATTTAGCACGACCACCAGGTCTTCGTCTGAAAGATATCCGGCAAAGACGACACGGCCGTCGATCCCAAGCCTGCAAACCTCAGCCTTGATGGTTTCAAAATAACTGTGAAAGACCTCTTTCTTGTACCCACCCACCATGACCAGACGGACATCCGAATACGCTTCCCTAGAGGCAAGCCTCGCAAAGACCGACACCAGCATTTCTAGATTCTTATGGGGGCTGAATCCGCCCACGTATACGATGGTCCGCCCGCCGTCAGTGATGCCAAGCGACTTGAGATGCGGCGTCAGCTGCGGGTTGTCAAGCACTCGAAAGACGGGATCACTCGCCTCCCCGACGACGAAGACCCGGTCAGGCGCAATCTTCAGTCGCTCCAGAATCCCCCGGCGTGAATAGTCTGAAACCGTGATGATCGCATCTGCCTGCAAGCGGCCAAGCGCCACCTTGGCCTTCCAGAACAGTCTGGCAGCTACGGTCGGCAGAGTGAGCGAAGGATAGGTCTCCGCAATCACGTCGTGAATGATGACCAGCTTCTTTGCGCGGCTAACGACGGGGACGTAGCTATAGACCGTAGGAAAAAGCAGAAGGTCGAAGGCGCTATCGGACAAGGCCCTGCTCATGCGCCACATATCTTGAATCGAGCGATGGCCGTTTGATGAAGCAGCAATGGCTGTCGGCGCCGCGGCGTTCACCAGGCGCACGTTAGCTCCGGGTGGCAGCATCTCCAGGTTCCGCGCGGAGTCGACTACGAGGCTGTACTGATTTCCGGTATCGAGCTTGACCATCTCAGTAAGCAAGGCTCTCGCATGGCGGCCATAGCCCCTCGTATTCTCCCAGCACGTTGCGTCGACCCCTATGCGCATCACAGACTCTGCAGAATCAACAGATCAAACCAACCCTCTGAAACCAGCGACCCCCTGGCCTGAACGCCGCGGAGTGCAGTGACAGCCACCCAGTCTGAGGGTAGCTCCGCAAACGGCTGCCACGCCTGTGCGTTAACGGAGCACTTCCTGACGACTCAATACCTGTTCAGATACCGTGCGGTCGGCAAGCCATTCTGAGTACCACCGAATGGTCTCTCGAAGGGCTTCATCCATCGTGTGCTTAGGCCGCCAGTTCAGCAATCGCTTTGCCTTGGAGCAATCGAGATACTGCCTGGGGATCTCGTGGCAGGCTTCGTTCAGTACTACTGGTGTCAGCGACTGCTTCTCCATTAATGCTAATATGCTGCGAACCAGATCCAGCACTGAAACTGGAGTCTCCGCACCAAAGTTGAACGCTTGGCCCACGAAGTGATCGTCCGGCAGGTTTTCGGCTAGCTGTAAATACGCATTAACGGCATCACGAACATAAAAGTAGTCCCTGATGAATCTTCCGTCGCTCCGGATAATAGGAGGCTCGCCCTGCATTGCCGAGCGTATCGTGCCTGGGATCAGACGATTGAAGTTGAGGTCCCCACCGCCGAACAGGTTCCCGCATCGTGTTACGGTTACCGGCGTACGATACGTATGAAAGAATGACAGTGCAATGAGATCAGCGCAGGACTTTGAGACGTCGTATGGAAATCTGCCACCCAGAGGTGTCTCCTCGGTGTAAGGCAAGTGTTCGCATATTCCGTATGCCTTGTCGCTTGAAGCGACTACTACTCGTTGCACAAGCTTTGGGCAGACCCTGCATGCTTCAAGTACATTCCAAGTGCCCCTGATATTAGATTCGAAGGTCGACAGCGGTGAGCGAGAGGCCGTTCCCACGATCGCCTGAGCACCGAGATGAAATACGGAATCTATCTCGTACTCATTCAAAACGCGAAGGAGGACAGCATAGTCCTCTAATGTGCCCGAGACGAGGTTCACCTGGTTCAGCAACTCGGAACCGAGCAATCTGCTGTGCGGCACCCAATCGCGGACCAAACAGGTGACGTTGGCGCCCTGCTTCAGTAAGTCTTCGACCACCCACGACCCCAGTAGGCCCGTCGCGCCGGTCACAAACACATTGTGGTTCTTCCAGAAAGCTAATCCCATATCTTCCACGGCGCCCTTCCGCTCACCCAGAGCGATTCCAGTAACTGTTTTTCACGTATGGTGTCCATAGGCTGCCAGAACCCTTCGTGACGATAGGCGACCAGCTGGCCTTCGGCCGCCAGCCTATTAAGAGGTTCGTGCTCCAGGACCGTCTGGTCGTCACTCAAGTAGTCGAAGAACTCCGGTTCAAAAACTAAGAATCCACCATTGATCCACCCCTCCGCCGTCTGCGGTTTTTCTGAGAATTCGCAAACAGTATCTCCATCAAGAACAAGCGCGCCAAACCGCGATGGCGGCCGAACGGCGGTTACGGTTGCTAGTTTGCCGTGAGATCGATGGAATGCCAGCAGCGACCGTATATCGACATCTCCGAGGCCATCGCCGTACGTAACCATGAATCTATCTCTTCCTATC
This sequence comes from uncultured Clostridia bacterium, assembly GCA_964548075.1. Lineage (GTDB taxonomy): Bacteria > Acidobacteriota > Blastocatellia > UBA7656 > UBA7656 > Onstottus_A. The sequence goes on along the minus strand of CAZJQQ010000011.1, from coordinate 98,859 downwards.
CACATTTTAAGGCGAAGAATCCGACCCCCGGTCATCGTATCGAGCCCTGTGTCTATCACGCCGACCCGCCAGTCGATGCCGTTGCGGTTGACTATTTTGCGGGAGCCATCTTTCATGTTGAGAAAGTAATCATGGCTAAAGATAGAGTAGTTGTGGAAATACTCCTTGATCATCTCGCCTTTGTAGCCACAGGCTATCATGAAGTCTTTAAAGCCGTGGCTGGCGTATATTTTCATGATGTGAAAGAGAATCGGCTTGCCGCCGATCTCGACCATAGGCTTGGGTCGTGAGGTAGTCTCTTCGGCGAGTCGCGTTCCCCGCCCTCCTGCTAGAATTACGACTTGCATGGCTTATACAATCCTCGGTTTTGGTATCGGGATTATGAATTGACCACCCCGGTCACGGTACTCTTGTTGCTGGCGCATGATCTCGTCGGCAAAATTCCATGCCAGTAGCAGCACATAGTCCGGCTGGCGCGCGAGCAAAGTCGACACAGGCATCACCGGGATGTGCATGCCGGGAGTATAGAGCCCGACCTTGAGAGGGTTCTTATCCACCGTAAAGCTGACCAGGTGAGAACCTATGCCGCAGTAGTTCAGCAGCGTATTACCCTTGGCTGGCGCGCCATAGCCGGCGACGGTCTTCCCGCGGCTGTTAAGAGATTCGAGCATGTCGAGAAGAGCTCGGCGATTGTCTCTCACGTCATCCGCGAATCGTTCGTAGCGCGCAAGGCCGGTCAAGCCTGCGCTCTCCTCTTTCCGAGCCCACTGCATAACTTCCCGGCCATGGCCTGAAGATTCTTCCCGTGACTTTGCATACACACGCAGAGATCCGCCGTGGACCGGCGAGTGATCAACTCTTATGATGGAAAGGCCGACCGACTCATACAGTCGCATGAGAGTGGTCACAGAAAAGTAACAGAGATGCTCGTGGTAGACCGTGTCATATTCCGACCGATCGAGCAGATCGCGAATGTAAGGGACCTCGATTACAACCAGTCCGTCCTCTCTCAGTAGGGCTTTGCAGCCGCGCAGGAAGTCTCTCGTATCGTCTACGTGAGCCAGGACGTTATTGCCTATGACGACCCTCGCGCGGCCATGGCGCTCACTAACCTGCTGCGCTGTGGAAGAGTTAAAGAAGAGGTTTACTGTTTCGATGCCGTCGGCGCTGGCCATCTCTGCTATGTTCGTAGCAGGCTCGACGCCCAGCGTTCTTACGCCATGTCGCTTGAAGCATTTCAACAAGCTCCCGTCATTGCTCGCAATCTCGACTACAAGGTCGCTCGCTTTGAGACCCAGAAAATCGCAGACTGTCCGCGCATACTCTAAGTTGTGCGTAGCTATCGTATCTGAAGTGCCAGTAAGATATACGTAGCTAGAGAAGAGCGCTTCCGGATCTATGACATCCAGTAGTTGAACCATTGAGCAGGTCTGACAAAAATAGAGATCCAGAGGGTAAGACGGCTCAACAGCGAATTCCTCGAGCGAGCTTGGAAATGAGTTTGCCAGGGGGGTAGCCCCTAGTGAGAGGAACAGCGCAAACCGTTCAGCCCCGCATGCTCTACACGACGTTCGTTTGTGATGGACCATAGTACTGTAACCGGATGACGGGCAGGGTTAGTGGTTTTATGTATGAAGGGGGTATCCAGGGCAAAAGTTTGAGCGAGCGACGAACTGCGGGACGTTTCAATATTGGGTGCCCATCTTTTCGGCAGGCACGAGAGGCTTCGACGTCGAGGCAGTGACTCTTGGGCTGAGAGCATCCCAATCGATCTCTTTTCTCCACTCTTTTGCGAACCGGTAGGTAAGGATCTTGGAAAAGAACTCCCAGCAGGTCCATATACGCACGTGGGATAGGCCGTTTCCCCTCTCGCGGGCGAAAACGTTGTATTCAAAGATCCGAATACCCATCAAATGAGCCTTTAGAATTATCTCAGGATCGAGAAACCATTGCCTGGATTGCAGGCCCATGGCCAGGAGCACATCGCGGGGCAGGATCTTCGGGCTTCCATTAACATCGATGGATCCGAGGCGCGGCCAGAGCGCGCGAATGAAAAGATTATAGGAAATCGAAATAATCTTGCGCAGCAGTCCGTCCATTCTAAAGCGCCGCCGCACTTTGCCGAGTGCCTTCCCGCCTATCGTGCTCACGTTCTCAAATAGGCGCACTGCATCCTCGGCGTCGACCTGCCCATCCGCTGGAATGATCCCTATCCAGGGCGCGGTGCAAAGGGGTAGTCCACTTAACACACCGTTTCCGTAGCCTTCATTCTTCTCTACCCTGTGATAGATCACAGATCCATATCGAGTCGCCAACTGTTTGATAATTTCACCAGTTCGGTCGCACGAGCCGTTATCAACCGCGACCAACTCGAGGCGATACCCGGCCTTTTGAAAGGCATTAACCAGACGACCGATCGTATGTTCGACGATGTCCTCTTCGTTATAACAAGGCATCACGAATGAAAGGTCAAATTGGGTGTACCGATCGGGGCCACTCTGAGTGTTGTTCATATTTTGACTCCTGCGATAGCAGATGCTGCTAATTCCAGCGTTACTGGATGTCGGGCGTAAATCACCCTAGAACTTGTTAAGACTTGATCGAAGTTCGCCGAAGATGGCCAAATGGTCTGACTTCTGTTTGCTACAACAAGCCTCGGCGCAGGAGCGGCTCGCCAACCGGCATACGTATGCCAACACCGATAGCAGCGGAACAGGACTGTCGATAATCTCAGTTTTGTGGCCTTTGGCCATTTTTCAGTCCGTGAGCGGTGTTGACTCTTGATCCTTGTGTCTGCCGTAGCCATCCATTGGCTTTAATGAATGCAGTAACTGCTTCTGCCGCAAGCTCGTTTCCTCTGTCATTCCAATGCTCATCATCCGGGAAGTAGACAAGTTCTCTCCGACCCGCAGCCTGTTTCAGTACGGGCGTAAGATCGAGGTAGGAAACGCCATTAGTGTTAGCCCAGCTTTCAAGCCAGATGGGTAGGTCGCTCAAACGCCAATGCTTAGGCTGACTATCGGCGGAAAATTCGGAAAAGTCCTGATACACCCGGAACTTTGTTGGCAAATAGACAAATAGGAATTGGCTCCCCCTATTCCTACACAGCGTTTGCGCTTCGAGAAAGTAGTTTTGCGCTTTCTCCAGACTCACTGAGTCCGTGGACGAAAGAGCGGAAGGGGCAATCCCATAGTACAAAGTAACATCTTTTTCCTCTGTGCTAAGTCGGAGTTTGCCGGATCGATCCCTGGCCCATTGGGAATTAGAAACCCTGTTAGCAGAGGGAGGAGACGTAGCGGCTAAGAGCGAGCTTAGGGCATTGAATGTAAAAGAACGATACTTAAGCATCCGGCTATTCCAATCTTGAATTTCCGAGTCGTACCTCTGTAAGTCGGCGAGATCATTCCCCTCGAAAAAGACCCAAATCACGATCTCCGGCTGCAGTTTTATGCCATATCTCTTTAGTACAACTAGTTCTTGCTGGGGACCGTAACCCATCTGACCAAAATTCGCCACTTCCACGTCCAAAAGGCGGCTTAAGCGGGTAGAAAGGAGGGGCTGCCGTGGGTACAAGCGGAGCCTCAACGAAGGAATCCCCTACAACTACTATGGATGCCTGTTCGATATCGTGATCATTGCGAAATCCCAAGCCATCGTACTGGACATCATACCGATAAAGCTGATAGGGCGGAATGTCAGACCAAAACGCAATATCCCCCTTTGTTTCACCCATGATCCTGGTATTGGGGCGACGGTGGTACAGCAGTTCCCGGTCCAGTTGCATCGTCGGATTATGCCAGGGTTTTCCCTTGAAAAGGGCGGTTTCATTCCGTGTGAGAAGCAAGCCATAATCGACCACGTGCCACAAAGCCGCCACTTCCAGCAACGCGATTAGAACGAGAATGGTTGTGGTCGTCACGGCACATCTCGCTGCCGCTACCACAGTTGATTCCCGGCTCAGCGCAAAATAGACACCCCACGTAAGAACATAAGATGACAACATCAAAGCCAAAAAAGACTTGATCGAGTAGATGCCGAAGATCATTCCTGGGGCTGAAGGGCGGGCCAAGTACCCCCAGAGGTAGCCAATTGCGGTTAGGCAGAGTACGGAAATGCCTATACGGATCAATCCAAGGGAATTGAGCCTGATGAAGATTTTGTTGGCGACTCTCATGGGGGTAGCCGTCCATTCATTCGTGGTCATTAGAGCGATCTTTCAATCAGTGAAGGTATCAAGGCCAGAGTTTCTTTACGTCAGTCTCCCCAAAACTCCTAGTTCCTCGCAACCAGAACTTGCCGAATCGCGCGTTCTAGTGAACTCCAGGGTCTTACGAATCCCTTCGTCTATCGACGTGCTTGGCTTCCAACCGATTAAACCTTGGAGACGACCCACCTGGACCTCAAAGTGTTCCATCTCCTCAGGCCGTGATGGTAGCGAATAAAACACTAGCGCGTCGTTAGGAATCTCCAGAATCTTTGCCGCTCGTTCCGCGAAGTTCCGCACCGATGTTAGCCGCCCCGTGGCCAGGTTTACGATCTCACCTCTACCTGCTTCGGATGTTCCGAGCCGCACAAGCCCTTCGGCGATATCTTCTATATAGGTGAAGTCTCGCTTCTGTTTGCCAGATGTCATTTTCAAGCGCAAACCGGTCTTCGACGTCCTCGTCAAGGAAGGCAGTAACCGATTGTGATGCTCCCCGGGTCCATAAACGGTGAATAACCTGGCCGTTAATCCCCTGATCTGAGACGTCTTGCAATGGCGCGCCAGCGATCTCGTGCCAGCTAGCTTCGATTCTCCGTACAAACAGGTCGGGCTTGGCACTGAATCTTCTGATAGGTAGCCGCCTGTGCTGCCATATTCCAATGCAGAACCGATATGTACAACTTCCGGGCCTGACCACCCGGGTTGACGGTTTCTTCTTGTCCCTTCACAGATTAATTCAACAAGGCGATCATTGATCTGATACGCCATTCTCACGTCGCGCTCCGACGGGTCCACTCCGTAGCCTGCCAGATTGAAGGTAATTGAAGGTCGGACGGATTGATATAAATGGTCGACAGCCTCGGGCTTCTCGAGATCCAGTTCGAGTATTTCGCCTTGAACACCGTAGCGTTCGAAGACAGGTTCGGCCGACGATCTGTCGCGAACCACCAGAAAAAGCTTCGCCCTTCTGGAACAGAGAGCGCGAGCCACCCAGCGCCCGATGAATCCGGCCGCTCCCAATACCGCGACGCGTATCCCGAAATACTCACTGCTATCATCCATCATCAGCCTAAAAGCAAACCGTATGATTTATTGCTTATGATCGCCTTCTACGAACCGGGTTGCCGGCAATGGCCCCTCAACAACGGTGAAGCCATCACCAGTTACCGAAGGTCCATTCACAATCCATACGGACCGATCTGGATACGCTCTTATCAGTTGATCCCGAACCTGCTGACTTCGGTCCCAGGCATAGACTGGAGCATCATCCTGGAGATCGAGGGGATTATAGATGGCTGCAGATGAATAGTCGGGATGCGATTCGCCTCTAATAAGAACGAGACTTCTTCCAAAACTGTGATCGCGGGCGAGTTGGCTGATATCCGGTCGCATATTCAAATAGTGGTGATACTTGTCTATTGCGCGCCAGGGAAAGTAATTCACCAGAGTTAGAACACCCATAGCCAGGACTGCCACACCTATTCTTCCTCTAACCATGGACGAAGATGCTGGCTCGGATTCGAGCTTCTGTCTGAGACATTCCGCTCCCCTGATCGTCAAGACTACACATGGGATGAGCACTAAATACCAATATCGGGCACCGAAATCAGGACCGCCGCTAAACCAGTAGAAAAAATATACTCCCAATACAGCCGCGATTACCCCGCACATAAGATAGTCGGCTCGACTCATCGTTCCAGAAAAGCAGATGAGCGCGATCAACAGAAGTGAGCCGGTACTCCAGCCCAGGAGCTCGATATTCAATGAGAATAGGTTGAGATCCACATTCACGAGCGCGCCGAGCGGGGTGTGTCCTTGGAACGGCTGCAAGGCCCATCCCATCCCACGATTCGCCCCGAAACCAATATCGTTCCGTCCTGGTCCGTACCGTTCATCCAAATAAGCATTGAGAGGAAATCTGGCGGCGTCGCCGGTGAGCATCTTGTTGTATGGAAGGACTGCAGCTCCAACAAGCACGGTGCCAAGGAAGAACCCGGCAATGGCATTCATCTTGAGCCTACGGCCTCCCAGGCCAAGCGCCCAGAGCCCCAGTAGCGCTGCCACGATGAGGCCCTCCAGCGGCCTGATCAGGCTTGCCATTCCTACCGCGAAACCACCCAACCATCCCCACAACGATCTGCTCGTCTTCCTGGCCAGGATAATAGCCAGGGTCGCAAACAGTGCACACGTTAGGGTGAACGTGTGAGTCATAAAGTTCATCGCCATGAAGATATGCCAGGGCGAAATGCACAATAAGAATAGAGCCGCTCTTGCGTTGCTACGGTTATAGAGGCCTTGAATGACCAGGTATGCAAGCAATACATTTGCGCCTGCGAGCAGCGGATTGACCAGCCAGGGAATGCCAAGCAGCTCACCCACCGCCAGAATTGCGGGCCAACCCGGCGGAGTAGACGGAAACCATCTCCCACCATCGAATTCCATGAGATAGATATCAAAGCCTTCGGGAACCAAAGGAGCGGGCATTGCAATTGCTCCGTTCGCCATGAAACGAGCCTGCAGAAGGTATGCAACTTCGTCGGGTACGTGCGGATGTCGTCCGTATGAGAAAAAGCTGAGCAAGGCCGCTACGACTGTCACCCATAGAGCTGCCAGTAAGGCATATCGGTCCAGACTGATCGGTTCATCCTCCTGTCCTGCCCGCAGCCTGACTAACCTCCCAAACCTCTGTTCAATCGAGGTAAGCGACGCCCTGGGCAAAGCCATCACCATAAGAACGACGTTCGCCAGGCTCACTAGTTGAATAAAAGCGGCAAAAGGCAATTCGATGACATAGGCGGATATCTCGCGCGATGCCGCCGCGCTCGACAGGAAAAAGACCAGACCCACACCGAGGATTTGCCATGGCTTAAAGTTGCTCTTGATCCACTTAGTTATAATTGACCATTGACCCCTCAAACCTGCTATGACGGCTGCCGTCTGCGCTACAAAGCATACAACTAGCAAGGCTTGACCTTCTGAGATAAGCCGACCGAGTGTTTTGTAATGCTGATATCTGATCAACGGTCCCGCGTCGATCATTTGCAAGGCAACGGCCTGCCCGACGAGGGCAAGCGCAAACCAGAATGCAAACTTTTTGAAGGGCCCGACCGCTGCAAATCCCAACGCCATAAGGGCTATTGCAACAGCGAAAGGGAGACAGAACGCGGCGTCGAGAAAACCTTCCCCGTCCCTGAATCGCGGGTCAAAGAGAGCCCAGAAGAACGTGGCTGCGCCCGCGAGCATAAACAACCACTGAGGGGTTCGATAGAGTACCTTGCCCTTCGCAAATGCATAGGGTACGCGACGATATTGAAGCATTATGTCGTGTGCTCAGTTAGAAGAGGGTAAGCCGAATCTACCGTGACGGTATCATGAACAGGACTGATTGCACCCGAATGGCTGAGAGGGTTTGGCGCCTGGACCGGGATTTACAATCACTATATCACCTGGCAGCCCCGTGCAGAATCTGCCCTTGAGTACAGCCTTCGTGAATACACCCGGACTCACCTCGTTCTTGAACTTTGTCTTCTTCGGGGTTACACCACCCACTGTTATTGCGGCGTCCTGCCGTATCCCCCTGCCCGCGACGGTCAACGTGAACGTCCCTGCATCCGTCCGGTTCAGGGTACACTGCTCTACCACAGCCTGATCGCCTGGAGGTTCGGTTTGAGTCGCTTTCGCATAAACAGTGATGACGCCGCGTTCGGGGATGTTTGCACTCAGCGTCTGGCCACCCCCTATCGTTGTGTCGCCAGTGTCGATATCAGACTGCACAGAAGTGGTATAGGTGACTCCATATGTCCCTGCAGGCAGCCCTTGTATCGAGAAGGACCCTCCCGCATCTGTCCTAACCACCACGACATAATTGCCATTCACATTGATAAAACACAGCGGATCAAGGCTAGTGTTGTTTGAGGCAGCTTCCACTCGTCTTGCGCCACGCCTGATGTACTTGAAATACTGACGCAGGAATTTCGCCTGGTTTGCCAGATTCACTCTGGGTCTGCTGGGGTCGGCGACATCGATGATTAAGTACTGAGCGCCGTTATCTATTGTAGGAAAAGCCAGTGCGAACTGCTGCCACGCAGAGCTCCTTGCCAGCTTGAGGTCATTGTGAAGATCCTCATACCCGCTTCCGATGTGCTCCAACATCGCGCCGCTGATCCCGTATTGTGTTGCTCGATTCCCAATCGCCCGTAGATTCGAATCAGAGACACCTGCATAACGATGGTACGCGAATTCCGAAAGGTACTGTGAGACACCAGGCACTTGAATCAACTGATCGAAGTAAGCAATTGCGGTTTGCATGTTCGCGGCCGAAGGCGCTATGAAGGTCGGATTAAACCCACCTGACTTGAGGTGATTGCCAGCGGCCACAATCGCACTGCCTATTTGCGAGCTCGTCCATCCAGCGTTATCAGGCTCCAGGATCACTTCGACGGCGTCGGGTACCCAGCCATACTTGCTCTGTATGTGCATGAATGTGGCTAAGAGCAGTTCCGCATATTCGTTACCCGAATCTCTATGCCGGAAGCCTGATGCACTACCATCGTGAAAGTCGACATAGTTGAGATTCACATAAAGTTTCTCTCCTTTAGCTTCGAGACGTTGCTTGAGGGGCAGCACGATATTATCGATCCGGTGATCTATCTCCCCGAACTGAAAACCATTCTGACTGATGGAGAACGGATCGTTGTTGTCGTTTATGCTCTCGTATCTATGCCTTTGCCAATCCTCACGGGTTCCCTGACCAGTAATAAACCGGGCAAAGTAATCAACAGGGTTTTCGGTGCCACTCCGGACCTCCAGACGCAGGCGGTTAATGCCCAGGTCATTAGCCGCCATATCAGCAACAGTCTCTTTCCATGCCTGAAACTGGTTCGGGAACAGGACCGTTCCAATCTCAGCAACAGCCTCCCACCCGGTTATTGTCTGATAAACCGACTGCGGATCTATCGTGATTACCGCCTGCTCGAAAGACCTGGCTTGTGTACAACCGAATACCAGCGAGAGCGCAAAAACAACTTGCTTGAAACGCCCAAACACTTTCATGCATCACCCTCCCGACGCGTCCATTAATCTGATGACATCTAGGTCATTCCGCGCTATTGAGTGTTCTCTGCAACTCCAGCATAACTGAAGTGCTCTGCTCTTGGAATACCAGATTCCGATGCGCCCTCGGATCTTCATCCAAATTGTAGAACTCCTGATTTCGTTGCGGCCCCAAATCGTTGATATATAACCAGCGATCCCACACGGCAGACGCAATCTTGCGGTTACCGTACTTTAGTGTGCTTATTGTCGGCGGGTTGGAGTGGCTCGACCTCGGAAGCCCCAGCGCCGGAAGCGGACTCTCCGACCATGGCGAATCCTCTGATCCCAGCAAACGAGCAATCGTTGCAGGAATCTGGGAAAGGCTTACGTTTACATCTACCCTCTGACCCGGCGGAATTGTTTTGGGGTACACCACGAAGAGCGGCACCCTGGTTTGTTCAGGATAGAGACTGGTCCCATGACCCGGCGGGTTATGATCTTCAGTCCCATCGGCACCGAATGATTCTCCGTGGTCAGACGTTATTACCACGATAGTGTTGTCCAGTACTCTCCGCTGCCGCAACCTGGCGAAAAGATCATCTATTTGACTGTCCAGCGCGGTCAATCCATGTTCATACGCTGTGACCACCTCCCCTTTGGTAGGGTCCTCTTGCCAGAAGCCGTGATTCAGCTTCCGGTTGTGGAAAGCTTGATTGACATCCATATAGCAGATGTATGCAAAGAAGGGACGATCAGGATAATCATCGAGGAACTTCAGGAACTGAGCGTTTATGGCTGGCGCCTTCTTGCCGCGACCGGCGTAATGATAGCCTACGGCCGACAGCAACCGATCGGTTAGGCGCCCCAGAGCGCTCCTGCGTATCAGGTCTTCGAGGATGTAAACATCGAATCGCAAGAAGCCTCGTCCCAGGTACTCCGGCGTAATCCACGCCGCGTTCCCCGAGAAGGCTCCGGTTACGTAACCGTGCCCCCCAAAGAACTCACCAAGAGTTGGGACCTCGTCGTTCATTCGGAATTCCGGCCAATCAGCTTCGTGTTCAGACGGAGGGCTGCCAGTCAGAACAGAAGCTTGCGAAGGCAGCGACCATGAAGACGGAGCCCATGCGTTTTCGAATGTGACGCCACTGGCGGCGATTCGATCCAGCTTGGGTGTAAGCGAATTCTGCGATGTCAGAGTCAATCGTTCGTAGCGTACAGTATCCAACACTATCACAAGGACATTCGCCGCATCGCTTAACGCCGATGGCAGACTGCGGAACCGCCAGCCTTCGAGGGCCTTTTCGTAGCCCCAGGTGAACAACCCAACCCCGATAATCAGGACCGGAATCAAGAACATTCGCTTGCGAAGATAGCATGTAAGGCTGTCTTTAGACGCGAGTTTTCGACCACCCACTGCCGCCAGACCGGCAGACAGTATTATAGTGCTGGCCGGGTGAATTAGCTTGGGCGACGAGATTACGATAAGTGTGCCAATGAAGACGAAGAACCCGTATACGATCAGTGACCGGGAGAGGCCACTCCATTTCTGCGCCGGCCTCAGCAGAGGGATCACGACTGCGCCGGCAAGGAGGAACAAGCTTAAATCGATAATAGGGGCAATCCATATCATATGCGGAGACACCTTGTGAGCCGCCAATATCGGCGGGAATGCGCGGCAAACAACAAGGACACTACCTTCAAGCAACCCGAAGATCGTCGCGGCCCAAGCCGCTATCACGAAAGCGTCCGATGTGCGGAAGACTGGCGCGGTATGGTTCGCCTGCGCCATAGCCGTCGTAGAACTCTCGTCTCCACTAAGTTCACTGTGGATAGCGCGATTCGAGTGTCGCGAGAATCGGAGTTGTAGTACTCTAAATCTCAATTGCATACCCATAGACACCAGAGCCGGCAAGAAGCAGTTTAATGTCTACCCTAACGTCCTTCGGACCCCGCCATCGATATTGCGCCCGAGTTGTTGTGGTGCCGAGCGGGATCTGGGTTGGGGACCAGCACCAGGATCTCAGAAACGAGGTGCTTGGGCCACCACCGCTCAATACCCGCGACTTCGCGAATGCGCCGAGCCTCACGATAGTTATTCAGGATTGCGGCTTTTACCCCGGACCCATTGTTCTGGAAGTCATACCATGTCTCCCCCGTATCTAGCTGTCTGGCCAGGATCTTGTCATATGTCTTCTCTTCGATCCGCTTGATCGTCGCAGCGAGCATTTGGTGATTGACTTCTGGTTGATTCTTTGCCGAATGGAGAGATATCGGTGCAGACCTGTCTTTCATCAAGACATTCTGCTTGAGATATATCCAGCTTCCGGTATCCATCAACACTTTCTCTGGCGCGAACCCCTGGAACTCGTTCTCGATTTCGGCGACGTAGCGGAAGAAATCTTGTGGAACGAGGTTTCGAGGCTCCCTCACAAAGCCTAGCGCGCCACATAGCAAAACGACCATGCAAACGGCCAGAACCTCCTGCGCTCTGTACTGCCACCACGATCCGGCCGTCTTGGCGGTGGGCCAGGTCTTCAGTACCGCTATAAGGAACCAACAGCCGCCAATCACGATTCCCGGACCGAGGTGATTTGTCTGATACCCCAGACCACTCGTGAGCGCTTCCATAGTGAATAGGAGAAGCCAGCAAACCCACAACGTCGTTATCGCTCTGCTACTGTCCTGTAACGCCAGCACTCGGCCACTGAACAGTCCCAGTACTGCATAGAGGCCGGCCTGGAACAGGTGGAGAATACTCCTTGGCAGAGATATCTGCTTGCTGCCCAGCGCGGTGAATATCCAGTATCGGAAGTTCTCTCCCCAGAGCAAGATGCAAACTCCAATTACGGTCACGGTTACCAGCAGACTGCCTAAAACGAAAAGCGCCAACTGTCGCCTTGAGACAGCCTCAGTCGCCACAAGGTAAACAAGAAAGACTCCAATCCATGTCAGAACATTCTGCTTTGCCATGAAGCCTATGCCCGGCAATAAGGCCATTGCCCAGACTTGCCAAGGCCGCGGCTTAAGGGAGTGCTTCACGATCAGCCAGTAACAGAAGACAGAAAACAACAGCGCGAGCCCGTCATTATGTAACGACTGGGTGTAGTGGTTGAATCGAGCATCAGTGACCAAGAGAAAAGTGAGCGCGAACCACACCCATCGCCAGATGGAACGATGGCGGTACTCATCCGCTGAAAGGACCCTTTGGGCCAGCAGATCGCACACACTCGTCGCCGCAACAGATGCTATGACTACGTAAGAAAACTGGACAAGACGGTAAAACGGAATTGAGGTCGCCTGTCCCAGAGCCGCGGAGACCACATAGGTCAGAATCGGCGATCCTGGCGTATAAGGGTAAGAATTATTATCCTGCGGATCACTATAAATAGGCGCTCCAAGGCGCAGCTTAATAATGTCGTTGACATAAGAGCTTTCTGAGAAGCTCAGAAGATCGACCGGGAGATTCAGATATCCTACTAGTTGATAGGCCGTAGCAAGCGCCATCGCGGTCCCCGCCGCAAGCAGCACTGAAATGGCTACAGCACCCTGGGGAAGGTGCCTATTTGACCTTCTCGACATGCCCCATCCCACCCCGCACGCAATGACAGACACGATCACGCTGATCAGGATGAGATGCACCGGTATCGAGGGGTCTAATAATCTGCAAGCAGCTAAGAAGCCCGTCACACCAAGGGCAAGTGAGGCGACGACCACAAGGTAATACTGTGTTTTGTCGGTTGATAGATTCAACTAAGGTCCTACCATTCTTTGCTGAGTAGCCTGAGCGATAAGCCAATCGGCAGGCGGCAAGGCCTAGGGGTCTCGCAGCGAGCTCTCACAACCTTAGGAGATGTAGCCAAGTCCACTGAGCCGCTCCTTTATGATCTCTTCGTCATCGCGAGAGAAAGCCTCCCCGACGCTGTTCAGGGTCTTCCCTGATACCAGGGATTTCCCCTGCATCGTGTTCGGTACGTCGTAGCCACCCAGTTCCAGCAGCGTCGGTGCCATGTCAAGGATGTGGGCACCTTCGAGCTCGCCCTGCAACGGGTTATTAGACGCGGCCAGGATGAAACTCCCATGCTGCGCGTGGTTACAGTCGTCCGGACCCGTATCATTCTCTTGAATGTGGAAGGACGGATATCCCACCCCCCCAATCGAGCGCCAGTACAGCGCCCCAAAGTGCGCGATCAAGTCGGGCGCTATGTTGCGCACAGTTTTGTAGATCTCCTCTGGTCTGAAGACCAGGGTGCCCATCGGCCCGCCCTTGTCGTCCAGAGTGGCCTCCAACTTCGCCTTTATCTCCTCGCGGAACCTTTCGTACTCGGATCTCTCTATCACCCCACTAGGTTCTCGCCCCTTCACGTTGAAGAACACCCGCGCATAGTATCCTCCCTCGCTCCACACTCTGGTCCTGTCCCAGTTCACGTCAAGCTTACTGAAGGGCGTGATCTCTTTCGGATACTGGTTGAGCACCAGCAGCCCTTCGCTCACCAGCCATTCATTAATGCAAAAGCCTCCGTCGAGACGCTGCGCACCGTGATCCGAGAGCACCAGAATGGCTGTGTCGTCGTCCAATAACTCGAAAATCCTTCCCAGTTCCTCGTCCAGATAGAGGTAATAGTCGCGAATAACTTCCCGGTAGGGGTTGCCCGGCTGGTGAAGAACGTGCTCCGGATCGTGAAACTTCCAGAAGCCGTGTTGCAAACGGTCGAGCCCGATCTCGACAAACTGAAAGTAGTCCCACTCCGAGTTCCTCATATAGTGCCGCACGACTTCGAAGTGCTTGCGGCTCATCGTGTATATCTCATCCCTCAGCCAATCCTTCCGGTCGGTGCGAAATCCCTTAACGTCGACCGGGTACTCGCCAGTCAGGCTCGCAATCTCATTTTTCAATGCCGGCGGATGAGTGTAATTGTCCTTGTTGGTATCTGGAGTCAGAAAACATCCTATACAAATACCATTCACCTTACGCGGCGGAAAGGAAGGCGGAACACCAATGATGTTTCCGCGCTTACCTTCGCGCGCCACCTGGTCCCAAATTGCGAGGTCTTGAATCGACTTCGAATTCACGATTCCCAGGCCATTATAGGAATGGTCCGTGCGGTTGCGAAAACCGTATACCCCAAGCGAGCCGGGATCCTGGCTTGTGGCCATGCACATCCAGGCTGGAACAGTGATCGGCGGGTTGACAGTCTCAAGTCGTCCATAGCACCCGCCGTCCATCAACCGGCGGAAGTTCGTCAGGCGCTCATCCCCAAATAGAAGGTCGGGAGCAGCAGAGTCCAGACCTATGACTAAAATCTTCATATCAACAATGAGTCTCCTTCCATCATTGGCCCATTCGCAACTTCGAGTGCTCGAAGAATCGTTGGGGCCATATCGAGCAGGCTCGCCTCGCTCGGATCGAACGGGCGGTTCATAAATAAGACGCCGGGGACAAGGCAAGGATCAATGATGTGGTCTCCGCCCCACTTCTTGACGTTGTCCTCGAAACTGCCTTCGGGCGTTCCTCCAAGCGCCGTATCCCATGAAACCCTATACCCCTCAGAAAAGTTCACCAGCAGGTCGGGGGCGTCATTGACATAGGGGCCTGAATACACTTGTTCGCGCGCTAGAACGCTTCGGATCGCGATCTTTCCCCGGACCGGATCGGCCAATCCGCTCAGACCGCCTGCAATCGCAGCCTTCAAGGCCTCGGCCTCAGTTGGATCCACGATCCCTTTTTCTTCTCTGCCTTTCACGTTCAGATACACGCCACCCAGGCCTAGCGCGTAGGCCTGAGTGCGGCCCCAATCAACACCATGGAAGAAGTCGCCGGCCTGTTCACCCGGCTTGATCCCGTTGTGAAAAGCCAGAAGACCATTGTCATGCAACCAGGTGTTCAAGTGTACTCCGCGCTGAAAGCTGTTCATGCCGTGGTCGCTCAGCACGATGAACAGAGTCTGGTCGTCGGCGTATGGCAGGGCCTTGCCGACAACCTCATCGCAGGCGCGGTAGTGATCTTCAACGACGCGGCCCAATTCGGCACTCGCGGCGCCGTGGTTAGCGGGATGGTCCTGTTCCCCAAACCGCCAAAACATGTGTTGTACTCGGTCAGGCGTGTCGAACAAGCAGAAGAATAGACCTTCATTCAGTCGGTCGAGCTCATAGAGCATCATCCTCTCACGCTCGGCGAGAACATCTCTGCATTGCTCTAGGTATGCGACTTCTCCGAAGCGTTCGTTGTTCAAGCCGCTGTGGTCCTCAACCATTCCGGTCGTATAAAACGTGCCAACCTCTGCGGCTAACTCCGAGGCGTACTCCGGAGGCGAGCTTATCGGAAACATCGGGGCATCCAAATCAAAATTAATCGGAGAGGCATACAGCTCGAACACCGGATCCATCTGCACGAGGTAAAACCGCACCATGCCCCTTACGGACTGCAGCAACCCTGTCTTGAATTTCACCCTGAGCCAATCGCTCCACTGGCCTTCGCGCACTTCGAGTTCCTTTGGCTGACCGTCCGACCGCACAAAAATCTTCTTAGCGGATGGCTCGATTTGAATTGCTATTTCAGACTGAAAGTCTGATCGAGTCTTCAGGTTGCGAGGTCCGATGAGATGGGTTTTGATCGCGCCATCCTGCTCGACCCGAATGCTCACAACGCTCTCGCTCTCCTGTGCCTTCACATCGTCGGCCGAGCTATAGAATGTCGAGGTCCCCAATCCTCCGCGGATGTCAGGCACACCCATACCGGCCAGCATTCGCCCGCGAATGTCATCGGGTGGATATGTACACGGACAGCGCACGATGGTCGATGGGAGTCCCGCCGCCGACAACAACTCCCACACTGCCGTGCCCCGCCGCGAGTTGATGGCCTTCGGGGGAAGGTATGCGTTCTTCTGTTCGTATCGAGTCAGCGATAGATCCGGGAGATAAGTCTTTGGGTCGCGGCGTATGAAGTCGAAGATACCGTGCCCTCCCGGATTCATTCCGGTCGCGAATGTCGACCACGCCACTGGCGTTTGAGCCGGATAAGTGGTGCGAATACGCGAGAAGCCGCCCTTCGCTCTGAGCCTTGCGAGGTTCGGCAACTCACCCGCATTGAGCATTGTCTCGACTATCTTCGGCTCGAACCCATCAAGCCCTATAACAATGACTTTCTTCATAGTTCGATTTGAGATGTATCAGAGATTTTTCTTCGCCGATGGCTCAAGCTTCTTGCTGCCGGATTGCATTTTCCTTGCGAGAAATCGCCACGATTTCCTAGCAAGCATGACAAAGCGCTGCCACCAGATCAGAAGCACGCCGATAATGGTGCCGATGATCGAAACCAACGGTAGAATCTGATCGGGACCAGCATAAAAAAGGAAAAGTCCTACGAACTCGTGCGCAGAGATTAGGTTCATGTTCGAGCCTCCAGTAATCTTTGAAATAGGATTCATTGTCTGCGTAACCAATGGGTCACATACCGGGTGCATGGTAAATCGAGGTGTTCCGGTATTGCTTTCGCTTTGCAGATACGATCAGTCAAGGGCGAATTCCTTTCGCCAGCCTATCTGATCATTGAACTTGGGCTGGTCCGCCTTATATAGGACGCAGGTCTCCAAGACGAGGACATCCATCTCTGTTCTCATGAAGCAACGGTAGCTGTCTTCCGGTGTACAGACGATCGGCTCTCCCCGCACGTTGAAGCTCGTGTTTACAATCACCGGACAGCCTGTTCGCTTGCGAAACGCGTCGATGATCTCCCAGTAGAGCGGGTTGGCCTCCCGACGTATGGTCTGGACCCGCGCCGAGTAATCGACGTGGGTGACGGCGGGAATCTCAGAGCGGACGACATTCAGCTTGTCGATTCCCCATAGCGCCTGTTGTTGAGCCGACATCTCTCGCCGGCGATTCTTAACAACATCGGCCACAAGCAACATGTAGGGGCTATCGGTCTGCAACTCGAACCACTCGGCGACATACTCCCTGAGTACAGTTGGCGCGAACGGTCGAAAGCTTTCGCGATACTTTACCTTCAGATTCATCAGCGACTGCATCTGAGGAGAGCGTGCATCGCCGATTATGCTTCGCCCGCCGAGCGCACGCGGCCCGAACTCCATTCGTCCTTGATGCAGGCCTATAACCTTCTGCTCGGCCAGAAGCTGACCAACAACCTCGGGCAAATCTTCCCTGGAGTGCTTCAGGTAGGGCAGATTCCGCTTGTTCAGAAAGCTCTCGATCTCTTGTTCCGAGAACTGAGGGCCTAGAAACGCGCCTTTCATAGAATCACTGTATGGCGATATTGCCCCATTCCGAGAGGAAACCCAGGTCCCCGCTTTCTGCGGGCTCATGCGAGGTTGCCCAAGATACCGGTGCCACACTGCTAGCGCGACGCCGACCGCTCCGCCTGCATCTCCCGCTGCCGGCTGAATCCACAGGTCTTTAAAGAGACCTTCCTGGAGAATGCGCCCGTTTCCTACACAGTTCAGGGCGACTCCCCCTGCCATACATAGCCGGGTCATACCTGTCTCTTTCCGAACGTGGCGAGCCATCTTCAGCATCACCTCTTCGGTGATAATCTGTATGCTACAGGCAAGGTCCATCTCTTTTTGCGTCAGGCGGGATTCTGGCTCCCTCGGCGGCCCCCCGAGTAGCTTTTCAAAAGCCTTGTTGGTCATCCGCGAGCCCTGCGAATAACCGAAGTACTCTTGGTTCATTCGGAGGCTGCCGTCGTCTCGAATCTCAATCATCTTCTCTTTGATCGTGTTGACGTATTTGCCTTCTCCATAAGGCGCCAACCCCATGACCTTGTATTCACCGCTGTTCACCTTGAATCCGGCGTAGTATGTAAACGCGTTGTAAAGTAGCCCGATGCTGTCCGGGAAGCGTAGCTCTTTCAGCAGGGTGACTTCATTGCCCTTCCCAATTCCAATAGAACTGGTTGCCCACTCGCCTACACCGTCGATCGTAAGGATAGCTGCCTCCTCAAAAGGCGATGGGTAGAACGCACTGGCAGCATGGCTCTCATGATGATCTCCAAACAGAAGACGCCAGGGAAACCTTTTCGCCTTCTTCCTAATCTCCTTCGGGTCCGCCATCCCATTCGACTTTGCGAGCTCAGTTCGAATCACGTCCGGCATCCAGAGCTTTTCCTTCAACCAGAGAGGCATTGACTTAAAGAAGGAGGGTAACCCGCTGGGTGCGTAGTCGAGATATGTTTCGAGCAGCCGGTCGAATTTCAGAAGCGGCTTGTCATAGAAGCTGACGTAGTCTAACTGGTCCGCTGTAAGCCCACCTTCTTTGAGGCAGTAGCGAACTGCATTCAACGGAAAGCGGTGGTCGTGCTTTATCCGGGTGAACCGCTCCTCTTGCGCCGCCGCGATGATCTCGCCATCGACCACCAGGCACGCCGCGGAATCGTGATAAAAAGCCGAGAGGCCAAGAATACTGGTCATTGGAGCCACTTGCAGATTAGAACAAAGCGTAAATGAACGGCGAGAGCGCTGAACTCTTGGCCAGCACCAGAAGGAAACCGATCAAAGCCAGGGAAATCACAATGGGCAACAGCCAAAACTTCTTGTTGTCCTTCATGAACTGCCAGAATTCGCCTGCAACCTGTAATTTCGACATATCAATGCTCCTTAGTACATCTTTTCGTAGTGCCGAGAGTTGCGCTGTCGCGCCCCATAGTCTTTCCAATAGGACGCCTCCGGCTTCGCACGCCGCCTCAGTGGGTCCCAACCGAGCGATCTCTTTACGACACCGATTGGAGTGACTACCAGGAAAAAGACAATTGCGAGTATCACCCGTGTTGAGACAAAGGAGAGTATTTCGGCGAGTTTCATCCACGCTCGATTGGGAAGAACGAGCGCTTTGGGAATGATCGCGCCGAGCAACACCAACAAAACACCTGCTGTCAGAAATGCAGGGGCGATCACCTCAAACTTTTCGCGAAAAATCCACCAGCCTCCGAGTAAGGCGAAGACGCCGCCGACAACGAGTCCGAACTCGCGCTCTGCGCGAAACGAGGCCTTTTTTGCCTGAGGGACCGGCTCCACAACTGTGCCGCGGAATTCACTCGTAGCTACAACTTTTGGAGAACTCATCCTTACCTCTCTTCCAGCCAGATTGAAGCGCCAGCCAGTATCTCTTCAACGCGCTACGGAATAATCATTCCTTCTTGAGCCACATAGGCGCATTTTCAATTACGAAGCGTGGGACTTCACTGGCGACAACATCCCTTCCCTGACCTTCGCTTGAGTCTAGCTCGCCGCAGTTCGACGCTCCCAGTTCCGCTAGTCTTAACGCGCGACACCGACATACTCAACCCTTCTGGCGCCTTAGGTTGGTGACCTGACTACAGTAGATGTACATAGTGGCCCGCCCATACGAGCACCGCAGTGTAGATGCCGGCGAGCAGATCATCGGACATCACTCCCAGGCCCCCTCGCAGACGCTCGAGTTTGTATATCGGATACGGCTTGAAAACGTCGAAGAGCCTAAACAGCACAAATCCAATCACCACACCTTCAATCGATGGCCCGGCCGCAAGCGGGGTAAGGGCGATCAGCTGGCCGCTCACTTCATCGATCACTATTTGCCCCGGGTCTTTTGCCCCGCTAAGCGCACAGACACGGCTCGATGCCCACACACCAATTGAAAAGGACGAGAGGCTCAGCGCCGCGAGCAGGATGATATGACCAACCCCTCCCAGGTCCAGTGAAAGAGTGGCCAAGAACACCGCCACGCCTTCGAGAGATCCGATGGTCCCGGAGGCGATAGGAGCAAAACCCGCGCCTCCTCCGGTCGCAATCAGATAAGCCGCCCGATCCAGGGGGCTGAGTCCTCCCGACTCGATGACCAGCGGCCGGTTCACAAAAGCCATCTAAGAAAGCTCCATTGATACGTCTGGCGGTCGCACTCAATCCTCAACGACATGCCTGGCGAACTCCTTCCTGTACCGATCCCAGTGCTCGGTATCGAACGCCCCTGATGGCAGAAGGCAATCGACCGCTGCGTAGGCCATCGCCAGCGCATGATGAGTGTTGTCGTGAGCAAACAATCCCTGCCGACCGAATGTGAGAACTCGATCAAGGCTCCCTGCCCATTCATCCAGCATCTCGAACGCGGCCTCGTAGCCTTGCCGATAGATCGGATACGCGTACGCCAGTCGTTTGGTGGCGACCGTCAACACGGGAACCTTTATCGGCAATCCGCATCGCCCGAGCGAGTCGCGAACCATTTCAGACAGCTCCTCATCCGAAGCTCGCCAAACGTCATCGTCCAGGGTGCAAGGCAACTCGCCACACAGCACAGTGCGGTTTGAGGGTTCGGTCACTCCACTGTAGTTCTTAACTTCAGATAGTCTGGTAAGCCTGATGTCAGCCTCCGGGAAATAGTGGGCGTCGAATGGCGTAAATTGCGGTTGCGCCAGAACAAGGTAGATCAGCACCATCGCCCGATAGCGGATCTGCTCGCTTGCTTGCAGCACGCGAAGCGGCGCCGCCGGATCAGTGATTCGGACGAGACTGGTAATCGGAATTGTAGACCAAACGTAATCAGCCTCAATAGACCTCGGCTGCCCCCCGGATTCAAGATCGAGACGGTGCGGGGCGCCGAGCTGAAGGCTGCGAACGGTCGTACCAAGCTCTAGTTCTGCCCCCAGGTCTCGCGCTGCATCCGCAATGGCCCGACTGATTTGGCCATAGCCCAGGCGTGGATAATAGAAGCGGCCTGCGCCCGACGTCTTAAAACCTGGTACGAGACCCAGGGCCTTGCGAGCCATCCTTCCCAATGAATTTGCCGAGACCCGGCGATATGCCTGAGTTGCCGATATATCATCCGGCTGGATGCCCCATATTTTCCGGGCGTATGGAAAGTAGAAGTCCCGGCAAATCGTCGGACCGAGACTCCGCTCCAACACGCTTGCAAAAGTATCGGGCTTACCGTTTCGAGAGCCAGATATCAGCTTGCGCAGCGAATCAAATGACACTCCGAGTCCAAACGACAACGGCAAGTGCAACAGCAAGTCCTGAGGTTTGAGAGGGAAGTGTATCCAGCGTCCTCGTAGGCGAATGCGCCCGTGCCGCGGTCTGTCTAGGAGATCCCCATTGAGCAGTGTCCGGATGTCGTCCAGAATCTGCGGGCGGCACGATGGATGAAAACGATGGCTGCCGTAATCAACTGGAATGCCCTCGAGCTCGAAGCTGCCCGCGTTCCCCCCGACCTCGTCACGCTGCTCGACAACGACGACGCTGCCCTTGCCGCTGCGCACGAGTTGCCAGGCTGCGCCCAGGCCGGCAGGACCAGCACCTAGAATAGCTACTCGAGTTCGGGTCAAGATCGATCTCCCGGAAACCCTTCTGCTGTTCAAACTACGAATGGGATAAAGCGTTTCGTGCGCAGGCGATACGAGTCATAGCCCGGCAATGCCTCGGCCAGCATTTTCTCTTCGCGGACGGCTTGAAGCAGCACGACCGGCATCATTAGGCCGACCGCCAACAACAACCACGAGTTCAGACTCAACTCCAGCCCAACCAACAGGAGTAAATCACCGACATAGATAGGGTGGCGTATGTAACGGTACAGTCCTCTCGAGACGACGGTCTGATTCCGCAGAACTTTTGCCGCCTCGATGTCAGACCAGTTGTCAGAAAGCTGCAATCGGCTTGTGATCGCCATAAGGAGGCCCGCTGTATAGATCGCTGCGCCGATAACGCGAATTGTCGAGGGATCCTGAGCGATGGGCAGCACATCGGGCAGCATTGTTTGCACTGCGATGCCAAGCAGGATCCCGACCTTCACTGCTTTGACAACCATCTGTCGGACCGATCCTGCAACTCGTCCGGCCGAGCTGGAACGCGCTCTTCGCCATTTCAGTATTTCCCAGACGATCTTGTGAACAATCAAGCCCGCCAGAAGGTAAACTCGCAACAGATTCATCGCTTCCTTGCACCAACTGAGTAGACTAGAGGTTCTTCTTCGGCATTTTCCCTTTCGAGTTCAACTACCTCTCTTGGTCGAACACCGAGCACTGAATTGGGATTCAGGCGGCCCAGTCGCGTGGCGACCGCGTCTCCGAGCATGCCGATAAGGACGATAAGCAAGGCGCTCACCAGAGCCAGTATTGCTGAAGCCGAGATGTTGGGATCTCTGGTGATGTCCACAACCATCTTCACCAGGCCGTAGGCAAGACAGACAAGGGCAACCGGTAGAAAAACTCTCAACGGTCGAAACAACATTGCGGTCCTCAGGATCAGAATCGCGAAGCTTCCGGCATCCCAGGGCACGATTTTCGACCGACCATGCCGTTTGCGATAGTCGATCGAGATATAGGTTACTGCATACTTGTCACAGTGCATCGCCAGGGTGATCGTCGTTGTGAAGCTGAATTGATCCGGCAGAATCGAGAAATACTGCACCGCAATATCTCTCCGGAATACTCGCAAACCGCTGTTAAGGTCCGGGATCCGGGCGTTCGATACGTAATTGGCAAGTTTCTTCAGGACCCACTTCGCCGGCCGCCTGACAAGAGGGATGTGAACGTTCTGGCCGATGCGAGCGCCAACTACCATGTCGGCGTGCTCGAGCTCTGCAAGCATCTCCGGCAGTGATTCGGCGGGATACGTGCCGTCGGCATCTATCATAGCGATGATGTCGTGGGTCGCGGCCACGATGCCGGTCTTCAAGGCCGCCCCGTAACCTCGATTGCTGCGGTGCTTGATAACACGGGCGCCAGCCGCGCTTGCGGCGCGGGCTGTCCCGTCGGTCGAACCATCATCGACAACCAGCACCTCCGCCGATATACCCTGTTGTCGAAGCAGGGCTCGCAATTCAGTTATCACTTCCTTTATCTGTGACTCTTCATTGAATGCGGGAATAACGACGCTGATCTCTTGCATTGTTCACTTCCTATTTTGGATTCTCCTAAAACTTTGGCAAAAAACGAGTGCCGACAAGGTTAACAACGGCCGGGCATGGATTCCTTAAGGTAGATGTTTGTCCGGCAGGGTGCGGGCCTCAGACTGATGTCTTGATACCGCTGCTTCGGATCGCTGCTGGCAAACATAGACTTCGCCGTCGTTGAGAGTACCGGGAAACACCTTTACTACCTGGAAGTCCTTCTGAATCGTATTCCAGATTTCAGGCAGTCGAGTTTTGACCTCGATAGGCAGCGTATAGACCAACCAGGTCATCGGCTGGCCGCGTCGAACAGCATCCAGTTCAGATTCGGTCCGCGCTACCGACCAGTGGGGAGCAAAATAGCCGTAATCTACCCCCGCCAGTCCGACTGTAACCACAGCATCGCCCGGGCCTCGGTTGCCTTCTACATACTCGCGGGCACCGGTGAAATCCTGCTTAGGCAGAGCATAGTTTCGAGGTACAGTAATCGCGGAGGCGGTGATTAACAAACAAGTCAATGCAATTCCCGACCCTCCGGCTAGGCGCTCACGAGAGCCGAGGGCTTTAATCCGACTCAGAAAATACCGTGGCGCGGTCATTCCGCCATGTACCACGATCAATAGAGCAAAGCCCATCGAGAAGAAGAAAAAGCGTGGCCACAAGTTGTGGCCGAGCCCCAGCATAGTCGCGCCGACCAGCACGGCGGGCAGAACCATCAAGACTCCTGCGCGAAAGTTCCTGCGAAGGATACTCAGCCAACCGATCAAGACCAGTGCTCCACCGCAAAGAAGAACTGCGGCGCCAGAAACCCCGAAGTGCAGGTTGCGGATGGTCTCCATTACAACCCACATCGGATTGGTCCAATCGGAAGGCCGCGATACTTCATGCAATCCGCTGTTCAGAAACTCCGGCAGCGATAAGGCGTAGAGTTGCAGTGTGATACTTCCCGACAGCAGCCATGTGACGATAGGTCTCCAACCAGCCCGGGCTTCAAGGCTCCACCGCACACCCTCATCCGAACGCCTTTTTGAAGAACTAACCAACAAGATCAGGTAGAGCAGGCCATGGGCGGCTACCACAAAAGCCATCGTCATGTGCATTAGCAGGCCCATGATGACAGCTAGCCCGTAAAGTACCCACCAGCGCAGCTCTCCTCGCGATAGGGCTTCGAGCCACAGCCACGTCCCTAACAGCACAAACAACAGCAGACCGGTATACCCGCGTGCATTCTGTGAAAACCAGACATGGTGGTAGGAGAAGGTCATTAACGCGCACGCCAGCAATGCTTCTCGACTACCTACTACTCGACGTCCCAACAGAAACAGCCCCCATATGCATCCGACCCCAAAAAAGACTGCAGGCAACCGAATCGCCCATGCGCTTTCGCCGAAGATGCCGACGCTGGCCCATGCCAGGATAGAGTAGAGAAGATGCTGGTTCTGATTTGGAAAACTGGTTACGATTTCGCCCAACGACGGGCGCACGAAATTCAACAGCGTGCCGATCTCATCGTGCCAGAGGTCCGAATCGAGCTGCCACAATCTTAGCACCAGAGCGACGACGCTCAACAGAATCAGAATGGCCCAAGAAGTCCGGCTGGTTCCACTCCATCCGGTTGCTGGACCATTCATGTTGGCGGGTGCCGGTTTTTCCGAGGGTGCCCGCCCTGCCCAAATGACGCTGGCGAAGATCAACAGAACGCCGTGAAACGCCAGCAAAGCCCTAAAGAGCGCTGGACCCCAGCTCAGCACCCCCGATTGAGTACCGCGCAATGCGCCTTCGATAGCCTGATTCGACAGCACCGCTGAGACCCCAACCAGAGAAGCTCCGGCAAGTACCAATATTGTGCGGCAAAGAAGTCTTCGACTCGAATTCATAAATGCAAATTCAGATTTCTTTTGTTTGGGCCCGGGGCGTGTCGACCGGCGTCGCTCACATAGCGACCGATTGATATCGTTGATCGGAGCGCCGCGCCCCTGCGCTCCACAGAACCCATACAATTGCCAAGCAGAGCACTAGCAGTGGGATCGCGGAAGCCGGTCCGCTCAAATACCCCATGCGTTCCAAAGTCGTAAGCCATGGAAGGCGGAAGCCTTCCAGCGTGATGCGAATGGGTGACTCGAAGATGCCGAGCCCCCCCTCGACATCCCGATACATTGCCAGAGACCACGACCAATAAGCAGCGAAAATGCCGATCACCCATGCCAGCCGCATCGGAATGCGCAGGAGCACCCCCGCGGCCAGAAGGAAAAGAAACGGTGTAACCGGGACGACGTGGCGCACACCACTGTTGAACTGTAAGCGGCCATATTGGTTCGCTGCGCAAAACAAGAAGAATGCCAGCGAGTAAATGGCGATAAACCACATCTCAGGTCGAGGCACGATTCGGCTACGGCGATCGAACCAGGCTGGAACGTAAAGGGCTAGTATCAGTATTGGCGCGGACGTAAACAGTCCAAAACGGTGCCCGAATGCGGTGCTCCACAGCAGATCCGGTTGCGGCCAGTCCATTCCGCGGTACCCATGACCGCTTAACTGCGTAGCCGGCATATAGTGTTGAGCCGCAAGGAAAGGGTCTCCAAATGAAACCCATTGATATGCCATCAACAAAGCTGCACAGAATCCGACGCCGGCTGCGAAATGCAACATGTCGGCCCGCGACCTCGCTTCCGCAGGTAGGGAACGACGGCGAACAACCGCATAGATGCTGATGGCTAACAGCACGACCAAGCCACTGTAGTCCAGGACAACCGCCCAGCCGGAGAGCAGCCCAGCAAGTAGATAGTGCGGCCTTTCAGGACGGAGAGCATCAGCCCAGGGCTTCCACAACAAAGCGAATGAGAAGAGGGCAAAATGGCTGACAAGCAGATTCTGATTCAACTGGGCCGTTCGGTAAAGAACCGGCGTAGCTATCGCGTAGAGGAGTGCCAGCAGCAACGCCTTGCGAACGGATGAGGTTAGGTTCACAAGGATGTAAAACATTATCACGACACTGAGCGCAGAAAGCGGGGCCATGCAAAAAGCCTGCATTACCCATGCAGAAAGCCCGAACTTCACGTCGAATCCCCTCGAGCGGGCCTCCCTGTAGAATTCCTGCGCCATAGGATAGACGGTGTTGTATTCGAGTTGCTGTTCCTTGGGAGATGCCGAACGAGAGCGTTGGACCCGCTCCACTACACGATCTATGATCGGGCGCGATAGCGTATAGGGAATCGCTCCCAATATTGATGCCCCGGGGTTGTTGTTGATAAACGTCCCACGCCCTGAGATCTCGAAAATATCCGGGTGCATTCCTGCGTACTCGGCTACATTAAAGCTCAAGTGATCTCCGAGGCTCAGCGCCGGATACATTTCTCGCACGGTGTTGGTTGCGAAGTGGAGACCGTAGACAAGCCAGCAGGTGACGAACAGCCTGATTGCGACTCCGCGTGTTGAGAACCGCCACGGTGTCAATCCTGGGCGATGGGCCGGTATCACCGAGGGCAACTCCTCAGAGCCTAATATCACCGTCTGCGGTATTTCGGTATTACGCGCCTTAGTCAACCACGCCATCAATCACCCAACGATGTGACAGGAAAACCTGGCCCTGCGCCCCTGTAGCCACGACAATGCTTCGGTTCCACCCAACAGGAGAAGTATTCCAAAATAGGCCACCACCGAGAGAACTGCCTGTAAGCCCCAAAACAACGGCTGGGCTACGAAAAAGCAAGCAGCCATGGCGAGCCCCGCCACTGCGGGATGAAACAGGAATGGAAGGAGTCTTACCGGCGCTACATAACGGTGGAAATAGTAAGATGCCAATGTCAACCAGAGCACTTCAGCAACAACGGTTGCGACCGCCGCTCCCAGGATGCCATAACGCGGAATTAACAGGATATTGAGCGCCACATTCAAGGCGGCCGATGCACCGGCACAGCGCAGATCAAGCGAAGCTCGACCAGCCGCGTTTAGAGACTGCCGATAGGTACCGCGAAGAATCACAAGGGTTGCTGACCAGCAGAGAATCTGAAGGACCGGCACCGAGTTGACGTATGCCTCGCCGAACAGCAGATTGATCACCGGTCGGGCCAGAAAGACTCCGCCAATGCCGAGTGGGATCGCAATCGCGGATGTAAGCCTGAATGAACGGACTACGGTTTCGCTGAACGAATCTCTGTCCTCCTGGTACATGCGCGAGAGCGCGGGAAACAACCCTATGAAAAAAGTCAACGGCATCGCCAACATCACGGTTACCGGCTTATAGGCGGCCCCATACCAGCCTACCGCAGTCGATCCCAGGAAGAAGCCGAGCAATACCGAATCGAAGTTGTAGTTGATAAGAGAGAGTCCTTGTGATGCGCCGATCGTCATCGCCGGCTTCAACGTATTGCCCAAGCCACGGAGCGAAAGGGACGGACGCAATCCGCCGTAAACCGTGTAGAAGAGGCGCATGAAATAGACTGCCATCGCCGCATCGCCAGCCAACCGCAGCACCGGCACCCACACAATGCTTTCGGGACTGCGCACAAATCCTAACAGTGCCACGGCGAAGACTAGCTGAGCTATGACAAGTCCCCCGGCAACCCGCGTCATCTTCTCCTGGCCCATGAACACCCATTTCAAGCTCATGGCCTGGGTAAACAGAGTCAGTCCGAACAGCACCAGTATCGTTCGCAATGCGGGGTAGTCGGGAAGCGCAAGCATCAACAACAGCAGCGCGACAAAGGACACCGTGGCCATCAAAAATCGCAGGGGGACAACTCGAGCAGTGAGACGTCTTATGTCTTCTCCTCGAGCGGCTTCCCGAGTCGCCCAGATTTCGAGACCGCCATCCGCCACCAACAGGAAGTAGGTCATCAAAGAGATTGCGAACTCGAGTACCCCGTAGCTTTCGACGCCCAGCACACGCGCCAGGTAGACGAACGCTACGAAGTTCAGTGTCTTCGCCAGAAAGTCGCCTACTGAAAGCTGCAGAATGCTCCGGAGTGGGTTTACGGTCAGAACTCGTTTCACTCTGAGCTCGCGCTGGGCGGCTTACTCGATTTGTGTGCCACCGCGTGCAGTTGGGGGCCGATCCAATGCAGAAGGCCTCGACAGACCGGCGTACGCTTTGCGAAGTGATACATACCTATCATCAGTCTTGTTCCTCTTCCGAACTGGTTGCCCTGTTCGACGGGCACACGAGGCAACATGAGCTTCGGCGTACCGAAGCCCGCTTCCCCAATCAGTTTTGGTAGTGATCGCGCTGACAGAAGTCGTCGCTTCGGAGGAATGCCTCCTCGTCTTCGCACATACGATGCCACCCAGCGCTCCGGCAACATCCCCCCGGCCCAAATCCCGACATGCGGGTCCGGGCCGAGACTGTACCGGTTGGGAGTAGAGACGAACAAATAACCGGCGGGCTGCATCACCCGGTTGCATTCTGCCAGGGCCATCTGCTGGTCTCGGACGTGTTCAAGAGTCGAGTCGGCGACTACTCTGTCGAAACTTCCGTCGGGAAACGGTAGAGCCTCCGCACACGCACAAATAAGAGGGATGTCCAGTCCGGCCTCGGCGAGCCGCTTCTTTGCAACCACCAGCCAGCGAAACGCTATGTCCACACCAACCAGCCTCGGAAACCGTCGAGCTGCCGCGACCAACAGGGGAGCCGTACCACAGCCTATATCCAACAGGGTGGTGGCAGGCTGCCCATTCATCTTCGTAACCGCCTCCCAATTCAAAAAGGCTGCCTCGCTCCGCGCTACACCGGCCATCAATCCTCTCTTGTATTGGCACGCGTGGTTCCGTGGTACAACTGAAGTGATGCTGTAATAGAAGTCTACCAATTCCGAAAAACCAAGGTCGTCTATGCGGGTCGCAACCAGCGATCCTTTAGCTCGATCGGCCTCGGCCTCAATGTAGGGGTCGGAGAATATGCGCAAGTCCGGGATTCCTAAGAGGACCGGAAAGCGTCGTCTGCACAACAAGCAGTGGAGTTCCTTTTTCTTGCTGTCGCCGGCCTCTTCCAGGTCGCCCTTGCAGTATGGGCAGCAAATCTCGATCCCTTTCAGCTTCATGACGTTTGTGTGAGCGATGCGAGTGGCGGCGGAAAGCCCACTAAAGTGAGTGGTTCGCTATGAGCGCGAAAACTCTCCTACACGATTCTGCAAAGACGCATGAACGAAACGTTTTCGCCCTTGAAGGTAGAAGATAAAACCGACGGAGCTTGTTAGAATCATCAACACGCGCCACCCAAGCAGGATTTCGGCTCCACCTCGGAGTCCAGCCTCTGCAAACAAGCTGTTAAACGCGGCTTCACCAACTCCAATCCCACCCGGAGTCAACGGCAAGGTGTTTGCCAGGAAACCGAGCGGGACTAGAACACTCATCTGCCACGAGAATTCGGCCCGGTTGATAGCCAGGGCAATCAGCAGCGTGATGCCAACAGCCAGAGCATGCGCTAACAGCGAGATTCCAACTGCCGCCACCAGGGCGCTCGGGGCCTTGCGATACGCGTGAACCGTATCGAATACTCTCTCTGCGTAATTTCCAAAGGGCAGTTTGCGGAATGCTGCGGATAAGAATCGGCTATTCCTTACAGACTTCGCTGAACAGATCAACATACCGGCTAACATCGAAACAGTAGTAAGAGCCGCAATCCAAAGAAGGCCGCGCAAGATATCTGAGGAGCCTAACAGTTGGGGAAACAGCGGAGCCGCGAGCAACGGAAAAACCAGCAGAGCAAACATCCCAACAGCACGGTCGAGCAGTATGATTGTAGCAACTTCCGTACGCCGGCCGTTGTTGCCTTCTGCCGCATAGTAAATCTTCATAACATCACCGCCCGTGGCGCCCGGCAGGCAAACGTTAAAGAAGTTCCCCATGAGAGTGAGGCGCAGCGAGGAGAGCAGAGAAAGGTGCAGGTGGCGTGCATTCAATAGTACGCACACCCTCCATGCAGTGACGCATACATCCAACAGCATCAGGACAATGGCAACCAGCGTTATTTTCCACGCAGCCGCCAGACCGAGCAAGGCGGACCAGTTGATTGAGCCAGAAAGCCCAAGGTAGGCCAGCAAGCCGACGCCGATCATAGTGCGCACCACCGCGAAAAGAATGCGTCTGGTTCGCTCCCCCCGTCCCAACCTTACATTCCCTAGAATCCGGCTCTGGTTCACGTTAGGGTTACACTCCATAAAGACTCACAACTAAGATACCAGCCTGGCCTTTGAAGAAGAGGCTGCAACTCTAGGTGCTTTTTTTAGCGTCATGCGGTTGCCCTCCTACCGCTTTGAGGCGTCACAGCTGCCTGCGCAGTGGATATCGGCCGGCCGGTAACATAACCTATGAACTCGCCCCAGGACCAAACAGCCGACATCACCACTATTGCGGGGAGGGCACGAAGAAATGCGCCAATATGGCGGCGCTTGCCGATGACGTTCCTTGCGACCCGAGCAACCAGAAGGGCCGGTAATATCCAGGATAAGACTGCATAAAGCGTCCGCTTAACGGTGGTGGTGTTTGCGACGCGAGTGCTGGCAAACAGGCGCCCGAAGGCGTAGCGCTCGGGGATAGCTGCGCTCAAACTAAGGCTCCGCTGTTGCCACACCATGATACTGGGTGACAGCCACAGTGATTCTCCTCGCGCCTCTAAAGTCCAGTTCACAGAGGTCTCGTGAAACTCGCTCGCCCACAAGTGATCAATTGAAGCCAGAGCAGTGCGCTTGTACGATACGTTGCAGTCTGTCAGGTAATGCGACCGACCTTCGGGTACAGGGTTCATGTAGCGGCTGAAGTCGGATAGATAGATTGCCCAGTTCAGCAGCGTATCCGGTTCCGCCTTCTCAACCGCTCCACCAACCGCCGCATGAGAGTGTCTATGTGCTTCCAGGATTCGAGCGCAAAAGTTCGGATCGGGCGTGCAGTGGTCTTCAGTAATGGCCACGATGGCACCGCGCGACTGTTTAACTCCAAGAGCCCGAAGATGTGCATAGCTGTGCTGTCCCTTGGCGTGAAGGAACCGTACGGCTGGATACTGTCTCTGCAACGCGGGGATATCTGAAACGCTATCGTCGCAAGGTACCAGTATCTCAACATCCTTGTGGACGGGCTGGCGCGTGAACCGTTCGAGCCATCTGCAGAGGTACGAACGCCCCCCGAGTATTACGACAACCACCGAAAGTTCAGGAGAGAGAATCCGCTGTTCTCTCGACCTTTCTCGCTTTTTGTCCTTGGATTCTCTCATACTCCTCCTGCTTGAGCCTTACGTTCGGTGCTTTCAACATAAGCGCGGAAGAACTGATATGTCCGGCGGAGTATTGGCTCATAGATGGGGCTGACCGCCACTCTAGGAAACGGTGGTTCGCGGTCGCGCCGCCAGGTCTCAAAATCCCGGACGTATACGGAGACTCCATCCTTCGCCACGACCAGTGTCGAAGTCGGAGGCGGCGGGTCATCGGTGGACTGGATAGTATAGTTAATACTTGTGCCCGGAGGCTTTGGGCGCGTGGCGTAGTAGATCCAGCTAAGATGGTCCGCCCCCCAGGGCTGCTCCGGGTATTTCAGTCTGTAGTCCTCCGGCAACAGGGCATAGAGGCTCCGACCGCCGCTCACCGCCCGTTGGTAGGATTGCTCGTAGTCACCTATCTTGTATTCCGTTGCCTGGCCAAACTGCCTGATGGAGTGATTGATCTTAAAATGCGTCGGGAGCGACAACATCAGAGCTACTACTGTTGAAACGCTAACAGCCGGCACCAAAACCTTTCTCATCAAGGTGGACGCGCCGAGGTACACTCGCCAGAAGACCATTAGAGGAAGGATCATTATCGGCGTGAACTGGTGGAGGGCAGTCCAGGCCTGCAGGTACAGAGTTACAAAATACACGACGGTGACCACCCCAATCATCCAGCCAAACGAATCCTTGCGACGAATGGCAAATAGAGACAGGGCTGGCAGCAAGCCGCTCGGAAACAGAAGGGCATTAAACCTGACGAACTCGCCGACGGTTGGTGGATAGAGTCGCCTGAGCATGTTCTTCGCAGAGAATTGGTTATTCACCCCTCCAAGGTAGAGTTGATTGTAAAAGATCTCGTAGGCAACACCGACTAGCGCCCAGACCAGGATCACGCCACAAACTGCCTTAAGATGGGTGCGCCATCCTTGGGGTTTGGCCAAAAAGGTGGCGATCGCCAGCGCTCCGAACAACAGCAGTCCTCCGGGACTGGCCAGGCATGTCATCAGTGCGGCTGCGCAGAACCAAAGGAGTCGACCTGTCCAGAGAAGATAACAGGCAGAAGTAAAGAGCAGCACGAACAGAGTGTCTGTTGCCGCCATCTCGGCCAAGTCCGCAAAGAACGGTTCGTAATTTGTGTTGTAGGTCTGCACTACGGTGTATAAGACGAGCCCGAGCCACAGGGCGAGCTCCTCTTTCCACGATAGCGCCTTTGAGGTTCCAAGTTCGATCAGCAGGGTCAAAGCTGCAAACAGCACCACAAGGTAAAGAATGAAGGGCAGCCTTGCGGCGGCCTCGAACGGTCCGAGCAGAGTAATGAACCAGTGGTTCGGATAAGCAAACAAAACGAAGTTGTGATAGAAACCGAAAACACCATTCTGGATCTCCCAGTATGGCAGAACATGGTTGCTCAGGCTTCGCCCAAACTCGAACGCTTCAATGCCATCCACGTTAAAGTTTTCCCAGAATATCTTCGGCAGGAGGGCCGCCACGCACGCACCGGCTGCGCCAATCATCCATAACCCGCGCCGGACATCGGGCCACCCGGTCACCGGCCATCCCAAGCCCCCCCTGCGCGATCGAAAGGCCAGTAGCGCCATGCTAAGCATTGCCGCCCCCAGCCACATAAAGAGCAGGATGGAGGAGGTCAGCGGGCTACGAAGAAGAAGCTTGGCTGCGGTCCCCAGGAAGATGGAGAGCAACAGGGAGGAACCAAAAGCCAGGATTGTCCACTCAGGCACAGTGCGAACCTTGCCGAGAGCAAGGACCAGAATGCCCCCCGGTGACAGATACAACAGAAAGCTGCTAACCACAACTAGCGGGGTGATGAGGTAGAGCAGCAAACCATGTGTGACCTGAAAGTACGGCTGCGAAGCAGCACCCAGGGCGTATAACCCCGACACTTCCCCTGCTACTGCTCTCCCCAGTAAGGCCGGTAGCCAACTCAGCACGACTAGCACAGCGAGGTAGGAGATCCTCCGCCCATTGACATACTGATTTCCAGTCTTAGAAGACGGTTTGTCTCCAGAACCGCCTAGTGCGTCGGTCACGAAACTAGACTGGAGCTCCATAAGCTCAGGACGTTGTTGAGATTTCAATTCGAGCACATCTTATTGTCTCGTCCGGCCGCTGCTAGCCGGTCGATAGCAAGAAATCCGAAAAACAGAGACCGAAGGAAACACATGTCCTGGGAGGTTTGGTTCACAATGAGAGACCCCACTCATCGACGATCCTTGTCCCTGATAGCATCAAGTACTACCGGCAACATCGCTTCAGCAATTCGCTGATGCCCGGCATCGTCAAAATGAACGTTGTCGAGAAACACTCGCTCCGCTTCGGGTCCATTAAAGACGGTGGTTAAGTCGTGAATCGAATTTCCGGGGGCCATGTTCTGACTTCTCTGTAGAATTTGATCATAAGCGGCAAGCGTGATTGGATCCGACGGCTTCTGATTGCCCCTGTAGCGCCAGGTCAAATCGCGCACAGGCTGTAAGAAAAACAAGCAAGGGACGCCTTGGTTGCCACACCTTTCCATCATGTTGCGGACATTGTCGAGATACACTGACGCCGTGCTTTGCGCATAGTTGCTCAACACCTGCGGCTCCTCAAGTATCCGTTTTCTATTTTCGGCCATAGCTTTGGCCATAGAACGGTGCAACAGATAGCGGTAGAAGTGGCTGTTGCTGGCAAGCCACTTCTTCACGCCGAAAAGGGGTGAATAGAAGCTCTCGTATAAGATCCCTTGATCGTAGGGGTCGCCGGGACGAGATCCAAAAATTGCCGGCAGCACCGCGTCATTGAATCCGTCAAGCACTATCACCGCGTCAGGCTTCCTTGGCAACACCATAAAGTCCAAAGCTAGTCGTTCCTGCGTGCTCACGTAGCCAATCATCGCTGCCGGAATCACTCGGACCTGGCGAGCAAGCCCTACTGACAGCGCCTGTTCAAGTACTGCATACCATCTCATCTCATTCGAGGAGGCGCCAATACCGTACGCTGCCGATCCTCCGAGCACGAAGACTCTTATCACATCTTTCCGGTGTGCTTCATTGGCAAGTTGGACACGATCCTGGAAAAGAAAGTCTCCCCTATCCGCGATGCTCGAGATTTCGTTATCAAATCCGTAGACCTGAACATCGCCTTTGTCGTCGTACCCATACTCCTGCGGCCCGCTTGGGGGCACAAAAAGGGTGCTCCTACGTGCCAACGGCCCAGGCGCTGCATAGAATCCACCGCTCATAAAGTATGGCTGCATCTGACGGTTCCCCAGCTCCTGGTGCCAGGGGAGCAACCAGTACCGACTCAGAATCTCAACACCGAAGACGAGGATTACCACCCAGAGCAACGTCCAGCTAACAATGAAAGACCTGCGCAGAATCGGTCGATTCCGAATACTGCGCACAAGCCTAGCCATTCCGGAAAACAACTCAGACAGGAGTGAGGAGCAGAAATCCAGTACCGTCCTCGATGCGGCGACTTTTCCTACCGGAGCATCAGAGTTCTTCATTCCCGGTCGTCACGATTTTCCTGTGAAACTGAAATTCTTAGGACCGACATTGGTCGTAGCTGCAGGAGTAGGTCTTAGCATCAACGCTGCCGTATTCTTACAACTGCGCTTTGCGTGTTTCGGCGTGAGTGGGCTAGGCTCATAACGCCCCGCGCCCCTCTCCCACGGTCAACCTGCCGCCGGCCCTTCCTTTGCTCATCTGAACGCGGTCGCGCGGGATTCTGCGCCTCTAACGCCCAATCGTTCACAAGAATCGAATCAAGAGATGCGCGAAATTGATCGAGGAATCGGCGACCCTCCTCTGTTGCCGCAAGGTTCTCTTTCTCGGCGTAGTCCCTCTTGAAGTCATAAAGTTCCTCACTACCGTCACCGTTCTTAATGTAGTGGTACGGATCGAGCAACAGTGATTTCATATTCCCTTTGGAGATCGGCCACCAATCGAAGAGATCGGGCATGAAATCTGCCTCAGAAAGCAATGGGCGCTGTTCCTCAACGGCCGGAGCGCGTACCCGATCCCAGAAACGAGCAAGCGAGGCTCCCGCGAATCCATTCTCTCTCGATCGCAACAGATCGGAGATCGTGGTTGGGAGTTCTTGGAGGCTCACTGGTTCGGATACCTGAACACCCATCGGCACACGGGACGGGAATATGATCACCAGCGGGACATGCAGCAACGGCAGGTAGAGGCTGTTAACGTGCTCAAAAAGGCCGTGTTCACCAAACTGTTCACCGTGATCAGAAGTGAGGATGACCAGTGTGTTCTGCAACACATCCCGCTTTTCGAGTGCGTCAAACAGTATCCCGAGTTGCTGATCGATATAGGCTATGGAGCCTTCGTACGCATAGAGTTCCGCTTCGATCTCTTGTGCAGACATATCTTCCTTGTCGGCACGCTTAGCCTGGTGATTCCTCCAGTGCTGAATCAGGGAGTTGTTACGCGGGGTTACCGACCCCAGCCTCGCCTCGAAAGGCTTGGGGGGTAGATAAGGCTCGTGAGCGTCGAAATAGTTGAGAAACGCAAAAAAGGGCCGTTCCTGATCCTGGCGGCCAAGCCAGCCCAAAAACGACTCATTCACATCCGCCGCGCTCTTGTAGCTGGCAAGCTCATGGTACTCAGTCAAAGTGCGCAGCTTCGGACTATTGGCGATGAATCGACCAAGCGACGAACTAACTACCACTTCACCAACAGAGAACGGGTAATCCTCATAGTGTGTGAATCCTCGGTTCAACCCTGTCTCGTACCCACAATACTCCATGTTGGCCACGAAACCTGCGGTCAGGTAGCCGCTGTTGCGCAATTCCTCCGCTATTGTCGGATAGCTCGTATCGAGTGGCTTGAGTTCCATGGTCCTCCAATCGGAGGACAGGTCGTGTGGCCATCGGCCAGTGAACATACTCGCGTGAGATGGGGTAGTCCAGGGTGCCGTGGAGATGGCCCAGTCAAATCGAACCCCCTTCTTCGCTAACCGCTCTAACTGCGGCGTCGTCGGCCGCCCATACCCATATAAGCTGAGGCTCTCAGCCCGGACCGTGTCCATTACGATCAGCAGCACGTTGGGGGATGCGGATGAGACCGGCGGCAGCGCCGCCAACTCACGCCTTTCCACCAACCACGGCCTGCCATGAACGATTGCCGCCAACAGCACCACTACCGCCACCATTACCACCGCGCTTCGCCGAATAAGACGTCCGAACCCTTCCCAATGCCTCACGCTCACTCGCGCGGTCTGCACGGCAAGCCCGCCTGCGAGCGCTAATATCGCCAATTTGTGTAGTCGCGGATGATACAAGAATAGAAAACTGAACGCAGACAAAAACGCCAACACGAACACCCTGATCCACTCCGTCGCTACTCTCGGCCACCGCCAGCCCACCACTCCAAGCGCCAGCCCTACCCCTAAAAAAAACAGTAAATACGATAGCGGCGTCATCCACACAATCTGCGGCCCTACAAACAACATCTCATCCAGCCCATACTTCCGAACGGCCAGCACCAATAGTTCGCCCATTGCTACAACCAGCGCAAACCAGGCCGCGAGGATCAGGAATTTCGGCAGCGTCCTTAGAAAATCGGTCGTGCTTCTCACGATGGTGTGTGTCATCACTTACTGCCTGTATTCCTAGGTTGATCACCTCTGAGCCTGTTGTTGCTCCAGGTGACTTTGAGTTATCACTGCCGAGGGATCCATTCAAGAGACCCCCCTTTTGCAAATCAGCTTCCTTGAACGAAGTCCGGGTTCTCAACGATTCGCCGCTTACGCCGCGCAGTTGTAACGTTCAACATACCACCGGACGGTCTTTTCAAGACCTTCACCCAATGAAACTTCAGGTACAAAACCAAGTCCTCGCAGCTTGGTTGTGTCCGGACATCGGCGGAGTGGACTCCCGTCCACGCCGGGCGTTGTCCTGATCTGCAGTCCCACCCCCAAAACCTTTCCGATTTCTTCCGCCAGCCTCCGAATCGGAATCTCCTGCTCAGTGCCGATGTGAATCAATAGACTGTCAGCAACATTCAAGGTCGCCATTTCGATGGCGCGCGTGGCGTCATCGATGTAGATAAACGAACGTGTTTCTGATCCACTTCCTTGCAGCGGAATCGTGACCGTAGTCGCGCCAGGAGTGCGATCTATCTCATCGATGACCTTCTTTACCAATTGCGGAATCACATGCTCGTATCCCATTTGCGGGCCATATACGTTATGCAAGCGAAAGATCACCTGGTGAGTGTCCGTGCCTCTCAGGTAGTTTATGGTCATCAGTTCTCCGGCGATCTTGCTTACGCTATAGGAGGAGCGGGGATTGAATACATCGGCAACAGCGCACCTAACAGTCTCGGGCGTTGGAATGATCGAAGGTGTGTCGTACACTTCAGACGAAGACGCAAAGTAAAAGCGTCTTACTCCGCTTTTCAGCGCCGCCTTCAAGACGTTGTGAGTGCCGATAACTCCCACCTCTATCACCTTCGCGGGCATCCGGTAAAAATTCTCCGTCCCATTGATGGCAGCGAGGTGATAGACAGCGTCGGCACCATGAAAGACTCTTTCAAGGGCGGCTGGGTCCAGGACGTCACAATGGCGCCTCAGAACGTTGGGGTGCTCCGGGACCGATCCCAAAGAGCCGCGAAAATCGTTATCGAGCGCCAGGATTTCGTGCCCTCGCTGCGCCAGCCGCAGCGTAAGGGATCGCCCAACAAACCCTCCGGCTCCTGTTATTGCTATTCTCATAGTATCCTAATGAACTATTTGGGGTTGGAGGAGGTCGCGTTGCCTGGTTTTGCAGGAACCCAACTCCCTCCGCATCGACGTCCCCAAGAGCCCTTGGAGAGATCTGATCGACGGAGCAGTCTCAGACAGAGTCAATCGCCACTAATCGGAGGTGGCTTTGAATGTCCGGACAGCAGCATTCGAGCCACCGTTGGGCTTACTCTCTGCCGTCATAAGGCTATCCCAAGTCACCGAGACTCCTAATCCGTTCTGAAAGATGAGTTGGTTTTGCCCGAGGCAATTCCAAAGGTCAACGACCCAGGCTGTGGTCCTTATCTTCAGAAGGGCGTTATGGTACACAAAGTGGTCATGATTCATCGCGACAAACACTACGTCGGCATCACGCAGGCATTCTTCCAATCCAACATTCGGGTGCCCATCGAGTACAGGGTCGTTCACGTGAGGCTCACAGATTCTAATCGCATTCGGAACGTGGCGTTCGATGTAGCGGACAAGCTTTGGCACCAGGCTGTCCCTGAGGTCGTCAGAGTTTCTCTTGAACGTGTAGCCCAAGACGGCAACAGTTTTGTCGTAGAGTGGTGTGTAGCGTGCAACCGACTCGACTAAGTGATACGGCATATGTTCGTTAATCTTCCATGCCGACAGGAGTAGATCGGCGGCCGGTGTGCGCTCGTTGAGTAACCCGAAGTCTTTACGCAGGCACGTTCCAGCAGTAAAGCCGGGGTTATGGATGTAGCCGCGAGGGTAATCCTCATTTGCCATTCGGGTTAAGCTGTAGATGTTCTGTTGGTACTGATTGGCGATGATGGCAAACTGGTTGGCGACTGCAAAATCCAGGTAGCGTGAAATGTTGTTAAACAGTTTAACAAGTTCGGCGGAAACATAGTTCGTAAAGAAAAGCTTGACCGCAAATTTTTCGAACAGCTCCCTCGTCCGGTCACGGCTGAATTCATCCTCACAGCCAATAATCTGAGGCAACATTCTCAGTTCCTTCAACGCCTGATTCTCCGCCAACCGCTCAGGACAGAACGCCAGTCCAATATCCCGCCCTACCTTCAGAAGGGTGTTGAGTTCCAGGTATTGCTTCAGGAAACGGGTCGTCTCCGGGGCAACCGTTGAGCGAAGCAGAATAACGTGCCCGGGTCTGAGAACGGATACAAGATCATTGGCTACGGCGCGAATGCACGCAAGATCAGCTTCAATGTGGTTATACAGGGGTGTACCGACGGTAATAATGATGTAGTCGGTCTCGCGAACTGCATCGATCGAGTCGGTGAATTTGATGTTCGACTGTCTCATCAACTCGTCGCAGCCCTCTTCTCTGAATGGCATCGTCTTTGTGCGCAGAATCTCGAGTAGTTCCTGATTCTTGTCTACACCCACCACCGTCATCCCGAGTGACTCCAAAAACAGGGCTAAGGGCAATCCTACGCGTCCAAGGCCAATGATCGCTATACTCATTTTTTCTCCTCTGAGTGTCTCAATCAAATGTTCCTCGTAGTTCGTTTTCGACCATCATCTCCACCAATTGGCGGAAAGTGATGGAGTGCTTCCATCCAAGTTCCGAGTGTGCTCGATAGGGGTT
Source organism: uncultured Clostridia bacterium (assembly GCA_964548075.1). GTDB lineage: Bacteria > Acidobacteriota > Blastocatellia > UBA7656 > UBA7656 > Onstottus_A. Next base: position 59,247 of record CAZJQQ010000011.1, on the reverse strand, counting down.
ACCGATTAGTGGGGTTTGCTCAGGTGGTCGTGTTAATCCCGCTTCCACGCGGGTAATCTCGCGCGAGTCCGGTAGACCCAGCACGTCGGCAGTCTCCCGCACGAAATCTTCTACGGTGCGTCCTCTTCCGGTGGCTAGAATGTAGGATCCGGGAACATCCGCTTGGGCCATAAGCCATATGCCGTTTACATAATCACGCGCATATCCCCAGTCTTTGATACTATGCAGATTACCAAGCCTAAGGTAGGGTATCTGATCGCGCTTCACCTTGACCATACCCTGCACGATCTTACGGGTAACGAAGTAGGGCTGCCGCCGAGGTGATTCGTGGTTGTACAGAATGGCCGTCGAGGCATGCAGGCCATGCACTGCGCGGAAGAATTCCGTCAATTGGCTGGCTGCGATTTTGGAAAGACCGTACAACGACTTCGAACAAAACGATTCGGTTTCGTCCTGCGGCGATCTCTCACTGTTGTCGTACATCATGCACGAGCCTGCCAGCACAAACCGCGTCTCAGGTGAGACTTCCTGAATAGCACACAGCAGATTCAAAGTTGAAAGCGCGTTCTGTTCGAACAAGGCTCGGTCTTTCGTCAACTGCTCTGACTGTAACACCTGTGCGGAGTAGTGAACCGCCGCGAGGTGGTAACATTCGGCAGGCTGCAGCGTCTCCAAGAGGGACCGAACTGTTCCATACTCGCTCAGATTGCACGCATGGATGATCGGTGCGATTCCCTTGTTAGCTAAATGAGCCCGAAGCTGCAAGCTGTGTTCCGAGGCAGCCATCCGGTGCACTCCATGCACCTCGTACCCCATCTTGAAAAGCAGTTCGGTAAGATAGCTTCCATCCTGTCCGAAGATGCCCGTAATCAGTGCTCGTTTCACTCGCCGATAACCATCAATTCGGGAAGGGGTACGATCAGCTTGCCGCCTGAGTTAAGGTACTCGCGCTCACGCTCCAAGAACTCGTTGATGAAGTGCCACGGAAGAACTAACAGATAATCGGGCCGTTGTGCCCGCACTTCCGCCTCGCTCATGACTGGAATCCAGGAACCGGCGCAGAGAAGGCCATACTTCTGCGGCTGACGTTCAGCTATGCCACTTATCAAATCCGGGCCGATGCCGTAATACTGCAAGAGGGTGTTGCCTTTCGTGCTCGCTCCGTAGCCGAAAACTCTTTTGCCCTGCCGCTTGAGCTTACTAAGCAGCTCCAACGTTCTGGACTTAATCGTTTCGACACGGTCCATAAAGTCCAAAGAAACCTGCGGGTCATCGAAGTGCATCTTCCTTTCGTACTCCAGAATGCTCTTGTATCGGTAGTCGCCGATGTCCAGGCAAAAGATGGGAGCATCCTTGAGCGGGTTGGCCCTCTTCGCAAGCGTGACACGGCAGCTACCTGCATTAGTGTCGTTGAACTCCACATCCAGGATCTTCAGGTCGTGTTTCTTGATGACATGCTCGATCGAAAGCAGCGAATAGTACTCAAGATGCTCGTGAATGACGTTATCAAATGCGTTCTGGATCATCATTAGTGGCATATAGCTCATCTGCGCAATCCAGATACCGTCGTCAGCAAGGCACGCATTGATATCCGCTACGAATGCGGAGGGGTCTTCAAGGTCATAAAACATTGCGATCGAAGTGATAACCTTGGCCTTACGTCCATCTGAAAGCGAAAGGAACACCTCTTTGGTAAAGTAATCGGTGGCGTGCCTGTCGCAATGGGCTTTACCGAGATGAGCAAGGTTAACCGCAGGATCAATCCCTACCTTGGTCAGCCTAAGGTCTTCTGGGTACTGCCGCAGCAGTGTGCCATCATTGCAGCCGATATCAAGCACAACATCACCATCGCCAAGCCTGACCCAATTCGGGATTCCGCGCACAACATCAGCTAGCTGCCGGGTCATCGTCGCGTTAGTGCCCGAGACATACCAGTAGTGGCGGTAAAGCAGATCACGGTCGGCGGTGTCGATAAGCTGCAATAGCCCGGATTCTTTACCAATGCCAAGACGCAACGGCGAACGAAACGCATCTGGTCTGACATCTTCCAGAAAGTTCGAGATGCAAAGGTTGCCAAAATCGGCAACCGGAGTCAGTTGTTCGCCTGAGATTCTGCACGTCGTTCGCACGATGCCACTACCTCCAGCCAAACTTGAAGTATTCATTTAAGTTGTGTGTTGCCTTTGAGCCTCGCGACTCAGCAGGTTAAACCCGAGATTCGGAGCGCCGAATGGCCATCGTACGGGTTTCGCACCGAAGTGTTTACCTTCTAATGTTCGAGAAAAATGTTAGAGAAGGATCTCGATCAGTCTTTCCTAAATGCTTCCTTTATCAAAACCAGCAGAAACTCCCATCCGTGCTTGAGCGGTCTCATCTTCCTGACTCCACCAATCCTCTTTGGTTCATCGGCGGGGATCTCAGCTATGCGAAAACCCCTCTTGGCAAACTGGATTGGGAGCTGGATCGCCCATGACAATCCCGAAGCGTCCATCCGAAGTGAATTGAACGCCTCTCTTCTGAAGGCTCGATAGCCAATCAGAACGTCTGTGTAAGAAGCACGAAAAAGCACATTTACCAGTGGAGTGAACAGCTTGTTGCCCAAAGCGGTCACATAATCGTCATCTAAGCTCCTCGCGCCATCTTTATAGCGAGAGCCTATCACCAGGTCGTAACCTTCGCTGATCTTGGTGACTAATTCGGGAATCTTGTGAGGAAGCGAATTCCCATCCGGCTGGAACTCGATGATTATGTCGCCCGTTGAAATCTGTATTGCTTCGCGCAGTGCCGCGCTGTATCCCTTCTGTTGTTGCGTATACACGAAGTAGCCGTTCTGCTCACAGTATTCCACCGTTCCATCCGTGGAACCGCCGTCAACGACAATGATTTCGTCAATCCAATCGCGATCAATCTTGGACAAGACGACGCTTACTGCCTCGATCTCATTCAAAGTCGGTGCAATAAGGGTAACAGTGGGTCTCGATTTCTTTACCTCTTTTGCGGGCTCAACTTCAATGTTCGCTTGTGCAACGATGGTAACGTCCATAGTCGCTTTTTCTCCCCCTTCTCAGCGTTCTCGGGCTCAATTGTAATTGCAGTTCTGGCGGCCTCTTAATCGGGCCGTCGGGAACAGCGTCGTTGACTCAAGAGTCGACAGGACCGCCGACTCAGTTCGGCGATTCCATGGAGAATGCATTTCTGTTTTCCAGCTCAGAGTCGGATGAGACCCCGCGTCCCTGACCCTCCGAGTCGTCAGGGGGCAGTGGCCCAGCCAGCACCAGCATTCGACCTTCAGATGAAGCGGTGCGACCAACCAACCAGACAGGGCGGTCGGGAAAGTGGCGTCGAAGCGTCTCGCGCTGATCGGGACCTTGATCAACAGCGTAGATCGTTCCGGGAGACTCCAAGGTTGGCGGATTCAAGACAAAGGCAGCTGCATAGTCTTCCTGGTCCTGTGCCCGTATGAAAACCAGGCTCTTACCAAAGCGGTTGGACTGAGCGAGGTGGAGCACGTCTGCGCTCATACCCCGATAGTGATGGTATTTGTCGAGGCTGCGCCACGGCATCACATTCACAAACGCCACTAAGCTGGCGACCGCAACAAAGACCGGCACTCTGAGCGCCGCCACGTCAAGTACTTTGCCTCGCGGGAGCCGTTGTTGAACCGCTTGTAGTCCGCGAACCGTCAAAACCACAAACGGCACCATCGCTTGATACCAGTATCGAGCGCCCAGGTCGGGTCCTCCACTGAACCAATAGAAGCTGTGACCGGCGATTGTGGCGACGACAATTGCAGCGAAGACCTTATCGGCCCTTCTCTTCGCACTCAATAGCAGCCCCATCGTCGCAAAGCCAAGTGATCCGAAACTCCAACCGAACAATTCGAAGTTGGTCATGTACAGATTCTTGTTGGCATTTACTACGACATCCGCAGGTCCATGACCCGGCAGAGGGTCGATGTGGGGCCAGCCGACGTTGCCGATGTTGGAGCCAAACCCTAACCTGTCAGCCCCGGGATACCAGGCCTCATCGGTCCACTTCATCTGAGGCGCGTACAATGCATCACCGGTCAACAGATAGTTATATGAGAACATCAGGCCCCCAACGAGGACGCCAGCCGATACGAACCCGGCGAGTGCTCGCCAAGAGATTCTCGCTGCGCCTATCCCGAGCGCCCACAGGAATATCACGGCACCCACGAGGATGCCCTCCAGGGGCCGTGTGAGGAAGAGCGCCCCCACACAGAAACCCGCAAGGGTCCCCCAAAACCCCCTACCGCTAACCCGCTCTTTTTCTACTGCCAGTAACGCGACAAGCGTCCAGACCACCGCAACCGTGTGCCCCATGAAACTGGCTGACATGAAAAGGAACCAGGGGGATACCGCTAAGAGGGCGATGACAGCGTTCGCGATTGACCGACCGTACAGACGAGACGCCAAAGCGTGAACCAAAAGCACAGTCAACCCTCCGAGGAGAGGGTTTACTAGCCATGGAGCGCCGGCGATAACTCCGAACGCCAAGATTGCAGGCCACCCCGGCAGGCCGTAACCGAACCACTTTGTTCCATCGTTGACAACGTGACTAATCGCAAAAGAAGCACTATCCGGAGGCGCCGGAAGGTAGAGACTGCCCGTCGAAAGATACTTGGCCTGAAACAGGTAGGACACGTCATCAGGTATGTGTGGAACGCGCTCAAAGACAAACCACGCAATCACCGCCGCGGTCACAGTTACCCATCCCGCAACCAACAAGGGCAGCAGGTGCTCCAATCGCCATGCGAGCGTATTCCCCTCAGCATCGCCGCCAGACATGCGCTGCAAGCGCCCAACGGCTTTGTTGAGGACTTCAGGCGGTATTGCGGCTGTTACCAGCACCAGGTTCAATACGCTTATGACGGCGATCCAGCCTGTCAATAGAAATTCAATGCCATAGCGGAGCACACTCTGAGAGAAGAGCACTCCTGCGAAGGCTAAGAACAAAACCAGGAATACTCTTTGAGCTACTGTCGTCAGACGTGGCACCCAGTCTCTCACCGCGGGCCAGATTGGACGAGATGCCTTAACAACAACCAGTGTCTGCGCAAGTAGCGCTAATAGGAAAACCCCCTGAAGAGAGTCAACGACATTTCTCCACGAAATGAGGTCCTGATTCCAGGAGAAGTAGTGCTGGTAGACGCTGTATGGAGGCGAGTCCAATAACTGTAATGCACAAGCTTGTCCAACAAGTGCGAGCGCCAACAGGCTGGCGCACCGCTGCCAGCGTGTTCCCAGGCAGACAAGGGTAATGCTTGTCGCAAGGCCCACCACTGCAAGCGTCCACCCTAGAGGTAAGAGCCAGCCATCAGGTCGACGCAGAGCGGTAAGGACGAAGGCCAGGATCAGGATAACAACGCCCGGCACCAGGAGAATTGCTCGTTTAGCGAGTGTGTTCAACACCAGAATGGACTTTCTCATCTGCAGCTGACGTTACCTGCGGTGTCGTGCTCCGCTTTCGCCTTGGAAGCGCCAGATAGTACCCCGATAGTGCTGCCGCGATGCCGACTGCGCTCAAGAGGAATAGGAGACCCTTGCGCACACGTTCACCCCTTACTATGAGCTTGACGGGTTCGAACGTGTGTAGGCTCGAGATCGCTGCCCTGACACGGCTCCAGCGGTCACTGCGCCGTACCTCGCCATCATCAGCCGACACGTAGTAAGCCGTCCCGGGGTCGCCCTCGAGCACAATCCTATACGCCGGAAGGGGTCCCCAGGTGTAAGCAATGCTATGGCTCGTGACCAGCTCGGTGCTCATGGAAGCCGACGGGAAGTGGCTTCGGATGATCCCCTCGGCGTCGGGCGCTTCAATCGTAAACCGCTCGCCGGATCGCGCATTGATCATACGCGTGCCATGTCCTGCGACCGCGACCTCGTACACAGGAGTGTCAACAATTCGCCTGAGCGTTACGGTGGTCACCTGGGGCGGCTCGGGTCCCGCCGTTTCAAGACTCGCTACAGCTTGAGCTGGAGACATGGTGCTCTCTCGCCAATCGAGAGCTTCCGGCGAACGCTTGAGAGGAGGCGCGGAGAAAATGGGCGGCAGAATCATGACGATGCCGCTTACGAGCCATACAAGGAAGAAAAGCCCGACTGTAACGGCCAGCCATTTGTGTACTGCGTAGATCGCTCGCATGCTCATATATGCATGCTCGCGGAGACTCCCTGGGCCGCACTGGCAACCTCAACAGCGCGTAGACCGTCGAGGCCGCTCGCAAGCTCGGTTGCTTCGCCGCGGCTAGCTCGGGCAAAGGCCTCGAGCTCCTTGATGAAGCTTTGAATGCCAAGCCAACGGTAGGATCGTAACTTCTCCTGTATGAGGGTCATCGGAAAGAAGAAAGTCTTGCGGCGCGTCTTGCCGCCTAGCTCTGAAGACCAGACCACCTGAGTGAGCATTGGAAAGCACCAAGCGCGAATGCAGCCCCGTGTGCCGTAGAGTTCGACCAGTTGACGATATCCACGCCATTCGGTCCAGCTTGCGTGTACCGACGCAATCTTGCCCTCGGAGCTGCGTAACAGAGCGAATCCATTGTCTTCGCAGCCATCGAATCCCCACACCCGGTTTGAGCTGAAGCCCTTGACTTCGACCACGTCGCCAAGGAAATAGCAGGTCAAATCGATCAGGTGAATGCCGTTGTCGCGAAGCGCCCCTCCTCCCATAACCTCCGCGTCATGCACCCACAACGGGTTGTGATCCGACGCCGAGTACCCAGCATAGGCGCGGATATGGTCCAACTCGCCGATCAATCCAGAGTCAAGGAGGGAGCGCGCCTTTTGTATAGACGGATGGAACCGGTAATTGAACCCTGTCGCCACGAACTTCCCATTCCGTTGGGCAGCCTCGATGATTCGTTGGCACTCGTCCGTGGTTCGAGCCAGAGGCTTTTCGCACAACACGTGTTTGCCGCACTCGAGAGCCTCGATGCACATCTCGGCATGAAGGTGCGGCGGTGTTGACACTATCACCGCATCCAGGCGCTCGCTTCGAACAAGAGAACGCCAGTCGGATTCTACTACTCCTCCGTAGCGGGTCGAGACATTTCTCGCGCGGTCCGGATCGATGTCGCTTACAGTCTCCAGCCGATACGATGGCACGCGCGAAACGGCAGCAGCCCTCAACAACCCGATCCCACCGCACCCGACTATTCCTACTCGCGTCTTGGGAACTTCCTGCGGCCCGTTCATTGAAACCTCGTTGCCACAGCCGCACGGACTGCCCTTCCCATTCGCCGGATTTCCAGGTATCGATCCAGTTGACCCCGCGTGAGCCGCTCGAAGTTGCGGCGCGATCTTATGTAGTACATATCTATTCGAGGCAATGCGTGTAACGGATCGGCGTCGGCTCGCCTAAGCTTTGTGGTACAGGCTGCTCGGAACTCCTGCCTTACGGTATCAAGGGACGCGGCGCTCAGACTTCCATACGGGTAAGCGAAGCTGTCCACCGAAGTCTTCAAGCATTTCTCGATCTGTTCTCGGGACGACACGATCTCTCGTTTGGCTTCGAGGGCCGTCAGCGTTTTCAGATCGGGGTGGCTATCGGTATGCGAGCCTATCTCTACTCCTGCGGCGACCAGTTCGGCGGCTTGGTCCCACGAAAGAATTCGACGGCGGCCGAGCCCTGCGGGCGGCGTCTCCCAATCGTTGAATCGACCCATGTGCCCGGTCACCACAAATACTGTTGCGGTGAATCCATGCCTCGACAGGACTGGCCAGGCAGACTCATGAAAGTTCGCGAAGCCGTCATCGAACGTGAGAACCATAGACCTGGAGGGCCATCGGCCGTTTGATTCGCGATGAGACACGGCCTCGCTCAAGCTGATTCCTCGAAAATCCATATCCGCTAGGCAAAGCATCTGCTCGGCAAATACGGCTGGAGATACGGACACAACGGACCCGCTCGAATCAAGCGAGTGGTACATCAGAATTGGCAGTTGTCCTACGTGCCGCCCGTACTGATCTCTGCTCAATATCTGACTCTCCAGTTACCTGGTAGGAAGGTCTGAGTTGAGGGGCGGCGATGTCGAGGAACGTGTTTTCGATTCACCGCTCAACAAGTGCAGTGCCGCGCCCAAGACCAGTGAAAGTCCGCAATACCAGAAATACAACCAGTGGAGCGGTACCACGCGGATTGTGAACCATATTCCGGAGCGGAGAAGAAAATAGCGATAGAAATCCAGATTCAGAAATGTGACGGCAAGCACTATCGCCGCGGTCCCAATCAACGACTGTGGCCACCACAGTGCTGATAGAATAGAGATCAAACACAGGTAAGCCAGTACAACGCTGATTCGCTGGGTAGGCTTGACGTTCAGGGTGTTTGCCATCGCGCCGGCTCGCATCATTAGCCGTGTCCACGGGACACCACGATCAAAGATGTCGGTCTTGAGAAGATTCCAAATCGTCCACCGTTTGAGGTGTTTCGCCACGATACTCTTGTCCAGGACTATCAGGTGTCCGGCGGCGCTGAGCCATGTTCCAAGCTCGATGTCCTCAATCGCCGGCCGACGGTAACGCCGCTCATCGAACCCGCCAACGGAGACAAACAAGTCTCGGCGTATTGCGCCGCACCCGCTCCAGAAGGTGCTAATCCTCCCGTCGCACTTCTGATGGACATAGTGATGAAAGACGTTCTTGTACTGGGACAGAAAGTTAGGCTTTGCAGGAGCATCGTCATACGAACCAATAACGGCAGCCAGCTCCGGCTCGGCGGAGAAGCGCTGGGCGAACCGCGTCAGCGTGTTCTCGTGCACACACACGTCGGCGTCGATGAAGACAACGTACCGACCCCCAACCAGACTCGCCCCGTGGTTTCTCGCCCGCGCCGGACCGCCAGGACCATCGATCCTAGCGTAACCAAAGCCATGAGACGTAACGATCTGCTCGATGGGATCGGTCGAGCCATCGTCGACCACCAGAACCTCGAAATCATCATACTGCGACCCGGCAAGAGCAGCTAGGCATTGCCTCAGGTCCTGAGCCGAGTTATAGACCGGCACGACTACCGACAGCGACGGATGGGCCGGGGCTGACTCGCGCGCCCTGATTGCTGCTCCGTTACCTTCCATTCTCTGGATCCACCTGAGTTGAAGACCTGCGGTGCCGTCAGAGCACTCGGTCAAGAGAATCTAAGCCCGACGATACGGTTATAAATCTTTCCGATGCACCAGCCGATTAATGCGCCAATAAGCGCCCCGTAGAACAACCCGACAATGCTGCCCGTCCAAGTGACTGAGTATCCGATGAAGTAGTTGCTGAGCAGTTCGAGATGCAGCCCGACCATCGGGCCATCCTTGATCACCAGCCAAACGGTCATTGCGAATAACCCCAACCCACAGATAGCCGCAAAGACCAGAGCCAATATGCCAGACTGCATCCTGACTACCGCTTTGCTCAAATCATCGAGTTCGCTGCGCTTTGTTCCCATCTTGACACCTGCTGTCCTATACCTTCTCCAGTACTCGGCGCTGAACCTCGATCTCAGCCCGACGCTTGATCAGAGAGGCAAACGCGGCTAATCCCCAGTTCCTTAAGCTCGCCACCAAATAACCAAGCACGAACCCGCCGATGCCAGCTTCCGACATACCAACGAAGGCTCCCAGCCAGCTAACCTCGAAGCCCAGCAAGTAGTGACCGAGCAGAGAAAGGTTCGGTCCAACGACAGATCCTCCCTTCAGCAACAGGGCTACTGACGCCAAGAAGACGCTCAGACCGCTGACGCTACCCACAGCCGTCCCCAACGACACCGCATCCAGCCTTGCGAAGGCGGCCGCTATTAACGCATCCGGGGTCAGCGTGGGCCCGGCAACTGCGGGCTCCACCCGAGTCGGCACGAGGCGGTCGCCAGTCGCGGCTTTCGGAGAGCGGACCTCCTCGTGATACTCCATTTCAGTATTAACCGACCAGACATCGTTTGTTTCACCGAGGATGTTGCGCGCCGCATAAATACCGGTCAACATCGAGTGATCCTGGTTGTTGTAACGGTGCAGACCGTTACGCCCGACCGTCTGGATGTTGGCGAGACTCTCCAGAAATCTGCGCACCGTTGCCACGCTCTCATTGTATTTCTGATCATAGACCGGATACGCCTTCTTCATCCGCACAACCGTGCCGTCTTCAACCTCATCCCGCTCCACTAACCCGAGTTGCACACACTCGCGAATACCCAGCTCGATCAGCCGATCTTCGGACCAGTTCCACTCCTCATCCTTGTCCCAGAGAAAGTACTCCAGTCCGAGCGATGTCCGCGATTGATCGGGGACCATATGCGGGCTCCAGTTCTTGTAGTTCTGGATGCGCCCCATCTTCACTTCCGGCGAGTGAATGTATATCCAGTTGTCGGGGAAGACATCTTCTCGTTTCACCATCAGCACCGCCGTCAGGTAGTCTCGATAGCGCAGATTGGCGGCTGCTTGCAGGACTTCATCGGGCGGCGCGGGGTCCATCGCTTGAATGAGGCTGCGCAAAGGCATCGTGGATATGAGATGATCTGCGTCGAACTCCACCATCTCGCCTGACCTGGTCCTGCCATACACGCAGTCCACACGGCCCTTGCGATGGCGTATCTTTTCTACTTTGACTCCGCGAATCGTATCAGTGCCTTGCGAAGACAACTGTTCCTGACACCGCTCCCACATCATCCCCGGTCCAAATCGAGGATAGTGAAACTGGTCAATCAGGGTGGTAATGACCTGGCCGTCCTTCGCCTTCCCAGACCCCAGCAGCGCGTTTCGCAATGCTTCCTGAAGCGACAGATTCTTGATCCGTTGGACCGCCCAATCCGCGGAGATCTCGTTGCAAGGTATGCCCCAGACCTTTTCTGTGTAGGTCTTGAAGAATATCTCATACAGGCGGTAGCCAAACCTATTGGACACCCACTGCTCGAAGTTGCTCTCCTCCTTGCTCGAAGCCAGCCTTGCCTTTGCGTAGCTCAGCATCACCAGCATGGCTTCGACCGGCCCAAGTCCCGCGACAGCGTTCATCGCTTTCAAGGGGTAATCGAAGAAGTGGTCGCGGTAATAGATGCGCGACAGCCGGGGCCGAACCAGAAAGTCCTCTCGCAGTATTTCGTCCCACACTTGATTGATGAGGGGGACCTTTGAGAAGAACCGGTGGCCGCCGATATCGAAGCGATAGCCACGGTGGTTTACCGTGCGCGAGAGGCCGCCTACCTGCGTGTCGGCTTCGATAATAGTCGATTTCGACCCGGCTTTCATTAACTCATAGGCTGCGGTCAGCCCTGCCGGTCCTGCGCCGATAATGAGAGTTTCTGACATAGTGAACAGACCAAGACCCGAAGGATTAAGCCCGTTAGGGAAGCCGCGCTTGGCGGCAGTTACGAATCCGTCGAAGGGGAGATTTTCCCCTTTCGAGGTACCAAGACTCTTGGCGGATGGTTATTATTTACGGCCCCGTGTAATAGCGAATAACGGGTCAAGACCGTTACCACGGATCGGAGGCGCTTATTAGCGCCGAAGGACTAGGGGACATGAACCCAAAAGCGGCTTCGGGAGAGAATCCACAAAATGGGTTCGCTGAGAGAGCGGCTGAGATATGTCTGTTCAGTAGTCTGTTTCGAGCGGAGCCCGGCTCAGGGGCTATCCAATTAACTGGTTGCTATCGTGTTCTTTTTTGCCGCGCCACTCGTCAGATATCAAGTCCTGCTCCTTGCTACTCGCGAGTGTCTCGCACCCGCAATTTGAAATGGGGCATTAAACCAAAGCGAGTCTCCTTTCGACTATCCGCACGCTTAGTCTGCCGACCTATTCCCAGTGACATTGACTACGAGTCTTCGCCACCGGTTTCCAAGCCACTACCTTATGAGGCTCGTAACAATACTAGAGGCGATGCTTCTGGCACATCGGAATAAGCGACCATTTTCTGATAGCACAAAGAGACCAATTGATCTTCCTGTGCATGGTCGTCATGTGTTTGTTGACGAATACACATGTGTGCCAGGAGGACATCCGGCGGCTAGATGACTCTTGAGGGGTTGCGAACAGAGACTGTTCGATACATCAGAGGCAGAAGCAGATACCTTCGTGACCTCGTCTCAGAACGTTCCGCGGCGGTTTGCTGCGTATGCGAAACCGATTCCAAGAAGGTGCTGAATAGCCTTCACAAAACCAGTTCAGGGTTTTGCGCCGGGGTGCGTTTCTTCGCGCCGACTAAGTCGTACTTAAGCGCGTAATCGGCCGAACATACTTTCGATCCCGATGCATCACATTCCCTTCTGCTTAATTCTGAAGGCTTGGCCAGCGATTTTAATCACGGTTTTCCGCCCGCTCGTGTTTGGGTTTGGAGCTACGTGATAGGTCACCGTCTTTGTGCCGATGCCTACGAAGTCAGACGTGAAGGTAACCCAGGCCGGGTTGGTGTTCGTCGCACCCCAAGCGCACTGCTTTTCGGCTTGCACGAGAATGCTGCCGTCACCGCCGCTCGCGTTGAAGACTTGCGACGCTGGGTTCAGCACATTTAAGCAATCTGCCATCGCACCGCCGTCCTGCACGATCAAAAACGTCTGACCGGCGACGCCGATTGTACCCTGACGCGGAACACCCGTGAAATTATCGCGCACGGCGAAGCTCACTGTTCCAGACCCAACGCCCGAATTATCCCCAGTGAGAGTGATCCACGAAGCGCTTGGAGTCGCTGTCCAGTTACACGCGGCCGGGCAGGTGACGGCTAAGGTACTCTTGATGCCCACCGAATCGAACACTTGGCCGGAGGGCGTGAGCGAGAAAACGCACGGTGTTTGCGTCACGGTGAACGTCTCGTTGCCCACTGAAATTGTACCCACACGCGATGGCCCGGGATCGACCGTATAGCCGACAGTCTGAGAGCCGGTGTAGTAACGAGTGCCGACGCCAAGCCATGTTGATTGCGGTTCGGCTATCCACTTACATCCCGCGCCTGTCGTGAGGGTAACCGTGCTGGCGCCGCCATTCAGCCCGAAGGTTGCCCCGGAACTGCCAAGCGTATAGGAGCAGCCTGTATTGTCTTTCTTCCAGAAAATCGTTAGCGTACCAGCCGCCGGGATGCTTGTGGTGATGTTCCCACTAGTGATGCAAACATCCGCGAGGGCCACAGGCGCACTGCCAACCGAATACTCGATCCCGTAACATCCGTCAGGTATCCCGCCAACTGTGAAATTTGACACAGAAGTGCTGGCGTTGATGCAGACCACATAGCGGTCGTTCGTGTTCTTGAAGCTGACCGGCTTTAGATTCCCGTTGGAGCTTGACGCCGCGACCCGAATCGCACCCGCTCGCACGTACTTGAACCACTGTCGCAGGTAGTTGGATCGAGTGCTCAGTGCCGTCGTCGCGGAGACTGGGTAATTCGTCGTGTCAATCTCAATGTACTTCCCGCCGGCATCGGAGCCGGGATAAGCGTAGGCGAGCCCGCTCAACGACGCGCTAATATCGGCCTCAGTTAAATCATCGTAGAGAGTATCCTTCGTCGCTCCAATGAATTCCAACATGGATGTCTTCTTGCCAGCGGCCTGAGCATCAGTCCGAATCGCGTTGCGAACGGCAGTGGAATTACCGCCATAAACATGATAACTGATCTCAGAGATTGAGGTTAGCGCATTGGTTGTTGAGTTCAGCCCGTCGAAGTAAGACGAACCAATTGTTGATACGTTCGTGGCGTTCGTACATGACGGAGCGATGAAATTCGGAGTATAACCCGCTGCAATCAATCTGCTCCGGGCAGCAACCAAGCAGTCGGCTGTCTGTTGAGCCGACCATGACGCACTACCAGTATCAGGCTCTAGGATGACTTCCCATGTATCGGGGAGGAATCCGTATGTCGTATCCATGTGCTGGTAAGTGGCAAGAACAAACTCACCATACTCTGCCGGGGTTGCCTTGTGCTCGAATGCAGATGAACCAAAGTCTACATAACACAAGTTCAAATGGAGCGTTTCGCCTCGTTTCGCCAAGGCCGCGCGTAGGGGAATAACGATACCGTTAATCTGATAGTCCAGATGGCTCCACTGAAACCCACTTGCGTTAATCGACTTCGGGTCCGCATTGTCGTTGATGATGTTATGCCAGTTATTTCTCCAGGTCTGCCGCGAAATCTGGCCCGCGATGTATTGCCCGAAGTAATCGGTTGGGTTTTCAGTACCACTGTACATTTCGACACGGGTTCGATTGATACCCATATCTATGAGCTTCTCGACTACCTGATCCCGCCAGAGCGTGTGAAGAGTCCGCATATCAACCGGCGTGTCATCAATACATCCCCATGGAGCCGCCCCTTCCCATCCGGTCATGGTCTGATACGTGGTTCCGGTAGTCACCGTGATAGTTTGAGCCGGCATCGACACGCATAGGAAGAGAGCGACAAAAAGAGTTCTCACTGATTGCCCCCTTTCAATAATGTATGCACCGTGACGTGATTACGCAACTGACTTGACCATGACTGACTTGACCACTTAAGTCCCGGCATCGCTCAGCTTGATGCTGCAAGCAATCACGATCTTGGCAGACGTCATCGTGTCCGTCTTGAATCACCTTGAAACCATACTTCGCGCCTCGTGTGGTCGAGCAGTGAATAAAGCACGATTCGGTACCTTGGAACAAAAAGCCAGCCAAGTTCCTGATCTTGTCCTTTTCATTTGCGGGAACCTCTTCTCGGTAAAGGCGAATTCGAGCATCGTTCTGAACCTACTCTTGCCCGTTACGATTTCAACTTCATCGTCTTTGGCAAATACTCCTCGATGATCCACCTGTGTCAGCGGGTCAACTCATTTAGCAGGGTTCTACAATGCGCGAGATCATGGCCAGCTTCCTCCCTAAAGACCAACTCAATCGCGCCGTTCCACTTCTTGCCGCGACCCAGTTTTGGGTCCGCCGCCTTATTCGGTAGGCTGCCACCAAAATAGTGGCATTGGGACCCCCGAACGAGTCATTCGAGATGTTTGTCAGACCAGGCGATACCCACAAGGCTCGATTGCAGGTGGTGTCCTATTAATAGGACACACCCGATTGCAACGCGGCTTTCGTAACGCAACTGGCTCTATGACATACGCAATTTGCGATTCGATCGTCGTATGTTCCTTAAGCAGCGCCAGTCGTCACGAGGTATTCAGATTCCACGTTGTTCAGGAGCCTATGCCTAAGTTGACAGAGATTACGTAGTTCTAGAAGATTCTGCCGATCGCTTGTTCTCTCTGGCGATTCGTCAATTTGGCGCAGCCAGGAATCAACAAGCTCGATTTCCATCTTATCGATCTGCTTGATGGCGGTGAATTCATCCAGGTCAGCGGTAGGATCAGCGTTTTGTCGCACCTCAAGACCTCCTGTGGTAAGAGCGGAATACTCATCCAGCGAACCCAGGACTTCTCTGTGCAAGGTATCGTCAGTATACAACCACCCGTCGACAAATCTCAACTCCAAAATGCGACATCTCAAAGGTCAGATATCATGCGTCAATTCTATTTGACTTGGAACGCGGAAATGCATAGAATGGCAACCGATTAAGAATAGCGGTCGTAGCGATCATACTGGAATCTCATTGTTCTGACCCGCATGGAGATGGCCCGGGCCCCGAGGCACCAGCAGCTTACACTCAAGGGAATTGGAAAATATGAGGCTGATGCCCTCACCAATCAGTCAGACGATTAGACTCCTGTTACTGGGATCTCACGCGATTGGTCGCGCGGGTCTGCGCCTCCTAGTGGAGAGCGGACCCGACATGACGGTAATAGGCGAGACAGCCAGCGCGGCGGAAGCTGTTCGTATGGCCTCGCATGAACAGCCCGACATAGTCCTTGTCGATCTGGATAACCACGACGGAGCGCATCTGGAGTGTCTGTCTTCGTTGTTTGAAGCGACCAAGGCGTCTAGGGTCCTGGTCCTTATGGACGGACAAGATCACGAACTAGGTCAACGCGCCGTTCGACTCGGGGCCACTGGAATAGTGTTCAAGGACAAAGCCCCGGACGTTTTGATAACGGCAATCCAAAAAGTACACGCTGGAGAAGCGTGGCTGGATAGGTTTACAATAGCGAGTGTGCTTACAGAAATGTCACGCGGAAATCATAGAAATCCAGGATCACCCGAGGCGGAAGGCATCGCCACGCTCACCAAGAGAGAGCGCGAGGTCATTACGCTTGTCGCGATGGGACTAAGGAACAAGCAGATAGCCGAGCGCTTGTTCATCAGCGACGTAACTGTCCGACACCATCTGACATCCGTATTCGGCAAGCTCCTCGTATCTGACCGCTTCGAGTTGATGATATACGCCTACAGACATGGGCTGGCGGAGCCTCCAGCCGAAATGTAGCTCTGGAATTCGGGCGGGGCGGGCGTGCCCGTTCGTGCCTCCGACTCAACCATTGGGTCGAAGCGAGCTTCTCCTTTTTGTGTTGGTCGTACGGGGCTTGCAGATCAATCAGTTGTCGCAAGTAAGGGCTCCGCGACAATCAGTCTAAAGACACTGATCGGTTGATGTAAGCAATCGTGGTGACTTTAATCCAGGCCGGGCTTTCTTCGGTTGCGGCTCCTCGGATCTGTCTGGATAGATCATCCCATCTCATCCGGGCCCGGACATCGTGATGACCACGGAACCCGAGCGCCAATCCGGGTGCGGCTTCCTCAGCAAATCGGCGATCGATCAGCAATTCCCTTCTTCGACTCGATCTCACCTACCGCGTGAGTAGCTGTCGCGATCAGACCGATCGATCCTTGTTCTTTCTTGTGAAGATGATTGTTCGATGGAGCGATTCAGAGTGTCTTGACTGCGGGCCTGCTCGGCTTGCCGAGCCGCTTCGGCGGCTTCTCTTGCGTGGAGTAGCTGTTCAGCTTGCCGCGCCCACTCGTTCAATTCCATCCTTGATTGATTGAGAGGCGGCAGCTTCCCAGTAAACTCTCTCACCTCAGCGATCTGCTGCTGGTTCAACATTGGCATCGCGTGGGTGAACGATGCTCGGGCAGCGCGGCAGTGGGCGCCTAGTATCTTATCCGCCGCCGCGCTGTACTCTCTAGCATTTATTGCCTGCTCTTGAGCCCTCGTTACCTGTTTCCTGAGAATATCAACGAGGTCCCTTCGCTCCTTCCTCTGCTCCAGACTATCGGTGAAATGCCTGATTATTGTCTCGAGTGCGCTTCGCGGAGAGACATCTCTGAGGCGTTGGGTGTAAAGAAATCCTTGCGCATCTTTGCGCGGAAGCTGCCTGAACTCGCCGAAGCAAACCGCATACTCCAGTCGCTCCTTTTCCCGTACCATGTCCAGTTTGGCCATGACAGCGCAACCCTTCACTCGGGCCAAATCTTCAGGGCCTGACTTGGCAAGAACTCTGTCTTTAACCTGGTCCCAGACATAGAGCAAGAGGCCACCGTTCTTATCGCGATTGGCGATCTCGTTCATTCTGCCAAGCTCGTCCTTCGTGTGAGCGGGAGTGGGCATTTCTCTCCCTTCCAACGCTCGTGCCTTTTGCGTCTGCTCGACCTGTTTACTCGCGATCTGATATCTAACCTCGGCCGCGCCAACACTCTTGTCGATGCTGAGTTCTTTGACCGATAACTGTTTCTGTACGTCCTTCTTGACCTCCCGCAGATAGTCAATCTGACCTTGTATCTCGTCTCTCTTGCTCGGTCTTAGGAAGTTGTAGAGCTTGAGTCTCTCCTCGGCTTTAGCCTTGATTGCCTGCTCCACGTCCACAAGCGATAGCCGCCGATCCCACCCCTCAACGTCAAACTTCCAGAGGTGATACGAGGCCTGAAACGCGTCGGCTTTCTCGTGACCGTTCTTCATCTCCGCGCCGGCTAAGACACAAGTAGCCTGAAGCCGCGCAGCCGCGTGATCATCTTTGACAGGCACACCGCTCGATTCACGGTACTCCTTGAGCTGTTTCCACTCCTCCGTTGTGTAAACCACTTGCGGCAGCTTCTCTCGCCCAATTTCTTCCCGTGCGGCAAGAGTCTTCTGAAAAACAGCAGACAGGTCCTGGGCAATCCGTGCACAGGATTTGATTTGAGCGTCGGGTGCATCGGTGCGAATGAGGTGAGCAAGTTGCTCTCGGGCGACCTCCATCCTGGCCAGCAGCCGACTGGTTTCTTTCTCGGAAGCTGCCCTGCTCAGAGGTTCGGCATGAGGTCTGGACTCAGGTTGCTTGCCGCGATCTCTAGCCTCCGACCTCTGAGCCGCATCCTGAGCCGGGTTGAAAGTGATAAGCCTCCATCGGACCGCCTGCTTTAGTGATCGGGAAAGGACCATATGCGCTTCCCTTACCGTCTTGGGAGAAAGACCACGCTGATTCAAATCATCAATCACATCCTGCACGTCGAGAGGCCGGATGCCTGTGACTTTCTTCCCGCCAAGCAACGGGCGGACGTACAGCCGAAGCACGGTTTCATAGGCGGTGTGAGTTCGCTTGCTCAGTCGAAGGCTCTTGAGCCACTTGTCGAGATACTCGCTGAGGGTCAACTGATGCTCTAAGGCTTCGGTGCCAAATTTTCTTATATTTTGTGCGAGGTCCCTGGCCAACTCCTTCGCCTCGCTCTTAGATTGGGCGCGCCTCCATAGCTGGCGTTCCTTGCCGGTGGAATCAAGATAGGTGACGCGAGCGTAGATCCTGCCATCTCGAACGACATATCGCTTTGCCATTTCTTACCTCCGAGCGCATCGTAGCACGAAACAAAACACGAGTTTTTCGTCTACAGTTTCGTCTACAGGTGATTGCGAACATGAGGTAACAACGTCTGACAACCACAGACCGCTTTCTTGCGAATTCCTTAAGAATCTGTGTATCCTTGTCGCTCGATGTTCGTGAGCCTTTCACCCGCTCGCAGCTTTTAACCAGCGGGTCGCAGGTTCGAGTCCTGCACGGCTCACTTCATAACGCAGCACGTAAGGCTACCGGAATGGTAGCCTTTCGCTTGTCTTGCAGACCGGCATTACTCTCCTGATGAGAAACCGCCGCTGGGCCCCCGCTGGCGCGTGTGGGTATGCGCGAGATCCTCACGCCCTCGATGAGACCCATTTCGCGCAGCCTCGACCGTCTACGCTACATTCCTCACTTTCGACTTATATCAGCCCGGCGTGTTCAGCGCGGCGAATTGCCTCGAGGCGAGTGTGGACGTCCAGCTTTCGCAGGATGTGTTGAATGTGATTGTTGACTGTGGTTCGGCTTATGTGAAGCTGCTCAGCTACGGCCGTTGTTGTAACGCCCTTAGCCAGGAGTCTCAGCACGCTGACTTCGCGATCAGAGAGTTCCGTTTCGCGAGCGGGCGCGCGTGTTGAAGAGATCAAAGTCGCAGCTTGCTCCGGGGCGAGCCCCGTGCCCGTCACTACGAAGTCGCGCACGAGCAACTCGAGCCGCTTGCGAATATCGATTTGACGAACGATGTGTATTGAGAAAGGTAGCGTCGAGTTGGCCTCGTCGGCGATGAGCACTGAGACATTGCACCATTGCCTGCCATTCGCCGTCTCAACGTGCAGATCAAAGTTGCTGACTGGATGGTGCTTTCGGACTGCTTGTTGAACGCTGCAGTCGGCAGAGCACACGGGTCCGCACTCGTCCATCCCTTTTAAGATCTCGCCGCACATCTTGCCGATCGCGCCAGCGGCGGAAAGCCCGAACATCGCTTCAGCGGCGCGGTTCCAGGCGACTATGTGGCCGGCCCCGTCTACGGCGAACGAAGAGTCCGAAGTGCTGTCAACCAAATCTTTGATTTCGCGAATACGCATGCGCACGACCTGATCATTGAAATGATGCGGTCTGATTATTGTTCAGACACCGCAGAAAGGCAATGATTAGCGCACGCGCGTGGAACTCTCTACGATCCGAGCGATGTCGGTCGTGTTTTCGAGGCGAATGCCAGATTGATGACTCAAAGAACAAGTTCGGCTCGCTCTTCTTGAAGATTGAAATAACCATGTCGTAACGCCGGGCCTGTCCGGTAATGACCAGGAAAGGAGGCGATTCCATGAAGAAGCGATTCATCTTGATGCTGGCCCTTGTGGCTTTGTCCGCATCCTCTGGCCCGAGCGGAGCTCAGGAGAGGAAGGCGGTAGACAAGGCCAGTCCCAAACTCTTTATCGGAAAGGTGACGCAGGTCGACGAGAGGACTAAGGCTGTCACAATGCAGGGTAAGGACGGTGAGAAGATCACGCTCAACTTCTCAAATCCGAGGACGGGGACCTGTCCGGCGGGACGCAAGGCGGTCGAGTGGACCAGTCTTCCGAAGGTGGGAGACGTGCTCGTCGCGCGGTATAGCAGCGACTGTGACGACTGCCTTGCGACCTGCTGAGGCCGCTGTGTGAGCGGCCCGGGCGGCCGCTGCTTTTGCTTCGAACACCTTGGAACCCGGAACATTCAAGACTGCTTCGGCGCCTGTAAGCGAGCGTACGGCGCGAACGCTTCCGCGATCGCCGAGTGCGAGGCAGGATGCCGGCAAGCGCTCATCTCGGCGCCGAGCCGATGAGAAAAAATTCGACGCACCGGGGTCCCGCGCTTGCGCGGCGTAACCACAGTTCTATGTCTACACCGCCGAGGGTTCACTCGTTGTGACCGACTCGAAGCCTTATACTAAGATGACAGTCAACCCGTCCGCTCCCACCATCGAAGCGGTCATCCCTCGCGTCGGGGCGGACGCCGCCGCCCGCAGTCGCGCGGAGGCGGTTCGCCCTCCAATGCTGGAACCTGATACGAACCGGCCGGGTCAAGACTACAAGTCGCTAGAGCTCACTGATCCCCAGCCCGAGGTGTGCCAACAGGCTTGCGCTGATGATCCGAAATGCAAGGCCTTCACTTATGTCAAACCCGGAGGTCAAGGGCCGCGCGCCATGTGTTGGCTTAAGTCGGGCGTGCCGGCTGCGTCAAAGAGCGATTGCTGCGTATCAGGCGTTAAGCCCGCGACAACTTCCGGTATGGTGAGACCGGGCGCAGCCGCAGCCATCGGACTTGCTGCCGAAGTCGCTCCAGCCGCAGATTCCCGATGTTCGTCGCCGCAAACAGCGGCAAGATTGTCTTCCTGGCAGATATGAACGGAAGCGGCTGGAATGATTATGTGCGCGAGCGCGCATCGGCTCTCACCCTGGACGACTCCGGGATTCTCTATTATCTGAATCCCGGCTCTCAACTTCTCACTCGGGAGAACAAGCTTGGCGGGCCGCCTCAAAAAGTCGATATGCAGGTTCCGGTTGTCGACTTCAAGGTTGATTCCGCGAATCGCATCCTCGCCGTCAGCACTAGTCAGCACTGTGCTGTGCGTATAAACGATTTCGGTGGAGGGGGATTTGTCCGCTTCGGAACCAAAGGAAGCGACGCGAGTCAGTTCAATGTACTTCAGTTCAAGCGCGACACAAGCAGCTTGGAAGCTTTGAACAAACCAGGTTCGCTGGCCGGGCCCGCTGCCATCTCCGTACTCCGACCCGCTCAGGCTGCCGGTCGCATCCGTTGAATTCTGTTACTCCCTTGAGGCGCGCTCCCCAAAAAGCTGGGACGATTTCAAATCTCGCGGGATCTCGGGTTTGAAATCTTGGGACACACGACTCTTAGCAACTTATTATGCCGGGTTGCGTCCCGAACACGCCCACCAGCCACCCTCGCTTACAACCTAATCAAAAAAATGATTAGCCCTGATTATTGTCCTGAAAAGCCCAAATAGTGATCATAGCGGACAAAGAAGTACGCTTGTAAAAACTGCTGGAAACACGCTGGAAACTCAGATTTAGATGATCGTCTCGAAGGCTACAGGTTATGGGATCCGAGCGCTGGCCTATCTGGCCAAGCATTCTGATAGCGGGTTGTGCGGCCTTCAAGAGATCGCCGAGCACGAGCGCATTCCGCCCGTCTATTTACGCAAGGTGCTTGGTGAGCTTCGCCGCCATCGGCTGTTGCATTCGGTCAAGGGCATTCACGGGGGATATGAATTGGCGCGGCCGCCTCAGACCATAACGTTGTGGGAAGTGTTTCGAGTGTTGGAACCGGACCCTTATGTGGATGCGTGCATATTGGGGTGCGGCCCATGTGATCCTGAGTCATCGTGCGCGCTTCACGAAGATTGGCAGAAGGTGCGAAGCGGGTTGGTTGGGCTGTTGCAAACCAAGACGATCTCCGAAGTCGCCGCCTCTGTTTCAACTCATCAGCAGGGCTGGCGTTTCGGACACATAGCGACGTGAGACAGAATCGGAGCGGACTTATGTCAGACGCGAAGACTAGATTCAAACTGGTTGTGCTAGCCACATTCGTTGTCGCATCGCTCGCCGTCGTATCGGCGCAAACGCAAGCACCGTCGCCGGCAGCAACATTGTTCGAGAAGAGCTGTTATAGCTGCCACAACATCGGCGGCGGAGACAAGAAGGGCCCAGACCTCAAGGCCGTCACAACTCGGCGGACTCGCGAATGGCTGCACCAGTACATCGCCTCGCCCGCAAGTGTGAATCGCAACGGCGATCCTGCGGCGGCCGAGCTGTTTAAGAAGTACGCTCCCGAAGTCATGCCCGATCAAGCGACGACTCCGGACCAGATCGACGCGATCCTGGCGTTGATTGATGATCTCTCGAAGAAGAACGAAACCTTCGTGCCCGCGGGCGCGAAATTGGCCAGGCCGATCGTTCCATCCGACATCGATGCCGGACTCCAACTGTTTACGGGAGGCGTACCACTGCAAGGTCAGGGCTATGCTTGCATCTCGTGTCACAACGTAAATAGCGTCGGCCGCCTTGGCGGTGGAACGCTTGGCCCTGACCTGACCGCAGTCAATACCAAGTACAAAGACCCTGAGCTGATCGGGATTTTACAGAATCCCAACTTCCCGACGATGAAGAGCGTCTTCGGAACACGCCCGCTCGCCGACGAAGAGATTGTCCAACTGTTCGCCTACTTTCAGAACGCCAAGCTGACTCAACCTGCAGCGCAGATGAACCCGGCGGGAATCGTCCGGCTCGATCCGTGGTTCGTGGTGGTTGGTTTCGTTCTGGCGTTGCTGTCGGTGTGGTCGTTCAGCTTGATCTGGCGGAATCGGCTTCAGGGCGTGCGCGAGCCAATAGTGAGCGCGGCCGCAAAAAGTCACAAGAGGCACAAGAGATAAAGGTTCAGAGTTCAGGGTTCAGAGTTCCGGGTTCAGAACCCTGAACCAAGAACCCGGAACCCGGAACCGTTTTTTCCGGAGGAAACAGTGAACTGGATCAAAGACATAATCAGCCCCGAGACCCGCTCCTGGGAAGAGTTCTATCGCAACCGCTGGCAGCACGACAAAGTGATCCGCAGCACTCACGGCGTCAACTGCACCGGCGGATGCAGTTGGGACATCTACGTCAAGCAGGGCATCGTGACCTGGGAGATGCAAGCGCTCGACTATCCGCTGCTGGAAGACGGCCTGCCTCCATACGAACCGCGCGGCTGTCAGCGAGGCATTTCGTATTCGTGGTACCTCTACAGCCCGATTCGCGTTAAGTACCCGTACATTCGAGGCGCGCTGCTCGATCTGTGGCGCAAGGCCAAGGAAGAATTCGACGATCCGGTCGACGCATGGGGGTCCATCGTAACCGACGACGAGTCGCGCGCCCGCTATCAACGTGCCCGCGGAAAAGGTGGGTTCCGCCGAGGCAGTTGGGAAGAGCTCCAGGAAATCATCGCAGCTTCGGTCATTCACACGATAAAGAAGCACGGTTCGGATCGAATCGTAGGCTTCTCTCCGATTCCTGCGATGTCCTTCCTGAGCTACGCAGCGGGGGCGCGGTTTCTTCAACTGCTCGGCGGAGTGAATCTGAGCTTCTACGACTGGTACTGTGATCTTCCTCCCGCGTCGCCCGAGATCTGGGGCGAGCAGACCGACGTCGCCGAAAGCGCCGATTGGTACAACTCGAAGTTTCTCGCGGTGATGGGATCGAACTTGAACATGACCCGCACGCCCGATTGCCACTTCGCCGCCGAGTCGCGTCATAATGGCACGAAGATGGTGGTTCTGGCGCCGGACTTCAGCCAGGTGTCGAAGTACGCCGACCAGTGGATTCCGCTTCACGCAGGGCAGGACGGGCCGTTCTGGATGGCGGTGAATCACGTCATCCTCAAAGAGTTTCACGCCGAGAAGAAGACGCCTTACTTCCTTGACTACGTCAAGCGGTACAGCGATTCACCGTTTCTAGTGAAGCTGGAGAAGTTTGTAGTTCGGCCTTCAGGCGGAAGTTCGTACGCCGGTGACCAGAACCCATCGCCTAAACCTGAGACTACAGACTATCCGCCTGAAGGCCGAACTACGAACTCATACACGCCGGGCCGTCTGCTGCGCGCGAACAAGCTTGCGAAGTACAAAGACGAAGAGAACGGCGATTGGAAATTCCTCGTCTATGATTCGATTTCTAATCAAGCTCGAATGCCCGGCGGCTCTGTCGGCCATCGCTGGGGTCAGACCCAGGGCAAATGGAACCTCGAGTTCAAAGATCCATCCGACGGCTCTGATATCGATCCGCAGTTGACCTTCATCGATAACCCTGACGTCGTCGTCGAAGTCTCGTTCCTCGAGTTCGGAGCGGATGAAACCTTCCGGCGATCAGTCCCCGCCAAGTGGATCGAGACGGAAGAGGGCAAGGTCCTGGTCACCACGGTCTACGACCTGTTGATGGCGCAGTTCGGTGTGAGCCGAGGACTCGCCGGCGACTATCCCGAAGACTACGCCGACACGCGTCTCTCATACACCCCTGGCTGGCAGGAGCAGTGGACCGGCGTTTCAAAAGAGACCGTCATCAAGTTCGCGCGCGAGTGGGCTTCGACCGCCGCTAAGACCGAAGGCAAGTGCTCGGTGATCATCGGCGCGGGAGTCAATCACTGGTATCACAACAATCTGATTTACCGCTCGGCGATCACAGCGCTGATGCTGTGCGGATGCGTGGGAAAAAATGGAGGAGGATTAAATCACTACGTTGGTCAGGAGAAGCTCGCGCCGGTCGCCGCGTGGAGCAACATTGCATTCGCGCGCGACTGGGTTAACGCGGTGCGCTTGCAGAACGCGCCGTCGTGGCACTACGTTCACAGCGAACAGTGGCGCTACGAAGGCGAGTTCACCGACTATCACACCGTCCCGCGGAACGGCGACGGCGGCTTCGCAAGCGGACACACAATCGATATGCAAGCCAAAGCGGTGCGCTGCGGCTGGCTGCCTTTTTATCCGCAGTTCAACAAGCCGAATCCGCTCGTCGTTCAAGAGGCGGTCAAATCAGGCGCAAAGACCGATCAGGAGATCATCGACCACGTAGTTCGCCAGATTAAGGAGAAGAAGCTTCCGCTCTCGGTCGAGAAGCCAAGCTCGAAAGCGAACTGGCCTCGTGTGTGGTTCATCTGGCGCGGCAACGCGTTGATGGCCAGCGCAAAGGGCCACGAGTTCTTCCTTAAGCACTATCTTGGCACTCATCACAACGACATCGCCGACGAGTGCGCCGAAGGAACGGTGAAGGATGTCGAGATGAAGTCCGAAGCCCCGCAGGGAAAGATGGACCTGGTCGTCGATCTGAATTTCCGAATGGACACGTCCGCGCTTTACTCGGACATCGTCCTGCCCGCCGCGACCTGGTACGAGAAGGCTGATCTGAACTCGACGGACATGCACTCGTTTATTCATCCGCTGTCGGAAGCCGTGCCGCCGTGCTGGGAATCCAAGAGCGACTGGGACATCTTCCGCGGCCTCGCAAAGCGCGTCAGCGAGATGTCGGCAAAACATCTGCCGGCTCCGATCAGAGATCTGGTCGCGTCGCCGCTCGCGCATGACACCCCCGACGAGATCTCGCAGCCCGAGATCAAAGACTGGGGCAAGGGCGAGTGCGAGCCGATACCCGGAAAGACGATGGGCCACTTCACGCTGGTCGAACGCGACTACGTGAACCTCTACAACCAGTTCATCTCGCTCGGCCCGCTGGCGAGAAAGAACGGCATGGGCGCGCACGGTGTGAAGTACGCGATCGAAGACTTCTACGACGAAGTAGTCGAGTCTCAACAGCACACGATCGAACAGTGGAACGGCAACAAGTATCCTTCGCTCAAGCGAGCCGAAGACGCGGCGAACATGATTCTTCATTTCGCGCCCGAGACGAACGGCGAGCTTGCTTATCGCGCTTATCAGTTCGTCGAGAAGAAAGTCGGCCGCCCGCTCGCCGATCTTGCGGAGAAGAGCCGTCATGCGCGGGCGACCTACCGTGACTTGCAGGCGCAACCGCGTCGGTTGTTGAACAGCCCGATGTGGTCCGGCCTCATGCACGATGGGCGAGCGTATTCGGCTTTCACTTACAACTACGAGCGGCTGGTGCCGTGGAGGACGCTGACTGGACGCCAACAGTTCTATCTAGACCACGAAGGCTATATCGCGTTCGGCGAGAACCTGCCGACTTACAAGCCATCTCCGAAGCCGGCTGCGTATGGCGATCTGAAGAAGAGCACAAAAGAAGGCAAGACGAAGGCGCTGAACTACCTGACGCCTCACGGCAAATGGCACATTCACTCTACGTTTTCGGACAACCATCGCATGATGACGTTGTCGCGAGGCTGTGAGCCGGTGTGGATGAACGACGAGGACGCCGCTGACATAGACATCAGGGACAACGACTGGGTCGAGGTCTACAACGACAACGGCGTCGTCTGCACGCGAGCCGTCGTGAGCGCCCGAATTCCGAAAGGCGTGTGCATTCAATACCACTCGCCCGAAAGGACGCTGTCGGTGCCGAAGTCGCCGATGCGCGGCAATCGCCGCGCGGGCGGACACAATAGCCTTACGCGAATCCGGTTGAAGCCGAACCTGATGGTCGGAGGCTACGGGCAATTCACTTATCACTTCAACTACTGGGGCCCGACCGGCGTGAACCGCGACACGTTTGTGCTGGTGAGGAAACTTGAGAAGGTGAGTTGGTGAAAGAGATGGTTTCTGGTTTCTGGTTTGTGGTTTCTGGTTCGGCTTTCGAGCGGCCTCGTTACCAACCATAAACTAGAAACCAGAAACCAGAAACCTAAGGACAAAACCATGGACGTTCGCTTACAGATTTCAATGGTGTTTCACCTGGACAAGTGCATCGGATGCCACACGTGCTCGGTCGCTTGCAAGAACGTTTGGACCGATCGCAAAGGCGCCGAGTACATGTGGTGGAACAACGTGGAAACCAAACCCGGCACCGGCTACCCGACCGCTTGGGAAGACCAGAACAAATACAAAGGCGGGTGGGAACAAAAGAACGGGCAGCCCGATCTCAAGATGGGTGGACGTGTTCTGCGAGTGCTGAACATCTTCCATAACCCGTACCTGCCCAAGCTCGACGATTACTACGAGCCGTGGACCTACAAATACGAAGACCTGTTCAATGCGCCCGAAGGCGCCGATCAGCCGACCGCTCGCACGATCTCGATGGTCACCGGTAAGTACATGAACGTCGAAGCCGGACCGAACTGGGACGATGATCTCGGCGGCTCGCCTATTTACGCCGCCAACGATCCAAATCTTGAAGCGCTCACCGAGGAACAACGCGCCGAGCTGTTCGAAATCGAACGGCTGGTTTTCTTCTATCTTCCACGCATCTGCAATCACTGCCTGAACGCGGCTTGCGTCGCGGCGTGTCCTTCGGGCGCGATCTACAAGCGCGGTGAAGACGGCATCGTGCTGATCAACCAGGAGGTCTGCCGAGGTTGGCGCATGTGCGTGACCGCCTGTCCGTACAAGAAGACCTTCTACAACTGGGCAACCGGCAAATCGGAAAAGTGCATCTTGTGCTTCCCACGGCTCGAGACCGGCCAGGCGCCTGCGTGTTTCCACTCGTGTGTTGGACGGATTCGTTATCTGGGCGCGCTTTTGTATGACGCCGATCGTTTGCTCGACGCGATGAAGGTGGCCGATGACAAGCTGGTCGACGCTCAGCGCGATTTGATACTCGATCCATTCGATCGCGAAGTGATTGCCGAGGCGATGAAGAACGGCATCGACGAGGGCGCAATTGAAGCCGCCCAGCGCTCGCCGGTCTACCGGTACGTCAAGGAGTGGAACCTCGCGTTGCCGCTGCACGCCGAGTTTCGCACGCTGCCGATGCTGTTCTACGTCCCTCCCCTGCTGCCGGTGATGGCCAAAAGTGAAGACGGACTCTACGACGCTTCAAACAAAGAGCTGTTCAGCCCGATCGAGAAGGCGCGGCTCCCGATGGAGTACATGGCGAAGCTGTTCTCTGGCGGCAACGTCGACCTCGTGCGCTACGCGTTGAAGAAGCAATACGCAATTCGGCTCTTCAAGCGAATGGAGACGGTAGGCGATATGGACCACGCGACGGTGAAGCGCGCCCTCGAGCAAGTGAACACGTCCGAAGAAGAGGCGGAGCAAATATACCGGCTGACTTCGCTGCCCACTATGGACGAGCGGTACGTGATACCGCCTTCGCATCGCGAAGAAGCCATGCAGATGCTTAACGACGATACGTGGGCAGAGAAGGGCGAGGTCGGCTTGGGCTTTCGCGAGTTACCTGTGAGGGGCGCATGAGCTCGATCTTTGGAGCACTATGAATCATCTCTACGAAATTCTCGCGAGCTCGCTTGAGTACCCTGGCCAAGATTGGAACACGCGTCTCGAGCGTTGCAAACAATGGTTGACCATTCAGGAGCCCGAAGTCGCGGTGCAGTTCATCAGATTCCGCCGCAACGTCAAGGAGCTCTCGATCGAGAAGCTACAGGAACTGTATACGCAGACGTTCGATCTGAATCCGGTCTGCACGCTCGATATCGGTTATCACCTGTTCGGCGAGAACTACAAACGCGGCGAGTTGTTGGCAAAGCTTCGTGAGACGGAAGCGCCGTACGAACTGGGCCAGGCGAATCAGTTGCCCGACTACTTGCCCGTGCTGCTCCGGTTGCTCGCGAAGCTCGAGGATGAAGAACTGCGACAGGCGCTGATCGGTGAGCTTCTGATTCCGGCGCTGGGCAAGATGCTTGAAGCCCTCAGCCAAACCGAGAATCCGTATCGGGATCTGATCGAGGTCATCAGCAATACGCTAAAGAACGAAGTGCCAGACGCAGAGAGTGCTTCGCGTGGAGATGCGGGCGACGTGCCCGAGCTCTATCGCCTTTCGTCGAAGGCGCCGGCTCGGTGAGGTTTGAAAAAGTTCGTAGTTCGGCCTTCAGGCGGAAGTTCGTATTGCAACTTCCCCGCGAGGTACGAACTTCCGCCTGAAGGCAGAACTACGAACTGTGGGAGCGAATATGCTGAATCTGGACAATCTACTTTTTGTCATCTTTCCCTACACCGTGATCATTCTCGCGGTCGTCGTCACGGCGCAGCGGTATTTCAAGAAGGGCTTCACTTACTCGAGCCTGTCATCGCAGTTCCTCGAAGGCGGCGAGCTGTTCTACGGCTCAGTGCCGTGGCATATCGGCATCCTCGGGGTGTTGGCCGGCCACCTGATTGGCTTTCTGTTTCCCAACAGCGTGATGTTGTTCAACAGCGTTCCGCTGAGGCTGTACATTCTCGAAAGCACCGCGCTCCTGTTCGGTCTGATGTGTCTGGTCGGCATCGTGAACCTGATCGTGCGCCGGCACATCTCGGCTCGCGTTCGCGCGGTGACTTCGCTGATGGATGTGGTCGTGCTGCTTCTTCTTTTGATTCAAGTCGTGCTCGGCGTGTACACCGCGATCTTCTACCGCTGGGGTTCGGCGTGGTACGCGACCTCAGCCGTTCCGTATCTGCGGTCGCTGTTCACGCTTCAACCTGATGTCGCGATGATCGCGCCGCTTCCGCTGATGGTGAAGTTGCACATCTTGAACGCGTGGGTGCTGGTGGCGGTGTTTGGTTTCTCGCGATTGGTCCACATGCTCGTCGTGCCGATTCATTATCTTTGGCGGCCTTATCAGCTTGTGATTTGGAACTGGAACCGCAAACGCATTCGTGGCCAGGCTCCGCGACCGAGACCTGCCCCTGCCGAGGTGATAGTGCCGGCGAGCGAAAGGCCAGCCAAGAGCGGTCCGGCTTTCACGAGGTAAGAGGATGAGCCTGAGGACGGCAAAGACAATCTCCCTGCTCGTGACCATCGCCGGCGCGATCGTGCTGTTGCAGGGCGCGACGTTCAGTTGGCTCGGCAATCAGCAAGGCTACGAGCCGGCACAACCGATTGCTTTTTCGCACAAGGTCCACGCGGGCGATAACCAGATCCAGTGTTTGTACTGTCACTCGGCAGCCGAGAAATCCAAGGTTGCAGGCATCCCGGCCGCTTCGACGTGTATGAATTGCCACTCGCAAATCAAGAAGGACTCGCCCGAGATTCAGAAGATCACGCAGGCGCTCGCGGACAACAAACCGATCGAGTGGGTGAGAGTGCACAGTCTGCCGGATCACGCGCGGTTCGATCACAGCCGACACGTTTCGGCCGGCATCAAGTGCCAGCAATGCCACGGTGCAATCGAAACCATGGAGCGAGTCTCGCAGTTCGAGACGCTTTCGATGGGAATGTGCGTGACGTGTCACCGCACGCATCGCGAGGTGACGTTGGACGAAAACGGCAAGCCAATTATTTCGAAGGAGGCTACACCGAAGAGGTTGATGGCTTCGACCGATTGTTCGGTTTGCCATCATTGAGAAGAGGTTAAACACAAAGGCACGAAGACACAAAGGAAGGGCAGATGAGATCGGATCGATAAGAGAGTGATCCTTGTTCATTCCCTTCGTGGCTTTGTGACTTTGTGGTGAAGTTCTTATGAGTGAAAAGCTTTGGAAGATTTTCCGGTTAAACACAAAGGCACGAAGACACAAAGGAAGGGCAGATGAGATCGGATCGAT
>CAZJQQ010000011.1:0-28378 GCA_964548075.1 uncultured Clostridia bacterium | reverse complement strand
TCGTGGCTTTGTGACTTTGTGGTGAAGTTCTTATGAGTGAAAAGCTTTGGAAGATATTTCAGCAACGAGACGCGGACGACGCGCCGCAGCTCGTCAACATTGAGTCTGCGCGGATGCCGCGCGCGGGAGTATCAAGGCGAACCTTCATCGAAATGATTGGGTTCTCGGCTGCGGCGCTCGCATTCACCAGTTGCCGCGCGCCCGAACAGAAGATCATTCCGTACCTGAAACAACCAGTCGAGTTCACTCCCGGCATTGCGAGTTGGTTTGCTTCAACGTGCGGCGGCTGCAGCGCCGGTTGCGGAGTTTTGGTCAAAGTTCGCGATGGCCGGCCGATCAAGATCGAAGGCAATCCCGAACATCCGCTAAGCGGCGGCGGTTTGTGCGCCGTCGCTCACGGAATGGTTTTCGGCCTTTACGATTCCGAGCGCTTAAGAGAGCCGCTGATCGGGTCGAAGCCGGCTACGTGGGCGGAGGTTGATCGTCAGATCATCGACATCCTCGCCGCGACACGGAAGACCGGCGAAAAAGTTCGAGTGCTCACCGACACGATCACTAGTCCAACTTCGCGAGAAGCAATCGCAAAGTTCCTGAGTCAATTCAAGGATGGAAAACACATCGTCTACGAAGCGGTCTCCACCGCGGCAATACGCGAAGCTCACGCGCGAACTCACAAGACGCCGGCGATCCCGCAATATCGGTTCCACAATGCAAAACTTGTCGTGAGCTTTGGCGCTGATTTCCTCGGAACGTGGATCGCGCCTACTCAGTTCACAAGCCGGTACTCGACCGCGCGCGATCTCCGCGAAGGACGCAGCGAGATGTTGCGCCACGTTCAGTTCGAATCATTGATGTCGTTGACCGGCAGCAACGCCGACACCCGCGTGAAGGTTTCGCCTTTCGAAGAGATCGACGCGTTGCTGCTGCTGGCGAAGCTTATCCCTTCGAAAGAAACCGCTGCGTTTGGGTTGATCGATGACTCGCGCATCAGCCCGCGCGTGCACCAAGCGGTTCAGCAAACTGCGACCGAACTCCTTGAGCTTTACGGCCAGTCTCTGGTGATCAGCGGCTCAAACGATCTCGATGTCCAATGCGTGGTCAATGCAATCAACCAAGCGCTGGGCAATTATGGTAAGACGCTCGATCTGAGTGCGCCCAGCGAGCAGAAGCAAGGCGCCGATCGGGAGATGGTCGAGCTGGCGCGCGAAATGAACGCGGGCGAGATCGGCGCGCTGATCATATCCGGAGTGAATCCGGCTTACGACTATTACGCCAGCGAAGAGTTCACGCGCGCACTCGCAAAGGTCCCGCTGAAGATCTCATTGAATCCGACGCTCGACGAGACTTCCAGGCTGGTCGATTACGCCTGCCCGCAGCATCACTTCCTCGAAGCGTGGGACGATGCCGAGCCGGTGCGCGGTGTCTTTAGCTTGAACCAGCCGACAATCGCTCCGCTGTTTCAGACGCGAGCCTATCAAGAGAGCCTGCTCAGATGGACCGGCGACGGGCGTCCGTTTTACGACGTGCTTCGTCGGTCGTGGAAAGAGAAGCTCTTCACTCAGCAAAAGACGCACGCGACCTTTGATGAGTTCTGGGACCACTCGCTTCAAGACGGCTTTGCTGTGTTGCAAACGCAGGCTTCGGAGCAACCGCCTTTCGTCGCAGAGCGGCTGAGCGAATCGGTTGAGAGGTTGAAATCGCGCGCGGCGAACAAGCTGGCGGCTTTGCTCTACGAAAAGATCGGGCTTCGCGACGGGACTCACTCGAACAATCCGTGGCTGCATGAGCTGCCCGATCCGATCAGCAAGATTACCTGGGACAACTACGCGTGCGTTTCGCCGACGCTTGCCGAAACGTTTGAGCTTGAAGAGGGAACGATCGTTCGCATATCGAACCAGGCAACTACTATCGAGCTTCCCGCACACATTCAACCTGGCCAACACGACGACTGCGTCGCCATTGCGGTGGGCTACGGACGAACGAGCGCCGGCAAGGCAGGCACGGGCATCGGTGTGAACGCGTATCCGCTGGTCCGGTTCGATAACGGGACGTTTCAATACCAGGCGGCGGGAATCACGCTCGAGAAGACCGCGGCCAAGGTTCAGCTTGCTTCTACCCAGCTTCATCAGACGCTCGGCGGGCGGCCGCTTATCAAAGAGTTCACGCTCGACGAATACCTGAAAGAACACAAGGCCGAAAAACATCCGGAAGAGTCGAAGAGCATCTGGAAAGATTACCAATACGGCGAGCACAAGTGGGCGATGGTTATTGACCTGAACGCCTGCATCGGGTGCTCGGCCTGCATCTTGAGCTGCCAGGCTGAGAACAACGTTCCGGTGGTCGGCAAAGACGAAGTGCGCCGCCAGCGCGAGATGCATTGGATAAGGCTTGACCGCTACACGCTCGGGCCCGATGACAACACGACGGTCGCTTATCAACCGGTGACGTGCAATCAATGCGATAACGCTTCGTGCGAGAGCGTGTGCCCGGTGCTCGCTACGGTGCACAGCAGCGAAGGCTTGAACATGCAGGTCTACAACCGCTGCGTCGGCACGCGCTACTGTGAGAACAACTGCCCGTACAAGGTGCGGCGCTTCAACTGGTTTGAGAATCAACACACCGATGCGATCGCGAATCTCGCGTTGAATCCCGACGTAACCGTGCGCAGCCGCGGCGTTATGGAAAAGTGCACCTTCTGCGTGCAGCGAATTGAAGAAGCCAAGATTCACGCGCGCAATGAAGGCCGCAACATTCGTGACGGCGAGATTCAGACCGCGTGTCAGCAGAGCTGTCCGGCTAGCGCCATCACTTTCGGCGATCTGGTTGATGTCGATAGCCGCGTCGGCAAGCTCAAGCACGACGAGCGCGACTATATTCTTCTCGAAGAGCTGAACCTGCGGCCCCAGATCAGCTACCTGGCGAAAGTGCGAAACAGCGAGGAGGTGGAAGCATAACCATGGCTGTCGCCATCAGGCATCATCACGAGGCTATTGTGTCGATGGAGCATCCCACCGTATCAAACCTCCGTCAGCCTTTGATCGAAGGCGAGAAAAGCTACAGCGAGGTCACGACCGACATCTGCAAACTGCTCGACAACAAGCCCGGTGTTGGCTGGTGGATCGCGTTCTCAGTTTCGTTCTGTTTGCTCATCGCGGGCGCGATCGCAACGACATACACCGTAACGACGGGAATCGGCACCTGGGGGTTGAACAAGACAATCGGCTGGGCGTTCGACATAACCAACTTCGTATTCTGGATCGGGATCGGGCACGCGGGGACGTTCATCTCGGCGATTCTGTTCCTGTTCAACCAGAAGTGGCGCACGTCGGTTAATCGCTCGGCTGAAGCGATGACGCTGATAGCCGTGATGTGCGCGGGGTTGTTTCCGGTAATTCACATGGGGAGGCCTTGGTTGTTCTACTGGATCCTACCCTATCCAAATGCGCGCGGGTCCTTGTGGGTGAACTTCCGTTCGCCGCTGGTGTGGGATTTCTTCGCGATCTCGACTTACTTCACGATCTCGTTGGTGTTTTGGTATCTCGGCCTCGTCCCTGATCTGGCGACCGCGCGCGATCGGACAATCTCGAAGTTCAAGCGAGGGCTGTATCGCATCTTCAGTCTTGGATGGAACGGCTCGAATCGAACGTGGTCCCGATACGAGACCGTTTACCTGGTGCTCGCAGCATTGGCGACTCCGCTCGTTTTGTCGGTCCACAGCATCGTGAGCTTCGACTTCGCGACGTCGCTGATACCCGGATGGCACTCGACGATCTTTCCGCCCTACTTCGTTGCGGGCGCGGTGTTCTCGGGATTCGCGATGGTGATGACGCTGATGATTCTGGTGCGCAAGCTGATGCGCCTCGAGCAATACATCACGGTGCGTCACCTCGAGAACATGTGCAAGGTCACTTTGCTGACAGGCTCGATCGTGACGATTGCGTATCTGACCGAGATCTTCATCGGGTTCTACAGCGGCAATCCGAACGAGATGTTTGTGATTCTCAACCGGGTGCTCGGGCCGTACGCGTGGGCCTATTGGACGATGGTCACCTGCAACGCGATCGTGCCGCAGTTGTTTTGGTTTAAGCGAGTTCGCACGACTATTCCGGTGATCTTCGCGCTGTCGATCCTGGTCAACGTCGGGATGTGGTTCGAGCGCTTCGTGATCATCGTGACTTCGTTGCATCGCGATTTTCTGCCGTCGAGCTGGGCGATGTATGTTCCGACGCTGACCGAGGTGACGATTCTGCTGGGCAGCTTCGGGCTGTTCTTCACGCTGTTCCTGCTCTTCTTGAGACTCTTCCCGGCGATTTCGATGAGCGAAGTGAAGGGGGTGCTCCACTATGCGCGACGATGAAGCGCAGGCGAACAGCAGGTACACGGCGGCGGTGTTCAGAAACGAGGAAGAGCTGTTCTCAGCGGTCTTGGAAGCTCGCGCATCGGGCTTTGAGATCCACGACGTGTACACGCCGTTCCCGGTGCACGGCATGGATCAGGCCGCCGGGTTGAAGCGCTCGCGGCTGACTTGGATCGCGCTGATAGCGGGAGCTATAGGGTTGATGTTCGGGCTTGGGTTGCAGGTGTGGACCTCGGCTTATGACTGGCCGTTGAACGTCGGAGGCAAGCCGTTCAACTCGTTTCCGCTGTTCATCCCGGTGACCTTCGAGTTGACGGTGTTGTTCTCAGGTCTGATCGCGATCGGCGTGCTGCTGGTGCGGAATCGACTGTGGCTGTTCAGCAAGCGATTGGTGTTCAGCCGCGTGACCGATGACCGTTTCGTGATCGTGTTGAAGCAGTCCGACGCGTCGTTCGATGTGAGCCGCGCGATGAAGCTGTTCGCCCGGCACGGCGCGATCAAGGTCATCGAGGGAGATCAGTTTGTGTAACGCACAATGGGGCGGCCTTTGCGTCTTTGCGGATCTTAGCGTCTTTGCGCGAAACCTGCTTTCCCAGATGTCTAGCATCGCGTTAGAGGGTTTCGCGCAAAGACGCAAAGGTCCGCAAAGACGCAAAGGGCCGCCCATACATGCTGCGTGAAGGTTTCATATGAGGAACAAAGTTTCATGGTTGGGGGTGATCCTGTTGCCGGTCATCGTGCTCGGCGGGCTACTTCTGATGAACCGCAACAATGCGGCAAGGAATCTCGAGTGGCCGACGCAGATGCAATACTCGCCGGCATATCTCTCTCAAACCCCCAATCCTGTTTTGCCGAACGGAATGACCGAGCAGATGCCGGTAGCCGGCACGATACCCCGAGGCTATCAGCCATTTCATTACGGCTCAGCTCCCGAGGAAGCAATTCGCGCGGGCAACGCGCTGAGGAATCCGTTTCAACCGACAGAGGAGAACCTGGCGCGCGGGCAGCAGGTATTCAACAACTACTGCGCAGTGTGTCACGGAGCGACAGGCGCTGGAGACGGCCCGCTCATTCCGAAGTATCCGAACCCGCCGGCTTACAACACCGACAAATCGAAGGCGCTAGCGGATGGAAATATGTTTCACGTCATCACGGCGGGGCGTAAGGACATGCCTGCGCACGCGGCGCTAGTGTCATTCGAGGATCGCTGGAAGGCAGTTCTGCACATCCGCAAGCTCCAAGGAAAGTAGCAGTAGCACAGGCTTCAGCCTGTGCCCGCTCGCGATGCGAAAAAGTGATCTGCACAGGCTGAAGCCTGTGCTACCTCGGGAGTCTGGATTATGCCCTACAGGCCGCTCATATCAGATCGGGAGAAAAAGACGCTGATCGCTCTCGGCGCGGTTGGCGTGCTGGGCTTTGGCGCGGGACTGGCATTCAACAGCGCCCGCCTGTGGCCGAGCTTTCTTCTGAACTCATTTTTCTTTTTGACGCTCGCGCTTGGGGCGACGGTCTTCGTCAGCATCCATCACGTTTCAAACGCCGGCTGGAGCACTGCCCTCCGGCGAGTCCCCGAAGCGATGATGACCTATGTGCCAGTCGGCGCGGTAGCAATGCTGTTGGTCTTCTTCGGCCGGCACTCGATCTACGAATGGTCGCGCGGCATCGCGCCTACGACCGACGCGATGAGGATGAAGGGGGCGTTTCTGAACACGCCGTTCTTCTTCGCGCGAATGGCAGTCGTGTTGGCGATCTGGTGCGTGTTCGGCTACTTGCTATGGCGGCAGTCGCGGCTCCAGGACGACGACGGCCTGCTCGAACACACCCACAAGAGCAAGAAGTACTCGGCAATATTTCTCGCTCTCTTTGCGATCACTTTCTCGCTTGCAAGCTTTGATTGGTTGATGTCAATCGAGCCTGAATTCTACAGCACGATTTTCGCCTTCTACTGTTTCTCCGGTCTGTTCGTGAGTTCCATCGCTGCAGTCGCGTTGCTGGTGATCCTGCTCCGCAAGCGAGGATTTCTCGCCCAGATCAACGAAGATCACCTGCATAACCTCGGCAAGATGATCTTCGGCTTCTCGACATTCTGGGCGTACATTTGGATATGCCAGTACCTGCTGATCTACTACGCGAACCTGCCCGAGGAGACGGTCTTCTACCTTCGCCAGACATCGACGCCGGGATGGAAGGCGCTGTTTCTGATCAATCTGCTTTTGAACTGGCTGATCCCGTTTGTGCTGTTGATCTCTCGCAAAGCGAAACGAAGCGACGGGCTGCTGCTCACAGCCTGCGTGGTAATTCTGTTCGGACACTGGCTTGATCTGTACCTGACAATTTTTCCCGCGCTCGGCGGATCGTCGATGGTGGGTGTCGTAGATCTGGCTCTGGTAGCCGGTTTCGCGGCGCTGTTTCTTCTGACCTTCGCGACAGCCCTCGGCAACGTTGCGCTCATGCCGCTCCACGATCCTTACCTGGCTGAGAGCTTGACGCTTCATTCCTTCGAAGCGCCTGAAGAAGAAGAAGGGATGCTTCGCGACAAGCACGCGAACCGCGCACTACTGCTGTCGACCATCGCGTTCGCGATCAGCTTTTCGGTGTGGGGGCTGGTCGGTTCGCTCGCGCCGAAGTTTCGCGAAATGTACCACCTATCCGCATGGCAGACTTCGCTGCTGATCGCAGTGCCGGTGCTCCTCGGCTCTGTTGGACGCATACCGATGGGCATTCTCGCCGACAAGTTCGGAGGTCGAATCGTCTTCGGCTTGCTGCTGTGCTTCTGCGTGATTCCGGCTGTGGGCGTCAGTTGGACCGGATCGTACAACTCGCTGATCGCCTGGGGACTCTTGATCGGATTTGCGGGCACCAGTTTCTCAGTAGGCGTGGCGTTCGCCTCGAAGTGGTTTCCAGCGAAGTATCAGGGCACCGCGCTTGGGATCTACGGCATGGGAAATATCGGGCAATCGGTCGCGGTGTTCGGCGCGCCCGCGATCGTTGCCGCCACCGGCGATTGGCGAGTCCCGTTCTGGATCTACGGCGCGGCCGCTGGAGTCTTTGGGGTCGTGTTTCTCTTGTTAGCTCGCAACGCTCCAATCAAAGCGCAGCCGAAGAAAGTTCGCGAGTATCTGGTCATCTTTCAGCGCGAGCCGATCGCGTGGGTGCTCTCGCTGTTTTACTTTCTAACGTTCGGCGGATTCGTTGCGCTGAGCATCTACCTGCCGACGCTTCTCAAGGACATCTTCTCACTGAGCCCCACGGATGCGGGTGCTCGAGTCGCAGGCTTCGTGATCGTAGCGACGGGAATGCGCCCGGTTGGTGGTTGGCTTGCAGATCGATTCGGCGGCTCGCAGGTGCTCGCGCTGGTTCTTGGGCTGATCGCGATCTTTGCAATTGGTCTGACGTCAACCAGCATGGCGCTCTTCACGATCGGCGCTTTAGGCACGGCTGCGTTGTTGGGGCTTGGCAACGGCGCAGTCTTCAAGCTCGTGCCCGAGTATTTTCCGCGCGAGACCGGCACGGTGACCGGATTGGTAGGAGCTGCGGGTGGGCTTGGTGGTTTCTTCCCGCCGCTGGTGCTCGGTGTGATTCGAGGTCAGACAGGCTCATACACTCTCGGATTTGTTTTTCTCGCCGGCTTTGCGCTGGTCTGCTTCGCGGTGAACTACCTTGTCTTCTTGCGCCGGCAAGAGGAGCGCGAGCCAGCGCCGGCAAGTTAGCACGTCATCGTCAAATGCATGGGGCAAGCTAGAAATCTGCAGACCAGGCCGCCAAACAAACGACGAAGGAAGCCGCGAACGGCGGGGTGTATATGCCTCTAGGTCTCAACTGAGAGATACTTACCGCGCCGCCGTCTCCAGAACCGCACCTTCCCC
Organism: uncultured Clostridia bacterium; assembly: GCA_964548075.1. Lineage (GTDB taxonomy): Bacteria > Acidobacteriota > Blastocatellia > UBA7656 > UBA7656 > Onstottus_A. The sequence goes on along the minus strand of CAZJQQ010000011.1, from coordinate 20,155 downwards.
AAGATCTTGGAACTGATTGATTCGAACGTCTCCCTCCGGGAAGTGCGCGATGATTTTCAGCTCGCCACCCATTGCTTCGATGTACTTGCGTAGAGTGCTGACGTACATGTCAGCACGCCGCTCCAGTTTGGAGATTGCCGGCTGTTCGAGATTAAGCTGTTCGGCCAGGTTGCACTGAGTTAAATCGCGCGCGCTTCGTAGCTCGTGCAGAGCCATATCCTTCATCATGAGCGCGGTTTTATCGCGGGAGTGCGTTTGTGGGTCCGGCGCCATGCCGCCCCTAAGAGTTTTGAATGACTTAGCCATCGCTTTATCCCTCCTTCTCGACTGCTATCACGCTCTGATCGAACTTGTAGGCTCGCCGGGCAAGACGATAAGCCAGGTTGTGGGCCATTTCTTCGGCGTCTGCCATATCGACGATGCCGCGCACGACTAGCCCCGCAATCCAATCTGCATCCACTCGTCGCGCCAGATCGTGACGCGCCGGGATTGACGGGAACGCCCGGGTGTCGTCGTTGAACCCCACTGTGTTGTGGAGTCCCGCTGTCTCCATCACCAGGTCGCGATAGCGCCGCATTCCGTTGAAACTGTCGTTGAACCACCAAGGCGGTCCGAGCCTGACTGCCGGGTAGTGACCAGCCAAAGGCGCGAGCTCTCGTGCGTAGGTTGACTCGTCCAGCGTGAACAGGATTAGCGTCAGCCGCGGATCGTTCCCGTACTTGTTTAGCAGCGGCGAGAGATTGCGCGTGAACTCGAGCGGAATCGGGATGTCCGCGCCTTTGTCGGCGCCGAAGCGCTCGAAGATCGCGCGGTTGTGATTACGATACGATCCAACGTGAAGCTGCATCACCAGACCATCCTCGATGCTCATCCGAGCGCTTTCCATCAAAAGGTGCCCGGTGAATCGCGTCGCTTCGTCTTCGCTCGCGGTTCCGTCGAGCGCACGTTGCAAGATTCGTTCGGCCTCAGGCTCGGACAACCCTGCGGTGTAGGGAGTCAGCGCGGCATGGTCGGTTGCCGTTGCACCCATCGACTTGAAGTAAGCTCGACGCTGCTCTAAAGCCTGGATCAATCGGCTAACGCTGTTTATCTCGAAGCCACAAACGTCGGCGAGGCGGTTGATCTGCTCGCGCCAGTCCGGTCTGTCGATGTTGACGACGCCGTCCGGGCGAAACGTTGGAACCACACGACCCTTCCAGCCGGATTCGCGAATCGCCCGGTGATGCTCGAGAGAGTCGGTTGCCGCATCGGTCGTCGCCAGCACTTCGATGTTGAACCGCTCGAACAATCTGCGCGGCCGAAATTCGGGTTTCGTGAGTTCCGCGGCGATGTGGTCGTAGATTGATTGCGCCGACTCGCCGTTGAGCTTCTCTTCTACGCCAAATACAGAGTGAAGCTCCTGAGTGAGCCACATGCCCGTAGGCGTGCCGCGAAAAAGATGAAAGTTGTCACCGAAGATTTGCCAGATGCGACGGTGGTCGGTTTCGACCTCAGAGCCGTCGACTGTGGGTATCCCCAATCGCTCGAGGCTGATGCCCTGCGAATACAGCATCCGGAAGATGTAATGATCCGGGATCAAGAAGAGATCCGTCGGCGTGCCGAGATTGAAATCGGGATCGGCGAAGGTGCGCGGATCGACGTGGCCGTGAGGACAAACCAACGGCAGATGCGCAATCGAAGAGTACAGCGCCCGCGCGATTTCTCTCTGTTGCGGATCTGGGTCGAAGTAACGATCCGAATGCAACGTGCTTTTTGAAGGTTTCACCATAAAAGAATCCTCAAAGGTCTATCTGTAGTACGCCACGCCGGGATTCGCGCCCGCTCACACTTTCTCCGCGAGAACCTTCCGGCCGCCGATGCTCACGGCAAGCCCGCTTCGCGATGATTCGTAGATTGCGTTTACGAGCTGCACGCTGCGCCGCGCATCGCGTCCATCGCAAATCGGCACGCCGTCGAAAACGATCGCTTGAATAAAGTCTTCGATTATCGCGCGATGACCGCGCGTGTCGGACACAACCGGTGAAGTCGCGCGTTTGTTTTCAGGCTTCGGCTGCTTGCGGCAAAGACCCTCGATTGGGGTCAGTAGGTTCGCCGAACTAATGCAGTCGTTCTCGAGAACTACGGTTCCTTGAGACCAGGTCATCTCGATGCGCCTGGAGAGGCCGGGATAGGCGGACGTGGCGGCCTCGAGGTTGCCGATGGCGCCGCTCGAGAACTCAAAGGACGCGACGACTGTGTCCTCGACTTCTATCTCATGCACCGCAGTGATCGCTCTCGCCCAAACAGACGAGACTTCTCCAAACAGCCACAACAACAGGTCCACCGTGTGTATTCCCTGATTCATCAAGGCGCCGCCACCGTCGAGCGCCCACGTGCCTCGCCAATGCGAGTTCTTATAATACTCAGGCGGCCTGTACCATCTGACTGACGCCGAAATGAGAATCGGCTTCCCCAACTCACCCGAGTCGATCACCCTCTTGAGCGTCTGGATGTCTGATGAGGCGCGGTCCTGGAAGAAGACGCCCAGCTTAACGTGAGCGTTCTCGCAGGCCGCGATCAAAGCGTCCGCGCGCTCGGTGGTTATGTCGATGGGCTTTTCGACCAGCACGTGAAGGTCGTGGCGCGCCGCGGCTATCCCGTGTTCGGCGTGCAAACCCGATGGTGAGCCGATGAGGACGGCACACATTGGCCGGTGGCTGAAGAATGCGTCCAGGTCTTGATAGGCAGCGGCTTCGGCGGCATCCGCCAACCGCCCGGTCTTCTCGGCGTTCCGCCCGCAGACCGCGGTTATCTTTACGCCGTCGATCTCACGTGCGGCGCGCATGTGCGTCTCACTTATGTTGCCGCCTCCGAGAATTCCAAGATGTAGATTCACGACTTTCTCACCAACTATGCATCGTGCCATCGAGCTTGCGGTTCACCGGTAGGTAGGCCCGTTGATACGGATACTCCGCCGCAAGCTCCTCGTTGATATCGACTCCCAATCCCGGTGCGTCGCCGGGGTGCATCATCCCGTCCTCGAACGTGTAATGATGAGGAAAGACACGATCTGTCTCATCGGAGTGGCGCATATACTCCTGAATACCGAAATTGTGCACGCTGAGATCGAAGTGCAATGCCGCGGCCATGCACACGGGACTCAAATCGGTCGCTCCGTGCGAACCGGTATGCACGTGATACAACTCGGCAAGGCTGGCGATCTTGCGCAAATGGCTGATGCCTCCCGCGTGTACCACCGCCATGCGTATGTAGTCGATGAGCTGCTCACGGATGAGCTGGTGACAATCAAAAATGGTGCTAAACACTTCGCCAACCGCTAACGGAGTTGTTGTGTGTTGGCGAATAAGCCGAAAGCCTTCCTGCATCTCGGCCGGGACCGCGTCTTCCAACCAGAAGAGATGATATGGCTCGAGGTCTTTGCCCAACCGCGCCGCTTGAATTGGAGTCAGGCGGTGATGCACGTCGTGAAGCAGATGGAGGTTGGGACCGAACTCGGCGCGCAAGCGTCTGAACAACTCGGGTACAGAGTTCAGATAGAGTTCGCTGCTCCAGACATTCTCCGGAGGCAGGCCTTTCTCTGCCGGTTCGTAGTACATTTGCCCACGCCCGACTCCGTACGTGCCGGGAAGCCCGGGCACACCACACTGTGCACGAACCGCCTTGTACCCCAGCTCCAGATACCGCGACACCGCAGTGACTGTTTCATCTATGTCATCACCGTTCGCGTGGCCATACACGAGAACGGCTTCGCGTGATGCGCCTCCAAGAAGCTGATACAGCGGCGTGTTGAGAGCCTTGCCCTTGATGTCCCACAGCGCCGTGTCGACCGCGCCGATTGCCGCCATCGTGACCGGACCGCGCCGCCAATAAGCGCCTTTGTACAGGTATTGCCAGGTGTCTTCTATTCGTCGCGCGTCGCGGCCAATCAGCAAAGGAACAACGTGGTCTTTCAGATAGCTGGCTACCGCTAGCTCGCGCCCATTCAACGTCGCATCGCCCAGACCATAGAGGCCATCTTCGGTCACCAGCTTGAGAGTTACGAAGTTGCGGCCCGGGCTGCACACAATGACCTTCGCGTCAACGATTTTCATTGAGTCTCTCTAAAAGGTATGACCAATTTGCCGCGCAGATGATAGCACATTGGCTAAAGGCGGACGAAAGGCAAGATCAGAATGAGAATTCACCGGTGACAATCGCCAAAGTGGGGCGTCCTAGTGACTTGTACTGGGCATTTCGCTAGCAATCAAATCAGCTCAGGAATCCGTGCTAATTCGTCAAATCAGTGTCATCGGTGGTCTATGCGTTCCAGAGAGTCGCTTTGCTACGGACGCATAGACCGCGGATGACACTGATTCGACGGATTAGCACGGATACTCACCTAGCGGCGCAGCTTGATGTCCTGCGTGCAACGCCATACGCCCTGATCGTCTTTCTCCAGCCGCCTAAGCGAAAACCCGCTCCACTCTTTGGCCGCTTCCCGGCGCACTCTATCGTCGAGAAGAGGATCACCTTCGAAGACAATCTCAAAGACCCTCTCGCTGAAACCAGCCGCCGTCACGACGTAATGAATGTGCGCCGGAATGCGGTTGTTTGGATACGGGGCCGGTTTGATCGTGCTGAATTCATAGCGGCCCTGCGCGTCAGTGCGCAGGTAGCCGCGCAAGCGTGGATTGCGGTTATCATTGGTTCCCGGCGAGTAGTAGCCCTTGACATCCGTGTGGTAGACGTAGACGGAAGCTCCACCCAACGGGGTAACGCCGTCCGGCCCGAAGACCCGGCCTGCAACGATCAACCGTTCTCCCGGTTCCTCTTTGGTGGCAATCGTGATCTTCGACGGCGCATCCTTCTCAGCGACTCTCGGAGCTTGCGCCGCGGGATTCGGCCAGACTGCTATGGCGAGCAAAAGGCAGATGGTTCTCATACAAACCTCATCCATATCTGAGAGTTACATCGGATCCGCCAAGGACAAAGTCTCCGCCTGACTATTGTACCGGCGGGATTGTGTTGATCAGATCGTCAGGCTATTGACGCCAGCCTGTTAAAAGAACGCTTGAGCGCCGGGTAGAGTTCTTTGTACTGATCGTGCATAAGACCATAGAGTGCCGCTCGCTTTTGGTCTGGCGACACCTGCTCCACGATCCTTATCAGGTTGGAACAGGCCGTATCCACATCTGGCCAGGCGCCGTATCCCACGCCTGCGAGAATAGCCGCCCCGTACGCAGCTCCTTCAGTCGTGTTGACCATGACGAGTTCCGCACCGAGCACATCTGCAAGTATCTGCCGCCACAATGCGCTCTTTGCGCCGCCTCCCGAAACTCGCACTTGTTCGATCGAGCCAAGCCCGGCGCCCTGTATCAATGCGAAGCTGTCCTTCAGTCCAAAAGCCACTCCTTCAAGCAGCGAGCGCGTCAGGTGTCCCCGCGTGTGTCGCAGCGTCAGCCCAAGCCACGCGCCACGCGCAAGAGGGTCGGGATATGGTGTGCGCTCGCCACTAAGGTATGGAAGAAAGATCAGACCTTCACTGCCGGGCGGCGCGGCTGCCGCTTCGGTCATCAGCTCATCGAAGCTCGTATCCGCCGCCAGCGTATCCCTGTACCATTGCAGACTCCCGGCGGCGCTGAGCATAACTCCCATGAGATGCCATCGATTCGGCAGCGCGTGACAAAACGCGTGCAGCCGGCCCTCCGGCTCGATGAGGCACGAGTCGGTGGACGCGAAGACGACACCCGATGTGCCCAGCGTCAGGGCTACGATGCCGGGCCGGACAGCGCCCACGCCGACCGCCTGCGCCGCCTGGTCGCCGCCGCCAGCCACCACAGGCGTGCCCGCGCGCAAGCCCGTGACCTCTGCCGCTTGTGAGCTAACGTGCCCTGTGACTTCGTGTCCCTCGAAGGTGGGTGGCATCCATTCGGATGGAATGCCGAGAGCATCGAGAATCTCAGCCGACCAGTTCCGGCTCTTCAGATCGAAAAGCATCGTGCCCGAGCCGTCGGCTTTGTCAATCGCGATGCCACCGGTCAGCTTGAACCTTATGAAATCCTTCGGCAGCAGCACGTGGCGGGCGCGGGCGAAGATCTCAGGCTCGTGATTTTTCACCCAAACGATTTTTGGGGCGGTGAAGCCCGTCAAAGCTTCGTTGCCTGTGACTTGAATCAGACGCGCCGCGCCTATGCGAGCGCGTATTTCGTCGCACTCATCGGCGCATCGTTGATCGTTCCAGAGGATGGCGGGCCTCAGCGTGTTCTTATACTCATCCAGAAGAACAAGGCCGTGCATTTGTCCCGTGAGGCCGACCGCCGAAACCGCTTTGCCTGAAACGTTCGCCTTGAGAAGGGCCTGACGGACGCTGTCGGCAACTGCCTTCCACCAATCTTCCGGTTGCTGCTCGGACCAGAGCGGGCGCGGTGTTGATAGCGGATGCGGGTTGGTCGCGCCGCCCACGACGTCGCCGTCTCGATTGATGAGAAGCGCTTTCGATCCCGTAGTCGAAACGTCAATGCCGAGAAACAAGCTCATCGAATGAATCTCTCTAGATCATCGCACGCCGAGCAGTATGTCGATGGTCAACTGATCGAGCCGTTCGTAGCGCAGTCCCTTTGCTGCAAGAGTAGCGCGATCGAAGATGCTAGCTTTCAGCCCAGCCGCGTGTTCTTTGCTGTAGCCTCCAACGCCTGGAAGCTGAGCGTTCATTTCTTCAGCTTCGGCGAGCAGGGCTCTTATCTCAGGATCGGCATTCCACTTCGCAGCCTTCTCCTTCAGGATCAGGTACGTTCGCATGCAACCGCGTGCGAAGTCTTTGACGCCTTCGTAGTCCTCAGTGCGGTACGCGTGCGCATCGAAATGGCGCGAGCCGTCGTAACCGACATCCTCGAGAAACTTGACCAGCCAGAAAGCGGCGCGAGGGTTTGCCGAGCCGAATCGCAAATCTTGATCGTAGCGGCCGGGTATCTGATCGTTCAGGTCGATATGAAACAGCTTGCCCGCTTCCCAGGCTTGAGCTACGGAATGCGTCATGTTGAGTCCGGCCATATGCTCGTGCGCGACTTCGGGATTGACCCCGACGATATCGGAATGGTCCAGCGTCGCAATGAAGGCCAGATAGGCGCCTGTCGTTGGAAAGTAGATATCGGCGCGCGGCTCGTTCGGCTTCGCCTCGAGCGCGAAGCGATAGCCATATCCTTTTTCGATCGAATACTCGCAGAGGTAATTGACCGCCTCACGGAATCGCTTGATGGCTTCATCCGGGCGGCGGCAGGCATCGGTCTCGACGCCTTCGCGTCCGCCCCAGAGCACGAACACTTTGGCTTCGAGTTCCGCGCCGATGTCCATCGCCTGCATCGTTTTTTGCAGAGCATACGCGCGCACGCTCGGATCATTAGCGGTGAAAGCGCCGTCGCGAAAGACCGGATCGTAAAACAGGTTTACCGTCGCCATCGGAACTTTCAGGCCGGCTTCTTCGCAAGCTCGCTTGAACGACCGCACGATCTGATCGCGCTCGGCTGGCGTGGCGTCAATCGGCACGAGGTCATTGTCGTGCAGATTGACTCCCATCGCGCCGACTTCGGCTAGCAGTCTGACTAGTTCGCCTGGCGGCATCGACGGGCGCACTGCTTCTCCGAACGGGTCGCGCCCGCGATTGCCAACTGTCCATAGTCCGAAAGTGAATTTGTGTTCAGGGCGTGGTGTGTACGTGTCGGTAGCCATGTCCGTTTCTCCGTTGGGCAGCGTCTTGGCGGGGCTTTGCGTCTTTGCGCGAAATAAACATTGCTGACGCCTTTCGCGCCAAGACGCCAAGTCCCGCAAAGCCGCAGCGCGCATCCGTCGACAACGCTGGTGGGATTCTCAGTCCCAGTTCGAATTGCACCCGTCGGGCACTCATTCTACAGAATCGGGCCAAAGACAGAAACCCTTGGTGGCAGTTGATGGTCTCGCATTCTGGGGCCAAGACCCGCACAGCCTGCTTGACTTGCCTTCGAGGTCTAAGGTACTACCTACCTTCACCTGAAAACTTCAGCGCGCGAGCAGAATCCGACCCAATTGCTCGCGCCGCACAGGACCCACAGGAGGGTGTTGAGTGAGGGATTCAAACGCACGCTTTCTTGCTATCGTCTTGACCCTCCTAAGCATTATGCTCTGGACGCCCGAGACAACAAGCGCGATGGTTAGACCACAAATCAAGATGCAAGCATTTGGTGTGACCTCAAGCGGGGACCCGGTGGAACTCTACACGCTGACCAATGCGACCGGTCTGGAAGCGCGCATCATGACTTACGGGGGCACTGTGGTTTCTCTGAAGGTCCCCGACCGCCACGGCAAGCTCGGTGATGTTGTCCTCGGCTATGAGGCTCTTGATGGCTATCTGAAAAACAGCCCGTACTTCGGGTCGATCATTGGGCGCTACGGCAACCGAATCGGGAAAGGCCAGTTCACCTTGAACAGCAAGCAGTACTCGCTCCCGAAGAACAACGGCGAGAATACCTTGCACGGCGGGATCAAGGGTTTCGACAAAGTCGTCTGGAAGGCGAAGGAAGTCAAAAGCAAGGATGGTGTCGGCCTCGAACTCTCCTATCTGAGCAAGGACGGCGAGGAGGGTTTTCCCGGCAATCTGTCGGTCACTGTGGTCTACACGCTGACGAACAACAACGAACTGAAGATCGAATACTCAGCGACCACTGACAAAACAACCGTCGTCAATCTAACGCACCATTCTTATTTCAATCTCGCCGGCGAAGGCGGCATTCTCAATCATGAATTGATGATCAACGCGAACAAGTTCACTCCAGTAGATTCGGGGCTGATACCAACGGGCGAGTTGCGCAGCGTCAACGGGACGCCTATGGACTTCACAAAGTCTACGGTCATAGGCGAGAGAATCGATCAACAGGACGAGCAACTGACTTTAGGCAAAGGTTACGATCACAACTGGATGCTCAATGAAACCGGCAGACTCGCACTTGCAGCGAGAGTGTATGAGCGGGTCAGCGGCCGAGTGATGGAAGTCGCCACGACGGAGCCCGGCCTACAGTTCTACAGTGGCAACTTTTTGGATGGCAGCATCACCGGCAAAGGCGGTCAGGTCTACAAGCAGCGCAGTGGCTTCTGTCTGGAGACGCAGCACTTCCCCGATTCGCCCAACAAGCCCGCGTTTCCGTCAACGGTCCTCAAGCCGGGTCAGAGGCACAATAGCTCTACCATCTACAGATTCTCAGTGAGGTAGGCCGGACCCTTCCTCGCCGCGAAAACGGACATGATCGCGTCTGAGTACACGGTAAGACAAGACGGCAGGAACGATATAGCTTCCTGCGACTGCTGTGGCAACGCGACCGTTACTGTCTGGGGTCACGTCGAGCAGGGTGAGAAGGTAGTCGCATCTTACTTCGTACGCTGGGCCGTTGGGCAGCCCGATCACGGGGCGAACTTCGATTTGATTGTCGGCCGATGGGGCGACGGCGCGTCGTCGCAGGATCGCGACGCGATCTCGGTTATCTACCGCAACACTCCGGAGGGATGTGGATTTATGGTGGTGGATGCCGAGAACAGCTCGACTGCACAGAGCGAACTCGTTGGCCGGGCATTACGCCGCGATGAGGTCATTGGAACTGAACTCGCAGAAAGGACATTTGCTATGCTGGATGCGATTTGGCTTCAAGACGCGAGGATCGACGAGGTTCGCCATTTCTAGCAACGAGCACATCGACCAGCGTGCGGGCCCTTCGATCGTTCGGTGCTTCGAAGTTGATCCTTGCAAGCTCTCTAATCGCGGCTGATCTGATCTAACACTATGACCTGGGAACAGCGATGGCATCCTCTACGCGAAGAATGGATCATCGTCGCCGCGCATCGTCAGGATCGTCCGTGGATCGGCGAGACCATCAATCGTGAACCGGCGGAAGTTTCCGGCTATCAACCCGACTGCTACTTCTGTCCCGGCAACACTCGCGTCAGCGGCAACCGCAACGAGAACTATTCGGCCACCTTCGTCTTCGATAACGATCATCCTTGCGTCGGCCCTGACGCGCCGCAGCAAGACGCGCCGCAGCAACTCGAGACGCCGGTTGGGTTATTCCGAAACTCGCCGGCGACCGGAATAGCGAGGGTCGTCTGCTACAGCCCGCGTCACAACCTGACACTCGCCGAGCTTGAGATATCCGACATTGAACATCTGCTGGTTGTGTGGCAAGAGCAGTACGTTGAACTGGGCAGTCGCGACGGCGTCAACCACGTTTTGACATTCGAGAATAAGGGAGACGTAGTAGGCGTATCCAATCCTCATCCGCACTGCCAGATATACGCGACCAATTTCATCTTCAAGACTATTGAGACGGAGGCGCGTGTATCGCAGAAGCATCTGTCGGAGACCGGCCGCGTCCTGTTTCAGGATATCCTCGCAGCGGAGCGAGGCGACGGACGCCGGATCATATTCGAGAATGAAACGGCGATAGCGTTTCTTCCGTACTTCGCTCGCTACGCCTACGAGACATACCTCGCGCCAAAGGAAACACATTCTAGTATTGCGACGCTGGCGGGCGAGGAACTGAGAGGCTTTGCGGAAGGCTTGAAGATTCTGCTGGTGAAGCTCGACAATCTGTGGAGGATGTCGTTTCCGTATGTGCTCGCGCTGCACCAGGCGCCTACGGATGGAGGACGCTACGAAGGATTTCATTTTCACATCGAGATTCACCCGCCGCTGAGACGGCCGGATTTGCTGAAGTACCTGGCTGGCCCGGAGATCGGCGGCGGGAACTTTTTGAGCGACACCGCTCCCGAAGACAAGGCAGACGAATTACGCGGCCAACCCGACACTCACTACAAGCAAGCACGATAGACCGCGAGCGATAGGCGTTTCCTTGAGCAAAGAATCAACCTCCAACATTGGCACGCTGCTCGGGCCGCTGCGCCGATTGCACGAGCGCGTGCGCGATTCAGTGATCACAGCTTGCGAGCACGCGGCGATCGAAGACCTTGCCCGTGTCGCCGACGACACCGCCGAAGGCGATACAATCTACGCCATCGACCGCGTCAGCGAGAAAATGCTGATCGAGTTGTTTGAAAGTGAGATCGCGCCTATTGCGCCACTGATCCTCATTGGTGAAGGGCTGCCCGACGGTCAGGTTGTTTTGCCGCGCGGGGCGGCTGAAGCAGGCGCAGTTTGGCGAGTGATCGTCGATCCCATCGACGGCACGCGCGAACTGATGTACCAAAAGCGAAGCGCGTGGATTCTGACCGGTGTTGCGCCCAATCGCGGCGACGAAACCAATCTACAGGACATCGCGCTCGCCTTGCAGACTGAGATCCCAACGATCAAACAACATCTTTGCGATTCGCTCTGGGCTTTCCGCGGGGCGGGCGCGCATGCGGAACGCCGCGATCGCTTGAGCGGCGAAAGCAGGCCCGTCCGATTGAAGCCTTCAACTGCGAAGAGCATCCGGCATGGTTTTGCCGCGGTGTCGCGTTTCTTCCCCGGCGCGCGCGAAGAACTCGCCGCGATCGACGAAGAAATAGTGCGAGGCGCGCTCGGAGACGTTGAGCCTGGCAAAGCGCATTGCTTCGAAGATCAGTATCTTTCAAGCGGCGGGCAGCTTTACGAGTTGATGTCGGGGCACGACCGGTTCATCGCCGATTTGCGGCCCCTGATGGAATCGCTGTTGAACCGGCGAGGGCTCGCGCTTGGCATATGCTGCCATCCTTACGATCTGTGCACGGAACTGATCGCGCGAGAAATGGGCGTCATCGTAACCGACGCCCGCGGAGAACTCTTAAGCGCACCGCTCGACCTCGAGACAAACATCTCGTGGGCTGGTTATGCGAACAATCACATTCAACACGAAATCGAGCCGCTCTTGCAGCGCGCGCTGGTGAATCGCGGCTTGCTGGCTACTGATCTGAGCTGATGAAAAAAGAACTCGGCATATTCATACTTCTGGTTTTTCTGTGCGTCGTCGTTTCCATTCTCAACCCGCGTTTTCTTGCGGGGGCCAATCTGCAAAACATGGCGCGATTGATCGGCGCTTTTGGCGTCTTTAGCATCGGCATCGGAATAGTAATCATCACCGGCGGTATAGACCTGTCGGTCGGATCGGTTTTCGCCCTGCTCGGCGTGTTGCTGTCGGTGATGCTGACCGAGTGGGGATGGGCGGCGGCGCTGGCGGTTGTTGTCGTGGTAGGCATCGCGATGGGGCTTGGTTTCCTCCACGGGCTGTTGGTCACGCGATTGAGCTTGCAACCGTTCATCGTCACGCTCTGCGGACTGCTGTTTTATCGAGGGCTCGCGCGTTTCATTGCGAAGGATGAAACCAAGGGCTTTGGGAGCGCCGCGGGGTTTGAAGGTCTGCGCGACCTGGCCACCGGAAGCGTGGTTGGAGTACCGACCCCCTTCGTGCTCCTGGTGGTCATCAGCGTAGTGATGTGGGTTGTGTTGCATCGTTCGGTTTATGGACGGTACCTTTTTGCCGTCGGCCGCAACGAAGAAGCGGCGCGCTACTCAGGCATCAACTCGCGCCGAATCATCACCGGAGCTTATGTCATCTCTGGAGCGTTGGCAGGACTTGCCGCCATCATCTTTGCGTTCTACACCAACTCGATCTCGCCTTCGTCGCACGGCAATTTCTTTGAGCTGTACGGAATCGCCGCAGCCGTGCTGGGTGGTTGCAGCCTGCGCGGCGGCGAAGGATCGATTATCGGAATTCTGATCGGCGTGGCGCTGCTTCAAGTTTTGCAAAACCTGGTGAACCTCCTGGGCGTTCCGTCTTCGCTCAACTTCGCGGTGATGGGAGCGGTGATTCTGCTTGGTGTGATCGGCGACCAGATGCTTAAACAGCGCGCGGCAAAAGCAAGCCTCGTCGTTTCAGAGGCGGCATCAGTTCCAAGCCGCGAGCCGTCCCAGCCTACATAAATTCCAATGTATCGGATCGTACACGGCACATCGCACGCCCTCCCCGACACGGCGGACTTCATAGAGACGCTCAACACGCTCGGGCGGCATCCGAGACTCGAGGCGCGCGGGCTCTTCGATAGCGAATCCGAGATCTTCGTCGCGCGCGCGCCGGGCCGGTTAGACGCGATGGGCGGCATAGCGGATTACTCGGGCTCGCTTGTGCTTGAGATGCCTATTCGAGAAGCGACCTTTGCGGCATTGCAGCGGACCGCATCACGCACCTTGCGCATCGTCAGTCTGTCGGAAGACTCTCAACACGAGAGGTTCTTCGAGATGCCGCTGCAGGACTTTCTGAGTGACGGCCGCCCGCTCGATTACGAAGCGGCCCGCGCGTTGTTTGAGCGAGACGCATCGAGGCATTGGGCCGCGTATGTCGCCGGTGTTTTTCTCGTACTGATGCGTGAGCGAGGCATACCGTTTCAAGAAGGCGCTCGAATACTCATCGACTCGCGAGTCCCTGAAGGCAAGGGCGTGAGTTCATCGGCCGCGCTCGAAGTGGCAGTCATGCAGGCGGTCGTCGCCGCTTACGACATCGCGATGAAGCCGCGCGAAATGGCGCTTCTTTGCCAGACGGTTGAGAACCTCGTGGTCGGGGCGCCTTGCGGAGTGATGGATCAAGTGACAGCCGCGTTCGGCATGAAAGCACGCCTTCTCGCGCTGCGTTGTCAGCCTGCCGAGTTAGTCGGCACAATTCCGATCCCCGATGAGATCGCGATCTGGGGACTGGATTCCGGCGTGCGTCACTCCGTCAGCGGCGCGGACTACGGCGATGTGCGAGTGGGTGCTTTCATGGGTTATCGAATGATCGCCGAGATGGCCGGTCTCGAGATTCGCCACGGTGCGCAAGCAGGGACGGTTAATATTGACGATCCGCATTGGCGCGGGTATCTGGCTAATCTCTCGCCGCCGGAATTTGAGAGATACGAGGTTCACTTGCCGGAGCGGATCGGCGGCGCGGAGTTTTTGTCGCGGTACTACGGGACTACGGATTCACTCTCGCGAATCAGTCCGGAGCGCAACTATGCCGTGAGAGTTGCAACGGCTCATCCGATCTACGAGAACGATCGGGTGGGACGGTTTGCAGAGTTGATCGGCGAAGCGCCAGACGAGCAGCGATTGGAGTTAATGGGCGAGTTGATGTATCAATCACACGCGAGCTACTCGGCTTGCGGGCTGGGAGCAGGCGAGACTGACTTGCTGGTCCGACTGGTGCGCGATTGCGGCCCAACGAATGGGCTCTATGGCGCTAGAATCACGGGCGGCGGCAGCGGAGGGACGGTCGCGGTCTTAGGCCGTCGTGAAGCTGGCGAGGCAATGGCGAAGGTCGCGGATCTATACGCTGGAGAGACCGGCTATCAGCCCTATGTTTTCTCGGGCTCTTCACCCGGAAGCGCCGCCTTTGGGTTTTTGAAATTGACGTCGGTGAGTTAGTAGTTCGGCCTTCAGGCGGAAGTTCGTATCGCTTCGCAGGAGAGGCTGTCATACGAACTTCCGCCTGAAGGCCGAACTACGAACTCTCATTGAGGAGGAGATCATGCGGTTTTTACGGATCACGCTCGCCTGCCTGTTAGTATTGCCGAGCTTGATGTCGTTTGCGTGCTCACCAGCGGCGGGCCCCGCGAATAGATTCAAGCTTGCCTTTGTAACAAACAATGCTGCTGACTTCTGGACCATCGCGCGCAAAGGATGCGAGCAAGCCGACGGCGAACTCGCCAATGTAGAACTAGAGTTCAAGATTTCCTCGGACAGCACCGCAGCGGAGCAACGGCGCATCATCGATGATCTCATGGCGAAAGGCGTCTCGGGCATCGCCATCAGCCCCGTCGATCCAAGCAATCAAACGCAACTGATCAACGATCTCGCCAAACAGATTTTGGTCATCACACAGGACAGCGATGCGCCGGGGAGCGACCGCGCGTGCTACCTCGGCACGGATAATCGAGCCGCCGGCAAGCAGGCGGGTGAGTTGATCAAGCAAGCACTGCCTCAAGGCGGCAAGATCATGGTCTTTGTAGGGAAGATGGATGCCGAGAACGCCCAGGCGCGCTTCAAGGGAATCAAGGACGCGCTCGAAGGATCCAACGTCGAAATCATTGACGTGCGCACCGACGATACAGACACGGTGCGAGCCAAGGCGAACGCCGCAGACACGTTGGTCACGTATCCCGACATCGCCGCTATGGTCGGTCTGTGGAATTACAATGGCCCGGCGATTCTCAATGCCGTTAAGGATGCGGGGAAAGCAGGTCAGGTCAAGATCGTTTGCTTCGACGAAGACGATGCGACGCTGGCAGGCGTAAAGGAAGGATCGATCTTCGCCACCGTCGTTCAGCAGCCATACGAGTTCGGCTATCAGTCGGTGCAATTGATGGCTAAGGTGCTCAGCGGCGATCGCTCGGTAATTCCCGCAGACAAGCTGAAGATCATTCCGACGCTGATCATCAAGCGCGATAACGTCGAGGAATTCACCAAAAAGATCAACCAGCTCCGCGGAAGAAACTGAGTTATTTTCCATTCGTCATTTTCCATTTTCCATTTGTCATTGGAAGAACTCGCCGAACCAATCGCAAATGGCAAATGACAAATGACAAATGGCAAATGGAAAACGGAAAATGAGTGTTCCCATTCTTCAAATGAAGTCCATCAAGAAGAGGTTTCCCGGAGTCGTCGCGCTCGACAGCGTTGATCTCGAGGTTTATCCGCGCGAGATCGTCGCGTTAGCCGGTGAGAACGGCGCCGGGAAATCGACGCTGATGAATATTCTCGGCGGCATTCATCAGCCCGATTCCGGCAGGATCAGAATCGACGGAGACGAGGTTGTCGTCCGCTCGGTCTCTGACGCGATAAGCCGGGGCATCGGCTTCATTCATCAGGAACTGAACGTACTCGACAATCTCGATGTCGCCGAGAATGTCTTTCTTGGACGCGAGCCGGTCTGGGCGGGACCGCTTCGGCTTATCGATAGAAAAGAGATTCACGCGCAGGCAGACGTGCACCTGAAGCGTCTGGGTCTGAACATCTCGAGTCGAACACCGGTCAATGGTCTTGCCATCGCTCAGCAACAGATGGTTGAAATCGCAAAGGCGCTGTCGCTGAACGCGCGCATCCTGATCATGGATGAGCCGACTTCGTGTCTGACTCCCACCGAGACCGCGCGACTGTTTGAAGTTGCACAGGAACTGAAGGCGCAAGGAGTAAGCATTATTTACATCACTCACCGGCTTGGAGAACTTGCGGATCTCGCCGATCGAGTGGTGGTTCTTCGCGACGGGCGCAACGCGGGCGCGCTTACCGGTGAAGGGATCACCCACGACCGTATCGTCAAGCTCATGGTGGGCCGTGACCTGAGCCGCTTTCATGCTCGCGCCGCGTCGTCCAGCGAGACTGGGTACTTTCGAGTTCTCAATCTGCGGACGAGAAGGTATCCCGAACAGGCGACCTCATTCGAAGTCCGGCGCGGCGAGATCCTGGCGATGGCGGGGCTGGTCGGCGCTGGCAGATCGGAGCTAGCACAGGCGATCTTCGGAGTTGAGACTGCGCTGGAAGGAACCATTCTGTTGGATGGCAAGCCGATCAAGATCTTGTCGGCGCGAGATGCAATCGCCAACGGAATCTACTTGATGTCGGAGGACCGCCGGAAGACGGGCCTGGTTTTGGAGATGCCCATTCGGGAGAACATAACTTTGCCCGCTCTGTCGACCTATGCTTCCGCAGGGTTGATCGACCGAGTCGCCGAGCGACGAGTTGCTCAGGACATCTGCGGCAAGTTGAATATCAAAGCGCCGTCGATTGAGGTGGCGGTCGCGAACTTGAGCGGCGGCAATCAGCAGAAAGTTGTGCTCGCGAAATGGCTGTCTCTGAATCCGAAGGTGCTGATCTTCGATGAACCGACGCGCGGCATCGACGTCGGCGCCAAAGCGGAGATCTATCAACTCATGCGAGGGCTCGCCGAACGGGGAGTCGCGATCATCATGATCAGCAGCGATATGGAAGAAGTCCTCGGGGAAAGTGATCGCGTGGCTGTGATGCACGAAGGCGCTATCACCGGAATCCTCGAACGCAATGAGTGCAGCGAAGAGGCAATTATGCAGCTTGCCGTAGGGCGAGCATAGTGCTTGCCAACCAGTTGTTTTGCCCTTTAGTGCGTGATAACTTGGAGGCGCATTGAGGTATGTTATGAGCGTGGTCCATCACGAAACAGCGACGACAATCGAGTATCCTGAATCGGACGGCAAGCCCATGGGCGAGACTGATGTGCACATCGAGTTGATAATCGATCTGCGATGCGCCTTGAGAGACTTTTTCCGCAACGCGGCTGATGTTTACGTCGGAAGCAACCTTCTGTTCTATTACGTGGAGGGGGACCCCCGAAAGCGGATCGAACCGGATGTGTTCTTCGTTCGCGGCGTTGGCAAAGGGGCACGCCGCGTCTACAAGCTTTGGGAGGAAGGCCGCCCGCCGGACGTCGTCTTTGAGATATCGTCGCGCGGGACCTGGCAGGAAGACCTTCAAACAAAGTGGCAATTGTACGCGCAACTTGGCGTGCGGGAGTACTTCATCTTCGACCCCGAGCGGGACTATCTCATCGAGCCTCTTGTTGGTTATCGCCTCGAAGATGGTCAGTACGTTCGATTGGAAGTAGAAAGCGGGCGGCTGCGCAGTGAGTCGTTGGGTCTGGAGTTGGTGGACACCGGAGAGGCCCTTCGATTGTATGATCCGCAAGCTCAGCGCTTCCTGCCAACACCAGCCGAAGAGTCCGAAGCGTTGCGTGCTGAAGCTGCCGCGCGGCGCCAAGCGGAGGCCGAAGCCAACCAGTTGCGCGAAGAGTTGGAACGGCTCCGAAGAGCAACCGGCGTCAAGTAGGACGGCCGCCCCTGAATGCCGCGGCGTGTTAAGGCCTTGTACCGCGCATTTCGCTAGCGATCAAATCGGCAAAGAGATCCGTGCAAATCAGTCGAATCCGTCTGATCCGTGGTCTATGCGGCTCTAGCAAGGCGATCCTTCCGAACACATAGACCATCACGGATGAAACGGATTCGACGGGTTTGCGCGGATCCCCAACCCTTCCTAGGGTTTACTTCACTGGCGGAGCTTCAATCATGAAAACAACTCGAAGAGATTTTATCGCCACGGCGGCGGCGACGCTGACAGTTCCGCTATGGCCACGAGCGAGTGCACTGTCGTTTCAAGCTCGCGATGCTGGCCGGATCAAAGCGCGCCCGTTTGATCTCAAGCAGGTTCGGCTTCGACGCGGGCCGTTTCTCGACGCCGCCGAAGTCAACCGCAAGTACATGGCGAGCCTCGATCCGGACAGCTTGCTGCACATGTTTCGCGTCACCGCCGGTCTGCCGTCGTCAGCAAAACCGCTCGGAGGCTGGGAGCAACCTGAAAACGAGCTGCGAGGTCATTTCACCGGTCACTATCTGTCTGCTTGCGCATTGATGAACGCCAGCCTCGGCGACGAGTCATTCAAAGCGAGAGGCGATCAGTTGGTGGCTGAGCTGGCGAAGTCTCAGAAAGCTCTTGGCAACGGATATCTCAGCGCTTTTCCCGAAACCTTCTTCGATCGACTGAGGGCAGGCACCAACGTATGGGCGCCGTTTTACACGCTGCACAAAATCATGGTTGGCCTGCTGGATATGCACACGTACTGCGACAACGCGCAAGCTCTTGATGTTTTGAAAGGGATGGCGAACTGGACTCGCCGGTGGGTTGATCCGCTCGGCGAAGCGCACATGGCTCGAGTGCTTGAACGAGAGTACGGCGGCATGAATGACGTGCTGTACAACCTCTTCGCCGTTACCGGCGACAGAGGCTACCGTCAACTCGCCGGGCGTTTCGACCACGAAAGGATCTTTGCTCCGCTTGCTGAAGGCCGCGATGAGTTGAAGGGCCTGCACGTCAACACTCAGATTCCGAAAATAATCGGAGCCGCGCGGCGCTACGAACTCACAGGCGACTCGCGATTCCGCGACATCGCCGATTATTTCTGGCGAGAGGTGACCGGCAAGCGATGTTACTGCACCGGCGGGACGAGCAACGGAGAGCGATGGGGATCAGACCCCGGCAAGCTCGCCGGCGAGCTGAGCGGCTACACGCAGGAGTGCTGCTGCACATACAACCTGCTCAAGCTCACCCGTCACGTCTTCGGTTGGACCGCCGATCCGCGCGCCGCGGATTACTACGAGCGCGCGCTGTTCAACGGCATACTTGGCACTCAGCACCTGATGACGGAATGACGCTGTACTACGTTTCGCTCGCTTCCGGATATTGGAAGCTGTTCGGTTTGCCGCTGGACGCGTTCTGGTGCTGCACCGGGAGCGGCGTTGAGTCATTCGCCAAGCTCGGCGACAGCATCTACTTTCACGATGATGACGGCGTGTATGTGAATCTCTTCATCGCTTCGGAAGTCGAGTGGCCCGAGAAGGGGCTCAAGATAATTCAAGAGACAACGTTCCCAGAGACCGACACAACCACTCTCAGCTTGCGTTGCAAGACGCCGGTACGACTGCCGCTTCGCATTCGAGTTCCGTATTGGGCTACGCGAGGAGGAACGGTGAAGCTTAACGGGCGCGAGCTCGAGAGCTTCGCCGAGCCGAGCAGTTACTTTGTATTGAATCGCACGTGGCAGGACGGCGACAAAGTGGAGATCACGATGCCGATGAGCCTACACGTGAACTCGATGCCTGACGATTCAACTCTTCAAGCCGTGATGTACGGCCCGCTTGTGCTGACCGGGCGCCTCGGAACGGAAGGTCTAACGAAGGAGATACTACGCGCTGAACCGACCAAGATCCGCCAGGTCCCGGAGTACAAAGGTAAGCCCGTTCCCGCGCCTGAGTTCAAAACCAAGTCGCAAGACCCGCGCGATTGGATCGAGCCGGTCCCGGGCCGCCCGCTTGAGTTTCGCACGGTTGGTCAAGCACAGAACGTCGCGCTAGTGCCTTTCTACAAGCTGCTCGACGAACGATATGCGGTCTATTGGAAAGTCGGGCGGCCTTGACAGACTGCGGCCGAGGATAACCGCAAGAGGACGCCACCTGGAAATTTTTCCACCCACGTGCTTGGCTGTTATCACAATCCGCTCCACGCACGACACCCGGTCACAGGTCGGGAAGGTGGGCTTGCCCCCGCGTTCTCGATGCGTCAAGCCACTCCAAGCGATCGAGCGGGGTCGAGTAGACGGGGTGCTCCCGGATTAGCAGTTGCCGCCCCGTCCCT
>CAZJQQ010000010.1:0-179981 GCA_964548075.1 uncultured Clostridia bacterium | reverse complement strand
GAAAGGTGACATTTCTATTGGGTTAGACAGGTGACATTACTATCGAGTCGCGACAAGAAAGCGCTAAGCAAAGCGTGCGGACGGTAGCAGAGGAGCAGAGGAGCAGAGGAGCGAAAGTTGTACCTCTGCTCCCCTCTGCTCCTCTTCACCTCCGCCCCTCGGCTCTTGGGTCTTTTCTCTTTGCCCATTCCCCGTCACAGAATCTCCCGCTCGTTGCCAATGCGCCGTGTGATACGTTCGCGGTCAAGGTACTCGAGCAACGGAATCGCATACTTGCGGGTTAACCCGCCGGTGAGCTCCTTGAACACCGCAACATCGATCCTCGAATTAACGGGCTTTCGCGCCCGGACCCGCGACTTCAGATCGTCAATCGACTCGACATGAAAAACGAAATCGCCGATACGGATCAAACGTCGCTCGGCAGCCAGGAGGTTGTAGAGCTTTCTAGCAAGGTCGATTTTTGTTCCGGTCGCAGCGGCGATCTCCTCGAGCGTTCCCGCATGCAGACCAGCCGCCTTGAAAGCGGCTTCCAGAGCCCTCTTGGCGGCCTCGTCCGAATCGGTCAGCGCGGGCCGGTGCGACGCCAATCTGAGCGCGTCACGTTCGGCGGAGACCTTCCCTTCCCCCGCAAGCCGAGCTATGACGGCACGGAAGATCTCGGGGCGAACCTGGCCGAATATGCGGTCACGCACCTCTTCGCGGCTCACCCCAAGCGAAAGCGGCTCGCGACGATGATGTTCGGCGAGCATCTCCGTGACACGGCTCGCCAGCGCGCGATAGCTCTCGGCCGATATCAGCACAAGCGGCTCACTGGTTACTTCAAGCACCCGCCCGGTTCGAATCAGCTCGAATGTCGTGCCTGCGATCTGCTCATCGGTAGCGCCGGTGCGCGCGGCCATCTCAGCTACGCCAATGCCGTGGACGCCGGCCATCTCAACGAAGACCGCAAGGCGCTCCGTGAGATTAGCGACTTCAAGCTGCTCTAGCCACTCGCGCGCTGTGTTGTCATTTATGCGATGCTTTTCAGGGAGGGCGTCGATGATCACGCCACCTCCGATAGTCACTTGCGGCGAGTAGCTGCGGATGATGAAGCGGTCGCCGGGAAGCGCCGTAATCGGTTCTTCGAGCCGAAGCTGAACGATTGCGCTCCCGCCCGGTTGAATGGAACTTCGTTCAGAGTTCCGGGTTCGGGGTTCAGGGTTCAGGGTTCCGAGTTCAGGGTTTCGGGTTTCGGGTTCAAACCCTGAACCTTGGAGTATCACCACTCGAGCCATAACCTCGGCCGTGCCGTGGTGCAGCCTAACTCGCGCACGTTGCACAAGCGGGCGCACTGCCGATGGCAGCAGCTCGAGCCGCGCATCTATCATCGAGGTCGCGCGCAACCGTCCGGCAGGCGCGAGCAGACTTCCTCGCTCGACCTGATCCACGTTCAATCCCTGCAAGTTGATCGCGGTGCGCTGACCCGCGAGCGCACGCTCGGTGTCGTGACCATGCACCTGCACGTTGCGGACTCGCGCTCTCACGCCGGCAGGCAAGACTTCCAACTCATCACCCACCGCAAGCTCCCCAGCGATAAGAGTGCCGGTGACTACGGTCCCGAATCCCTTGATCGAGAACGCACGGTCCACCGGCAAGCGAGGCACCGCGGATGTTGTTTTGGGTTCAACTCTCGCGGCGAGATCCGCCAGGGCTTCTTTCAACTGTTCGACGCCGGCGCCTGTGCGGGAGCTGACGGCGATGATGGGCGCGCTTTCGAGAAACGACCCGCTAACGAAGTCTTCGACCTCGGCGCGCGCCAGCTCAAGCAGTTCTTCGTCGACCATATCTGACTTGGTTAACGCAACCAACCCCGACTTAACGTGAAGCAATCGGCAGATGTCGAAGTGCTCACGAGTCTGAGGCATCACCGATTCATCGGCCGCAACTACCAGCATCACCAGATCGAGTCCGTGGGCGCCGGCGAGCATGTTCTTGACGAAGCGCTCGTGACCGGGAACGTCAACAAAACCGAATCTGAAATCGCCAATCGCAAGATCGGCGAATCCGATGTCGATAGTGATGCCTCGCTGCTTTTCCTCTTTGAGTCGGTCTGCGTCGATGCCGGTGAGAGCTTTGACCAGCGCAGTCTTGCCGTGGTCGATGTGGCCGGCGGTCCCGACGATGATGTGCTTCATGGCGCTTGCTCTGGGGTGAAGATACAGGAGCGGTCTCCGAAGCGTCAAACAATCGCTCTGAGGGCATCGAGCGCCGGATGCCTGGAAGAAAAAAGACATCCGTGCTTCGGAGGTGGCTGGCCCGACTAAGCCCACATGCGTTGCGAGCGTCTCTCTGATGCTCTACCCTCCCAGCTATGCCAACGGTCTTCTCTCACGCCGCGATTGGGTTTATTGCTGCGAAAGGCGCGGCTGAAGCAACCGCTCCGAACACGCGAATCGTAATTGCGTCGATGGCGCTCTCACTGTTGCCCGATGCCGATGGGTTGTTCTTCGGAGCGATACCTTACAGTCATCCGTTCGGGCATCGAGGCTTCACACATTCGCTGTTCTTTGCAGCACTCATCGGTTTGTTTGCCGCCTTCCTCTTTTCCAAAGCGGGTTGGGCGCCGGCGCGTTCGTTCCGGTCGCTGGCGATCCTGTTTGGTTTAGTCACTGCGTCGCATGGTTTTTTTGACGCAATGACCAGCGGAGGTCTCGGTGTCGCGTTCTTCGCTCCGTTCACCAACACTCGCTACTTTCTGCCGTGGAGGCCGATACCGGTAGCGCCGATGTCGCTTGAAGGGTTGTTGAATCTGCGCGGCTCGCGAGTTATTCACGCTGAGGCTAAGCTGTTTTCGATCTTTACGCTCGGGGCGGCGATCTGGGATCGGAAAACGAAGTGGCGGATGGCTTTGGCTTGCGTGTGTGCCGTCATCGGGACCGCGATGTGGGTACTTGCATTGATGTCGCGCACACAGACGCGATAGGTTCGATCAGGGAGGCCTGTCCAAAAGAATCAGAAGAGTTGAGAGCGGCCGCCAGGCAAGCGACGCGTCCCGCCGAGACCCGCCGTTTCAAGATGGAAGACCCTTGATTCTCTCAATGATGTCCGAGGTCGATGAGCCTTCAACATAGGGCAGCGATAGGACCTTGCCGCCTGCTTCCTCAACTTCTTGACGACCGACGATTTCATTCAGCGGCCAGTCGCCGCCTTTCACCAACACGTCGGGTAACACTTCGGCGATCAACTCGCGTGGCGTCTCTTCGTCAAAGATGATCACGTAGTCAACGGCTTCCAGCGCGGCGACGACTTCCGCGCGTTCCTGTTCGTTCAGTATCGGGCGACCCTCTCCTTTAAGAACGCGAACGGAGCGGTCACTGTTGAGCGCGACGACAAGCGCATCGCCCAACGCCCGTGCTTCAGCCAGATATCGGACGTGGCCGGGGTGAAGCAGATCAAAACAGCCGTTGGTGAATACTAGCGCCCTGCCTTCGCCGCGCAATACCTCACGTTTGCGAATCAACTCTTGTCGATCGAGTATCTTCGTCATCGGATCCAGAGGTCTGTGGAATCTTGGCATGCGTTCCTTCCAAGTCCGTCCAACGAAAACGGAGGGCCGGGGGCGGCTACGCTCGGCCGCCTCGCCACCCTCCGTGAGCGTCGATGGAATTCTCGCTGCTAATACTTTTGCAGGATCAAGTCCGGGCCGTTGACGTATGGCCCATCGCCATGCTGAGGCGCGTCAAAGTGATCGTGTATCCAGTGCGCGCCGTACCAGACAACGATGTCCTGGTTCATAATGGACTCGCTATTCACCATCGGATTGATGTGCGCACACGTTGAGCAACCTCCAGTAGGCTGACCCGCGTCGTCAATCTCGGCTGGGAAGTGGCTTTGCAATAACCACAGGTCGCCCTGACCGTACTTGTCGTAGTTTCCGTCAAGGGGACCGGGCTTGATCACTACCGCTTCGCCGGTCACAGAGTTCGACACCACCCAGAACTGATCTTTGTACACGCGCGCGCGCATGGACTCTGTCTCCATCGTCTTCAAAAAACCTTGATTATCCTCAGCCGCGCCGTTGTTTGCCGCCGTGCCGAGATCAAAGTCGAACCGCCAATAGACGTGGTGGACGTGGCCCCGGCACACGCACGAGTTGGTCGTCGCCCCGAAACCGAACCGCGGCGAAATGATCCCCTCGTCGTGGAAGATCCACTTGCTGATGTAACGATACCACCCGGCATTCAATTCACTGACCAGCGTCACTTCCTCGCGATCATAGATCGCCACGCCGCGAAAGTTGCCTGTGTCGGTCCCATTGTCTAAGACCGTCTGCGGCTCATCGGTACACATTCGGACTCCGCCGTTGGTGCCCGGAACATCGGTACCATTTGCCACAAACATCCCTTCTTGCCAGGACCAGTCGCGGAACGGTCCGCACGCATTCTGGTAATACTGAACGTTGAGAATTGGGGCGTTAGCGCGCGACAGCACCATCTTGCCGCGAAACTTCACGTCACGCAGCTCGATGCCTGAGCGGTTGTTTCCAGAAGAAGCTGACGGTCTGATACAAAGGAACTCCCAGATTACTTCCGTGCCACGAGTGATCACAACTTGAAACTGGCCGGCCGTCCCGGAGGCAGTCGTAGCCTGGGCCGCGTTCGCCACACCGCAATTCAACTCGATGGCATTCGAGGTTTTGGGTGCGCCGCCCTCGTACCTGATCACCGACTCGCGAATCATGTTGACGCCCACGACTTCGTTGCTTCCCTTACCATCTTTTGGCAGCAGTCCGACCGTTAACGTTCGCTCGACTCTGCTAGTCGGGAGACTGATGTCAACGAGCGGTGGCATGGGCGGATAGGGCTGAAGCGATCCGTCGCGAATTGCCGGGCCGAACTCCGGGTCCTTCGACAGAATGCTCACGGCGGCCTCGAACTCCTCCGGGCTCGGCAGCGGCTGTTCGTTGGAAACCGAGACCTCCAAAGCGGAGTCTGTGAAACGGCCGGTGGCGACAATCGCCCGGTTGCTGGTGTAGTTGAAAAACGTTGCGCGATAACGGCTGGGCGGCTCTGCCTTTGCCTCTTTGACTCCGCTCTCTAGAAAATCGAACGAGAGCATGCGATAGCTCTTACCTGCCAGATAGCGTAGCAGCACGGGGCTCTTGAGCAATCGGCCCTTTGTGTCGTCGATCGTTGTCTGGTCCGGTCCCCAGGGCGTGACCGTTATCGTGTGTGGCGATTTCGCCTTCTGGCGAGCGCTGAGAGAAGAGTTCGCGCCAGCTAGTGACACGAGCGCAATGAATGAACCTCCTACCAACAGAGTCACTACCGCCAATACACCCAGCCATCGTCGCATGAGAAATCTCCAATTCGCTGAAAGATCAGGGGCTTTGATCAAACCGGGTAAAGGTATTGGTATCACGGTGGACGCGGCGGGGTCAAGAACCGGGACTACCTCGCAACACTCGCCAGCCATTTATTAATGTTCTACTATTCAACTGGAATCGTAATGAAGCGCATCGTTCAAAACTTTTGGCGCAGCAATGGTTTCCTGTGGCGTATTGCGCGCATAATCCTGATGGTCTGTATCGTCGCGCTGATCCTGATCATGGCTTTCGAAGACAAGCTGATTTATTTCCCCGCGAAGTATCCCGAGGGCTCGTGGACGGTCAGTGAGACTTGCGCCCGCGAAGGCGAAATCGTCCCACGGATCGAGGACTGTCACTTTGCTGCGAGCGACGGAGTGAAGCTGCACGGCTGGTACTGCACGCCGCTTCGTTGCGAAGGCGGCGCGGGCGTGCCCGTTATTGCCGAGATGGTGCTGTTATGGTTCCACGGCAATGCCGGGAACATCAGCTACCGACACGATATGATTCGCGCGATGGTGGGGCTGCCGGTCCAGGTGTTCATCATCGACTATCGCGGCTACGGCAAGAGCGAAGGCAAACCGACTGAGAGGGGATTGTATCTGGACGCTCGCGCGGCGTGGGATTATCTCATCAACGAGCGCCGGGTCTCGCCGGATAACATCGTCATCTTCGGCAAATCGCTTGGCGGGGCGGCGGCGGTTGATCTCGCGAGCCAGGTCGAACCGGCCGGTCTGATCGTCCAGTCAAGCTTTACATCAGCGGGCGACATGGCCGCCACGATCCTGCCTTTCCTGCCACGAGTCTTCCTCCGTACAAAAATGGATTCGCTCAGCAAGATCTCTCAGGTCCGTTGCCCGAAGCTTTTCATCCACAGCCGAGCGGATGAAGTTGTTCCGTACGAGCTTGGCCGCCGGTTGTATGAAGCTGCGCCCGAGCCGAAAGAGTTTTACGAAGTGAAAGGCTCGCCGCACAATTCGACATACATCGCCGGCGGCAAGCCTTACTTCGAAGCGCTACGCCGTTTTGTGGCATCGTGTCGATCCTCGAGATAGGTATGCACCTCTGTGGGTTCGATTGGAGTGTCCAACGCTCGGCCAGTGACACCGCGATGCGATAGCAGCCGCCTTGTATTGACAGCATCCACTTTTTATAGTTAAATTCGTTTTGTCGAAAGTGCGGCGATGCCCTATGCGTAGCACCCTAGCGAGGCAACCGTGAGTGATGATAGGCAAGAGATGATTACTCAACCCACGATTGAGGCAGTTCTTGAGAGACTGCAACTGCTAGAGACCAGGCTGGAAAACAAGCTGTTGCAAACCTCGAGCGCAACCGCTGCGCACTTAGAGCAGTTGATTGGCGGTCTGCGTGCCGAGATTGGCGGTCTGCGTGCCGAGATTGGCGGTCTGCGTGCCGAGATTGGCGGTCTGCGTGCCGAGACGAACGAGAACTTCTCTCGCGTAAGAGATGAAATCGCAATCCTGAATGACGATACGCTGAAGACCCGCGCCGGCCAGCGTGAACTGTTCCGGCGCATAGGGGAGTTGGAGTCTAAGGCTTCTTGACGTGCTGCTTGTAAAACGACCTTCGTTACGCCCCCTCGCTCGTAGAGCCGCCCTCGTACAAATGCTTAGCGTCTGAAGACTCCAGCCAAGATCAACTCAAGCCGACTCGATCACAGAGCTAAGGCGGTCCGTACTCTAGACGCGTCTTCTATTCCCATTGTGTGATCTGAGTTGGACCTTTATCGAGAAAGAAACGGAGATGGTCGAAGATGAACCAATATAGCCGCGCGGACGAAGTATGTTCCGTCCGAGCTTGGCCGGCGTCGCTACGAAGCAGTGCGTTGACACTCTTCAAAGCCCATTCCTATAATCGAGACTTATCTCAATCGGCACACAGCTAGGGCACTGGAGAACTTGATGGAGGACGAACAACAGCCAGCGAACGACGCCAACGATCAAATCGAAGAGCGCCGGCGTTCGCTTGAACAGATCATCCAACTGGGCTTCGATCCTTACCCGCACAGATTTGACCGTACACAATCCATAAGCCAAATCGTCCACCAGTTCGGAAGCAAAACCGGCGAGGAACTCGAAGCCGAGCGCCCGCAGACTCGCGTCGCCGGACGTATTCACGCCATAAACAAAATGGGCAAGGCAGCGTTCATTCGATTCTCGGACGGCGCCGAGCTCCTTCAGATCTACATCAAGTCAAACGAAGTCGACGAGCGAACCTGGGTACTGTTCAAGCTGCTCGATCTGGGCGACTCTATCGGGACCGAAGGAAGGTTGTTTCGCACTCGCACGGGTGAGATGTCGATTCACGCCGAGTCCCTCACGTTCCTGGCTAAGGCGCTCGTTCCGCCACCCGACAAGTATTACGGTCTGCATGATATCGAGTTGCGCTATCGCCAACGGTACGCCGATCTAATAGCAAATCGCGAAGTGCGCCGCGTGTTCGAAACGCGCTCTCAAATCATCCGCCTTATTCGCAGGCATTTCGACGAGCGTGGCTACATGGAAGTGGAGACGCCGATGCTGACGTCGCTGCCAACAGGCGCAGCCGCGCGGCCTTTTGCGACTCATCACAACGCGCTGGATATCGATTTGTACGCGAGGATTGCGCCTGAGCTTTACTTGAAGCGGCTGATCGTCGGCGGCTTCGAAAAGGTCTATGAGATAAATCGCAACTTCCGAAACGAAGGCATCGACCGCTCGCACAACCCCGAGTTCACGATGCTCGAATGGTACGAAGCGTACTCAGAATATGAAGACCTCCTGAAGCTGACTGAGGAATTGATCTCGTCTCTGGTCGAACAAGTGTGCGGCACGCCGGTGATCGAATATGGCGAGAACAAGATTGACTTCGCACGTCCGTGGAAGCGGCTCACAATGCGCGAAGCAGTGGTTCACTACTGGCCTGATGATCAAGAGCGGCCAACGCTCGAAGATGTATCGACGAGCGAAGGCATTCTGCGATTGGCAGAGCGAGACCAAACTCTCAAATCGCAGATTCCACACTTGAGATCGCTCGACTATGGCCATCTCCTCGGCGAGGTGTTCGAACACCTAGCCGAAGCTCACCTGATCGACCCAATCTTCATCACTGAGTTTCCGACCGAGCTTTCGCCGCTGTCGAAGCAGAATCAGGACGACCCTCGATTCGTAGATCGCTTCGAGCTGTACATCGGAGGTATGGAAATCGCAAACGGGTTTTGCGAGATCAACGATCCGGACGACCAGCGGCGACGGTTCGAAGCCCAGATGAAGCTCCGCGAACGCGGCGACGAAGAAGCGATGGTGATCGATGAAGACTACATCCGCGCGTTGTCTTACGGTATGCCACCCACAGCGGGCGAAGGAATCGGCATAGATCGCCTGGTTATGGTGCTAACCAATTCGAGATCGATCCGCGACGTGATTCTGTTTCCGCATATGCGACCGGAAAAACCAGAAGGCAGCAGGCAGTAGGCAGAAGGCAGTCCTGCTGCCTTCTGCTTTCCGCCTTCTGCCTTCTGCCCCTTATGCCTTACGAACTCTTCATAGCTCTCCGCTATCTTCGCGCCAGGCGCAAACAAGTGATGATCTCGGTCATCACCGTCATCGCCATCGCCGCCGTGTCGATGGGCGTCGCGTCGCTGATAGTCGTGTTAGCGATGATGACCGGCTTTCGGCAGGAGTTTCAGGCGAAGATTCTCTCGGGCACTGCTCACCTGAATCTCACCCACAAGGAGCGCCAGCCGATCGAGAACTACCGTGAACTGGTGAGTCGTTTGAGCTCACTGCCTCATGTTCGGTCAGCGTCAGCAACGCTCTATCAGCGCGTGCTCGTTCAGGGCCAGAAAGACACCGAAGGCGCGGTCCTCAAAGGCGTTGACTTGAGCGCACCCCGCGACGCGAACGAAGTCTTTCAATTCACCGCCGAGGGCGATCCGCAATTGCTCGCCGAACCCGAGACCGACCTGGAAAGCGGCGCGAAGATCGACCGAATTGTTCTCGGTCGCGAACTCGCTCGAACTGTAGGGCTGAAAGTTGGAGGCATCGCAACGATCATTTCTCCTCAAGGCCATCTGACTCCGGTCGGGCTTGCGCCGCGCTACCGCGATTTCAAAGTCGCGGGCATATTCGAATCGGGCTTAAGCGATTACGACGCGACATGGGCGTACATCTCGCTTGAAGCCGCTCAGCGGTTGGCCGGCGCCGAGGATGTCGCCGAAATCATCCAGATGAAAGTTGACGACGTCGACGCGGTCAAGCAAATCGGCGGCGAGGTGCTCGCGGCGGTGGGCGATGATTACGAAGTGCAGGACTGGCAACAACTCAACGCGCCGATCTACAGCGCGCTGAGCTACGAGAAGTATCTCACCGGCATCGCGTTGTTGATCGTGATCGGAATCGCCGCGCTGAACATCATCACTGTCCTGATAATGATCGTGATGGAAAAGCACAAGGACATAGCGATTCTCAAATCGATGGGTGCGACCAATCGCAGCATTATGTACTTGTTCATGGCTCAAGGAGTGTCGATAGGAATCGTTGGCATCATTATCGGCGTCATGGTCGGCACGGGCTTTTGCTATTTCGCGAACGGCCATCACTGGATCAAACTACCCGTCGGCGCGTACGCGCTTGACTACCTTCCCTTCCACGCGACAGCGATTGATGTTGTGATTGTCGCGGCGGTGACAATCACGATCAGCTTCTTATCAACGATCTTTCCATCGCTAAACGCGGCGCGGCTCGATCCGGTGGAAGCGCTGAGGTACGAGTGAAGGGGGCGAGGGGGAGACAAGGCGAGGGGGCGAGGGGGCGCGTAAGAAGACATGAGCGGCGACGAACCAGCAAGAACAGATGACGAACCAGCAAGAAAAGACAAGGTAGAGTCTCGAACCTCGCCCTCTCTCCCCCTCGCCCCTCTGCCCCTCCGCCCCTCTGCCCCTCCGCCCCTCCGCCCCTCGCCCTCTCTCCCCCTCGCCCCCTCGCCTTTCGTGAGCTGCGTCGGCCTGACAAAGACCTACGAATCAGGCCGCAGCCGGGTTGTAGTCTTCCAGGACCTGAGTCTCGAGATCTCCGAAGGCGAGATGGTTGCGGTCATCGGGCCCTCGGGCGCTGGAAAATCTACACTATTGCATCTCTTAGGTGGACTAGACCGTCCAACGTCGGGGACGGTAAAGGTGGCCGAGTTTGACATCTTTAAACTCGGTGATGTAGACTTGGCGCGGTTTCGGAACGGGGAGATTGGTTTCATTTTCCAATTTCATCACCTGCTGCCCGAGTTCACTGCCGTTGAGAATACGATGATGCCGCTGCTCATAGCGCGTAGCTCGCGCCGAGCGGCCATGGAGCGAGCTGAGTCGATGCTGAAGAGCGTTGGGCTCGCCGATCGCGTGACGCACAGGCCCGGAGAGTTGTCCGGTGGTGAGCAAGCAAGGGTCGCGCTGGCAAGAGCACTCGTAACCCGGCCTCGCTTGCTGCTGGCAGACGAGCCAACGGGTGACCTCGACAGCAAGACAAGTGAGAGCATTCATAGCCTGCTCAAGGAGGTACACCGATCGCAGAAGCTGACCTCGGTAATCGTCACCCACAACGAGCGTCTTGCTTCCGTCTGCGATCGAGTGCTTCACCTTGAGGATGGCCGCCTTCAATAGCAGTGAGGACCGAGAACTGTAAGGAAAGGAATTGAAAATTGAGAATTGAAAATTGCAAATTGCAAATTGATCCGGATCTCCGAGCGCTTCAATTTGAGATTTGCAATTTTCAATTTTCAATTTTCAATTTCCCTTCCGACTCAATCCCCGGTTACTCAGCCTAGCGGAGCCGTGTATGTTCGAACGTTACACCGAGAAGGCTCGCCGCGTAATCTTCTTCGCAAGGTATGAAGCAAGTCAGTTTGGCGCTCAGGCCATCGAGGCCGAACACATACTTCTCGGTTTGCTTCGAGAGGACAAACAGCTAACCCAGAAGTTTTTCCGCAGCCCGCATTCAACCGTCGAATCAATCCGCAGAGAAATCGAATCACGCACCCCCCTTCGCGACAAGGTATCCGCCTCCGTAGACCTGCCGCTGTCATCCAACGCCAAACGAGTGCTCAGCTACGCTGCCGATGAGAGCGAGCGGCTCGGGCACCGCCACATCGGCACCGAGCACTTATTGCTGGGCATCCTTCGGGAAGACAAATCGTCGGCGGCCGAGATACTCTACGAGCGAGGCTTGCGGCTCAACCAGATTCGCGACGACCTTAACCGCGCGCAGCATAACGAGCGCGCGCTGGCTCAGAAGAAAGACGCGCCTCACCTGACCGAGTTCAGCCGCGACCTCACCGAAGCTGCAACCAACGATCAACTCGATCCGCTGATCGGCCGCGAAGCCGAAACCGAGCGCGTGATCCAGATCCTCTGCCGCCGCACCAAGAACAACCCGGTGCTGATAGGCGAACCCGGCGTCGGCAAGACGGCAATTGTTGAAGGGCTCGCGCAACGAATTGTCTCCGGCGATGTGCCGGCGTTCTTACGCGACAAACGAATTCTCGCGCTGGATCTTTCGCTGGTAGTCGCCGGCACCAAGTACCGCGGCCAGTTCGAAGAACGGCTCAAAACGATCATGCGTGAGTTGATCGAGAATCCGCGCTACATCATTTTTATAGACGAACTGCACACGCTGGTGGGCGCGGGCTCGGCCGAAGGTTCGCTCGACGCGGCAAACATTCTCAAGCCTGCCCTGTCTCGCGGCGAGATCCAGTGCGTTGGCGCGACAACGCCGGCGGAGTTTCGCAAGACGATTGAAAAGGACCGCTCGCTTGAACGCCGATTCCAATCGGTCAAGGTCCCGCCGCCTACAGAGAGCGAAACGGTCAAGATACTGGAAGGAGTCAAGGACCGCTACGAGACCTTCCACCAGGTGCGCTACACGCAAGACGCAATAGAGACAGCGGTCTATGGATCGCAGCGGTACATTCCCGATCGATTCCTTCCCGACAAGGCCATAGACATCGTCGACGAAGCAGGCGCGCGGGTTAAGCTGCGCGAGGCCAACCTGCCGGCCGAGATCCTCGACTGCCAGCGAAAGCTGCGGCGTCACACCGCCGCCTTCGAGCGTGCGACTGCCGAGCGCGACTTTGAGCGCGCTAAAATCTTCAAGCAGAAAGAGCAGGACGAGCTCGACCGGCTGACGACGCTCCGCGAGTCTCACAATCTGGTGGCGGAGCACTTCCCTGTTGTGAATCGCGATGACATCGAAGAGGTGATCTCACGCTGGACGGGGATACCGATCACTTCGCTGAAAGAGGAAGAGTCGGCGAAGCTGCTTCGAATTGAGATCGAGCTGCATAAGCGAATCATCAGTCAAAGCCGGGCAATTTCAGCGCTCTCACGCGCGATTCGCCGCAGCCGCGCGGGGCTCAAGAACCCGAACCGTCCTGTGGGCTCGTTTCTTTTCCTTGGCCCGACAGGTGTCGGCAAGACCGAAGTCGCCAGGTCGCTCGCCGAGTTCTTGTTCGGCGCCGAGCGCGCGTTGCTTCGCTTCGATATGTCCGAGTACATGGAGAAACACGCGGTGTCGAAGCTGATCGGCAGTCCGCCGGGTTACGTCGGCCACGAAGAAGGCGGGCAGTTGACGGAAAAGATCAAGCGCAATCCCTATTCGGTTCTGCTGCTGGATGAGATAGAAAAAGCGCATCCCGATCTCTTCAACATCTTGCTGCAGGTGCTTGAAGACGGCACGCTAACGGACTCGCTTGGCAACACCATCGATTTCAAAAACACGATCCTGATAATGACTTCGAACATCGGCGCGCGGTTTATTCAGAAGCGCGGGCATATGGGTTTCCAGGCGACTGCGCGCAGCCAGCAAGCAACAGTCGAAGAAGGCGTGATGCAGGCGGTCAAGCAGACGTTCAACCCGGAGTTCGTAAATCGGCTGGATGAGATCATTGTGTTCGAGCCGCTCACCGACGCCGATCTGTTCGAGATTGTAGGGCTACTTATTGCACAACTGAACCGCACGCTTATCCGCCGGAAGCTTCAAGTGCAGATGACCGACGAAGCGCGACACTGGGTAGTCGAGAAGACGTGCGCCGATCGCACGTACGGCGCGCGGCCTTTGCGCCGAGCGTTGCAGAAACACGTCGAGGACCCGCTTTCAGACGCGCTGATCGGCGGCAGCTTCAGCGAAGCGTCGGTGATCGAGGTCTACCTGGACGGCGAATCGCTTGGTTATCGGCCACTGGAGCTTGAAGAGCTGGGCGCGGAACTCCTGGCGCAATGATGGATTTCATTTTGGACTTTGTGTTCTTGATTTTGGATTTGGATCTCCGTTTTGAAGAGTTCAAATCCAGAATCCAAAATCAAAAGTCTATGATCTAAGGTCGATGGCAAAGATCGTTCTGGTATTGATCGGCGGCGCCTTCGGAACCGGACTTCGATACTTCCTCTCAAGCTTCATCTATTCAAAAGTCAAAGAGCCTACGCCGTGCTGAGGCCGATCCCACGAGCTGCAAATGTCTGTCACAAAACAAACTATCGGCGGTTGGCCTTGCGCGCTGCATTTTTGTTACAATAACCGGTCGTCACAGCGTTCTATATTTCGGTGAGGGCGGAATCACCCGTATTGAGTCAACCAGACAGGTCTGTTAGTGCGCCTTGAAAGCAGATCTCGCGCGAAGATCAGAACGATGAAGGTGGTTCTCCCTTGCAACTTGTTCAGGCGACAGAGAAACTAAGAAAAAAGATCGAGACGGAACTAAGAACTTCTAGGGAGCGTGCATTTTATCTATGAGTAAGCGTGTTTGTTGGGTTATCGCAGCACTCGTAGCAACGGTCGCCGGTTGGCCAATCAGTGGGCGTCTGGCTCTCATTCAGCCGCTGGCGCTCGCAAACCGAGTCCAGAACGTGACCGTCGAACAAGTTCTCATTCGCGGCAATCGCCGCATTCCGGAATCAACGGTCAAAATCTGGATCGGAACGCGTGAAGGCGACCCGTACAACCCGGTGCAACTCGATCGCGACGTCCGCGCATTGTACGCACAGGGTCACTTCGAGGACGTAAAGGTGTACGCCGAAGAAGGCACGCGCGGCGGAAAGATCATCACCTTCGAAGTGTCGGAACGCCCATTGCTCCTCGATATCAAGTACGAAGGGCTGAAGTCGGTTCAACAGTCAACCGTGCTCGAGGAGTTTCGCAAACGCTCTGTGGGGCTATCCAAAGAATCACAATACGACGCGGTGAAGGCCAAGCGGGCGGCGGCGGTTATTAAGGAGTTGCTCGCGAACGAAGGCCGCCCGGAAGCAAAAGTGGACCCAGTTGTGGAGCGCATCTCCGCAACCGCCGTCGCACTGACGTTCAAGATAGAAGAAGGTCCGCGGTTCCGGGTTGCCGGGATCGAGTTTGAAGGCAACAAGATTTTTTCCAGTTCCCATCTGCGAAAGCAAATGAAGCTTGTGAAGCAACTCGGACTGTTCACAACCTTCAGCTCTAAGGACATTTACCACAAGGAGAAGCTCGAAACCGACCTCGATCGGCTTCGGGTGCTCGTGTATGCGGACCACGGCTATCTAAAGGCGCGCTTCGGCGAGCCGCGGGTTGAAGAAGTGGGAAAGGTAGGCACCTGGGTGCCGTTGTTTGGACACAAAGGCCAGGGATTGAAGATCGTGATCCCGGTTGACGAGGGCCGCCAATATAGCGCGGGCCAGATCAAGGTCGAGGACAATACTGAATTCACCGCCGACGAGATCAAGTCGGTTATCGGGTTAAAGACCGGCGACGTCGTCAAAGGCTACACTGTGGTTCAGAAGGGTCTCGACAACTTGAAGAAGCTCTACGGCACGCGCGGCTACATTCAGTTCAACGCGGGGTTCGTGCCGGAGTTCAAAGACGATGCAAGCGACCCGGCGAAAGGGGTCGTCGACATCACTTTCGGCGTTGAAGAGGGGAAACAGTATACGCTTCGCAGGCTCGAGTTCATCGGCAACACGTTCACGCGCGATAACGTAATGCGCCGCGAGGTGCTGTTGAACGAAGGCGAGCGATACAACGAGCAGCTGTGGGACTTGAGCATACTGCGCCTGAACCAACTCGGTTACTTCGACCAGGTGAAGAAGGAAGACGCTACGATCAACACCAACGAGAAAGAAGGTCAGGTGGACCTTATCCTGAAGGTCCAGGAGAAGGGCCGACAGCAGATCAGCTTCACCGGCGGCGTATCGGGCGTCGGCGGCTCTTACATCGGGATCAACTACTCGACCAACAATCTGCTCGGATACGGCGGGGCTTTGTCGTTCAACGTGGCGACTGGCAACCTCCAAAAAATAGTCTCATTCGGTTTCACAGAGCCCTATGTGAAGGGCCGGCCGATTAGTTTGGGATTCAACCTTTACTACCAGAACTACCAATTCATCGGGCAGGGCTTCGGCGCGACAACGACCCAGGACAGTTTTGGGAACTTCAGTGGGAGTTCGCTGTTCACTCAGAAGACCCTTGGAGCTTCAGTTTCTGCCAGTGCACCGCTCAGCTACTTTGCGAAGCGTTTTAGAATGGGCCGGTTTATCAGGCTTGGCCTTTCTTACTCGTTCTCGACAACCGACATCATTGACCCCGAGGTAAATACGGACAGCGATCCGAACAACGATATCATTGTGACGTTCCGCCAGAGCGACGTGACACAGTCAACACTAAGTCCATCGATATCCTACAACACGCTCAACTCATCGTTGGATCCGACCAAAGGCACGGCCATAACTTTGGCCCTCAATTTTACGGGCGGACCGCTTGGCGGAAAGGTGAACACAATAGCGCCCACGTTCGAGTACAAGTCATTCCGGCCTCTGTTCGCCGGCCGCGAAGCGAGCGCGAGAATCGAGGCGGGCAAACCCACTCGAACGCTCGGGATGCGGCTCCTCTTTGGATACATAGGCGCTTTTGGAACGCCATTCGTGTCGAACTCCCTCTCGTTCGTAGGAGGCACACCGCTGTACTCGCGCTTCTTCCTGGGAGGTGAGCAAGACATACGAGGCTACAACATTCGAGGCATCTC
Source organism: uncultured Clostridia bacterium (assembly GCA_964548075.1). Taxonomy (GTDB): domain Bacteria; phylum Acidobacteriota; class Blastocatellia; order UBA7656; family UBA7656; genus Onstottus_A. The sequence continues at coordinate 163,609 of CAZJQQ010000010.1, read as the reverse complement.
ACCCACCGCCCCGATTCAAACGACGAACACTACTCGAAAGGTGTACGCAAGCGACATCCTGACTGGTCAAACCCTAAAAGTGAGAATCCCCGCACGGTCAAATGGAAACAGTGTTGCACCCTCCGTCCTGGCGCCGTACGTCGTCACGAACGAGGTCGACACTTCGGTGCCCGTCTCTCCCGCTTACATAGGCGGCGATTCGCAGATTGTCTTCAACCTCGAATATCGCATTCCGATAATCGGACCAGTTCAGTTCGCCCCGTTCTTCGACATCGGCTCTTCGTTTAATCTCCGCAGTCTGGACGACCAGTTTGAGACCTCCGAATTCATACCCAACCAGATTCTGGGTCAGGAGATCCTAAACCCGCGGGGCGAGGCGGTCACATCCCGTGAAATCAGGAAGGCGACGCCCCCCGAGAGCCAGGGTGGGCTGCCGCCCGGGTACAGGCAGGTGTTCATATTTGGCGATAAACAAGTGTCGAGAGACATTCAGCTCTCACAGTCGGCGCACGGGATATTCGATAACTACCGGTACAGCATGGGAGGCGAGTTGCGAGTGCAAGTACCCGTGATCAATGTTCCGTTCCGTCTGATATTTGCCTGGAACCCGAACGCCAGGACGGCAACAAATGTCAATCCGTATTACTTTGAACAGAAGCATGCTATTCGGTTCTCGGTTGGACGGACATTCTAGCGCCCCGTAGGATTCGGGTTTACCGCTTCTAACAAGCAAGCGGTGCTGCTATAATCAAGTTTTTGCAAACGTCCGCTGACGCTCACCGTCAGCGTGGTTCAATCAGGAGAAGACAGGAGCGTAATATGGTCAAACTCAGGTTGGCTGCTTTTGCAGCCGCACTACTGGCAGCGGTCACGGCGACCGCTTCCGCGCAGCAAGCGACCCAGGCGGGAGTCGGCGCTGCGCTGCCAGACGGCAAAGTCGCGGTGGTCAACACTCAGGTTTTTCCCGGCGCGATCCTCGAGTTGAAGCAAAAGTACGAGCAGGTTAATAACCAGTTCAAGGACCGATTTCAGAAACTCCAGGCGTTGGCTGAGCAGACGAAGGGGATGGAAAACGACCTCAGAACCAAGCAGGGTGTGTTGACTGCGGAGAAGTACCAGGAGTTGCAGGCCAACTACACTGAGTCAAAGAGGCGAGGCGAGCGCGAGCAGGAAGATCTCAATGCGGACGCCGACAAGGCGCTCGACGCCGCGACCCGGCCGGTCCGCGACAAAATGACGCAGTTCCTTAACACCTACGCTGCCCAGCGCAACATAATACTTGTGATCAATCTGGCCGGGGCCGCCCAGAATGGAACCCTCGCTTACTGGAATCCGGGCACGGATATTACCGACGATTTCGTCGCCGAATACAACAAAGCGAATCCGGTTGCGGGTGCCGCTGCTGCGACCCCGCCTCCCACGCAGCCGGCTAAGCCTCCCGTTAAGCCGACGAAACCCTGATAACGCGACGAAAAGGAGTCATCGATGAAACTATTCAAGCTCGCACTCGCAGCGCTCGCGTTACAGTTGCTCGGCGTTTCAGCCCTCGCCCAACAGCCCGGCGCCGGCGCTCCGCCGAAACCCGCCGCTCCGGCGTTGCTGCCTAAAGGGAAAATAGCCGTAATCAACACGGCTGTCTTTCAAGAGAAGGTCGAAGAGTTCAGGGCAAAGATCGACAGTTTGAGCCGCCAGTTCGAGACCCGTGTCAAGGAGGTTCAAGGACTGGCGGACAAGATCAACGCGCTCGAGACAACGCTCAAATCGCAAAACGGTGTTCTTGCTCCGGCAAAGATCGCCGAGATGACCGAAAACCTCGACAGCATGAAGCGCGATTATAAGCGCAAGGCGGAAGACCTGGAAGCCGATGCGGGCCGCGCGCGCGACAAGGCGTTCGAGCCGATAACCGGCAAGCTCAGCAAGTTCGCCGAGGACTACACCGTAAAGCGCGGCATCGTGATGTTGTGGGACATTGCCAACGCAGTGCAGTCAGGCACTGTGATCTGGTTCGACCAGCGCTCGGACATTACGCAGGATTTCATCAACGAGTACAACAAGGCGAACCCGGTCGCTACCGCCGCCACAAAGCCGGCCGCGAAGCCTTAAGAGAGAAAAGCATGGAGTTCGCTTGAATATAGGACCTATTCGACCGATCCGTCCTATATTCAAGTGAACTCCATGCTCTTCTTTTTCTTTGAGTGGTACTACTGCAGCGTGTCCAGCGTGCCTATTCCGTGATCCTCTTCGTCCTTGATCCGGAGCATGTCGAGAATCAAGGCAGTATTGCTCGTAGTTTGAATGGTCCGGTCATAGGTCTCGCTTGTCTTCTCAAACTCAAAGGACCCGTCTCCCGCTCCAGCAAAGAGACTCAGCGCCTTCCTGCCAAAGTCCATTCCGGACTTGGCTCCAACAACCAGTCCTTCGTCAAAATGTATCTCTCCACAAACCGCCGATGACGTAACCTGGAGCATACCGGTCAACCTGCTATTCTCGATGATCTGAATGATATCGAACAGATTCACGTCGGCAAGACTCCCTGAAAGTATTTTTTGCGGGCGCTGCGGAACGGATTCAGTTTGGCGAACATCGCGTAGCTGCCCCGTGACAGAGACCCTCGGATCAAGGCGTTTGGCTTCGAGCAGTCTCTCGTTGGCACCCTCGACGTCCCCTGCCGAGATGTGAAGGCTCGCCAGCGCCAGGCAGTGCTGAGCGGCCTGGTCACGACGGCCGGCGTCGATCAGGACTTCGCGAAGTTTCTCGCGCAATCCGATGTGCCGCGGCGCGCCGTCGATCGCCCGCTCGAGCGTCTCGATTGCGCGATTGACCATGCGGTATTTTACGAGCAAGTCGGCGTCTATGATCGCGCTCTCTGGATCGGACTCGTTCAGATTGTTTTTCGCCATTTTTCCTGGGCTCGCTCTATCTGGCGGGGGGTGAAACCAGTGTACCACAAGGAACTCGCGCCCAACATAGTCTTCTATCTATTTCGGGTGTCTTCTATTACGGGTAGTGTCCAGAGAGGACGTGACCGTACTACGGGCCGGCTACTATTGATAGTCCGCTTTTGTCGGCCAAAGCGATCAGTTCGTCTCTCTCGAAAAGCAGAGTCTTCCTGGCCGTCACGTGAATCGCCGTCGCGCCGGCGGCCGTCATTCTCTCTATTGTCGGGAGTCCGATCACCGGCACGTCGAATCGCATGTCCTGATCCGGCTTGGCCACCTTTACTACAATGAAGGGCCTCCCGCGTGTCACCTCTCCGGCACGAACGATTACCGCATCCGTACCTTCCATCGCCTCGATCGCCACCACCGCGCAATCCTTCACCGCAATCGTTTGACCTAGATCGAGCCGTCCAATCTCGCGCGCTATGCCGAGGCCGTAGTCGATATCGTCGAGCTCTTCTTTCGTCGGCGCCCGGCGCGTCAATACGCCCTCGGGCGCAAGCAGCGGCTCAAGAAATGTCGTCGAATCCACAAGCGTTAGGCCCTCACGTGCAAGCTCGTCGGCGACGGCGCTGATCAGTCTGTCGGTGTTCTTCGTTGAAAGGCGCGCCAGCAGACGCACCATTCGAAGATCAGGTAGCGCGTTCAGTCGGAATATCTGGTGGTGTTTCACCTGTCCAGCCATGATCACGTGGGTGACCTCTTCACGTTTGAAGAACCGAATCAATCGGCTGAGCTGACCGACGCCGATCCATTCAAGTTGGGCGCCTTGTTGTTCGATCTCGGGCGCAGCCTCTTCTTTGATGGCAGCGACGACCACGTCGACTCCGCGATCGCGCGCGCCTTCGAGCACCAGAAACGGAAAGCGTCCGTTACCTGCTATCAGTCCGTACTTCATCATTAGTCAGCGGCCATCTCTGCGTCTTTGCGGATCTTCGCGTCTTTGCGCGAAACCTGACTTAGTCCGAAAACACCTGATGGTGAGGTTTCGCGCAAAGACGCAAAGGTCCGCAAAAACGCACAGTCATCGACATATTGCGGAATCATTCAAAACGCGACCCACGTCCCGGCCTGACGCTCCCGAGCTTTGCGATAGAGGTAATCGGCCGACGCGAGGTCTTCAATTGCAAGACCCAACGACTTGAAGAGAGTGATCTCGTCCTGCGAGGTCCTGCCCGGGTGCTTACCTATCATTAACTCCCCGATCTCCGCTCGAATGTGGTCCGAGCGGATGACCCCGTCGCGAAGCGCGAACAAGTAGTCTCCGCCTTCGTTAATTGTGGATTCGCGCCGATCGACAAAAAGACTGGCGGCGGCCATTGTCGCGCTGTCCACTTCGCGCGTCGTTGGGATGCTCGAGCCCACTACGTTCAAGTGAGCCCCGGGCGAAATCCACTCGCGTTTCAAGATCGGTTCCGCAGCCGTAGTCGCTGTGACGATCAGGTCCGCGCCGCGAACCGCATCCTCCACGCTCTCCACCGACTCGATCGGAAACGCATAGCGTGGGCCGAACTCATCGGCAAACCTCCTTGAGTTTTCGAATCTGGAGCTCGCGACTCGCGCACGTTTGATCGGACGGACGCAAGCCATCGCCTCGATGTGCGCGCGAGCCTGGACGCCCGATCCGATGATCGCAAGCTCACACGCATCTTCGCGCGCCAGAAGCTGAGTCGCCACACCTGAGACCGCCGCCGTGCGAATCGCGGTAATCGCCGAGGCATTCATCAGCGCAACCAACTCGCCGGTTTCCGCGCTGAACAGCATCACGCTTCCCTGGTGCGAGTCCAACCCCTTTGCCGGATTCCCCGGAAAGACGCACACGGTCTTCACCCCATATGCCGCCCGCTCGCCAGAGCGATACGATGGCATCAGCGCCATATCGCCCTCGGCGCTCGGCGGCTTGATGACCATTCGCAGCGGTTGATACACGTTTCCTCTGGCCAGGTCTGCCAGCGCTTCAGCCATAACCGGAATGCACTCACGAACTGGAAGAAGCTCGTCGACTTCGGCATGCGTCAGAATCAGGATCTTCATCACTTCGTCACTCCGCGCTCAGAGCTTTCGATGAACTGGATCAGGTAATCGATCTCGGGCCAGCCGCTCAGCTCGCGCTTGATCGCTTCGACGGCCTGGGTGGTGTTGAGTTTCGCTGCAAGCAGCAATCGAAATGCGTGAGTGATGCGGCGTATCTCTTCGTTGCTGAAACTGCTTCGCCTCAGCCCCAGCGTGTTTTGGCCGTAGCAGCGCGCATGATTTCCAACCGTGCGGGCATAAGGCAGTGCGTCCTTGACTACAACCGAGTACCCCCCAACAAAAGCGTGTTTCCCCACCCGGCAGAATTGATGTATGCCTGCGTACGCCCCCAGCGTCGCGTGGTCTTCAACGATCACGTGCCCTGCAAGTGTGGCCCCATTCGCGAAGATGACGTGACTGCCTATGCGGCAGTCGTGCGCGATGTGGGCCTGAGCCATGATCAGGTTGTCAGCGCCGATTTCGGTCAGGTTGCCGCCGCCCTCCGTCCCACGCTGTAGAGTTGTGAACTCGCGAAAAGTGTTGCGTTCCCCCGCGCGCAGCCAGCTTCGCTCGCCTCGATACTTCAGATCCTGCGGCGCCTGCCCGGCGGACACAAAAGGATAGAATATCGATCCGCTTCCGAACTCGGACGGCCCCTCAATCACGCAATGGCTGGCGACTCGAATGTCGTCGTGCAGTATGACGTCGTCGCCGATGATCGAGTAGGGGCCGACCGCTACGTTGCGTCCGAGTTCCGCCTTTGGGCTTATGATTGCTGTAGGGTGAAGGGACACTTCGCGGGTCTCTCCTACACCTGCTCGACTGGAGTGAAGGCGGCGCTGCTGATCTGATCGCTGCGCTCGACGATGCTGCGGTCAACCAGAGCCGATGAGATTTCGGCTTCGGCAACGAGCTGCCCGTCAACGTAGGCTTCACCGCGCAGCTTGATGTAACGCGGCCTGAGCTTGAGCACCGTCAGCTCGAGCCGCAACTGATCGCCCGGCACGACCGGGCGGCGGAACTTCGCGCCGTCAATGCCGGTGAAGAACACGAGCTTCGTTTCACGGTCGGGCAGATTCGCAAGCATCATCACACCAGCGGTCTGAGCCATCGCTTCGACGATCAGCACGCCAGGCATCACCGGCGCGCCGGGAAAATGCCCCGCGAAGAAGGGTTCGTCGAGTGTGACGTTCTTTATTCCAACTACCCGCTTGCCCGGCTCATAGCCGATTATCCGATCCACCAGTAGAAACGGATACCGGTGAGGCAAAATCGCCTGGATCTGGGTTATGTCCAGTAGGGTTTCCATAGTCTCCTACAAAGCGCGACTAGCTCCAGTATTGTTCGGCGTCACTCAGCACCGTCTCTGGAAGGCCGAGTTAAGGCCTCAACAATCTTCTCCAATCGCCTCAACCGGTCGGCCATCTTAGGAAGTTTCGAGTATAGCACCTGCGAACGACGCCACGCATTGTAGTCCTGAGCGGGCATTCCGGCCACAACCGCGCCGGCGCGGACATTCTTAGTCACCGCTGTCCGCCCCGTGAGCGTCGCGCCGTCTCCTATCGTTGTGTGCTGGTTAGTTCCCACCTGTCCAGCTACTACGCAACGCCGGCCTACCCGGGTGCCGCCCGAAAAACCTGTAAGCGCCGCGACGACCGTGTCTTCTCCTATGTCGCAGTTGTGACCGACTTGAACCAGATTGTCGAGCTTGACCCCGCGCCGCAACACGGTGTCGCCGAAGCCGCCTCGATCGATCGCACAGTTGGCTCCGATCTCGCAATCGTCCTCTATCCGGACGCGGCCGAGCTGAAGCAGTTTGACCTGATGTCCCGCTTCGTCGGGCACGAAGCCGAATCCATCTGAGCCGATCACGGTTCCGGCATGAATGATGACCCGGTTTCCGATTTCGCATTCGCGGTAGATCGAGACGTTCGCGTGGAGAATCGTGTCGTCGCCAACGCTGCATCGATCGCCAATCACGACCCCTGGATGTAAAGTCACCCGATCGCCGATCAACGAGTCTCGACCGATGGTAACCCGTGGATGAATCGACAGGTCCTTGCCAAGCACTGTTCCCGGCCCAGCGATGAGATCGCCGCTCACGCCGATGGGTTCGTATTCGACCTTGTGGAGTGCCTTGATTGCCCGGGCAAACGCAAGCTTAGGATTGCGGGCAACAAGAAGGTTATGAGACGAACCCGCGATCGGAGCGGATACGATGACTGCGGTTGCGCGAGATTCGCCTACCTGAGCGACATAGGCGGAATCCAGTGCGAGAGTCACGTCCCCCTTCGAGGCGAGCTCGAACGGCCGGGCGCGCGAAACATCGGCATCGGGCTCACCAATAAGGTCGGCCTTGATCAGTTGTGCAAGTTCAGCCAGCTTCGCCATAGACAGTCGCGCTCCTGCTTTGCGGAGGGGAAGTTTCCCATGCCGGAAGGCCCGCGAGCAACTGGCGATTCAGCCAAGCGCCCTCCTCTGTCGTCTAAGCGGGGGTCGCAGGTTCGAGCCCTACCGGGCGTACCATTATTCTCAATACTTTTCAGTCTATTCTTTGCATCATCAAGGAAACTACTGTAGATGATTTTAATGTTTGCCAAAACACGATTCTTCTTGAACAACGCCGCAGAACTGTTATAAAAACTACCTGCTTCTCAAGTGCAGCACCTCAAGGTTGGTGGTTCACAGATCGAGTTCGCGTCACCGTGCCTCCCAGCCGCCTCGAAGTTCCTCACCATCCCCGTCAATCTGGAGAAACAGAAATGTCAAGCACCCCCGCGATGGCACTTTCTAGCCTCGCCGCGCGGGCATACTCGGATGGTTATGCCTCTCACGGCGATATCGATTTACAGCCGGAAATATTCGCGAATCAATGGTGGGTGGTTATCGAAAGACACCTTGGGTTCAAACGCACCGGTCGCTACTACTTTGAGTTCGATGTGTTCGATGAATATCCACCAGAGGGGACATCCGGCGTTGTCAGAGCTCTGATCCGCGCCGGAATCTCCGTAGCCGTCGGGCGCTCAGTTGACGCTTATGTGCCTAACTGCGCTCGAGGCCGCTTGGCATACATCCAAGACAGTCATTATCGAGGGTACGGTTTCGCAGTCGGCAAGAATGCTCGGATCTTCCCGCCGTAATCTATTGCCTGTTTTTTTGCCTGCCCCTTCCTTAATACATTCGGAGTGAAGAGCGAAACGCGAAACCTCTCGCCGGGCGGGAGAAAGGGCATCGCTCACCGTCCTTAACATGGGGGGCGAGAATTCCTGTGCGGGTATTCGTTCTTGGTATAAAGCAACAGCCTCCTAACATTAGCGCAGACAGCGACGCATCAGGCACGAGAAGCTGCGCAACGTCCCTGTGGAGAGGTTTCTGAAACGACGGTTCCTGGCCAAACCTTGAAAGGAACTTTTCCCAAATGAGTACTACCACAGGCACTGCGAAGCTCACTTATTCGATTCCCGAAGCGTGCAAGGCTCTTCAAATCTCGCGAACAACGCTGGAACCTGCGACCCGCTGATCAAGAGACGAATAGCGGTTTTACCTCCGAAAGCATGAGCACACAAACAGTACCGGTTTTCTGGGTTTTTGGCGTTTTTTGTTTACTGGCGTCTGGTGCGCATCCGCTAAGCGCCAGGTCAACCTCGACAAAGGTGATCGCGATGGATCGTCTTCCGGGCGCGTACGACCATCGCCATAGCACTTTGTCGAAGGGCTGCTGAACGGAGGATAACGGTACCGGCCAATCTTATCCAAGAGACTAAACAAACAACTTGATCGCCGACGCCGGGTGTCAGGTCTCTAAGACTACAATCTGATCTGGGTCAAATGGCAACCACACGATTGGTTACCTATTTTGCTGCCGCTGAATTAGAATCTGAAGGCGACACGGTGTGTTCAGAGGTTTGTTTATGCGCGCATCCGGCTTCAGAATTGCGTCAGCTTTGTCCTGCCTTATGTCACTTGGCCTCATTGTCGCCGCGGTCACCTCTGTTCGAGCCGAACGTCTGCCGATCAGAATCTACACCACCGGCGACGGGCTTGCGAATAATACGGTCTATCGCATTGTGTGCGACTCGCGCGGCTTTCTATGGTTCTGCACCTTCGAGGGACTATCGCGATTTGACGGCTACAGCTTCCGCACCTTCGGCATCGAGCAGGGCTTGCCCGGCCCTGTCGTCAACGATCTGTTGGAAACGCGCGAAGGCGTTTACTGGGTGGCGACCGCCGCGGGGCTTTGCCGCTTCAATCCAAGAGGAATCGCGCAACCTTATGTTCAAAGTGGCGGACAAGAATCCACAATCAATGCGATGTTCACGGTTTACTTCCCCGATGAGGATGCAAGATCGCGGAACGTGACAACCCTGCTGGAAGACTCGGCGGGAGAAATCTGGTGCGGGACAGGGAGAGGACTTTACCGGCTGGAACAGCAGGGGTCAGAGGTCAAGTTTCGCAAAATTGATCTCGGAGTTACCACCGGCATAGCGGCGCTGATTGAAGACAGGCGCGGCGGGCTGTGCGTCGGAACAGGGCAAGGAATCTATCGGCTCCTCGCAGATGGGCGCGTCGAGCATTATCAGCAGTCGCATGGCTTGCCCCACAACATCGTATACTCCTTGCTTGAAGATCGCGAAGGCACAATATGGGCTGGCACACAGAGGGGATTATGCCGCTTCGTTTCTCACTCTGACACGTCGCGCAAGGTAGTTGCTCGCACCTACACAGAAAAAGAAGGATTGCCGACCCTGTGGGTCTTCCGGCTATTTCAAGCTTCTGACGGCAGCTTATGGGCTGGAGGCACAGGCGGATTGGTTCAATTCATTCCGACTGCCGATGGTCAGGATTATCGCTTTCGCGCTTATGCAAAACCTCACGGCTTGAGCTATCAGGAAGTAACATCGCTTGCCGAAGACCGCAACGGCAACCTGTGGCTGGGAATGTCGAACGGTGGGGCTGCCAAGATCGCGCGCAGCGGCATCACGTCATTCGGCGAGACCGATGGATTCCCTTTCTTTCCACGGTCAATCTTCAAGAATCAGTCGGGAGATACTCTTGTGCTGGTGGCTGGCGGTCACCTTCATGCAAGGCACTATCTCAACCGGTCTGACGGCGAGCAGTTCACTCAAGTTCAACTCAGACTTCCGAGTGGCGTTCGTGAGAGTTGGGGATGGAATCAGCTTGTGCTCGAAGACCACGCGGGCGAGTGGTGGGTGGCGACGAATCGAGGAGTATATCGTTATCCAAAAGTAGGTAGTCTGGAGCAACTGGCGCGAACGCCGCCCAAAGCCGTCTATATGTGGCGCCCCGGGCTTGCCGATAATGTAGTTCTCCGCCTCTTTGAAGACTCGCGCGGCGATATATGGATCGCGGCTCCTGGCGGCATAGGCGGGCTGTCGCGCTGGGAGCGAGCCAGCGAAACTCTGCATCACTACACGGCAAAAGACGGCTTGCCCTTCTTTGATGACTCTTATCCCATATCCTTTTCAGAAGACCGAGCGGGCGACGTGTGGATTGGCTTCAGCTTCGCCGGAGGCTGCAACCTTGTGCGTTACCGAGACAAACGATTCACGAACTTCACTTCAGCCGACGGCATCCCCGAAGGCGGAATCTACAATCTGTTCCTTGATTCGTCCGGGCGCCTGTGGGTTCCGACCACGCGCGGCGGCGTCTGCCGCATTGATAACCCCGAAGCAGAACGCCCTGCTTTTTCCATCTACACAACCGCTGACGGGCTGGCAAGTAATAGCGCCAGATGCGTGGCAGAAGATCGCCTGGGGCGCATCTATGTAGGCACCTCTCATGGCGTTGACCGGGTTGATCTGGCTACAGGTCATATCCGGCACTACACGACAGCCGATGGTTTGCTGCTCGGCGACCCAATTGCCGCTTTGCAGGACCGCGAGGGCGCGCTGTGGTTTACGTTTCCGACAGGCATTGTGCGTTTGATTCCTGAACCTCTCTCGCCGCCGCTTGCGCCGCCGATACTGATTACGGGATTGAGCATAGGAGGAAATGTGCGCCCGCTCTCCGCGCTCGGCGAAACCGTGATTGCGCCGGTAGAGCTCAATCCGGGCCAGAACCAGTTGCAGATTGATTTCGTGGCTCTCGGCTACAGCCCCGGCGAGGGCTTGCGTTACCAGTACAGGCTTGAAGGCGCAAACGAAGAATGGAGTCCGCTCGCCGAACAGCGCACGGTGAATTTCAATCTCGCGCCGGGCCGCTATCGCTTTCTGGTGCGCGGCGTCAACGCCGATGGCACGATGAGCGAGACGCCGGCAAGCTTCGCCTTCACCATCCTGCCGCCAATCTATCAGAGATGGTGGTTCATCGCGCTTGCCGCTCTCATACTCGGAATGGCGATCTATTCTCTCTTCCGTTACCGGCTGGCGCAGAAGCTCGAAGTCGAACGGGTGCGGACGCGCATCGCCGCCGACCTGCACGATGACATCGGCGCCAACCTCACGAAGATCGGCATCCTCAGCGAAGTCGTCTATCAGCAGGTCAACGGTACCGAGAGAGTTGTCGCCGAGCCGATTTCGTCTATTGCCCGCATCACGCGCGAGTCGGTCGCGGCGATGGGCGACATCGTCTGGGCGATCAACCCTAAGAAGGATTCCTTGCGCGAGTTGATCCGCCATATGCGAGAGTTCGCTGGTGAAATATTCTCCAACCGTGAGATTGAGTTTGACATCCGAGAGCCGTCTGCCGACATCTCGCTGAGGCTGGGCGCGGATGTGCGCCGCACCGTATTTCTGGTCTTCAAGGAAGCCGTCAACAATATCGTCCGCCATTCGGATTGCCGCAGAGTCGACATCGAGATGCACTTGGAAGGAGCGCATCTCCTCTTGCAGGTGAGCGATGACGGGAGAGGGTTCGACCCTGTGCAGGAGAGCGAAGGCAACGGCTTGCTCAGTATGCAGCGGCGGGCGGCGGCGGCGGGCGGTGAAGTCGAGATCGTTTCGCGCCAGGCATCAGGGACACGAATCACTCTGCGGCTGCCCATCAAACAGCGCCGCTTGAAAATGACCCGGCAAGAGAAAAGAGCCTGGCGTTGATGGGTCGCATATTTTTCGATCCCGTCCTTCCCGGAGTCGCACAGTTTGGGCGGATTCTCACGGATTTGGGTATGCGCGCGAATCCGGCGCATCCATGAACTCTGCGGGCTATTTCGCCGATGAAATCAAATCTGAACGTTCCCGCGTCTCTTATCTCCAAACCAGCCCACCTAAACAGGTGGGTGACTCGCACTTCGTTCCGTTATAAACTGTCGGCGACATCAGCAAATCACGATATCGGTTCTGTATGCCAAACGAAGCCGACAGCGACGCCAAGCAAGCCGCGCCTATCCGGGTAGCGATTATCGAAGATCAGCGCGAAGTGCGTGAAGGGCTTGCCGTCCTCGTCAACGGCACTGCGGGTTTCAAGTGCACGGGCAGTTACCGCTCGATGGAAGAGGCGCTTCGCGTACTCGAAAAAGAGCGGCCCGACGTTCTCCTCACGGACATAGGCCTCCCGATGATGAGCGGCATCGAAGGCATACGCATATTGAAAGGGATCTACCCTGACCTGCCGATCCTCGCGCTCACGGTCTATAAAGACGACGAAGACATCTTCGACGCGCTCTGCGCCGGAGCCTCCGGGTACCTGTTGAAGACGACTCCGCCCGCGCGCCTGCTCGAATGTCTCCGGGAAGTGGTCAGCGGCGGCGCGCCGATGTCGCCGGAAGTGGCGCAGCGTGTCATCAGCCTGTTCCGCGAGATCAGCCCGCCTGTAAAAGCCAACTATCGTCTGACCGCACAGGAAACGGAACTCTTAAAGCTGATGGTCGAAGGACACAACTACAAAGCCGCCGCCGCCAAACTCGGCATCAGCATCAACACGGTCTCCTTCCACGTCCGCAACGTCTATACCAAACTGCAAGTCCACTCGAAGTCGGAAGCCGTCGCCAAAGCGTTGCGCAACCGCCTGATCTAAAAAACAGCGCCCCACCTGTTGAGGTAGTTACATCGCCTCACAAAATCGAGTACACACAATCTGCGGATATTGTCGCACGGTGAGAGCGAGGCCCATTGCCAGCGCATTTGCGAAGCCCTTGAAGAGTTCGCTGACAGACCTTTGATAGCGAACGACCCAAGCGGCGGCAGGTGAATGTTGAGGATCGATTTCCTCGTTCAGCAAAATCAAAGAAAGGAGAGGCACCAATGAGAGCTAACAAACGAATGGTCGCTTCCTTCCTGACACCAATCATAATCACGAAGAGCATGAAATATGTTGCCCTCTGCTTTTTTGCGCTACTGATAGCCGTTTCTTACACGAGCGGCGGTCAGGCGCAGAAGTCGGATGCGGCTTTCTCGCCACAGATTCCGAAAGCTTGGGAAGATGAAGCCATCCGCTCGTGGTCGCTGCCGCTGGTCGGGCTGGGCGAGCCGCCGACTTACGTCACCGCCGATTATTACTACCGGATGCCGGAGCGCACCATCTACCGCACCTATCCCATCTATGCCCCCGGCAAGGAACCGACCGGTTATATGGACTGGCTCCGTCAGCAGGAGCCGGAGGTCGCCTTCGACTCGGCGAAGCTGAAGACGGAAGCCGACTGGATCAAAGCGGGTGAGATTGTCTTTAACGCGCCTGATTCCGCGCCGCTCTGGCAATCAGGAACCGTCGAAAACCTGCGCGACCCGGCTTATATCAAAGCCATCGGAGTGCCGGTGGCTGCTGATGGCACACTGCCTCAGATGCGCTATTCCATTTCGCGGAAGGGTGAGGTGCGAGTGGCGTTTCTGATGTGCGCCGGTTGTCATACGCGGGTGCTGCCGGACGGGGAGGTTATCGCAGGCGCACAGGGGAATAGGCCGAATGGGAAGCGCATAGCCTACAACCTGCGAAAATTCGGCGAGGCAGATTGGAAGAAGCAACCGCCGCCCATCTTCTCTGAATCGAGCGTACCCTGGCTGAGTCCCGACCCGGCGGAGCGCTTGAAGACCCTCTCTTTTGCGGATTACCTGGCAGTTGTTGAAGACGTGCTGCCGCCAGGCGTCAATGCGAGACCGGGATCGAGCTTCCTCTATCCGGTGAAGGTGCCGGATCTGATCGGCATCCGCGAGCGCAAGTACCTGGATGCTACGGGGCTCAAACTGCACCGCTCCATCGGCGACCTGATGCGCTATGCCGCATTGATCATCGATGTCGAGCGATTCAATCAATACGGGAAGTTCCGCGTCGGGGAGGCTCCCCCCGAACCGCCTACGCGCAGCCGTCTGAGCGCGGCGCAGCTCTACGCGCTGGCGCTTTACATCTATTCGCTCAAGCCGCCGGAGAATCCGAACAAGCCGTCTGCCCTTTCGCGGCGTGGCGAACAGGTGTTTCAGAAAGAAGGCTGCGCGATGTGTCACACGCCGCCGCTTTACACCAGCAACAAACTGACGCCAGCCGAAGGCTTCACCGTACCCGAAGAGCACAAGAAGAAATACGACATCCTGCCCTTCTTGGTCGGCACGGACACGCGGCTGGCGCTGCAATCGAGAAAAGGCACGGGTTATTACAAAGTGCCGTCGCTCAGAGGCGTGTGGTATCGCGGGCCATTTGAGCATAACGGCTCGGTGGCGACGCTCGACGATTGGTTCGACCCTCGCCGCCTCAGCGAGACTTACGTGCCGACAGGATTCAAGGGATTCGGCGTGAAGACGCGGGCGGTGAAGGGACACGAGTTTGGGCTGAACCTTTCAGCAGAAGACAAGAAGGCGCTGATTGCATTCCTCAAAACGCTGTGACCTGGGAGCGCCCTGGGAGCGCAGACGGCTCGCCTGCTCGCTTTCGAAAGGCGCGCGTGGCGGACACAAGCACGCGGCTCGCGTGCGCTCACGGTGCCCAGGAAAGGAGTTAGTCATGTCGAAACGAATCGTCCGTATTCTTTTTGCTTTGGCGCTGTTGCCAATCGCTGACGCCGGAGCTCAATCCATCGGAAGCCTTCCGACCAAAGAACCCTCTGCTGAAATAATCGCCAACACCAACCGCAAGTCAGCCGGACGGCTTCTCGAGGGCGTGCTCACGATCAAACTCGAAGCCCGAACCGGATTGTGGTATCCCGAAACAAAGGATGCCCCCTCCCTGCAGGTCCACGCGTTCGCCGAGCAAGGCGGTCCGTTGCAAATACCAGGGCCGCTTGTTCGTGTGCCTGCAGGCGCCGAGATTCGCGCAACCATCCACAACTTGATCTCAGGTTCCACACTTGTGATGCATGGCTTTCATTCTCGACCCGGCGATCCAAAGGACACGTTCGAGGTAGCACCCGGAGAGCGCCGCGAGGTGCGGTTCAAGGCAGGCGCTGCGGGCACCTATTACTATTGGGCCACAACAGGGGGCCCGCTAGAGCAGAACCGCCCATACAGCATAGACAGCCAGCTCACAGGGGCGTTCATCATCGATCCGGCCGGAAGGAAACTCGCTTCTGACGAACGGATACTCGTGATCGATATATGGGGAAGACCCAAATTTAATCCCCCTTCAGTTTCAGGCGAGCGCGCGACAGCCGTAATCAACGGCAGGTCGTGGCCCTATACCGAGCGGTTGACTTACACCGTGGGCCAGACCGTTCGATGGAGGGTCATTAATGCGAGCAGCGAAGGCCACCCTATGCACCTTCACGGCTTCTACTTCTATGTGAACAGCAAGGGCGATGGCGAAACCGACACCACCTATCAAGAACACGAGCGTCGTCGTGTCGTCACCGAGCTTTTGCGGCAAGATGGAACAATGTCTGTCACCTGGGTTCCGGAACGCGCAGGCAACTGGCTGTTCCACTGTCACATGATTTCGCACATCACCCCGGAGCTAAGGCTAAGGCCCAGGCTGGCTACGACCTCTCATTCATCACATGACCATTCCAGCCACGCGCTCGATGAAATGGCGGGAATGGTTATGGGGATACACATCCTACCCGCCCGGAATGCGCCAACACCTGCGCGTGTCGCAAGCAATCGAAGGAGTCTCACACTGGCGATTCACGAGCAACCTGGCCGCTTTGGCGTTGAATCAGGATTCGGTTATGCGCTTCAACACGGAGAAACCGAACCGCCGCCCGATCAAATCAGCATTCCCGGTCCCCTCATCGTACTCACGCGCGGGCAGCCGGCCGGCATCAAGATAGTCAATAAGCTCCGCGAGGCGACCTCGGTACACTGGCACGGAATGGAACTGGAAAGTTACTACGACGGCGTGCCGGGCTGGAGTGGCAGTCGCGGAAGCATCACTCCGCCCATTGCTCCAGGCGGCTCATTCGTGGCTGAGATGACGCCGCCGCGCGCGGGTACTTTCATTTACCACACCCACTGGCACGATGATCGCCAACTCAGCTCGGGGCTCTATGGACCTCTGGTCGTGCTTGAGCCCGGTCAGAAGTTCGACCCTGCTACGGACCGAATTCTGCTGATAAGCAAGGGAGGACCCGGACGGGAAACGCCCGTACCGAACTTATGGCTGAACGGCAGTAAAGAGCCCGAGCCTGTGCAACTGCGCGTTGGAGCGAAATACAGATTCCGGCTTATCAACATTACCGCGAACGTTCAGGGGGTGTACGTGTCTCTCCTACGCGGCGAGTCGCCAGTCAACTGGCGCGCGATAGCCAAAGACGGGTTCGACCTTCCTTCAGCGCAGGCAATCGTGAAACCGGCGCGCCAGGCAGTATCTGTGGGAGAAACGTACGATTTCGAATACGAGGCAAGCTCGGTTGGCGACCTTCGATTCGTGGTAGGTGGCTCGTCAAGGGGAGTGCTGCAGATGACCGTGCAGGTACGCTGATGCCCCCTGGGAGCGCTATTAGGCGCACTCACTCGAAAAAAGAAAGAAGTGAGTAACGAAGCAGGAGAAAAGTTACGACTGGTTTCAATACCAGCCCAAGATCAAAGGAGAATAAACCAATGAGAAGAGCGCAGATTCTTGCAATCGTCATTGCCTCAGCTGTTCTACCGGCGTGGGCACAAACAAGGGAAAATATCAATTCACCTGACGGCAACGTGGCTATACCGGCGCTGCTCAAAGCGGCAGAGGACACTTGGAACCGTCACGACATGACCGCCTTCGCCAACCTATGTCACGAGGATGCGGACTGGGTGAGCTGGACCGGCAATCTCTCGCGAGGCAGGGCTAAGATCAAGGAGGGCCACGAGCGCATCCATCGGACATATTACAAGAACAGCCATCACACGCTTCTACGCATCGAGGACTTGACCTTCATCACCTCCGAAATTGCCATCGCGCATGCGCGCACCGAACTCAGCGGAGATGAACGCTCTCCTGGTAAGGTCTTTCAGTACCGTAAGACAGCGGTCTTCACCAAACGCGACGGCGTTTGGCGTATCCGTGCAGTCCACAACACGCGGCTCCAGGAAGGGATCAACTGACCCGGTCTTCTAAGAAAGGAAATCTACAATGAATCAATCAGGAAGGTTACTTTTGCTGGCAGTGATAACGCTGGTGCCAATCACTTCCTGCACGGTCATCTGTAGTAGCGGATATCAGCCCTTTCGCGTCGCGGCGAGCAGGTGTTCCAGCGTGAAGGCTGTGCAAGGTGTCACACGCCGCCGCTCTATACCAACAATAAGCTGACGCCCGCCGAAGGCTTCACCGTTCCCGAAGAACACAAAAAGAAATACGACATCCTGCCCTTCTCGGTCGGCACGGACACGCGGCTGGCGTTGCAATCGAGAAAAGGCACGGGTTATTACAAAGTGCCGTCGCTCAAAGGCGTGTGGTATCGCGGACCCTTTGAGCATAACGGTTCGGTGGCGACGCTCGAAGATTGGTTCGACCCGCGCCGGTTGCGTGATGATTACGTGCCGACGGGCTTCAAGGGTTTTGGCGTGAAGACGCGGGCGGTGAAGGGGCACGAGTTTGGCTTGCAGCTTTCGGCGGAAGACAGGAAGGCGCTGATCGCCTTTCTCAAGACGCTATGAAATGGGAGCGCCCTGTGAGAGTAGGCGGCTCGCATGCGCTCACAGTGCCCAGGAAAGGAGTTAGTCATGTCGAAACGAATCGTCCGCATTCTTTTTGCTTTGGCGCTGTTGCCAATCGCTGACGCCGGAGCTCAATCCATCGGAAGCCTTCCGCCCAAAGAACCCACTGAAATAATCGCCAACACCAACCGCAAGGCAGCCGGACGGCTGCGCGATGGCGTACTGACGATCAAACTCGAGGCCCGAACCGGTTTGTGGTATCCCGAAACAAAAGATGGCCCCGCCCTGCAGGTCCACGCCTTCGCCGAGCAAGGCGGTCCGTTGCAAATACCAGGGCCGCTTATTCGCGTGCCTGCAGGCGCCGAGATTCGCGCAACCATCCACAACTCGATCTCAGGTTCCCCACTTGTGATGCATGGCTTTCATTCTCGACCGGGCGATCCCAAAGACACGTTCGAGGTAGCACCCGGAGAGAGCCGCGAGGTGCGGTTCAAGGCAGGCGCTGCGGGCACCTATTACTATTGGGCAACAGCAGGAGGCCCGCTATCAGAGGACCGCCCATACAGGATAGACAGCCAGCTCACAGGGGCGTTCATCATCGATCCGGCTGGAAGCAAACCTGCTTCTGACGAACGGATACTCGTGATCGATACCTGGGGAGAACCCAAATTCAAGCCCCCTTCAGTTTCAGGCGAGCGCGCGACAGCCGTAATCAACGGCAAGTCGTGGCCGTATACCGAGCGGTTGACTTATACCGTGGGCCAGACTGTTCGATGGAGGGTCATTAATGCGAGCAGCGGGTCCCATCCTATGCACCTTCACGGCTTCTACTTCTATGTGAACAGCAAGGGCGATGGCGAAACCGACACCACCTATCAAGAACACGAGCGTCGTCGTGTCGTCACCGAGCTTTTGCGGCAAGATGGAACAATGTCTGTCACCTGGGTTCCGGAACGCGCAGGCAACTGGCTGTTCCACTGTCACATGATTTCGCACATCATGCCGGAGCTAAGGCTAAGGCCCAGGCCTACTACGACCTCTCATTCATCACATGACCATTCAAACCATGCGCTCGACGAAATGGCTGGAATGGTTATGGGGATACACATCCTACCCGCGCGGAATGCGCCAACGCCTGCGCGTGTCGCAAGTAATCGAAGGAGTCTCACCCTGGTGATTCACGAGCAACCTGGCCGCTTCGGCGCTGAACCAGGATTCGGTTATGCGCTCCAGGATGGAACGACGGAACCGCCGCCCGATCAAATCAGCATTCCCGGTCCCGTCATCGTACTCACGCGCGGGCAGCCGGTCGCGATCAAGATAGTCAATAAGCTCCGCGAGGCGACCTCGGTGCATTGGCACGGAATGGAACTGGAAAGTTACTACGACGGAGTGCCGGGCTGGAGTGGCGGTCGCGGAAGCATCGCTCCGCCCATTGCTCCAGGCGGCTCATTCGTGGCTGAGATGACGCCGCCGCGCGCAGGCACTTTCATTTACCACACGCACGGGCACGATGATCGCCAACTCAGCTCGGGGCTTTATGGGCCTCTGGTCGTTCTTGAGCCCGGTCAGAAGTTCGACCCGGCTACAGACCGGATTCTGCTCATAAGCAAAGCAGGACCTGGACGGGAAACGGGTGGACCGAACTTATTGCTGAACGGCAGTAACAAGCCTGAGCCTGTGCAACTGCGCGTTGGAGCGAAATACAGATTCCGGCTCATCAACATTACTGCGAATGTTCAGGGGTTGTACGTGTCTCTGTTGAGCGGCGAGTCGCCGGTCAACTGGCGCGCGATAGCCAAAGACGGGTCTGACCTTCCTCCAGCGCAAGCAACCGTGAAACCGGCGCGGCAGAGAGTATCTGTGGGAGAAACATACGATTTCGAATACGAAGCAAGCTCGGTTGGCGACCTTCGATTTGCGGTAGGTTTCCCGTCAAGGTTACTGCTACAGATGACCGTGCAGGTACGCTGATGTCCCTGGGAGCGCAGGCGGCTCGCCTGCATTGCTTGGCTCTCTAAGTGCAAATGTTTGTCGGGAGGTCCAATGAAAAGTTGTTTGACGCCTATGTTCGTGCTGCTGATTGCGTCAGTAGCCTTCCCTCAGAGCCCGCCCATCTTTCAAGATGATCTGCTAGACCACCTTGTTGGTAAGTGGGATGCGACGGGAACCGTGCATGACAGGCCGTCCAGGCAGACCTTCGAGGTCGACTGGGTGCTGAACCACCAGTTCCTGCGTATCCACGAGAAGAGCGTGGAAAACATTGCCGGGAGGAATGTGCCATTCGAAGCGATGCTCTTTATCGGATATGACAAGACCAGCAAACGATATGTCCTCCACTCGATGAGTGTGTTCGGCGGGGGAAGGCCCGGAGAGTTGGCGTATGGTCAGCGCAGCGGTAATGAGATCAAGTTCGACGAGGAGTTCGCGGGGAGACGGGGACACGGCCGGTTCATCTGGCAACCGGAGTCCAAGACGTGGCATTACGTCACCGGCGTGGAAAACGCTAATGGGGAATTGCAGACCGCGGTCGACCTGAAGTTGACGCCGGCCGTCGATAAGGGCTTCACCGCCTTGCCGCCCGGCGAGGCGACGGACATGTTCCTGCGCGCCGAGCGCGCGCTCATCGAAGCCGACTTCGACGAGGCGAAACGCGCCGCCGAGCGGGCGATTGAACTCGCGCCGGACTACCCGCCCGTCTACGGCCTTTATCGGGATGCTCTCAATGCACAGCCCCGGCTTCTACCCGCGTTTGAGCACGCGGAACGCGAGCGCCTGGTCCACACTCTCCGCCGCGTGCGCCGCGCGCAGGCTGCGGCACGGTACAAAGAATTAGCCGGAGCGGAGCCCGACCGCGCGGCGTACTGGTACGCGCTCGTCTGGCTCTCGCCCGACACGCCCGAGCGCAAAGCCGCCGCTGAGAGGCTGCTTCGGCTCGAGCCGACCTCGCCGTGGGCGTACCATGCCTCGGGGCTCGCCGCCCTCGTCATGAACGACCCGAAGCTCGCCGCGTCGAACCTCGAGAAGGCGCATGCGATGGCGCCCGGCGAGCCGAGCATTACCCGCTCGCTGATATTCCTCTACTCGGACACCCCCGGGCGCGAGGCGGACGCGAGGAAGCTCCTCGAGGAACTGATCAAAGCCGCGCCCGGCCGCTACGACACGTACATGGCGCTGGGGCCCCTCGTGCTCGGTGCGTCGGACCCCGAGAAGACCGCGCTAGCCAAGCGCTACACCGACATGTTCCCGCAGGATCGGCACGCCCACTTAATGTACGGCTTCCAACTCGCCGCGCTCGCCGCGAAAGACAAGGCGGCGGCCGCCGCCCGCGCGCGCGAGGCGATAGCGTCTTTGCCCGGCCCGCGCTTCGCCGAGGGCCGCGCGTATCTCTTCGAGCGATACGTCCTCCAGCCGACGATCGGGCAGGGAGAGGCGGCCGTCGGCAAGCTCGCCGCCGAGGTACTCGCTTCCAAGGAAACCTCGCCGCAGGTGTTCCTCGCGCTGGGCCGGGCATACACCGCGGAGACCGCCGGCCATGCGCTCGCGCTCCGCTTGCTCACACGCGGGTACGAGAACTGGCAGTCCCTGAGCGGGCCGGCCCGTACCGGGGACGATCTCCGCCTCGAGATCGGGCGCGTGCACCTGCGCCTCGGCGACGCCGCGCGCGCCGCCGAGTTCCTCGGTGCGGTGACCTCAGACGATCTCGTGCCGGAGGTCGCGTTTGACCTCGGCAGGGCCCATACGAAGCTCGGCGACTCGGCGAAGGCGTTCGACGCCTTCGCGCGCGCGGTCGCGGCAGAGCCCTCGCCCGAGCGGGTCACGGCGCTCTCGGCGGCCGCACGCGCCGCCAGCCGAACCGCCGCCGAGGCCAGCGCCGCCGTGTGGGCGATACGCGACACGACCGCGAAGCCCGCCTCACCCTTCACCTACGCTGCGCTCGACGGCAAGCAGGTCTCGCTCGCCGACTACCGTGGCAAGGTCGTCCTGCTGACTTTCTGGTTCCCCAGCTGACCGCATTGCCGTGCTGAGTTTCAGCACCTCCAGAAACTCTACGCGAAGTACAATGACCGCGGGTTCGAGATCGTTGCGATAGACCTGACGAGCGACGACGCGGGCGCCAGAAAATTCCTCAAGGAGAAAAAGATCACTTTCCGCACGCTGCGCGGCGACTGGGACTCGGCCAATAAGCTCTACGGCGTGACCTCGACGCGGACGAGCTTCGTCATCGACCAGAAAGGGCGAATCCTCTTCCGGCACCAAACGTTCCGCCCCGCGGAGATCGAGAAGATCGGCGCCGAGGTCGAGGCCGTCCTCGCGCGGCCTGCCGCGACCGGCCGCTGAACCTGATCGTTAGAGTGCCGGATTGAAATGCACAGCGAGTCGCAGAGCAGGACGCAGAGCGGAAGGGTTCGACGTGACCCGTAAAGAGGGAGCAACGACAGTTGCGAAACAGCGTCGGGAGGGGTCTGGCTTGACTTCGTTGACATTTGGTGTCGACGGGCTCGAAAAGCGCCGGAAGGTGGCAGGCGCGAGTTTCTAGACACTTCGTTGAGGGATCTCATTGCTGGTCCTCGATTAAACACGCGAGCCCCAGACGTTTATTCCGACCTTAGTGGTTGCTTCGACAAGCCATTCTTGCGCGGCCTTCCGCAGTCAGACCCTCTCGCTCTTTGGCTCTCGCCAGTTTATTTCCTGCGATCTAAATATTTCTTGCATTCCTTCACCGGCGACGGCCGCATTTCCCCTTTAACTCCCATCCGGTACACCCTCTGAACGGCAGAAGGATAGCCAGCGGCGGCAGGTGAGGATCCATAGCCTCGCCGGCATCGGCGCGAGGCTCCGAATTGTTCTTGATGGAATTAGTGCGATGTGATACCTCTGCGGTGAGCGTGTGCGTGTGTTGCGTGTCTTCAGAGCTTAAGAGCAAAGCAACTCCTCTACTGCATGAGGGCCTCATGCCAGGACCTGAACCCCAAGACTCTCTTCGCCCAATGATCCATTCCTTGACTGAGAAAAATTGGGTGTGTTAGCTTGCGCCTTCTCCTGAGTCTCGCTAATCTCGATACTGCTGGAATCAATTCCTTAGTATCCTGGTAAGGCGATCACAACTCCGATGCTGAAGCGCACACCGCTGTACGAAGCCCACCTTTCAATCGGCGCTCGAATGGTTGAATTCGCTGGATGGCAGATGCCGGTTCAGTATGCCGGTCACATCCAGGAGCACCTGGCTGTGCGCGAGGCAGCAGGCCTCTTCGATGTTTCGCACATGGGCGAGATCGAAGTAAGAGGACCCGACGCGCTGGCTCTCGTTCAACGTATCAGCACCAACGACGCGTCCAAACTTCAGGATAACCAGGTTCAGTATTCAACGATGACGAATGAAGCTGGTGGAGTGATCGACGACCTGCTGGTTTACCGGCTAAACGCCGACTATTTTATGCTGGTCGTCAACGCCGGCGGCAGCGATTCGGACTTCGAGTGGATTAAGAAACACACCGACGAGTTGACCGTGGAAGTGCACAACACCAGCGCGGCGTTTTCATTGCTGGCGTTGCAAGGGCCTCGGGCAGAGCAGATCCTGCAGGGACTGACCGATCACATGCTCGATCGCATACCCTACTACTGGTCGCAGCGCGTATCGGTGGATGGCGTTGATTGCCGGGTGTCCCGGACCGGCTACACTGGCGAGGACGGATTCGAAATACTGTGCGACTCCGCCCACGCTCGGCACATTTGGAACAGACTGCTGGTGACCGGCAGCGATCACGGACTAATTCCTTGCGGGCTCGCTGCGCGTAATACACTGAGGCTTGAAGCCGCGTTCCGGCTCTGCGGCCACGATATGGATGAGACTACAACGCCGCTCGAAGCTGGACTCGGGTGGGTAGTGAAACTCGGGAAAGGCGACTTCATCGGCCGCGATGTTCTGTTGAAGCAGAAGGAAGAAGGGTTGAAGCGCAAGCTTGCCGGCTTCGAAGTGCTCGACCGCGCGCCGGCCCGCGACGGTTATCCTATTGTGATCGGCGATAAACAGGTCGGTGTGGTCAGCTCAGGAAGCCCTGCGC
The DNA here is from genome assembly GCA_964548075.1 of uncultured Clostridia bacterium. GTDB lineage: Bacteria > Acidobacteriota > Blastocatellia > UBA7656 > UBA7656 > Onstottus_A. The sequence goes on along the minus strand of CAZJQQ010000010.1, from coordinate 139,639 downwards.
CATTCCTGAAGAAGAACATCGGATTAGCTTATCTTCCAACAGACCATGCGGCTGTAGGCACCGAGCTGTCTGTCGTAATCCGCGGACGCAACGTTCCCGCTCACGTGGTCGAGACGCCCTTCTACAAGCGCGACAAAACATACGACTAGGCTGATGGGTTTGGACGTTTTTCAGAGTCGAAACTCGCTAACGGAGAGGAATAGATGTCAAATACACCAGAAGATCTCAGCTATACGAAAGACCATGAATGGGTCCGGGCAAAAGGGGACCAGGCCACCGTCGGCATCACCGATCATGCTCAAGAACAACTCGGCGATGTCGTGTACGTGGAACTGCCCAAGGTCGGCGATAAGTTTGAAGCGTCCGAACCGTTCGGCTCGGTCGAAAGCGTCAAGGCAGTCAGCGAGGTTTACATGCCGCTTGGCGCCTCGGTCGTCGAGGTCAACGAGACCCTCAACGATTCACCCGAGCAAGTCAACGAAGACCCCTACGGCGACGGCTGGATGATCCGCATCAAGATTGACAACCCCGCACAAGTCGACGCCCTTTTGACCTCCATCGAGTACGAAGATTACATCAAGGAAGAGGCGGCGGAGTAATCGCCAATGAGATATATTCCGAACTCGCCCGGCGAGCGCCGTTCGATGCTGGCAGACATCGGGCTCGAGCGCATCGAAGACCTCTTCGATCAGATCCCGGAACAACTGAAGCTCAAAGAAGCCATCGGCGTCGGCGACCCGATGAGTGAGCCTGAACTGCTGGATTACTTCGGGCGCCTCGCTTCCGAGAACCGAATCGACTACCAGTCCTTTCTAGGCGCGGGAGCGTACTCACACTTCATACCGGTTATCATCGACTCGTTGATCTCGCGCGCGGAGTTCTTTACAGCCTACACGCCGTATCAGCCTGAGCTGAGCCAGGGCACGTTGCAATACACGTTCGAGTTTCAGACGATGATCTGCCAGCTCACGGGGATGGAAGTCGCCAACTCGTCGCTCTATGACGGGTCGACGGCTGTCGCAGAAGCTGTACTGATGGCCAATCGCGTCACTCGCCGCAGCAGGTTCGTCATCGCCGATACGGTCCATCCTCAGTATCGCGAAGTCATCTCGGCTTACACCAGGAACCTCGGATTGACCATAGATTACGTTGATCACACCGAAGCCGGCACGCTTGACTCAACTTCGCTGGGAATCGACAAGGAGACTGCCGCAGTCGTTGTTCAGTCGCCGAATTTCTTCGGTTGCGTAGAGGATCTCGCGGCAATTGCCGAGGCCGCGCACGAAGCTGGCGCCTTGCTGGTGGTCGCCTTGACGGAGCCAATGAGTCTCGGCGTCTTGAAGCCACCCGGCGCTTGCGGAGCCGACATCGTCGCCGGTGAGACTCAATCTTTTGGCATACCGTTGAGCTATGGCGGTCCTTACTGCGGGATGTTTGCGACGCTCGAGAAACACGTCCGGCAGATGCCGGGCCGGTTGGTCGGCGAGGCTCGAGACAACGAAGGCCGGCGCGGTTATGTGTTAACGTTGTCGACGCGCGAGCAGCACATTAGGCGTGAGAAAGCTACTTCCAATATTTGCACGAATCAAGGGCTGTTTGCGCTGATGGCGACAGTCTATTTGTCGACGATGGGCAAGCGCGGAGTTCAAGAGGTCGCGGGGCAAAACCTGCAGAAGGCGCACTACGCAGCGTCGGAGATCTCAAAGATCGACGGCTTCCACCTGAAGTTCAACGCCCCGTTTTTCAATGAGTTCGTCGTGCGTACGCCGCGGCCGGCGATTGAGGTGATGACGCGGTTACTTGATACGAAGATAATCGGCGGCGTCGCGCTGCAAGCGTACTATCCTAAGATGACTGACGCGATGCTGGTGTGCGTGACAGAGACGGCGAAGAAGGAAGCGATTGATAAGTTGGTGGACGCGCTCTCCAAAGCCTGAGGCTTGATTGCCTGGGAGCACAGGCATCCCTGCCTGCCTGCCTTTGCGCGAGATGGATGCAGGCAAGGATACCTGCGCTGCCTGAGGACTTCAAGCCGCAGAGATATCAGAATGAAGGAGGCTCATATGCCGGATCTACAACACCTTGGAGTTGGTGGCGTGATTTTTATCATCGGCGCCATCATATACATCGTCAACCTTTTGCTAGGCCTCGCGCGACGCGGCAAGGCGCTGCCCTTTGATGGCGTGGGGCTGATGGTGCTTGGAATAGGCATCGCCCTTTTCCTTAAGTGATAGACGCTCGATTTCGAGCGTCTGGCATGAAAACGAGAGAATGAGCAAGACCAGAATCAAGAAAGCAACAACACACCTAGTCCAAAACGAAGGGCTTCTGTTTGAGGAGTCTCGGCCCGGGCGAATCGGCTACTCAATTCCAAGGCTCGACGTGGCTGAGGAATCTGCAGAGCGATTGATTGATTCGCGACTCCTTCGCGATGACGACCTCGACGGCATGCCCGAGCTTTCTGAAGTCGATGTGATTCGCCATTTCACCCGGCTTTCGACCTGGAACTACTGCATCGATCACGGGCTCTATCCGTTGGGCTCGTGCACGATGAAGTACAACCCTCGTATCAACGAGAAGGTCGCTCGCATCGACGGGTTCGCGAATCTACATCCCCTGACTCCCGCGCCGCTCGCTCAAGGTGCGCTGGAGATAGTCTTTCGCATCGAACAGTGTCTTGCTCAGATAACAGGGCTGGCTGCTGTGACTTCTCAGCCGGCCGCCGGCGCACAAGGCGAGATGACCGGCCTTATGATGATTCGCGCGGCGTTGACGGAACGGGGCGATCCTCGCAAGAAGGTGCTCATACCAGACTCCGCGCACGGTACCAATCCGGCCTCGGCCGTCATCTGTGGCTACACGGTGGAAACAGTGCGGTCCAGATCCGACGGCCTCACCGACCTTGAAGAGTTGCGCCGTCAGATGAGCGATGACGTCGCCGCGCTGATGCTGACGAACCCGAACACACTCGGAAAGTTCGAGCGCAACATTCAGGAGATTTGTGGCATCGTTCACAAGCGCGGTGGGTTCGTCTACATGGACGGCGCCAACATGAATGCGCTGGCCGGCGTTGCCAGGCCCGCCAGCTTTGGCATCGACGTGATGCACCTGAACCTTCACAAGACGTTCTCGACCCCGCACGGCGGCGGCGGTCCCGGAGCCGGGCCGGTCGCGGTGACCGCCGAGCTCGAGCCTTTTCTTCCCTTCCCTCGAGTCGTGCGCGCCCGAGACGGGTCTCTCGATCTCGACTTCAATCGCCCGAAGTCCGTTGGCCGGGTGCGGGCGTACGTCGGGAACTTCGGCGTGCTGGTCCGCGCGCTCGCATACATTCTGACTCACGGCGATCCGGGCCTGCGCGAAGCGACTGAGACGGCGGTCCTGAACGCTAACTACATAGCCGAACACTTGAAGGACACATACGATGTTCCGTATCCCGGACGCGTGATGCACGAAGTGGTATTCTCCGACAAGCGTCAGCTCAAACACGGGGTGCGAAACGCTGACATTGCCAAGCGCCTGATCGACTATGGATTTTATCCTCCAACGATGTCGTTCCCGTTGATCGTGAGCGGCGCGTTGATGGTAGAGCCGACGGAGACCGAGGGCCGACAGGAGCTTGACCTGTTTATCGATGCAATGAAGTCCATCGCGGCAGAAGCCGCCGAAGACCCGGAGTTGCTAAAGCACGCACCTCTCACTACCAAAGTCGGCCGTCTCGACGAGGTCGCCGCCGCGCGCAAGCCGGTGCTCAGGTGGCGCCCCGGCTCGAACTCAAACCGTGCGGGCGGTACATCTGCGTAGGCCGTTAGTTACGTAACAACTCTCGTCCTTGTTAACATCATATCGATCTCATCTTTATCATAGGAAGGTACCGAAATGACCAGAGAAAGCTTAGAGGAACTTCGCAAGCGACTGCTTCGACAGCAAAGCGTACAACAGATGATCCAGGTGCGCGCTTACGAGATATACCAGATGCGAGGCGGTAAGCCAGGAGGAGAGGCCCAGGACTGGCTTCACGCAGAAGGCGAAGTCCTCGCATATCTCATAGCAAGTGAGTCGGCACAAGCGGATGAGCAAGCGGAAGCCGAATCCGCTGGAGCGGCGCATGCGCCGGACACTCCAGTGAAAGCGCCCACAGCTAAGAAGACCAAGCCGCGCGCTCGAGCAAAACCGGCCGATGCCAGACAGGCAGCCCCCAAGAAGACGGCCCCGAAGCGAGCCACGACCAGGAAATCTGCGGAGTCCAAGCCGAAGGCTAAGAAGCCAGGAAAACCAAAAGCAGAAGAGAGCAGTCAGTAAAGCGCATGGAGTTCAAGCTTTAGCTTGTCTGCGTTCGGCGCCGGCTACGTAAAGGCAGCAGAGGAGCATGGAGTTCGAGCTTCAGCTTGTCTGCGTTCCAAGCCGGAAGCCTAAAGGCTGGACTCTGAACCTTCCTATTTCTTCGGTGCGTAGTAGGCGTCGCGTGTGCGCGCGGAGTACCCCGGCCGGACGAGAAAAACCTTGACGCGTCGAAGTCGCCCATCGTGTTCAAGGTTCTTCGGGATGTAGGTGATGATGTATTGATTCTTCAGCTCTCGCGCAACCTGGCCGTAGACGTCCTTCATCTCTTTGTCTTCCAGCGGCGAGAATATTCGGCCGCCCGTTCGCGCCGCCAGGTCTGTCATTAGCCGCTCGGCTCGCTCGAACCTTGCTACCACCATATCCGCCATTTGAGCGTTTCCTCCAGCGAACACGCGGCCGGCCTTGCCGCGATATCTGTCCAACTCGTTGATGAACGCGCGCGCCTTGCTTATGACGTAGACAACTGAGCCTGACTTGACGATCGAGGTGAGCGCCTGTTCGAAGGTGACTTTGCTGGACGTATCGTCGCCGTCTGTGAGGAGGATGATCGCCTTGCGTCCCTCGACCTTTGCCAGTTGTTCATCGGCTGCTGAAAAAACAGCGTCATAAAGCGCTGTGGTACCGTAGGTAAAGCTGCCTTGTTTTGTTTGCACCATCCCCGGCTTGAAGCGCCACGAGAGCGCGTGCCGAACGTCTTCAGATTTCGCGGTCCAGTCTTGAATCAGCTCGACGTGAGTGTGGAACTCAATGACGGAGATTCTGTCTTCGGGCCCAAGCTGACTGACAAAGTGCATGGCCGCGTCTCGCAGCGAACCAATTTCTGACACTACAGATCCCGATGCGTCGAGCATCAGCACCACGTTGACCGGCACGCTGCTAATGAGAAAGCTGGCGATGTCCTGCCGCTGTCCGTCTTCGGCGACGATGAACTCATTTTTTACTAGCTCAGTCGCCTGGTGTCCGAAGGAGTCGGTTACCGTTACGTTGAGGAGCACTTCTTCAGCTCGCAAGCGAACCGGCTCGTCCTGACCGGGTTGTTGTACCGGCGACGGTTTCCGCCCGCTCTGAGAATGGGCCCCGCTTATCAACAAAAGCAGGACCAGAATAGAACCGCAAACGCGGCTGAGAGGTCTTTCAGGTTTTGACATACGCGCAATCTGACTACCGCTTCAGTATAACGTAGGCCAATCGCATCCTGAAACCCGAACTGCCAGGCCGGTCGTTTGGTCGCTGAGCCGCGACTCAGCCAGACTCGAGCGTACGGGTTCATACTGAATAAGAGCCGTTGCCGGGTTTGTGCGGAAACCATAGAATCTCGAGTTAGACGCTATTTGTTGCGGCCCCGCTGATGCGCGGAGTTCGGCGGCAAACCACTTCACGAGGAGCAAGCCATGACAACGACGTACAGGCAAGGCCCGGTCGGAGCGCTGATGGACGAATACGAGCGCGCGGCCGGCGAGTTCGCACGAATCCTCGAAGCCATCTCCGATGAGGACTACACGCTGATTCGGGACACGGAAACGAATGACGATGACTGCCGATCAATTCGGACCGTCGTGACCCATGTCATCGGCGCAGGGTACGGCTACGCGGGCCTGCTCAGGGGGGCGTGGGACATCGGACACATCGGACGCTGGCACGAGGCGGTCCGCAGAGCCGATGCAGCGGCCAAGCTAAAGGAAATGCTCGAGTATATGTGCGAGACGCTGGACGGGCGGTGGAACCTGTCAGAAGAGGAGGCGTCTTCGTTGCAGATACGCTCGGGCTGGGGGCCGGTGTATGACTTCGAGCAACTCTTCGAACATGCGATCGTGCACGTACTACGGCACAGGCGTCAGATCGAGCGCTTCCTGGGTAGATAGGACATGGTCGGGGGTCACGCTTGCAAATTGCAATTTGCTATGAGCCCCACGCGGACCAAAGCACTGTGTTGCGCTGGCGCGGAGCCAGACCTGATGGCACCCTCAGAGCCGCTCGGCTCGAACGCCGTTGGGCACAGTGGCGATGCGTTGCGAATTGTTGGGCCGAGACGTATGATGAGGGCAACCTCAGGCGCACCCCGGGGATATGCGCATGTCAATCGGAGGATCCGTCATGAAAAGCGTGCTGTTCGGTTTTGGCGTCGTGTACCTTCTGGGGGCGGTATGGCTCATTGTCGCTCCCTCCCAGATTCTAGAAATGAAGAACCTTGCCGTGCTGGTGTTCTTCTCGCCAGGGGTCGTGGCACTTGTCGCAGGCCTGGAGGTGGCACGGCTTCGACGCGAAGTCCTGGAGCTTCACGCAAAGGACGGGGCTCCAGGCGCCTCGTAATCGAGGTCGTCGATCCCGTGGCGGCCTGTCAGAACGCCTCGAGGCTACCTAACAACTTAAAACAACCGCATGCACCGGAGGCTGCGCATGTGAGTTCTTCAGTTTCATCGGGCGGTTGTCGTGCGGCGGCTGGGTGATGTCGGTAGGGTGACCGGAGCAAAACGTTCGTCATTCACATCCGATCTGCTACGATGATGACCAAAGACCATCCGCGCCTCAGAATTATCAAACAAGATGAATGCACAGATCATGACTCTACCGCGTGTGTCAGTGATCACCCCCGTCTACAATGGTGCTGACCACATCGCCGCATGCATCGCCTCGGTCGCCGCCTCAGTGACCTGTGGAGGCATCGCCGTCGAGCACATCATCATCGATGACGGCAGCACCGACGGGACCGTCGCCGCCATCAACCGCGCGGTCGCCGCCCTCCCCCCTCCCAGGTCCTACGAGAGCCGCCTCGTGCGCCTCTCCGACAACTCCGGCAAGCCAGCCTACGTCCGCAACCGGGGCATCGAGGCCGCCAAGGGCAAGTATATCTTCTGCCTCGACCACGACGACATCCTCCTGCAGAACACCCTGCGCTACCTGGCCAGCCACCTGGAGACCACCGCCAGCGAGATCGCCTACGGCGACTTCCTCCGCTGCGACAGCGCCATGGTCTACGAGATCGGCCGGGACTACTATGGTTGGCCCCACCCGAACGGCCGCGCCGCCCTCTACTCCATCTTCAAGGGCGACCACTTCTACCAGCACTCCTTCATGTTCACCAAGAGGCTGTGGCACCAGGTCGGCGGCTACGACGAAGCCATCACCTACGGCGAGGACCTCGACCTCTGCATACGCTTCATCCTCGCCGGCCATCTCCCCAGCCACCTGCCCATCACCACCCATATCCACCGCAACCACGGCAAGAACCTTACCGCCTGCTACGACGAGCACCCCTCCCTCTGTCTCGCCGAGCTCCAGGCCCACTACCACAAGTACGTGCACCAGCTAACCCTCCACCTGACTCCCGACCAGATCAGGGACATTCAGGACGCCCTCCAGATCACCGCCCGCACCCACCTGAACGCCCCGCTCAGCCAGAAGGCGGCGGCCGCCATCGTAGCAGGCAAAGAAATGGGATCAGGTCTTGCAATCCACGCATTCGAAAAGAACAAAAGTGGTCGGGAGTCGAATCTGGGTGACGATCATCGCCTAACGCCTCGGATCAGTTGACCGGGCCGGCATTCTCGCTTTCCGAGGTACGAAGTCGTTGCAGCCGGGCCTCGCCATCGAAGGGCCGCAGGAGGGGGCAGGCTTGACTTTGTTGATATTCGGCGTGACCCTGCCCTTTGCTTAACGGGGATCAACAAGCTTGCTTCAGCCACCAGCGTGCGATCCGGCGTGTACAGCCTACCCCGTTTGATGCTCCCATGTCCGCGTGCTAGACTCGATTCCAATGTTTCGCTTGCTTGACCGCTATTTGATCCGCGAGATCGTCCCTTACGTGCTGCTCGGCCTGATGCTGTTGACCGCGATCATCTTCGCTCAAGAGGCGAGCCGGTTTTCAGAGCTGCTGGTCGTCGCTTCACGCAACGGCCTTCCGATGGAGACTCTCTGGCGAGTGATGTCGGCGCTGGTTCCAGGCATCTACGTGTTCACCCTTCCAATCTCGCTTTTGATCGGAACGCTGGTCGGGCTGGGCCGGCTCTCGGGCGACAGCGAGATAGTGGCTCTCGGGGCAAGCGGGACCAGCCGCCTGCGCATGCTCGTGCCGGTGCTTGGTCTCTCACTCATTATCGCGGCAGCGATGGTCTACATCACATTCAACCTGCTTCCGCGATCGATTCACAACTTGACCGACTTGAAGGCAAATCAGTCGCTGGTCTTTCAGGGCCTGAACGCCGAGATCAAGCCGCGCGTGTTTGAAGAAAGCATCCCGCAGAAGGTCCTGTACATCGAGGACATCGACCGCGCGAATAACCTCTGGCACAACATCTTTCTCGTCGATCTTGCCGGCGGTCCAGGACAGATGAAGATACTGACGGCCACGTCCGGTTCGCTGCGGCAAGGCGAGCGGTCTGAGATGCCTGAACTGCATCTGCAACGCGTTGCGGTGCACCAGACCGACACGGGCCAACCGGAACGGCAGGACAAGCTCGAGCCGCAGAACCAGCTCCCAGAGCCAGCTTCAGGGACCCCGCCGGTTGCTTCATCGCCAGCCTCGACCGGCGAGCCGGCTTCTCTGGAAAAGCAAAGGGACAAGGAAAAGAAGAGAGGAAACGGCGATGAGCCGCCGCCTTACACTGTCGCGCGCTCCGATGAATGGTTTTACGGCATGGAGGTGTCGGAAGAAAAGAAGAACGATGCGGCCGGCATCGATCGCGAAGCTCATCAGGTTGAAGAAATGGAGTGGGCTGCATTGATCGCGCACACGCCCGCTGACTCTGAAGCCCGCGAGTGGCTGGCCGAGATTCACAAGCGATTGGCGCTTCCCGCCGCGTGTCTCGTGTTCGGGCTGCTGGGCGTGGGTTTCGGGATCACCAACGTTCGCACAGGCCGTTCATTCGGATTGCTGCTTGGATTGGCCATCACCATCGTCTATTACTTGCTGGCGTTGTGGGGGCAGCACGCGGCACTTGCAAGCACGCTGCCCGTGTGGCTGGGAATCTGGCTGGCTAATATCTTACTGGCTGCGTTAGGCGTGGCGGTGATAGTGGCTCAGCGGCGACCGGGATGGGACCCGCTCGCCGCATTGAGCAGCCTCCGCCACGCGTGGCCGGCAAGGAAAGGCGAAGGGGAGACTGGGAGAGGGGGCGAGGGGGAGACGGGGAGACGGGGAGACGGGGTGCAGAGGGGCAGAGGGGCAGAGGAGTCGAGGGGCAGAGGAGCAGAGGCGAGACCTCTTTCGCCTCTGCCCCTCCGCACCTCTGCTCCTCTGCTCGTGGGGCGCCGTCGTGGGGTTTCCAACATGCGGCTGCCTCAGTTGCTCGACCGGCTGGTGCTCTCGGATCTGACGCGATTCTTTTTGTTCATCCTCGGCGGCTTTTCCGCGCTCATCCTGATCATCACGTTGTTTCAGTTGCTGGACTACATCACGCGCAACAACATCGACTGGGCCATAGTCGCCAACTATCTGCTGTTCCTGCTTCCGTGGATTGTGAACTCCGTGGCTCCGATGGCCGCGCTGGTAGCCGTAATGATCACGTTCGGGATCCTTCACAAAACCAGCCAGGTCGTAGCGCTGAAAGCGTCAGGCCAGTCGATCTTTAGGCTCGCCGCGCCGGCGCTGGTCGCATCGATTCTCCTGTCGGTTTTTGTGTTCGTGAATCAAGACTACATCTTGCCGTTCACCAACCGCCGGCAAAACAACCTGCGATACCTGATTCGCAAAGGGCAGGAACCGCCACAGACCTTCTATCAGACCACCAACAAGTGGATATTCGGGACCGAATCGCGCATCTTCAACTACGCCTACTTCACTCCCACAAGTAACACATTCGCCAGGTTGAACGTGCTCGATCTTTCGAGGGAGCCATTCGGCATCAAGCGTCGTCTTTACGCGCGCCGCGCGTGGTGGGACAACTCAAGTCAGGAGTGGGTCCTTGAAAAAGGCTGGGAGCGCCGCTTTGAAGGCGATCAGCCAATCGCTTTCGAACCTTTCGAGCAGCGACGCGTCGCCCTCGCCGAGCACCCTGACTACTTCAAGAAAGAAACGGTAGGCTCGTCGTCGATGACGCTGGCCGAGCTGCGGCGTGCCATCACGGACCTGTCGCGCTCTGGTTTCGACGTGCTTGATTTGCGAATCGCGCTGCAGAGCAAGATTGCGTTTCCGCTCACGTGTCTGGTGATGGTGATGGTCGGGTTGCCGTTCTCCTTTTCGGTAGGCAAACGAGGCGCGTTATACGGCGTCGCCATCGGTATGGGAATAGGGTTGGCGTACTGGGGGCTGACGGGTCTGTTCGAGCAAATGGGCCGCTACGAGATGTTGCCTCCGATGCTGGCGGCGTGGGGTCCTAACCTGTTGTTTGGCGCGGGTGGACTCTATTTGTTTCTGACATCTCGAACCTGAGGATCACTCATTCAACCGGGCGGCAGCCAGGGCGCGCTTGTTGCTATCCCAGTAAACCATCTCCATCGCGCGCTCATAGGTCACCCAGACGTATGCGTCGTGCTCGATCCGCTCAACCCGCACGTCAAACTCGCGAACCTCCAAGGCGAAGCACACCTCTTCATTATGGGTGACTCCCGGCGCGTACTTTTCACGCCACTGAGGAGCTATCTCGAAAGTGTTCGTCACCCCGAGTTCAATCAACTCGTCGGCGCGCGCCGTGATGCCGGTTTCTTCCAACACTTCCCTTACAGCCGCCTGTCGGTGAGTCTCCGTCTCCTCGAGGGAACCAGTGACTGACTGCCAGAACCCCCCGTGATTTGTAACGCGTCTGAGCAAGAGGTAACAACGTTCCCGAGTCGAATTGGCGAAGATCACAACTTGAACAGACCGTGGCTGTTTGTAATGCACGATCAGATTTAACCAGCGCTGCCGTTCTCCCGCAACTTCACCATCAACCGAAGCTCTGATATACTTCCCCAGAATCGATCGAACACCATAGCCACCATTTTGAAACTTCAAGCGAGCTGTGCCTTCTGAAGGAGTTGCGATGTACAAAAGAAGCGAAACCTCGGCCGACCACTTCGACAGTTACTCGACTTCACGCCACACGCGCGTGATCCTCATCCTCGTTGCGATCTGCTGTTTGTCCATAGGAGCCGCTGTAGGTGCGATCGTGAGCGGAATCGCAGGCGCCAAATCAGACGACAATCGGCTTACGATTAAGAGCGCGCCAGTCACGCCCGACGCGTTGTCTGTGACTTTTGCGCGAGTCGCACGTGATGTCGAGCCATCAGTCGCTCACATTAAGGTCTACCAGAGCGAAGTCTACGCGCGGGAAGGCGCGGGCTCGGGCGTGATCGTGAACTCGGCCGGCTTCATCCTAACGAATGCGCATGTGGTGAGACGCGCCAACAAGATCCGGGTCAAGCTCTGGGACGGCAGCGAGACTGACGCGAAGATAGTCGGAATCGATATGCAAACCGATCTGGCGGTGATCAAGATCGAAACGAATAAGGCGCTACCCGTCGCACGAATGGGCGACTCCGACAAGCTCAGTGTCGGCGACTGGGTGCTCGCCATGGGTTCTCCGTTCGGGCTTGAGCAAACTGTGACCGCCGGGATAATCAGCGCCAAGGATCGCGTCACCGAGGCCGGCGCCACGCCATTCCAACAGTTCCTTCAGACCGACGCAGCGATCAACCCAGGAAACTCCGGCGGCCCGCTCGTCAACCTTGCGGGCGAGGTCATAGGCATCAACACGCAGATCGCCACCAGCACCGGCGCATCCAATGGAATAGGCTTCGCCCTGCCATCGGCAACCGCCGTCGACGTATACAATCAACTCGTCAGCGAGGGGCGAGTGCGCCGCGGTTTTCTGGGGATCAACCTGCAAGAGATAACTCCCCAGATCGCACGCCTGAACAATATCCCCGACGGCCAGGGAGTGCTGGTTCGAGAGCTGACCAACGCATCCAGTCCCGCTGCTCTCGCGGGACTGCAAAGCGGAGACGTGATCACCAGCATCAACGGCCAGAAGGTGAAGAACGCCCGCGAGCTTATACGCCGGATTGCCGCGTTGCCAGTCGGTAGCATTGCCAGCATTGAATATGTAAGAGCCGCGGAGCGGCGGACTGCGGCCGTCAAACTCCAAGAGAGGAAGGAGGAGGCCGAGGATCGTCTGGATGGCCGAGTGCCTCCCGATCCGCGCAGTCCACGCCGCGCGCCTGAGAAGCAGAATGAGAATCCAGGGGAAGTTATGCCCAAGCCAGAAGCCCGCCGGAACAAATCCGGGTTGGGAATGAACGTGAAAACGCTCACTCCAGACCTGGCAAAAACGATGGGGCTTGAAGGCGCTCGTGGCGCATTCGTTATCAGCGTCGAGCCAGGGAGCGTAGCCGACGAGAATGGCATCACTGCGGATGATCTGATATTCGAGATTAACAACAGGTCAGTCGCCAGCCCGGAGGACTTCTTGCGAGCGACCCGCGATCTCAAGAGCGGCGACGATGTCGTCATCAAGGTATTGCGTAAAGAGCGCGGTCCGCTGCGTCGCGCGTGGATCGTCTCGTTCACGATGCCCTGACATTGGTCATTTGAGATTTTCTATTTGTCATTTTCCATTTTCGATCGCGAGTGGCGCTGTTCATCTTGAGACGCCGCAGTGCCATGACCAATAACCAATGACAAATAGAAAATGGAAAATGACAAATGATCAGCTTGACCCTTTTCGACTGGCTACTGTAGACTCCGAACTGGGTAGATGAGCAAGCTGGGAAGGGCAAGGTCACCGGTTCTAAAACCGAACTTGCCCAACGGATCACGCAACCCTCCGACGAGTTCAGTTCGCGGCTCGTCGTCAATAACCGAGTAATTCGATATGTCGATGGATAGGTCACCGCTGAGTCCTCAGTCCGAGGCACGATTTCGTTCAAATGGTCACAAGGAGGTCTCTGTGAGCTTCAAAATAGGCGAGAAAGTTGTCTATCCTAATCACGGTATAGGCGTAATCGAGAAGATCACGACTACCGAAATTGCAGGCATGCTGAACAGCTTTTACCTGCTGCGGCTGAAGGCGACCGAATCGACCGTTATGGTTCCGATCGCCAACGCAGTAGAGATAGGTCTGAGGTCGCCCATCAACAATAACCAGTGCGACAGGCTCCTAAAAGCGCTCTCGGCAGACTTCACAAACCCCCCAATCGATTGGAAAGACCGCTACAAGGAATTCCTTGAGAGAATGAAGACTGGGGACATCTTTCACGTCGCAGAGGTTCTAAAGAATCTCACGTACCTGTCAATGAGCAAGCCGCTCTCATTTCGTGAGAAGCGGATGCTCGAACGTGCGCGGTATCTGGTAATCAGCGAACTGTCTACGGTATGCCGCAAGTCGGAGTGCATAGTTGAGCCCCTGGTGGATGACGCGCTTCGTCAGTCTTGCACAAAGCATACGCGCACCGCGCCCTCGAGGCCGTTATCGAGGTCATCGCGCGCCGCGATCGCGCACTGAGTACTCTAGTAAGTCTTTGGCCGGGAGCGGGCCCGCTCCCTTTCTGAATCAAGGATCAAGTAACTTAAACACGACGAGTCAGGGTCGCCTGGCCAGAACTGTGCCCGAACGCGCCGATTCGATGCGCGGCAGCGCGTCACTGTTCTAGATGCGCCATTTATGCGTCACGCTTATCAGGGGAGTGTCCGCCCAATCACACGAACAAACGCAACCTGCGCACCCTCTCGCGCTTGCTTTCTTCATCCCCCAAAGCCAATATGATCACTGCATCGCGAAATGAGCACAGCAACACGACAGGGAACCAGTCCGCTAGCACAAGCCATCACTGCTCCGCTTGCAGCCGGGGCAGGTTGGTCGCTCGAACGCGCTTATGAATACTGCGAGCGGTTGACGCGTTCGCACTACGAAAACTTCCCGGTCGGCTCGGCGCTAATTCCGAAGCGGCTCAGAAAGCACTTCTACTCGATCTACGCGTTCGCCAGGATCGCGGACGACTTCGCTGATGAAGGTTACGATCAGGGCTACAGCGAACGCGAGCGGCTCGAGCTGCTCGACGAGTGGCGCCGAATGCTGATCGACTCGCTTGCCGGCCGAGCGAATCACCCAGTCTTTGTGGCTCTCGCGCAAACCGCCTCAGAATTCGATTTGCCGGCCGCGCTGTTTGAAGACCTGCTCTCGGCTTTCGCGCAAGACGTGACGGTTCGCAGATATGAGACTTTCGATCAGTTGCTCGATTATTGCCGGCGGTCCGCCAACCCGATCGGCAAACTTATCCTATTGTTGTTCGGCTATCGAGAGGAGCAGCTCCACGAGTGGTCGGACGACCTTTGCACGGCCCTTCAACTCGCCAACCACTGGCAGGATGTCACCGTTGATCTGGAAAAGGATCGCATCTACCTGCCTCAAGAAGACCTCTCGCGATTCGGACTCTCGGTCGATGATTTGCTGCGCCGCAGCGCGACTGACAGTTTCAGGCGGATGATGAAGTATGAAGTCGAGCGTGCGGACGTAATGTTCGCGCGCGGCAAACCGCTGTGCACATCGGTGAGCGGGAGACTGGGTCTCGAGCTGCGGTCGGTGTGGCTTGGGGGCATGCGTATACTCGGTCGCATCGAACGAAACGGGTACGACGTCTTCGCCAGCAGACCGGTGATCACTTCGACTGACAAACTAAAGATCCTTCTTGTAGCTGCGAGCAAGAGGGCTTTTCGGCGTTATTGATGGGTTCGACAGTCTCGTCAACGGTGTCTCGAATGCTCGGAGCGCAGCGCAAGCTGGCTCGCGCAACCGCCTCTAACTTCTACTACTCTTTCCTTCTTCTTCCCCGCGCCGAGCGCCGCGCGATCAAAGATGTCTACGCGTTCTGCCGCCTGCTCGACGACGTGGTCGATGAAGACCCGACGGGACGGAACCCTTCCGCCGAGCTGGAGTTTTGGCGCGGCGAAATTGAAGCAATCTACCAGGGCAGTCCTACAAGCGAGTTCGGCGAGCAACTGCTGATTTCGGTAGAGGAGTTCGACCTGCCCAAGCAACCGTTCCTCGACTTAATCGACGGAATGGAGATGGATTTGAAGTGGCATAGCTATCAAACCTTCGCCGACCTTCGCGAATACTGCTATCGCGCGGCCTCGACGGTCGGGCTGATCTGCATTGAGATCTTCGGCTACGAGTCCGCCCGCACGCGGGAGTACGCGGTGAATCTCGGACTCGCCTTGCAACTCACCAACATCCTGCGCGACTTGAAGGAAGATATCGCGCGAGGAAGGATCTACATTCCGGTCGAGGACCTCGAGCGATTCGGTTACTCGGAACGCGAGCTTCGAGAGAACCTCTACAACGCGCCTTTTATCGAGCTGATGAAGTATGAACATTCTCGCGCAAGCTCGTATTTCGAGAAGGCCGCCAATTCCCTTCCCGATCAGGATCGCCCCTCCATGTTCGCCGCCGAGATCATGGGTGCGATTTACAAGGAGCTGCTCGATCAGATGCTCGCCGTGCAGTTCGACGTTTTTCACAATCGCCTCATGGTCTCAAAACCTCGCCGTTTGAAAATCGCACTAAACATCTGGTTTAAGAGCAAATTCAAAAAACAATGACGAAGCGCGTGGTGATAATCGGCGGCGGATTCGCCGGCCTCGCCGCTGGCGTAGGGCTCAGCGAGCGCGGCTTTGAAGTGCTGTTGCTCGAACGCCGCAATCATCTGGGCGGCCGCGCGTATTCGTTCATCGATTCGAAGACCGGCGACGTAGTCGATAATGGCCAGCATCTTTTCATGGGCTGTTATCGCCACACGATCGCGTTTCTTGAAAAGATCGGGAGGCTCGACAGGCTGAAGTTTCAAGACCGGCCGCGCGTCGATTTTCTCGACCGCGAAGGCGCAACCAGTTTCGACTGCCCGCCGCTTCCTGCTCCACTGCACGTGCTCGCCGGGCTGCTCAGAATGAAGGGCATCAGTATCGGCGACAAGCTTCGAACGTTCAATGTGGGCCGCGCCATCAAAGGCAACGGCAAGCTTTCGCCCGGCGCTCTCACGGTCGATCGGTGGCTCGACGGGCTTGGCCAATCCGCGCGAATCAAGGAGCGATTCTGGCAACCAATGGTCGTCGCAACGTTGAATCAAAGCCCCAGCATCGCCTCAGCGCGAATGCTGAAGGTGGTTCTGCAGGAAGCCTTCGGCGGGAGTTCGAAAAACTCAAGCATTGGGATCTCGCGTGTTGGATTGAGTGACCTGTACACCGACGGCGCTTGCGACTTCATCAAGTCAAGAGGCGGCGACGTGCAGACGGGCGCACAGGTTCAAAGGCTGATCATCGAGCGAGGCGTCGTCGCCGCGGTCGAATTGAAAGACGGCCAGCGGGTCGAAGGGGACTACTTCATCAGCGCGGTCCCTCCGGAAGCGCTGTTTGCCATCCTGCCCGATGAACTAAAGGACAAAGAGTTCGCGCAGCTTGAGGCATTGGGATCGTCGCCGATCGTTTCGATCAATCTCTGGTTTGACCGGCCAATCATCGATCGTGAGTTCGTTGGATTGTTGGGGACTCGAAGCCAGTGGATTTTCAACAAGGATCTGATTCTCAACGCGAAGCAGGCAGGGATGCCTGCGCTCCCAGAGTCGCCGGGCAAGCAGTCGAATCAGGTGGCGGTGATCATCAGCGCCGCGCGCGATTTTGTGGATTGGACAAAGGACGACCTGGTCGAAATGGCAATCAGCGAGTTGCACGAGCTTCTACCGGCTAGCCGCGAGGCTACGTTGCTTCACAGCGTGATCGTAAAAGAACGCGAAGCCACGCTCTCGCACACGGTCGAGTCCGACAGCTTGAGGCCCGGCCCACGAACGTCGATTTCGAATTTGATTCTCGCTGGCGACTGGACCGATACGGGCTTGCCTGCGACGATCGAGAGCGCGGTGATGAGCGGCGACGTCGCGGCTCAAATACTGTCGGGGCCCGCAACTCTAGAATCAGAATGATGAAGCGAAACGATATGGACCGCAAAATGTGAGGAGCTCGATATTGTTGCTGCTCTTTTCGAAAACACTTCATCAAAGGACGTGGTCCAGAATCTCGAATGCATCAAGCAAATCGAGCGTCATGTTACTGCGAGCGTTAAGGCCTGAAGTCGTGTGCAGCTGAACGGGGACGTCGAGCGTCCGAAGTTTCGAAGTCAGCATATTCTAAAACCGGTTCCTCGAGGGCCCTAAGATAATAGACAAAATCATCCTTCAACTCCTCCAATGTTTCCCCTTGCGGGTTTACGGATTCTAACGTGATCGAAATCGGCTTGTCGCCCTCGTAGTAGGCTTCATGAATAGCATAGATATCCTCGCCCTTTACTACTCGATGAACTATTCGATAGTTCCAAGTCATGATTCGTAATCACTCGTTTAGCAACTGATTGATCTCTCCTTCGAGCACGTCCTTCGTAGTTATGCCCACGTGCCGGAAACGTATGCGGCCCTGCTTGTCGATCAACAGCGTCACCGGCAGCGTCGAGTCGTCCACCTTGAACGCTGCCGCAGTGGTTTGATCGCCGATGACCTGGGTGTAGGACATCGGGTGAGCCTTCAAGAACGGCTTCACTTTGGCCGCGCCCTTTTCATCGAGCGATATAGCGATCACTTCGACGCCGCGTGGCTGATACTCCTTCTTCAACTGGTTGAACATCGGAATCTCGGAGAGGCAGGGCACGCACCAGGTCGCCCAGAAATCCACGAGCACTACTTTGCCTCGCAGTGAATCGAGCTTCAGCACGCCCCCATTCAAAAGGTTCATGGCCACCGCCGGCGCCGGTTCAGGAGCTGACCCAGGCGTTGCGTCCGCGACCGCTGCCTTGGGGTCGGTGATGTTCTTCGCCAACGCCGAGGCGCCGGCGCCCGATGGAGACTCGACTTTTTTCATCCGTGCGACGAACAGCGCCGGTTTCTCGAATCCTTCGAGTCGCAGTTCCGACCGTTCCTTTCCCGCGCTGTCGAGAAAGATCACCGTTGGCACGCCTCGAATCCCGAATCTCTCCTTGGCGCGGCCCCCTTCCGAGCCCGCTTCGCTCCGGGTCAAGTCCAGCTTCAAGGTTACGAAGCGCCCGGCTTCCGTCTTCACATCGGCGTTGGTGAAGGTCGCCTGGTCAAGCTCCTTACACGGTATGCACCAGTCGGCAAAGGTGTCGATGATGACGCCTTTCCCTTCTCTCTTTGCATCAGCGAGCGCCTGTTCGCTATAAGGCTGCCACGGAATCTCCGATTCGATCTTCTTCGGCAAAGCCATCGCGATCGCAATCGCAGCCCCTCCAATGCCGATCGCCCTCAACACCCACCCGAATTGTTTTGGCTTCGCGCGACCCGCCTCCCAGAAAAGCAGGTAAATGGCGGACGCCGCGAAGAAACTTATGAACACGTAGTTCGTCGCCGCGCCCATCAACGGCATCAGGAAATAGAGCGCCATCCCAATCAGCACCAGGCCGAACACCTTGCGCACGGTCACCATCCACAAACCCGAACGCGGAAGCGTCTTGAGCGCGCCCGAAAAAGTGCCGAGCACCAGATAAGGCAGCCCAAGCCCTAGCGCGAGAACAAAGAAAAGCATGAACCCGTAGGCCGCGCTTCCCTTCGTGCCTACGTGCACGAGCAACGCCAGCACGAAAGGTCCTATGCACGGCGCGGCTACGATTCCCATCGTCAATCCCATCACGAATGCGCCCAACATCCCGCTCGTAGATTGAGTGCTGCTCGTGGCCATTCGGTTCAGCGACTCGGGAAGCTTGAACTCGTAGACGCCAAACATCGACAGCGACAGCGCGACCATCATACCGGCGAGCACGATCAGCACGATTGGATTCTGTAACGCGGCGCCGAACAAGCCACCCGACTTCGCGGCTACCACTCCAAGCAACGAATACGTGAGCGCCATCCCAAGCACGTACATCGAAGCCATGAAGAACGTCCTGCTGATCTTTGGCTTTCCCTTCTGGGCCGCGCTTTGGTTGACGAAGAACCCGATGGTGATCGGAATGATGGGATAAACGCAGGGGGTTGTGTTCAGCAACAGACCCGCGAAGAACACACCCAGCAAGACTGACACGATGCCGCTAGTCGCAAGCTTGTCTGCAATCGAGTCCTTCGAGCCGCCTTGATACTCAATCAGGCCGCCCGATGATTCAGCTACGATCGAGCTTTCTGGTTGCGCCGCCGCCTTTGCGAATATCTCAGCATTCGCGTCCTTGATCGGCTGGTTTGCGGTGACAATCTTGATCGGTATCTCAACCGCCAGGTCCGAAGGCGCAAGGCACTGTGAGTCGTTGCACGCCTGAACCGTAACCAGGGCACGAATAGTGGCGGCGCCTGGAGTGATTGTTTTATCTGCTTGCGCCTCGGTTGTGATAAACAACGTCCCTTCGTGAACGGCAAGTTCGGTTTCAGGAGCGAACTCAAATCTGCGGTGCTTTGGCGCGGGATACTTTTCGTCTGCGAAGCTAATGCCCGCTGGAGCCCCAAACGCCACACTGGTGGGAATCAAAAACTCGAGCGTTGGGCGGTGCGCGTTGATGTGGTAACCCTCGCCGACTTCCACGGCGATCGCGACCTTAAACTTGTCGCCGGGCCGCACGCCGTCAGCCGACGTGTAGCCCTGTGCTTTTACTACTCGATCGCTGCCCTGCGCGAGTGCAAATGACGCCGCCAGCAGCGTAACTAGCAGGGCGAGCCCGGCTTTGCCTATGAATCTGTCTCTTATCATAGATGCCTTAGAAGTGAGCAATTCGCAGTGCGTTTGTGTCTTTGTGTCTTTGTGTTTGCCCTGATCTCACTTCCTCAAGTCGCGAGCCATCTCTCCGGTCACTTCGTTCAGCGACAACAGAGTTCCTCCGTTTGCCGCAACGAACGCCTCGGCGCCGGCCCGCTTGGCGAACGGCAGGAAGTCCGCTCCCATTGGTCCCTCGATCCTGCTCTTGTAAGCGAACACAGCCTGATGCGCGTCAGTCGGTTGCTTCGACTGATAGTCCTTCACCACGATTCTCTCGATGTTAGCTCGATCCTTATGCGCGTCGTCCATTTCGTAGCCCTTGGGGGACGTGTAGAACGCAAGCATATCTCCAGGCGATTCGAACAAGAGCTTCGTTCGATCTTTGTAATGAATCTCAGCGGCCCAGTCGTCAGACGCTTTGACCTTCATACGGCAGACTGGACAATAGCCGAACGCGGCATCCGACGGAACAGCGCCGCGACTGGGACCGCACGAAGAAAGAAAGAGGGAGAAAAACAAAAGTAATAACGCTAACGCGGCTGCCTCTCCGATCTTGAACGGTGTTCGTTTTTCATTTGCCATTTGTCATTTTCCATTTTCAATTTTTCCATTTGTCATTGTGCGGCACGCCAACCACTCAATGACAAATGACAAATCGCAAATGGAAAATGGAAAATAGGATTTCTTTTCCCTTGCCTTTTTCCTTTTGCCTTCTCATTCGATCCATCCTCCTCCGACCACGACGTCGCCGTCGTAGAAAACCGCGGCCTGACCGGGCGTGATCGCGGCCTGCGGCTCATCGAACTCGACCCGAACCCGGCCCGCTCCGATTGGAGTTATCGTCGCCGGTGCTTCAATCGCGCGGTAACGTATGCGCACGTTCGCTTGCACCGGCCCATCCGGGGGCGCGATCGCCAGCCAGTTCACGCCCGCCGCAGCGAACGACTCTCGGTACAAATCGCTCCGGCTGCCAACCACGAGTTGATTCAGCGGTACATCGATCTTAACGACGTAAAGCGGCTCGCTTGAGGCTATTCCAATGCCGCGGCGCTGGCCAATCGTAAAGCGATGCAATCCTGCGTGCTCCCCAATCACGTTGCCGTCCGCAGTTTTGATTTCGCCGGCGGCGGCGCTCGGCTCACCCATCTCGTACCGCGCGTAGTTCTCAACGAATCGCGCGTAGTCCCCGTCAGGAACGAAGCATATTTCCTGGCTTTCGGGCTTCGAGGCAGTCTCGAGCCCGACGTTTCTCGCTATTTCGCGCACCTCTGATTTCGTCATATCGCCCAGCGGAAAGACCGCCCGCTCGAGCTGCTTCTGCGTCATCTCAAACAGGAAATATGACTGATCCTTCGAAAGATCGCGCCCCTTCTTAAGCATGAATCGCCCGGTCTGCTCGTTGTATTCCACTCGCGCGTAGTGTCCGGTCGCTACTCGCTCTGCGCCAACTTCGCGCGCAACGGTAACGAGCCGCGCGAACTTCAGCTTGGTGTTGCACGACACACACGGGATCGGCGTTCGGCCGGCAAGATAGTCCTCAACAAAGGGGCGAACCACCGCGCGTTCGAACTCTTCCTCGAGGTTGAGGACGTAGAACGGAATCCCCAGGTCGTTAGCCACGCATCGCGCGTCGTACACGTCCTCGAGCGAGCAGCATCGCGAGGGCTGAGGCTCCTCATCGGGCGCGAGTCTTCGCCGTTGATTCCACAACTGCATCGTGAAGCCGACTACGTCGTGCCCTTCGCGCTTCAGTATTGCGGCTGCGACCGAACTATCTACGCCGCCACTCATTGCTACTGCTACAGTCATTGTTTGCCTGATCTTTGCCTCGCGCGCTTACGCGATGCTATCATTCCCGCTCCTGGCCCGGTCGCGGCCCGCTCAGTTGAGCGCGCATTGTTCGTTCGAAGCTCAGAATTATACACAATGCCGGGAACTTGCGGAAAGGAACGCCGATAAACGCCGAGCGTCAAACACAAAGGCACGAAGACACTAAGACCAGGGAATCAGGCTACAGTTTTCCTAGTGTCTTTGTGCCTTTGTGTTTGATCCCCAACCTCATATGACTGCAGATCAAGCCACAATAGAACAGGCGATAGAAAAACACGTCATCGCGCGTGAACCGTACTACCTGCCCGTCGGCAAAGAGGTCGGCTTGTTCGAGGCCGCATATCGCGCGAAGCTCCCGGTTATGTTGAAAGGACCCACTGGGTGCGGCAAGACTCGCTTTATCGAGTACATGGCCTGGCGTCTAAATCGCCCGTTGATCACGGTCGCCTGCCACGAAGACCTATCGGCAACCGATCTCGTCGGGCGTTTTCTATTGGAGGGCGACGAAACCGTCTGGCATGACGGCCCGCTCACGACTGCGGTCAAGCACGGCGCGATCTGCTACCTGGACGAAGTGGTCGAAGCCCGCAAAGACACGATTGTGCTGATACATCCTCTGACTGACGACCGCAGAATTCTGCCGGTCGAAAAGCGCGGCACTGTCCTGCAAGCGCCCGAGGAGTTTATGCTGGTCGTCTCCTACAACCCCGGCTATCAAAGCGTACTCAAAGACCTAAAGCAATCAACCCGGCAACGTTTCGTCGGTCTCGAGTTCGATTATCCGCCCGCTCACCTCGAAGCCGCCGTGCTGGTGCACGAGGGGAAGGTCGACGAACAGACCGCGCGCGATCTGGTGTTGATCGGCGAGAAGGTTCGCAACCTGAAGGGCCACGGCCTCGAGGAAGGCGTATCGACTCGGCTGCTGGTTTACGCCGCGCAATTGATCAGCAGCGGGATTCATCCTCACCTTGCCTGCGAAGTCGCGATAAGCAGCCCGATAACCGACGACACCGAACTCCAACGGAGCATCCGCGAAATCGTGACTACCGTCATCTGAGCTGGCACAGACCTCAGCCTTTATGTTGAATCGCTCAAAACGCTTCGCAGGCTAAGGCCATGCACACGCGACATTTCGCCACTCTTGAAATTGGGGGTGGAAGTGTGGCACTTTGTAAGTGCGTCCTGCAGCCCCTCGGCGTGCAAGCATGGCATTGTGGAACAGGGAGCCTTGTTGCTGAGCGAGGATGATCAAAGGTCAACAAGCATGGGTGAGAATACGCGGAGCGCCGAATGACCCGGAGTCATTCGACCTGGCGACGTGGAATGGGATGGTCTGGGAGATACCTCGCGTCAACTCGCTGGGCGATACCATTCACATCCAGATAATGGACTACGTTGTTGTTGAGAGCCTGCCCGCTTCATCAAAGCCTGAAGCGCTCTATCGAAAGATTCAAAAGCCGGACGATGAGCCGCTCTAGAGATGGCTTAGGATCCTAAACTGTCCGTCTCAACGGATATCACCAACTGATTCTAGAGGCGCAGCATGACGGCCGTCGCTGAGATCAGACCGCGCACGACACTCCTGTACGCGTTCTTTTCGCAATGACCTCCATCAAAATCGACGTGGCTTGCCCCTGCACATCTCTTAATCTATGCTGTCACCCTAAATTCGACGGAGGAACCGCGTGATCATTCCGTTCACCGACATTCGCAGCTTGGTACCCGCGTACATCTTCAACGAGTTTGGCCAGCTCACAGGTCACTTCGTTCACTATGATCAGATCATCTGCGAATCCGGCGGCGGCCGCATCAAGATATGGCTGAACCAGGAAGCGTTCAACGAACGAGATCCTGATCGGTTGATCTGCGACTACCCCGAAAACGATTTGAGAGGTGCGTGAAACCACAGATGAACACAGATAAACACAGATTGGGAGCGAAGCTTGTACGTGGGGCTCCCTCGGATGTTTTGTTTGATCCGTGTTTATCTGTGTTCCCGTGTGGTTTCTTTTCGTCCAGCGCGACCGAGTAAACAGGAGACACGATGAAGCTCGAACAATTCCAGATGGAACGAATGCAATCGACCTGGGAGAATCTGGTCCGCTACAACCTCTCGGAGAGCGGCGTACACCCCGCGTCGATCGCGGAGCTGATACCCGACGCGAAAGACCGCGAGGCGCTGCTGAACATCGAGCTTGGGTACAGCCAGTCGAACGGGACGCCCGAGCTGAGACGAGCGATCGCCGCAATTTATCCGGGCGCGACCGAGGACAACGTCATTGCTACTGTCGGCACGGCTGAAGCGAACTTCCTCTTAGCCTGGATGCTAACCGAGCCGGGCGATGAAGTGGTGATGATGCTGCCGAATTACATGCAGCTTTGGGGGCTTGTTCGCGCGTTCGGGGCTGAGCTAAAGCCGCTGCCTTTGATAGAAGAACTGGAATGGGCTCCGGACCTCGACGCGCTCGAGCGGGCCGTTTCTCCGAGAACGAAGCTCATCGCCGTGTGCAATCCCAACAACCCGACCGGCGCGATTCTGACTGAACAGGAAATGGAACGAGTTGTCGCGGCGGCCGGCCGCGTCGGCGCGTGGCTGCTTGCGGACGAGGTTTATCGCGGCGCTGAGCTTCAGCGCGACGTCACGCCGAGCTTCTGGGGAATGTACGACAAAGTGATCATCACCAGCGGGTTGTCGAAGGCTTATGGGTTGCCCGGATTGAGGATCGGTTGGATCGTGTCGGCGCCCGAGCTTGTTGCGGAGGCGTGGTCGTATCACGACTACACTACGATCGGCCCGGGTCCCGCCAGCGACTGGCTCGCGCGCGTTGCGTTGACGCCGGAGAATCGTGCAAGGCTGCTCAATCGGACCCGGGGAGTCCTTAACTCCAACTACCCGATTATTGAAGAGTGGGCCCACGCCAATGAGTTCTCATTCGTTCGCCCCCAAGCTGGAGCGATCGCATACTTGCGCTACCATCTCGACATCAGCTCTCTCGACTTTGTTGAACGGCTGAGAAAAGAAAAAAGCGTACTGATCGTGCCCGGCGAGCAGTTCTTGATGGGCAAGTACCTTCGAATCGGCTTCGGGTCGAATGCTGATTACCTGCGCGAGGGTCTCGAATTGATCAGCAACTTCGTCTCTGAACTTTGATGCCCTGGGAGCGCAGGCATCCCTGCCTGCCTCTTCACGCGCATCGACTGCTGCAGGCAGGGAAGCCTGCGCTCCCAGGGCCTTCCCATGACCCTCCAACTCGCCTTCATCGGCTTTGGCAACGTCGCGCGAGCCTTCGCGCGAATGCTGGGAGAACATCAACCGGCGCTTGAGCTCAAGTATGAGCTGCGATGCCAGACCACTGCTATCGCTACCTCCAATCACGGGTGCATCATATCGACCGCTGGAATCGATCTGCTCGAAGCAGCAGCTTGTGTTGAGCGAGGCGGCAACCTCGCGGAGCTGCCTGAATCGCTGGCCGTTCCTGATCCGCTTGCGGTAATCAAGAGCTGCAACGCTGACATCCTGTTCGAGACTACGCCGCTCAACGCCACCGATGGCGAACCCGCCACGACTCACATTCGAAGTGCGCTCACCCGCGGCATCCATGTGGTCACTGCGAACAAAGGACCGATCGCGTTCGCTTATTCTGAGTTGAAATCGGTTGCGGCCCAATCCGGCGTAAGCTTTCGCTTCGAAGGCACGGTCATGGACGGAGCGCCCGTCTTCAATCTGGTCGAGGACTGCTTGCCCGGCGTTCGAGTGCTTGGCTTCAGCGGGGTTCTCAATAGCACGACGAACCTCATCTTGACCGGTATGGAATCCGGGCGCTCGTTTGAAGAGTCTTTGGCGGAGGCAAGACGGCTTGGCATAGCTGAAGCAAACGCGGACTTCGACATCGACGGTTGGGATCCGGCTGTGAAAGCGGTCGCGCTCGCAAACGTCCTAATGAACGCAGACGCGCGCCCGATTGCCGTAGCTCGCGAGGGCATCCGCAATGTTGAGGCTAAAGACGTCGAGGAAGCAGCCCGATCGGGAATGGCGATACGACTGGTCGCCCGTGGCAAACGCTCGACAGATGGCGTGAAGCTGACGGTCGCTCCAGAGAGAGTCCCGGTTGCGTCTGCCCTCGGCTCCGTTTGCGGGACCTCAAATGCGCTCGCGATCGAGACGGACCTGATGGGCGAGATCACAATAGTGGAAAAAGACCCGGGCGTCGAGCAGACAGCTTACGCCCTCCTAAGCGATATGATGCGAATCCACCAAAACCGCATCCTTGCTGACTAACTCCGCGATATGCTATAAGGCTTGCTTTGCCGTGACCGCTATTTTTCGACATGACGGCGCGGCTCATGGGGGGCCTCTGTTAAGACGGCTCACACAAGCTGCAAGGTAACCTCGGTAGAAGCAGTCAGGATTGTAGTTGCCTTCAAAGCGGCTCCGGAAGCTGGCAGCGAAGCGTCGTTCTGATTCCAGACTGCCGTATTCCAAACTCTAAAAGGGAGTAGTCATAAAAGGCCTTATGAAACCTGGTACCGTTCTCGCAATGATACCGAATGCAATCAATGCAGGCGCGAAGGCCGTCTTGCGGCGACGGACGCTGTTGTTCATCTCAATGGCGTTTGCGGCTGTGACCGGCAATGCCTCGGCCGCGCTGGCGCAGGCTCGCGAGGCTTCAGGCGTCCATCAACCCGGCGGCGAGGCAAACTTGAAATTGCCCGACTTGTCACAAGTCAAATTCCTGGGAGTCGATGGACACACGCTGCTGCTGTTTGGTTTGGTCATCTGCGTGTTCGGCCTGTTATTCGGACTCGTCATCTACACCCATTTGAAGAACCTGCCGGTGCACAAGGCGATGCGCGAGATCTCGGAGCTGATCTACGAGACTTGCAAAACCTACCTGATTACCCAGGGCAAGTTCATTCTGATACTCGAAGCTTTCATCGCTGTCATCATCGCGATGTACTTCGGCTTGCTGCTCAAGTTCGAAGCAGTGCGGGTGATCATCATTCTTCTGTTCAGCCTTGTGGGCATTGCAGGCAGTTATGGCGTCGCGTGGTTCGGCATCCGAGTCAACACCTTTGCAAACTCGCGGACGGCTTTTGCCAGCCTCGAGAGCAAGCCTTATCCGATATACGCAATCCCGTTAAAAGCTGGAATGAGCATCGGCATGATGTTGATCAGCGTCGAGCTTTTTATCATGCTCTGCATTCTGCTGTTCATTCCGGGCGATTATGCAGGCCCGTGCTTCATCGGATTCGCGATCGGCGAGTCGCTTGGCGCTGCCGCGCTGCGAATCGCCGGCGGCATCTTCACCAAGATCGCCGACATCGGCTCGGACCTGATGAAGATCGTCTTCAAGATCAAGGAAGACGACGCGCGAAATCCCGGCGTGATCGCCGACTGCACCGGCGACAACGCCGGCGATTCGGTTGGCCCAACCGCGGACGGTTTTGAAACCTACGGCGTGACGGGCGTGGCGCTGATCACCTTCATTCTTCTCGCCGTGAACAACCAGACGATTCAGGTGCAACTTCTCGTTTGGATATTCGTGATGCGTATTATGATGGTCATAGCGAGCGCCGTATCGTATTTCGTCAACGAAGCCATCGCGAAGGCCCGGTACGCAAAGGCGAGCGAGATGAACTTCGAAGCTCCGCTCACATCTCTGGTATGGATCACTTCGATTGTCTCCATCGTCCTGACCTACGTCGTGTCCTATCTAATCATCCCGATGCTCGGCGGGAACGCAACGCTGTGGTGGAAGCTTGCGACGATCATTTCGTGCGGAACTCTTGCCGGCGCGGTCATCCCGGAGCTGGTCAAGGTCTTCACTTCAACCAACTCGGCGCACGTTAAGGCGGTTGTCACGTCGTCGCGCGAAGGCGGGGCGTCACTCAACATCTTGTCGGGCCTGGTTGCCGGCAACTTTTCAGCCTACTGGCTCGGAATAAGCATAGTCGGCCTGATGTCTATTGCTTTCTACTTCAGCACGATGGGACTGGGCGCGGCGCTTCCAGGTTCAACCTTTCCGCTTATGCTTGCGCCCGCGGTATTCGCTTTCGGTCTTGTGGCGTTCGGTTTCCTGGGAATGGGACCAGTGACCATCGCCGTGGACTCGTATGGACCGGTAACCGACAACGCTCAGTCGGTCTACGAGCTATCGCTCATCGAGCAACTGCCCAATGTTGTCGAGGAGGTCAAGAGAGACTTCAACATCGATGTGAACTTCGACAGAGCTAAGCATCTGCTCGAAGAGAACGACGGCGCAGGCAATACGTTCAAAGCGACGGCCAAGCCTGTGCTGATCGGCACGGCAGTGGTTGGCGCGACGACGATGATCTTCTCGATCATTATGGCGCTCACGAACGGGCTGACCACAAACACGGATAAGCTGTCGCTGCTGCACGCCCCGTTCTTTCTGGGGCTGATCACCGGCGGCGCCATCATCTACTGGTTCACCGGCGCGTCAATGCAGGCAGTGACGACTGGCGCTTATCGCGCGGTTCAGTACATCAAAGCCAACATCCAATTGGAAGGCGTCGAAAAGGCATCCGTGGAAGACAGTAAGAAGGTGGTGCAGATCTGCACGCAGTATGCGCAGAAGGGAATGTTCAACATCTTTCTGACGGTGTTCTTTTCCACATTGGCTTTTGCCTTTGTCGAACCGTTTTTCTTCATTGGCTATCTGATTTCGATCGCGATCTTCGGGTTGTATCAAGCGATCTTCATGGCCAACGCAGGCGCCTCCTGGGACAACGCGAAGAAAATCGTCGAAGTGGAGCTGAAGCAGAAGGGCTCGGCTCTACACGACGCGACGGTAGTGGGTGATACCGTGGGCGACCCGTTCAAGGACACATCTTCTGTGGCGATGAATCCGGTCATCAAGTTCACCACGCTGTTTGGTCTGCTTGCAGTCGAGCTGGCGGTGAAGCTAACGATCGATGCGGGCCCGATGGTCAGTCATCTGCTGGCTGCGGCTTTCTTCCTCGTGTCCACGATCTTCGTCTGGCGATCGTTCTACGGAATGCGGATTGGCAGCGAGGAGTAGCATAGACTTCAGTCTGTGTCCGAGGTTTGGTGCTTGAAGGTTCTGAGAGAGGCACACAGACTAAAGTCTATGCTACCTTGCGAGCGAGTTACTTCGACCGTCATAATTGTTCTTCATCATTTCGGAGGTTCTTAATGGCAGAACGAGACAAAGTTATTAAGAGCGGGCAGCTGACCTTGCCGCGCATTCTATTTCTCGCCGTAGTTGGAGGCATCATAGTCTTCACTGTTTACGCAGGCGGGATCTTTCTGAGCCTGGGCTACTGGTTCCTTACCATCGCCATTTGCGGGCTGCTCTTTCTGATCGCGATCGACTACGGCGTCAAAATGGACAAAGTAAGCCTCACCGTAGAACCGGCTCAAGCGGCGGCGGCGATCGAGCCTACCGGCGCCGCAACGCCGAGCCTGAAGACCACCCTGGGTGAGGCGCGTCCGAAGAAGCGGACCAGCCGTCCCGCCAAGCGCAGACGATGAGCCCGAGCGGAAGGGACAAGAAGTGACTTTGAAGCGCACCGGGCCAGCTTGACTACGGCGCTTCATAAACCTTCTTGTTGCCGAATCCCACCCCACCCCCGACCGCGGTTCCGAGAACTAACCCGAGAAAGCCCATTACCGCCTTGCCGAGCCCTGGGTCTTCTCCGTATTTGTCTTTCGAATCTATTATCTGACCGAGCCCGATTCCCACGCCCAGGCCTATTCCGCCGCCGATCGCGCCCGAGGCGATCCGCGACAGTTTTGAGCGCACTTCTTTGACCTCATCCCTGGGCACCTTGATCAGTTGGCGCATGACGCGTGGGACGTTCACCAGGATCGAGATTGAATCGAGCGCTGCAGAGTCCAAAGTTCCTTCGTACCTTTCACCCTGTTTCGTCTTGACGACGATTGTCGACCCGAGTTCGAGGATGCGGACGTTGTTCCAATCGTGAATGTTGGTCCTCGCGAAGGTGAGTTCGCAGAAAAGTAGGATGACAAGCAAAACAGACAACGGTCTTTTGCGGTTTGTCATTACGCGCTCCTTTCAGGAATCAATGCAACGGCCTGGACACGCTCGCGCGGCTGTACCTGAACGCCGCTGCGTCCTTCACCTAGAGCAACGGCGATACCAGAGTCAGCGGAAGCGTAGAACCTAAGCGAAGCGTAGCTCCTGGGGAGAATCGAAACCCAGGTTCGATGTTCAACCGCAGAAAAGGGCTTACAACTGTCGCCCTTTCGCGGCATCGAAACCAAGGATGAAACCTCATTGATCGACAAGTGAGGGTCAGTAGACCTTCGCGCTCCTACTTGCTTGACAAGGGAAGGCCCGGGTGTAGACTAAACCTGTCGTCACAAGCGATCACTCGAATCAATTCCGCCGGCGTAACGCGAAGCAGAACATGCTCATCAGCTCCATTGAACAAGGAGTCACTCATGCGCCATAGAACCTTTTGTACTCGCTGCTCAACTCCGAGCATCGCAGCAGCGATCTTAGTCTGCATTCTCTTACTGCTGAGCGCGGCTCCGATCTCGCAAGCGCAGTCCGGACGGCGCCCTCCAAAGCGGCCATCCGCGCCCGACCCGCTCCCACCGAAAGGGGAAGAGCCGCCGATCACACCGTCCTCCGATCAGAATTCCGCGCCAAAACTCCCAGTCAAGGTCGTTTGGCATCTTACGTACATCGGCAGTTCAACCATCTACTCGCGTACCGTCCTGGAAGCATGTCTTGAACGACTGTCACAGTCCGGCT
Source organism: uncultured Clostridia bacterium (assembly GCA_964548075.1). GTDB lineage: Bacteria > Acidobacteriota > Blastocatellia > UBA7656 > UBA7656 > Onstottus_A. The sequence continues at coordinate 109,054 of CAZJQQ010000010.1, read as the reverse complement.
CGATCAGAGCGACTACCGCAGCAGACGAAATGAACCGCAAGCAGGCGATCGATATGGCGAAGGGCTCTGCCGACACTTACGTTGTTTGGTTCGAGTTGGAAGTCGACTCGGCTTACAACGACCGCAGCGGAATTGGCAACGTGCCGCCTCAGTACCTGACCGTCAGATTCGAAGTGTATACACCGACCACTGGCAAGACTAAAACGAGTGGGCACATTTACCAACGGCCGCAAGGACCCGGCGGGCTTCCAATTCCCGGACCGGGAACAAGCGGCTCCGCTATCTACTCGCTTGGATACAGTGGACGAGAGATGGCGGATCGAGTGCTCGACACTCTGGGTGTCGCGCGGCCGCCGCGTTGAGGACGATTCGGAACGCCTTCCAGGCTCGGATCGTCTCCTGAGCCTTTCATTTCTAGCGTCGCTGGCCATTGAAAGATCTTTTGGGTAGTATCTCTTCGCTTCACCCAGAAGTAGCATAGACTTTAGTCTGTGTTCCGTGCGATCAGCAGCCTAATGAATTCACACAGACTAAAGAGCCTCTTGCAAAACCCCCAACTTCAGTTGGGGGATCGTTAAGTTCAGCCTACGTGTGTTGTGGGTGACGCTCGTCTGTTCGTCTCTCCTCTCCCGCGCGCCACTCGCGCCGCGAGTGGCGCGCGGGAGAGGAGCTAATCACCGCGGAGGGGAGAAGCGCCGTCGTGCCGTAGGTTGAAATGAAACATCCCCCAACTGAAGTTGGGGGTTTTTGCAAGAGTCTCTAAAGTCTATGCTGCTTCACACAGACTAAAGTCTATGCTACTCATGTCCACCAGATGAAATACGGCTTTGTCATAGACCATCGCAAATGCATCGGCTGCCACGCGTGCACGGTCGCTTGCAAGTCAGAGAACGAAGTTCCGCTTGGCACATTTCGCACCTGGGTCAAGTACATCGAGAACGGCGAATACCCCGACACTCGGCGCTTCTTCTCGGTGCTCCGGTGCAACCACTGCGACGACGCTCCGTGCATAACGATCTGCCCGGTGACTGCTCTGTTCCGGCGCGATAACGGGATCGTCGATTTCAACGGCGACCGGTGCATCGGCTGCAAGTCGTGCATGCAAGCTTGCCCATACGACGCGCTTTACATCAATCCAAACACCAACACCGCTGAGAAGTGCAACTTCTGCGCGCATCGAGTCGAAAAGCAGCTCGAGCCTGCTTGCGTAATCGTTTGCCCCGTTCAGGCAATCATCGCGGGCGATATGGACGATCCGTCGTCCAGGCTCTCTCAGCTAATCGCCACCGAACAGACGACAGTGCGAAAGCCGGAAGCGGGAACATTACCGAAGCTCTTCTACATCGAAGCCGATCAAGCTGCCCTCACGCCCACGGAGCAAACGCACACCGGGGGCTACCTGTGGTCCGAGTTGCGAATGGACCCGGTGATGGCGGACGACCAGGCGTTTGCGGCGGCGGATGCTCGCGCGCGGACGACCTACGATGTTTCACACGAACGGCCATGGGGCTGGAAGGTCTCGGCGTACCTCTGGACGAAGTCGATCTCGGCAGGCGCGTTCTTCCTGGCTGCGATCGCCATCGGATTCGGATTTGTGCGCGGGGACTGGCTGTACGAATCAGCCGCGCCTGTGGTGTCGTTAGTGTTCCTGGCTGCAACCGTCGGGCTGCTGGTCTTTGACCTAAAACGGCCCGAACGCTTCTTGAGCATACTGCTTCGACCTCAGTGGAAATCGTGGCTGGTCATAGGAGGTTACATTCTTGTGATCTTCGGCGGGCTGCTGATGGCGTGGCTGCTCATACCGGTTGTCCGCGTTTTTGAGGCCGAAGGTCCCGTGATGCTGTTAGGCGCGCTGTTCGCCGCGATGTCAGCGATCTATTCGGCGTTTCTTTTTCGTCAGGCCCGAGGCCGAGTCTTCTGGCACAGCACGCTCACCCCCCTTCACCTGCTCGTTCAAGCTATGGTCGCGGGCGCGTCGGTGCTCATGCTCGTCATCGTAGCGGACTCGATCATCTCGGGAAACAGATTGGAAGGGCCGGGCTGGTCGTTCCTTTATTACGAGTTCATCGGGGCGTTAGTCGCCAACGCCATTTTGATCGCAGGCGAGTTGTTCATGCCCGAAGAAAACGTCGAGCGCATGCGCGCGGTTCGGCTGATCACGAAAGGCATCTTCAGCAAATTGTTCTGGGGCGGCGCAGTGATCATCGGCGTGATCATGCCGCTGCTTGCGCTGACCAGCGGCGCGGCGGAGTATCAGGGTCTCGCCATTCTGACGTCGTTGTCGGCGCTCGCGGGCTTGTTTCTGTGGGAACACATCTGGGTACAGGCGGGTCAGGCCGTTCCGCTCAGCTAGTAGTCAAGGTGGTTTGATGAAAAAGGTGCGCGTTCGGATGAGGTGTAGGGGATTGTCTCCAGGGGCGCCTCGTCTCACCTTTGCCGAACGACCCACAACCAAGGGGCGCCCGCGGAGGGACGCCCAGACAAGTTCAATTCGATCGAGTTTCAAGACAGCGCCTGCTCTGTTGATGAGCTTGATGCTGTTGTCCGGCACACTTACCCTCGCGCTTACTTCGCAACAGAAAAAAGGTATATCGAGGCTCAAGCCCGGAACGCTGGTCGAAAGAGACCTGACCGCAGGCGCGAGCCATTCCTATCAAGTCAGGCTCAAAGCGGGACAGTTGCTGCAGGTGATGGTGGAGCAAAAAGGCATCGATGTCGTTGTAACCCTGTTAGGCTCCGACAACCAGAAACTCACCGAAGCCGACAGCCCCAACGGATCGCAGGGATTAGAGTCGCTCTCATACATAGCGGAAACCAAAGGCAAGTACGTGTTGACGATAAGCTCGCTTGAAAAGCAAGCGCCTGCCGGACGCTACACTGCAAGGATCCAAGAGCCGCGCGCGGCTACGCAACAAGACAAAGCGCGGATGGCCGCCGAGCGAGCGTTCAGGGAAGCAGTGCAGCTCAACGCGCAGCAAACTGCGGAGTCGCTCAAGAAAGCAATCCCGAAATACGAAGAAGCGGTTAGCGGGTGGCGCAGTGCGGGCGACCGTGAGTTCGAGGGCCTGGCGATTAACAACCTTGCCCAGGTTTATTACACCCTCGGCGATCGAAAGAAGTCGCTTGACCTATTCAGCCAGGCTCTCTCGATCATGCAAGCAACCGGCGAGAAGCTCGGCGAAGCGACGACGCTGTCCAACATCGCAGCGGTCTACGAAGATCTCGGTGAAAAAGACAAAGCGCTCGATTATTACAGCAAGGCCCTTCCGCTGCGCCGGGCGGTTGGCGACAAGGCAGGCGAAGGTGTGACCCTTTCGAACATCGGATTCCTTTACTCTCACACCGGCGACAATCAAAAGGCGCTGGATTACTTCAACCAGGCGCTCGCGATTATCCGTGCGGCCGGCGATCGTTCCTATGAAGAAACCATCCTCAATAACCTCGCTGCGGTCTATCAAGATATTGGCGAGATGCAAAAGTCCCTCGATCACTACAATCAAGCGATGCAAATCGCTAAGGCGATCGGCGATCGTTCAGGCGAATCGACCATCCTAAACGGGATCGGCAACCTCTACGTCAGCCAGGGCGACAACCTGAAGGCTCTCGACTTCTACAACAAGTCGCTCGCGCTTTCGCGTGAGGTCGGCGACCCCGCCAAAGAAGCTGCCTCGCTTGGCAACCTCGGTCTGGCATACGACACGGCGGGCGAAAAGCAAAAGGCGCTTGATTACTATTCTCAGGCGCTCGCCTTGACCCGCCGTGTGGGTGATCCGCGGAAGGAGGCTCAACTCCTGTCCAACATAGGCGCGCTATACAACTCGATTGACGATAACGAGAAAGCGCTCGAGTATTTCGCCCAGGCATTGCCGCTGCTGCGATCGGCCGGCGATCGTTCGGGCGAAGCAACCACCCTCAACAATATTGGTGCGGTGTACGACAGAATAAGCGAATGGCAAAAAGCGCTTGAATACTATGATCAGTCGCTCACCCTGGTCCGCGCGATAGGTGAGCGCCGCACCGAAGCCGTGCTCCTCGACAATATCGGCGCCGTCTACGAGTCGAAGGATGAGCACAAGAAGGCGCTCGATTACCATATTCAGTCCATCACCCTCGCCAGGGAAGTGGGCGACAAAGCGACGCTCGCGACCGCGCTTAGGAACGCCGGTTTGGCGTGGCGCAATTTGGGCGACAACGCCCAAGCCGTTAACAATCTCAACGCGGCTTTGGAGAACGCGCGAGCGGTCGGCAATCCGAGGCTTATTGGATCTGCTTTGAACAATCTGGGCGAGACATGTCTGCTCGCCGGAGATAAGCAGAAGGCGCTGGATTATTACAATCAATCTCTGCCGCTGTGGCGCGGCGCTGGAGACTCGACCGGAGAAGCGGGCGCGCTCTATGGACTGGCGCGAGCCCAGCGCGACCTTGGCAATCTGTCCCGATCTCGAGCGAATATCGAAGCCGCGCTGGGCATTGTCGAGTCGTTACGAGTCCGGTACAAACGCCAGGAACTGCGCACCTCGTACTTCGCCTCAGTCCAGAAGTATTACGACTTTTACATCGACCTTTTGATGCGTCTGAACCGGCTAGGGCGATCGGGCGGGAACGACGCGACGGCGCTGCAAGCGAGCGAGCGAGCCCGCGCCCGCGGGCTGCTGGATATGCTGGCGGAGGCGCGGGCCGATATTCGCCAGGGCGTTGACGCGGCACTGCTCGAACGCGAGCGCTCATTGCGGCAATTGATCAGTGCCCGAGCCGAATGGCAAATGCAACTGCTCGCCGGCAAACATACACAGGAACAACTAGCTGCCGCAGCGAAAGAGATCGAAGCGCTGACGACACAGTTTCAGGAAGTGGAGTCGCACATAAGAGCAACCAGCCCTCGCTACGCCGCGCTCACGCAGCCCCAGCCGCTCAGCGTGAAAGAGATTCAGCGACAGGTTCTCGACGACGATACACTGCTTCTGGAGTACTCGCTTGGTGAAGAGCACAGCTATCTGTGGGTCGCGAGTAAGACCTTGCTCACAAGCTACGAATTGCCGAAGCGCGCCGACATCGAGAAGATCGCCCGTGAGCTCTACGCGCTGATGATCACACCGAACCAGCCAGCGAAAAGCGCCGACCAGAAACGCGGCATGCGAGTGGCGCGTGTCGCAAGCGATGCGCCACGATTGCAGCAGGCGATTGTCAGGCTGAGCCAAATAGTGATCGCCCCGGCGGCGGCTCAGCTCGGAACGAAGCGCCTGCTCGTCGTCGCGGACGGCGCGCTTCAGTATGTTCCGTTCGCTGCGTTGACGGCGAACCCGGCTGCCGGGTACACGCCGCTGGTTGTCGATCACGAAATCATAAGCCTTCCATCAGCTTCAACACTTGCCGTGTTGCGTCAGGAACTCGCCGGACGAAAGCGCGCCAGTAGGGCCCTCGCGGTCCTCGCCGACCCAGTGTTCGACTCGACAGACGAACGAATAAAGAAACCCACGGCAGCAGGCAAACCGAAACCACAACCGGCGGCTTCAACCGCTCAGCGTGGGCTAACGATCAAGGTCCAGAAAGCTGCGACTGAAGCCGGCGTTAGAAATGAAGGCTTGGCCATCCCTCGACTGCCGGGAACAAGACAGGAAGCCGAAAAGATACTGGCGCTCGCCCCGGCCGCTGAACGAAAACAGGCGGTGGACTTTGCTGCGAACAAGGCCACAGCTACGAGCGAGGAGCTTGGCCAGTATCGGTTCATCCACTTCGCGACGCACGGGTTTCTCGACAGTCTCAACCCGGAGTTGTCGGGAATAGTGCTGTCGCTCTTAGACGAGCAGGGCGCGCCTCAAGACGGATTCTTGCGCGCGCACGAGATTTACAATCTGAAGCTGCCAGCCGAACTGGTTGTGCTAAGCGCCTGTCAAACCGGTCTCGGCAAAGAGATCAGAGGAGAAGGGTTAGTTGGTTTGACTCGCGGATTCATGTATGCAGGCGCCGCGCGCGTTGTAGTGAGCCTTTGGAGTGTCGACGATGAAGCTACTTCGGAACTGATGTCGAGGTTCTATTCGCGAATGATAAGAGACGGATTGCCCCCGGCCGCCGCGCTCCGTGCTGCTCAGATCGAGATGCTGAAGCAGCCGCGATGGCAGGCGCCGTACTTCTGGGCGGCGTTTGTGCTACAGGGCGAGTGGAAGTAATGTGGAAGTCACAATGAAGCCCGAAGTGCTTTGCGGCTTTGCGGACCTGGGCGTCTTTGTGGCCCTTAGCGGCTTTGCGGACCTTGGCGTCTTTGCGCGAAACCCTGCTTCCCCAGTGGGCTAGATATGCCGGAAAAAAAAGACATAGGCAACGAACAATCAAGCGAAGCCGTGCAGCGGCTGACGACGGCAAAGCTCGCCAGCTATCCGCCCCAAGACCGCTGGGATGACTGGGTTGAGTACGACGCCAAGAGCTGGCCTAAGAAAGTCGAACGGCGTTACTCGCTCGTACCTACCACCTGCTTCAATTGCGAAGCCGCTTGCGGACTGCTCGCTTACGTCGATCAAGACACCGGCGAGATCCAAAAGCTCGAAGGCAATCCCCTACACCCGGCGTCGCGCGGCCGCAACTGTGCCAAGGGCCCGGCGACCATCAATCAGATTCACGACCCGGAACGCATCCTCTTCCCGCTCAAGCGAGTCGGCCCGCGCGGCGAAGGACAGTGGGAGCGAACTACCTGGGACGAAGTGCTCGACACGTTCGCCTTGAAGATACGCGCCGCGCTGATCGAGAACCGCCGCGATGAAGTCGTCTATCACGTAGGCCGGCCCGGACACGATGGCTACATCGATCGAGTGCTTCAAGCGTGGGGCGTTGACGGGCACAACTCGCACACAAACATCTGCTCATCAGGAGCGCGCGTCGGCTACGCGCTGTGGCAAGGCGCCGATCGCCCTTCTCCGGACTATGCAAACGCCGGCTTCATTCTTCTGCTCAGCTCTCACCTCGAGACGGGTCACTACTTCAATCCGCACGCTCAGCGAATCATCGAAGGCAAGATGGCCGGCGCGAAGCTCGCTGTCATCGACCCGCGATTGTCGAACACCGCTTCGGCGGCGAACTACTGGTTGTCGCCCTGGCCCGGGACTGAAGCGGCGCTGTTATTGGCGATGGCGTCGGTGATCCTGCGTGAGGACACATTCGATCGAGAGTTCGTTCGCCGCTGGGTCAACTGGGAAGAGTTCATGCGAGAAGAACGGCCCGCGCTTCCCTGCTCTTTCGAAGCTTTCATCGACGCGATCAAAGATCTGTATTCCGAGTACACGCCTGAATACGCCGCGAGCGAGTGCGGCGTTGACGCCGAAAAGATCGTCGAGGTGGCACGCGAGATAGCGGGCGCAGGTTCGCGGTTCTCGTCGCACGTGTGGCGCAGCGCGGCCTCGGGAAATCTCGGCGGATGGCAGGTGGCGCGCGCTCTCTACTTTTTGAACGCGCTCACCGGGAGCATCGGCACCGAAGGCGGAGTTTCGCCAAACGTGTGGAATAAGTTCGTCGCCGCGGCATTCTCGAAACCCGCGCCTCAAAAGGTCTGGAACGAAACGCTGTGGCCGCGCGAGTACCCGCTCGCGCATCACGAGATGAGCTTCTTGCTTCCTCATCTGCTCAAAGACGGACGCGGCCATCTCGCTGCGTACTTCACTCGCGTCTACAACCCGGTGTGGACGAACCCCGATGGAATGAGCTGGGTCGAAGTCCTCAGAGACGAATCGATGATCGAGCTTCACGCCGCGCTGACTCCGGTGTGGAGCGAGACGGCGTGGTTCGCTGATTACGTCCTGCCGATGGGCGTCGCAACCGAACGGCACGACATCATGAGTCAGGAGACTCACTCGGCGCAGTGGATCTCTTTCCGCCAGCCCGTTCAGCGAGTGCTGCGTGAACGCAGAGGCGAACACATCGACTTCACCTACGAAACGAATCCGGGCGAGGTGTGGGAAGAAGACGAGTTTTGGATCGAGCTTTCGTGGCGCATCGATCCTACCGGCGAGCTTGGTGTGCGGCGCCACTTCGAATCGCCTTATCGCAAGGGCAAGAAGATCACGATAAGCGAATACTATCGTTGGATCTTTGAGAACAGCGTCCCGGGCCTCCCGGAGAAAGCTAAGAAGGCCGGTCTCTCGCCGCTCGAATTCATGCGCCGCAACGGCGCCTTCGCGATAAAGACTAACATCTACGACCAACACGAAAGCCGAGTGCCCGATACCGATTTGGAGGGAACCCGAATAGATGCCCAGTCGCGAATCGTGAAACCGACAGCAAGCGGTGGCGAAGAAATAATCGGAGTGATGATCGACGGTCAGCCGCTTCTAGGTTTCAAGACGCCTTCGCGCAAGCTCGAGTTCTATTCGAAGACGATGGCCGAATGGAAGTGGCCCGAATACACTCTGCCGGCCTACATACGAAGCCACGTCAACTGGCGCGACCTTAATCAGTCGATCGGTGAGTATATTCTCGTGCCGACGTTCCGGCTGCCGACCCTCATTCACACGCGATCCGGAAATGCGAAATGGCTTTACGAAATCTCGCACACGAATCCGTTGTGGGTGAACCCGAAGGACGCCCAGAAGCTAGGCTTCAAGACCGGCGACCTCGCGCGAGTGAGCACAGAAATAGGACACTTCGTCGTTCGAGTGTGGGCGACCGAAGGCATAAGGCCGGGCGTCGTCGCGTGCTCGCATCACCTCGGGCGTTGGCGATTGAAGCAAGATCAAGGCACCGATCGTTGGGCGTCGGCGCTTGTCGATCTTGATGAGCTGGGCGATGGACGGTGGCGGCTTCGACAGATCGAAGGCGTCAAACCTTTCAAGAGCGACGATCCCGACTCAGAGCGAATCTTCTGGCAAGAAGGCGGCGTGCATCAGAACCTGACCTTCCCTGTTCACCCCGACCCCGTGAGCGGAATGCACTGCTGGCATCAACGCGTGCGAGTCGAACGTGCGGAATCAGATGACAGGTACGGAGACGTCGTAGTAGACACGAAAGCTTCTCACGAGGTCTATCGCAAGTGGCTCGAGATGACCCGCCCTGCCCCCGGTCCCGGTGGCTTGCGTCGTCCGCTGTGGTTCTCGCGTCCAGTGAGGCCAGTTGATGAAGCATATGTCATTCGCGATGAGTGATCCGTCCCTAATGTGACGTTTGGAGTGCGGCGGCAAGGTACTCCGCGACGCCGCCTTGTTTTCGATTCGCAGGGAAAAAGCGGCGTCGCGGACTACCTTGCCGCCGCAGTCCAAATCGAGAATCGAGGCTGCGGCGACTGAGAGTAACATAATGCCGACCGCTCCGGCTGCGGCATCGTCGCTGATTTGGCCGCGTGAATCCGCGCGCTCTACCCCGTTTTGACAAGCCCATTTGTTGTAGCTACAGTAAACATGCGAATCGAGTTCGACCCAACCAAGGACGCGGCAAATAAAACAAAGCACGGGGTGTCCTTGTCCATGGCTGGCGAACTCGATTGGGAATCCGCGCTGGTGTGGGTTGATGATCGGGTTGAGTACAACGAGATGCGAATGATTGCACTCGCTCCGAAAACCGCGATCCTGTACTACGTGGCGTTTGTAGACCGTGGTGAAGTGCGAAGGGTGATCAGCCTACGCCGCGCCAATCGTCGTGAGGTAAAGCACTATGTCGAAAGTCTCTAAGCGACCAACCGTTCTCATGCCTAGCGGGGCAGAGGACAAAGTCATTACTGCGGCAGCCAGAAGTGACCCTGACGCACAGCCGCTTACACCAAAGCAGTTGAAGGCCATGGTTCCACTGCGGTCGCTACGTGGCCGGCCAAAATCTAAAAGCAAGAAGCTGCTCGTGTCGGTACGCTACAGCCCCGAGGTCGTCGCCTACTTCAAGTCCACCGGTGAAGGTTGGCAATCGCGCATGGATGGTGTGCTTCGTCAGTACGTGGCACGTCATTCACGTAGCGCGTGAAAGTGCGGCCGAACCCGTTTGGATTGCGGCGGCAAGGTACTCCGCGACGCCGCTTTGTTTTCGATTCGCAGGGAAAAGCGGCGTCGCGGAGTACCTTGCCGCCGCAGTCCAAATCACTAGCTTCAGCAACAATGCGCTGGCAAAAGCCCTGAACGTGCCTGCTCCGCGCATCAACGACATCGTTCGCGAGCGGCGCGGCGTCAGCGCCGATACCGCCATGCGGCTTGCGCGCTACTTCGGTGGCGATGCGCGCTCGTGGCTGAACTTGCAGGCCGCATACGACCTGCGAGTTGCAGAGATCGCAAGCGCGAAGCGCATTGAGCGGGAGATCGCTCCGGCGACAGCGTGAACGCGGCTTCAGTGGTTCGGCAACAACGTTAGTGGTCCCGCGATAGTGACGCCCAGTACCGAATGCGGTATTATTCGATCCGCGAATTCCCAACAGAAACAAGTTCAGGAGCAGGCAATGGCGACCGAAGCAATTACGATAAAGGTAGACAGCGACGCGGCTAGAGTATTCAACACGGCGCCCGCCGAAGAGCAAAGGAAAATGGAAGCGTTGCTGAGTCTTTGGTTGAAAGAGATCGCTGCGGCCGATGCTCGCTCTCTGAAAGAAGTGATGGAGGAAATAGGCCGGGAGGCCCAACGCAGAGGAATGACCCCAGAGATATTGGAGTCCATACAATAAGTTTGATGTACGTGTCTGAAGAGAAGCGGAAAGAATTCCTGGCCGCTCTGGTCAAGCAAGCTGAATTCTTAGAGGTCATCACTGAGAAGATAACGGATTGCCGTGACGCGAAAGACAACAAATTCCTGGAGCTCGCGGTCTGTGTCGCCGCTGATTGCATCATAAGCGGGGACGGGGATCTGCTTGACCTGCATCCGTTTCGTGGTATTTCGATTCTGCAATCGGGAGACTTCTTAAAACAGTTTTAGCGAGCCGTTATGCGCAAAACCGGAGCAAGGGTCGGGGGAGTGGTCACGCGTGCAATCTTCAATTCATTGTCCGCGCCAACGATATGAGCTGGTGATGCTTGAAATTGCACATTGCCCGCCTGACCCTCGACTCGAGCGATTCCGTCAACTGGCGCGACCTCGTACTTGTCATCCGATCGTGCGCGTTCGACTCGCTCACGCTGGTGCCAGCAGGGCCGCATAAATAATTCACGTTATGCCGCGCAGATGTGTGCAGGTGCTAGACGGTTATGCTGGGCATTTCTGTCCTCAGATTTGGGGGTATGTTAATGGAATGGGCCAAACTCGCGGCGCAGGTACTCCAGACGTTGGTCTGGCCGGTGACTCTACTCTTTGTGGTGCTCAAGTTCCGGCGTCAGATATCAGAACGACTTCGCGCCGTTACGAAAGCTGAATTCCCCGGAGGGTTAAAATTTGAACTGGGCGAACTCAAGCAATCTGTAGAGCAGTCAACTGAACTGACCTCACGAACCGTTCCTGCTCCCCTTCCTTCGCCGGCAGATGATCTCGCTCGCATTGGAGACCCTCATCTGGCCGTGGCAAGTATCAGGTTAGAGATTGAAAGAGTGTTAGTCCGATTAGCTCAACTGTCACTCGGGCTTGAGGAAGCGCGAAAACTTGGCACGCTGCCCCTTCTATCTCGCTTGCGCGAGCAAGGCGTCGTCCCTAAGGAAACAGAAGACAGACTCCTCGACTATGTCCGCGTTACAAACCAAGTCTATGACGCCCCCGACGTCAGTGCCATCGATTTAGTTAGATCACTTAGTGTAGGAGCGTCTCTCTTGTCGCATATTCGATACTTGCTCGCTGTCGAATGGCTGGTTCGTGACTTCGACGGGCACTTGCTTTGGCAGCGGCATGCACATGAGGGTTCCAATCACGAGTACTATCTCTGGTCGGCTATCGCGGCCACACTTCCGGAGTTCGACTATAGCTATGAAGCCTTCTGTGAGGCTGCCACGAGATTCAACAGACAAGAAGCCGGCCGAGCAGAGGCGTCCAGTCGAGATGCTCGTCAGATTCATGTTTTAGCATTAGCAGAGTTTGTGGAAATACTTGAGTTTCGCCGTAGGGAGTTGCAGCGGATTCTGCACGGCAAGTGGTGGGACAGTACCGAATGGACGACATTGCGCGAGTGGCAGTGGCCGGAGGAATGGGGACAAATCGGCTGGACCGGACCGGTAGTCCGTGAAAGCAGAAATGAAGCAGAGATTGAACTCCTGAGAACCGATGCTGCAATCGAGCGGTACAGTCGGCAGATATCGAGGAGTTCGAAGGAGACGCTGGCGAACTAGAAGGCAGCAACTCTGGGTTCGCCTTGCTTCAACGGGCGCGGCATACTCGGAGCTGGGGTCACGCATGGAAGCGACCCTCTTTCTTTTTCAGACTAACGAGGTGACGCCATGTCCAAATTCTTGACTGAAGAGTTGTCACACTTCATCGCAAAGAAGCAGGCCATCTTCGTTGCTGGCGCTGGGATTACGATTTCGGCCACAGAAGATCCGGTGAATTGCTCCTGGCACGGCCTACTCCGGCTCGGCCTACAACGGTGCCAGGAGATCCAAGCAGCGGTAGACCCTGACTGGGTCGCCACGGTGCTGGCCAAGATCACCTCCAGCGACACCGCCTCGCTGATCGAAGGCGCTCAAGAGATTCAGTCGTGCTTGCAGTCGAAGCCGGGGGGCCATTTTCGGAAATGGCTTGCTACGACTGTCGGTTCGCTCCGTGCCAAGAACCCGGGAGTGCTTCGCGCTATTGCTGATCTCGGAATACCCGTCGCCACCACCAACTACGACAGCCTTCTTGCGAACGAACTCGGCGGCGAGCAAGTCACATGGCGCGACCCAGCTGGCATCCAACGCCTAGTACGCGGCGAAGAAATCGGTGTGATTCATATCCATGGACACTGGCAAGATCCGTCCTCGGTCGTGCTCGGCGTCTCTTCCTATGTCGCAGCTATGGGAGATCACCGATCACAGGAGATCGTACGGTCCCTATTTGCATCACACTCAGTCATTTTCGCAGGCTTCGGAGCTGGACTCGACGATCCGAACTTCGCTGGGTTGCGTACATGGGCAAGAGAAATTCTCGCCGAGTCGGATTTCCCGCCAACCATCCTGGTTAGATCGTCTGAGGTCGCTGCGGCAGAGAAACAGTATGGTCCTGACGGATTTCAGGTTATTTCGTTCGGCGACGAGCATGCTGATCTTGAGTTGTTCCTTGCGGATCTCAAGCCAGCTGCTCCGGCGAAGCCAGCGGCGATCAGCTATGATTGGGCTTCTCTGCACATCAAGCTTGCAAGGCTGAATAGACGGGTTCGGAGAGACTGGGACCCTGAGATAGTCATATCGATGTCCGGACCAGGAAACTTCGCCCCAAGTTATTGTATGTCGCTCGACACCACGGAAACACCAGTTATCAACGCAGTCACTTTTCCGAAGATCAGCGGACGGAGCGCCCGAAACATCTGGTTTCGTGCTGTCGCCGACTCGTGCCAGTGGGAGCATTTCGAGTCAACGAAGTGGGATGTTTTCCTCCCGAACATTCTGAGCCACTTGCCAATCCCGACCCGCATTCTGATATTTGACGATCGAGTCATTCGTGGCAACGTTCAGAGCCATGTTGCGCAGTGGCTCAGGGATGAACTCGGGCACGAGGTAAGAAGAGCCGCTATTGTCGTGCACCCAGAAGTTGCGTCGTCCGTGAATTGGTATGAGGATGTGTAGGAGGTCGATTTTAGTTTTCCTTGGGGAGGTCGCCGTGGACGAGCATAACACGCTTGATACAAAAGTCATTTCGGGCCTTCGCGCGCTTCAGACGGCGCAGGCTCACTACGACGCTGACATGTGGGACATTTCCGATCCAAAGTTTGCGAACTTGCGTCACATTCAATTGCACCTCGCCATCACCGTTGGAAAGCTGGCCAAGCTCCTAGAACCTCAGGACCACCGGGCGTACAACGGCCAGGAGGTTGAGGAGTTAGACAAGAATGAAGTGCGTCCCATCGTTGCTGATCTGTTAATCCACGCTGCCGAGATCGCGAACATCCAGTCTTTTGACCTTGGGGAAGCACTAGCCGAGAGATACCGTCGCAATGCAGTTCGCTTCGCTCCGCAGAGTACGTTGAAGGATTTCGGCGCAACCTAGACAGACCTCTACGGTCGCGACTGCTCGTTGGTCTGGCGCGAGGCAGTGACGACACTAATACTGGGTGATGCCCTAACAGGCCGATGAAGCTGACGCTCGCCAGCGGCTGCCGCGGTTATCGGCGATGTGTTCGGTTTCAAGAGAATGATTGAATTGAAAGAATACCGATGAAGCCATACAATCAGTCGATGTTGAACGAGAAGCATAAGATTTCAGAAGAATTCGACCGTTCGGAACATGTCGTCGTCTATCCCGGCAACTGCCTCGACCTCCTGCGAACGATTCCGGCTGAATCGCTCCAGCTCGTTGTCACATCGCCTCCCTACAACATTGGTAAGGAATATGAAAAGCGACTGCGTCTCGATCTCTACATCCAGCAGCAAGCTGAGGTCATTGCGGAGTGCGTGCGCGCTCCAAGAGATTGAAAGATCATGGCTAATCCCGTAAAGGCCGCTTTTCTTGAAGAACTGTCCCGCCGATTCGGAAGTCCACGGAAGTTACAGCATAGCGAGTCGCTGTTTGAAGTCGGACAGGACAATGTTCGGTTGTATTTCCGGTACTCAAAGAAACATCCCGGGAACCGCACGTTTTTTGGATTGCGCAAAGTCGATCTTCAATCGTTAGAAGGGCACCGTGGCATCCTGTGTTTCTTTTGGGATGATCAGTGTGAGCCCTTGTTCGTGCCTTTTGAGCAATTCGAGGAAGTCTTTGCTGGATTAACACCAGCCAGTGATGGGCAAATCAAAGCACAGGTCTATGAGCAAGTGGGAGGAACCGAGCTTTACTTGGCGAATGCCGGCAGGTTCAATGTCGAGAGTTACATGGGATGGAGCTACCTGGAAGCCCTGATTCAACCGTCTGGCGCGACAGTTCCGGAGCTCTCTCACAATCAGGTCCAGACGCTTCTTGGCGGGATAGGGGTGGCGAAGGGCTTTGACATTTGGATACCCCCCAATGACCGGGCCAGACTAGACTGGACCCTGACCGACAGATTCAATTCAACGAATTCCCTTCCGTCATCGCTTCTGCCAGTAAGAACAATAGCCGAAGAAGTTGATGTCATTTGGATAGATCGTGGCGGCGGAACGCCTGCGGCACTCTATGAAGTGGAGCACTCGACCCCCATCTACTCTGGACTCCTCCGTCTCAATGACGTCCATCTAACGGTGCCAAGTGCCAGGTTGAGATTTGGGATTGTTTCAAATGACGTCCGCCGGGCGCTCTTTGTCAGGCAACTTGATAGACCGACGTTCAAAGCGAGCGGATTGCGGGAAATATGCACATTCTTCGAATACCGAAATGTATTCGGATGGCACGAGCGAGTATGCACTGGAGAACAGGAGCATGAGTGACTTGATTAATCAACCGATATGGGTCGCTGTACGTGTACAACGCGGCTTCGTCACCGACATCCGGGCGTATCGTGACGAGCAGTCAGCCCGGCGATGTGAACGTTCATGGCGGCGTCGAATGAACCCGGACTATGATGAAACCGGCGTCTCCGCGGTACGCGTGAAGCCGGAAGTAAATTGGATGCGAACAAGTGCCGCACCAAGGTCTCCAAAGAAAAGACGATGAAAGGCAAGCTTCTGTTTAGCCCGATTGATATGAACATCGCGTTCAAGCATCTCCTTCGAGGACGCGACTGGGATGAAACCCGAGTGAGCTACTGGGTTACGCGAACCGAAAAGTTGATTCGTAAGACGCTTGAGATGTCGGCTGAGGAGCAGAAGCTGGAGATAGAAGCCGCAGGCGAGAAACCGATCTTCAGCTACAATCAGACAGACTTCGTCAAGGATCGTGTGGCAATTGAGGTTCAGTTCGGTAAGTATGCTTTCGTGGCTTACGATCTATTCGTCAAGCACCTCGCCTTCTATGTGCGTGATCGAATTGACGTTGGAATCGAAATCCTTCCGATGAAATCTCTGCAACGCCAGATGAGCTCTGGGGTCGCCTACTATGAAGGCGAGTTCTACAATGTCGTTCGCCAAGGCCGCGGAGTTCCGGCAGTCGCGCTTGTGATCATCGGCATTGAACCGTGAACCTCAGAAGACGCAATAAGTAAAACGTGGGGGAGGGGTCAGGCTTGAGTTTGTTGACATTTCGAACCTGGTCGCGGGTCAGTCTCCACGAATTTCAAGAGACTCGACCCTAACCCCTTCGTGAGCCGCGGAGCGGCAGCCGGAGAAATGGCGCGCGCGGCCCGAGGCACACCAACTTTCGATGCCGCTCCAAACGCCGAACCAGGCACTGCACCTGACCGGAGCCCCATTGCAGCCCCACTCCAAATAGACTCATTTGACAATACGCCAAATTCGGCGAAAATGGAGCGTGTGAAAATCATTCCTCGGATCATTGAGTCACGCATCCGCCAGGCGTTGGGTCGCCAAAAATCCGTGCTGCTGCTCGGGCCGCGTCAGACCGGCAAGACAACGCTGCTCGGGCCGCTGCAACCGGACCTGTTGCTGAACTTCCTGCGGCCGGAGGTGCGGCAGCGTTATGAACGGTCGCCGCAATTGCTCGGCGCGGAAGTCGAGGCGCTGGCCGAACGTACGCGCGGGCACAAGCCGCTGGTCGCCCTCGACGAAGTGCAGCGCGTGCCGGAGCTGGTGAATGCGGTCCAGGATTTGGTTGACCGGCGGCTGGCCCGATTTGTGCTCACGGGGTCGTCAGCGCGCAAGCTGCGACGGGGCACGGTCGTCAACCTGTTGCCGGGCCGCCTGTTGCCGTTGCGACTCGACCCGTTGTCGCTGGCCGAACGCGTCCCGCCCACGCTGATGCAAGCGCTGCTGTACGGCAGCCTGCCGGGGATCGTCCTGGCCGAGAACGACGCGGCGCGTGAGGAGGATTTGCGGGCGTACACGACGCTGTATCTGGAGGAAGAAGTGCGGGCTGAAGCGCTGGTGCGCAACCTGGGGACGTTTTCGCGTTTTCTGCAACTGGCCGCGCTCGAAGCGGGCAACATCAGCCACTTTCGCGGTATCGCTCAGGAACTCGGTGTGCCCCACACCACCGTGGCCGGCTACTATGGAATCCTGGAGGACTGCCTGATCGCCGAACGGATCGAGGCGTTATCGGAGAGCCGCACACGGAAGAAACTCACCAAGTCGCCCCGGTACCTTTTCTTCGACCTCGGCGTGCGCCGGGCGGCTGCCGACGAAGGCCGGCGCCTGCCTCCACGGGTTCTCGGCTCGCTGTTCGAGCAGTTCGTCGGACTGGAACTGCTGCGCGCGACTCGGGAGGTTTCCGCCAATCTTAAGCTTCGGTTCTGGCGCGATCCGGATGGGCCGGAAGTGGATTGGGTCTTGGTGGCCGAAGACCGCTGGTTGCCTGTGGAAGTGAAGTGGAGCGAAGCCCCGACCGAACGGGACACGAGGCATCTGCAAACTTTCCTGAGCGAGTATCCGAAGGCGCGCGAAGGCGTCGTTGTCTGTCGCACGCCCCGGCGGTTCAAACTCGCAGCCCAGATCACGGCCGTTCCCTGGCAGGAGATTCCAAGGCTGGCGGAGAGCCTGACGTGAGTCAATGACAGCGAGCCGTTGGTTGGCATTTTCGAACCTGGTCGCGGCTCAGTCTCCGCGAATCTCAAGAGGCTCGAACCTAACCCCTTCGTGAGCCGCGGAGCGGCAGCCGGAGAATGACGGGCGCGACCGAGGCACACCAACTTTCGATGCCGCTCCAAATGCCGAACCGGGTTGGAAGAGACTCGATCATTATCGGTCCCAGGCGCTATCACTTTGTGCTTGCACTTGATTGCAATAACCGCTAGCATCTGCCCTTGAACGCCAAACACCGAAAGACGCTTCAAGCCATCTTCGCCCGGCCAACTTCGCCGTCGGTTGTTTTCTCTGCCATCGAAGCGTTGGTCGTCGCTCTGGGCGGCTCGATCACAGAACGTGAAGGGTCGCGTATCAAGATCACGTTGCAGGGTGAACAGTGGCACTGTCACCGTCCTCATCCGGGCAAGTACGCCAAGCGCTATCAGGTCGAAGAGGCTCGCGAATTGTTAGAACGTATCGGAGTCAAGCCATGAACACCATGAGTCACAAGGGATATACAGCAAGAATCGAGTTCGACGAGCGCGACAACATCTTTGTAGGTCGCGTTCTTGGGTTGCACACCATGATTAGCTTTCACGGCGAAACGGTGGCCGAGTTGCGTTCCGAGTTCGAAACCGCCATTTCAGAGTTCCTGCGCGATTGCAAGGAGCAAGGCGTTCGCCCCGAGAAACCTGCGTCTGGCAAGCTCATGTTGAGAGTTCCACCTGAGGTACACGGTGCAGCATTGGTCGCAGCTAAGGCGGCAGGCAAGAGCCTGAATCAATGGGCCACCGAGGTGCTCGAAGAAGCAAGCCATGGTTGAGCGTTCCCACCAAGAGGCGTCTAACGCATGCCTCGGAGCCGGCGCACCGGGAGCCGCCATCACAGATGTTCGGAAAGCTCTGCATCCGAATGCATGAGGTAGCTTGGTGACGGGAGTAAAGCTAGATCACGGTGAGAGATTCAGCTAGAATCCCTAGCATGAAAACTGAAACAGCACACACAGTCATTTCTCGTTCGCCTGATGTTATGAGCGGTGCGCTGGTCTTTACGGGCACTCGAGTGCCGGCGCAAAGTCTGCTTGATTATCTCGCAGGTGGCCATCCCTTAGAGGAATTCTTAGAAGATTTTCCGACCGTGCGTCGTGAGCAAGCTCTGGAATTACTAAGGCATTTAAAAGAGACGCTCGCGGAAGTGCAGATATGAAGGTTCTGCTTGATGAATGCTTACCCAAGAAGTTGAAGCGTGAAGTTGAGGCGGACGAGGTCAAGACTGTTCCTGAAGTGGGCTGGGCAAGTAAGAAGAATGGTGAGCTTCTGCGATTGGCCCAACTGGATTTCGATGTGCTTTTGACTAACGACCAGAACCTTGAGCATCAGCAGAATCTGAAGAAATTCAATTTAGCATTCGTGGTTTTGGTTGCGCTTACAAATGATATTGAAGACTTGAAGCCTCTAATGCCTGCCGCTAATGAAGCGATGAGAACGATCCAGCCCGGCGAGATTCGATACATCGCGGCGAGTAGTTGACGGTTCGTTACCACCATCCCGCCGCCGAACTCCCGGGTGGACCGAAGCGCGCGACCTGACATGAGCATTGTGAACATTGGAGAGAGGCAGGTTCGTCCAACGCATCCGGGCGAGATGCTTCGTGAGGATTTCCTGCCGGACTTCGGGCTGACGGCGTCCGCCCTTGCTGAAGCACTGGGGGTCTCTCGCCAGACAATCAACGAGTTGCTTCGCGAGCGCCGGGCGGTCAGCCCGGGGATGGCCCTCCGCCTCTCGCGGTTATTCGGCAATTCGCCTGAATTCTGGCTCAATGCCCAGCGCGCACTGGACCTTTGGAAAGCGACTCGATCCGCCAAAAGGAATATCGAGCGAATCAAGCCATTGAACGTCGCATAAGTACGATGACACGAAGACATGTGCTCTGCTGGGTCGCGGCCATCGCGGGCGGCTTGGCCACGATGACGTTGGCCGGCCAGGCGCCACAACGCAATGCGACGTCACGACCGGCACCAGCGCCGGCTCCCGTGTTGCGGCCACCCGCCGTCCCGCTCGTCGCGCACGATCCGTACTTCTCCATCTGGTCGCCTGCCGATCGGCTGACCGACGCCGCGACGGTGCACTGGACCGGCCGCGCGCAGCCGATGAATTCATTGATCCGCATCGACGGCGACACCGCGAGGCTGATGGGCGCGACGCCGGCTAACGTTGCCGCGCTTCCGCAAACATCGGTGACGGTCCGGCCGACTCACACGATCTACACGTTCGCAAACCCGCGCGTGAAAGTGGCGCTGACGTTCATGACGCCGTCGCTGCCGTCGGATCTCGATGTGCTGTCGAGGCCCGTCACCTACATCACATGGAACGTCGCGTCGGCGGACGGCAAGCCGCATCAAGCGCAAATCTACTTCGACTGCGGCGCCGACATCGCCGTGAACACTACCGATCAGTCTGTGCAACTTGACTATCCGAAGGTGGACGGTCTGGCGGTCGCCCGCGTCGGCACGACGGAACAGCCGGTGCTCGCGCGACGAGGCGATGACGTGCGCATCGATTGGGGCTATGGCTATCTTGCAGCGCCGGCCGGCGGAGGCGCCATCGTGACGGGCGGCAACGGCGGACGACTGCGCGGTGGGTTCACAAGTAGCGGGACAATTCCAAACGCGGGTCCACTCGCGGGTCCAGGCACGGGTCCAGCCGCGGGCGATTCGATCCCGCCTGCTCCCGCGTCCGCGGGCCGGCACACGATGGCCGTGGCGTGGGACCTCGGCGCCGTGGAACCTCAGGGCGCGACTCGCTACGCGATGCTCGCCTACGACGACATCAAGTCGATTCGATACTTCTCGAACGACCTCGCCGCCTACTGGCGCCGCAACGGCGCGACGATGGAGACGATGCTCCGCACGGCCGCGCGCGATCGCGAAGCGCTCGAAGTCAAGACGCGGGCGTTTGACGCGGATCTGCAACGCGACCTCGAGCTGGCCGGCGGCGCGAAGTATGCCGCGATCGCGATGCTCGCTTACCGGCAGACGCTCGCGGCCACCAAGCTCGTCGCCGATACCAAGGGATACGCTCTCCTTTTTCCGAAGGAGAACTTCAGCAACGGCTGCATCGCTACCGTCGACGTCATCTACCCGATGGCGCCGCAATTCCTGCTCTTCGGCCCGGCGCTCGCGAAGGCGTTGGTCGTGTCGAATCTCGACTACGCGAGTGGACCGCGCTGGAAGTTCCCGTTCGCGCCGCACGACCTCGGCACCTATCCGCACGCGACCGGCCAGGCGTACGGCGGCGGCGAGCAGACCGAAGACAACCAGATGCCGGTCGAGGAAACCGGCAACATGCTGATCCTGGTCGGCGCGATCGCGAAGATGGAAGGCAACGCTGACTTCGCCGGCCGCTACTGGCCGGTGCTGACGAAGTGGGCCGAGTACCTGCGCGACAAGGGCTTCGATCCTGAGAATCAACTGTCCACCGACGACTTCGCGGGTCATCTCGCTCACAACGTCAATCTCTCGGCGAAGGCCATCATCGCGCTCGGCGCCTTCGCGCAGTTGAGCAGCCTGCGCGGCGACAAGGCGCTCGCCGTATCGTACCGGACGCTGGCCGAGCAGTTCGCTAAGCGTTGGGCGACGGAGTCCGACGCCGGCGATCATTTCCGACTCGCCTTCGATCAGCCGGACACGTGGAGCCAGAAGTACAACCTCGTCTGGGACACGGTGCTCGGTCTCAACCTTTTCCCCGCCGCCGTCGCGAAGAAAGAAATGGCCTTCTATCGCCGAATGCAGGGCCGCTACGGCCTCGCGCTGGACAATCGGCGGCTATATACGAAGCTCGACTGGATCACGTGGACCGCGACGCTTACGGGATCGCGAGCCGACTTCGAAGCGCTCGTCGCGCCGGTTTTCGATTTCCTGAACGCGACGCCGCATCGGGTGCCGATGAGCGACTGGTACTGGACGCACGACGCGACGAAGACCGGCTTTCAGGCGCGCTCGGTCGTGGGCGGCGTGTTCTTGAAGCTGCTCTACGACGACGGCGTGTGGAAGAAGTGGGATCGTCGGAGCGTCGAGTGATGAAACTGCCGAACGCTCGGCTAGGAGCAAGCGGGGTTCGCTACGCTCGTTACGCAGCGTGCCGGCTGGCGTCAAGTTGAATTAGCGAGAAAGGATCGATCCTGACTAATCGAAATACTGTAATGAAGAGCCCGACGCCTAACAAATGCCAATTGGGTGAGGTTCCATATGATGTTCACCAAAAGCCTTCGCGATGGAATCCGGTACGGGAGAATCAGATGCAGCATTCGCATCTGGACGCGTCCCCATGTAAAGGTCGGTGGTCGTTACCGGATGGACGAGGGCCACATAGTCGTGGATTCGATTGCGCCGATTACCCTAACCGACATCACGAACGATCTGGCCCGTGAATCGGGGTTCGAGAGCGTGGATGATTTGCTGCGAATCGCAAGACACGGGACCGGCGATAAGGTGTACTTGATTCGGTTCCATTACATGCCTCCGGGCGCGTGCGGCACGCCAAGGTGGGTCGGGCCGTCATGAAGAATGGCGCCGTGTGTCACGACGCTGCCGCCGTTACCAGGTTATAACCATTGCGACGAATCATCTGGCAGGCTGCGCCGCGGCAGCATCCCTCTTCGGCAAGGCGAACGGCAGGCGATCAGGCGTGACTCGCACACCGGTTGTGAATTTGAGCGGATATTTGCCCCCGCTCGGAAAAGTCAACTCGACAAAATACGCCGTGAAACCTTCCGCGGGCGGAGCAACCCGAGCGTGATACAGTCCTTCTTTTTCCGCCGTCAGCGGCGCGCTCTTGTAAGCAGCGCCGATCGTATCGAGCCTGAAGTCTCGGGCCTTGGCATTGGTCGCCTGCCAGACCTTTACTTCCGTCGGCTTGTCTTTCGTCTGCACGGTGATCGAGCCGTCTTTTTCAAATTTCCAGTTGAATCGCGGTCGCGCCTTAACGTTCACGACCGACTCAAAGAACGCATAAAGGGTCTCGCGCACGTCTGAATTTCGCAGATCGTGTTTGGTATTTGGAATGTACCGGAGATTCTTCTCGCCCTCCAGGTCGTCAAAATAAAACTGCGACGAATCCGGCAAAAAGTACTGATCGCCCGTCGAGTTCATAATCAACTTGGGCATACGCAGCCGGTCACGGTAAGAGTAAGGGTCTTCGATCTTCATCAACGCGGTGTACTGCGGCGTGCCTGCCCACGAATGCAGATTGACGTAATCCCCGATCGCCGGCGCCCAAAATCCATAAGCGCGGTAATGATGTTCCATCGACTTCTCGTTGTTGAGAACATCAATCACCATTGGCACAATCGCCACCACCCGGTCATCAACAGCGGCTGTCGTCCAGCCTCGTTTCGAGCCGCCCGCGACGACGAAGTGATCAACCGTCACTTTGCCGCGCTCGGCGCCGCCACAGAAGGTCGTGACCGCGTCCATTGCCCGCACCGCAGCCTTGGTCATCGGCAGGCGTAAGGGCCAGGTTTCATCGCCCGTCTTCAGGTACTTCTCCCAACTGTAAGCGATAATCTCATCTTCCGTCCTCGGCTTGCTTTCTTCTTTGAAGATCAACGGTTCACTCGGCACCATGCGCAGATCGGCGACCACCGCCTGCGTACCAACCGCCATACTGGCTAAGGACGCATCGGCGCTCCCCGGCATCTTACTGCCATTCGAGCCGCCGTTGATGTAAAGGAAACCGGTAGGCGTCGCCACCTTGTCTGGCTGAATGATGGTTAACCAGTGCTTCCAGATCGGACGGTCTACCTCTTCAGCCGTGCGCCACTGCTGCGAGGTCAGTTCCAGCACATATGCCGTATACCCTTCGCCTTTACTGGTGTTGACCAGTTTGTAGCCGTAATTCGGATCAGGCTTGTAGACATATCGGTCGAGCGCGGTCTGCTTGCGAACTTCGCGCTCGCGCTGTCCGGCATAACTGGAGCCCGCCACAAGTAATGCCAGGGCCAGCACTGAGAAACAACGCATGAGCGGCCTTCGAATTCTGTTGATCACGATAAACTCCTCCTGCTCAGTCGGTCTGTTTTTGATATTCTTGAATTGCTGGATGATGATTGCGTCACCAAGCGCCCGTGATTCTATCATCGCCATGCGCCATCGCAAAACGAGACAGCTAGTGGCGGTGATCGCGATGGACAGCCGCGATCAGGGGAGGTCCGGCGATAGCTCCGGCAAGATTACTTACGAGAAGATGACTGACGATCTTGCCGCGCTGCTCGGCCACCTGAACACCGGGCCGGTGAACGTGCTGGGTTGGAGTGACGGCGGCATCGAAGCCCTGCTGCTCGCGATCCGGCATCCGGCGAAGGTGAAGAAGATCGCCGCGATGGCCGCCAACCTCAATCCGAGCGAGCACGCCTTGTACCCGGAGATAATCGCCGTGGTTAAGTCGATGATTGAAGCGATCCCCGCCGCCGCACGAAACACGCCACAGGGCAAGCGCGAACTGAAGGTGACTTCCATGAATGCCCGACGAGCATACGGAGCGGTTCTTCCGCACGCCGTTCGCGAAGAAGGACCGGATCAACGACACTATGAAGTCCTTCGAGAAACTTCGCACCCCATTGGAGCCGCGCCAGCGGTGAACTGGCAGCCATACACGCGGTCTAACAATCGAAGCTAGCAGTCAAGCCATCGCAGTACAAAGTGGGCTTGGACAGCTTATTCCCAGGTGCGGCGGATGTGGTAGCTATGCCGAAAAACAATCCAGAGATCGACAGACATGCAGAAGATTGCGACGAACTTAAGGGTGATTGCTCGCTTCATGGTTTGCTCCTTTGTTTAGCCAAGGGTCTTCAGCCTCAGCGGCTCGTGTTAGGGCGCGCCTACTTATAGCCGGACAGAATGGATTCAACAGCCTGAGCGGCGCGTTGAGCGCGGAAAACAAATGACAGCGTCTGACCGGCGGCCACAACGTCCTTGTGTAATGACCCTCTGCGCAAACCGGGAGGATCAAAGCGAGATCTTCAGCGTCGAACACAAGACTGTTACTTACAGCCAGACCAAAGCAGTAGCGGGCCAGATAGTTGAGCCCTCAACCACCCTGGCCCGCTAGATGGACCACCCAATTCTTCTTCCATACCGACTAGGGACCGCAGTTTCCCGGGTCGGCGGCGTCGATCCGGAACGGCTTGCCGGGCGGTACGTCGAAGTAGGTGACCCACAGCTCAGTGTTCTGGCTCAGGCTCAGGTTACGCGCGATGTGGACATGGCCCTGGCCCATGTCGATGAACGCCTGACCGGACGCATAGGTGCGGCCCGTGCACGTCGGATCATCACCATCATATAAGGTCAGCGCGCCGGCCTTGACCAGGACGACGACCGGGCCCGGGTGGCTGTGCCAGCCGGTGTGGCCGCCGGGCCCGATCACGATTTGCTGCACTACTGTCTCCTGAGCGTCACGCACGTTGATGACCTCCTTGTGGACCTTGAACTTGATGTCCACCGGGTCCGCGAAGGCTGCCCTTGCCAGAACGGTCCCGCTCACTATCCCAGAGGGCGGAGTCGCAAAAGCCGCGCCCAATAGCACTGTAGAGACCGCCGCCACGAACAACAGAAACGTCAATTGCCTCTTAGTCATTCTTTCTTTTCTCCTTTGAATTGAGACTGTTCAGAAACTTCTTCCTCAGTTTTTGATTCAAGTTGTGCCAGCCCACGGGTCGGGACTATAGTCGAGTAGCAATCTTTCGTAATGACATACGCCTGACTTCTGTCGTGACAAGTCTCTGACCGGGTCGTGATATTTCCGTGACTGAAGTTAACTACTAGCGTTCTTTAAAGTTCCGCCTATGGAAAGCACAAGCAAAACCAGAACTGTCTCCTACTTTTTTGACGATGTCGAAGTAGACTGCGCGACTCGTCGCGTGAGAAAAGGAGGCTTGCCGCGCAAGATTACACCGCTAGCCTTCCAGGTTCTGATCTATCTCCTGGAGCATCGCGGGCGAATCGTAGAAAAGCAGGAGCTATTCGACGAGGTGTGGAAAGAGCGGTTCGTCACGGATAACGCGCTGACCCGCATCATCAAAGAGATTCGGCAGGTTATAGGCGATGACGCAAGCGCGCCACGATACATCGAGACGATTCCGAAGCGGGGCTACTGTTTTAATGCTGAGGTCACGAATGTTGAAGCAGAAACTCTACCCGCTAGGTTCGGCGGGACGAGACCGACTGACGAGGCAGCCGGTTCGGAAGAGACGCCTACGGCATCGGATCATGCGGAACAGAAGGATCAAGAGCGATCCTCCATCGTAATCGATCGGACTAGAAAGAGAGGCCATCTCACGAAGCGATGGCAAGTGACTGCCATTAGTCTGGTGTCGGTGATGTTGGCAGCGATCATCTACTTGACGTTCTTCGCCGGCTCACCCTCCTTTTCAGCAGGTGATATCAAGTCGCTGGTGGTGCTGCCACTGGAGAATCTTTCCGGCGATCCGTCGCAGGAATACTTCGTAGACGGGATGACAGATGCGCTGATCGGCGATCTCGCCAAAATCAGAGGCCTGCGGGTGATTTCCCGAACTTCAGCCATGCATTACAAAGGCTCCAACAGACCTCTTCGCGAGATCTCCAGCGAGTTAGGAGTTGATGCAGTGGTTGAAGGCACGGTCCATCGATCAGGTGACCGCGTACAGGTACGCGCGCAACTCATCCACGCCGCGACTGACCGGCACTTGTGGGCAGAGACCTATGAGCGTGACTTGCGCGACGTATTGGCGCTCCAGAGCGAAATCGCTCATGCAATCGTTCGAGAGATTCAGATCAAGATCATGCCCGCCGAGCGAGCCCGCCTGTTAACTAATCGCCTGGTCAACCGTAAGGCATTTGATGACTACCTGCAAGGGCGCTTCTTGTATTGGAACAGACGCACCGTCGAGAATCTGCATAAGGCGATCGGTTTTTTCCAAAGCGCAGTCAACGAAGACCCTACTTATGCTCCGCCTTACGTGGGATTGGCCGACTGTTACTATGCTCTCGGCACGGAAATGATGGGTGCGTTGCGCCCTATGGACGCGAGGCGGCAGTCGGACGAGGCAGCCCGCAAAGCCCTTGAGATTGACAATGAAATGCCTGAAGCTCACGTTGCCCTTGCCTCCGTGAAGCACTCCAACTGGGATTGGGCGGGGGCTGAGCAAGAGTACAAGCAAGCAATTGATCTCAACCCTAACTACCCGCAGGCCCACTCCGGCTATGGCGCCCTTCTCGTTTCGAAGGGACGGATGGAGGAAGCAATTGCAGAGGCGAATCGCGCGCAGGAGTTAGATCCATTTTCTCTCGCCATAAGCGCGCAGAGAGGATTCATCCTCGAAAACGCGCGTCGCTACGACGAGGCCATCGAACAACTTCTTAGAGTCATCGCGATGGATCAAGACAATTATCAAGCGCACTGGTTCCTGGGTCATACCTATGCCGCCAGTGGGCGGTTTGCCGAAGCCATCGCGGCATCTGAAAAAGCTGTCGCTTTATCGAGGACGCCGGGAGCGCTCGGATTTCTGGGAATGTGTTATGGCGTATCCGGGCGCAAAGCTGAAGCCAACAAGATACTGAATGAGCTGCTCGAACTCAACCGTAACCGCTACGTGAGCCCGCCAGCCCTGGCAAATGTTTATATTGGCCTTGGCGATAAGGATCAAGCGTTCTTCTGGCTGGAGAAGGCCTACCAGGACCGCTCCAACTACATCGCTTATCTCAAGGTGTTTCCAGCCGTGGACGTGCTGCGTTCGGACCCTCGATTCGACGACCTTTTGCGGCGCATGGGACTCGCGCCTTAGAGATCTCAAATAGAACAATTCTCACAGAATCTAGCGTGGCACGCGGCGCAACATCTTTAAACTCCTTTCTGTCAATGAGAGTGCCGAGTAAGGATAGCTGCTCCAGGCCGACCTTAATGCAGGGGAAAACAACCTATCTTTCGGTGACTTGGGTACTGCGCTGAATCCAAATGGTCTAACGATGGGCGTGGGCCGATGCGGCCGAAGCAGCTTCCTTGGTTCCTGCCAGTGTTCACCCTCTGCTAGGATAGCGAAACCGCGAGACAGAGTGACGCTGGCTGCTTCACGCGAGTGCGTTGAAAGCAGGTGGTGTGTTAGTTCATTGCACAGTTTGGCTCCTGTCGTAGAAAATGAGCGATGTATCGTGATTAGGCTCTTAATGAGGTAGTGCTAAACCGTGCTTCGGTGGTTTTAGGTTAAGCAAAGGGGTGATGCGGATGAGAATAATGAATTACAAAAGATTTGGGCTCGCGCTGTTGGTTGCTATTGGAATTGTGGCTACCAGCACCTCAACACCGGCGAGCGCCAGCCGGCAGACGGATGTGCAAGTCCCATCTTACTCAATGAAGTTTGGCGCCTTTGTAGCGCGTTTTGATTCCGGCGGGACATTCACGCTTGAGGGCACCGGCTGGCCCCGCATGGCCGGCAACTGGAAAACCAAGGGTGATGAGATTGAGATGTCAATGACCGGCGCACCCAAGGGTTGTGAGGGACTCGGGCGATATCGCATTCGGGTGGACGGTAGCCACGTCAGCTTCGAGCTCATTTCGGATGAGTGCACGGTACGAAGAATGATTGTCGATCAAAGCACCTGGGCGCCGACTGGAGAGGTGAAAACGATGGTCCCGCGGCGCATCGTTAGGACAGCCGGCGCGGGCGCCCCCTTGCGCCCGGATCCGAACACACCGACGGGGAGTTGGCCCTCTTTCCGCGGACAGCAGGCCTCAGGTATAGCGGAGCAGCAGAATCTCCCTGATCGGTGGGACGGCAAGACGGGCGAGAATATTCTCTGGCGCACGCCGATTCCCGGGCTCGCTCATTCCAGCCCCGTCGTCTGGGGGAACCGAATCTTCGTAACAAGCGCTTCCAGCAGCGACCCGAAGGCGACCTTCCGCCCCGGTCTGTATGGCGACGGCGATGCATCAACAGACCGCTCGCAGCATCGATGGATGATCTATGCGCTCGACAAACGAACCGGCAAGGTCCTCTGGGAGCGCGTCGCCCACCAGGGCGTGCCAGTCGAGAAGCGTCACATCAAATCGACCTACGCCAACTCGACTCCCGCAACCGACGGACGCATAGTCGTGGCGTGGTTCGGGTCGCAAGGTGTCTATGCTTACGATGTCAGCGGGCGCTTTCTCTGGAAGGTGGAGCTGGGCCGGCTCGACCTGGGCGCATACGACATTCCGACGTACGAATGGGGCCCAGCCAGTTCGCCCATCATCTGGAACAATCTCATTATCCTGCAGTGCGACACCCAGAGTGATTCATTCATTTTGGCCCTCGATGCTGACACCGGCAAAACGGTGTGGAAGACCGAGCGCGACGAGCTTTCGTCGTGGGGCACGCCGACTGTTGCGATGACATCGGTGGGGCCGATACTGGTTGCGAACGCGTCCAACTACATCCGGGGTTATGACCCGCGGACGGGGAAGGAGTTGTGGCGGCTCGGGGGGAGTTCGAAGATCACGGCGCCGACGCCAGTCTTTTCCGATGACATGTTTGCTGTCGTCAGTGGCCGGGCTCCGGAACGTCCGATTTTTGTAGTGAAGGCGGGCGCTCGCGGGGAACTTACGTTGCCTGAGGGCAAGTCGAATAGTGAGGCGATCGCGTGGAGCCGCACGGGTCGCGGGTCTTACATGCCGACTCCGCTAATCTATGACGGCATTCTTTATGTG
The DNA here is from genome assembly GCA_964548075.1 of uncultured Clostridia bacterium. Classification (GTDB taxonomy): domain Bacteria; phylum Acidobacteriota; class Blastocatellia; order UBA7656; family UBA7656; genus Onstottus_A. The sequence continues at coordinate 79,746 of CAZJQQ010000010.1, read as the reverse complement.
CTCGCCAACAACGGTCTGTTCGACGCATACAATTTGCGCACCGGCGAGGAAGTCTATCGTCAGAGACTGCCGGTGGTCGGCAGCGGTTTCAGCGCATCGCCGGTAGCATCTGACGGTAAGCTCTACCTCTCGAACGAAGACGGGGAGATGCTTGTCATCGCAGCCGGTCAGAAATTCGCTCACATAGCAACGAACTCGATGGGAGAGATGCTGATGGCTACCCCGGCCTTGTCAGATGGCGTGATGTACGTGCGCTCATCGGCGAGCCTGTTCGCAGTCGGACGTAAACACTGAGCGACTAAACATGCATGGTGGATTTTCCAGTAATGCGCTGGTACCCTCCAGCGGACAATTCACTGTAATCTTAACTGGGGGGTGTTTATGAGGAATCAAATGAATGGAAGACTCACGAAGAGTCGAAGCAAAATCTCATGTTTTGCCACAATCGTTCTGCTGGTTGCGACGCTGGGCGCTCACTCGGTAACCGCCACCACGTATATCTCAGCGGAGCCGATTCCCAGCCGGGATGTTGTCGGCCAAAACGCTCTCTCGATGATCCTGAGTGTAGGCTATCCAAACCTGGAGCTTTGGAGCAATCGACTTCTCAACGACTGCAACATCGTCCAAAACGTGATCGATGTGCTTGCTTCTAATGGCGCAATCAGCACGGTCAATCCTGGCAATACCAGCTTCCGTGTTGCTGCGGGAGGATTTGAGGGAATAACCGATCCTTCCTATGTGTTTACTGTCCAGGACTCAGGGCCTAATGCAGTGAGCGCGGCAGATGTTGGCGTGCTCGATAATGCCCTTGGTTATGTTTTGAACCAAAGTGGAACCGCACACTTCAGTCCCGATAACGCGAGGGCCTATGACTTCCCTCTTGATTATGCGGTCGTGACATTTGCAGGCACTCTAACCGGTGTGCACGCAAAAGGGTTTTTCGATTATTTGGGCACGATAGATCCTGCTCTCTGGAGTGGTCAGTTTGCCGGTTTTACCCAGATCGACTTTCAGGGTTCTCCGGCGAACAACTCCATGTTGTTTCTCAAACCCGCTACGACCAAACAGCAGTTTATTACTGGCCTCTCCACTGCTGCCAGCACCACTCCTGATGCAACATATGTAACACTCAACAACCATGGGCAACCAACGACCGCCAAAGCTGGCATTTCCTTTCCTGGTAACGACTGGATTGCCTTTCCCAATGGTGATCAGTATCTAGCGAGGTTGGGTGACCCTTCTCCGCAGTTACTGAGTGAGCTTGCAGCCTTACGGCAGCGGCATCTGCAAGCCGTGGCCAATCTCATAAATGCGATCGAAAAGGGCAAGGTAACTCTGTACCTCAACAATCAGTTCAGGTGCGCGACTCACTGAGCCGAGAACTGGCCGTTGATCTCCCAAGGAGCCCAAGCCATGAAAGCTAAACCACAGACCATCGATGAGTACCTTGCACCCTTGAGCAACGAGAAGCGAGCTGCGCTCGAGAAGCTTCGAAGGGCCATCAAGTCCGCGGCGCCCAAGGCTGAAGAGTGCATCAGCTACGACCTCCCAACCTTCCGTCTTGACGGAAGGATGCTTGTGTCCTTTGGCGCGTGGGCGAACCACTGCGCCTTTTACGCCGGCGCTCACCCCGTGAAAGCCCACAAGGACGAACTCAAGGGTTACGACACCAGCAAGGGCACCATCCGCTTTCAAGCGGACGGTCCTTTACCGGTCACGCTTGTGCGAAAGCTGGTAAAGACTCGGATCGCAGAGCGCGCCGCCAAACAACCAGCGGGCGGCGCAAAGCGCCGCCACTGAACCAGAGCAGCGCTGGGCGATAAACTATGGGGAGTCGTACTGGAGGATATAGAGCGGCTGATGATGACGTCGTAGATAACTTTTTCGTTCATCGAAGCAGGACAATCGAGAAAAAGGATGGCAATCCTCTGAATCAGACTTCGTCCTCCTCTTTAGAGCTTTCTTTGCTGAAATCGAAACCAAATTCCTGTAGCTAAAAGTTTGGGCCGCGCTTTACCCGATCGAGGCAACCTCGTTATCATTAGCCAAGTTCAGGACAAAGGAGAGAATCATATGCCGTGCATTCGCCCCACAAAGTTCGCTCACGTTTTTTACCGCACCCGCCGTTTCGAGCAGATGTTGCATTGGTATGAAACCGTGTTCGACGCCAGGGTCCAGTATCAGAACCCAGGGCTGGCTTTCTTGACCTATGACGACGAACACCACCGATTTGCGTTTGCCAACATGTCGCTATTTCAGCCGGACGGCGCCGAAACTGACCGTCTTGGCGTGATCGGTGTTGACCATGTCGCGTACGCGTACGCGTCTTTGCACGATCTGTTCGAGAATTATGCGCAACTCAAGGAAGAGGGGATCAGTCCGTACTGGTGTATCCATCACGGTATCACGGTGTCGATGTACTACGCCGATCCCGATGGCAATCAGATGGAGTTTCAGATCGATAGCTTCAGTTCGAGTGAAGACGCCAACGCTTTCATCAACGCGCGCTTCAGCGATAATCCCGTTGGCGTCGAGTACGACCCCGAAGACTGGCTTGCCCGTTTGCGCGCCGGGACGCCCGCGTCGGACTTTCTGGTGCGCCAGGTTCACGAACCGGTGTCCCCGGTGCGGGGCTCGATAGCAAGTTAGTCTCGGCGCGTTCGCTGCGTCTGCTCAATCGGGCTGGAGTTGTTGGTGCAAGCTGCCGCGGTTGCCGCTTCAACCGCCCGAGCCTTTTCGCTGTGCAGGTCGCGTTTCCGAAGGCGCGGCCTAACATACGTCCACCGTAGCCGCTTCCTAGCTGAGTAAATCGTAACGGCAGACGCGGCCCGGTGAACTTGCTGTTAGGCGGGGCGTGATCGAGTCAAACCAATCCAGTGCCATTGGAGGCGTCAGATGTCGGACATGAGAGACAAGGTCGCGCTGATTACCGGAGCGAGCAGTGGGATCGGTTGGGCAACGGCTGAGGCATTTGCAGCGAAGGGCGCCAACGTTGTCCTCGCCGCGCGGCGCGAACGCGAGTTAGCTGACCTCGCGACTGAGATTGAGAATCGGGGAGGGTTGGCAAGCTTCGTGACCACGGATGTCTCGGTCGCGAAGGACGTGGAACGGATGGTGGACCACACGTTTGAGACCTTTGGACGCCTCGACTACGCCGTGAATAACGCGGGCATCGAGGGGCAGTTCGCAGGCGTCGTGGATCTGCCCGAGCAGGAATGGGACCGAGTCCTCGACATCAACCTGAAGGGCACTTTTCTGTGTTTGAAGTACGAGGCTCGAGCTATGCTTGCGGGCGGACATGGCGGGGCGATTGTCAACGTTGGGTCTATAAACTCTTTTCTGGGCTTCGCGACCGGCGCGGCCTATGTCGCGTCGAAACACGGTCTGATCGGCCTGACGACAAGCGCGTCCGCGGAGCTGGCGCCGCAGGGGATCAGGATCAACCTCGTCTGCCCAGGCATCATCGACACGCCGATGCATCGCCGGCTTCGAGGGCTCATTGGCGACGAGATCTACGACGACGTGCTGTTGCAACGTGTTCACACGAGACGCGCAGGACGCCCCGAGGAGATCGCCAGCTCGGTTGTTTTCCTGTGCTCGGACGAGGCCAGTTACATCACGGGCACCACTCTGACACCCGATGGAGGTTTCACTCTGACGATCTGACCTGGAGGATAGCCGGCAAATTTCACGTTTGGTGGCCGACTAACACGATTGCTACTGACGTGGAATGCCTTGATGGGAAGCGCTTCGCGCTTGTCACCGTGAAGCCACGCGGCAGAATCGCGATCCGTTGGATAGACAGGACACTTTCAAGGGGATGCTTTAGACCAAGATCCCCTATTTCACTAACTCACTAACTCAATGCGCTTCGGCAAGCGCGTTCCCAAGGAGGACGTTATGCAGGGCGAGAAGATATGCGAATACTCAGGCAAGGTGACCTCGCGGAGAGTGCTCCCGAATCCGGGCGGCGGCCCGAAAATGGAAACCTCTCAGCAGCTAGGTGGGAAGCTGCTGGGTGTGGACACACAAGAAACATCCACGTACTGGTCGGTTGTGCGGCCGGACGGGACCCTCTTCGGGGAGGGCCAAGGCATCGCAATGAGCGAGCAGGGGGATCTGGCCACGTGGGTTGGCCAGGGCGTCGGCACTATCGGGGAAGCCGGTGCTGTGAGTTTTCGAGGCGCCGTGTTTTACCACAGCTCGTCGCCGAGATGGTCACGGCTGAACAGTGTTGCCGCAATCTTCGAATACGAGGTGGATGCTGAGGGGAACAGCCGCTCTACACTGTGGGAATGGAAGTAGTACCCGGTCGTTCGGGTTGGCAACGGCTGCGCTTGCGCCTTTTGGTTTGCCATCACTCTGCACCCGTTCCGTACGGCGGAGTCTGAGAAGGCTGTGCGGCTTCGGGCGTAGCGTCGGGCTGGCCGAGGCCGCGTAACGACCGGATCGAGCGGACGAGCGGCGCGTCGATTTTCCGAACCGCGCCGCTCGCCATTCATCCGGACGTTTATAGAGACAACACATTTCCAAGGAGGAACTTCAATGGGCCAAGTCGTTGTGAACATGAGCCTGACGCTCGATGGCGTGATGCAGGCGCCGGGCCGGCCCGACGAGGACCTCCGCGGTGGCTTCGAGCACGGCGGTTGGGCGCTGCCCTACTTCGACTCGGTCATGGGCAGCGCCGCGGCAGCAGGTATCGCCGAGACGCCGGCCCTGCTGTTCGGGCGACGCACCTACGAGGACTTTTACGCCGTCTGGCCCAAACGAATCGGCAATCCCTTCACCGAGGTGCTCAACAACTTCCAAAAGTATGTTGCGTCAACGACGCTGGAGGAGCCGCTCCCGTGGAGCAACTCCACGCTGCTTAAAGGCGACGCCGCGGCGGCCGTGGCCACCCTCAAGGAGCAGCCGGGCGAGGATCTCGTTGTCCTCGGCAGTGGAGAGCTTGTCCGGTCGCTGATGCGGCACAACCTCGTCGACGAGTACGTGCTCTCAATCCACCCGCTCGTTCTCGGATCGGGGCGCCGTCTCTTTCCCGACGTCGGTCCCTTCGCCGCTCTCCGGCTCGTCGACACCAAGACGACGACCACCGGCGTGGTGATCGCGACCTACCGGCCGGCCGACCCGACGGCGCGAGAGACCTCCTAAGGTCCGGCACGTTCTTCGGAGCTTATGGAATCGAAGGGTTACTGGAATATGAACGTACGCGGAAATGTCTAATGCTAATGACGCGGGGTGAATTCATTCCGCAGAAAGAAACTAACAATGCCCATAAGACTCGAAGCTGTGCGCCCGATAGAGTTGGCCGATGTACGGGAAGCGCGTAAGCGAATAGCTGAGACCATCGTGCGCACGCCGTTGGTCCGCCTTGAACTGGGGCCGGACTTCCCCGACATCCGCCTCAAGCTGGAGAATTTGCAGCCGATCAACGCCTACAAGTTGCGGGGTGCCGCCAACGCGGTAGGCTTGCTGTCAGAGTCCGAACGCAAGCGGGGTGTGTGGACGATCAGCGCTGGAAATGCGGGACAAGGCGTCGCTTATGCAGCGCGCCAGGCGGGCGTGCCATGCACCGTCGTGGTGATAGAGACGGCGCCGGAATCAAAGATCGAACGGATGCGAGCGCTCGGCGCAAGCCTCATCCCGGTGCCATACGACGTTGCGTGGAAGGCTCTCGAGGAGCGTTCGTTTCCCGGAGTCGAAGGGACGTTCGTGCACCCGTTCGACGATCATAATTTCATTGCCGGTCATGCGACGATGGGTCTCGAGATTTTTGAAGACGCCCCCGACACCGCTGCCGTCATTGCCAGCATTGGGGGCGGCGGGCTGATCACCGGCGTCGGAAGCGTGCTCAAGGCGCTCAACCCGGGGATCAGGGTGTGGGGCGCTGAACCAGAGACGGCTGCGCCCGCCGCGCTTTCGTTTGCGATGGGATCTCCGCAGGTGTTCAAGGACTGGAAGCCGTCGTTTGTGGACGGCGCCGGCGGTCAGAGTCTCTTCCCACGCATGTGGGAGCGGATGAAGCCGGTGGTGGACGGCTACATTGTGGTTAGTCTGGACGAGACGAAGAAGGCGATGCGGCTGATCGCGGAAAAGACGCGTGTCATTGCAGAAGCGGCTGGCGCTCTGTCGGTTGCCGCGGCATTGACTGGAAAAGCCGGCCAGGGGCCGATCGTCGCGATCGTCTCCGGGGGCAACGTGGATCTTAAGAAATTCTGCGAGATTATCGGCTCGTAAGCCATGCAAGAATTCAAATCAGCCGATTGCGGCTAACTGGTCGCGGCTCAGTCTCCGCGACTCTCAAGAGACTCTGCCTAACGCCTTCACCCTGACTCTTGCTCACTCCAGTGAGAACCGCTCGATTCCCACGCCTACGAGCTCGACTGCCATCGCCTCAAGCGACCTGGATCAGCCAAAACCGAATTGCAAACGCGATTCAACGCCCATATAATCGCCGCGGTTTTATCCAACGGGTTCTTTGCGTGATTTCGCCGCCGAACCACTTGCTCGACTAACTCCAACGCTCGGCGGCGGCGAAACCACGCAAAGAACCTTATACGTTAGGTGGACACAAGCCGAAGCAATGGAGGAATCATGCCCCATTGATGAAGAGTATCGATCGACGCCCTTGGGACTGGCTGCGCGCTGGGGGCAGCGAGAGATGGTTGCCTTTCTGCTCGGGCGGGGCGCCGATCCGAACAGGACGGGCGCCCCTTGGGCGACGCCGGTCGCTTGGGCGAGGTGGAAAGGGTATGCCGAGATCGAGGCCGATCTAACACTCGCGGGCGCGGTGGCCGATCGGAGACCAGCATGACGCCGCCCAACGGCGGCCACAGGGAAGGAGTCTACGATGACGGTATCTGTCTTTATCGGCACCAGCCTCGACGGCTTCATTGCGCGACCGAACGGCGATCTCGACTTTCTGCCGGAGGGCGGCGGCGAACCGCACGGCTACGACGAATTCATGGCAAGCGTGGATGCGCTTGTCATAGGGCGCAAGACATTTGAAAAGGTTCTGACCTTTGGGGCCTGGCCATATGGTGACAAGCGCGTAGTGGTCCTGAGTAGTCGCCCAGTCGACTTGTCCGCGGCCAGCGGAGGCATTGTTGAACAGATGGCCGGGCCGGAAGCTGAGATCGTTTCGCAACTCGCTGCTAGTGGCGCCCACCACCTCTACGTCGACGGTGGGATCACGATTCAAGGGTTCCTGCGCGCGGGGCTCATTCAACGTCTCATTATCACTCGCGTGCCTGTGCTCATTGGAGAGGGAATTCCTCTCTTCGGCGCCCTACCGCACGACATGCGGCTCCGTCACGTAGCGACTCGGCACTATCCGAGCGGCTTGGTTCAGAGCGAGTACCATGTTGCCGCCTAACAATCGCTGGGAGCTGTTGCGGCATATGATCGCGGTAGGGAATCATTCCTTCCAGATGGGGAGACGTAGCCCGCTCAGGCGGACCGGCGTCCGTCGTAAACATTACTGTGATGGGACTTTTAAGGGGGGCTCAATGAAGCGAAGGACTCTGGTCATCGCGGGCGTAACCCTTTGCCTGTCGCTGCTGGCGTTGTATTCCGTCCACGCGGCGGCAGTGGACTCGCGGTTCGAGGTTTCGTATCCAGCGGGGCTCGATAACGGACCGATCACGGGCCGTGTATTCGTGATCATCTCGAAAAACAATCGGGTCGAACCGCGTCTGCAGGCGGGCTCGTATGGCGGGTCAGTTCCGTTTTATGGCCTGGACGTCCACGCATTGAAGCCTGGCGATAACGCGATCATCGACACATTGGTCCTCGGATATCCAGTCGACAACTTGAACCAGCTTCCGGCAGGCGAGTACTACATACAGGCGCTGCTGAACGTCTACACGCAGGTCCACCGAAAGGACGGCCACGTGATCTGGGTGCATATGGATCAGTGGGAAGGCCAGCGGTGGAATCGGTCGCCGGGCAACCTCGTCAGCGAGGTGAAGCGAGTCCGTCTGGATCCGGCTGCGGGCTTCAACGTGAAGCTCAGCCTGACGAAGAAGCTGCCTCCGGTAGAGATTCCACCGGACACGGAGTGGGTCAAGAGGGTGAAGTTTCAGAGCAAGATTCTTTCCGAGTTCTGGGGACATCCGATTTACCTCGGCGCCACACTGCTTCTGCCGAAGGGTTACACTCAGAGCGCGAACCAGAAGTATCCGGCGATTTACATTCAAGGTCATTTCGGACTCGGCGCTCCTTTCGGATTCACGACTCAGGCGCCGGCTGCTCCTGAAAGCGAAGCGCAGCGCAAAGAACGGCTGGGCCGGAGCGCAAGGGAACCGGCACACGAGTTCGCGCGGGCCTGGATGTCCGACAACTTCCCGCGCATGGTGGCCGTGACCTTTCAACATCCGACGCCGTACTACGACGATTCCTACGCCGTGAACTCGGCGAACAATGGCCCGTACGGTGACGCGCTCACCAAAGAACTGATTCCATTCCTGGAGGAAAGATTCAGGATCATCGCGCAGCCGGAGGCGCGGGTTCTGACGGGCGGTTCGACTGGAGGCTGGGAAGCGCTGGCGCTGCAGGTCTTCCATCCGAAGTTCTTCAACGGCACGTGGGTTTTGTATCCGGACCCCGTCGATTTCCGGCGCTATCAGATGTCGAACGTCTATGAGGACGACAACGCATTCGAAGTACCGAATGGGGATTGGGGCAAGCTCGTTCGGCCGCTATCGAGAAACGCTGACGGACAGGTCACCCTGACGATGCGGGAAATGAACCGCCTCGAGGCCGTCCTTGGAAGTAACGTACGTGCCGGACAACAAATCGCCGCCTGGGACGCCGCGTACGGACCGGTCGGCAAGGACGGATATCCCAGCCCGATCTGGGATCGGCTTACAGGCAAGATCGATCGGGAGGTCGCCTTGTACATGCGTGATAACGGCTATGATCTCAGATACAACCTCGAGAAGAACTGGCCGCGTATCGGCGGAGATCTCGTCGGGAAGATCCATGTCTACTGCGGAGACATGGACAACTACTACCTGAACCTCGCGGTATATCACCTCACCTCGAAGACTTCTTGAAATCAGCGGACAATCCAAAGGCCGAGGCCGTCTTCGAATACGGGCGGCCGATGAAGCCGCACGGATGGCAGCCGTTCACGAACGCCGAACTCGTCCGTCTGATGGCCGCTCGAATAAACAAAACGGCGCCTGGCGCAGTTGCGACGAAGTAGCGTTAGCCCTTTCCAAAGGAGTGTGCTATGCAATACTTCGAAGAAGCCACCAGGATTTGGCAGACCTTTGTCGCGAAATCCGGTCAGGCGGAAACCGTTCAGGGCGAACTTCTACGCGCAGTTGAGAAGCTGAGGGATGAGGCAACTCGAATCAGAATACCTAATCGCGAAGCGGTTCTGCCCGGCTTCATTCTAGTCCCTGCGCCCGGTCGGCCCTAATGATTTCAACCTAGTGATTTCAACTTGTCACTCGTCCCACGGTTCGCTAGTCTAAAAACAGATGAAGATAGTCGTTATCGGATACGGAAGGGTTGGGTCACGAACAGTAGCAGCGCTTCTCGAGCGGGGCCACCAAATCACCGTCGTAGATAAAGAAGCCAGCCGCCTGGGCCGCGCCTCGCGTCTGGAAGGCGTCGAACTCGTTCAAGGCAACGGCATCGACGTGGACGTTCAGCGCGAAGCTGGCATGGGCGAAGCTGACATCCTGCTGGCGGTGACCTTCGATGACAACGTGAACCTGATGGCGGCACAGGTAGCGCGCACACACTTTCATGTGCCGCGCGCGATCGCTCGCGTGTATGAACCCAGTCACGCCGAAGCTACTCAAGAAGATCCTCAATTGATCGTCGTCTGCCCCACGCTTCTCGCGGTTACGATGATCGTCGAACAGGTCGACATCGCTGCCAATCAACCTGTCGTCGAGCGAATGCCACCCGAGCCGGTCAAGGCGCAACCTCGGTCGCGCTACGATGCGACCGATGAGTCGCGATACATCCTGATCTCGGGCGGCGGTAAGGTTGGAGTAAACCTCGCGCGCGAGCTTTACGAGAGCGGCCACGAAGTCGCCCTGATCGAGAGAGACGCCGCCCGCGCCGTTACGCTGGCAAGCAAGCTCGATTGCCAGATATTCGTTGGAGACAGCTCTACGCATGACGTGCTCGAAGCCGCGGGCGCACCGCGGGCGCGCGTGTTTGTCGCGGCCACCGGCAGCGACCAGGATAATCTGATCGCTTGTCAGGTTGCCAAGAAAGTGTTCGGAGTCCCGAAGACAATCGCACGCGCCTCGAATCCAAAGAATGAAGAGGTGATGGCGCGGCTCGGCGTAGATTCTACTGTCAGCTCGACTGCGATCATCCAACAAGTTATCGAACGCGAGCTTCCAACTGTTCGCATTAAGACTCTGCTGAGCCTTCAAGCGGGGGCTTTCCAGATACTGGAGTATCCGCTGGATGGCGCTTCACCAGCAGTGGGCCGCACGGTGCGCGAGATCGATCTGCCTCACCAGAGTAACTTGATAGCTATTCTGCGGGGGACGACGACGGTGGTTCCTCGCGGAGACACCACTCTCAACGACGGCGATCTGGTGGTTGCGCTGGTTAACACCGAAAAGGAAGCGCAACTGCGCCTGGCGCTGCTCGGCGCTTAGCCGACGGCGGCCGCTCGTTGATCATCGAGCAAGGGGTTATGGGTAAAAAAGTATAGTCATGAGCGCTTACGGACAACGACGGATTACCGACGCTCTCGAAGCCGGAGCCGACGGCATCGTCGAGAAACCCATCGACCTCGACACCTTCCTGGAAACCGTTAGATCGAAGCTGTGCGCCGCGTGAGCGTCACTGCGCATCCGCAGGGCCGTAGATGATAGCTGAAGCATCAACCGTCTGATGGAAGGAGTCCGGTTTGTCTATCTCGCGATCAAAAACGCATGTCCGATTTCGCCCGCTGAGCTTTGCTCTGAACAAAGCTTGATCCGCTTTCTGCACGATCTCAAGCGCCGCCTCGCCGTCGTCAGGAAAAGTAGCTACGCCAAGACTGATCGTGATGTGCATCGTCTGGGTGAGGTCGTTGGTCGACGCCGGGAAGGGATGGGCTTCGACGGTCTTCCTGATTGATTCAGCTATCTCGAAACCACGCTCACGTGAGTCCACCACGTAGGCCATGTACTCCTCGCCGCCGTAGCGCGCCGCCAAATCCGCGCTGCCTATCACATCGCGGATGATGTGCCCGGCGTCGCGGATAGTGTGGCTTCCCACAATATGCCCACGCCCGTCGTTGACTCGTTTGAAGAAGTCGATGTCCATCATGAGCACGCTGATCTGTGAAGGCTCGGCGCTTCTGGTGGCTTCATTGATCTTGCGATCAAGCTCGGCGAACAGGCTGCGGCGCGATCGGAGTCCGGTCAACTCGTCGCGCTGGGTCATCTGATGAAGCTTCTCCTGAAACTCAGCCTCAGACTCGTCGAGCATCGCGAACTTCATCAGGTGGTTTCCGACCTTTATCTTGTCGCCGTCCTGAAGCAACTGTTGCGACGTGACCTTCGCGCCGTTCAGAAAAGTGCCGTTTGTGGAATCGAGGTCGTTGACGTAGTACTCGACGCAGTTTGCCTCGAGGCACAGATGCATTATCTCGGCGTGTTGACGCGATGCGATTTCATCGCGAAGAACAATATCCGCCTGAGAGCCGCGGCCTACGATGGTTCGCTCCTTGTCCAGCTTTACCGTTTGCCCAATTGAATGGCCTTGCAATATGACCAGGACTGGCCGCTTCGTAATCGATTGAGGCACTTCGCGGAGATCAAGCTTGACTGTTCGCTCGGCATCACTCACGGATTCTCACCTTCAATGGGATTGAATATATCAACGACGGCGGCGGAGCGCAAAGGGACGAGTCGCAAAGTGCAAAGGGCGAAGCGCTGAGGAGCTGAGGAGCCGAGGAGCCGAGGAGCCGAGGAGCCGAGGAGCCGAGGAGCCGAGGTGCCGAGGTGCCGAGGTGCCGAGGAGCAGGGGCGCACTGGATGAGAGGGGCCGAGGTAACTTGCATCCGGATGCCACCTGCGCCTCGGCTCCTCTGCGCCTCGGCTCCTCTGCTCCTCTGCTCCTCCGCACCTCTGCTCCTCCGCACCTCTGCTCCTCCGCACCTCTGCTCCTCTTCTCCTCAGCACCTCTGCCCTTTGCCCCTTGCTTGACGCTCACAAGACCGCTCACTACACTTTTAGGCAGTTGGTCATTAGTCGGGTTTGCTTATGACGAAAGGCAACGGCAATTCAGACAAACCGTGCGCGGGTGTTGAACGTCTGGCCGAGGCGGATCTCCCCACCGAGTTCGGACTATTTCGAATCATCGCATTCAAAAGCCTCGCCACTAACGAAGAGTTCCCAGTGCTCGTCAAAGGAGCGCTGGATGCAGAAACGCCGGCTCTCGTTCGAATCCACTCGCAGTGCCTGACCGGTGACGTGTTCCATTCACTGAAGTGCGACTGCGGCAGGCAACTGAATCATGCGATGAGTCTCATTCAGGAAGAAGGGCGAGGCGTGATCATCTACCAACAACAAGAAGGGCGCGGCATCGGGATCACAAACAAGATTCGCGCCTACGAGCTTCAGGACGCCGGGCAGGACACGGTGGAAGCGAACCTGTCACTCGGCTTCGAGGCCGACCTTCGCCAGTATGAGTGTTGCGTTGACATTCTCAAGCAACTGGGCCTGCGCCGGATCCGGTTGATGTCAAATAACCCCGACAAGATCGCGGCGGTGCAACAAGCAGGGATCGAGATTGTCGAACGCGTGTCGATTGAAGTTGAACCGCACGAGAGGTCGCTGGGCTACATGAAGACCAAGAAAGAAAAGCTGGGCCACCTTCTGGACAACGTCGGCGCCGAAGACAAGGCGCTCATCTAAGAAGCTCCGCTCCGCCCCGATCCTTCCACTGACTCGTCTGAGTCAACCAGATGCCTTGATTCTGAATCAGTCAGCGCGACACAAGCGCCAGTCGCGGGACTGAGCAGCAACAAAAACTCCCCGATATGCTTAGCGACGTGGGAGCCTTTTGCGCCACTGCAGATTGCGTTTGGAGCTGAGAGCCCGGCCCCCAGGCCGTTCTCAAGGAAGACTTCGTCGCCCCACTGCAAGACCCATCGCCCATCTTCGTTGCCGGCAAAGACTGTGCGAATCCCGCCCCGCTCAACTTGCCGCGCGTTCAGGCGTTTGAGTTCGGTGCGGATGATGTTCGCCCACTTGAGTGCCTCGCGAGCCGTCATCGCAACGCGCCTGTCTGAATCGCTCAGCTCTATTCCTTCCGTGGATCGCGAAGCTTTCAACGAATAAATCGGAGTAATCTCCTCGAAGGGCGTGAACCGTCCGGTGTCCGCAAGTTCCTCCAGCGTCTCCGCCAGCTTCAATGCGGACTGCAAGTGCACCGTCAATCCTTTCATTGGAATTGTCGGCGGCGCCAGACCTGCAACCGCGCCGTCCGATTGCCGGAGCAAGCCGAGCCTGCGTTGAAGCTCGCGCAGGTGGTCCTCGCCCAGCAGCACCCATCGCCCGGTGCGCTGATCGCTCAACAGCATTCGCGCGCCGCCTGTCGAGACTTTCAGCCACTCGGGAAAGCTGGACACAGTGGCTTGTGCCAGGGCGCTCGTGTCACGGATAAACATCTTCGCCAACGCGGCAACCGCTTCGCTGCTCAACCACATCTCGGATTGCGGATGTGACAACAACAGCTCGCTGCCGACGTTTGCCAGCACAACCTCGTCTTGCATCCGCGAAGCGTCATAGAATTCGCATCTGAACTGGGCGGTCGCCGAATAGTGTCGAGCCTCTTCCCTCCCGAGAGATGCTTGACGATGCTCATGCCTTAGCACCAGGTCGCCGTCGGACCTGAGTATCAGGCCGCTGCCGCCTTGTCGCACAACCCGAGAACTTATCGCACCCTCAGACAGGAACTCCGCGAGGCTTATAGTCAGATACGGCGCAAAAGCAAGGCTGCATCGCATGGAGAGAACGTTAATCATCATCGACCTGCAGGCTGCGGCAATCAATGACAGGTTACCACAGCTTGATCATGTGAAGGATCGGTGTTGCGCTGAAGCGCCTATTTAGGTAGAAATGAAGATGTGTCGAGCAAAGGTCAGAGCCGAACCGAAGCAGTTCAAATCGCGGTTGAGGGCTCCCTGTTGGGGTTCGAAGGCGAGGAACTCAAGAAAGGTCTGTGGGAGAACGGCGTCTACCTCGGAACAGATGGTTTTGTCTATCACATCACCGCGAGACAGGCCCGAGGTGGTCTGCAGAAGACTGTCGCGGGCAAACGGCCGGTGGGCGAATACCTGAGGTGGGTCGATGGTCTGTTTCGCCCGGGTGAACTTCCAAGCGAGGCCAACGGTATCCACTATCGCGCCGCGCGCAAGCTGCGAGAGTTGATCTAACACTTCTAATCAAACCCGGCGCACACCCGTTCTTGTCGCCGAACTTGGAAGTCGAGCGTTCCGAATGTTATATTCACGTTATGCTCTACAGAAAGCCTCGCGTTGGACAAGAACTAAATGCGTACTGCGGCAAGTGCAAAGATGAGCGAACCCACATCGTGGCCGCGATGGATGGCGAAATAGTCCGCCGGGTCACTTGCTCGATGTGCGGCAGCACACACAACTACAAAGTGAAACCGGTTGCAGTCCTGGCTGGGGCAGCAAGTAGCGCCGGGGCGGCGCCTGCAAAAAGAAAAACCGGTACCAGACGCGCCAAGGAAGCAAACACGTTTAGCATCGACCCGAAGCGGCCGGTCAAGTCTTACGACATGAATAACATTTTTTCAGCCGGGGACGTCATCAACCATCCCAAGTTCGGGCTTGGCGCCGTCGAACTCGCGCTACCGCCAAACAAGATTGAGGTCAGATTTCAGGAAGGCAAGAAGATGCTGCTCCATAACATGAAGAACTTCCGCTACTGAACACCCGCGCTCCGAATTGCAGAGACGAAACGAGCCGCCTTTCAATCAGATCAACGGCGGCTCATCTAGTTTTTGAACGAGTCTTTCTGAAAAACTCAGCGTTCCTCCCGATGAAGCTTTGCCACTTAGCAGGCACGTCAGCCTCAGCGAAAATCGCAGACACAGGACAAGCCGGGACGCACGCGTCGCAGTCAGTGCAGGTCGCGGGGTCTATGTACATCTGCTCGTGATCGGGGCCGCCCTGAATGCAGTCAACCGGACAAACATCGACGCACGCCAGGTTTTTGGCGCCGATGCACGGCTCACATATCACGTAGGCCAAACGTCTTGCTCCCCGCGCGTCATTGCTTGAAGTAGTCGGCGTTCATCTGTGTGAAGTGTTTCCACTGCTCAGGCAGATCGTCTTCGGTGAAGATTGCCTGGACGGGGCAAGCCGGTTCACACGCACCGCAATCGATGCACTCGTCTGGATGGATATAGAGCAACTCCGCGGTTTCAAATGCAGGTTCGTCTTTGCGCGGGTGAATGCAGTCTACAGGACAGACGTCCACGCAAGCCGTGTCCTTGGTCCCTATGCAGGGTTCAGCGATAACGTACGTCATTAAAACGTGAGCCTCCTTCTCAGGTATTAGACAACTTAGGAAGATTGACCAATGTGTCGCTACAAATTTCGCCGATTTGCCAAAAAGAGTCAAGCGAGGCTTAGTCCGTCGTCCGTAGTCCGTTGTCCATAGTCCGTGGTCCGTTTTCAGTGGTCAGTCGTCCCTTGTGCACTCGCTATTGGCCACTGGCCACGGACTACGGACTACTGACTACTGACTACTGACTACCGTCCTTGGTGGGATCGAAGGTGACATGTGGAATCATCTCGACATCTTCTTTCAGCGTCACGCGGCCCGCGAGTTTCTTCTTCTCTTTCTGGTTGGGCGCGAATTTGATCGTGCTGTCAACCAGCTTCTCATTAGGCCGGTAGCCGAGGCCGAATTCCGGAAGCTCGGGCCTGCTCATCAGCCGCTTTATGTCCCACATCGTCTCTTCACGTGTGTAGGCGCATATCTCCGACTCGCGGCTCATAATGATCGCTTCTTCTGGACAGGCGTCGACGCAAAAGCCGCAGAACACGCAGCGAAGCATATCGATATCGAATCTTGCGGGGTACTTTTCGATCAGCGGATCGGGATGTTCGGCGGATTCAATGTAGATGCAATCGGCCGGGCACGCGGTCGCGCACATGTAACACGCCACGCAGCGCGGCGAACCGTCTTCGCGCGCCGTCAGAATATGAGCGCCGCGAAAGCGGTCCGAGTAAGCGCGCCGCTCTTCGGGATAGCGGATGGTCGCGTTGACCTTGCCGGTCAAGTTGTCCACCATCCGGGTCATCGTCAGGCCCATCCCGACGAGCGGAGCGAGCATATCTTTAGCGAACGACGACTCGCTCTCCGCCCGCTCCCTTACGTTGATGACTTTTGCTGATTTCTTCATTCTATCCTACAACCACGCCTGGCAGCCGTGCTTGCTCCAAGCTGATCTCGCGATAGGCCGGCACGTCCTCGGTCATTGTCGCAAACACATCCGCCGCCGACATCCAAGGTGCCTCCGCTCCACTCGCATGAAGCAGCATAGCGAAAACTTCCCACGCCGGCAGCGCGTCTCCCCCCGGCTCGATCGCCTTGCCCGCGAGCTGAACGCGTCCCTCGAAGTTCGTGTATGTCCCCTGTTCTTCCGACCACGCAGCCACTGGCAACACGACGCTGGCCGCCGATTGCCAGTCAGCTTTGTGCGCCGCAACCAACACAGAGTACTCAAGCGCATCTATCAACTCGAGGACTCGACCTTCCGCTTCGTGGTCACTGGGCCGCCGCACCAGAGGCTTGAAGTAGATCACGACGCCCGCCCTGATTCGTCCATCCCGTGCGGCTTTGATCGCTCCTTGAATCCCACTGAGCTCATTGCTGATCAGGCCGAGATGGATCGCCCCCATCGAGTTCGGATGCTTGTCCAGGCGCCGCAGGATTTGATCCTCTTCCTCCGCCAGGTTCTTTTCTTCGGAGTCAACACGAAATTCAAACTGAGTCGCCCCTGCTTGATCCTCCAGATATCGCTTGAACAGGAACAGGGCTTCGTTTGTAGCCGACGGCGAACCAAAGCCGAGAATCGAGCCTGGGCCGTTCGCACCGCGAATCTCTTTCAGGCGCAAATCAATCGAGCGTACGGCTTCTTCCCACGTAGCCGGCGCCTGCGTTCCATCGCGGCCGTTCATCAGCGGGCGCTGGATACGCTCGGTCGCATTCAACTCATGAAAGCTCAGCCGCCCTTCGTCACACAGCCAGCTTCTATTCACTTCGGGATTTCGTCTCGGAATCATCCGGAAGATCGCGCCGTCTCGATGGTCGATCCTCACCGCGCAGCCGGTCGAGCATCCGCCACACACCGAGTCCGTCGCGTGCAAGAACCACACACGGCACTTGAACCTGAAGTCGCGCGACGTAAGCGCCCCAACCGGACAGATGTCCACCACGTTGCCCGAATACGGATTGTCGAGTGGCCTGTCCTCGAACGTCCCAATCGCGACGTGATCGCCGCGACCAAAGAACTGCATCTCGCCGGTCTCAGTCACGTGATCGAAGAATCGTATGCACCGTGAACACAGCACGCACCGCTCTTGATCGAGCACGACCATCGGCCCCAGGTCGATCACTTTTCGCTTGCGCACCTTCATCCCAAGTGGGATCTCGCTGGTGTGCAGACCGTAGACCATATAGTAGTCCTGCAGCCGGCACTCGCCCGCTTGATCGCAAACCGGACAATCGACCGGGTGATTGATCAGCAGGAACTCCAGCACGCCTCGCACAGCCTCTTTGACTCGCGCGTTGTCTGAGCGCACGACCATGCCTTCGTTCACTATCGTCGTGCAAGCCGGTGTGAGCTTGGGCATCTTCTCGACGTCGACGAGGCACATTCGACAGTTGCCATCGATTGGCAGATCGGGGTGATAGCAATAGTGCGGTATCTCTACGCCCTGATCGCCGGCTGCTTGAATGATGGTCTGCCCCGGTTTGGCTTCTATTTCTTGATTGTTTAAGGTGAATTTCGGCATCGCTCAACTTCCGTTAAACACAAAGGCACAAAGTCACAAAGCAACAGCGTGGACGGCGCCTTCCCCCTAGTCAGACCTTCGTTCTTAGTGTCTTTGTGTCTTTGTGTTTAAGCGCTGTCAGCTCGCACACAACGCTTCAAACTCGCTTCGAAACTTGGTAACAAAACTCCTGATCGGCATAACGTCCGCGTCAGCAAGCGGGCAGATGGTCTTCCCTTCCATCATATCGGCGATCTTCAAGAGCAAATCCACATCCGACCGCTTGCCCCCACCCGCAACAATGTTCTTAAGAATCTTCGCCGCCCAGCCGGTCCCTTCGCGGCAAGGCGTGCATTGCCCGCACGACTCATGTGCGTAGAAGTCCGCGATCACCGATAGCGTCTCGGGCATGCTCGTAGTCTCGTCCAACACGATCATTCCGCCAGAACCGAGCATAGAGCCCGCCTTCAGCAGCGACTCGTAGTCAAGCAACACGCCTTCGCATTCAGCCGCGGTCATCACCGGAACCGACGAACCACCCGGTATCACGGCTTTCAACTTTCGCCCCTTCGCAACGCCGCCGGCTTCGTTGTTGATGAAATCCAACAGCGGATAACCGAGGTCAACTTCATACACGCCCGGTCTGGCTACATGACCCGAAACCGAAAACAGCTTCGTGCCCTTGCTCTTCTCCGTTCCTATCGCCGCATAAGCCGCAGCCCCGTTCCGAATGATCCACGGCAGCGCTGCCAACGTCTCGACGTTGTTCACTACGGTAGGTGAAGCGAGAAATCCGTGCGTCGCCGGGAACGGCGGCTTGATGCGAGGATATCCGCGATTGCCTTCGAGCGATTCGATCAGCGAAGTCTCCTCGCCGCAGATGTACGCGCCCTGCCCGAGGTGCACAAAGATATCGAGCGCAAAATCCTTCCCGATCACCGACGGCCCGAGTATCTTCGCCTCATAAGCTTCGTCGAGCGCCTTCTGCTGAGTGTTCGCGACGAACTCGTATTCGCCGCGAATGTAGATGTACGACAGATGACAGTTGAGCGCATAGCAAGCGATCGCCATCCCCTCGATCAACATGTGTGGATCGCGCTCCATCAAGATGCGATCTTTGAACGTGCCCGGCTCGCTCTCGTCGGCGTTGCATAGCAGATACGTTGGCTTGTTCGAGTTGCGCGGGACGAAGCTCCACTTCATGCCGGTCGGAAAGCCGGCGCCGCCGCGTCCGCGCAACCCGCTCGCCTTCACTTCATCGATCAGCGCGGTCTGCTCCATCGCGAGCGCCTTCTCCAGCGCCTTGTAACCGCCGCGCTCGCGATACTTCGCGATGCTCGCCTGATCAGGCTTGTCTATGTTTGCCAGTAGTATCTTAGTCATACCTGCGAGCGCAGGCATCCTGCCTGCCGCATTCCAACCCTAGTCATTCCTCAGCCTCTCAATAATCTCCGCTACCCTCGCAGGCGTCAGGTTCTCATAGTAGCGATCTCCAACCTGCATCGCCGGCGCCGTCCCACAAGAACCCAGACACTCGGTCACATCCCAACTGAACCGTCCATCCGCGGTGACTTCCCTTTTCTCGACGCCGAGTTGCCGTTTGATCTCATCGACGCACGGATTCACACCCATCAGCCAGCAGCTCACATTCTTGCAGATGTCGATGTGATGCTTCCCGGCTGGCTTCTTGTGAAGCATCGTGTAGAACGTCGCAACGCTCAACACATCCGACGGCGGATAGCTCATCAAGCCGCCGACGTACTCAGCGACTTCTTGTGAGATCCAACCAAACTCACGTTGCGCAAGAGTCAACACCGGTAACAGCGCCGCGCGCTTCTCGGGATAGTGGCTCAGTATCGTCTGATAACGCCGCTTTGCCTCTTCGCTGAATTCGATCATCGCAATCGTCCCTATTGATTTAGCGTCTTTGCGGGCCTTCGCGTCTTTGCGCTAAACCTGTCTCGCGCAAAGACGCTAAGTCATCGATCAAGCTCTCCCGCAATAATGTTCAAGCTGCTCAACGTCGCAATCGCGTCCGCAACAAGCCCGCCCTCGATCAGCTTCGAATACGCCGAGAAGATCGGGAAACACGGCCCTCGCGCGTGACAACGCCACGGCCGCAACGAGCCGTCGCTCACGATGTAGAAACCAAGCTCCCCGTTAGCGCCCTCGCTGTAGCCGTACACTTCGCCGGGCGGCGCCTGTATTCCGTGCATCACCAGTTTGAAGTGGTTCATTAAGTCTTCGATGTTCGTATACACGCCCTGCTTCGGCGGCAGCGTGATGCGCCGATCGTCAACCTGGTAAGGTCCCTCGGGTA
Organism: uncultured Clostridia bacterium; assembly: GCA_964548075.1. Classification (GTDB taxonomy): domain Bacteria; phylum Acidobacteriota; class Blastocatellia; order UBA7656; family UBA7656; genus Onstottus_A. The sequence goes on along the minus strand of CAZJQQ010000010.1, from coordinate 59,422 downwards.
AATTGTCGAGCACTTGCTCGACGATCCGAACGCTCTGGCGCATCTCTTCCATTCGGACCAGGTATCTGTCGTACACATCGCCGCGACTGCCTATCGGCACTTCGAAGTCGAAATCGTCGTAGCTCGAATAGGGATGATTCTGGCGAATGTCATAAGGCACGCCCGCCGCGCGCAGCACCGGCCCGGTCATCCCCCAATCAACCGCGTCTTTTCCCGAAATCTCCGAGACGCCGATCGTCCGTTGTTTGAAGATCGGGCTGTTCGTGTTGAGCTTGTGCAGATCGTTGATGTATCCAGGCAATCGCGTCAGCACCTCGCGGCACCGAGGCACAAAGTCGTCAGGCAAGTCCGCGGACAACCCACCTACCCTCACGTAGCTCACCATCATCCGCTGGCCGGCGGTCATCTCGAGCAGATCGTAAATCTCTTCACGAGGCTCGAATGAATACCAGAAGTTGGTGATCGCGCCGAGATCAACCAGCGCCGCACCCAGGCAGACCATGTGATCCATAATCCGCGACAGCTCGCCGAGCAGCACGCGAATGTACTGAACGCGCTTCGGCACTTCTATTCCGAGGAGCTTTTCAACCGCGCACGCATACCCGACGTTGTTCAGAAACGACGAGCAGTAATTCAGCCGGTCAGTGTACGGGATCACCCCGTTCCACTGATGCGTCTCGGCCATCTTCTCGAAGCAGCGATGCAGGTAGCCTATCTCGACATCCGACTCGATCACTCGTTCGCCGTCGAGTCGGCAAACGATCCTGAGCGCGCCGTGCGTAGCGGGATGCGAAGGTCCGATGTTGATGATCGCAGGCTCCGGGCTCAAGCGATCGGTTTCGTGTCCCTCCCATTGCGTCTTGTACTCGAGCGGCAGCTTGTAGTCGCGCGAGAGAATCGTGCGCCCGCCCGGTTCGTGATCCTTACGGAGGGGGTGGCCATGAAACTCTTCGTGGCAGAGGATTCGACGCAGATCGGGGTGATTGCGGAAGCGGATGCCGAACATGTCGAACGTCTCGCGCTCCCACCAGTTCGCGGTCTTCCAAACCGATGACACGGAATCGACCTCCGGAGCCGATTCCGGGAGGGGTACCTTCAAACGCACTCGGTGCCCGTGATCGATCGAGTACATGTGATAGACCACGTTGAACCGTTCGTCTCGCGTCTTCTCGGGATAACCCTGGTAGTCGAGCCCGGTGATCGTGCTCAGCAGATCGAACTTTGTCGAAGGGTCTTCTTTCAGCGCGCGGCAAATCTCAGTGACCTTGTCAGGTCTGACCGCGATCGTGAGGTCGCCGCGAAAATCATTCACGTCCAGGACCTGATCCGCAAACTGTCCCTGGACTAACGCCGCGATTGGATTCTGCGGAGCAGCCGGCTCACGAGTAATTTGAACGAGCCGCACCGCCTCGCGCGCTTGCTCTTCGGCGATCAGCATCGGCTTAGGCGAAATCTCGGTGATCTCTTTTTTCATGCGCTCGCGCAGCTCGCGCCGAGCATCCGCATCGACGATGTTCTCTTTTTCTATGAGCTGGCGGATCATCAACACGGCTTGCAGAACCGCTTCTGGGGTTGGCGGGCAGCCGGGAATGTAAACGTCTACGGGGATGATTTCATCGATGCCCTGCATCACGTGATAAGCGCGATAGAATCCGCCCGATGTCGCGCACGCGCCCATGCACAGCACCCACTTCGGATCGGGCATCTGCTCGTAGATTCGCTTGAGCACGGGGCCCATCTTGTCGGTGATCGTTCCCATGACCATCAGCAGGTCCGACTGCCGCGGCGAGAAGCGGACAACCTCCGCGCCAAACCTGGCGACGTCGTAATGAGCCGATACGACCGACATATATTCGATAGCGCAGCAAGCGGTCCCGAACGGGAGCGGCCAAAGCGAATTCTTCCGCGCCCAGTTGGCGATTTCGCTGACCTTGGTAGTAAAGAAGTTATCGCCAACCGCAGAATCTATAGCCATTCTCTACTCTTTCTCCCGTGTTGCCCGTTTGGTAGGTCGGAATAGCTTAGCGAAGGTCATCATTTGATCCAAGCTCGATTGAAATCTTATCGTCGGGACGCAGGTGAGTCAAACTGATGGCTTTCTGAGTTCACAGTCCCGCACCTACGTGGAAGTCAGCGGTCTCGAAACGATCCACCGAAGGCCGTACTCCGAACAACGAGGCGAAAAAGCCTCGACCCTGAAATTCCCGCATTGCCTGCCCGATTTTCAGGGTGTAGGCTGTGGAACATGATACACGGAAGGAAGGACGTCCCGTTGGGTTTCAGAACTCAGGCGTAAGAAACGCTTCAACGCAGTTTCGAAAAAGAAGCTTATGGAGAACCTCACTAAAGACGACATCAAGATTGCCATACTCAAAGAACTCGCAGAAGCCAACAAAGAACTCCACAAGCTGAACCTTCTCGGCAACCATCCGGACCGACGTGGACCTCTCGAGCACCGTCTCGGGGTTACGTTTGACAAATCCCGACGCGCGCTTGCTGCTCGGGCCTTTGATGAGGTTAAGCAAGAAGGCCTCACCGAGCCCCAATACAAGCCTGGCCAAGTCGACGCCGAGAATTGGGTAGAGATCACTGACGCCGGGCGTCGGGTACTTCAGACAGGCGTTCTCGATCTCCGTCTGCGGGCTGCAGACTCGTCTATGGCAGGCGGTGTTAGCAAGTTTGGGCCTCCAGATCATTCATCGTTCCAGAATAGGATGAGTGTGATTGAACCGAATCAAGAACTCGTCTCGGTCCTGTTCTTCGACCTCGATAGTTTTAAGTCAGTCAACGACAACCACAATCATTCGGTGGGCGACCAGGTGATCCGCGAAGCTATGGCCGTTGTAGAAAGGGCCATCAAAGGCAAGGGAGAGCTTTTTCATCGCTCCGGAGACGAGATGCTAATCCTCCTTGCGAACTTCAGCCAAGATGAAGCCTGCAGCGTCGCCGAGCGCATTCGAAGAGGTATCGAGGAATATAGCTTTTCAACCATCGGCCAAGGGCTGATAACTGCAACCATCGGAGTGTCCACGTACCCACACACCTGTTCGCAATTCGGAGAATTGGAGGTTGCAGCAGACACAGCCATGCTGGAAGCCAAGAAACGCGGCAAGAACATCGTGCTGTCGGCCCCCGCTAGGCCTTCGACTCATGAAACGAAGAACAATACGCGACTGTCACAATCGGCGCTGGGTTTACTACTAGGATTGCGGGAGGAGCTTGCAACCAATTTGCCCTCTGTTACCGACGCAACCTACGGGCAGCTAGGCCGCCTTCTCGACGATCAATATCGCAGAATAGTGGGGGAAAGCTTCTATGTCGATCTGCCGGAAAACGTCAAAAGCACATTAAGTGAAGCGTATCAGGCCGTCAGGAACGTAAATGACTACGTTGAGAATTCAATGCACCAGCAGATTTACACACCGGGCGGCACGGAGGCGAGAAATGAAGTACTTCGGGCAAAGCAGGCATCCTTTCAGCCACTACGGTCGGCAGTGAAGGAACTCAAGTCCTATCTGATGGAATCAGGAAACGAGGCGGGCAAATCGCATTAGGTCTTCGATTCTCAAGCGAAGCAGGCTACACGGCCTCACTTCGCGAATAGGCCCGGCTGTTTGAATACGCGTTCTCTCTTTCCTGGGAGAGCGTTCAGGATGAACTCGGCAGCAACGTTTGCAAGCTCTTTCGGCTCCAACTTATGAAGCCCGCCACCATACACTCTTCCCTCCCCTTTGAGTGTCTCAGCCGTGATCGATGATAGAGCCTTCCAGATGGCTCGATACAGCTCCGGGTCGCGACTCAACCACGCCGCCAAATCCGGCTTGGGATACAACATCAGGTAGACGTTTGCCGCCGTAGCCTTCGAGTAATTCAGGATGAATCGAAATGGAGATTCACTCCGCTTAGTTGGCCTTCCCATATACGTGCATAGGAATGGCGACGGTGGCCGGTTCTCTTGGGTGTACCAAGGTTCCCGGTGACTGCAAATATAGCCTTCGTTCACTTTTCGTTCGATGCCCCGCAGCAGGTATCGCCACAGCATCGGGTAATCCGATTCCACTTCGCTCTCGGGCAAGTCGCACGAAAGTAAATAGCGCCGACTGGCTATGTGAGGCTCGCCATGCTCATCTGCAAGAATCTCATCACTGACGAGGTCTCTCGGACTCGGAAGGATCGGTTGTAAGAACTTCTTGGGAAGATTCAATTGAGCTACTTGATCTGGCGAGAGCACGAAGAACGAATTACAACCAGTGGCTAATCCGCGTTTTATGGTAAAGAGATCGGACAGCGTGCTGCCGTTGCTTCGATGGATCAGGCGCGAGGCAGCTTGAGGCAGACCCGTCCACTTCGAGATGCGGCGAAGGTCGTTCAGTCCTATCGAGTCCGAGAGCTTTGGCTTGTTCACTGTTCCACCGAATGTGAACTCCGCTTCGTGCTCATCAGGCGGCGGAGCGTTCTTGAAGAACACAACCGCGGATGACACCAGGGCATCTCCAAACTGAACCTCATTCGGATCGAAGCGATGAATTCGGTGAAGAGTTACCCTCTCCGTCAAGAATTCTTTCACCTTGCGTCCATAGTTCACATCCATGAATTCGCTCGGAATGAGCCACGCTCCCACGCCGTCTTTTGACATCCAGGCTTGCGATAGAACTATGAAATAGGTGTATAAGCCACCCAATCCATTCATCTCAAAATCGAGATATCGAGCTACGGCGGCCTGGAGCTCGCGCTTCTGTGTCTGGCTCAGATGATGGTGGCGGACATAGGGCGGATTGCAGACGATCAAGTTGTATTTCGCGGCTTCGGTCTTCGGTGGCTCGGCCTCTGTAAAACTAGTGATGTGCAGCCGCAGCCCGGTACTCTTCCAATAGTTCTTGGCGGGTTCAGCGTAGTGAGAATCTATCTCGTAACCAGCGGCTGCTTCGATGCGCGATGGCGGGACGTGCCGCAGCAACGCCGAATAGAACGGGCCGGTTCCAAAGCCGGGTTCGAGGAAGTGTATTTTCGAACGCTGAGGCAAAAGAGAATCAGCGTACGAGATGACCTCGGAAGCCAATTCCGGCGGCGTAGCGAACTGGCCGAGCCTGTTCCGCTCGGCTTGCGTCTTTGCCGTATCCAGTCGCTCTTGAAGCTCTAGACGAGTCGTTTCTCGTTCTTCCATAGCGCTCATCTTCTATAACCCAAACTCTAGAAGATCATTCATCCGGTGCTCCCAAACCCAATCGATCGATTCAGCAGCCTCGTACCCGAGATAACCACTATCGAAGTAACCGCACAAGAACAGAATGTAACGAACGCTTTTCCCATAGCGTCGTCGCAACTGGCCAACCTTCGTAGCCTCCTCCTTTCTACGCTTGTTCGTGTTGGTGAAATCACCGGCAGATTTCGCCTCGATCAGCAACGGTAATTCGTTCTGCTTGGCCTTGACGGGCAGTACTACGGCATCGACCGGGATGTTGACTGACTCGTGATCTTCCTTGAGTCCCGGTACGTTGAGGCGGAAGGCGAAGAAGCCCGGTTTCATCTTGTCGAGGGCCACCTTTCCAGTCACGTCCTTGTAGCCTCGCGCTTCGAGCCACTTCTTGATCTTGAGTAACTGTCTCTGCTCTTGAGCGTTGCGAACAATAGGATCGGCGTTCGCTCCGCAGAGCCGGTCCGCAACGATGGTTGCAGCTCGATAGACTTCTTGCTCGGTAGGATCGCGAGCTTCACCGAGCCACGGAAAGATGTCAACATCAGTAAGCCGCACGATCATCCTGGCTATCTTTCGTAGATTCTCATTCAGTACAACCTTCGTCATGATTCGCGGAAGTCGGCCATCCTTTTCCATTGTATTCACGAGCAACTTCGGCACACCAGCCAAGCCAACCAGGCGGTCGCGGGCAATGGGCGGAGCCGTGGACATGCGGAGAGCGAAGAGAATCGAGGGGTGCTCGGTCAATTCCTTCAGTGTCAGACTCCTGAGATGATTCGTACGGCCGAGCATAGCCGCAACGTACTCTGTGGCCTTCACACGTTCTTCCCGATAGGTCTTAGGAGCAAACTTGAGGAACCACCGATTGTATTGATCGACCGAGTTGGCGATGTCTTCTTTCCAGCGTTCAGGCTTGTCGAGGTTGATTCCCATCTGTGCCTTTGACGATTCTAGTCCCGGAATGCTCCAATTTCACGGCTCGATCAAATCGGACCTGAGGAAAGCCTCGTAAGCCAGGAAGGTCTTTTCGAACTGGCGCGCGCTCAAGAACTCACAGCGGTCTGGTCTTCAAACTGATGTCAACCGCTGTAGCCAAATGCGTGATGGCCTCAACTGATATCAAGTCCACTCCACAGGCTGCAAACTCGTTCACGTTTTCGAGCGTGATTGCGCCCGAGACTTCGATGATTACCCCCGGGGCTTCGGCCCTGATCAGCTTCGTGGACTCGCGGATTTCGTCCAGGCTCATGTTGTCGAGCTTGATCACGTCGGCGCCGCCCGCGATCGCCTCGCGAAGGTGCTGCTGATTGGCAACTTCGACTTCGATCTTCATCAGGTAAGGAACGCCGCCGCGCGCAAGCTCGATCGCGCGGCGAACCCCGCCCGCAAGCGCGATGTGGCTGTCTTTGATCAACACGCCGTCATCCAGTCCGAACCGGTTGTTGAACCCGCCGCCCACTGTCACCGCGTATTTTTCCAGAAGCCTCAACCCGGGCGTCGTCTTGCGAGTGTCCACTATCCGCGCAGCCGTGCCCTCGATCCGATCCACGAACGCTTTGGTCAGCGTGGCGACACCCGACAGCCGCTGCATGATGTTGAGCGCCGTGCGTTCGCCTGTCAGGAGCGCTGTAGCCGGTCCCTCGATGCGAGCGAACTCAGAGCCCGACGTGATCTTCTCACCATCGTAAGCACGCGATTCAAGCACGACGCTGTTATCGAGAGTGGCGAAGACTGACTCGGCGAGCTCGAGTCCGCACAGCACGAAGTCCTGGTTTGCCACGAATCGCCCGCGCGCTTTTGCGCCGCCGCGAATCACGGTTTGGGTGGTGAGGTCGCCTCGCCCAAGATCTTCTTTGAGCAAGTCAGCAGCAAAAGCGTAAATGATTCCAGAGTCGAGTTCCATGATCGGACTAACTCGCACCGAGCGAGCCGAGTGTCACTCTCAGTTTTTCAATCTCGGCGATCAATTCTTCGTGACGGCCACGAGCCTCCTGGACGACTTCACGCGGCGCACGTTCCATAAAAGAAATATTGTCGAGCCGCGTCGCAAGGCCTCGCGCTTCGTTTTCCTTCTTTGTCATCTCCTTCGCGATTCGCTCCCGTTCTTTTTCGAAGTCGATCAACCCCCCAAGCGGCACCGCGATCTCCATTCCGGCGACGATGTCGCGCGCCGGCGCTTCCAGAGCGGGGAGTGTCTCGGAGATGATTATCTCTTCAATGCGCGCCAGCCGCTTGATCTGTTCCGAGTTCTCGTTGACCAGATCGCAATTCTCCGGGTCGGTCGTCGCGACGTAAAGCTTCAACCGGCTCTGCGGCGGAATATTCATCTCCGAGCGGATGTTTCGCACCTTGGTGATCAAGGCTATGAGCGCTTCCATCTGGCCTCGCGCAGTTTTGTCGTCACGGGCGGGATCGCTTTGCGGCCAGGAAGCCAGCATTATCGATTCGCCCTCGTGCGGGAGCTGCTGCCAAATTTCTTCGGTGATGTGAGGCATCAACGGATGGAGGAGCCTCAAGCTCGTCTCGAGCACATACACGATTCGGCAGCGAGCCGCCCTCACTTCGTCGGTGACTTCCCGCGACGCAACCGATGACTTGGTCAACTCGATGTACCAGTCGCAAAACGAGTCCCAGAAAAAGTGATACATCGTTTGCGCCGCCTCGTTGAGGCGGTATTCGTCGAGTGCGCTTGTGACCTCTTCGATCGTCGAGTTCAACTCAGCAAGTATCCACCGATCCGCCAGCGCGTCAGAAGGAGCCCAGCGCGCCTCGATGCCTGCACCATCCCCGACGTTCATCAACACAAACCGCGACGCGTTCCAGATCTTATTGGCGAAGTTTCGAGCCTCCTCGACCTGCGGCTGCCGATTCTTCTCGATCTTCGCGAAACGAATATCCTGGCCTCGGGCCGCGCGGACAATCAGAGAGAATCTCAGCGCGTCAGCGCCGTACAGCTTTATTACGTCGAGCGGATCGACGCCGGTGCCGAGCGATTTGCTGTGCCGCCGGCCTTCTTCATCAAGCACCGTCGCGTAGATGTACACGTCGTCGAACGGGATCTCGCGCATGAAGTGGAGACCCGACATGATCATTCGCGACACCCACAAGTAGATTATGTCTCGCGCAGTCGTCAGCACCGACGTTGGATAATACCTCGCGAGATCCGCGGTCTGTTTCGGCCAACCGAGCACCGCCTGAGGCCACAGCCCAGACGAGAACCAGGTGTCCAGCACGTCTTCGTCCTGCTTGATCGCTTTGCCACCGGCTTTCTCGAGCGCTTCGGTCTCGGAACGCGCAACGATGTATTCGCCCGTTTCCGTCGTCCACACAGGGATGCGATGACCCCACCACAACTGCCGGGAGATGGTCCAGTCGCGAATGTTCTCCATCCAGTCCAGGTAGATGCGCTCGTAGCGGTCTGGAACGAACTTCACGCGGCCCTGCTTCACTACGTCGATGGCCGGCTGGGCAAGTTCTTTCATCCGCACGAACCATTGCTCGGACAGCAGCGGCTCAATGACCGTGTGGCACCGATCGCAACTCGCTTCCGGCAGAACGTAGTCCTCAATCTTCTCAATCAAGCCTTGCGCAGCCAGATCCTCAAGTACGCGCTCGCGCGCTTCGTAGCGGTCGAGGCCGGCGTAGCGCGGGCCCGCGTCGGCGGTCATTCGCCCGTGTTCGTCGATCACCATAATCTTCAAAAGGTTGTGGCGCATCCCGACCTCGAAGTCATTCACGTCGTGCGCCGGCGTGACTTTCACCGCGCCGCTTCCGAACTCGACCCTGGCGTAGTCGTCGGCCAGCAGCGGGATCTCGCGCCCAACGAGCGGCAAGACGATCGTCTTCCCGAACAGATTCTTGTACCGCTCATCCGAAGGGTTCGCGACAACCGCGGTGTCCCCAAGCATCGTCTCGGGCCGTGTCGTCGCGACCACTACCAGACCTGAACCATCTTGGAACGGATAACGGATGTGGTAGAGCTTGCCCGGGCGGTCCTCATGTTTGACTTCGATGTCGGAGATTGCCGTGAGACAGCGCGGGCACCAATTGATGACGCGCTTGCCTCGATAGATCAGCCCCTCCTCCCACCAGCGCACGAAGCATTCCATCACCGCGTCGATGTACCCTTCGTCCATCGTGAAGCGCGATCGATCCCAGTCAAACGAACAGCCCAACCGCTGGAGCTGAGACAGAATTACGCCGCCGTACTCGTGCACCCACTGCCACGTTCGTTCTACGAATTTTTCGCGGCCGATATCGTGGCGAGTGAGTCCCTCTTTTCTCAACTGTTTCTCGAGCACGTTCTGAGTAGCGATGCCCGCGTGGTCGGTGCCGGGCACACAAAGCGTGTCGTAGCCCTGCATGCGTTTCCATCTGATCAGGACGTCCTGGATCGAGTAGGTGAGCGCGTGGCCTATATGAAGCGAGCCGGTGACGTTGGGCGGTGGAATCGTGATGCAGTATTTCGGGCCGTCGCCGCTCGGTTTGAAATAGCCGCGCGAATTCCAGATTGGATACCACTTCTCCTCGACGCTATGCGGCTCGTACGCTTTGGACAATTCGGTCATAAGATCTTTTTTTGCCTTAGGCAGTAATGGACAATTAAAAGGGATAGAGAGGAGATGGTCAACCTCTCTATCCCTGGCGGATTCTATTTGATTGAAGGCTAGGCGGTGTCTACGCTCGTTTCGATAAGGACTCGCGAGTGAGTTGCTCGATCACGCGCTCGACGCAATCAGGCACCACGTCCCAGGCGATTTCACGCACGACGGACTCGCTCATCTCGGCCACCACGCGGCGCACGATCTGCTCAATCGCGGCCGAGGAGAGCCCCGCTTCCGGCGCCTCATCCGCATGTCCGTTTGCGCCGCTCGCTACAGGAGTCTCGACGCTTGCGGCCGCCTGCTCGGTTGGCGTCGGTGAAAAAGCGGATGCGGTCTCGACCGCGCTGATCTCTTCTGCCGAAGCCTCCTTAACGGAGACAGCCTCGATGTCTATCGGGGTGAACCGCGCTTCTTCTTCAGTCCACATGGCCGGAGTTGTGAAGCTGGCCTCTTCCGTCCTCTCAGGTTGCGGCGCTTTTTCCTCAGTCCACATGGCCGGAGTTGTGACGCTGGCCTCTTCCGTGGTCTCAGGTCGCGGCGCTTCTTCTTCAGCCCACATCGTAGTGCTTGTGAAGGTGGTCTCTTCCGTACTCTCAGGTTGCGGCGCTTCTTTTTCAGTCCACATCGCAGCGGATGTGAAGCTGGCCTCGTCCGTGCTCTCAGGTTGCGGCGCCTCTTCGACAGTGTTCGCCGCGAGGAACTCGGCGGCGTCCATTGGCATCACCACGGAATCGAGTTGAGCCGTCGAGTAAGCCGCAGCGCGCGGGGTGGTCCAATTCAAATCACCGGCGGCATCGTGAGAGGTGGGTTCCGCGTCCGGAAGCGGACTCCCTGCAGTCGATTCCAGCCGATCATCCGGTGGCGGCGTTTCCTGAGACGTAAGAGACTCACGAGCGGCAACTTCCTCCTCGACGCCAGACGACGCTTCCGGCGATGAATTCGCGACTGTCTCAACGAGGTCGAACTGCGTCGATACCGCTTGCTGGGCTTCAGCAACTTCCGGCTCGGTGAATTCGAGGCTCAACGAGTCGCCCGACGACACTATCGACGGCGCCAACGGGTCGACCGAAAGACCTTCATCAAACAGCACATCCCCGAGCGGTTCGTCGACGGCAAGCAAGGTCGCACAGGCGGTTTCGGTTGACGCCTCAGACACACTGTAGCCAGACTCGGTCTGCAGTCTGAAGTCTGGCGACTCGTAGCTAAGCGGCGAACCGGTGGCCGGCGCTCGCCACGTGGCGTCGCCTGAGGGTCGATCGAGCTTTGTGGTCTCGAAACTGCCAGGGTTGAACCAGTGCTCTCCTTCACCCGCGCCACTGATGTCCACCTCGGGCAAAGTGCTTGGTCCTGACTCGAACGAGATCGGGTCTTGAGATGCGGCGGTCTCGACCGGCACGGTGGTGACTAAGTCCTGGATATCGTGGGCCTGGAAATCTTGCATATCGAGATCGAAGGGCGGCGCAATCTCGGCGGGTGAAAAATCACCGTTTGGTGAAAACTCGAGCGGCTCAAACCGCTCGCTCGTGTCGGTCAGAGTTGCGCTGACAGCGTCCGGAGATGGCGCGTCCAAGACGCTGACGTCGAGTGCTTCCTCCCGCGCATCGGGCGATGGCGAGGCTAACTCACCGGTGTTTCTAACAGGTGGAGTCGAAGCCGCGACGTCGCTATCAACCATCATGGCCGAGAGGTCGAGCTTACCTGCAAGCTGGGAGGCGAGAGGCGCAGCCGCCGTGCCACCAGCAAGCGCGTCGAAAGCCTGTTCATGCTCGTCATCCGCTGTGAGAATCGGCGCAATTGGACCGGTAGGCGTCTCCCCCCTCGCGCCGATAAGCCTTCGCACTGTTTCGACCAGTGTGCGCGACTCAAATGGCTTGGTCAGATGCGCATCCGCTCGAACGCGGCGCGCTTCAACCTGATCGAACGGTTCAAACGCGCCTACCAGAAGCACGACCGGCACGTTGCGAAACTGAGAGTTCTCTTTGATGGCTTCGCAAAGTTCATAGCCGTTCTTTCCGGGCATGAAGATGTCGGCTAAGACCAGGTCCGGGCTGACCTCCGCCAGCCGCCGCTCGGCCACGTCGCCGTTGCTGACGGCGACAACCTCGATGCCCTCGTCGGCAAACGTTAGATTGACCACCTTCTGAATGGTGATGCTGTCATCGGCTAGTAGAATTCTGCTTGCCATCTGATTCTCCCTCAGCACGCCTACGCAAAGTCTGCAGGTGGGTTCAACTGCTAGCTCGAGGGCGCTCCACCCAAATCCCCTTGTGGCGCTCGTACGCTGGCTGCGACTGCCGCGCCTCTAAAACTCCTAAGTCTGTTCGGGGGCTTCCAATCGAAGAAGAGAGGGGTCTCGAACTTTTCAGCCGAGACCGTTGTTTCCCAGGCCGGAATATTAGCACAAAAGCATGCCCGTGTCTCTAATTAAGAATTCATCCGGATGTGACTAGAAACATGTAAGAGCATCCCCCTTTGGGCGCCACTCCTCAAGCGAATCACGAGCACGGGCGCCCAAATAGGAACGCCCGTACATGTTCATCATCCGTGACCTTTGACTGACTACTCGTATTGATTGCCGGCAACGCGGTGCTAGCCCCTAATCGACGCGCTGAAGACCACTTCTCTTAGGCCGTGGTGCCCGCTGATCCTCTGCCAGTGTATTCGCCTCGCTTGCGGCTTGTGCTTGCCCGCAAGAATACATGACCGCGGTGACTTGAATGTCATCGATGAACCAGCCGGTATACCCATTTAAGACACCCGCGGCCTCGTCAAAGCCCGCCAGGAACTTCAGCTTCACCCGCTTCCCGGCAAAGCCGCTCAAGTCGATGACCACCTGGCTGAACACTCCTGGCTTACCGCGCGAGGTCCACGCGATTCGAGTGCCCAGCGGGTTATTCGAGACCTCGCTCAACGTTCCATCGTACCCACCAACTAGAATCAGCGCTCCGGCGTCTTGCCAGGTTTCGCCCTCGTCGGTCGAAAGCTCGAGCACGCCGCCGTCGAATCCCGGCTCGAAGTTGAAGATGTGGAAGAATGACAGCCGCACCTGACCGGCGTTATCCGGGATGGTCACGACCTTCTTCATGTAAAGCTGAGAGAGCTGAGTGTCGTTGCGTTCCCTGCCGGGATCCTCGGCATGGTAGGACATAGTGCCGCTAGTAGCAGGTCCTTGAAACGAGTCGAACCCGCCTTTCCTCTTCCACTTCACCCCAACGTTGTCGACATCGTCGAAAAGCAATCTCTCCGTGGGCCCACCGGCCTGGCTGAACCGTCCGACCTGCACCCGAACGGGAAGAGTGAATCGCCCAGCGCTCGTGTCGACTTGCAACTGCAAATTGGCAACCGAACCACAGCGCAAACCTGAAGGTATCTGAATCTGAAAAGGCGAAGTATTGGTCCCCGTCTGACCCGGTGGGATGGCATTGAAAGCCGCCGCGCTCTGAGTACTGCTCAGCGTGAGAGCGGCGGCCTGAATCGTTGCCGCAGTGGTCTGCGATTGGTTTCGTACCGTCACGGTGATTCTTGCCGACTCGCCCGCGATCAGCGAGGCATCGGTCTTTCCATCCGCATGCTGAACGGTCACGCCCGCTGACACATCGCCTGCCGGTTCCACCGTCAGCACCGGGATCGCGGTCTCAAGCCCGTTCGTCACGACCAGCGCAAAGTCCTGGTCGAGCGCACTGAAATTGCCGGGCACACCGTCGCCCGCGATAATCGTAGGCCGCACGCGAATGACTATTGGACCTGTTGTCCCGGCGGGAAGCCTGACGCCTTGCACATTGTTCGTGAAGTCCTTCTGACCGCCTGCCGTCGTGTACTGACCCGAAAAGTGGTTACCGTTGTAGATAGCGCCGCCAACGATCACCTCGAGATTGAGCTGGTTCACATAAGGCGCATTGGTTACCGCGCTGCCTGGCGGGTCGCTCCACACCAGCATCACTCGAAGCTCCTTGGTCGAGTCGGCTATGACTCCAGTGGCTTCAAAGGGCGCGCCGCCGCTTTGCGTGAAGACCCGCGAGGGTGATTCGTCATAGATGATGCGGCTTGTGGATTCAAACATACGGCCAACGTTGAGCAAGCCCCATCCCTGATGCGCGCCCGGCAGGCTGTCACCGCCAAACGCTCCGTTGAGATAACTGGTCGAGTTTAGTACGAACGCTTTGACGAGCGCCGGACTGGGCTCTGGGCCGAGTTTCGTCTTCAGCCACTGAAAGGCGAGCGCTGCGCCGCCGGTCACGACCGGCGTCGAGTGACTCGTACCCGAGGACCACGTGTACAGCGTCTGACCTGGTGGAAAATAGCGCCTATCCGGGGTGCCGCACACGCCGCCACCATTGTAGAGCTTGTCCTGCGAGGCCGCGCCTTGCATATGCGAACCCGGCGCGACAAGGTCTGGTTTGGCGCGGCCATCTTGCACCGGGCCGTAGCCCGAAAAGAAAACCACATCTTGCGCATTGTCGGCGTCCTGAGCCCTAACGCCGCACCGATCGGTCTCGGTCCCTCGCACATTCTCGCTAAGGCCAACTGTGATGACGTTCTTCGCTGTTCCCGGTATCGCTACCGTAGGAGCGTTGAAAATATCAGCATCGTTCCCTGCCGCGAACAATATCGACATACTCTGATTTCCTGGCGTGAACGGGTCCGCGTCACGCACCAGCGCGTCAACCGCCTGAGTATCGTCGTTGTAGTAGTTACAGAAGTCGGCCTCGCAGGCGCCCCAGCTATTGTTCGACAAGCGCGCCCCGGCGCGATAGGCCTCCGATATGAACTGCTGGTACGTGACATTGCCCGACCGGTCGTCGGGGAAGAGCTTGGAAATTCCGATCCGGACGAACGGGGCTGCCCCGAGTCCATACTGAAAGCCCTGCGCATCAGTGTTCGCGCTACCCGTCTTGTTGTTGAAGCCGCCTATTATCGAGGCATTGATCGTCCCGTGCCCCAACTGGTCGTGCGTAGGAAGGATGGTTGGATCACCGGGATGAGAGTCTTGAGTGAAGTCGTGCAGGTAAGCGACGCGCGATACGCCCGCCGCATTCAGGAAATCCGGATGCACCTTGGCCGCGTCAGCCGAGCCACTGTCAAAGCCCGTATCCCCAACATCGACCGCGAAGTCAAAGTCCGCATTGAAGCCCACCGAGTTCAAGAACGCCAGATACCCCGGCCCAGTAGGCTGGCTGACCTGAATGTTGTTCACGGTATTGAACGACAACGCCGCGGCCACTATCTGATCGGCGCGTTCATCCATGAGCTTCATCGGAGACCAGGGCTCGATCGCCAGCACGTCCGGCGCCTGGGCCAGCTCTTTTAGCCTATACGATTCGGCGAGGACCTTGATACGCACCGTCCCGGCCGCGCGAAACTCGGGCATCAGTACCTTGTTTGCGATGGACTTCACCAGTGAAATGGTGTTGTCCGACTCAGGAGTGTCCAGGATTTGAATCGAAAGGGATATCTGCTCAACCGAATCGAGCTTGATGTGCGGATCAACCTTGTAGGCTGGATGGTAGGGCCCGTCCCACTGAACGAGGCTCGACCCGTCCGCACTCTGCCGAAGCGCGTGGAGTTGCCGGCGCTCGGCGCGCGTCGCCCACATCAGGTAAGCATTATTCGGGACATATCCAACGACCTTCGCGCCAGTGGCCTTGAGCGCCTCGAAAGATTCAGGGGTCGGAGGCCCAAACAATTGGACCAGGTGGAGCGCTCGCGAAGCTGTCTGGCGTTGGCGAAGATCGGTGGCGATTATCGGTTCAGGCCCCATCGTATCGATCTGGCCCGGCCTCAGCATCATGAGATTCAGGTCGTCTCTCAGGCTTGCGCGATCGAGCGTGGATGCATCCATCGAGCTAAGCTCAGCCTCAGTGACTTCGACTAGCGAGTAGGCGCCATACTTTTTCGACTTGCGGGCGGAGCGGGATGACATAAGCCGCTGTTCGATGTCGGCGTCATCTGCTGAAACCAGCAACTTGTGAGTAGCGCCCGGGCTGCGGTAAGAGAGCTGCTTGACGCCAGGCCGCGCCGGGCCCTTGTTCGCACGGTCCTCGGACTGCCGATTGAATTGAGCTCGGCCGGTATCTGATTGAGTCGGCAGCACTCCTACCAGCGATAAGAGAACGAGTAGCGAAGCTGCCAGCGAGATCCTGAGTGCGAAACCTTTCATTACGTCTCCTTACAAAAGCAATGCGAACAGCAATCCGATGAACAAGACACTCGGGAGATTGTATTCGGGGGCGAGTCAGAATGAAAGCCCAAACTTTTCAGTGCAGGAACGCCGGTGAGTTGCGCCTGCGGGGCTGGATTGTCATCGACGACTGCCACGAGCACGGGAACAAAGGGAGCTTTAACTCTATCGCATCTTACGAGTCTGTCAAGACTGAGCGATGCCTAATGTTGTGTTCTACTTGACGCTGGTCTAACATAGCCGGAGCAGAGACTCGAAAATGAGGATGTTACGTTATGGTCACGGCTCTCAAATTAACAATTGATCAACTCGAGGCGCTGCCCGACGACAACAACCGCTACGAGTTGATCGATGGAGAATTGATCGTGTCGAAAGCGCCAGGAATTCCTCACCAGCTCTCATTGGGGCAACTCTTCTATCGTCTAACCAGCTACCTGGTGAGCAATCCTATCGGGTTGTTGATCTACGGTCCCGGAGTTGTCTTCGACGATTACAACGGTGTTATTCCGGATATGGTGTTCGTTAGCGCAGAGCGGCAGCACATCATTACCGATCGAGGGCTGATCGACGCGCCTGATCTTATCATTGAGGTCGTGTCGCCGGGCGAGCAAAACAGCGAGCGCGACCGGCAGTTAAAACGCCAACTCTATAGCCGCCGAGGCGTCCGCGAATATTGGGTCGTGGATCCTCAATTGAAGACGATTGAAGTCTACCGCCTCCACGAGAATGTTTTGGTGCTTGAGGCCACGTTGCGAGGATCGGATGTCTTAACCAGCCGGCTGTTTCCGGGATTCTCCTGCGCCGTGTCCGACGTTTTTGCTTGATTGTTTATTTCGTCACAGTGATAGGGCTGTTGTAAGAGATCGCCCCGCGCATACAACGGCTGCCTTGTAAACCTGCTGCCCTGGGCCGGGCTGCGATTCCGCAATTCTATTCCCGGTTTGAGACCGATTTGAGAGAGCAGGTAAATTGCAATATTGCAGGCCAGGCCCTCAGTCCCGAGCCGAACATACAATTACCAGCGCCCGGTAACGTCCTCTGTCTGCCGGTCCATCTTTCTCTAATAACTCAAGAACAATATCGGACATGTGGTCGCCGTTAATGTCACCCTCTACTTCGCGTTCGGTGAGCCAACCTTCGGGCACAAAGTCTAGCGGTGTGAGACCAGCTCTGGGCACCCTCTTGAGGTCAATGCGCGCCTGTCGTCTTCTCCGGTCCTGGTGCCCAACGTGCCTGCCAGGATTGTTACAGTGAGCAACACTCACGCGATCATCGGCGTCTTCCCTTCCTTGGCGCGGCTTCGCAGCGCCTCACGTAACTAATAATCGAATGTTCCAGTCAGGTTGGGAGGGGTCAGCCCTGACTTCGTTGACATTTATCGACGAGTCTTCTTGAGAGAGAAAGCAATTCACACGAGGCTCAGGCCAAATGTCAATAAAGTCAAGTCAGACCCCTCCCAGCGCTGTTCGATTGCTTGCTACGGGTCGCAGAAGTATTTGTTTTGCTTGCTATCCCAGCGGACCTCGCAGGTCGTGTGTGAGCCATTCTCACTATCTAGCTCAACGACCGAGAGGTGCTCCGCCTGGCGCAACAGGAACGTCCTCGATAGATCACGGCCCTGCCACAGCCATCGTGCTGTGTATAGAGTCTCTTCGTCCTTATTGGAAGTGAGAATCACGATTCCAAAACGTTTCGCGTCGTCTCGCATTCTGTCAACAACTATGACGGCGGTGTCGTACCAGACCCCGTCGCCGTTGAAGTCTCGTATTCCTTCGACAGGGTTGCTCATGCGATACTCTAACTCGGCACCATACTTCTCTAACGCCCAGCCAGGCATTCTGAAGTCTTCCCGTCGTGCTATCCGGTAGCGACCGTCCGACGTGAACGCCTGCCATCCCTTCTTCAGACCGCTCGCTGTTCCTGTATAGAAGGGTATCGACTGGTCGCCCGTCACGGACGACCGCTGTTGGTCAGACTCTGGAACATTAGCGTTTGTCTGGGCCTTTCCGCCCGACCCCGCGCCAGGGCCATCTAAGGACGCAGTGCACCCAGCAACGCCTAGGACACAGATAAGCGTTACCAACCTCGGAAATCCTAAGTAACCATACCTCAACATCGGGCCACGCTTTCTCTTCTACTCTCCGTTGAGACAGGCATAGAAGTTCTTGTATTGTGCAAACAGACCCAGAGCAACCTTGTTATAGTAGCTCTGTGTGAGTCCTGTGGCGCTGCTGCCCTTATACCAATACGGAACTACACCCCAATCGTGCCAATGACCATGATACTCGGCCCAAATGATATTCCCACCAGTCAGGACGTTATCGATTGGGTTTCCTCCAAAGGGAAGTGTTCGATCGTGGGTTGGTTTCCCCTTGGAATCTGTTGCTCGACGGAAAGTGTCATATGCGTCTCCCAGTATTAGCTCAGGGTGGTTGGTTCTCCACCACGATGTGAGTTGCATTGGGCCGTGATCAAGACCCCGCTTCCCGTCATAAAACTCATTTAGTGTCAAGCTGAAGTTGGTTTCTACCTGCCAGATCGCGGAGACCATCGCGGATGTGTCGCTTTCTAGAAACCCAGCTACAAGCGAGAGCTTTGCTGCATACTTTGGTGGTACCGGTACGCCGCCGCTCAAGTACTTTTGAGCGCAGGGATCAAAACTATTATCAACCCTGCGGCTCGCTCTCTTCCACGTTCCCCACGTCCGCTGAGGCAAAGGAGGATAGACGATGCGACGACTAGAGGCGCCTTTTGCGCTCACTTTCAGCCAACTACCGTTGATGTGCGTCGCAGAAATCTTGATCGTGTCCCCGTCAGTAACCCACATGCCATCCATCACATCGTGGCCGGGTTCCCAAAGCAGCAGCGCGCTCCCGTCTCCCGATGGGTCAACGGCTCCCAGTGCGCTTCGGCTGTTAAGTGTCACCCCGAATACACCCTTCAACGGCGCAACTATAGCGCCGCCATTGTTCGCCATCCCGATCGCTAGGCTGCAGTCTATCGGCACTCCATCAAGCGTACACCCTGATCCTGAGTCAAACGGGTCGGCGTCCGCGTCGTGCGTAGGCGCGTCTCCCTTTAGCGAGGCGTAATCCGGAAACTTCACGTCACTCGGGTTGCCAAGATATCCGCCCAGTGGATCCCGCGTTATGTCATCGTCTTTAGTGATCGGGTCCCGGCCGATCCAAACCACCGTATCGATCCCCATCTTTTCCTGTCTCGCTATCTCCCCTCCGTTGGCGTAAACATATGTCCTCCTCTTGAAGCCATCAGGCCTCAGTTCCGTGATCGGTTGACCGCCAAGCACGCTCGACCTGACGTAATAAATCGTCGCCCGGTCCTGCAGATTCTGTCGGCTCTCAACCCTCTTCGCGGGCAAGCCATCTCCGTCGTAGGACTGATTCAGGAAGGTATCGTTGTACTTAACCATTCTCCCCGCAGTATCGTAGACATAAGCGCCTGCGGAGTTGAGCGTAACATTCCCCGCCGCATTGTACTCCCACGCGGTGTTCCGATCGTTCACGTAGGTTGCCGCGAATGGGTTCTCCTCGAGCGTCCAGTAGCGGTTCGTCCGTCCGCTCATATTTTCCCAGACATCGTATGTGTATGTCTGTTTGTAGGGAGGAGGATTCTTTGAATCGTACGGCTCGCCGCGCGCGTCGGTCCCCGAGAGGCCTTCGCTCAGCCGCCCTACGTGATCATAGCTATACTTGCGGTCGAACACGCCGCCACCGTTGAAATGCACGAAGCTGGCTCTGCCATCGCCGTAGTACTCATAGGTCGAATGTCCGGAGCTGATCGATCGGTCGTAGCTCGTTATCTGAAGGCGTCCATTGTAGGCGAGATCGATGTTCCTGCCGTCGCCTGTCGCCATATGCTTCAGCCCGCCCCAAGCGCGATATTGGAATGAACTCGCATATTGCGTAACTCCGCCGAAATTGGAGCCAGTCACTCCAGTCATCTGCCCGGCTTGATCGTAGGCGTAGTCGATCGCTTTCCCAAACGGATCAGTCAGCATTTTCAGTTGACCAGCCAGATTGTAATCGTAAGTTAGCGGGTAAGTGGAACCCGGAAAATCATTAAAGATCCGAGTCTCGGAGGTGAGTCGGCTCCAGGTGTCATGCACATAATCCACGCGCCCAAGACCATCGGTCATCCACAATCGATTGCCTGCTGCGTCGTATCCGAACCCGACAGGCGGAGTGAGCGGTATCGCGTTGATCTCATTCGGCCCTTGCGGTGCTGATGTGCATCCGGGCGGCTTGCAGTACGTGATTCCGGTGACCAGGTGCCGCCCGTTGTAGATGAACGTGCTACTCGCAGTCCGAGGATCGAGGCTCGTCTTAAGAGTGTCATCCGCGTAGTAGGTGTACGCCGTAGGGTTATCCTCGATAGGCGCTTTTCGCGTTGCCAGCCGTCCGTGTCCGTCGTAGGTCATAAGCGTCTCTTGGCCCGTTCCGCTGGTTCCCTCCTGCACGAAGATTCTCGTGATTTGGTCCCGCGCGTTGTAGGTGTCCGTTCGCGTCGCGTAAACGCTCTGCTCCGGGTCTAGGTTCAGCGATTCGGCTTTTACCAATCGCCCAAGCACATCATACGTCATCCGCTGCCGGCGATTCATCTCGTCTCTGATCGTCACCACCTCGCCGCCCGCGCATCCGCACCCGCCGTAGGTTGTTTCCCTAGTTGTCTGGTCTGTGTTGGTCGAAACTCTCGGCCGCCCCTTCCAGTCATACGTCTGGCTGCTGTAAAGCCAACCGGCCGCATCGTCCCCAGCCGGAACCCAGGTGCTGGTTATCTCAGTCGGGTTTGACTGTTGCACTGCGCGGCCCATCACGTCGTAGACGATAAGCTGACCCCTGAATTCGCCAATGCTGCCTGGAAACGAACTCGCGGTCGCCCGAACGCGCCCGGCTCCGTCAAGAACGCTGGTCGAATAGAATTCCGAGGCGCCTGTTTGAAGCAAAGCGTAAGCTTCTACCTGGGTCTGCGTGTTTGGATAAACATATCGCGTATAAGCGGTGTTCGAGATGTCTATTCTCGAGACGTTCAACACGAGGCTCAGGCCAAATGTCAATAAAGTCAAGTCAGACCCCTCCTAGCGCTGTTCGACGCCGAGCGAGTGCGCAGCGAGACTCCCTCCAAATCACTAACCGATCACGGCGCGCCTAAGAACGCAGCCGCACAACGTCCTCCAAACGCGCCGGTGGCGACACCGCCACCATCGCCGGTAACGACGACCAGAGTTTCGAACCCACCCATGCCCGCGTTGCAGCGCGACAACTCCGGCGGGTTTGATGCGAGGTTGATCCGTGTTCGATCGAGAAAGACCGCGGCGGGGTTTTGCTACGACCTGACGTTCAATATGCAGGAGCAGGCGGGACGTTCAGCTCAGTGGCAGCGTGTGTTGATCAGCACGCGTTCCGCGAGCGGGACGAGTCACTCGGAAGCAATTCCATTTTCACACCGTTTGGGCGCGGCGGGCGCACTCACCTTCACCATCAGCGTCGAGTTAACAGGCCGCTCAGAAGCAGACTGGCAAGGCCGCATCGTGTGCACGACGCTGGGCTGGGACAACAAAGGCGCACCGCTACAAGCAAGCTTCGGAGCGAATGTTACGCCCTGACTTGCGGCCCCGGCGCTTTCTCGCTCATAGCTGTGCTTCCGCGCTGCACGAAATTGCAAATTGCAAGCCTGACCCTGAACCTGACTGGTCCAGCGGCGCTACGGCTACCGAGTTGCCCGCCTGACCCCAGTCTCCGCGCCCAGTCTCCGCGCCGGCAGGAGAAGCGGCGGCTAAGCTCCTTTCCAGTCTCGTATGTAGTCGCGTGTACATCATGCGGCGTAAATCTCACGTCGAAAACGCACTTACCGATGAGATACCAGACGTACCCCATAGCGCCTCGCCAGTCCGTCATAGGTTGGGAGAGTAAGCACAAATTCAAAGTCCTTCGATGTCAACTCTGTTACGCTGTCGGCGTGCTCGGATGCTCTATGCTCTCATAAGGCGGGCTAGTGAATATTGACATGAGCGTCTTCATGCACCAAAGAAGAAGCGCAAGAGTCAGAGCCAGAACTATGACATCCCACCAACTTCCGCCATAGAAGCCGGCTGCGTTCATCTCTGACAAGCTATCAATCCCCAGAATTCTCATGTTCTCTTTTATTCTAAGTGAGCGGTTAAACCAGACCGCGTACTCCACTGCGACCCAAGTCAACGCGACCGCCGAAACAACATAACGCTTTGGCTTGAACGACCAAACCGTGATGAGGTTAGTTATTAACACTATGGCAATCCGCTCCTTCCTGAAGAGAGAAGTGTAGTCGATAGTTACTGACCAAGGTGAGGCGTTGAACCAACCTTCAATTCTTACAAACTCATCTATGAGCAACGCGAGAGCGATGGCAGCTAGCAGGGTGGCAATGCTTCTAGCTACGTACTTCCCTTTTTGAGAAACCGACAACAGGACCCGATTCAGCCTTTCGTTGAAATCTTTGTACCGCATAGAGAACCTCATTGCGTGCGTCTCGACACGTATCAAATTCACGTGGCCATATCAGCCACGATAGTCTACTTGCGGTGTCTCTCAGTGGGCCATTGGTTGTTAACTCCGCCGCACTTTGTCATGACATTTGAGAATCGCTGGCCTGGATAGTCCAAGTCTTGGCCGCCTAGTAACGTGCTGAATCAGGATTGCTTGAAGCCGTCGTACATTTATTCCGGCGCGGCGTGTCACGAAGGGTATGTTCTTGAAATAGGCACCGAGGCTAACCTGATAATCCAGCCATACAAGAAGTTAAAACATAAGACGACAATAAAACTGGCTGGGCCAAGGTAAAACTCGTTAAATGAAGCGAATCTAGTGAGCTCCGCGTGCCCCGTGATTAGATAATCAAGCCCTGAACCAATTAGTAAGAACAGATTCCACGCCGTAATTGCTGCCAAGCCGACTATGATCCATAAGAGAACTACGTTCCTCCTAAGCTTCTTGAAAAAACGATAAACCAGGAAACTTGAAACTGAAAACAAGACGGCAAAAGTGAAAGTCTTACCTACAACATTAGGCCGAGGCAAGAATGCGATGGGTGAATCGCCGCCCCATTTCTCAAACGTTTCTTCCGCTTGCATAAGATAAGTAGCGATATATTGGATTCTTAGCCAATACAGCAAAATACTGACTAGCGCTCCGTTGATCGCACCGCACACTATCTGATAGCTGCTAAGATAAAGTGAAGACTTCATTTCAACCACCGCACCTTATGAACAAAGTTCATTTCCGACTAGGATTGGATGGCCCGATGTAGTTTCCTGGCTCCCCGCAGTTTTTTTGTATATCACGTTCTTTGGGAAAATTCGGACCATGTTTGAAGCCAACTCTATGGAAAAACTCGTGGGTAATGTTTCCGGGAAGATCCACATCCTCATCACCCATAAAATGCCTACTGAAGAAGCTCGATTCGTGAAATGCATTGTCTCCTAAGAAGATGCGTCCGTCATATCTGCTGGTAAATGCTATGTCCCCATTATCAAAGTGCGCTTGTACATCAGCCCAGTATGATCGAGGAAGAACGACATCGTTAGCTCTGAGGTTAGAATCGTATCTATTCAATGTTGTGATTTGAAGCAGACCGCCCAACGTCTTGGGCCTCCCATCGTTGCCTGGGATGAGCTTGTTATGAATTGCTTCAGCGACTGTTGCGTCGAAGAATTGTCCACAGTCGCCTCTTGTAACTCTTTCGTAGGCACCGCCCAGTTTCGCCCCTTCCTTGTCCGAGAAACCGAATCTCCCGATTAAGAACCCTCGCCCCGTAGACTGTCCAAGCCCCGCACTGCTCGCGCCACTTCCAAACAAACCACTGAACGACCTCCAAACGTCGCGGTAGGCGTTATCCGTCACGTTCAAATTCAGGTTCTTTGGATCCCACGTTGGTTGCGATGGGGTCCACTCTGTGACCCAAGCGCCACCAATCCCAGCGCCACCAATCCCATTGTGGGAGATGTTCCAGACAGGATCCTTCGTTCCACCGCCACCAAATCCCTGCAGGAGCACAGCGCCGTTATTCACCATACTTGCAAAGACATCGCAATCTATCGACACGCCATCCACCGTGCATCCCATCCC
This sequence comes from uncultured Clostridia bacterium, assembly GCA_964548075.1. GTDB lineage: Bacteria > Acidobacteriota > Blastocatellia > UBA7656 > UBA7656 > Onstottus_A. The sequence goes on along the minus strand of CAZJQQ010000010.1, from coordinate 35,323 downwards.
CGAACTAAACGGGTCAGCATCCCTCTCGTGCGTCGGCGAGTTGCCTTTCAGGCTCTCGTAATCTGGGAATAACACGTCGTTCTCATTGCCAAGGTACCCGCCCAGCGGATCACGCGTTATGTCGTCGTCTCCCGTGATCGGGTCTCTGCTGATCCAAGTCACGTGGTCCGGTGTCATCCTCTCTTGTCTCGCTATCTCCCCTCCGCTCGCGTAGACGTACGTCCTTCGTTTAGCACCGTTCGGCTTCAACTCGGTGACTGTCTGACCGCCGAGCACGCTCGATCTGACGTAGTAAATGATGGCGCGGTCCGTCAGACCCGAACGTGCCTCAGCCCTGTACGCCGGAAATCCGTCGCCATCGTATAGCTGGGTGATCATAACGGTATTGATGCGACTGAACTCCTTCATCCTTCCCGCTGTGTCCCATTTGTACGTCCCGTACGAGTTGTTTTTGAGATTGCCCGCGTCATCGTAATCCCAGGCGGTGTTTCGATCATTTGAGTAGCTCGCGGTGAAAGTACCCTGGTCCTGTGTCCAGAACCGGTTCGACCTCGCCGTCATATGGTTGAACACGCTGTAAGAGTAAGTCTGTTTGTAGGGCGGCGGATTCTTGGGATCATACGGCTCACCGCGCGCGTCGGTCCCCGATAGCCCTTCGCTCAGCCTGGCCATGTGGTCATAGCTGTACTTGCGATCGAACGTAGGGTTATCAAGGTTTTGGACAAAGCTGACTCTGCCATCGGCGTGGTACTGATAGTTCGAATGCCCGAAGGTGTTTGGCTCGCGGACGAAGCTGGTTACTTGAAGCCGGCCGTTGTAACTGAAGTCCGTGGTTTTGCCGTCGCCCGTTGCCATATGCTTCAACGCGCCCCATGCTCGGTACTGCAAGGAACTGGTGTACTGCGTCACCCCTGCGAAATTCGAACCAGTCACGCCCGTCAACTGCCCCGCCTGATCGTAGGCGTAGTTGATTGCAATTCCAGATGTATCGGTCACCAATTTCAACTGGCCCGCAAGATTGTAGTCGTAGGTCAGCGGATAGGTGGAACCGGGAAAATCGTTAAAGGTCCGGGTCTCGGAAGTCAGGCGGCTCCAGGTGTCGTACACATAATCCACGCGGCCGAGGCCATCGGTCATCCAGGCGCGGCTACCTGCCGCGTCGTAGTCAAATCCTACCGGGGGAACGTCGGGTATGGCGTTTATCTCACTTGGCGATGAAACATCGGGCTTGGCGTAAGTGATGGTCCGCACGAGATGCCGAGCGTTGTAGGTGTAGGTGCTGCTTGCGCCGCGTGGGTCGGTCACCTTCTGAACCGTATCATCGGCGTTGTAGAGATAGATGGTACCTGGCGCGCCTGACAATTCTATGGGCAGTTTGCGCGTTGCCAGCCGTCCGTGTCCATCATAGGTCATCAGAGTTTGCTGCCCCGCTCCACTAGTTCCTTGCACGAAGATGCCGGTGACCTGGTCCCGCGCATTGTAGGTGTCGGTCCGCGTGACGTAAACACCTTGTTGCTGGTCCGTATTGAGTCCTTCTATCTTTACCGTGCGGCCCAGAACATCGTCGGTCATTCGCTGGCGGCGATTCATCTCGTCTCTGATGGTTACCACCTCGCCGCCCGCGCATCCGCACCCGCCGTAGGTTGTTTCCCTAGTTGTCTGGTCTGTGTTGGTCGAAACTCTCGGCCGCCCCTTCCAGTCATACGTCTGGCTGCTGTAAAGCCAACCAGCCGCATCGTCCCCAGCCGGAACCCAGTCGCTGTCTATTTCAGTGGGGTTTGACTGTTGAGCTGGCCGACCCATCACGTCGTAGACAATAAACTGACCCCGAAATCCGCCGGTGCTGCCGGGAAACGCGCTCCGCGTCGCCCGCACGCGCCCGGCTCCGTCAAGAACGCTCGTCGAATAGAATTCCGAGCCACCTGTTTGAAGCAAAGTGTAAGCTTCTATCTGGGTCTGGGTGTTTGAATAGACATATCGTGTATAAGCGGTGTTCGAGATGTCTATTCGGGAAACACGCCCCGCCCCGTCGTAGCTCGTCGTCGAAACTGCACCCTTCGGGTCCTGGGCTCTAGTCAGCACACCAATATCGAAATGATACTGCGTCGTTGACGGATAGCCGTCTGGGTCGGTCACGGTTGTCGGATACGCAAACGTGTTTCTATTAACGTTGTCCGAGAAAGAATCCGTGTAGCTCAGGCTGGTCTGATGCCCGAGAGGATCGCGCGCGAAGGTAGTTGAGCCGACGGTGCTGTGGCCCGTCTGAGATTCAACGAATGCCTGAGTGTTCACATCGTAACGGCGTGTTCTTGCGAGATTGGCCCGGCCTTGAACGAAGCCGATTCCATAGTTGGTCTCGTCGTGCTGAGTGGGCGCAGCCGGAGTCGCCTGCAACAGCGACGCATCGTCGTAGACATACTCGACCTTTGACATCAGAGCGCCGGGATTCCCGTCATAGAGATACTGGAAACTGGGCAGTCCGACGATTCGGCGACTGGATGAGATGTAGGTCGAGCTGAGGTTGTAGTCAGTGTGCGAGCGGCGCAGCACCGTCGAGCCATCGGCCGCGTACTCATAAGAGTCGCTGGGCAGACTGCACAGCTTGCCGCTGGGTAGAGTGAATGTGCTGTAGGTGATCGTCGCGCGCCGATGATTGCCCACTTCGTCATAAACGTTGGTCTCAATCACGCGAGGATTGAGCGGATATGAAACAGACGTGTTGTCCTGCGTGAGTGTGAGGGCTGTCCATTTCTTTCTGATGCCTTGCGACCAGACTTCGGTTTGGCTGGTCAGTCCCTTTTGCCAATTCGAAGTCGAGAAGAACTCTTTGTAAACGGTGCCGTCGGGCAGAGTCACCTGTCCCAATCCTGCATTCCGATCAATGCTGAAGTACGTAGTCACCTCCGCGCCGTTGTTCCAGTCTTGAGCGAAATCCCTTCGCTCGGTGAAGCGCGGGCAATCCGATTGCGCAACGCTCGCGTCGAGAGGCAGATTGTAAGAAATGTAGTTGAGTTGATGCCCATCCGCGGCATAGTTCTTGATTCGATAGACCTGTCCCCACGTAGTGTAGTCGAGGTTGAATCGCGAGCCGTCGTCAAGCGTTACCTGCGTCAACACGTTTATCACAGAGCCGTTCAACGGCCCGACCACTGTGAGGCCTGGGAAATTCGTCTGAATCGTCAGATCGCTGTAGTCGAACGTAGCCCAGGTATGGCTCACGCCGTTCCACAACTGCGTTATCGAGGCAAGCTTCTGACTCGCATCGTAGTTGAGGTTGACGATGCGAGCTAGAGTGTCGGTGATTGTCGTTATGCGGCCTCCGCCGTCATAGGCGGCTGTGATGAAGTTGCCGTTTCGATCTTTGATCTGCGTGCATCGGTACTCAGGACCGATAAGCGAGTAGTTGAGCTGCGAGCCGTCCGCTGTCCTTACGAGCAAGCTGCCGGTATCAACCAATTGAGCGTAAGAGGAGTTTGCCGACTCATAGACATTCGACGTGCCGACCTGACGGAATTCAACGCGGCTCCCTGAGGGCATGATCATCAGGTATGCGTAGGCGCCAACTTGTGAGTTAAGGTACCTTTGTTGAATCACTGGGAAGCCCAGTCGAAATCCGGGACCGGGAAATCCGTTGTCGGCGTTGAATCCTATAGACGTGCCGTCTCGCGTCCACACAAGAGAGTTGCAAGTGAGCGACAGCCCCAGGTCCGACCCGGCGCGACCCGCAAGTCCGAGGATGGGAAGACTCCAGTTGTAGTTTCCTGAGAAAAGATCCTCGCCGGGCACTCCGGTGCGGTTGAGCGGATCGACGCGCGCAGCAGAGAAGTCGCCCGGCGGATTACTTGCAGCATTCACCAGCACCTGGACGTCCCCGATGGTCAAAGCCTGATTGTAAACACGGGCTTCATCCAACACTCCTTTCTGGAAGAATGCCTTTGCGCCGTTGTTCAGGCTCGCTCCCAGAAGCACCGACGTTGAAGAAGCCACAATGGCCCCGCTTGCGCTAGTCGAACTGACCAACGCTCCGTCAAGATAGACCTTCATTTGAGCGCCATCGTAGGTACCGGCAAGGTGGTGGAACTGGCCGTCCAAGGTGTTTACCGGCGCCGCCGGAATCATCAAGTACATGCCAAAGGAAGTTTGGATCTGCCAGTATAGGTTCCCACTGGGATCCAATCCTAGCGTGTAGGAATCATGCGAAGCGCTTCCTGAATTATGGTTGAACTTGTTGATGAGGAACTGATAGGTGTTGGTTGATAAGGACTTAAACCACGCTGCGGCAGAGACTGCGGCTGAGGGATTGAGGCTGCTGCTGCTCGTGACCGAGACGTCGTCGTTGACGCCATCCAGATTCACACCGTTGTTGATTTTGCCGGCGGTAAAGCTCGCGCCGTTCTCCAGCGTTCCGCTGTTGCCATTACCCGAAGAATCAGCGGCGTTTGTGCCGCTGGTCTCATCGAATCTCCAGTAAGCGGTCGGATTCGGGTTGGTTTGCGTCAGTGTGACGACATCCGACGCACTCAAAGCTTGATTGTAGATGCGCGCTTCGTCCAACACTCCTTTCTGGAAGAATGACTTTGTGCCGTTGTTGAGGCTTGCGCCCAGCAGCACCGGCGTAGACGACGACACAACCGTCCCGCTCGCACTGATCGAGTTGAGCAGGCTTCCGTCGAGATAGACTTTCATTTGAGAGCCATCGTAGGTGCCGGCAACGTGATGGAATTGTCCGTCCAGAACGGTTGACGGCGGCGCCGGAGTCATCAGGTAGTTAGCGACGGAAGTATTGACTTGCCAGTACAAGCTCCCATTGGGATCGAGACCCAGTGTGTAGGAATCGTCCGAAGCAGTTCCTGAATTATGATTGAACTTGTTGATGAAGAACTGATAGCTGTTCGTCGAAATTGCTTTGAACCAGGCCGCGACTGATACAGCGCTCGACGGATTGAGGGAACTGCTGCTCGGGACCGACACGTCGTCGTTGACGCCATCCAGATTCACACCGTTGTTAATTCTGCCGGCGGTAAAGCTCGCTCCGCTCTCGAGCGTTCCGCTGTTACCATTGCCCGAAGAATCGGCGGCGTTCAGGCCGCTCGTCTCATCAAATCTCCAGTACGCAGCCAGGCCAGCGCTAGGGTCGTAGGTGCCGATGTCTTCCCGAGAAACAAGGGATTTCCCGCTTGCCAAGGACGCGATCTCGACCGTAGAAGGATCGCTCGATGAGCCGTTCCCGAACTTGTGCGAAGACTCAGTTGGCAGGTACGTCAGACTCGCTGTCTCAAGGTTAGGAAGGTTTAGACTAGGAGCCCTTGAGAAGAGCCGTCTGAGAAAAGCGCCGTAGGTGCTGAATAAACCTATGCGAGTGCTGAGCGTCTGCGAGCTCACAGTCAAGAGTTCACGCGCGAGAAGGCCCGGCGCCGGCCAAAGAAGAAGATTCAGCGCCACCGCGAAGCAGATTAGTCTCGTATTAAAGAGGCGACCTCTAAACAAAACAGAAGAAAGCTTGGCACGGCGACAGAAGAGCCTAGAAGGGGCCGAACGATGAAAAGCGTGCATAGTAACCTCCAGTGCGGGCAGCGCGGCTCGCTCTAGAAAGCTGAGAGCATTGATAGCTGGCTGCCGGATAACGTCGAATTCACCGGCAGCCAATCCTCTATTCAAAGTAATTCAACACTTATTTCTCGGAAGACCCTGGACCCATCTGTTCGCTATTAGTCATGACGCGACCCGCAGTCCGCACAATTCACTTTTTTTCAAATTATTCTCTGTGAAAGCTTGAATGACTGGCTGCGCGGTAGGCGAGGCCGAACTTTGTGAGCAGGCGGCGAGAACCTCGCGTATTCCCTCCGTAGGCATCTAAACGAAATGCGATCTTTGGTAAAGCGACTACTGCTATTGTAGAATGTCGGTTGCAACCAAGCGCCCGCTTCGGTGACTAACCAACATACAAACCCAGAATCGAGGTACACGCGTGGAGCCCAAGATCCCTTTCAATAAGCCCTTCATTACCGGAAAGGAGATTGAATACATCGCGACCGCGATTTCCAATCGCGGCATTGCCGCCGATGGTTACTTCACGCGCAGGTGCGCTGAGCTTCTGGGAGATCGCTTTTCGATACTCAAAGTGCTGATGACTCCTTCGTGCACGGCGGCGTTGGAAATGGCTGCGATGCTGTGCGACTTGAAGCCCGGTGACGAAGTTATCATGCCGTCGTTTACGTTCGTCTCGACCGCTAATGCCGTTGTTCGTTGCGGAGCGAAGCCGGTCTTCGTAGACATTCGCCCTGACACGTTGAACATCGATGAACGGCTGATCGAAGAAAGGATCACTGCTGACACCAGGGCGATTTTCGTCGTGCACTACGCCGGGGTCTCCTGTGAGATGGATCGAATCATGACCATCGCCGGGAAGCACAAGCTCATCGTTGTGGAAGACGCTGCACAAGGCGTCCACGCGACATACAACGGCCGGGCGCTTGGCTCGATCGGTCATCTGGGAGCTTACAGTTTTCACGACACCAAAAACTATGTCTGCGGAGAGGGCGGAGCGCTTTGCGTCAACTCGCCCGAGTTCGCCGAGCGCGCAGAGATCATTCGCGAGAAGGGGACGAATCGAAGCCAGTTCTTCCGAGGCGAAGTTGATAAGTACACGTGGGTAGACGCCGGTTCTTCGTTCGTTCCCGCCGAGATAGCGTGCGCTTTTCTGTTTGCGCAGTTGGAAGCGATGGACGAGATCACTGCTCGCCGGCGCGAGGTACATCAGTTCTACCTTGAAAATCTCTCGCCGCTGGAAGAACGAGAGATGCTCAGCATTCCGCGCACGCCCGAGGGTTGCGAGACTAACTATCATGTGTTCTATGTGCTGCTCGCTGACGAGAAAACGCGAGACGGTTTGATGGCGCATCTCAAGCAACGCGGAATCAGCGCGGTCTTTCACTATGTACCGCTGCACACCTCGGTGATGGGAAAGAGATTCGGTTATCGAGAAGGCGATCTCCCGCTTACAGAGAACCTCAGCGCGCGCCTTCTGCGGCTGCCTTTCTACCCTGACATCACCAGAGACGAACAGATGCGAGTAGTAAGATGCTTGTCCGAGTTTCTCGAGCACTCGCACGCAGCGTCACCCGGTCGACAACAAGAATAACTGTGGCTATTATCGACGCGATGCCCACTGGCGACCACGCGCTTCAACCTGACTTGTCGATAGTCGTTCCGGTCTATCGAAGCGAGGACTGTCTCGAAGCGTTGATCGAAGCCATAGCCGAAGCTCTCGACCCCACAAATCGCGACTATGAAGTTGTTCTTGTCAACGACTGTTCGCCCGACCATTCGTGGGCGGTCATCGAAGCGATTTGCCGGCGCAATCCGCAGGTCGTGGGTATAGACCTGCGGCGCAACTTCGGGCAGGACAATGCCATTATCACCGGGCTGCGGCTGGCTCGCGGAAAGTACGTAGCGATAATGGATGATGACCTCCAGCATCACCCTCGCGATCTGCCGGCGCTGCTGGGCAAGATCGAGGAAGGCGCCGACGCGGTGTACGCGGACTTCGGTGTGAAACAGCAGAGGCTGTGGAAGAACCTTGGCAGTTGGTTTAACGGCAAGTTCGCCGAGTGGGTGATCAATAAGCCCAAAGACGTCTACCTGTCACCCTACAAGATTATTCGCAAAGAAGTGGTCGAGATGATCTGCAAGTACGACGGTCCCGACCCGTACATCGACGGCCTTCTGTTTCAAGTCACGTCCAGGATTTCGCAGATCCCGGTTGATCATCATCCGCGCCACGCCGGACGCAGCACATACACGTTTTGGAAGTCGCTGAGAGTGTGGGCGCGGCTGGCGTTTTCATTCTCGGCGCGGCCTATGCGGCTGGTGAGCTGGTTTGGATTCGGGTTCGCGACCCTTGGACTTGTGCTCGCGGTGTTGGTTGTGCTGTACCGGCTCTTGTTTCCGGAGGATTTCTCGCCAAACGCGGTTGGATGGGCGTCGCTGATGGTAGCGCTTCTGGTGTTGAGCGGGATTCAAATGCTGTTCTTCGGGATACTGGGCGAGTACACCGGGCGGACTTTTGTGAGAGTCAATAACAAGCCGCAGGCTGCGATTCGCGAAGTGATCAATCGCGGCGCGCAACAAGTCGAGCAGACGGTGATGCCCGGCAAGATATCGAGGCACCCAGACTAAAGTCTATGCTACGTCCCGCGAGAGGAGAGTTGTGGCGACGAGTCTCATATACCGAAGCGCTTCAGCGTATGAGCTCGCCATGCTCTTGCTCTACGGGCGTCACTACACTTCTCGCTATCGCACAATCGCCGAGTTGATTCCCGCCGGCTCGAATGTCCTGGATCTGTGCTGTGGTCCGGCGCTTTTGTATCACCGCTATCTGCGTTCGAAAGCCGTTCAATACACCGGTCTGGACATCAACGCGAACTTCATCGCTCGATTGATTCGCCGAGGCGGCAGCGGACAAGTCTGGGACCTGCGAAGTGACAAAGCGTTGCCATCGGCGGACTACGTGATCATGCAAGCGAGCCTTTACCATTTCTTGCCGGACGCTTCGCAGGTGCTCGATCGCATGCTGCAAGCCGCGCGAAAGCGAGTGATCATCGCCGAGCCGATTCGCAACCTGGCGACAAGCGACTCACAACTGCTCTCGCTGCTCGGCCGATTGTTTACCAACCCGGGCGTAGGCGAACATAACCTGCGTTTCACCGAAGCAAGCCTCGCTGATTTCTTTTCGGGATATGCCTCGCACGTAGTGGAGTCCTTCTCGATTGCCGGGGGGCGCGAGCATGTGTATGTGCTGAGCAAAGGGATCGCCGCGGTATGAGTCGGTGTGTCAGGTCATTGCTGCTTGCGTAGATAGACGCCGTCGTAGCCGGGTACTTCTAATTTTTCATACTTATCATCTACCCATTCTTTGAATTCGTCTCGATGCGAAACAACTTTCAGGCGTGAAATGGCTACGATCTTCGGAGCCTGAGACTCCATCTCGTCTATTATTGCTCTGAACTCTCCGCCCTTGCGCAAGGCGGCGAATCCGTCCGCCCCCCAATCCAAGAAGACGTATGGGTTCAGATTCGGCCTGTTAAGCAGCACAAGTATTTCGGTCGTGCCGTGTACGTAAATCTTGTCATCCGGGCCTAGCAAGTCTGAAATCACTTTGAATGCTTTATCCTGATCGCGTAGCGTGCCGCCTTGCAGCTTGTAGCTTGCGGCGCGAACGAGGACCAAAGCAATCAACAACCCGATTGCGAGCCGGCTTGCGAGGACGGCCCAGGTGACGATCGGCGCCCTTGCCTTTTGGAGACGTGCGCTTACTAGACTTCCGGTCTCGACCAGGAGTCTGGCGGCGAAGATCCCAATGAAGGGGATAAGTGGAATCAGGTCGGGGCCGGCCTGAAAATTGATCAAGCAAAATACAAAGTAAATGACCGGAGGAATCAGAATCGCATCTCTGAATAAATCGGGCGAGCGGAACGACTCTCTGCCCTTGAGCTTTGCTCGGATTCGTTCGGCCGCGAATATCAATAACCCGATTACGCTCAAGACTACGACCACCACATCGGCTTGTAGAACCCGATTCATCACCTTCCATACGTGGCCTAAGGAGGCTATCGCCCCGCGGTTCGCCTCCGGCCCGAACACGCTGGCGTTGTAAGTTATGGTCCATGCCCACAAATCATCAGCAGCACCTCGCAAAGAAAAATAGAGCAGCGTAACCGCAAGCGGGATGACCGCTCCGATCAGGGCCTTGATCGCTCGCAGGTCGCGCCAACTCGTTAGATATCTCGAGAATATCAGGACCGTGACGCCCGTGAACATCAAGCCGGGCTGCCAGCAGAGGCACGCGAGCATCGAGGCGAGCCCTGCCCAGAATGGCTGGTCTCTGGCGATCAGCAGCAGCGACAGCATTCCGAACACCATAAGCGGTAGCTTTGGTTCAGTGCCCGCAACCATCCAATCCGCAAAGCGCGGCAGCATCAACGGAAACAGGAAGGCGATGACCGCCGCATCGCGCCTTCGGAAATACGTCTGGGTCACGAGAAAGATGAGCGCAGATAGCAAGCCTACGAGCAAGAGGTGTAGCAACCGCACTGCTATCACATCTCTTATGCCCAGCGGCTTGCCGGCCAGCATCGCCAGCGCGCTCAGATGAGCGGCGCCCGGCCATTTGATATCCACTACATCCCGATACGGCACCTGGCCTCGCAAAACGGATTGGGCAATATAGTCATAGATCGCAGTATCGCCCCCTTCGCCCTGGCTGAACGGACGATGCAACAGCATTACGAGCACGCCGGCAAGAAAGGCGGCTATCGCAACGGATCGCACGCTGCCGATGCGAGCGATTCGTAACCGCGCTGTAGATCTATCTTCTCCAGATTGCTCGGCAAGGGCGTCAGCAGCTGATCTCGACATGTATCCTCTCCGCAATATAGCCATCTTTCTCGCGATCGAGCAATCTGCACGGGTTCAGATTGGGCCTGTTCATCGGCAGCCAGCATTTCGACCGTTCCGTGAAGATGGATCCGGTCATCGCCCCTGACATAGGCGATGGGTATCGAGCCGCTACTTCTCACGAGTTGCTTTGCGGGTTGCGCGCGAGTTATACAATCCCGAGGCTCAACGAAGAGTTCGAATCGCAAAGGACAATAATGTACCGGAACCAAAGCGTGGCCGTTGTGATGCCCGTTCACAACGAAGAGGCGCACATCGAGCGAGCAATCAAACGAGTGCCCTCCTTCGTCGATCTCATCGTTGCGGTCGATGACGGAAGCACTGATGATACCTGGGGGGTTCTCTCTCGAGTCGCCGATGTACGACTGACGAGGCTTAGACACGATCGCAATTCCGGCGTGGGCGCGGCGACAAAAACAGGTTATCGCCATTGCTTGAATACTCGAGCTGACTTGATCGCGGTGATGGATGGTGACGGGCAGATGGATGGGCGTGACCTGTTCCGGCTGCTCGAACGCGCGTTGACCGGAGTCGAATACGTAAAAGGAAACCGCTTCCTGAACTCAGAGAGCATCGGCGGCATGCCCCGTCTGCGTTACATTGGCAACCGATTCTTTAGCTGGTTAGCTCGGCGCGCTGCCTCATTCAATGGCAATCTTGACGCACACTGCGGCTACACGGTGATTCATCATCAGGCTTTGAAATGCCTGCGGATCGACGACCTCTACGATCGCTACGGCTTCCCAACCGAAATGTTCTTCGCGGCGCGCCGGGCGGGGCTTGCGGTTGAAAGCGTTCCGGTGAGGACCGTGTACGGCGACGAAGTCTCCGGCATCAATCCTCTCACTGCCGTGCCCGCGATACTTTTTCTGATAGCTCGAAACTACGTTCGCAGGCGATTCTCCGCCGCTCCCTGGGAGCGCAGGCATCCCTGCCCGCCTGGTGTTGCGCGAGAAATAGGCAGGCACGGATGCCTGCGCTCCCAGGGCGACCACCTTGAAGCATAGCGACAAGCCAACTCTACTGCTGTTGACAAGTTCCTTTCCGTGCTCGCCGAGCGACGAGATGTGCGGCTACATTCGCAATTTCGCGCGGAGCCTTTCCGTTGATTTCGATGTCACCGTGCTTGCGCCGCCTGATCGCTCGTCGGTTCAATGGCCGCCCGATGCGTTCAAGCTAACTCGCTCCAGATCGCTCTTGCCGCGAAGGCTCGACCCGTTCACGGCCGGCGAGGATCTGAATCATCTGACGTCCGGAAGTCTGCTTGTAAAGCTCGCTGCGCTGGTGTCGTTGGTTTGTTTTTTTGCACACGCTATGAGATTAGCGTTGCGAGCCGATGCGGTCTGTTCGCACTGGATGGTTCCTTCGGGGCTCGTGGGCGCTTTGATCTGCCGGTTACTCGGGAAACCGCACGTAGTTGTCGAGCACTCAGGGGCGTTTCATCTTCTAGCTCGAATGCGCGGAGGCGAAGGGCTCGCGCGGTTCATAGTCGAGGGCAGCGATCGAATCGTGACCGTCAACGCTGACTTGAAGCGAAAACTCATCGCTTTGTGCCCGGAAGCAACAACCAAGGTTGAAGTGATACCAATGGGCGTCAGCGTTCCTTCGAGGCTCGGTGAAGCGATCGCCACCAGGCCATCGCCGCGTACGATCCTGTTCATCGGCCGGCTTACTGAAATAAAGGGGCTCGACGTCTTGTTGAAAGCGTTGGAGGGGTTGGATGACCTGTCCCTTATCGTGGCAGGTGACGGTGAACGCCGCGACGAACTCGAAGGCCTGTCGCGGGCGCTTTCTGTGAACACGCGGTTCATCGGCCGAATCGTTGCTTCAGAAAGGGAGCAGCTTCTCTCGGTTTGCGACATCGTGGTGATTCCGTCTCGAGTGCTCGCCGATGGCCGGTCTGAAGGAATGCCCGTCGTGTGCCTCGAAGCGATGGCCGCCGGCCGCGTAGTAATCGCTTCTAGAGTTGGAGGACTTGCCGAAGCAATAGTCGATGGCGAAAATGGACTGCTCTTCGAACAAGGCGACGACCGGATGCTAAGAGAAGAGCTGTCCATTGTTCTTGGCAGCGATATCTTGAAACGGAAGATCGCCGAGAACGCGCGCCGTTCGTCCGCAGCGTATGACTGGGCGCTGATCGGCTCGCGGTACTGCAGAGTCATCAACAGCGCCTTGAGGAAGAATGACGCCATTGGCAACAGAAGAGTCGAAGTCGAAGCCTCTAACATCCACGGATAATACCGCTGCGATTGCCGGGCGAGGCGCGATCTACATAACCGCCGCCAAGATCTGGTTCATGCTGAGCGGCTACGGCATCGCGTTCACGTTGGCGCATCTGCTCACGGATGAGAACTACGGGATCTACCGAGTCGTCATTAACACGGTGTCGATCATCAATGCGGTCATTGTCACCGGCACGTACCAGACCGTGTCGAAGTACGTCTCGCAGGAGCCGGAGAAGGCCGACTCGATAAAATGGAAGGCGCTGGGGTTGCAAGCATATGTCGGCGGGGCGGCGACCCTCGGATTCTTCCTGCTTGCCCCGGTAGTCGCGTCGCTGTTAAACGATCCGCGTTTGACGGGCTACCTTCGGCTCGCGTCGCTGATAACCCTCTCGTATTCGTTCTACTCGGTCTATACGGGTTACTTCAACGGTAACAAAAGATTCGGTATTCAGGCCGGACTCGACATAACCTACTCGACTCTGAAGCTGGTCTTCATTGTTTTGCTCGCGTGGCTCGGGTTTGGGGTTACCGGGAGTGTGAGTGGGTTCGCTCTGGCCGCCGGGTGTGTGCTTTGCCTTTCAGCAATAATCGCGCGCGGGGGTGATCGCAAAGGCGAGGCGCGAGCCGGACAGTTGTTCAAGTTTCAGTCTTACGTTCTGCTGTTCACTTTTGTGCTGACGTTGCTTCAGCGAGTGGACCTTATGCTGATCAAGGCGCTGTCATCCCCCGACGCGAGGACCGCAAGCGAGAACGCCGGTTACTACAGCGCTGCCGTTGACATCGCCAACCTCACCTATCAGATAGTCGTCTCAGTCACGTTCGTTATCTTTCCGCTTGTATCGCAATCGACCTTCGCGGATGATCGCGCCCGAACGCAAGGTTATATTTCCAACACGCTGCGCTACACGCTCATGGTAATGGCGTTGACTGCGACTCTGTTTTCGTCTTGTGCCAGCGGGGTTCTGAGAGTGATATACCGCGAGACATATCAAGCGGGGAGCCCGGCCTTGAAGATAGTGGCGTTCGGGATGTTGTTCTTCGGACTTCTGTACGTCGTCACGACGATCATCTCCGCCAGCGGCCAACCAAAAGTATCTTTGCTGCTCGGGGTGATCACCCTCGTTCTCAGCACAGCCTTGAATGCGCTGTTGATTCCCTCTCACGGGCTCGCCGGAGCGGCAGCCGCGACCACCGTCTCGATGCTGGCAGGAACCGCCCTCGCGTGCGCGTATCTCCGGAGAAGGTTCAGTACCTTGATGTCTATCGTATCGGCCGTTCGAATTGCGGGGTGCGCCGGAGTCATCTACGCTGCGTCACTTCTCTTCTCTCCTGCGTCGAAGGTTCTGATAATCGCCCAACTCATCGTCCTGTCAGTCGCCTACGTGATCACGCTGATCATAACCGGTGAGCTTGGCCGCAATGACTTAAGGCTGATCGCGCGAGTGCTCCGGCGAAGTTGACCTGGGAGCGCAGGCATCCCTGCCTGCCTGCTTTCCCGACTCACATCTTTCGTTTGCGAGGCAATCTTTGCGTGAGACCAGCAGGCAGGGATGCCTGCGCTCCCAGGAACTACTTCGCTTCGCGCACCTCTCCTGTCGGGCCAAAAAAATACTGGCTCTCATCAGCGTCCCACGGCCTGCTCACGGTCACCACATCGATGAACCGGCCCAACCGGTTCCTCAACTCGGCGGCCTTCTCAGGCATGCGATCGTAGAGATTCCGAACCTCGGACGGATCGGTCTTGAGATCGAATAGCTCCAAACTGTAGTGGTCCCTGTTGTAGATCAGCTTGAATCCATCCTGAGTGATGATCATGTACTTCTTCTGCTCCGGGCTCACGTATTGGTCGGGCCGCACAAACGGCGACACCTCCTGAGTCGTCTGTTCTCCGTACACTGGAGGATGAGTGAACGGCTCGCCGCGCATCAACGGCACGAGGCTCACTCCCGCACATTCTTTTGGATAGTCCAGGCCCACTGCGTTCAACATCGTCGGGCCGAGATCAATCGTGCTGACATAGTCTTTGATCGAACGCGCCGGCAAGCCCGGCGAGTAGATGATCATCGGGACCCGCGCTTGTTCATTGTAGAGCAGCGTTGAATGCTTAAAGACGCCTCGCTCGCCAAGCGATTCGCCGTGGTCGGCCATGATTACAACGATCGTGTCGTCCATCCTTCCCGACTTCTCCATCCAATCAAACAGCCTGCCCAGATGGAAGTCCAGATAGGAGATCTCGCCATCGTAGAGATCAGTGATCGAAGAGCCGTAATGAAACTCCTCGTGCGGGCGGTAAGGCCGGTGCGTGTCCGTCGAATACAGGTACGCACAAAATGGACGATCCTTTGGCACGCTACCCAGCACGTCGATCGCTAAATTGATCGATCCTTCAAACGTGCCATCTTTGGCGGGGTCGATTATTGTCATTCCTTTCACATGGCGGCGAAGGGTTGAAATGCGTCGTGGAAACAGAAGCGCGTTGTATCCGTTGCGAGCCATGATCTCAGGCCAGCCTTCAAGATGCGCGTCCCAGTACGTCCCCTGCGTAAACTTGGGCAACGCTTCAAACGTATTAGGCGCCGGCGTGAAAGCGTTCTCGAATAGCGCAGACCGCGCCGCGAGCTTGTCCAGGTTGGGACTCGTCTTTCTGGCGTATCCGTAGGCGCTAAGGTGATCAGCCCTGAGGGCGTCGATGAACACATAGATCACGTTCAGCCGCTTAGAAGACGCGTCGGGCGGCTGGTGAAGAGAACTATGCTCGAGCTTCCAATCCGCGATGCCTTGTTGAGTCAGCACGCCGCCGATGCAATTGTGATCGACGCCATCACCAACGATCTCGCCGCGTCCCGGATTGATGTCTGCGCGCCGATCATCGCAGTCCCCGCCGCCAATAAAAGAGGAATACCCATCGCGATCGAAGTCCAACGCCCACTGCGCCAGCTTGAAGTACTGCCTGGCCTGGGTTGTCCGATAGAAAAGCTGCGTCTTGAGGTTTTGGTCCTTATCAAAGTTAACAAACGTAAAAGCTACCGAAGCAATCAGAACGATGGCGACGAGTACGCCCGCGGCTTTCCTTTGCGTAGATGCGAGCGCCGATCGACCACGCGGCCGACGCGAGAAGATCGCCACAATCAGGGACATGCTCAGAGCCATGCATACCAGAAACATCGACCGATGTAGTGAAGTTTCGTATAGCGGCGTCTCAAAACGCGAATCGACATAGTAGGCGCACGCGATGAAAACCACGAGGCTTGCGACCCCGGCTACTCGTATGATCGTGCCGAAAGAACTCAGCCGGCGAGTCGCCGTCCACAGCACCGAGCAACCGACAACGACAGCCATCAGCAAGAGGTATGAAGCTGACCTTTCGTGGTTCAAGAGCGGGGCTGTCAGAGATTCGAACTTCTCGGCTTCACGAATAATCTCGATGACGTGTCCGTGAATCTGCGGCTGCTGGTTCAGAAGAAAAGCGGCAATCGCGGAAACACCCGCGCCGGCTACGAGCTTGTGAGCCGGCCTTACCTTGTG
Source organism: uncultured Clostridia bacterium (assembly GCA_964548075.1). GTDB lineage: Bacteria > Acidobacteriota > Blastocatellia > UBA7656 > UBA7656 > Onstottus_A. The sequence continues at coordinate 19,118 of CAZJQQ010000010.1, read as the reverse complement.
GGCTCTAGCAATCGCTCTCTCCGCGGCTGTCTTCAAAAGCGAGGCCGTACGGATAAAGAGGCCCACGAACAACCCGACAACCAGGCCGCCTGTGATGTTCAAGCTGAAGTATGAACAGAAGGTTGCTCGCTCGGTAAACGACTGAAACACCGGCGAGAGTCGGACATTCAAGTCGATCAGCTCGACCAAGCCGAGTAGCAACGCCGCCGCCACGCCGACGAGCGCATAGTTCCACAACGAAGCGAGGACCCGCTCCGGTTCTTGGACACTTTGTTCTTCTTTGTCTCTAGCGATTTCCTGACTCGGGTTTTCGTCTGATGGAAGTTGATCTGTGGGAGTGGACAATCGGAAAGACCCCTTGGAGTAAGAGTTGGACGTTTATCGTAATGAGTCAGCTCCGAGAGTGTCAAACGAGCCTGAACTTGTCTTGGAAAGCGCAAAGGATCAAGGGTAGACTAGCCTACTCGCGGCCTTAACCCAGACTGTAAACTCAACTGGTGGGCACACCCTTATTAGTTGGTTTGCAACGCTAGACGGAAGATAGTTGGCGCGTCCACGAGGGCACGGGCCTGACCCAAGGGAATTGCAATGCTCAGCGGCGAAATCCGAAACCAAGTCGACTCCATCTGGAATGCCTTCTGGACCGGTGGCATCTCGAACCCTCTTGAGGTCATCGAGCAGATTACCTAGCTGCTCTTCCTGCGACGGCTCGACGATTTGCACACCTTGGAAGAGAACAAGTCCGCCCGGCTGAAGAAGGCTATCGCGCGGCGCGTCTTTCCCGAAGGCAAAGACCCGAAGAAACGCTCGTACGACGACCTGCGCTGGTCGCGCTTCAAGCACTTCGCGCCGGCCGAGATGTACACGGTAGTAGGCGAGCACGTTTTCCCGTTCTTGCGCACGCTGGGCGGCGACGACTCCACGTACGCGCACCACATGAAGGACGCACGCTTCACCATCCCCGCGCCCGGGCTGCTGGCCAAGGTGGTGGACCTGCTCGATGGTGTCCCGATGGATGATCGCGACACCAAGGGCGACATCTACGAATACATGCTCGCCAAGATCGCCACCGCTGGGCAGAACGGACAGTTCCGCACGCCGCGCCACATCATCCGGCTCATGGTCGAGATGACCGCGCCAAATCCGAAGGACGTGATCTGCGACCCCGCCTGCGGGACTTGCGGCTTTCTCGTAGCGACCGGTGAATACCTGCGCGAGCACTACCCGGAGATCCTTCACGACTCAAAGCAGAAGGCGCACTTTCATCATCACGCCTTTCACGGTTTCGACTTCGACAACACCATGTTGCGCATTGGCAGCATGAACATGCTCTTGCACGGCGTCGAGAACCCCGACATCCGCTACCGCGACTCGCTCGCGCAGGACCACGCCGGTGAAGAGGAGCGCTACACATTGGTGTTGGCCAATCCGCCGTTTGCCGGTTCGCTCGACTACGAGAACACCGCCAAGGACCTCCTGCAGATCGTCAAGACTAAGAAGACTGAGCTGCTCTTCGTCGCGCTGTTCCTGCGGCTGTTGAAGCCCGGCGGACGCGCAGCAGTCATCGTGCCCGACGGCGTGCTCTTTGGTTCGAGCAAGGCGCACAAGGAGCTGCGCCGGATGCTGATCGAAGAGCAGAAGCTCGATGCGGTGATCTCGCTGCCCGGCGGCGTGTTCAAGCCTTACGCCGGCGTGTCCACAGCCATCCTGTTGTTTACCAAGACAAACTCCGGCGGCACCGATCAGGTGTGGTTCTACGACTGCGACGCCGATGGCTGGTCACTCGACGACAAGCGCACGCCGCTCTTGAGTGACGACAAGCTCGGCGCCGTGCCGATCAATGCGCTCAGCACCGATGAGCACCCGAAGAACAACCTGCCCGACATCCTCGCGCGCTGGCAGCAGCGCGACCGCAAAGAGCGCAAGCGCCCGCGCACCGCTCAGAGTTTCCGCGTGCCGAAAGCCGACCTCGTTGCACAGGGCTACGATCTCAGCCTGAACCGCTACAAGGAAGTTGTGCATGAAGAAGTGCAGCACCGTCGGCCGCAGGAGATCCTCGCCGATCTTGCAAAACTGGAGACGGAGATTCAGAGGGGGATGACGGATCTCGAGGGGATGCTGTAATGAGCGCTTGGAGGACAGTCTCGCTCGGGGAGGTCGCTGAGTTTATCCGCGGCATCAACTTCAAACCGGATGATGTGGTTTCGGTCGGCACGCCTGGATCCGTTGCCTGCATGCGAACAAAGAACGTGCAAACGGAACTCGACCGCTCTGATGTATGGGCCGTCGCCGAGGCATTCGTGAAACGCGCCGACCAGTTCCTTCGCACTGGGGACATCCTTGTGTCCAGTGCGAACAGCTGGAATCTTGTCGGCAAGTGTTGCTGGATTCCAGAGCTTCCCTGGCCTGCCAGTTTCGGTGGCTTCGTGTCCGTTCTTCGCCCTGACCGCACAAGGGTAGAGCCGCGCTTCTTGTTTAGATGGTTTGGGTCCGACCGAATTCAAACCATACTCCGGAGCTGCGGGCAGCAGACAACGAACATTTCAAACCTGAACATCGACCGGTGTCGCAACTTACGGCTTCCCCTGCCCTCCCTGGCGGAGCAACGGCGGATTGCAGAGGTGCTGGACCGGGCGGAGGCGTTGCGGGCTAAGCGCCGGACCGCACTCGCCCAACTCGACACACTCACTCACGCCATCTTCACCGACCTCTTCGGCGACCCGGTGACAAACCCGAAGCGATGGCCTGATCCGAAGCTGGGCGGACTGCTCAAGTTTCAGCAATATGGGCCGCGCTTCTACAATGAATCATACTCCATGGACGGAATGAGAATCGTTCGGATTACCGACTTGAATGAGGCGGGGACGCTCGATTTTGCTGAGATGCCAAGGCTAGCAGTCTCAGACGCGGATCGAGAGAGGTATGCTCTTCATCCGGGCGATCTGATTTTCGCGCGGACCGGGGCGACCGTTGGCAAAGTCGCATTGATTCAACCGGATGATCCCCCATGTATCGCTGGCGCGTATTTCATCACGATGCGTTTTGCGAAGACGCTCGAACCGGTTTATGCCCGAGCTGTGCTTATGGCGCCGTCCATACGCGCAATTGTCGCGAAACGATCCCGCCAAGCGGCACAACAAAACTTCAGCGGCCCCGGGTTGCGTCAGCTGCCGATGCCGCTTCCACCAGTGGAATTGCAGCGCGACTTCAGCCGCCGCGTCGCTGGAGTGGAGAAACTGAAAACTGCGCACCGCGCTTCGCTGGCGGAGATGAACGCGCTCTTTGCCTCGCTCCAGCATCGCGCCTTCCGGGGTGAGCTGTGATTTGCTTTTATGTTTGTAAGAAGAACTGTATAGAATTTCTTACAGGTGGCCGACAAAGAAACCACGCAAGCAACTGCTTAACAAGACTTCAGCCCTTGTTTCTTGCCACAAAAAACAAGGTACCTTTTGTGGCAAAAAGCCAGGGACAATCACGTTCAATTGAAGATCGGCAGTAGTGCCCTCAGCATGTGTTGACTTGCCTTGCTTCGCTCCAATGCGTAAGCTTTCGTTGTCAGAAAAAGTGGCTAGTTTTTCTGACAAAACCCACGCGGGAGAGCTGATGCAAAGCATTGATTATAAGATCAAAAGCAGGGTTTATGGCAGCGGGAGGGGTTCCGTGTTCAGCCCGAATGATTTTCTGAGCCTCGGCAGCCGACACGCGGTGGATAAGGTGTTGTCCCGACTGGCGGCCAAAGGGACTCTGCGGCGGCTCGCGCGCGGACTATATGACTATCCGAAGACCCACCCAAAGCTCGGTGTCCTGATGCCGTCTGCTGAAGCAATCGCGAAAGCGGTGGCCGGTCGGGACAGCACCCGCCTGCAACCTTCAGGCGCTTACGCGGCGAACCTGCTCCGGCTCTCTGAACAAGTGCCAATGAAGGTTGTCTTTCTCACGGACGGTCCATCAAGAAAGGTAAAGGTTGGCAAGCAAGAGATCATTCTTAAGCGCACCACTCCGCGGAACATGGCTGCCGCCGGACGGGCCAGCGGCCTGGTCATTCAAGCTTTGAGGTATCTCGGCAAAGTTCACGCTACGCGCGACCGGGTAAAACATTTGCGCGCATTGCTTTCGCCCAAGGACCGCAAGCAGTTGCTCAAGGATCTACCTCTTGCGCCCGCTTGGACACATCCGTTGTTGCGTTTCATCGCGGAGGATGATGATAACGTATGAGTCAGTTCGCTCAATTGTCTTCGGAAGAGCGCGCGCCTTACCTGCAAGAGGCCGCCGAGAGGCTTGGCGTATCCCAGACGATAGTCGAAAAGGACTTCTGGGTCTGCCGGATGCTGGGATGGGTTTTTCAGAATCCCGAGCTCGGCCCACATCTGGTGTTCAAGGGCGGGACGTCGTTATCGAAAGTATTCGGCGCGATACAACGATTCTCGGAAGACATCGATCTCTCGGTTTCTCCTGCGCTGCTAGGGTGGAATGAAAGCGATCTTGACGATGCGCCATCTCGAACGCAGCGCACCAAGCGCATGGAGGATCTCCAATCCCGATGCGTGGACCAAACCGAAGGTGTATTCAGACCTGCGGTAGAAGCGACTGTCCGTGCCTCGTTGGGGCAAATGCCGGATGGCGGTGATTGGGTGACCTATCAACTTGACCCGACATCGAACTCCCCCACTCTGCTATTTGCCTACCCATCAGTGTTGTCACACCAAAGCGCTTACATCGCTTCGATAGTAAAACTGGAATTTGGTTCGCTCACCGATCAGCGGCCTGCGGGTGAACATAGGATTAAACCTCTCCTGGCAGACGTGCTGCCGGCTGACGACTTTGATGATCTTGAAACCACGGTCACGTCTTTGGAAATCGAGCGGACGTTTTGGGAAAAGGCCACGATCCTCCATTCGACGTTCCATCGGCCCGGCGATCAGCCAATTCCAGACCGGTACGCGCGACACTATGCCGATTTCGCCGCGCTGTGGCTCCACGCCAGCAAGGATATTGCTTTGGCGCGGCTTGATCTTCTAGATCGGGTTGCAACGTTCAAGACCCGATTCTTCTCAAGCCGGTCGGCTAACTATGAGACGGCGCGGCCCGGAAGTCTAAGGCTAAGCCCGCCCACGTTCCGGGAGAATGAGCTGTTCAAGGATTACGAGAAGATGCGGCCGATGTTCCTGGGAGAACCTCCCGATTTCATCGCGGTGCTCCAGATCATTAGAGAGGCCGAACAGCACATTAACTCGCTATGACGGTTTCTAACTTCAAAGCAGTGGACGCATCTAGGGCTATTGGAGAGGATGTTGATATCAATGTACTTAAAAAGGGCTTTTGATGGTAAGTGACAAAACGCCATCTGAGTGGGCGGAAGAACTCGGGCAGCAATTGCGCGATCTTCGCCTTCGGCAGAACATCGATCAACGGACGCTTGCCAGGCGGGCCGGTGTGGCGCTGAATGTCGTGAAGAATCTGGAGGCCGGGAAAGGCGCAACCGTGACCTCGATGGTAAAGGTTTTGCGCACTCTGGGCAGGGTTGACTGGCTCGGATCTTTGGCCCCGGCAGTATCCATCAGTCCTTTGCAGATGCTAAAAGCAAGACATCCGCGGCAGCGGGCTTCTAAGGGAAAGGGAGATCGTGTATAAGCCGGTCGCTGCCATCGAGGTACGAGTGCTCTAAGGCTCAACGACGAATGTGCTCAGTCGAGCGTTATAGGATGAACAACTTCGGCTTTCTCAAAGCAGGGTGGCACGACGTCCATGAGGCGGCCACAAAGGCCGAGGCGCTGGTGCACCCGGACGCGCGCGCGGCCTGCTTCTACGCGAGGCGCGCGCTGGAGCTTGCCGTAGCTTGGGCATACAAGCATGACAGTTCATTACACCTTCCATATCAGGACAGTCTTAGCGCGTTGATTCACGAGCCGACCTTCAAAGTGGTTACCGGCGACGCGGTATTCAGCAAGGCGCGACTCATCAACCGGCTCGGCAATCAAGCCGTCCATAGCCATCGCCCTATCCAGCAATCCGACGCGCGGGTTGCAGTGAGCGAGTTGTTTCACTTCGCCTACTGGTTTGCGCGGACATATGCACGAGTCGATCGCCCGGCGCCGGGACTGGCTTTCGATCCTGGCGCGCTGCCCACATCGGCGTCCATTCCCAGGCAGACGACCGAGCAGCTTCAGCGGTTGGAAGCCAGCCTGCACGAGCGAGACGAAAAGCTGACGGTATTGCTTGCTGACAAGGCTGCTCTGGATGAAGAGCTGAAGCGCCTGCGAGCAGAAGTAGCTGAGGCGAAGAGAGCTGCCAAGGCGCAACCCGACACTCACGACTATTCCGAAGCCGAGACCCGCGACTACTTTATCGACCTCTTGTTGAAGGAATCGGGCTGGGCGCTTGATCAGCCTCGCGATCGGGAGTTCGAAGTCGCGGGCATGCCCAACCGCGAGGGCAAGGGCTTCGTCGATTACGTTTTGTGGGGTGATGACGGAAAGCCGCTGGGGCTGGTCGAAGCCAAGCGCACGCGGCGCGACCCGCGTGTCGGCCAGCAGCAGGCGAAGCTCTACGCCGATTGCCTGGAAAGCCAATTCGGACAGCGCCCGGTGATCTTCTACTCCAACGGGTATGAGCACTGGCTTTGGGACGACGCCAACTATCCGCCGCGCGCGGTCCAGGGCTTTTACAAGAAGTCAGAGCTCGAACTGGTTATCCAGCGCCGCGTCAGCCGCAAGCCGCTCGCGCAGACTGAGATCAACGCGGAGATCGTTGAGCGCTTCTACCAGACGCGGAGCATTCGCCGCATTGCCGAAGCCTTCGAACGAGACCACGACCGCAAGGCGCTCGTCGTGATGGCCACCGGCGCTGGCAAAACGCGCACGGTGATTGCGCTCTGCGATTTGCTGATGCGGTGCAACTGGGCGAAGCGCGTCCTCTTCCTCGCTGACAGGGTTGCGCTCGTGAACCAGGCTGTCAATGCGTTCAAGCGGCATCTGCCCGACGCGTTACCTGTGAATCTGGTCACCGAGAGAGACGCCGAGGGGCGCGTCTTTGTTTCGACGTACCCGACGATGATGGGATTGATCGACGAAAGCCGCGACGGCCAACGTCGCTTTGGCTCGGGTCACTTCGATCTCGTGATCATCGACGAGGCACACCGCTCGGTGTTCCAGAAGTATCGCGCAATCTTTGACTACTTCGATTCGTTGCTCATAGGTCTGACGGCTACCCCCAAGGACGAGGTGGATCGCAACACCTATAGCCTATTCGACCTCGAGAACGGTGTGCCCACGGACGCGTACTCACTCGAAGAAGCGGTCAGCGACAGGTTCCTTGTGCCGCCGAAAGCGGTGTCTGTGCCGCTCAAGTTTCAACGCGAAGGGATCACCTACGACGATCTCTCGGAAGACGACAAGGAACAATGGGACGCGCTGGAATGGGACGACGAGGGCAACGTGCCCGAGCGCGTGGAGGCGCAAGCGGTCAACAAATGGCTGTTCAATTCAGACACGGTTGATCAGGTGCTGGCGCACGTGATGACGCGTGGGATTACGGTCGCGGGCGGTGACCGCCTGGGCAAGACGATCGTCTTTGCCAAGAATCAAGATCACGCCCGTTTCATTGCAGAAAGGTTCGATGTCAACTATCCGCACTTCAGGGGAGAGTTCGCTCGTGTGATCACCTTCGAGACCGAATACGCACAAAGCCTGATCGACAACTTCTCGAATAAGGAGAAGGCGCCGCACATCGCGATCTCAGTAGACATGCTCGACACCGGCATCGATATACCTGAAGTAGTCAACCTGGTGTTCTTCAAGCTGGTGCGCTCCAAGACCAAGTTCTGGCAGATGGTCGGACGCGGCACCCGGTTGTGCCCCGACCTGTTCGGACCCGGTCGGCACAAGGGATTCTTCTACCTCTTTGACTATTGCCAGAACCTGGAGTTCTTCAGCCAAAACCCCGAGACAACAGAAGGGGCGCTGGCCGAATCTTTGGGCAAGAGACTCTTCAAAGCTCGTTTGGAGATGATTGGAGAGTTAGAGAAGAGGCTCGACCTAGCGACCCTTCGCAATACAATCAAACAGTCTCCGGGTACGTACGTACCAACCAACGAGACAGAACTGCGTTTCGCGATCGCGGAGTTGCTCCAAGGCGAAGTGGCTGCGATGAACCTGGAGAACTTCGTCGTTCGGCCAAAGCGACGGCTGATCGAGAAGTACGCAAGGCCCGCAGCGTGGATAGACCTGTCTGAAGAGGCGTTCTCCGAACTATCCACCGAAGTCGCCGGGCTACCGTCGGAACTGGAAGCGGAAGCAGAAGAGGCAAAGCGATTTGATCTGTTGATGCTCAATCTGCAGCTGGCACTCTTGCGCGTGGAGCCCTCTTTCGAGCGCTTGCGGGACCAGGTCAACGCTATCGCCGGACTGCTGGAGGAAAAGTCGACTATTCCCATGGTGCGTGATCAGATGACATTGATTCAGGATGTGCAGACCGACGAGTGGTGGCAGGACGTGACCACTCCACTGCTGGAGTCGGCGCGCCGGCGACTGCGGGATCTGGTCAAGCTGATCGAGAAGCAGCAGCGCAAACCCATCTACACCGACTTCGAAGACGAGATGGGTGCCGAGACCGATGTGGAGTTTCCAGGCTTCGCCACCGCCAGGGACTTTGAAAAGTTTCGCACGAAGGCGCAGGCATTCCTCCGCGCGCATCAAGATCACGTCGCGATTCAGAAGCTGCGAATGAACCGGGCTCTGACTCGGACCGACCTTGTGGAGTTGGAGCGCATGCTTGCCGACAGTGGTGTCGGCGATCCCGAAGAAATCAATTGCGCCAAAGAAGCGTCACAAGGCCTTGGTCTCTTCGTACGCTCGCTCGTGGGCCTGGATCGAGAGGCGGCCAAAGAAGCGCTGGGTGACTTTCTTGCTGGAAAGGCCCTCGGCGCCAACCAAATCGAATTCGTGAACCTTATAGTCAACCATTTAACCGAGCACGGCGTGATGGAGGCGTCACTGCTCTACGAGTCCCCGTTCACCGACATCACGCCGCAAGGCCCCGACGGACTCTTCACATCAGCGCAGGTGGACGAGTTGGTTGCGGTGCTTGATCGCGTCAGGGCAACCGCAATCGCAGCCTGACCACATCCTCAAATCAAATTACTTCCTTTACGATCAACTTTGATTTCCTATATAATTCGGCACTCACAAGCCCACGTTCACTTGAAACAGCAGGAGCTGGATCAAAACGCCCAATCTTTTTTGGCTGAGTGCGTGTGCGCCAAGTCAAATCTTTGGGCGACTAACCTCGGACGGAGTGATGCTAGTCATGAACGCGAATTTTAACCTCACGCGCCAATCAAACCGGGTGCGATTGCCGCTCGGTTTGTCGTTAATGTTGCTGGTCATCCTTGCTGCAGCCGGTCTGATGAAACCCGGACGGGCTTCTTCGGCGGCGCCGCTCGTTGCTCCGCTCTCGGGGGATACCTGTGCGCAGGCGACGGCTATCAATCCCGCGGCTCTGCCCTTCGCGGAGGATTCGACGCTTACCACCGCCACTAACAATATCGACCCCGGGCTCACCGGCTGCGCGCCGGGAGGCGGCAATGACGTGGTCTACTCCTTTACTCCAGCCGTGACTGATACCTATACAATCGGCGCGGCGCCAACGTCAGGGTTTGACCTGAGCCTGTACATCGTGACCGACTGCGCTAATCCTGTAGGCACATGTGTCGCGGGCAAGAATGCCAGGGGATTCGATGGCGGCGAGTTTCTCACGCCGACGTTGAACGCCGGGACGCAGTATTTCATCATCGTGGATAGCGTGATTCCAGACCCGGCCGCCAATGGTTTCCACTTTTCGCTGCGCCGAGGCAGACCTTCCAACGATACTTGCGCAACCGCGACGGTGATCGATACCAGCAGACTGCCTTTCTCCACTTCCAGCACCACGTTCGGAATGGCCAACGACGTGGATCCCGGGCAAACCTGCTTTACGTCGACGCAATCAACGCGGGGGGCGGACGTGGTTTTCAAATTCATACCCGGCGATACTCAGGTTTACGATATGACGGTCACCCCAGCCGCCGACTTTGACATGTCGGTATACGTCACGACGGACTGCTCGACAATTGCGGGTTGCGTCGGTCGAGACGTGGGTGGCGTCGGCGTTCCAGAGACTCTTCTACAAAACCTGATTGCCGGAAATACCTACTTCATCGTTGTTGATGGATTCGGAACCGATGCGGGCGACTTTGCCTTTTCGCTCACGCCATCGATCCCCCGATCGCCGATTGCGCCGAGCGATCTTGTGGCGACCGCTGTTTCGCCGGCTCGGATCGACCTGGTTTGGCAGGACAACTCGGGTGATGAACAGGGATTCCGCATTGAGCGAAGCCTGGACGCATTCACGTTTGGCGAGATCGCCGCAGTCGGCCCGAACGTCACCACGTTCAGCGACACCACTGTTTCGCCCGACACGCTTTATTTCTATCGCGTGTTGGCCTTCAATAACTTCGGAAACTCCGCTTCAAACATTGCTTTCGCCCAGACACCGCCTAGTCCAATTCCCGTGAACCCCGTCATCGTCGTCGACCCCACTTCGATAGACTTCGGGTCAGTGCGAGTGACACAGACGGATACCAAGACGCTTTCGATCACAAATCGCGGCATCAACAACCTGGTTATTTCGTCAATCAGCGATCCAGGAGGACAGTTCACGATTGTCAATAAGCCCACGCTTCCGTTGACAATCCCGTCTACGCAAAGCGTAACTCTGAGTGTGCGCTTCGCGCCAATATTCGCCGGGCCCACAACCGCCTCGTTCGCAATTGAGAGCAACGATCCGGTTACTCCCATCGTCACTGTCGACCTGAAGGGCATCGGCTCCGTAGCTACTGTGCCAAATCTGGTGACAAGCGTCGGGATCGTTGATTTCGGGCTCAGCACCACTCCGATAATGTTCGATCTCATGAACACCGGAGAAGCCGACCTTGTGATTGCAAGCATATTCCAACCGCGCGCGCCGTTTACAGTAAGCGCTGGTGGCACAGGAACGATCAAACAGGGCGAGAAGAAGACTGTGACTATCACCTTTTCACCGACCTCGCTTGGCGTTTTTTCTAGCGGGTTCACGATAGTCTGCAACGATCCTGACTCACTTTTGACCTTTATACCGCTGAAAGGCACCAGTCTCGCGCAGACGGTCGTTCCAAAAGTTGTTGGGTTAGAGTTCCGGAAGAGGGGGCTGCGATTCCAGGCCGCAGGGTCGAACGTCGTGACCGGAGCGACCTTGACCGTTGACGGCACCGAGACGTTCCCCTTGGAACTGAGCGGCGATTTCTGGGTGGTTACCAAGAGCGCTCGAAGCACTCCCGGAAACAAGAGGGTGCGCGATATCTTCATTTCACCCTCGACGCACTCGGTGACAGTGAAGAACCCGAATGGCGGGACCTCTGTTCCAGTAAGTCTTTCGGTGTAGAGCTGGAAGACAACTAACCGCAGAGGACCGGAGATTTTCCATTTTCCATTTTCCATTTGTCATTTTTTATTGTTACCCGGATTTGATCGAGGCAACGTTTCTTCAATGGCAAATGAAAAATGGAAAATAAAAAATGGAAAATCTCCGGTCCTCTGCGGTTTCTTCTGTGGTTTGTTCGCTACGCGGGAGTTGCACCGGCGTGGCGGTCGTAGATTATCCTTAATCCCTCGAGAGTGATATCCGCGTCTACTTTTTCGATCAACGCGGAGCCTCTGCTGATCAGCGGCGCCAGGCCGCCCGTTGCAACTACCCGCGTATCCGGGCCCAGCTCTTCAACCATTTTCTTGAGCACCCCGTCCACAAGAGCAATATTGCCGTAGTACAGTCCGGATTGAATGCTGGTGGTGGGATTGGTGCCTATCAACCGCTCGGGCCGGCGTATCTCGGTGTTGCGCAATCTCGCGGCGCGCTGGAACAACGCGTCCGCTGAAATCTGGATGCCCGGATAAATGATCCCACCCAGGTACTCACCGGTTCGCGAGATCGCGTCGAAAGTCGTGGCTGTGCCGAAGTCGACTACAATGCAGGGGCTGCCATAGCGGGAAAGCGCCGCAACCGCGTTGACGATACGGTCTGCTCCAACCTCGCGGGGATCGTCGTAGAGCACCGGTATTCCCGCGTTGGCCGCAGTGACGAACAGCGGTTGGATGTGAAAATAAACCTCCGCCATCTTGTACAGTGTGAAATCCAGCGGAGGCACAACGGACGAGATCGCGATGCCGTTGATGGCAGAAGAATCAAGCCCGGCCAGTTGAAGAAGCGTCCGGCACATTATGCCGTATTCGTCCACGGTTCGCTGCCGCTCAGAGGTCAGCCGCCAGCTATGCGTGAGCGTTGTCCCTTCGTAAACGCCGAGCGTCGTGTTGGTGTTTCCCACGTCAAGAACTAACAGCATAATTCACTCTCTTCTGACCTTCCCAGTTTGAGATCGTCTCTACGCGCTCACCGCCCTGACCTTCACCTCGCCGGAGACGATCTCGCGTCGCTCGCCGTTTGCCAGCTCTACTATCAAGGCTCCGATTGCTGTGAGGCCCCGAGTAACGCCCTCGACCGCGCCGTCCGAGGATTCGACCCGAACCAGGCAGTCATGAGCGGACGCCGAGAGCTCCTCCCATCGCCCGATAACTCGAGCGGGCCGCGACATCGCAGCCGCGTACCAGTGTTCAAGCCGCGGAAGCATGGCTTCCACGAAATCCTCCGGCAAGACCACCCGGCCAGTTTCGAGCAGAAGAGACGTCGCGCTGTCGCCGATCTGATCATGAAAGGAGCGCTGTGCAATGTTCACCCCGATTCCCATCACGGCGTACTGGAGCCGGTCGCCTTCAATCGCCGCCTCGACCAGGATTCCGCAAATCTTGCGGCCCCTCACCAAAACGTCGTTCGGCCACTTGATGTCGGCGGCGGCTTGGAAATCCAGCCTTAGCGTTTCGGCGACGGCAACCGCTGCGGCGAGGGTGATCATCGCCGAGCCCGAGGCATTGACCTGAGGACGGAGGATCACTGACAAGTAGAGCCCTTCGCCTGGAGGCGACGACCAGGAACGCCCCTGGCGTCCCCGCCCCGCCGTTTGCTCGCGCGCAATGACGCAGAGTCCCTCGCTTGCGCCGGACGCGGCCAGCTCTCTCGCCACATCATTAGTTGATGAGACGCTGTCAAATCGCAAGAAGGCTGATCCGAACTTATTTGTCACTTGTGATTTGTCATTTGTCATTTGTTATTGGCGGGAGAGAAGTCGCGCGTTTCTTGCTGCCGGGAGGTGTCTGATCGGAACTGATCCTTGCCAATGACAAATGGCAAATGAAAAATGACAAATGGAAAATAACTCACTCTCTCATCGCCAGCTCAAACACTCGATTCGTAGCGTTGAGCGCAGCCTTCACCGTGCAGTCGATTTCGCTACCGGCGATCTGGCAACTCCCGAACACCTGGACATCTCGCCCCTCAAACCTGATATCCACGAGAACCGCGATCAGATCCTTACCGAGAGCGTTCACGTGATCGAGGTCCGCCAACGAGCAGGCAAACTTGTTCGCGCCTGCGCCTCGCACCGCCTCCAAAGTGGCTGCTGCAGCCGCTTTCAAGGGACCGGTGCCTTCGACGGAGGCGGCCTCAGCACTTGCCTGAAAGATGAGCTGCCCAAGCGTCAGCGTCACCCTCACACGACACTTCCCTGCCGCTTCTACTGTTAATTCCGCGCGGTCGAACTTCACCCGCCTTCTGATGGGAGTTGTTGACATAGTGACCAGCGTATCAGAGTCAGGGCCTCAAGGTTTTGTCAGAAGCAGTTTAGACTACTTGCAGTCCATTGCAAAGCGACATTCGTCATATCACCTCTTCGCGAAATCATTTCTTACAACCGTCGCGCCTTTCATGACGAATTATGATAGTCGACGTCCCGCGCCATGCCGCCCAACAATGACTGGATACTACAACGCGGCTTGCTCATAGATGGTCTGTTTCGTCATTCACGCCGCATCGCCGCCAGAGCCAGCCACGCAGCCGTAGCCGCGGTCTTCTCGTCTGCTCGCCAGGGACTCCCCGCCGAGCGGCCCATCTCCGCAAGCTGCGCCTTGATCCTCGCAATCGGGAGCTTCAGTTCCAACTCAGCAATTGCATCCAGGCTCCGCTCATCGAACCGTCGATTCGGCAGCCCGTTCGCCGCCGCGCCAACTTCGAGGACCTCCCGGAACAGCACACCCTCGGCCGCGTGCGCTCGGATGTGTGTGCTGCCGATCTTTTCGAGATTTCGATCGCCCGCGCCGACTATTCCGACTCCGCAGACGATCGCGCCTTCAGCCTGAGCTTCTCGGACCAGCCGGGCAAGCTCTCTTGACGCAAGCTTCTCGATTCTTGAAGCGATCGTCCGCACCGCCATCTGAGCTTTTTCCCAGGGCAGGTCCAGGACTTCGTGATAAGGCTGGCTGGTCTCCGGGAACGCCGGATCGGCAAGCTTCAGTTCCACTCGCTTCAATACCTTCGGCGCATCAACCCGGCCGCCCAGGACGACTGCGATGGCACGTCCCGTTTTCGCGCGTAGCCCAATGCTGACCGGTGAATCCTCGACTCGCAGTTTCATCGCAACAGTCCTAGTTCTCATCGGATGATGACCGTTGGGTCGGCGATCGATACTCCTGTAGATGTTCAGTTGTGTGCTCGCTGACGCTCGGCGCCACGCCGGGTAACCACTGGTTCGGCGCTGGCTCAGGCAGCCTGAGAGGTTTGTCCGTGTCAATCCGCCCGCTCAAGTTCTTCAAGCGTGCGCTGCGCTCGGAGAGTAGTCTGAACGGCGTCGAGAAGAAGAGGATATTGAACCTGACTGTGAAGACATTCCAAATAACGAGGGATAAGAACAGATCGACAAATGACGTCAGAACGCCTCTGCCAAGAAGCTTCCACGAGTTGCTCACACTTCGATCCGTAGCTTTGGATGGAGCATCCCTAAACACATGTTCGGCGTACTTGGCTATGAATTGATCGAGCCCAGCGTCTATTCTGGTAAAGAAATCGGTTCCGGTTCCGGAGAGCACTTGCGAAACAGCTTCCAGATTGGTCCCGCAAGAAGCGCAGAACTTTTGCTCATTCAGGTTATCTCTTCCGCACGTCGGGCAGAACATAGGATCGTCACCTCGAAATACCAGACGCGTGAATAGTACGCCCGGCATTACGCGTAATCAAATGACTTCAACCATGACTGGTCTCCTCGAACCGAACGGCATAGAGTTCAGGCTTCCGCCTGCTAAGTGCAGTGACTGATCGACGCACTGCCAGGCTAAAGCCTGAACTCCATGCACTTATGCCTTTCGATCGCGCTTCGAGGGATTGTAGTATTTCCGCCCTTTCAAGCCTTCCGGCAAGCAGTTCATGTCCTCGGCCTTGCCTGACTCAAACTCGTGCGCATACTGGTAGCCCTCGCCGTATCCGAATCGCTTCATCAATCCCGTCGCAGCGTTTCGCAAGTGCAGAGGCACCGGTTCGCGTTCGGTTTCAACCGCGTCCTTTTGCGCTGCCATATACGTCTCTAGCACCGAATTCGATTTGGGGGCTGTTGCCAGGTAAAGAGTCGCCTGCGTCAAGGCGAGTTTGGCTTCAGGAAACCCGACGAAATGAGCCGCCTGCATCGCCGCGATCGCTTCGACCAACGCCATAGGGTCCGCCAGTCCAACGTCCTCGGACGCGAGAACCACCAGCCGGCGAGCGATGTAGAGCGGGTCCTCGCCGCCTTCGACCATTCGCGCCAGCCAATAGACGGCTGCGTCAGCGTCCGAGTTGCGGATCGATTTGATGAAGGCCGAGATCAGGTTGAAATGTTCTTCGCCGGCTTTGTCGTATCTGATCGCGGCGCGCTGCATCGCTTCGCGAAGCACCTCATCGGTGATGACCCTCGCGCCGATGGTATCGACTTCCGCGATAGAAACCGCCAGCTCGAGCGTGTTGAGCGCAACTCGCGCATCTCCCGACGCATAGACCGCGATCGCCCGCAGGACCTCTTCGACGAGATCGATGCGCAAATCTCCGAGGCCGTGAGCCGTGTCGGCGAGCGCTCGCCGGAGGATAGCTACGATGTCATCGGTCGTTAGCGGCTCAAGCACGAAAACCTTTGACCGCGATAGCAGCGCCGAGTTGACCTCGAAGGAAGGGTTCTCCGTTGTGGCGCCGATCAAGGTTATCCCGCCGCTTTCGACATAGTGCAGAAACGCGTCTTGTTGAGCCTTGTTGAAGCGGTGTATTTCGTCTATGAACACAACTGTTCTCTTCCCGAGCCGGCGGCGGTACTCGTCGGCTTCGGACATGACCGCGCGCACTTCGCGAATTCCGGCCGATACCGCGCTGAAGGACACAAAACGCGCGGCGGTTTGATCGGCGATGATGCGTGCCAGAGTGGTCTTGCCTGTCCCCGGCGGGCCCCAGAAGATGAGTGACTGCAAGCGGTCCTCTTCGATCATCTTGCGCAGAGCGCGTCCCGGCCCAACTATCTTCTGCTGGCCAACCAGTTCATTGAGTGTACGTGGCCGCATCCGGTCAGCGAGCGGCCGGTCACTTGATTCATCGTCGCTCGCGCCGGCGCCCGGTTGCTCGGACTCATCAAACAAGCTGCCCGGCTGCTCGCCTGCGACCGTCGACCTCTTAAGTCTCGGCATATTCGACTCCTGAGAAGAATAGTAAAGGCTCTGACATCACGGCTGCAACGGAATCGAGCCCGGGGACCCTCGTTGACAAGCGTTTGAATACTTTGTTAGCTTGAGGCTTGCGCGGTTAGCGACGGCCTCCGGATACAGCACTGAAATGTTTAGCAACCTGTTCGGCATGAAGAGCACTAGATTCTTTTTGTTCGCGTTGATTGCGGTGGCCGCTCTGGGCGGGTCGGCGTGCGTCCGCAGGGTGAACGTGAACGAACTGCTCCCGGTCAACCAGCCTCTGACAACCGACCAACTCATAGATCGAATCAACGCCCACGGTCAGATTAAAACTTTTTCGGCACAAACCGACGTAACTGTCTGGAATTACTTCACCGGCGACGGAGCGAAGGCGGACGAGTTCCCGCAGGCAACCGGGTTGATTCGATTCAAGCGTCCAGAAGAGACGCGGATGAACGTGACTTTCATCGGCGCAAAGGTAGCTGAGATGGTAAGCGACGGGCAAAGGTTCAAGCTCGCCATGTATCGTCCACAAGACAAGCGGCGCTTCATTTACGGCAGCAACTTGACCGATATTGAGCGGATGAACGCTGCCGAGATCAAAGAGACCAGGGACGCCCAGCTAACCAAGGCGGGTGGGCTCGTCAATATGAGGCCACAACACATCACCGATTCGTTTCTAATCAAGCCCGTCATCGAGAGCGACCGCCCTAACGCTTTTCGCGAGGAGGTCCGGCAGGCAGAGGCAGACACTCGTCCCGGTAAGAAGAACCGTCTTGTCGAGCGAAGCTACTACGTTGTATACGTGCTGGAACGCGACGAAAAGGGTCATCTCAAACTGCGCCGCAAATTCTGGTTTGACCGGAGCCAGACGGGCACTCCTCTGGTGCGCCAGCAGACCTTCGAGAATGGTGTCGGCAAGCTAGCCGGCGACGTTACATATTCAAACTGGTTCACAGTTCCAAACAGCAGTTCTGCCTTGCCCGGCCGCGTTATCATCGACCGACGCAACGACGGCTACCGGCTGGACTTGAGGCTCGTTTTCGAGACGGTTGAGGTAAACGTCGAGCTGCCCATCACCACGTTCAGTCTCGAGAACACTGAGAAGCTTGAAGAAATGAATCTGGATGCGCCGCGCAAGGCCACGACCGAACCACATCGCAAGCCGAACGATCCCAAGCCCGCGAACAGATAATGAACAGCCTCATCGCCGCAAATATCAGCCAGCGTCCGCTGCGCACGGCCATTAGTATCATTGGAGTTGCGCTTGGAGTCATACTGGTAACCCTGTTTGTGGGGCTCGCCCGGGGCATGATGCACGATGCTGCGCGCCGGCAGTCGAGCGTCGATGCGGAAGTCCGCTTTCTGCCTGGCGGTAATATCTCGCTGGCCGGCAATCCGTTGATGCTGCAAGCGCGGTACGCTGATGCGATTCTTCACGGCGTTCAACCTACGGCCGATGATCCCGACATCGAACCCAAGCCCTCGATCACAGGCGTTGCGGCAACCTCCGCGGTCGGTGAATACGTGCAGGGGAGCGTCGCGGGGATCGGCTTCGAGATGGTAGACGGCCTGGACTATGCAAGCTTCATCAATACCACGCATCTGACGCTTTCAAAAGGTCTAGGCCTCGGGGATGGGCGCGCGCCAGGTACGGAATACGAAGCCATCGTTGATCAGTACTACGCCGACAGTGGAAAGGACATTGACGGAAAACCTCTTGGAATCGGGAGCAAGGTCACGGTACTCGGGCACGAGTTCACGATCGCCGGTATCTACGAGCCGTCGGTGCTGGCGCGAGTGAAGATCCCGCTGCACACGATGCAGCAGCTACTGGGCGGCGCGGAGAACTGCACGTTCGTAATGGTCAAGTGCGAGCGCCCGGAGCTTGCCGATCAGGTGGTAGAACAACTGAGACATTATTATCCCGGCAATCACGTCATTCTAACCAACGACATACCTGCGTTATATTCTCAAGGCCTGGCGCCGGTGGAGATTTTTCTCAATGTTGTGATAGGACTGGGCCTGATCATCAGCGTGCTCGTCATACTGCTTGCGATGTATACGACGATCATCGAGCGAACGCGCGAGATCGGTATCCTGAAAAGCCTGGGCGCATCGAAGCGATTCATTGTGATGACCATCGAGAAAGAGGCCGCGTTGATCAGCGCGATGGGAGTGGCGCTGGGCTTCGCTGCCGCGGTGATCGGAAAGCTGTGGCTCGAAGCGAACACCAGATTGATGGTCGATCTGGAGCCCAAGTGGCTGCTGATCGCCGCGCTGATTGGAGTGCTGGGCGGGATCATCGGGGCAGTTTACCCGGCGATGCGCGCAGCCAACCTCGATCCAGTCGAAGCGATAAGTTATGATTAGTCAGTAGTCCGTGGTCCGTAGCTCGAGCTGTTACTGACTACTTCTTGAGTGCCAAGACATTGTTGACACCGAAGAGTGCCAAGACATCGTTGACAC